>DOAQ01000037.1 GCA_003506435.1 Prolixibacteraceae bacterium
AACAATCGACTTTTGACAACTTCTTTTATTACCGCTTCTTTTGACCCTGATTTGTGTTCAGGGTTTAACGCAATTTACAAATAATATGGAGCGATTAGCCGGATGTGATTTTATATTATACAAACCGGAAAAGTTCTTGGATGAATCCCGGTAATTTTTAGACCCAAACTTTTTTATGATCTTTACAAAAAACAGGAATTTATGAGAGCAATGCTATTTGCCGCCGGCTTGGGCACCCGTTTACAGGCTGTTACTGCCAATCGACCCAAAGCGTTGGTCGAAGTTGCTGGCAAGCCGCTGCTTGAACATGCCGTCAATTATTTAAAAAGTTTTGGTATTCGCGAAGGGGTGATCAATGTTCATCATTTTGCCGATCGGATTATTGAGTTCCTTCATGAAAGGAATAATTTTGGGATCGACCTGAAAATATCTGACGAGCGCGATTTATTGCTCGAAACCGGTGGCGGGTTAAAAAAAGCCGCGCCCTTGTTTCCCGGCAACGAACCCATTATTTTGTACAATGTCGATATTTTCTCCAACCTCGATCTGAACCGTTTGCTTTCGTATCATTTGCAGGAGAAAGCGTTGGCAACCCTGGCGGTTCGAAAACGAAAAACCTCCCGCTATCTTCTGTTCGATCGTCAGTTCCAACTCTCCGGATGGAAGGATGTTCGTTCCGGTGAAATAAAAATCAGCAGACCTGCTTCTATCGATGAGTCAGAGGAATTTGCTTTTAGCGGAATTCACATTGTCAATCCCGAAATTTTCAGTTTAATAATAGAAGAAGGAAAATTTTCGATTATTGATTTGTATTTGCGGCTGGCGCAAAATCAAACGATAAAAGCTTTCACTGATGATTCGGAAATGTGGTTCGACCTGGGAAAACCGGAACAACTGGCCGAAGCCGAAAGAATGATCAAAACTTTCAGGAATAATGAAAAATGATTACGATATTTTAGATTCCCGTTTTTGTTTGATTTTGAAAAGCAAATACTCAACGGATGAAATAAGAATCAGGATATCGCCCATTACTTCAACGCCTTCTTCAGCAGCATTTTTAGCTGATCGTATATAATTTTCTTCCATCAGCGCTTTCCATAAATCGCCTTTGCCAAACAGCCGTGAGAACAAAAAGGTTACCAAAATCCCGCTCATCATGTAGGCAAATGCTTTGCTGTTATAATATTCGTAATATGATTTGGTAAGATTACTTCGCCTTTTCCACGAGAGACTGAAAACCGTTAAGATGACGATTCCGGAAGTGACTCCCCAAAAACTACTGTCGATAAAATCGGTCAGGTAGTCGAATTCGCGACAAAAGCATACCAACGTAAAACCTCCAACCAGGATTGAAATCGGACGACTGTCTTCAAACCGGGCTGCGGCAATAAAAAATACGGCAGAAGCAAGAAAGAACAATACTTCCTGGTAAAATTCAGTTAGCGAGTATTCGCTGAATTTCTGATTATTATAAATGTGGGTGGTGTCGTGGAGGAAAATAGCATAGGCAATAAAAACCAGTACAGAGTAAGCACCCAGTCGTACAAAAAAGTCAGCATACTTATTCTTCATAACTATAAATTTAGCCTGACGTTAGCTTTTGATTTTTTCTATTCTTAAACAATCACTCAAAACGCCGTAAAGATAATATTTTCGGAATAGCTCAAAAAAAACAAGCCACCTCATTTTTATGAAGATGGCTTGTTTTTCTTTTATTGGAAACAACTTCCCAATAATTGGTTTTCAGCGTATTATTCTTTTGCCGATTCCGGTTTTAGTGTAACACTGAAATAATTATTGAAGTCGAGATATTTCGAGGTTGTATTTTTGATTGTTTCGATAGTCAGCCCGTTCACCACATCATTATATGCGCCGAATTCTTCGAAGTTGCCATCGTAGTTTCGATAGTACGAAGAAAGCGCTCCAAGCCAGAATTTATTTTCACGAAGGCTCACTTCGCGTTCGCGCAGCAACTTTTCCTTGGCTTTGTTTAGGTCTTCTTCCGACGGACCATTTTGTGCAATATCCCTGATTTCAGCAAATACAGCTTCTTTTAATTCGCTAACCTTGTTGGGGGCAGTCCCGAAATAGATGGTCATACCGTATTCTGCTTTCGGATATTTATTGATTGACGGGCTGGCATCAATGTAATATACGCTGCTCTTATCTTCCCGGATCACTTCAAGCAGGCGGGTCGACAAAATTTTGCCTAATGCAGTAATTGCAATTACATTTTCCTTTGAATAATCGAACTTTCCGTGGAAATTCATGTAATGGACACTTTTCTCTTCCTGTCCGCGGTAGACTGTTTTTTCTATTACACCCGAAGGGCTTTCAATATTCATATCCTTCCATTTTTCGTTGGAATGGGTAGAAGGAAGGGACCCAATGTATTTTTCAACTAATGGTTTCAGCTTTTCCTGGTTGATATTTCCTACGAAGAAAAATTTGAAATCGCTGGCGTCCGAAAAACGTTCTTTGTTGATTTGGGCAATCCGGTCCAGTTTGGCTTCATCCAGCAAGTTTGCCGACATGGGTCTTTTACGTGGATGATAATTCGATGAAGTAACCAGGAAGGTATCCTGAAAAGCTGCTTCCGGTGAGGCTTTTTTATTCTCCAGCATGCCTTTCATCCTGTTAATGTATGATGAGTAGGAAACAGGATCGATCCGCTGGCGGGTAAAGTAGAGGTATAACATCTGGAAAAGGGTTTCCGCATCCTGAACCGATGAATTGCCGCTGAAACCTTCGTTTATATCTGAAATATAGGGCGACAGGCTGAATACTTTATCGGAAAGCATTTTATCGAGCGTGATTTTATCGAAATCGGCAATTCCGCTCGTGGAAAGGATGGTAGTAGCAATATCGGCCGAAATATCATCTTCCTGTCCGTACAGTGAATTTCCACCCTGGCTATATGCTGTAAACAGGATTTCATCGTCTTTAAAATCGGTAGTTTTAACAACCACAGTTGCGCCGTTCGATAGTTTCCATTCTGTGGCATCCACTTCGCTGATTGTTTTTGTGCCGGTAATTTTCCCTGCTACCGGTTCTTTTGCTATTAACGGCTGGGTTCCAACTTTGTCTTTATACGCTTCAATTTCCTGCTTTTCAATCTCATCCAGCAAGCTGAGTATTTCCTGTTCCGTGGGTATTTTTACTCCTTCAACTTCAGGAGCAGTGATTATTACTACCCTGTTTTCTTTTGTAACCCATTTTTTTGCAAGGGCATTTATCTCATCCAGCGTAATTCCAGGCATGAACGCATTGTAATAGGCAAATTCGTTTTCAATACCGGGAATTGGCTCTTCAGAAAGAAGGAAATTGCGTTTGTATTCTTCTGCATAGTTGATAGACTGCTGTTTTTCACGCTCGTTATATGCTTTTTCTATCGATTTCAGCATCGTTGCTTTTTGCCGTTCCAGTTCCGAAGCAGTGAATCCAAACTGTTTTACCCGTTCGTTTTCCGTAAGAACAGCTTTGATACCTTCTTCTATCTTCCCAATCTGACATACCGCAACCGAAGAATAAACGCTTTTTGGGCCAAACAATTCACTAAAACTTGATCCTCCGTATATGAACGGCGGATTTTCGGTTTGGGTCAGCTCATTCAGCCGGATGTTAATCATTCCGTTGTAGAGGTTTTCAACCAGCATTTCGCGGTAATCGCCAATGGTCTTCGCTATTTTCAGCGGATGTTTGTAGAATACCTGGGCAATGGGATATCGTGCTTCCTTGTCGGTGACAATTGCGATCTTGGTATCTTTATGCCCGGGAATATCGAATAATTCTTTGGAACGCGGATTTTCTTTTGCCGGAATTTTCGAAAACGTTTCCTTTACCTGTTTTACCATTTCTTCCTGATTGAAATCACCTACAACGATTATAGCTTGCAGGTCAGGGCGATACCAGTCGTTGTAAAAACGACGGATCACGTCGGTTTTAAAATGGTCGGTAATTTCCATTTTCCCGATAGGCAGACGCTCTGCATATTTTGAATCAGCAAGGAAAACAGGCAGCCATTTTTGCAGCATCCGTTCATTGGCATCGCGACCGCCACGCCATTCTTCGTGAATTATACCACGTTCGTTTTCAATGTCTTCATCAAAAAAAGAAACCTGGTATGCCCAGTCGTAAAGTACCTGTAATCCTTTGTCTACGAATTTGGCGCTGTCAAGCGGCACTTTGATCATGTACACGGTTTCATCGAATGAAGTGTAGGCATTGATTTCCGGACCAAATTCCATTCCCAGCGATTCGAGATAGCTGGTCAGTTCATTTTTGGGGAAGCTTTTGGTACCGTTAAAAGCCATGTGCTCGCAGAAATGAGCCAGCCCCAATTGATCGTCGTCTTCGCTGACCGAGCCAATCCGTACTGCAAGAAACATGTCGGCACGGTTTTTCGGGGTGCTGTTGGCACGAACGTAGTACGTCATTCCGTTTTCCAGCTTCCCGGTGGATACTTTGGGATCAACCGGCAATAAATCGTTTTTCTGGATGGTTACCTGTCCGAAACAGGCACCAACGAGTATTGTCAGCAAAATGCTTAGAAAGTGTTTCATTTTCATAAAAATTTGGGTGAATACTTGTTTTATATATACGTCAACTCTTTTTGTTATTTGTTACAAATGAATACTTACTGAAACAGAAAATGCGTTCTCTTCGTTCGATTTTGTTACTGAAAACCGGCGTTTCAACTCTTCCGGGCTATTTTCAACAAGATACGAAAAGCGGGTGAATTCAAGCAGCTCCAAATCATTGTAATCGTTGCCAATGCCCATTGTACAGGCCGGATTGATTTGTTCTTTTTCGCAAATGAATTTTACCCCGTTTCCTTTCGAAACGTCTTCATGAAAGATCTCCATCCAAATATACGGAGTGTGCAAAGGAGAACTGGTGCGCACAATCTTCAGGTCGGGAAAAGTCCGGCAGATATTTTCTTTCAGTTGTTCGAAAATTGCAATGTCGTTGGGCATGATAACCAGGAACTGACAGGCTTCTGAATTTACTGCGGTACAATCGGGAAATGGTTCTGCAAACGAATTGTGGAATTTAAAATACTGTTCAAACTCGGGGGTTACATTTTTACTTCGGAAATACCAGCAATAATGATTCTCAGGAACGGGTTTAAAAAGATGAAAACTCCATTGGTTACGGATTAAGTATTCTGAAAGTCCATTTACTGTTTCTGCCGGAATATTTTGTGAGTAAAGCAGTTCGCCGGTTCGCCAGTCAAAAACCCCTGCGCCCGATGAAAAAACGATGTAGTCGAAAGGGATGTTAGAAGAAATTACTTCCCTGGTTTTTTGTAGATTACGCCCTGTGGCCGCCACTCTCGTAATACCATTTTCACCCATCAAATGAAGCGATTCAAGGTTCTTTTGGCTGATCGTCTGATCGTTTTTTAAAAAAGTGCCATCCAAATCGGTGGCAACCAGCTTTACTTTTCCGTTTGTTTGCATCCTGCGAAAATAATTCATTTTCCAGAATGAAACACAATAGCTGACACCCGATTCCGGATACTCAATGTTTATTGAATTGCTAAATGATGGATTGTTAATTTGAAATGACACTGGATTTCTTATTCCCGATATTTCTTATTTCTCTGTTCTTCTGTATTTTATCTGAGATCTTTTATCTTGTATCTATTTTTACTTTCGGTTGCCGGAAGCTTTTTACTACGGTTTTGTCGAACTGTCGGCGTCGTTTATCGAAAAAGTTCCAATGCCTGCTTCAGTAATTATACTTTTATGGTGTAATTTATATCTTTGTACACCGAATAAAAAATGAAAGATGAAAATTGCATTGATAGGTTACGGAAAAATGGGCAAAGAAATAGAGCGGATTGCCTTGGAGCGAGGACATGAGATCGTTTTAAAAATTGATATAAACAACCAGCACGAACTTACTGTCGGTAATTTAAAGAAGGCCGATGTTGCCATTGAATTCACCATTCCTTCGTCAGCTATTGCCAATTACAATTTATGTTTTGATGCCGGAATCCCTGTAGTGGGCGGAACAACCGGTTGGCATGATCGAAAAGAAGAAGTTCACAACAATTGTCTGTCGAAAGATGGCACCCTTTTTTATGCTTCGAATTTCAGTGTGGGGATGAATATTTTCTTCTCAATCAACGAAAAGCTGGCACAACTGATGGGAAAATGCAGTGGATACAAAGTGGAAATGAAAGAAATCCATCACATACAAAAGCTGGATGCACCAAGTGGTACAGCAATTACACTGGCCGAAGGTATTATAAAAAATGTGCCCGGAAAAACCAAGTGGGTGAACCAGTCAACGGATAAGGAAGATGAAGTAGGGATTATTTCCGAGCGGGAAGGGCAGGTGCCGGGTTATCATGCTGTCCGCTACGAGTCGGAAGCCGATACCATTGAGATTATCCACAATGCGAAAAGCAGGGTCGGACTTGCCTATGGCGCTGTGCTGGCTGCCGAATTCAGTTTTGGAAAGAAAGGAATTTTGGGAATGAGCGATTTATTAAATCTTTAATCATATTTTACGATGAAAAATATCCTGACCAGCAAATGGTTTAAATTTGCAGTAGTTGGACTGATCTACTCCCTGTGGGTGATCTGGCTTGAAAACTACTGGTGGTTCATTGGACTTGCACCAATTTTCGATATGTATATAAGCAAGAAGGTTCACTGGGCCTTCTGGAAAAAGAAAAATCCTCCGGACGGAAAACAAACCAAATTGGTGGAATGGGTCGATGCGATCATCTTTGCTGTGATTGCAGCTACTTTTATACGCATGTTTTTCATTGAAGCTTATACCATTCCAACGTCATCTATGGAGAAATCGATGCTGATTGGCGACTACCTGTTTGTAAGCAAAACCGCTTACGGTCCCAAGTTGCCAAATACACCCTTGTCGTTCCCGTTTGTGCATCACACCCTGCCGTTGTCGAGAACCAAAAAATCGTATGTAGAATGGATTAAAAGACCGTATAAACGTATCGCCGGTTTCGGTGAAATTAAGAATAATGACGTTGTTGTATTTAATTTTCCGGAAGGAGATACGGTTGCATTGAGCGTACAGGATCAAAGCTATTATCAATTGGTGCGTTCGTACGGGCGTGAACGGGTTTGGAGCGACAAGCGGAATTTCGGGGAAGTCATAGCCCGTCCGGTTGATAAACGCGAAAACTACATCAAACGCTGCGTTGGCATTCCAGGCGATGTGATTGAACTGAAAGAAAGTCAGCTATTTGTGAATGGCAAAGCCCAGGAGAAATTTCCGGGTGTTCAGTACGATTACCGTGTTTCAACCAATGGAACGGCGATCAATAAAAAGACATTAGACAATATGAAAATTGCAGAAGCCGACCGTCATACGTACCCGAATTCACAGTTTTTATATCCGCTGACCGACGAGAATGCTTCAAAGATAAAAGCTATGTCGAATGTAACTTCAATAGATAAGATGTTGGCCCCTTCAAAGGATTGGGACAATAACATATTCCCGTTCAGCAAAAACTACCCTTGGAATGTCGATAATTTTGGCCCGATAACCATTCCGAAAAAAGGAGTTACCATTGATCTGACGATCGACAATTTACCGATGTACGAACGCATCATCGACCTTTATGAAGAGAATGAACTCGAAGTAAAAGATTCGGTTATCTACATCAATGGAGATGTTGCCGGTAAGTATACTTTCAAAATGAATTATTACTGGATGATGGGGGATAATCGCCATAATTCGGCAGACTCTCGTTACTGGGGATTTGTGCCGGAAGACCATGTGGTCGGAAAAGCTGTTTTCATTTGGCTTTCGTTGGATAAAGATCAGCCTTTGTTGAAAAAGATACGCTGGAACCGTTTGTTTACATCGGTTCATTAAAAGGCTTTGTGAAATCATAAAAGAGAGGTCATTCTGAAACATACGGAATGACCTCTCTTTTTATATTTGTGTACTGCATCCGCGATAAATTTACACCTGTATTTTCCTGAAAATTACGTAGTCCCCTGTTACTTCATTTTACTCGGCCGTCAGAATGTAAAGTTTAATTCAAGTACCATGAAAAAGACGGTGAATACTCAGAAAAATGAAAACATGACTGCTATCGCACTGAGTGCGGCAATTGCATTGCTCCTTGCACTGCTTGCCTATCTGTAAATAGCACGAAGAAAAAATCGAAAATAATTTGATCGATTGGATGTAAAATGCTGAATATAAAGGGGGACAAATTCCGGTTTGTCTCTTTTTTATTTTCTAAATTTCTCATAGAATATGGATTTGATCTATACGAATTCAATTTTATGCAATCGGTTGCATCTTCTTTCTTTCTGCGATATATTTTTTTCGTGAATTTTGTCAGCTTTTCGCAATTATTGGCACTTTTCACATGGAGCCACATGATAATTTCCGTACTTTTGTTTTTGAAAATTTTACCCGATAGTTTTAAACTTTAGACCTGAAATGGATTTACTTAAAAAAGTTATTGAAAACGCAAAAATTTATCAGAAACGTATTGTATTACCCGAGGGAGCGGAACCTCGTACCTTAAGAGCAACAGAAATCATTATTCAGCAAGGCATCGCACAAATCATTTTGCTGGGAGACCCTGTAAGAATTAAAAAAGTAGCTGATGAGTGTGGTGTGAGCGTAAAAGGGGCCACCGTTATTAATCCTGCAACGGATGAACGGCGAGGACATTACGCCGACAAGATGGTGGAAATTAGAAAAGAAAAGGGCCTCACAAAAGAACAAGCGTTGAAACTTCTGGACGACCCCTTGTATTTTGCTCCCATGATGATTAAAAGCGGGGATGCCGACGGTGAACTGGCAGGCGCCATTAATTCAACCGGCGATGTGTTGCGCCCGGCGCTTCAGTATATTAAAACGTTGCCCGGTGTAAGTGTGGTTTCAGGGGCTTTCGTGATGTTTGTGAACGATCCGGCTTTCGGACACGATGGTGTTCTGGTATTTGCCGATTGTGCGGTAATGCCCGATCCAACCGACCGGCAATTAGCCGAAATAGCAGTTACCACGGCCAAAACAGCCCGTGCAATTGTGGGTCTTGAACCGCGTGTTGCCATGTTGAGCTTCTCAACCAAAGGAAGCGCACAACATCCGCTGGTTGATAAAGTGGCAAGTGCAACCAAAATAGCCAAAGAAATTGATCCGGATTTAATGATTGACGGAGAACTTCAACTGGATGCAGCGCTGGTTCCGGAAGTAGGACAACTGAAATCGCCCGGAAGTAATGTGGCAGGCAAAGCCAACATATTGGTATTTCCGGGGCTGGAGTCAGCGAATATTGGTTACAAACTGGTACAGCGTTTGGCAAAAGCTGAAGCTGTCGGTCCTGTGTTACAGGGGATGGCTGCGCCGATTAACGACCTTTCAAGAGGCTGTTCAGTGAGCGATATCGTGAACATGGTGGCTGTCACTGCCAATCAGGCCGCAGCAATTTTTAAATAGACGAATTTCCAAAAATCAGATTATATATGTCTAGTGATATTATTTACGAACCAATTGAAGATTTTGGTTTAAGTAAAAAGAATAAAAGCAAAACGCTTTTTTCCAAGATTGGCATTATCGGTTGTGGGCTTGTTGGCCAGAATTTTGCGCGGGTAGCCAGTTTTTATGGAATGGAAGTCGTTTTTATTGAGATCAACGAGGAGAAAATAAAAGAGGCTTATATCAGCATTGGTAAAATTCTCGACCACCGCATCGAACATTGGGGAATGACCGATAGCGAAAAACGAGCTATTTTGACAAGAATTAAAGGGACTCTTGATTACAATGATTTGGCCGGTTGCGATTTTGTGGTGGAAGCCATTCGTGCCATCGACCGTGGCGGAAAAATTAAGGAACGCAAGGAAATTTTCAGGAAAGTTGAAGAAGTAGTTGACCCGGAATGTATCATTGCGACCAATTCAACAACCATTGTTATTACCGAGCTGGCATCCGAACTTCAGCATAAAGAACGTTGTATCAGCATGCATTTCTTTGTTTCCTCGCCCGAAGCCCGCATTGTTGAAGTAGTGAAAGGTTTATACACTTCAGAAGAAACCTATCAGAAGGTTTGCAAATTTGTGCAGCTCATCAACCGAAAAATTGTACCTGTAGTCGAATCGGCAGGACTGGTAAGTGTACGGATATTCGTGGTATTGCTGAACGAAGCCTGTGAAATTTTAATGGAAGGTATTGCTTTGATGGATGACATCGACCAAACCATGAAAATTGGCTACGGCATGCGAATGGGACCCTTTGAAATTGCCGATAAAATCGGCCTGGACAAAATTGTTCGTTGGATGGATAATATTTATAACGAATTTGGCGATCAGAAATACAAGCCCAATCCAATCGTTCGGCGGTTAGTTCGTGCAAAACATCTGGGAATGGATTACGGTGAGGGGTTTTACAAGTACGATGAAAACGGAAACAGAATAACGGAAAAGGGAGGAAACTGTTAATCCCAACGTTTCCGGCAATTAACGGATTGAATTTAATTCAGAAAAAAATAAAAGAATGATTATTCTTGTTTTAAACTGCGGAAGCAGTTCAATAAAATATCAGCTTTTCGATATGACCGATCGCAAAGTGGTTGCCAAAGGAGGAATTGAAAAGTTGGGTATGAAAGGTTCGTTTCTGAACCATACCAAAACCAACGGTCAAAAAGTCGTTTTTGAAGGTGAAATTCTCGATCATAAAAGCGGGATTGAATATATACTGGGCGTCTTAACCAGTGTAAAACACGGTTGTCTGAAAAGTATGGAGCAAATTGACGCTGTTGGACATCGCGTGGTTCATGGCGGGGAACGTTTCAGCGAAAGCGCTTTTCTGACCGACGAAATCATTGAGGTCGTGACCAAATGCAGTGATCTGGCGCCTTTGCACAACCCGCCAAACCTGAAAGGTATTCAGGCTATGGAAGAATTAATTCCCGGTATAGCGCAGGTTGGTGTTTTCGATACTGCATTTCACCAAACGATGGAAGAATATGCTTACATGTACGGCATTCCGTATATTTTGTATAAAAAATATGGCATTCGCCGGTATGGTTTTCACGGTACCAGTCATCGATACGTGACCAAACGGGCCTGTGAGATATTGGGCGTCGATTATGAAAAACAGCGGATTATCAGTTGTCACCTGGGAAACGGGGCTTCCATAGCTGCCGTGAAAAACGGAAAATCGGTCGATACTTCTATGGGTTTTACACCGATTGAAGGTTTAATAATGGGTACCCGTTGCGGCGACCTCGACGTAGGTGTGGTTACGTATATCATGGAAAAAGAGGATTTGGGGATTAAAACCGCCAATACGCTGTTTAATAAACATGCCGGAATGCTTGGTTTGACAGGTGTTTCGTCGGATATGCGAGAAATTGAAGAAGCCAAAAAAAATGGGAACGAACGGGCCAAACTGGCGCTTGACATGTATAATTACAAGGTGAAAAAATACATCGGTTCGTACATGGCTGCCATGAACGGACTGGATATTTTAATCATGACCGGCGGAATCGGTGAAAATGCAGCTATTACCCGTGCAGGTGTTTGTTCTGAATTGGAAGGATTGGGCATCGAGATTGATCAGGAGAAAAACAATTCTGTCAGGGGAAAAGAAGCCGAAATTTCAGCCCCCGCATCGAAAGTAAAAGTATTGGTGGTACCTACCAACGAAGAATTAATGATTGCCCTTGACACGGAAAAGATTGTCAGGGAACGGGTAAAATCGTAATCAATCGGACCTGTATTACTTATAAAATGTAAGCTTGATCAATACCCTGATAATGCAATGAAACATCCGGTGTTAAAGAGCACCGGATGTTTTGTTTTTACCATGTTTTAGAAATACCTTTAGGGTTGATATTTGTTCTGTATATGGCTTTACTGTTTCTGTAATTTCGACAAATCAAATTTTGGTATATGGAGATCAGAAAATTGTCCGACTTATTTTCAGCAGTAAAAAATAAGAAAACCCGGCGTCTGGTGGTGGTCAATGCAGTTGATGAGCACAGTTTACAAGCTGTTCATCAGGCAATCAGTCTGGATATTGTTTCCGGAATTTTAACAGGAAACCGGGATGAAATTATTCGTTTATGCCGTGAAATCAATATTGATCCGGAAATTTTCACAATTATTCATGCTGAAGACGAGCAGGAAGCTGCTCTGAAGGCTGTAAAACTGGTGAAAGAGGGCAGGGCCGACATCATTATGAAAGGCCTGATAAATACCGACAAGTACATGCGTGCCTTGCTGAACAAGGAATATGGCCTGCTTCCTCCCAAAGGAGTGTTGAGCCATGTGACAGTGATTGAAAATCCAAATTACCATAAACTGCTGATCGTTAGCGATGTGGCTGTAATCCCATACCCCAGTCTGGAACAGAAAATTGTGATGGTAAACTATTTGATCGATACTGCCAGATCATTGGGCATTGAGCATCCCAAGGTGGCGCTGATTGCCGCCAGCGAGCAGGTTTTGCTTAATCTGGTTTCGTGTACCGATGCCGCAGCAATAGCAGCAATGAACAGAGAAGGAAGTTTTCTCGGCGCAGTGGTGGCTGGTCCAATGGGGTTGGATGTTGCTGTTGACAAGGAATCAGCAGAAATAAAACGGATTGATTCGCCGGTGGCCGGCGATGCCGATTGTTTGCTGTTTCCGAACATCGATGCAGGCAATGTGTTTTATAAAACGAATACAAAATTGTGCAATTCGGGGCAGGCTGCTATTGTCGTTGGTGCGAAGGTACCGGCTGTGCTTTCATCGCGCGGCGACAGTATGCAAATCAAATTGAATTCGATTGCCCTGGCATCAATTCTGTGCAATTAGAAGTTATGAGCGTACACCAAATACTGGCTATTAATCCCGGATCAACATCCACCAAGTTTGCCGTTTATTTTAACGAAGAATGCAGGCTGAATAAGACATTGCGCCATTCCATCGACCAGCTTTTGGCTTATTCCAACGTGATTGATCAGTTCGATTTTCGCAAGGGGCTGATTATTGACGCTCTGGTAGAAGAAGGTTTTGATGTGGATAGAATCAAATTTATTATTGGCCGAGGTGGTTTGACTTTTCCTTTGGAATCCGGGATTTATGAAGTCAATAACATGATGCTGACCCATGTACGAAAAGGGATACTGGGACAACATGCCAGTAACCTGGGGCCGCTCATTGCCGATTACATTGCCAACCAGATTCCCAATGCCCGTGCTTTTATTGCTGACCCGGTGGTTACCGACGAGTTGCAGGATGTGGCCCGTGTGACCGGTCATCCCCGGTTTAAAAAGCGGTCCATTTTTCATGCACTGAACCAAAAGGCAACCGCCCGTATTTTTGCTGCGGAAACGGGTAAAAAATACGAGGAACTGAACCTGATTGTTGCCCATCTGGGAGGTGGAATATCAGTTGGGGCTCACCAAAACGGGAGAGTCATTGACGTGAACAATGCTCTTGACGGCGATGGCCCTTTTAGTCCCGAGCGCAGTGGTTCGCTGCCGGTTGGAGAACTTATAAAAATGTGTTTCAGCGGCCGTTTCCAACAAGATGAAATATACCGGATGGTGATTGGTGAAGGTGGGTTTGTTGCCCATCTGGGAACCAACAATGCACAGGAAGTGGAACAGCGCGCTGCATCGGGCGATACAAAAGCCCAACTCATTCAGGATGCGCTGGCTTATCAGGTGGCCAAAAGTATCGGGCAGATGGCGGTGGTTCTCAATGGTAAGGTCGATGCGATTCTATTAACCGGAGGACTGGCTTACAACAAATACCTTTGTAATTATATTACTGAAAAAACTTCGTTTATTGCTCCGCTCAAGGTTTATCCCGGCGAAGACGAATTACAGGCTTTGGCTATGAATGTTCTTCGCGTAGCCAGAGGAGAGGTGGACGCAAAGGTGTATCTGCCTAATTGTCATCCGAATAATGGATTGTAAAGGCGCAATTTATTGTGTTCCTACTTTGCTGCAATAAATAGTTTCCATCAAATCCTTATTTCTCCCTTCAAATACGTAACCGCTTTTCCTGCGATTAGCACACGATCGTTGTCGAGTGTACAGGTCAGATGGCCGCCGCGCTTCGAAAGTTGCATGGCTGTCATGGTCTTTTTCTGAAGCCTGGCCGACCAAAACGGAGTTAGCAGGGTATGCGCCGAACCGGTTACCGGGTCTTCATCAATACCAACAGCAGGGGCAAAAAAGCGGCTCACAAAATCGACCGTAATACCCGGCGCGGTAACAATAATTCCGCGTGCATCGGCAGTTTTCAGCAGCGAATAGCCGGGTTTTAAATTTTTTATAATTTCTTCGGAAGGGTAGAAGAGCAGATAATCGGTTTTTCCTTTGTAAACTTCCAACGGTGTGGCAATGATACCACGGGCCACGGAATCGGGCAAAATAGCTGGTTTTACGAAATCGGCAGGGAAATTCAGCTCTAAAAGTCCGCCTTTGCGTTCAACCGTCAGCAGTCCGCTTTTACTCATAAAACGAACGACCGGTTTGCTAAATCCCAGTTCTGCAAAAAGGATGTGAGCCGAAGCAAGGGTTGCATGGCCGCACAAAGCCACCTCTGCCAGTGGAGTAAACCAGCGGATATGATAATTTTCACCTTCAGCAACAAAAAAAGCAGTTTCCGAAAGGTTATTCTCCATGGCAATTTGCTGCATGGTTTGGTCGGGAAGCCATTCGGTCAAAGGCACCACAGCGGCGGGATTTCCTGCAAAAAGACCGCTGGCAAAGGCATCTGCCTGAAATAAATCCAGCTTCATGATTAAAATTTTATGGATAATTTCAAATTTACTTTCCGTCCGGTCAGGTAATTGGGAACCCCGTACTGATCGCCCGAATTGCTGTTCACCCAAAAATACGAAATGGTGTTGTTAATGCCCAGCAGGTTGAAAACTTCGAGGCTCAGCCACATGTCTTTTACGTTATTTAAAAACCGCATCTGCCGGAAACGGTGATCTTCGCTGATCAGAATTTTGGAGAAGCCCAGGTCGATCCTGCGGTACGATGGCATACGGAAATAATCCATGTAACGTTCCGAGTTGGGCGGACCGGTTGGAAGGCGCGAGCCGAAATATGCTGCAAGGTGCATTTTATAGCTCGGGTTTCCGGGGAAATAGTCCTGAAAGAACATACTGATATTCAATGTTTGGTCCGTAGGACGCGGGATGTAGCCATGTCCGTCGTTCATCACATCTTCTTCGGTTTGCATTACCGAAAGGCTGGCCCACGACTCGATACCGCTTACGAATTCCCCGTTTACTTTTAAATCGATACCGGCTGCGTACCCTTTTGCCTCCTCATCCGACAGGTAGCGGATGCGCACATTGTCAACTTTATACGGGATCAGGTAACTCAGGCTCTTGTAATACAGTTCGGAAGTGAGTTTAAAAGGCCGGTCCCACGCCTGAAAAATATATTCGCTTCCTAACACAAACTGTTGTGATTTTTGCGCTTTTATATCCTGATTGATATTCCCTTTCAAATCTTTCAGTTCCCGGTAAAAAGCAGGCTGGTTATAAACGCCCGCCGACAAACGGAAACTGATGTTGGCCTCCCAGTCGGGGTAAAAATTCAGCGAGGCTCTCGGACTGATCAGCAGTTCGCTATTGTAATCCCACCAACTGCCACGGATTCCGGCGGTGAGGTACATTTCGCCACGGGCAACCGGTAATTTATAGGTATCCTGAATATATCCTGAAAAACGAAGCGAACGGAGCGAAAAATCGGTAAACGAGCTGCTGAACAGTTCCACTTTTTCATCAGAATAAGGCAGCGAATAGCCGGTCGAGTCGCGGAATATCCATTCGTTCATGTAATCGTCGATTTGTTCCGCCTGCATTTTCAATCCCCAGTTTACCAGGTGTTCTTCGCTGTTGAAAGCGCCTTTGTGGTCAATGCTAAAGACTTTTGCATTAAGGCTGTTTCGTGCATGATTGATGAACGTACCGGTTCCCAGGTTCATCACAACGTCGCCCAGTTCTTCCGAACTCATATCGCGTTCCAGTTCGTTCAGGTTATAATCACCTTTAATGTCATACGATTCTTTTTCCTTTGAATTGAAGGCCGATGCGATCACTTTCAGGTTTAAATTGCTGTTGGGGTGATAGTTGGCCGACAAAGCGCCGGTAAGCGTCGTGAAATTATCAATCTCCTGTCCTTCAAAATAAATCGTGGCGCTTTTGGCATTGTTCCAGGTACCGAAATGCGTTTCGCGGGTCTGCGGAATAAAGTGGTACTTGTTACGTGCCAGGTTACCCAAAAACGAAACATCAAATTTGGGAGAAAAATTGCAGGTAATGTATGTCTGGAAATCGGTAAAACGCGGATCGTATTCGCCTTTTTCGTCCAGACTGTTCAGCATGTACCGGTTGGTTTTGTAACGGAACCCGCTGATATGCGAGAGTTTTTTGTTTTTGCTGACATCCTCCAGATGGAATGAACCACCCAGAATACTGACCGATGCCGAGCCTTGAAATTCTACCGGTTTGCGATATTTTATATCAAGTACCGACGACATTTTATCGCCATATTTGGCATCGAAACCTCCGGCTGAAAAGCCAATCGACGAAACCATGTCGGAATTGATGAAACTCAAGCCTTCCTGTTGTCCGGCACGAACCAGGAACGGGCGGTACACTTCAATATCGTTCACATACACCAGGTTTTCGTCGAAATTGCCGCCGCGCACCGAATATTGTGAGCTGAGTTCGTTGTTCGACGATACGCCCGGCAGGGTTTTTATCAGCGCTTCTACACCCCCGGATGCTGCATCGGGCATGTTGTTCAGAAATTTTGGATCAATGCGGTCAACATTGCCTTTGTTTTTGCGCTGACCCGCAACTGTCACCTCGTCAATCTGCTGGTCCGACTTCGTCAGGCTGATATTGACCTCCATTTTTTCCTCTTCCGAAGCATTTATTTCTTTCTCAACCGGCAGGTAGCCAACCATCGAGAATACCAGTGTAATCTTTTTCTTTGCAGGCACACGCAGCAGATATTCCCCGCTTCGGCTGGTCGTGGTACCGATAGGGTAGTTCTTTATCGAAATGCTGACCATCTCCAGCGCCTCGCCGTTTTCACCACTGATCCGTCCGAAAATGGTTGCATTGTTACTTTGAGCCGATGTTTCAGAAACAATGATGATGTTCAGAAATAAGAACAGGAAAAAAGTAAAATTCTTCATGTCGCAAAAATAGCATTTACAGTGTATAAACTAAAACGCACCGGATTAATTGTATAACGCTGACAGGTTTTTGAAACCTGCCAAGGTTGAACGACGATTTTAACTTTTCCTCGTTTGAGTGCAACGAAAACTGCCTGTCCCGATTTGAATATCGGGAAGGGGTTCCTTTCCTGTCGTCTGTGACGACGGCTTTGTTGGTTTCTTTCAATTTTTTAGAGGTTTCAATTTTTCCCTTTGTTGGAAGAAGTTTGTCCAAAATCCGAAAGGGTGCATCTTGTCCCATGTCCTTTTAATTTGTACCAAAAAATCGAAATATAGTACATGTTTCATAAATGTGCGACTTTTTTGAATTAGCGGTAACGGGTAGGATAGCTTGAATTTGAACTGCTTCTGAATAATATTGGCATTCAGCAACCTCCATTTAAATTTACATTGCCATCTCTCGGAAAAATCCTCGTGAAATTTTCACAGGCTTCATGTTGGTCAGCGGGAACCCTGTGAAATTTTCAGAAGCTTGCCGACGATCAGATTGGACCTTCTGAAAATTTCAGATGTTTGCCGACACATTGCGAGGACTCTCTGAAAATTTCAGAAGCCTGCCGACGGTCAGCGGGGACTTTGTGAAAATTTCAGAAGTTTCCCGACGCGTAGATTGTCGGTCTACGCAAAAACCGGACATATACGACCTGTCAGGTTTGGACGATTTTAATTATCTTGCTTCGTTTTTTAGTACGAACAGCACATGAAGAAAATACTATACTTTCTGGCTCTCGCATTTATCCTGCCAATTGCCGCATATTCCCAATATTACGAAACCGGTCAGGACCCGGCCAGTATCCGCTGGCGGCAGATCAACACAACCAATTTTCAGATTATTTTTCCTGAAGATTTTGAACCGCAGGCCCAGCGGGTAGCCTATATTTTCGAGAAGGTGTATGCCTATTCAGCCGAAAACCTGGGCCAGTCGCCCCGGAAAATATCGGTGGTGCTGCATACCCACACGGTGAAGTCGAATGCGCTGGTGGCCTGGGCGCCCCGGCGGATTGAGTTTTACACCACGCCCCACCAGCAAATCTATGCGCAGGACTGGCTTGAACAACTGGCCATCCACGAGTTTACCCACGTGATGCAGATGGACCGTGTGCAGGAGGAACTGCCCAGCCTGTTGACTCTTTTGCTGGGCGAGCAGGTTGCCGCTGCCGTAGTGGGGGCGTATTTGCCTTTCTGGCTCATCGAGGGCGATGCGGTAAGCAACGAAACAGCCTTTACAGAAGCCGGTCGCGGCCGTTTGCCTTCGTTCCTCATGGAGAACAAAGCCGCTGTACTTGAAAAAGGGGATTATTCGCTGAATAAATCCTACCTCGGTTCGTACAAAGATTACGTACCCAACCATTATTATCTGGGCTACTGGCTTACCGGGAAAGTAAAAGAAAAATACGGGACAAACATCTGGAATGCCGGAATGACCAAAGCTGCCCGCAACCCGTTTTCGGTCACACCCATCAATTCGGCGCTGAAAAAAGAAACCGGCATGAACCAGAACGGTTTGTATAAACAGGTTTTTTCAGAATTGAAAAATGAGTGGCAGCAAGAAATTGCGGAAGCCGGTGTGCAGGAATACCCGGTAGTTTCACCCGCAAGAAAGGCGTTTACCAATTACCTGTATGCCCATCCCTACAAAGGAAACCTGTATGCACTGTGCGAATCGCTCGGTGATATTCCCCGGATTGTTTGCATCGACAGCCTCAAAAAGGAAAAAGTATTGCATTCACCTGCTTACCTTTTCGAAGAATCGTTTTCCGGCGAAAAGAACCTGCTCATCTGGTCGGAGAACCAGCCCGATATCCGCTGGACGCATTCCGACCGCTCGGTAATTTGTGTGCTCAACCTCGAAACCGGTGAGAAAAAAAGGTTCCGTACCGAAAATAAACTGTTTGCGCCTAAAATAGCGCCCGATTTAACGGTTTTTGCCGCCGTGGAGGTAGATGTACGAAATCAATCGTTTCTTTCGGTATTCGACCTAAAAACAGGGGAGAGGCGGCTGAAATACGCAACGCCCGGCAATCCGTTCTTTTTCACGCCCTGCTGGAACGAAAACAGCGACCGTTTGTTTTTTATCGCCCTGAATTCCAGTGGCAAATACCTGGCATCGCTGAAAATCGGGGAGGAGCGGCACGAAGCCCTTTCCGAAGCGTCGTTTGCCAATATCAAAAACCCGGAATATCACTCCGGAAAATTGTATTTCATCGGAAGTTATTCCGGAATCGACAATATATATGCGATTGATTTGAGCGACAAAAGCAAATACCAGTTGTCGTCGGTAAAATTTGGCGCCAATTATCCTGCTGTTTCAGAAGCTGGTACAGAGATCATCTTCAGTAATTATTCGTCGGACGGCTTTGCACTGGCCAAAATGGACAACCAACCGGACAACTGGAAGAAACTGACTACTTTTCCGGATAAAAAGTTTGAACTGGCGGAAAACCTTTCAGCGCAGATGAAAGGCGAACTGCAACTGGAGAAGCCCGATTCCGTTTTATATCCGTCGAAAAAATACAGCAAGTTGGGGCATGCCCTGAATTTCCATAGCTGGGCGCCTTTGTATGTCGATGCTGATGACTATGAGATACGGCCCGGTGTTACCCTGTTTTCGCAAAATAAACTGGGTACAAGTGTAGTCAATCTGGGCTACGACTACGACCGTTCTGAAAAAACAGGGAAGTTCGTCGCAGGCTTTAAATACTCCGGATGGTTCCCTGTTTTCGAGGCAGACCTGAAAGCAGGGAAAAGCGCATCGGAGTATTACCAGATCACCCAAACCTTGAACCAGCAGGGACAGGTGATAAAGCAGGACACTGCTGTTAAGCGCTTTAGCTGGAACGAACAGGAGTTGAGCATGAACATGAACCTGCCGCTGAATTTGAGCTCGGGTAAATACAACCGTCTGCTGCAACCGGAAATCAGGTACGAATACACCAACATTACGCACGATAGCAGCACTCCCGACAATTTTTTCAACGGCAATTATCAAACTCTGACCTACCGCCTGTACTTTCATAATCTCCAGCGTATGGCACATCAGGACCTTCAGCACGACTGGGGGCAGATTGTTGAGTTGGTCTACCGTCATTCGCCTTTCGGAAGTATTGATTTTGGAAGCCTTATTGCCGCCCACTCGTATTTGTATTTTCCCGGCTTGCTAAAGAACCACGGGTTCCGCATTTACAATGGGTACCAGGAAAAAACCATTTCGGACCGGAACTCTTTTTCCAACACAGTACGTATCCCGCGCGGCTATCACAGTACTCAAAACACCCGTTTTTACTCGTTCGCAGGCGATTACCGTTTTCCTATTGTATGTCCCGACCTGAGCATTGGCAAGTTGGCCTATATTAAACGGATCAAAGCATCGCTGTTTTATGATTACGGCAATTTTCAGGCGCCTGTTTTTACTGACGAAGGAGATTATCAGTATAGCGTGGGCCGGACAATGAGTTCGCTGGGTATTGAACTGCAATCGGATGTACATGTGCTCCGGTTTTTTGCACCGATGGAAGTGGGGGTGCGCAGCACCTACCGTCCCGATTATCAGGATATGCAGTTTGAATTGTTGTTCTCGATTGATTTTTCAGGCTTGTAGGCTTTATTCGTGAATGCTTTGTATTTTTTGCCCCGAAATTTCGGAATTGTGGCAGAGAAAAATTAGCCACAAAGTCCCCAATTCTCAAAGGTCCACAAAAAGTACCTAAAATGTTTCGGGTATATCATTTATCTTTATACTATAAAAAAATCATCGAATGAAACGGCTGAAGAAACGGTATCTGATTTCCGTAATTGTCATTGTATTTGTGTGTATTGTTTTGTTTTTCATGTCAGCATTGGTGAAAAACTGGTTGGTAAAAAACAGTGAATCGCTGGTCGGCCGTAAGCTTGACATCGGAGAACTGCATTTCAATTATGCAAAAGTATCGGTGCAGGCTAAAGATGTTGTACTTTACGAAGCGAATAAAGTGGATAGCTTCTTTTCGTTCCGCGAGTTGTACATCGATTTCAGCCCGTGGAAACTACTGGGCCGCGAATATTCGTTATCTGAAATCAGGCTCGATCAGCCGCATGTGCAAATTATTCAGAACGACGAGCAGTTTAATTTCGACGACATGCTTCAGTCTGAAGACAGTACAGTTGTTGCTGAACCCGATTCAACCGGAAAATCGCTCAAATTCAGTATTTACAATATAAAACTGACAGGGGGAAAACTTGCATATACCGATGTGCTGATGAACAACCGCCTGGATTTTAATAACCTGAACCTGGAATTGCCGCTGATTGCCTGGAACAACAAACAGTCGGATGTGGGCGCTACATTTACTATTGGAGAACGTGGCCGTGTTGAGTTGAAAGCTTTGGTTGACAATCAAAAGAACACGTATCAGATTGATGTGAAAACGACCGATGTGTCGATTACCCCGGTTACCGGGTATCTGAAAGATTACATGGACGTTGAATCGATGGATGGCCTGCTGACTTCGGCAATCCAAATTTCAGGAGACATGAATGATGTGATTAATATTGATGTGACAGGCGGGGGAAAGGTGACTGGTTTCCGGGCCAAAGACGGGCGTTCGCAGGAGATATTTTCCGCTTCCGAAGTGCGGGCGGGCATTGCCGGAATCAACCTGAAAACATTTCATTTCGGTTTCTCCCGGATTGAAGCTGATAATCCGCATTTGCAGGTTGTCATCGATAAAGATATGACGAACCTCGAACGGTTTCTCCTTCCGTATTTCCGGAATGATTCGATTGCTGAGGCAACGGCTGATTCAACTTCCGAAGCGGTCGAAACGACGTATGCAATTGACACTCTCCGAATAAATAACGGCGAGATTTCGATTGCCGACAACACGTTGAACCGTCCGTTTATCTATTCTGTGAATGATTTGGATATGGCGATGGCCGGATTGACTGAAAGCGCCGGGCGGATTCCGATAACATTTTCAGCCAAACTGAATAACCGGGGAACGATTGATGGTACTACTGTGCTGAATATGCTTGAACCAATGAATGTTGAGTTTGATGGCAAACTGAAACGGCTCGATCTGGTAAGCTTTTCGCCGTATTCGGAATATTACATTGCTTCGCCCATCACGCAGGGCTGGTTCAACTACGATTTGCAGTTGAGAATGAACCCAACGTCGCTCACCAATCAAAATAAAATAAAGGTAGAAGAACTGGAGTTTGGAAAACGCACCAAAGACACGACATCCATCATAAAAGCGCCGGTACGCCTGGCTTTATACGTCATGAAAGATGTGAACGATATCATTGACATTGATATGCCTGTAAGTGGAAATCCTTCCGAGCCACAATTTAAACTGGGCAAGCTGATCTGGAAAACGTTTGCTAACCTGATGGTAAAAACAGCAGCTTCGCCATTTAAAGCGATGGCCGGACTGGCCGGAACAGATCCTGAAAGTATGGAACGTCTGCGTTTTGAATTGGCCCAGGATTCACTTAATCAGGTGCAAAAGTCGAAACTGGTTATGCTGGCGACTATTTTAAAAAAGAAGACTGAACTGGTGGTTCAGATGACTCAACATACGGATGTGAATGCAGAAAAAGAAAAGCTGGCCGTGAAGTTGGCAGAAGAAGATTTCCGGGCTGCACAGGGAGCAACAATTCCGGAGAATGCAGGGTCTGCATTTGAAGCTTTTGTGCGGCAGCGTGTTCCTGCGCTTGATTCTCTGGGTATGGAAAAGTCATGTCAACAGTTTGTTGCATCTTCGCGTGTCGATAACCGGCTTGCCGCTTTACTAGAACAACGCAACCAGCAAATCCGCGATTTCCTGATCACCGGGCAGGGGCTTCCGGAATCGTCGGTGCATGTTTCAACTGCCGATTTGAAGAATTTACCGGAAGAATTGCGAATTCCGGAATATAAAATAGAAGTATCGCTGAAATAAAGATTTCGGTTGCCATCAAATTTGTTCCCAGCCCATCCGGTAATTATGCCTGATCCAGTTTTCCGTTGTTTGCAAAGCCGGAAGAGTTGCATAATCCTTGGTGAAACGCGGGTCACCGTTCACTACTTCGAATGCGTCTTTGGTCAGTACTTTCAGTTGGTCGTTATCGTATACATTTTCGAAGCTCATGTTGAGACCGTTCCAAATCAGTTTCCGGTTGAGGCTTTGCAGCCGTACAGCAAGAACGCCCATCAGTACCATTTCGGTCAGCGGTCCTGAATAGCTGAAGTTTGACGATGCTTCCAGCCTGTTTTCCCGGTTTTCTTTGCATGCACGTATCCAATCCTGTTCGTGGCCTCCGTCCATTGCGTCGGCAATGCGAAGGAGCGATTTGTCAGGCGGAGTAAAATGTGCCATTTCCCGGGTAGGCAGCAGTTGCGGGTTCCGGGCATACGTGCCGCACATGATTTTACCACGGGTGCCGTAAAAAATACATCCGCCGTCGCGGTCGCCCATCAGTTCACCGTCGAGTAATTCAACAGGGCGCGGGGGCATCAGGCCGCCATCGTACCAGCGAACGGTAAGTTCGGGCATAGCTACTTTGGGAAGGTTGTCGCGCCGTGGAAATTCGTACGTAACAATTTCCGAATTGGGTGCCGATTCATTATTAAAAGCTGAAGACGATGCCTGCACTGTAGAAGGGTATTCCAGTTTTAGCGCTTTAAAAACCGGGTCGAGGATATGACAGGCCATATCGCCCAATGCACCGGTGCCAAAATCCCACCAGCCGCGCCAGTTCCACGGATGATAAATTTCGTTGTACGGACGGTATGCAGCCGGGCCAAGAAATAAATCCCAGTTCAGGTCTTTTGGTATCCGCATTTCTTTTTTAGGACGTTCTAATCCTTGCGGCCAGATGGGGCGGTTGGTCCATGCGTCAACATGGGTTACTTCGCCGATAACACCTGCCCAAATCCATTCACAAATCTGACGGATTCCTTCGCCTGAATTGCCCTGGTTCCCCATTTGTGTTGCAACTCCGTAGTTTTTTGCTGTTTCGGCCAGCACACGGGCTTCGTAAACCGAATGGGTGAGGGGTTTTTGAAGGTATACATGATAACCTAGTTTCATGGCCATCAACGCCGGAAGTGCATGCGAATGATCGGGGGTAGCAATCATCACTGCATCAATATCTTTTTGCTGTTCGAACATCTGCCGGTAGTCCTTGTATTGTTTCGCCGGTGGCCATGTTTTGAAGGCATTTCGGTTGGCATATTCCCAATCTACATCGCAGAGGGCGACAATATTCTCGCTCTCCATATTTTTCAGATTGCGATAACCCATACCGCCGACGCCTATACCGGCAATATTCAAACGGTCGCTGGGGGGTTTGTGCCCCAGACCGGCTATTACATGGCTGGGTAGTATAGTGAGCCCGGCAAGGGCCGAAGTTGTGGTTCCGATAAAATTGCGGCGGTTGATCGATTGCTTCATTTTACTTCCGTGAGTTGTTCAGAAGCATAAAAATAGATATTCATTTTTAAATGGAAAGCATTGTCTGTCCTTTCTTGAAAAAAACAGGATTGTTTTGCCTGTTAATGATGCGGAACAGCTTTGACGGGAATTGTAAAACGGAATACCGACCCTTTTCCCATTTCGCTTTCCACCCATATCCGGCCTCCCAGCATTTCTATGTATGCCTTCGAAATGGATAGCCCCAAACCTGTTCCTTCGTAGTTCCGGGTCAGTAATTCATTTCCCCGCCGGAACCGTTCGAATATGATTTCCTGATGGTCCGGGTGAATACCTATTCCTGAATCGCGAATATAAAATTCGATGTATCCGTCTTTTTTCTCATATCCGAATTCCACCACACCTTTCTTTGTAAATTTTATGGCATTTTTTACAAGGTTGATAAGGATAGCGTAAATTTTTTCTTTGTCAGAATATATAAACAGTTGGTCGTTTTTTCCTTCGTTTGATAAAATGAGTTGTATCCCCTTTTGTTCAGCTTCTTGTTTAAAAAACAAGTAAATGTATCCGACTTGCTCGTTGATGTCGACTTTCGAAAGATAGATATTCATCTGTCCCGATTCAATTTTTGAGACATTTACAATGTCGTTGATCAGGTTGAGCATCCTTTCTCCGCTTTGTTCTATGATATTCAGAAAATTTAACTGGTCGCTTTCACTTAACCCTGGTTCTTTTAGTAATTCTGTAAAACCAAGTATTCCGTTCATCGGGGTCCTGATCTCGTGGCTCATATTGGCCAAAAAAGCTAATTTTAGCTGGTCGCTTCCTTCTGCTTTTTCTTTTGCAAGCCGGAGTTCTTGTTTTTGGGCGATATTCTGTTCGAAAAGATTGCCCAGTTTTTCAAACTCTCCGGAAACCTTCTTCAATTGGTTTATTTGTTTCGAATCTTCTGTTTCGAGTATGTTCAAAATTAATTTTATTGGGCGCATTATCCAGTATCGAAGCGATAAATGGATGATTACCCATGATAATATCAACGAGATCAGCAAGAACAGAAAGATGTTCCATGAAAAGCTGGTTTGCAGTTTCAGATTTTCGAAGTTTTTTGTAAAAACGATTTTGGCGACCGGTCTGTTTGTCCAATCGTTCAGGATATATTCTGACGAAAATGAATATTTATATTGAGAAGCAATTGAATCGGACGATGAAATTATTCTGGTTTCAGCTCCAAGTATAGTTGATAAATCGTCCATTGTGTCTTGACTATAGCTACGCACTGCAAAAAAGTAACCTTTTGGCCGGGTTCGCCTGTGGGTCGGGTCGTTTGTTGGGTGGATTGATGCACTGCTTATTCCGAACGCTTTATTTGACTGATAGATGCAAAAATTAAGTATCCGGTCTTGTTTCAACTGTATGAGCGCATCCATGGGAATGAAATTACGTTCTGAAAATCCTTCGCCTGATGCTTCATGAACCAAGTGGAACGTACTGTCGAACACGGCAACATAATCGACATGAAACGATTCGATGAGAGTTGTTACGTTGTTTTCGAACCAACCTGTATCGTTTTTGTAAACGTGTTCATAAAATTCGTCCCAGTATGTATAATCGTTAACTGTTTGTGTTATATCCCTTCCGTAAATGGATAAAACAGCATTGATTTCTTTTGAAAATTGTTTTTTTGATGAATCAAAAAGAAATTTTTCTTCTTTCCTGTTGCTAATAAACAATACCAGAAGGGAGCCTAAAAAGATAAGACCGATCAATATCGATACCCAAAGTATCTTGTAATATAATCCAGTGTTCTTCATAGGCCTGTCAATGGTTTATTACAACCTGATTCCGGCAACAAGTTGCACACGTTGCCTGTCAGGGTTCACAATCAGGCTTAAAATCAAAGGAAGAGAGTAGCGCTCGGTAAGTGCGATTGGTTTTGAAAATGTACACCCCAGATTGACGAAAGCCGCCTTTTCAGCATAGTAGTTTCCTTTGGCCTGATACCCTGCAAAAAGTAACAGTTCTGCATCCTGAATGCTTTTTGCGTATTGTAGTTCGAGATAAATACTTTTTGAATGGTCGGCGCCATAAAAAAAGTAGCTCCCCAGCAGGCTGAGCGGCAATTTTTCGTTACCGGAAACCTGTACCTGTGCTTCGAGCAGGTGCGATGTTGTGTTTTCCGAATAGTCAAAAAAGTCGGTAGTACCGGTTTCCGAATAACTCCAGTAATCCCAAATGGCAAAAGTAAATGGTCCTGTGGAATGCGAGATGTAAAAATCGGTCTCCTGAGTTCCCGATGCAACCAGTTCGTATGCTCCCCATGCGCCTATTGTAAGGTTTTTCCATGTTCCTGACAATGCGGGTTGAATACTTGGCCCCGTTCCGTATTGTTGCCCTCTCCAAACATACCGGCTCATAAGATCGACATTTGCCGACCACGAAAAATCAGAAATACTATCGTTTTGGGCCATTCCGTTGCATATACCAACAAATAGAAATATCCCCGTTATCCATGATTTATATTTATTCTTCATACCATTACGATGACTTGTTCGTTCACTGGAATTATTAAGTAGATCATTGTTCCTGATCTGTCAATAAAGTGTTTTATGAAAAAAATTCCCCCATGAAAGTAATTCTCTCTGCAACAATAATATTCAAAAGTAACGAAATAAATTTCAAAAACGGTGTTTGTATTTCAGAAAATAATAAAGGGGGAAGGAGTGTGTTTTCTTTTTTCAATTTTATATTTTTCACAGGGAAGGAGCAAAAATAAAATTTAAAAGCGAGAGCTGAAATTATAAAACAGGAATAAACCGAAAAAAACGGAGCCAAACGAAAACAGGAAGCGGTATGAAAAGTTGCCGATTTTACGGGTGTGGTGACTTTTCATACCGCCTTCTGTTTACAACTATACTAATTTGTTACCGGGTCATTACTACTTGTTTTACTGCAATTTGTTTTCCGTCATTTACCCGTACTAAGTATATCCCCGGTGCGTTGCCGGTAAGGTCGATTGTGGTTTTCCCTGAAACTTTGTTAATGACCTTTGTTATTTTTCCGTTTATACTGAGTACCGTCAATTCAAAATCACTGCCAGGTAATTCAACGTGAACCAATCCTGAAGTAACTGTCGGGAAGACCCGGAATTGCAGGTTTTGCAGATTTTCTTCTGAGGATGTCGGAATAGTTGGGGTACTGTCATCCGGGTCAATGATTCCGTCGCCATCGGTATCTTTGTTAAACGGATTGGTACCTTTTGTTGCTTCAACTTCATCGCTTAGCCCGTCGTTGTCGTCGTCGGGATCGTTTATGTCAGCAATACCATCTTTATCATTATCCGATAATATTTTAAGTTCTCCGGTTACTGATCCTTCGTAATTCTCGGTACTGACAGTTGCAACTACTTTGTATGTTCCGACTGCTGACGGTGCAACAGAACTTCCGTCGTAGGTGATAACCGGTAATATACCTTGGACATTGGTGCTTATCGTAACTGTTTTGGGTTGTCCGTCGTGTACAAAATCCAGTTTATCAAAATTGATGGTCACCGGGGCTTTTTGTATAATCAGTGTTTTAGTAACAGAGCCTGTAAACTGAGAGGAAGAAACGGTAGCTGTAACGGTATAAGTCCCTGCATTAACCGGGACAGAAATACTTTCATTGTATTTCACATCAACTGTTAAGCCTTCAGGATCAGTAATAACTGTCACTGGTTTTGGTTTTCCGTCGTAGGTGGACAGAAGACCATCAAGGGTAATTGACGCAGTTCCCGGTGTAATGGTCAGAGTTCCCGGTTTATAATTGAATGTATAGTTATTATCGCTTCCTCCCGAAACAGTAATCTCGTATGTTCCCGGTAAACTTGACTCATCTGCTGTGGTCGAGGCAAAAGGAGCAATGTCGATGGATGAAGCATCTTCGTTGTTTTTTAAACCTGAATAAGAAAAAGAGAACTCTGGATTTGGCTCTTTATACCCACGGGATTTATTGTCGGCAGTAGTGGTAAGTTCTGCTTTTTGAATCGTTAAAGTTCCGTTTTTGTATACAAAGCTGTAATTGTTATCTGCTCCGTTTGCCGGAATAATAGGATATGCTCCGGCATTGCTGGCTGCATTTGCCTGGCAACTAACGGTTGGGAAAATGTCAATTACCGAAGTGTCTTCGCCATAAAGGAGCCCTTCGACCAATATTGTTAACGCCGGATTTTCACCTCCGTAAATTTTGTTTTTGTTCCCGGCTGTAATGGTCAGTATTGCCTTGTTGATTATATATGTTCCGGCAATAGCATTGTCCAGCGTGTTGTAATTGATCAGATCGGTGGGAGTGAAATCTGCTGTTACTGAATATGAACCGGCATCCTTTGCTCCAGTAGTCAGGCCATTGTATTTTTCATCCGAAATAACTCCAGATACGGACGGTATAATTAAATCCTGTTGTGCATAACCAGTATAGGGCGCAGGTGTATTCAACATCAGTCGCAGGGTCGGTGTTGCTTTTTGAATCACCAGTTGGGCATTGACAGGGGAGAATGAATAGTTAGCTGCGCTTAAGCTTGTAACATCCGGAACAATGGTATATGTTCCTGCATTAACTGCGGCAGGGCCTGTACCTGAGTATGTCAGGGTTCCGCTAACTTCACCGACTGTTTCATTGTTCACAAAACCTGTAATGGTGGTAGTAAAGGGGCTGTAAACATTTCCATCGTACTCTTTTGTTTTATTGTCGGCAGTATAGGTCAGTGTTTTTCTATTGATGGTTACAGCGCCATTCACAAAGCTAAAACTATAATTCGCAGCCGACAAAGTTCCGTTTGCCGTAGTAATTGTTACCGGGCTTGAAACTACCGGTGTTGTATTAGTGTAAGCTGTTGCAAGCGATGGAGCTCCTGATATTACTCCCGCTTCTGTTTCCGAATTGACAAAACCTGTCATGGTATAAGTAAGCGTTGGTTTGGTATCTCCGTAAGTCACCGTTTTATTGTCAGATGTAACAGTCAGGTTTTTCTTATTAATGGTAACTATCCCATTGACTAAAGTGAAGTTATAATTGGCAGCCGCAAGCGTACCGGTTGCAGAAGTAATGGTTACCGGGCTTGAAGCCACTGGCGTGGTATTTGAATAAGCAGTCGTAAGCGATGGACTTCCGGTTACGGCACTTGCTTCGGTTTCAGAATTAACAAACCCCGTCATGTTATATGTTAGGGTTGGTTTGGCATCACCATACGTCACCGTTTTATCGACAGTCGTAACGGTCAACTCTTTTTTATTGATGGTGATGGTGCCGTTTACAAACGTAAAACTATAATTGGTAGCAGCCAGTGTGCCTATTACTGAAATAATGTTTACCGGGCTCGAAACCACAGGCGTCGTAACTGTATACGCAGTAGTCAACGATGGACTTCCGGTTACGGCGCCTGCTTCGGTTTCCGAATTAACAAACCCCGTCAAGGTATAAGTTAGCGTTGGTTTTGCGTCACCGTAAGTTACCGTTTTGTTATCGGCTGTTACGGTCAGCACTACTTTATTGATTGTGAAATTACCGACAGCCCCGTTGTTGATACTGTTGAAATTGGCCAGGTCACCCGGAGTGAAATCAGCCGTTAAAGTGTAGGTTTTTGCATTCGTAGGCACTGTGGTTGAACCATCATATTTTAATGTCAAAGTACCGGCAACCGGCAAACTGTAGTTGGTAACTGTAACGGTTGCTGCTTGCGCCTGTCCGTTATAAGTGACCGGTGAATTGGTCACGGCCAGCATCGGGGTTGCCTTGTTTATGGTCAGTGTGCCGTTTACATAGGTGAACGAATAGTTGTCGTCCGCTCCATTGTCCGGCACAATAGTATATGGCCCCACGTTGCTTGCTGAAGTAGCCGAAGTAGTTGCCGTAGGCGCAGTATTTAAAACTGTGGCGCTTTCAGAATTTACCCATCCCGAATAGCTGACGGTCAAGGCCGGGTTGTTATCGCCATAAAATCTTGATTTGTTATCGGCCGTAACGGTCAGGTTTTTCTTATTAATGGTTACTGCACCGTTTACAAACGAGAAGCTGTAATTTGCGGCAGCCAGTGTTCCAATCGCCGAAGTAATGGTTACCGGGCTTGACGCTACTTGTGTGGTATTGATATAAGCAGTTGTCAGTGATGGAGTTCCGGTTACCACAGATGCTTCGGTTTCCGAATTTACAAAGCCCGTCATGGTATAAGTAAGTATTGGTGTGATGTCGCCGTAGGTTACTGTTTTGTTGCCGGCAGTAACGGTCAGTTGTTTCCGATTGATGGTAATCGTCCCATTGACTGACGTAAAACTGTAATTGGCAGATGAGAGGTCTCCATTTGTTGCAGTGATAGTTACCGGACCTGAAGCTACGGGCGTCGTAACTGTATACACAGTTGCCAGCGATGGACTTCCGGTAACAACACCTGCTTCAGTTTCTGAATTTACAAAACCCGTCATGGTATGAGTCAATGTTGGTTTAGCATCGCCATAAGTCACTGTTTTATTGTCGGCTGTAACCGTCAACCCTTTCTTATTAATGGTGACTGCACCATCTACAAACGAAAAGCTGTAATTGGTGGCAGCCAGCGTCCCTGTTGCCGAGGTAATAGTTACCGGACTTGAAGCTACGGGTGTCGTAACGGTATACGCAGTTGTCAGCGATGGAGTCCCGGTTACTGCGCTGGCTTCAGTTTCTGAATTTATAAAGCCCGTCATGGTATAAGTAAGTGTTGGTTTAGTGTCGCCATAAGTCACTGTTTTATTGTGTGCCGTAACAGTCAACCCTTTCTTATTGATGGTGACTGTACCGTTTACAAACGAGAAGCTGTAATTTGTGGCAGCCAGTGTTCCAATCGCCGAAGTAATGGTTACCGGGCTTGAAGCCACCGATGTGGTATTTGTATACGTAGTTGTCAGCGATGGACTTCCGGTAACAACACCTGCTTCGGTTTCTGAATTTACAAAACCCGTCATGGTATAAGTTAGTGTTGGTTTAGCGTCACCATATGTTACTGTTTTATTGTCGGCGGTAACAGTTAAAGTGGCTTTGTTCACAGTAAGTGTTTGTGATACTTCGGGTGCCGGAAGATAAGTGGCATCTCCTGCCTGATTGGCTTTTATAGTGGTGGTGCCGGGGCTAAGAATATGGATTGTATTGCCTGTTACAGTTGCCACACTTGTATTCGTCGATGTAAATATTACCGTCAGTCCGGACGATGCTGTTGCACTAATTGAAAAATCAGCATCGCCATAAGCCTTGGAAGGCAATGAGTTGAATGAAATTGTCTGGTTTCGGTTTGTCGTGAAACTTACTTCATCTCCGTATACCGTTGTCCCATTCCTGTCAGTTGCGTATGCGCGCGCTTTGTGGTTTGTCCCTTCTGAAAGACCAGTCGCCGAAACCGTAAAGGCGCCAGTCGCCGATTTAAATCCCCCGTCTGCTTTCCCATCAGCAATGGTAGGCGGTGTTCCGGCTGACGCAAGGTTCCAGCATATACCATGTGCAACCACATCAGATAGTCCCAAATGGGTAATATTCCCGTTCCCTGTAACCGAAGTTGGCTGGATGTTTGATACGTCTTGTGACGTTACTTTCAGAGCCCAGCGCAGATAAGGATATCCCCCGTTTTCGGAGCTGCTGATAGCCCAAATATTTGTAAAATCCCAGTTGGTATAAGTGCTTTGTGTTTTCATCTCAGTGGTTGTCTTGGATGACCCGCCAGCCGGATTTGAATACGAGTTTAAGTAAAAGCAATCGGTTATACTGCCATACGAATCACCGGTCAAGGCATATACCCGCCTATACGGAGGGCCGTTAACAGAACCCACGTTATATGAATATTTTAAATCCCCACTTAGCAAACCAATCAACCCTCCGATCCAACCATCTGTACCTGAAGTGCCATCTACCGTCCCGTTATTGTAACAATTTTCAACCTTTGAAGTAGAAATGGTTTTCCCGGCTATCCCGCCAACCTCCAAGACTCCGTTAACAGTGCCGCTGTTGCATGATTCGTATATAAAGCCATAATTCGTAAGCCCGGCTATTCCGCCAACATCCTCATTACCTGTTACTGTACCACTCACAAAGTGACAATTTCGTACAGTTGCTCCCCAGTTGTACCCGACAAATGCTCCCACAGTATTGTGTCCGACAATAGTTGAAGTAACTAATTTCAAATTTTTTAATGTTCCCCTAAGCGTTTTAAACAGACCGACTTGATCACTACCCGATACACTAATCGTTAAGCTTGAGATACTATGCCCTTGTCCGTCATAGGTTCCCCAAAAAGATCCTCCGATTGGCGGAAATCCGGCCCCGCCATTCCACCCTGAAGTTGCAGACGCATCGATATCTGCGGTTTGAATGAACCAACTATTCCAGCTACCCGAGTTCTGGCTGATCCAGTACAGATTATCCAGGGTGGCAATTTGATAAGGGTTGGTGCTTGTTCCCGAACCGGAAGGCTGGGTTGCTGTTTGTGCAAACAGTCCCGTAAATGTGAACACCATCAGGACAATGAGTAAAATTCTTTTTTTCATAGGATTGATTGATTTTGTTTTTTTTATATAGCATCCTGCTTGAAAATAATATAGGAACGCATACAGCTTTTTAATTAAAACTTCGCGTTGCCCTTGTTTTATAAATAATGTTCTTAACATATCCGACATCACCAACATTTCGGGAAATTGTTTTTCCCAATCGCATCCATCCATCCCTTCTTCGCAAAACGGGTCCGTTTGCACTTTTCAGTACATCAAAAGTAAAGGGGATATATTGTTTTTGATTTTCGGAAAAATGACTTGTTTTTCGGATTTGTGACCAAATGGTGGTTTTTCGGGGCAGGGAAGACTTCTATTATTATATATTGCGAATTGATTGTTTAATCCAGCTTCTCGATATACTCTCTGGGGGTACAATTTGTCTTTTCCCGAAAACTCTGGTAAAAACTGCTCAAACTGTTGAACCCGATCGTCTGGCAGATATGCTCAATGCTGAAACTTCGCCATTGTTTATCTTCTTCCAGTTTATGCAACAAAAATTCGATCCTCAGATTATTAATATATTGATTGAAGTTTTTGTTGTACGTACAATGGATTGCCTGGCTGATCAGTTTTGGGGACAATTCTGTGTTTTCTGATAAGATAGTCAGATTAAAATCGGGTTGTAAAAACGATTGTTTTACAAGTAGAAATGTGTTGATTCGTTTTATTCGTTTAACAATTACCGGTTTTATATTTTCCTGAGGCAAATTTAATTCTTCCGGATGATCTTCTGTGTCTTGCAGAATATTATTCGGAAGTATGTCATCCTTCAACGTATTTTTCTCAAGATTTAAACCATATAAAATTTCAGGGTTCGTCAAAAGGAAAATAAGAATATATGACATTTCAATAATTCCGGCTATTTCAATAGATAGATTGGCGAGTGTCATATTTAGCCGATATAGAAATGAAGATACAACAAACAGAATGAGCGCCAGCAGGCTGGTAATTGTAAATCCTTTGACGAACGCGATAAGTTTTTTGTTGGATTTTAAAAAATGCACATTGGCCCCGGGAAGATATTTTACCAAAGTACGGACTCCGGCCAAAATATATATACAGGAGATGCCTTGTTTCAGGAACGTGTGATATAACGAGGGAAATAATCCTTCTTTCAGTGAAAAATAGTTCAGTCCCGGCTCTTGGTAAAATAATCCGATCATCTGTAATTTTTCTTCTCCAGAAGAAAAATAGAAAGGCATTAGTTCGATAAGATGAAGCAGGAATGGTGAAAAATGAAGCCAATCCTGTCTTCGGAGTTTATATTCTTCGTAAAGCAGCATCCGTATGGACAGATAGATGGTGGGACCAATCAGGTATCCGAAAGGCGCCGATATCCTGAAGAAATGAGGAACATGCAACAAAAGCCGGCTTCTGAATAAAAACAGGTAAATGGAAAGCAAGGTCAGGCTAAGAATATTTAAAGCAAGGATTTTATATGCGAACGTACTTCTTTTTGTACATAGAAATATGGCAATTATAAATAATCCCAAAACAACCTGGAACGCCGAAATGATGGCAAGTGTAATCTCCATTCAACAAGTCATTGTAAAAATCACAAATGGTTTTTAATTTTTTGTTGAGCAAATATAGAAAATGTGTTTATAAAAATAGACGAATTACCTCGTCAAAGGCTCCATTTATCTGCGTTTATACGATTTTTCTTTTTTGTGAAATGCCAAAATGATACAATTTTGCTTCTTCATGTAATTTCCAGGAAGAATAGCATCGCAATAAAATCGATAAGAATGAGCATGTTTTGTTTTTCTGGTTTAAAAAGTACTTTTGGACAAGGTTTATTACTTCGTTTTGAAAAAACACCAACGACAATGAAAATAATTTTCATATCACTACTTTTTACTGTTTTAATTTTCTCATGTCGGAAAGCTGAAGAAAAAGTATATATGTTCTCTTTTTTTAAGGACAACGGGCAGGACGGGCTTCACCTGACATACAGTCGCGATGGTTATCAATGGGAAGCGCTTAAAGATAACCGGTCGTTCCTGACACCGGCGGTTGCCAAAGATAAACTGATGCGCGATCCGTGTATTATTCAGGGTACGGACAGTAAATTTCACATGGTTTGGACAGTTAGCTGGAACGACCGCGGAATTGGTTATGCTTCGTCGGAAGATTTGGTACACTGGTCGGAACAAAAATTTATACCGGTAATGGAGCACGAGTCTGAAGCGCTTAATTGCTGGGCTCCCGAAATTTTTTACGACGAAGATCAGCATTTATACATGATTTACTGGGCAACTACTATTCCCGGTCGATTTCCGGAAAGTGACAGACAGGGCGACAGCAAGTATAATCATAGGATGTACTATACAACCACTGTCGATTTTAATACCTTCCAGCCTGCTAAACTTTTGTACGATGGAGGTTTCAATGTGATTGACGCGGTGATTAAAAAGATTGGCGCCAACTATTACATGTTCCTGAAAGATGAAACGAAGGACCCTGTCAAAAAGCACATCCGCATTGCAGTCAGCGATACATTGACGGGTAATTATCATCTGATCAGCGAACCAATTACCCCCGATTGGGTAGAAGGGCCGACCGTTGCCAGTGTCGATGGATACTGGGTTGTTTATTACGACGAATATACCCGTCATCGTATGGGAGCTGTCCGATCAAAGGATTTGAAAAACTGGGAAGTAATCAGTGATTCGGTGAGTTTTCCCGACGGAACCCGCCACGGAACTGTTTTTCAGGTGAATGAATGTATTTTGGAAACCTTGCTGAAAGAATAATCTGCCGGATCAGTCGCACAAAATATTCATGTCTTTGGAGGGATTGATGCATAAAACCGGTAACCGCCCTGCTTTCCGGATGATTTTCTTTTCGGGCAGGCCGATCAGCAGATCGATAAGGGTTATATGTTTGCTACCCAGAATAATCAGCACATCGTCATTTCCTGCCTGTGCATTTTTCATTGCTTCAAATTGTATTTTCCAACTGTTGGAACGCCCTTCCTGTAACACATGTTGAACCTGCATTTTCTTTAAAAACTTCCGGATAAAAAGAAGGTTCTTTTTTACCTTGTTTTCGTTCTCTGCGTTCTGCTCACGGGCGCTGGTTACCAGTACTTCAGCGCTGTTGAACCGTCCAAGGTACGAAGCCCACAGCGATGTTTCCTTCATCTCTTTCCGGTAATCGACAGGTAGCGCAACATGTTTGTAACTGATCAGATCGGTGGTTTTGCCATCGACAAACAAAAAGGGGATGGTGCTTTCCCGGAGTGCTTTCAGTTTTTCTGAAAGTTGTTCTTTATTCAGTATTAAAATTACGGAGTCGTATTTGTAGGCCAGCCGTTCCGCCTGTTCTTCGAGGATTCCCTTTAAAACGAGAGAAGATACAACCAGATGGTTCGCCTTGCTTTTTATTGTCCGGGCAATTTCACTTAATCGGTCAGATAGTTCTGCTTTATTTGAGCCTTTCTTTCCGGTAAGTGAGAACAGACAGAGTTCTTTTCTTAGGAAACCGGCGATGAAAATGCCATGAAGGATTATTCCGTTCATGCCCGGCGAGAAATCGCAAAAAACTGTTACTTTTTGTTCCGAAAGATTTTTCATATCCTGAATCCGCCCAAAACTATCTATTTTTTTGCAATTGGCCGAATGGTGCATTGAAAAAGGTTTGGCGCAGATTTAAGTTGGATGTGCAACCGATCAATAAAAACAGGAGGCTGGCCAAAAAGTAAATATTACGATAACTTTTCTCTGTGAAACTTCTGTGGGTAACTCTGATAAACTCTCCCGGAAAATCGGGACAAGTTGTGGTTCAATTGTTTATTTTTACCACAGAGTTACACGGAGTAAAAACACAGAGTTTTTGGACAGCCTCCTCCTGTTTTTTTATAGAATGAGCAACAAAACTACTTCAATGTTCCTTGTTGGGCTTGTTCAATCATTTGCTTGTTCGCTGTAATGTATATTTCAACACGCCGGTTTTGGGCCCTTCCTTCGGCTGTCGAATTATCTGCAACAGGCTCGTCGTATGCTTTGCCCTGGGTCGTCATTCTGGCTTGCAAAACCCCGTTACCCGTAAGAAAATTAGCAACTGATTCGGCTCTTTCCTTCGATAGCTTTTCGTTGATTGCACGGGATCCCGTATTGTCGGTATGACCGTATATCGTCACATCGGTTTCGGGGGTTGCCTTTAGCGAATTTGCAAAATTTACCAGTGCCGTTTTTGAAGAGGTATTTAAATCACTTTTTCCGGTAGTGAAAAGAATACCGCTGTCGAAAGTCACTTTAATAGCCTGCAAATTATTGGTGTCGGTTACCGTTTCAACTTTTGCGCCTTCTATCTTTTCAAGTTCGGCTTTCTGTTTGTCCATTTTCTTTCCAATCATGACGCCAGCTCCGGCTCCTACTGCGCCGCCAATTGCCGCACCAATTGCTGCACCTTTACCTTTTCCGGCCAAAGCGCCGATTCCTGCGCCAATAAGCGCACCTCCGGTACCTCCGATCACTCCTCCTTTAGTTGCATTCGATGCATTTTTTGTGGTTGAACAACCTGCCAAAAGAATAGCTCCGCTTAACAGCAGGGCCATGGCTAAATTTAGTGTTTTCATTTCTTTAATTTTTGTGTTACTATTTATCTGTCATCGTTTAATAAGACGATATTGTTTTAGTGACCATAGTTTAAAGAACAATTAAAATCACTGTAAGTTTGGTGTATTGTCATGCAAACAAAGGATAAAAATCAGTTAAAAGTCGGTTGCTGTCTGAAAATCAGAATATGAATTTTTAAAAATCGGTTTTCAAATTTGTTGCAGAAAATGTGCCCTGACGCCCGGTAAAGGCAATGAAAATAAAAATTATCCGCAACTGAGCAAAGTCAAATATTAGCTTGTTAAGTATTTGTATCTTGCTTCAAAATTTTTCTGAAAATGATTGCAAAAGAACTGATCTGGCCGAATAGCATTGTGGTAATTGGCGCTTCAAATAATACGGGAAAACCCGGAGGGAAATTGCTGAAAAATCTGATTGATAATCAGTATAAAGGTAAGCTGATGGTGGTGAATCCCGGATCAGAAGAAGTGCAGGGAATCAAATCATATACTTCGGTGGCAGATCTTCCGCCGGTTGAACTGGCCGTTCTCGCTATTCCTGCCCAGGCCTGTTTGCCGGCTGTTGAAACGCTTGCCCGCGAAAAAGGCACCAAAGGTTTTATTATTATTTCGGCTGGTTTCAGCGAAGCAGGCGAGGAGGGCAGAAAACTCGAACAGCAGATTGTGAAAGTGGTTGATGAAAATGGCGGAAGCCTGATTGGCCCCAATTGCATCGGCATTATCACTTATGTGCATGCCAGCGTTTTTACAAGCCCCGTACCCAAACTGGACCAGATGGGCTGCGATTTTATTTCCAGCTCAGGGGCAACGGCTGTGTTTATCATGGAGTCCGGTATACCGAAGGGACTGCATTTTGCCAGCGTATTTTCGGTAGGCAATTCGGCACAGATAGGAGTGGAGGATATACTTGAATTTATGGATGATGTGTTTAATCCGGAGACCAGTACGCGGGTGAAATTATTGTATATCGAAAGCATAAAAAATCCGGATAAACTACTCAAACATGCGTCGTCGCTGATACGGAAAGGCTGCAAAATAGCTGCAATAAAAGCCGGGAGCAGCGATGCCGGAAGCCGCGCCGCTTCGTCGCATACCGGGGCGATGGCCAATTCCGATCTGGCAGTGGAAGCCTTGTTCCGTAAGGCTGGCATTGTCCGTTGTTACGGGCGCGAAGAACTGACCACTGTGGCCAATGTATTCATGTGCAACGAAATGAAAGGACGCCGGATCGCCATTATCACCCATGCGGGCGGGCCTGCCGTTATGCTTACCGATGCGCTGGAAAATGGCGGGTTGCAGATTCCTCATATTGCCGATTCGCCCGTGAAGGAAAAACTGAAGGCACAGCTTTTTCCCGGTTCATCGGTCGAAAACCCAATCGATTTTCTGGCTACCGGTACTGCCGAACAGTTGGGCGCCATTATCGATGCCTGCGAAAACGATTTTGACGAGATCGACGGGATGGCCGTCATCTTCGGAAGCCCCGGTCTTACTGCTGTTCACGATGTATACGAAGTACTGAGCGACAAAATGCGTACCTGCAAAAAACCGATTTATCCGATCCTGCCATCGATTATCAATGTGAAAGAAGATGTGGCCTATTTTCTGTCGGAAGGAAATGTGAATTTTCCGGATGAAGTGTTGCTGGGAAGGGCGCTGACCAAAGTATATAAAACCCCGAAGCCTTCCGGTGAAGATGTTTATCTGGAGGGAGTTGATATTGCTGAAATACGCCGGATTATTGATGGGGCCCCCAACGGGTACCAGTTGCCTGAAGTTGTTCACCGTTTGTTCGACGCAACAGGCATTCCGAGGGTGAAGGAAGTAGTTGTGAAAAAGGCTTCAAAAGCAGTGGATGTTGCTAATGAACTGGGGTTTCCGCTCGTGATGAAAGTAATCGGACCGGTACACAAAACCGATGTGGGCGGTGTGGTTCTCAATGTCCGCGATGAAGAGTCAGTAAAACACGAGTTCAAACGCCTGATGAAAATACCCGGTACCACAGCCGTGCTGATGGCCGAGATGGCTTCCGGTATTGAGCTGTTCCTGGGTGCCAAATACGAAGATAAATTCGGGCACATCATTCTTTGCGGAATGGGTGGTATCCTGGTGGAGGTGATGAAAGATGTAACGTCGGGTTTGGCGCCGCTTACGTTTACCGAAGCATCCTCGATGATCAAAAACCTGAAATCGTACCGGATCATTGAAGGGTACCGGGGACAGCCGGGAGTAGACCAGCAAAAATTTACCGAAATCATGATGCGCCTGTCAAGCATGTTGCGGTTTGCCGTCGAAATAAAAGAAATGGATATTAATCCGCTGCTGGGAACCGGCGACCGTATTCTTGCTGTTGACGCCCGAATACGAATTGAGAAATAGGAAGGACAGACGGAAAGGTATTAAGTTCGAATATAACTATGATGCTGAAAGTTCATGTCAATAAGGGAATATGTAACAGGAATTATTAACAATTGAATATAGTTTCTTATATTGGCACATGTTCTTAAGAAATCAGTCTGTTATAATTATACGCTTTATTTTTTATGAATTCTACTGCTTTTACTTTCATGATAATAACCGTTACTACAATTATTCTGGTAACCGGTTATTTTTTTATAAGGGTATTATTTTCAAAATCTACAACGCAAAATGCAAACGGACAAACCTGGACACGCATCGGGTTGGTTCTGGCTATGGCCGGCAATGCGGTCGGTTTTGGTAATTTCTTACGATTTCCGGTACAGGCCATACAGAATGGAGGAGGAGCTTTCATTATACCCTACCTGGTCTGTTTCCTGTTAATGGGAATCCCTTTACTTTTTGTGGAGTGGTCAATTGGCCGGCATGGTGGCAAATATAACAATCACTCCACTCCTTTTATGCTCGCCAATCTTGATAAACGGAGCATCTGGAAATATGTCGGGGTTTTTGGCCTGTTCAGCAATATTGGTATTGCAGCATATTACTGCTATATGGAATCCTGGACCCTTGCGTATGTGTTTCATTCGGCGATAGGAACATTCAGGGGACTTTCCCAGTCTGAGGTTGGAAATGTTTTCAGCAATTATATCGACATGAATACAACGACTCTAATTCCGTATGAGGCAATTGTGTTCTACGTTCTGTGTCTGGCTTTGAATATTTATATTTTATCGAAAGGTATAAAGGGTATTGAAAAAGTCTCAAAAATAGCCATGCCACTGTTGATCCTGTTTGGTCTTTTTTTGGCAATTAAGGCTGTAACACTCAAAGTTGGACAACCTGGAGTAATAACCGATGGTACCACTGGTTTAAATTTTTTATGGACACCACAATATGATTCTATCTGGAGCCCAAAAGTCTGGCTTGCCGCAGCCGGGCAAATATTCTTTACCCTTTCCGTTGGAATGGGTTCTATCCAGTGTTATGCATCATTTGTTCATTCGAACGACGATATAGCGCTCAACAGTATGTCGGCAGGTTGGATGAATGAATTTGTCGAGGTAGTCCTCGGAGCAGCTCTTATTATACCTATCTCGGTTGGTTATTTGGGAATCGATAAAGTCAGGGAACTGGCAGAGCTCGGAGGTTTAGCTATTGGGTTTAAAATACTGCCTTACCTCTTGAATCAATGGGCTCCGCTAATAGCGACTATTGCCGGTATTATGTGGTTTTCACTTTTGTTCTTTGCGGGAATTACATCGTCGCTGGCGATGGGAAAACCTTGTGTGAGTTTTATGGAAGATGAGTTCAAGTGGTCCGAAAAAAAATCGGCCCTGGGATTTGGGATTTTGATCTTAATTTTAGGCCTGCCTACCGTCTTCTTTTTTAATTATGGAGTTTTTGATCAGTACGATTACTGGACAGGTACTGTGTCGTTGTTTATATTCTCCCTGCTTGAAATTATTCTGTTTTCCTGGGTCTTTGGAATCCGGAACGGTTGGGAAGAATTAAACAGGGGAGGAGATATCACCATTCCAAGGGTGTATAAGTATATACTGAAATACATTACTCCTGTTTTACTGATAATGGTTTTTCTCGGGGCTCTCATTAACCCTGCCGATAATAACTGGGCTGCGGCTTTCCAAAGTTTGTTCAGTGGTAACGGCTGGACTTTCGACAATGGCTCAATCATTAAAATGATTACCAATGCGTCGTTAAAGGAAAAACTTGCATTGGCCACAGATGATGAAACCCGTGACTTTCTCAAACGTAGCATATTCTTAATTAACGGCGCTAAAATTCTTTTACTCTCTGTATTTGCAGGAATTGCCCTGCTGGTTTATATTGCCAGTCAACGAAGGAAAAAAGAAGATAGAGAATGCTAATATTCGTCAGCATGGTTAAGGCTGTTTTTGTTTGAGAACCAATTTGCTTTTGTCGAAGCTGACAACCAACGCATAAAAATCAACCAATGACTGGTATTTTTCTTTTGGCCAGGTTCCTTCAAGGATTTTTAATTCTCTTTGATAAATCATTTTGTTGTCTTGAGAAACAAGCTGGACATGATATTCCCCAAATTCTGTTTTTACCAGTTTCTCTTTTGGAATTGTTTCCGTTTGATATCCTTCCGGGAGATAAAAGCATGTGGAGTCTTTTTCGACGGAGGCAAATCGTTGAATGAACGGAAATTTGCGATCCTCTGTTTTTGTCGGAACCTGGACTTGTTGGGATAGCATATTTAGTGGCACAAACAGACGGATTCCCGTTTTTGAAACCGACATTGAAGATGCGAAATCGAGTCTTTCTTCCACCTCCGGAATTTCTCCTTGTTTTTCAGTATAGCCAAACTTGCTGACTACCAAACCGGCAATGCTTAGTCTCCCGAGAATATCTTTTTCCTGTTCCTTTGGGCTTTTGGTTAGTTCTCCGGAAATATTTTCATATTCATATCCCGTATAAATTGTTTTGGAGGTACCTTGCATAGATCCATCCGGAGAAATTTTTATGTTGGCAGTTCGTTTTTGAATATTCTTTGAGACCGGTAATTTGGGAACATATACAAGTTTTCCTCCATCGGAGTTGATCGTGACCACCTTGTGTCCGCCGGTAAAGGTTCCCATGTATCCGCATGGATTGGTCTGATCGGTACATTCAAGCCAGATAGAATCGTTTTGCATCAGAACGCAAAGGATGGCATGATTAGACTGACTAATGGTAGGGAAGTCATCCATGGTGACGCCCGGATTTGATCCGGCCCCGGCAATGACGTAAACCGATGGGATACCGACTGCATTTAAAAGGGCTTTCATGTAGTTGGAAAGCGCTTTACAATCGCCGTAACCCAAAAGGTCGACTGTCTCGGACGGAAATGGCTGAAACCCGCCCAATCCCAATTGGATGCCAACATAACGTGTCCGTTTTTGCATGTATTTGTAAAGAGACTGAACAACCAGAACCGTATCTTTTACTTCGCCAATCATGTTTTTTATTTCTGCCTTTCTTGTGTCAGGCAACTGGTCAAGTCCTTTATTTAGTCCGTCAATCCAGATTCCGAATTCTTTCCATGAGCTCATATTTCCGGACGATCCACCGTACGTAAAGTTTGTTGGGCCCAAAATAACCCGTGGCATCAGGGTGTATAGTCTGGGAGACATAGCTTCTTCGCGAACGGCAGGGATGGAATCGATATTCCATTCAAAGATGTATTTTCCTTCCTCCTGTTTTTCTTTTCTGGTTCCTTCGGGTATATTCAGTTCCCGATAGCGGATTTTCATGTTTTCAGGCCAGATTATGCGGTACAATGAATGCTCTATTGAAATACGGTAATCTTCAATTGGCCGCCATTCCGGATAATTGATAAGTCCGTCGTGCTCAATTTCATATTGGTACTCAATAGTATAAGGGTAGTTCACTGGTATTATTTGAGCCTGTTTTAGACGGATGTCGTCAAAAATTATTCCTGCCGAATTATAGTTGAGGTCGTTGATCGCGCTGTTTTTTAGTTTGTCATCCGGCAATCCGGCTGCATTATAACTTTGTCCTGAAATGGATTTTATACAGGTTGATTTGTCGTATGGCAGATAAAGCTCGCTGTATTCATTTCCGTTTTCCTCCAGAATAGTTATCACAATATGAACTTTTTCAACTGCTTTGCCATAGTCAATTAGTTCAAATTCATGTTCATAGCACCTGCATACAGCAAAGGCATCCTTTAGTAATGCGGGCGAAATGGACGAGACAGGATACATTTTTTGATTTTTCTCCTTACTTATTGCAGGCAACGAAACAAAAATCGATAAGCTCAAAAATCCGGAAAGTAGATAGTTCATCTGTTAATTGATTTTTTTCAGAATAATCTGTTCTGCTTCTTTAGCAACAACCATATCGTAAAATGCCTGCAAATTCTTATATTCATCAGGGACGAACAACGATTTTCCAATGTTAAACCGGGCGTTTATAGTAATTTGCTGGGCATCCTGAGCAATTTGATAAATATACGATCCGGCATTCTCTGCCAATGTAACCGATTTGCTTTTTGGAAGTTCTTCAACCTGATAACCTTCAGGTATCTTAAAATTAAGAAGATAGTTAACCAAAAATGCAGATCCGAAATCAACCGGATATTCACGCGAGGGTGATGTGAACGGATTTTTCTGGAGCCTTGCGGTTAAAATAGGATTGATATAAAGGATTTCAGCATCACTTTCCCCCGAATTCTCCAACTCGAATTTGTAGTTTTTTTCCACTGGCAGATAGATGTTGTCGATGTTAGTATATGAATAATCAAGATACCTGATTTCAACGGAGTTGTTTTTTATCTTTCCAAAATAATCTTTTTCACCCCCTGCTTCTTTTACATTTTCCCTGAAATCAAAAGCATCTACTCCTGATACATTTGTTCTTAGTGTTCCTGTAAGTTTTCCGTCTGACATTTCAAGGCTGGCCAGAATGTTGGTTTTTGAGCCTTTATTTATTAACGGAACCTTTGTTGGTGCATCTTTTTTTATCAGAACTCCTTCGATGTTCAGGCAACGGAAAGGAATTGTTCCTGCCGGGAGATTAATTTCTGTCGCATCAAGAAGCATGATTTCTGTCGCATCAAGAAGCATGGGGACATTGTCGGCCATAGCCTGAACAATTACATAATTGAATTCGCTTAAAGTAGGAGATGTTGGCGTAAGTATTCCATGACTGCGGGTACTCAGAAGTACCGGATCTGCTTTGATTCCTGCCTGCCGAAGCATAACAAGGAGCGTGAGGTTTATGTCAGCCACATTCCCGTTTTTCTCGGCATACGATTTCCGTAAAGGTTTCGATGAATATATACCATTCGTCTTATCCCATTTTATTGTATGCTGAATGTGGTCGTAAATGGCAATAAGTTTTTCTTTTTCTGTTGTCTTTCCGGCGATAAGCTGAGGTGTAATTTCTTCAGCAAAATTTCCTGATTTGATTTGTCCTCCAAAATCCTCGTCTGTTAAAAGCTGCTCAACAATGTTGTCCCATGAGTTTGTGTAAGTTTTAAAGCTTCCCTGAATTTTTGTAAAATCAGTGCTGGCCAATTCAAATTTTATCCGGGTAATGTAGTTCTCAAGTGTTGTTATGTAGGGTTCTTCCCTCATGGCTGGGACATCTTTTGCTCCGTACGAGTAAACATTTGACATATAGGTGATGGTTCGGTTCTCCATCTTACGTTGTCCTCCTCCTTGCAATGCCCTGCCTTCGGTTTCGTATTTCTCTGTGTAGCTTATGTTTTCATTTACGGTTTTATGATCGTGCAGGCATAGACTGTGATAACCGAGTGTCGATTGGTTGTAGTTGAAATACTCCGGGTAACTTACCTGGTAATAACTCCATTTTACCGGAATTGTGTATTGAAATTTCCAGGTCCGCAGGTTCCAAAGCAACGGAGACAAAATGGTGTACCGTAAATCGATTATTGAACCTACTTTTACCTGTGGCATTGAAAGTTTTACATTCTCCCAATATTTATTTTCACGCTCTCTGAAAATTGACTCTTTCTTTAATTCGCTTTTTTCTGGTTTGCCCTCTTCCATGTTTATGGTTACACCATCAATACCCATGACTTGTTCCTGGGTACTGCCATGCGAGTAAACAGGGATGAGAAAATTTCCCCAGTCGGTTCCTTCCTGCTTTAGAACTTTAATTCTTACAAATCGCTCAAATTCGAGCATAAAACGGCTCTTGTTAGTGTCGTAATTAACCATCGATTGTCCTTCGTCGAAAAGAATTACCGCATTTGCAGTACTATCGGGAGCATAAGTCTCCATCTGAAGTTCTTCCAATGCTGGTTTTCCGAATTTAACTTTCGGGGCTTCTTGTGCATAAGCCTGACAAATAGCAAAAAGAGAGATGATAAATAAATTTAATAGGGCTTTCATAATAATTAGATTGATTGGTGTGTGTTTTTTATATCCGATTTGGGTGATTATCAAATTTATATTTTGCAAAATATATGAAAAAGACGATTATGTCAAAATTTAAATAAATGTTTTTAGACACAATATTATAATTGCATTTAATTATAGGTATTTGTTTGTCTATTGATTAATTGGTAGTTATCATTTTAGGAAACATAAATTCAGAAGAATTCTCATCCTGTATTGTAGCGAATATGATATTCGTATTACTATCCGCTTTTGTTCAATATTAAGCCATAATTGAATTTTAGATATTCTCAACAAGAAAAGATTACTTGCTTTTCACTTTTGATGCAGTTGTATTGCAATCGTATTCATGACGAAGGGACCCGCTCGCCCTTCCGCGCGATGGGCAGATTGGCTAATCAAGGGTAGTCCCTGTTGATTTTCACCATTGTCCCACGGTTACCAGACTATCCATAATCAGCAATTCAACAATTTAGCAATCAATCATTCATTTCCTTCCTCCCTCATTCCCCATTCTTTTCTATCTTTGCTGCCACAAAAAAATAAAGCATGATTTCTGTTGACCAGTTGAAAGTTGTATTTGGCGGGTTTGAGCTATTCAAAGGCATTTCGTTTTTAATCAGTCCGAAAGACAGTATCGGGTTGGTTGGAAAGAACGGGGCCGGCAAATCAACTTTATTGAAGATACTTGCAGGGAAACAGCCACCGAGTGAAGGGGTGCTTTCGCTGCCCAAAGACATACGCATTGGCTACCTGCCGCAGCACATGGTGCTCACCAATACGAGAACGGTTTTCAACGAAACGCACACGGCGTTTGATGAGCTGATCTCTCTTCAAAAGGAAATTGAAAAACTGAACCACGAAATAGCACACCGCAAAGATTACGAATCGGCGGAATACATGAAGCTGCTCACGCGGGTGACCGAATTGAGCGACCATTATCACATGCTGGACGGAGGCAATGTGGATGCCGAAATTGAGCAAACCCTGATGGGACTTGGTTTTGAGCGTTCCGATTTTACCCGGCTGACATCCGAATTCAGTGGGGGATGGCGGATGCGTATCGAGCTTGCAAAAATATTGCTGAAGAAACCCGATGTGTTTTTGCTTGACGAGCCAACCAATCACCTCGATATTGAATCGATCCAGTGGCTCGAAGATTTTCTGAAAAATTACAGTGGTTCAATTGTATTGGTCTCACACGACAAGGCTTTTCTGGATAATGTAACCAATCGCACCATCGAAATTTCACTGGGCAAAATATACGATTACAAGGCCAATTATTCGCGTTATCTTGAGTTACGGACTGATGACAAACAAAACCAGTTGGCTGCTTTTCAGAACCAGCAAAAAATGATTGAAGATGCGGAAAAGTTCATTGAGCGGTTCCGCTACAAAGCTACCAAGTCGGTACAGGTGCAGTCGCGTGTGAAAATGCTCGACAAGCTCGACCGGCTGGAAGTTGACGAGGAAGACAATTCGAAACTCAATATTAAATTTCCACCTGCGGTACGATCGGGGACCATTGTTTGCGAAGCGAAGGAAATTACCAAACGCTACGGCGATTTACTGGTGCTCGACCGCGTTGACCTGACCATTGAACGGGGCGAAAAGGTGGCTTTTGTCGGGAAAAACGGCGAAGGAAAAACCACACTGGCGCGGGTTATCCTGAACGAACTTGAATACCAGGGTGAGCTGAAGATCGGTCACAATGTAAGAGTGGGCTATTTTGCACAAAACCAGGCACAACGGCTCGACGAAAACCTGACCGTGCTGGAAACTGTCGACCAGATTGCAGTGGGCGACGTTCGCACCAAAATCAGGGACATTCTCGGGGCATTTATGTATTCGGGCGACGATGTCGATAAAAAAGTAAAAGTGCTAAGTGGGGGAGAGCGTACCCGTCTGGCGATGATCCGCCTGATGCTCGAACCGGTGAATTTTCTGGTGCTTGATGAGCCAACCAACCATTTGGATATGCGTTCGAAGGAAATGCTAAAAAACGCGCTGGCAGCATACGATGGCACTGTTTTGGTGGTTTCGCACGACCGCGAATTCCTCGACGGGCTGGTAAATTGTGTGTATGAATTCAAAGGCAAAAAGATAAAACAGCATCTGGGTGGCATCTACGATTTTCTTCAGAAAAAGAAAATGGAATCGATGAAAGAGCTGGAGCACAGGGACAAACCTGCCGAAGCAAAACCAAAAGAGGAGAGACTGGTAGAAACCACCAACATTAGTTTTGAGGAGCGCAAAGAGATTAACCGGAATATTTCGCGCTGCGAAAAAAGCATTGAAAAAGTGGAAACGGAAATTGCTTCGCTGGAAGAACAGGTTGACACGATGGACAAAATGCTTTCGTCGCCGGAAGCTATTACTGATGCTTCGGTATACGAAAAATACGAAAAGCTGAAGGCCGGGCTGGAAAAGAAAATGGAAGAATGGGAAGCCCTGCATTCGGAATATGAAGAATGGACACAAAAAAGAAACTGGTAATATGAACTTCGAAGACAACGAAAAAGACGAACTGATTTTTGGCATCCGTGCCGTGATGGAAGCGATTAACGCGGGAAAGGAAATCGACCGCGTGCTGATAAAAAAAGGGCTGGAAGGCGAACTGTACAAAGAGTTTTTCGATCTGGTGCGAAGCCGTAATGTTTCTTTTCAGTTTGTGCCAGTTGAGAAACTGAACCGGGTGACCCGCAAAAATCATCAGGGCGTGGTGGCGTTTATTTCGCCGATTTCGTTCTATAAAATTGAAGATTTGCTGCCTGTCTGGTTCGAAGAAGGCAAATCGCCGGTAGTGCTGGTGCTCGACCAGATTTCCGATGTGCGTAATTTTGGCGCCATTGTCCGTACTGCCGAATGTGCGGGCGTCAGTGCGGTGATCATTCCCGAGCAGGGAGCCGCCAAAATCAATGCCGACGCGGTAAAAACATCGGCGGGTGCGTTGCACCTGGTGCCAGTGTGCCGGGTAAAAAATATTGTAGATGCCTGCATGTATTTGCAGCATTCGGGACTAAAAATTATTGCCGCCACCGAGAAGTCGAACGAATTATATACTTCAGCCGATTATTCTGGCCCGCTGGCTATTGTGATGGGATCGGAAGATAAAGGCATTGACCGCCGCATTCTTTCGCTGGCCGACCACCGTGTAAAAATTCCGATTTTGGGCAAGATTGAATCGCTGAATGTTTCGGTTGCTGCGGCTTTGCTGGTTTACGAAGTGGTGCGGCAGAGGTCGTAAAACGAAGAAGCCCCCAAGCCCCCTCTAACTCCCCCAAAGTGGGGAGGACTTTGGCCGGAACAAACAAAGTGGGGATAGCCAGTTTTATGCAAAGAGAAAATTTCATGCTTCTTCCAAAATCCAATCTTTTCTTCAAGGCTGTCATTCCGGCGCAGGCCGGAATCTCAACGAATACTTCTGCTGTTGCGGATTATAAGCGCTATCTGGAAGATTAATTCTTTTGTTCTGGAATTGACAGTAAAATCATACTACTTGAAATGTCACTTCTTATTATTAAGTACATGAAATGTTTTCATCTCAATTTTTTGTCCATACATGTCTGTATATCTATATTGAAATCCAATATTTTTAATCATTTCTTGCATTTTTCTTGAACCAAAATTATAATTCGTAATTTCAAAAATGAGATGCTTTTTACCTGGCAATATTCCATTTACCTCATTTTTAGAAAAACTTGAACAAATAAAATCTTTTACACCTTCTCTTTTAAAATAATCAATTACATATCTCTTAATTTCTTGAATGTCAATTATCTTTTCATCTTTTGCCACTTTTATATAATATTCTTGTAAAATGGCAGGCCCCAGCCCTGTATTTCTTAGATATATCCCTAATTGATCTTTACCTCCATTAATTTTTTTAGTTACAAATAAACTCAACATAGGCCTAACAGACAAATAGTTATGATCTTTAGTAATATCTAACAACTGACTGTTAAATTTTGTATTTCGTCTTAAAGCTCTCCAACTTACAAATAGAGCCAATAACGCAATAATTCCCTCATAATTATCTTGAAACCAACCCCATATATAACAATACAAATTCATCACATATAAAAATTAAAAACCTTACTATTCATGTAGCTTCAGTATATCCCATTCATTTTATCAAAAATACAAATAGTCTCCTAAAAAGCTGATATTGAAAATCTTTTTGTTTTCAACAAGTTGTGAGCATTTTCAATTCAAATTTAAAGGTGCTGTTGGTACGAAACCATAACCACCCCGGCTTTTGCAAAGCAAAAGCCACCCCTTCTGAAAAAACAGGAGGGGAAACGAAGAAAGATGGCCTGTATAAATACTCTAACCAAAAAAATTTACTGCTGACCAAAAATTCGCCCCCAACTCTTCCTCGTTTAAGTGCAACGGTAACAAGGAGTAGGATTGAGTAGCCTGCTCAATTGGCGGTTCGTGGTTTTTATTCCGCTTTCTTGTTAAGAAATTTTTCAATCATTGGAACAACAAGGTCGCTTTCTTTGAAGTCGGGTTTCAACGTTGTTACTTCTCCAATATATTCTCCGTGTCCACCGGGAATTATCGCTAATTCAGAGTTAGCGATTTGCCTGTGCATTTCAATAGCGTGTTCCGGTGTAATCACATCTTTGTCTCCTATTATGATTAAAGTCGGTGCTTTAATGGATTTGATTTCCTCGTCTGGAATATCTTTAAAGTCAACCATTCTCTTTGCGTCCTTGTCGTGCATTACCTTCAAACCACCTGGGTCAGAGGCAACCTTATTGTAGGCTTCTTTTAACTGTTCAGGCATATTGTCCAAACTTGCATGTTCCATAAAGCCCCAAAATTGTTCGGGAACTCCGCTGCGTTTGGCAAGTGCAGAACCCAGAATGATTTTATCAACTATTTCAGGGTGGCGAATGGCAATTTGCAAAGTGGTCGTTCCTCCATTACTGAAACCAAAAAAGTCAGCCTTCTCAATTTTTAGATTTTTGAGAAGTGTGGCAATGTCGTCTGCATCTTGTTCAAATGAAACGTCAGTGTTCCTGTCACTTGTCCGTCCGTGAGCCTGCAATTCCACCGCTATTACTTTTCTGGTTTTTGCGAATAATGGAATAGCTTTTTCAAAATTTGATTGAATTGTTGAGCCGCCACCGTGTATTAAAACAAGAGGATTGCCTTCACTACCTGACTGACCGGCAGGCAGGTAAATCTCATAATACATTTTTATGCCATTGACGTCCGAATAGCCATTTTGGAAAGCCAAAAGATCATTTGTTGTCATTTTAACGATTAATGTCTCCTTCTGATTGAGTTTTATAATTGCACGATGCGAAAGTCAGAAGTACTAAAGAAAAAAATACGATTGCCCTTCTCATTTTTATAAGTTTTGAATGAATAGTGTTCGCATATTGTTCAACATTTGCAACCAACTTGGATATGCTCCCGTTTTTTTAGCTAATTCTTGCGAAACAGTTTGCCGTAGTTGCAATTTGGTTTTTCCGTTCTCTTCAGTTAGTATAACGGTAACAAGCGTTTCACCTGGCCAATTTGGGTCCATTCCGATTTCAGCGGGGTTTATTGGATTACCATTTTTATCTGCATTAATCTCTTTAATTTAGTTTAAATATATCACTTTTTAGTAAGTTAAACCAAACTGCCAAAGCGGTATCGTATTCAAATAGCCCAGTTCAATGTTGTCTTTTACAACAAAGGCTTTATCTACACCCTGAATTTGCTTCAGTCCTTTCTTTTTCCCACCTACTTCAAAAGTGTAATCACCAATCCGAAAATCAGCAATTGGTGATACGGTTACATCATATTTTACCCTGAGTTGGTTCAGAAAAAATGTTTCCCGAATGTTGCCGGAATTTGAATTGTCGCTGGCCAGACTGTAAATCAGATTGGTATTGTCTAAATAAATTTTATCAACTTTACCCAACCCTCTTATCCCTCCTGTGGCATCCCTTAGTTGGGCAATCATTCCGGCTTCTTCGATAAACAGGCAATAATCGGCAATATTGTTCCGGCTGGCCGAAAGGGCAGTGGCTATGCTCGTCATATTGGGTTTAAACGGAACACTTTTCGCGATAATGGCCAGCAGTTGCTTTAATTTCCTTCCGGTTGATACATTCATTCCGGCATACATGGGGATATCCGTTTCTAATGTTTGGTTGACAATCTGTTGTAACTTCAATTCGAAATTTTCTTCCAGTGCAAACGGATAATACCCTCTTTTCAGGTAATCCTCAAAAAGTGGTAACGGATGCTTTATTCCCGGGAGTTCTGCTTTGTGAAACAGAATCTCTTCTAAAGAATAGGTCGGGATAATTATTTGATGAAACAATTGCAAATACTCCCTGAATGACAAGCCTTGCATATTGTACACGACTGCCCTGCGACTTAAATCCGAAGCTCCTTTTTTGATGTCCAGCACCGAGGAGCCGGTAAATACCACATTCAGCTCGGGATGGTAATCGTAAATCAGTTTCAGTTCTTTAGCCCAGTCTTTGTATTTGTGGATTTCATCTACAAACAGGTATTTCCCGTTGCGTTTTACAAACGCATCAGCCAAGTCAACCAGACGGTTATCGGCAAAATAAAAATCTTCTGCTGTTACATAGAGTGTCTCAGCAGAATTCAGGTTTTTTTTGATATGTTGTAAAACCAGCGTCGTTTTTCCAACTCCACGCGGACCAGTAAGCCCGATCATACGACTCTTCCAGTTTATATCCGAATAAACGTAACGGAAGAAACCGGTATCTGTCTCTTTTAGAAGTTTATAAAACTGTTCAAATAATTTGTCCATCGTATAATTTTGAACAAATATAAATAAAATTGCACTATGACAGTGCAAAATTTAATTTGAAACGAATTATAATAGTGCAATAATATTTTTAAAATAGAAATACGATTACGTCATACTTTGCCCTAAGTCGGTTTATAAAAAACGTTTCCCGTAATATTGCCGGGAATTGAATTATCGTTACCTATTAAAGATTACTTTCCGATACAAAAATGCTTAAAGATATGACCCAACACTTCGTCGGTGCTTATTTCTCCGGTAATCTCCCCTAAATAATGCAGGCATTCGCGGATGTCCTGCGCCAGAAAATCGCCCGATATTCCGGCATGCAAGCCCTCAACCACACGCACAACCGCTTTATGTGCATTGGTCAGCGCTTCGTAATGGCGGATGTTGGAAACAATCACATCGTCGGTGTCAAGGTTTTGCAAACCTGCTTTTTCCTTTAACAACCCGGTCAGCGAATCGAGGTTTTGCCGGTTTTTAGCCGAGATAAAAACAAGATCTTCGATTTCTGCAAGATGAATTGAACCGACCAGCGCTTTTATCCGTTCTTTTCCGGCCAGATCTGCTTTGTTGCCAACAATAACCAGGTTCTGGTTTTCGATGCGCTGCCGTATTTTCTCAATTCGTTCCAGAATCAGTGGGAGAGGGTTCATCAGATCGGTGACCAGCAATACAATATCAGCCTGTTCCAGCTTATTATACGTGCGTTCGATGCCTAAATTTTCTATTATATCGACGCTTTCACGAATTCCGGCCGTGTCGAAAAAGCGGAAAGCAGTTCCGTCGATGTTCACCACATCTTCAATCACATCGCGTGTAGTGCCGTGAATTTCCGAAACAATGGCTTTTTCCTCGTTAAGCAGGGCATTCAGCAGGGTCGATTTACCCGCGTTCGTTTCACCAACGATAGCTACCGGTATCCCGTTCTTAATAGCATTCCCGAGACGAAACGAATCGGCTAGTTTTTTTAACAGCGCTTCGATCTTCGCAGTCAGTTCTGTCAATTGTTTACGGTCGGCAAATTCCACATCTTCCTCACTGAAATCGAGTTCCAGCTCTACCAGGGCAATAAAATGCAGCAATTCGCCCCGCAGCTTACTGATCTCGTTTGAGAAGCCGCCGCGCATTTGTTTCAGCGCTACTTTATGTGCCGAGGCATTGGTTGAGAAGATCAAATCAGCCACTGCTTCAGCCTGCGAAAGGTCCATCTTTCCGTTCAGGAAAGCACGTTGGGTAAATTCGCCGGGCCGGGCCATGCGGGCACCTTTGCTGATCAACAGTTGCAATATCCGCTGCTGGATATAAACCGATCCATGACAGGAAATCTCAACCACATCTTCGCCGGTAAACGAATGGGGCGTACGAAAAAGGGCTATAACCACCTCGTCAATAGCTTCGTCGCCATCGGCAATACTTCCGAAATGAAGCGAATTGGCTTTTTGCCCGGCCAGTTTTTTACCTGCTTTGGGCGACCGGAATACCTGGTCGGCGATGGAAACAGCATTTTCGCCCGCCAACCGGATGGTGGCAATAGCACCCATTCCGGGCGATGTGGCAATAGCGCATATAGTTGATTGATCGATCATCAAATATGTATAAATTAGGATGCAAAATAATAAAGAAATTTGCAATACCGGGTATTGCTTCCAACTTTGCCTGCAAATGAATATATTTATGCAATGGTTTTTCAGACTAAAAAGAAAAAAGATTTTTACATAGTCTGATCTTTCCAAATAGTAATTGTTTAAAATAGGACAGATGATCGGATATCGTTTTAATAAAAAAAACTAAAAAATTGTACTATGAGTTTACTGGAACACTTTGACCACCCGGGGAGAAAACAAGATAAAGAACATTTTAGCCATCTGATTCAAATAGCATTGGCTGACGGAAAAATAGAGAGTTCGGAATTGGAAATGCTACACAATCTGGGGAATAAGTTGGGATTAACTACCCCTGAAATTGATAATTTACTTGAGTCAAACAAAAAATCATACTACATTCCTCCGTATGAGCTATCGAAACGGTTCGCACAATTGTATGATGTTGTGAAAATAATTTTTGCCGACGGAAAAATCGATGATAATGAAATGCGCCTGGCAACCAGTCTTGCGATAAAATCAGGATTTGCAGAACAAGACATTCCCGTCCTTTTGGATGTGCTGACAAACGGAATAAAAAACAGGGAAGACGAAGACGATCTTTTTGATTTGTACAGGAAGAAAAGAATGAAATAAATGATATACACGAAGCAGAATTGGTGTGGTTTACGGATTAACCATTTATCAGATGGTTTTCAGGTGTTTAAAATAGATAACCGGCAGTTCTTTTATGCGAAGCCGATGATGATAAACCCATATCGTGAGTATTCGTTCAGCTAAAAAACCCATTATTCGTTGCTGGTAACCTTCGTATTTTGCTTTATCTATTCGTCTTTCAAATTCGAAAAGCACGTCGAACCACCATTTTACACATCGTTCATGGTCGTTTCGTTTCAGTGCAAACATATTATTGGCAAACAACCTGTTGCCGTCCATTACCTCTTCAAAGGCCGGCATGTATTCGGGGTGATTATCGCGGATGATTTCAGTAAGTAATTCCATATCTTCTGCACCGTGATACCGGCAGAAATGCTCTTTTACCGAATACCGGAGTTTTCTTCGTACAGGAAATATGGCATCGTATTCAGACATGATCCCGCGTATCTCGTTTTCCGTGAGTATACGATCGGCAAACCGGTTGATTCTTCGGGTATAAATTAAGCCGAACCGTTTTTTATACAAGCCTGCCGGAAAATAGAGAAGACGTTTGATCCTGTATAGAAAGGGTTCCTTCTTGGCAGTAAAATACCGGCGATAATGGCAGCTACCAGTTATGTCGTACGAAGTATTTTTCCACGCCCAGTAAATACCTGTTAACTCGCTGTAATATCTGTTTTTCTCTGAAATAGAATCTCCGCTGTCGTCGCCCGTAAAACCACTTGTATTGTGCAGCAGGGCATTTCCGGCCATCACTGGCTGATAGATGGAATGCCCGAAAGGGAAAATGCCGTTTTTATAATAATAGACAAAAATTGCGATATCTGATGATGAAACTGCCATACTCATATTTCACTTTGCGTGGCAAAGATATTCATTTTGAATGTTTCTGTCGTCTATTCAGGCTGCATCCTGTTTAATTTATGGTAAGCTTTTTTTCATTTTTTGCAATAAAATTCGATGACCAGTAAAACTATTGATTCAAACATTCCATGAATTATTGCTACTCTGCTGTGCTTTCTGCAAAAATTGGCTTCAGCATGATAGTTGGAACAATCAAACTATTATATTTGCTCAGCAAAAAATAAAAATTCAGAAAAAATGAAGTTATTAGAAGGTAAAACTGCTATTGTAACCGGCGCTTCCAGGGGAATTGGAAAAGCCATTGCACTGAAATTTGCCGAAGAAGGCTGTAATATCGCATTTACTGACCTGTTCGCCGACGATAACATGAAAGCGACCGAAGCCGAAATTGCCTCTTTGGGCGTGAAAGTAAAAGGATATGCCTCGAATGCCGCCAGTTTTGAAGATACCGGCAGGGTTGTAAGTGAAATTGCAAATGAGTTTGGCAGTATTGATGTACTGGTTAATAATGCCGGAATTACCAAGGATGGCGCCTTGAAAAGGATGACCGAAGAACAATGGGACATGGTTATTTCCGTAAACCTAAAATCGGTTTTTAATTTTACGAAAGCGGTACAACCGGTTATGTGGAAACAGGGAAAAGGCAGTATTGTCAACCTGAGTTCGGTGGTCGGCGTTTCCGGAAATGCAAACCAGATTAATTATTCGTCTTCAAAGGCCGGGATACTGGGCTTTACTAAATCGGCTGCGAAAGAATTTGGGATCAGAAACATTCGTTGCAATGCAATAGCGCCGGGTTTTATTATTACCGAAATGACTGGTCAACTGCCAGAAGAAATCAGAAAAGCATGGGAAGCAAATATCCCGATGAAACGTGGCGGATCGCCTGAAGAGGTTGCGAAAACTGCACTTTTCCTTGCATGCGACCTTTCTTCTTACGTGAGCGGACAGGTAATTAACGTTTGCGGTGCAATGAACACATAACAAACATTGACAGATAAATGCAAAGCCGTCCTTCAAAACAGGCCGGCTTTTTAATTTTTTCTAAAAAAGCAGAAATCCGTCTTGAAGCATCATTACGAAGAGGTATTTTCATTCCAGGGGAGGAACGGTAATATTTTTTTCGTAACTTGTGTCTTCAGTGAAAAAGTGGATGTATGAACAGAAAGAGGATTTCATTCCGTTTAAGTATTTACATTTTATCCACCACCATTGTTGTTATTTCGGCCATCGTATTATTGAATTACAATTATACGAAGCGAATGTTGATGCAGCATATAGAAGAAAGTGCGATCAACCAAAGTGAACTGATTATCAATCGTATTGCCAGGCAAATTATTACGGCCCAGGAAATTACCCGAAACGTTGCCAACCAATCGCTGTATTACCTGAAACATAACGACCTGGAATTTTTTCTGAAAAATGTACTCGAAGCCAACCAGATACTCAATAGTATTCATGTTGACATGAAACCTGAATTTTCAGGCGGAAAATTGCAATTAAGTTATTCTGCCCATAAAGACAGTAGTACTATTCTCTGTTCTGATACCGGTAACAAATGGATATTCAAACAATATCCTGACATTTATAGCTATCTGGAAAAGAATCCGAATGGGTTCTGGACCGATCCTTACTCATGTGAATATACAGGCAAGGGATTGGTAATTTCATATATTTTTCCGGTAAAACTGCCTGGAACCAACCATATTGCAGGAAATGTGTCAGGCGAAATAGCAATGGAATATATCAACCAGATTGTATCAGGTATTAAAATAGGAGAGGAGGGCGCTTCTTTTGTTATAAATAAATCGGGGTTGTTTCTGACCCATCCTGTAAATGAGTGGATCATGAAAAAAAATCTTTTTGAACTGTCAGAAAAAATACTTCCCAAAAATATTGATGAAATACAGAAGATGATCAAAGAAGAGAAACGCGGTTCAGGTTTTGCATATCCCGAAATGTTTAACTACCGGAAATCGTGGTTCTATTTTGCCCCCATGCCATTTATTAACTGGACCATCATTATTTTAATTCCGGATAAAGAACTGTTTAACGACCTCTGGCTGGTATTCCGGGAAATTGTATTTGTATCGCTATTAGGAGTATTGCTGATATTCACTATCTTCATTTTCATTTTCCGGCACACTTTAAAACCATTGGTGCAGATAACCCAAGATATTCAGGATTTTATTTTCGAAGGAAGAAAAGATAGTGTTAAAAATGAAATCATTACCCTGATTGAGAGCCTGGAAGAAATGCAGGCCCGGCATGGACAGTTCATTCAGGAACAAAACCAATCGAAAAAAGACAGGCGCAGGTTTGAGAAAGATATGAAATCGGCCAAAGAGATTCAGCTCAATATTATTCCATCCGGATACCCGGCATTTCCTGATCGGGACGAGATTGACCTTTATGCTGTATTGAAACCGGCGCAGATCATTGGAGGCGACCTCTACGACTACTTTTTTATCGACAAAGATCATCTTCTGTTTGCGATTGGCGACATTTCAGGAAAAGGAATCCCCGCTTCGCTATTCATGGCCGTGGCTCATACGCTGATAAAAAGTAATGCAGATGTGCTTTCTTCAAAACATATCGTTGAACAGTTGAATAAGAAACTCATTGTAAGGAATACCAATCAGCATTTTCTTACCATTTTCATGGGCATACTTGACATCAAAAACGGTATTCTCGATTACTGTAATGCAGCACACAATTATCCTTATATTCTCAGGGCTAACGGTTCAATTGAATCATTGGATGAAACGCATGGTCTGCCTGTCGGTATTTATCCGAATAAGTTGTATAACAGCAGCACCGCTGTATTAAGAACCGGCGATACAATTCTACTTTATACTGATGGGGTTATCGATTGCAGGGATGAAAATGACAACACATACGGGCAGCAACGTTTCGAAGAAAATTTACAAAACCTGAATAACCTTAGTTGTTTCAAAATGGTAACGAAAATCGAAAACAGCCTGAGATTGTTTAAAGGAACTTCAGAACAGGCTGATGATATTAGTTTGATGGCACTTCAGTACAAAGCTGGCAAACAGTAGCACTTTCATAAGGAAGCATTACAGATTATGCTTCCTTATGAAGTTTTTTTGGCATCCAATATTTTGATTTTTATAGTTTCCGCCTTTTTATCGAAGCCAACAGAAATTATATCTCCCTCAGTTACCGATGCTTTAATGATCACTTCGGCCATCTCGTCTTCCAAATATTTCTGAATTGCCCTTTTTAATGGACGCGCACCGTATTGGGCATCATATCCTTTTTCAGCAATATAATCTTTGGCAGCAGGCGAAATCTTCAGTTTATAATTCAGCGAAGCGACTCTATCGTATAACCCTTTCAATTCAATATCAATGATTTGATGAATATGCTCCCGGGTAAGTGCATTAAACATGACCACGTCATCAATACGGTTCAGGAATTCTGGAGCAAATGCTTTCTTCAGCGCTTTCTGTACAATGTATTTAGCATTTTCATTATCATCTTCGACCGTTTTTGGGCTCGTAAAACCAACACCACGACCAAAGTCGCTTAACTGGCGCGAACCAATATTTGAAGTCATGATGATAATTGTATTTTTGAAATCAACACTGCGCCCCAAACTGTCCGTCAGACGACCTTCATCCAAAACCTGAAGCAGGATATGGAAAACATCGGGATGTGCTTTTTCTATCTCATCAAGCAATACTACAGAATAAGGTTTCCGGCGTACTTTCTCAGTCAACTGGCCGCCCTCTTCATAACCGACATATCCCGGAGGCGCTCCGACCAGACGGGAGACAGAAAATTTCTCCATGTATTCGCTCATATCAATGCGAATCAACGAGTCGATACTGTCGAACAAATATTTGGCAAGCACCTTTGCCAACTGGGTTTTTCCAACTCCGGTAGGACCAAGGAATACAAATGAACCAATTGGTTTGTTGGGATCTTTCAGTCCGGCCCGGTTGCGCTGGATAGCTTTTACAATTTTTTGAATTGCTTCATCTTGCCCAACAACACTGCCTTTTAGTTCTTTGCCCATGTTCATCAGGCGGATACCTTCGGCCTGGGCGATGCGGGTAACCGGAACTCCCGACATCATAGCGACTACTTCGGCAACTTTTTCTTCAGAAACTATTTCACGGTGACTGACCAGTTCTTTTTCCCATGCCTCTTTCTCACTTTCAAGCAGTTGCATCAGGTTCTTTTCCTTATCCCGGAAATTGGCTGCCAATTCAAAATTCTGGCTTTTTACAGCTTTTATCTTTTCATCGCGTGTTTTATCGATTTTTTCTTCCAGTTTCACAATTCGGTCGGGAACATTAATGTTCGAAATATGTACCCGCGAACCCGCTTCGTCAAGAGCATCAATCGCTTTATCGGGCAAATAACGGTCGGTAATATACCGGGCCGTCAATTTCACACAGGCTTCAATTGCTTCCGGAGTATACGTCACATTGTGGTGATCTTCGTAACGTTCCTTGATATTATTCAGTATTTCAATGGTTTCATCAACCGAAGTGGGGTCAACCATTACTTTTTGGAAACGGCGTTCCAATGCGCCGTCTTTTTCAATATGCTGACGATATTCATCCAGGGTTGTAGCGCCGATACACTGAATATCGCCCCGTGCCAACGCCGGTTTCAGCATGTTGGCTGCATCAAGCGAACCAGTGGCGCCACCTGCACCGACAATGGTGTGTATTTCATCGATAAATAAAATCACATTGCTCACTTTCGAAAGCTCGTTTAAAATGGCTTTCATGCGCTCTTCAAACTGCCCACGGTATTTGGTACCGGCAACAATAGAAGCAATATCAAGACTTACAACACGCTTGTCGAACAACACCCGCGATACTTTCTTTTGGATGATACGAATAGCCAACCCTTCGGCTATCGCCGATTTTCCCACACCGGGTTCCCCAATAAGTATTGGGTTGTTTTTCTTTCTTCTTGATAAAATCTGGGCCAATCGTTCAATTTCGTTTTCGCGTCCCACAATCGGGTCAAGACTGTTTTCTTCAGCCGCTTTGGTAATGTCAATCCCAAAATTATCGAGTACCGGAGTTTCCGATTTTGCCCCGGAAGTTTTTTTTGGGGCATTTGGTTCCTTTGAAAACGATTCTTCTGCTTCATCGTCATCGTCATCCGACGAATAATCTGATTTGGCTTCCGGTTGTTTGTAATCTTCCATACGCGACTTTAATATATAATAATTGATATGAAATTCGCTCAGTATACTGGCAATCTCGCTTTCTTTTTCTTTTAATATCGCAAGCAGCAGGTGGCCGGTGTTAATCGTAGAGCTATTCATTGAACGAGCTTCGAGATAAACTATTTTAAGCGCTTTTTCAGCTGATTTCAATAATTGGACTGATGCCTGAGGGTCAATTTCTTTTTCTTTACGCAGTTTATTTTCAACTGCCATTTTTACCTCTGTCAGGTTAATTCCAAGATTTGTCAGGATGTCAATGGCAATACCTTCGCCATCGCGCAAAATACCTAAAAAAATGTGTTCCAGTCCAATGTATTCGTTTCCCAACCGGATGGCCTCCTCCCGGCTATACGACAATACATCTTTTATCCTTGGTGAAAATTGTGAATCCATTCCTTGATTATAACTTTGATAACATGATTATACTTTAACAAAAACCGTTCCTTATTGTTGAAAGGCGAAAATACCGATTTTGAAATATACTCTACTCAAAATTAAGGATATTTTATCAAGCCAGTTGTTTAAAATATTGATTTTTTGAACATTAAATTGTTAAAATCTTATTCATTAATAATGACCTTAAATACGGCTGAAATGCTTTATGGAACGACAATTTTTGTATTTTTGTAGGTCAAATTTTTACAGTTTAAATAATGTAAAGGAGGATACATGTCTGAAGGTGAAAAAATTATAAAAATTAATATTGAAGAGCAGATGAAAACTGCTTACATCGACTATTCGATGTCAGTAATTGTTTCCCGTGCCCTTCCTGATGTAAGAGATGGTTTAAAACCTGTTCACCGCCGCGTTTTGTTCGGCATGAGCGAATTGGGAATATTATCAAACAGATCCTATAAAAAATCGGCCAGGATTGTAGGTGAGGTGCTTGGAAAGTACCATCCGCACGGCGATTCTTCCGTGTATTTCACGATGGTGCGCATGGCTCAGGACTGGTCGTTGCGCTATCCGCTGGTTGACGGACAAGGAAACTTTGGTTCCATTGACGGTGACAGTCCCGCAGCAATGCGTTACACCGAAGCCCGTATGTCGCGAATTGCAGAAGAAACATTGAGCGATTTGGATAAAAATACAGTTGATTTTCAACCGAACTTCGATGAGTCGCTGAAAGAACCAACTGTTCTGCCTACACGGATACCCAATTTGCTGGTAAACGGGGCCAGTGGTATTGCAGTAGGTATGGCTACCAATATGCCGCCTCACAATCTGAGCGATACAATTGATGCCATTATAGCCTATGTCAACGATAGAGAAATTGAAATACAGCAGCTTATTGAAATTATAAAAGCTCCTGATTTTCCTACCGGAGGTATTATTTATGGCTACCGCGGGGTACAGGAATCGTACGAGACGGGACGTGGACGGATAGTTGTACGTGGAAAAGCCCATATTGAAACGACCAGCCATGGACGCGAAAAAATTGTAATCACCGAAATTCCTTACGTAGTCAACAAGGCTGAAATGATCATGAAAATTGCCGAATTGGTGAACGAAAAGAAAATTGAAGGGATCAGCAATGTAAATGATGAATCGGATCGCGAAGGCATGCGCGTTGTTATTGATATTAAAAAAGATGAAATATCGAACGTCGTCCTTAATAAATTATACAAGTACACACAGCTTCAAAATAGTTTCAGTGTAAATAATATTGCGTTGGTAAAAGGTCGTCCGCGATTGCTGAACCTGAAAGAACTGATCCATTATTTTGTTGAGCATCGCCATGAAGTGGTTATCCGTAGGACTCAATTTGAATTGGATCAGGCCGAAAAAAGAGCTCATATCCTGGAAGGTTTGATCATTGCCAGCGATAATATCGACGAAGTAATTGCCATCATTCGCGCATCGAAAACACCCGACGAGGCACGGGAAAACCTCATGGAGCGTTTCTCTCTCAGCGATTTGCAAGCCCGCGCCATTGTAGAGATGCGCCTTCGCCAGCTTACCGGACTTGAACAGGATAAATTGCATGCAGAGTACGAGGAAATCATGAAGCTGATTGAGCGGTTAAAAGAAATCCTTGCCAACGAAGAATTGCGGATGCAGATAATAAAGGAAGAACTTCTTGAAATAAAAGCAAAATATGGCGACCAGCGCAGAACCGAAATTGTTCCAAATGCTGAAGAATTTAACCCGGAAGATTTCTATGCTGACGAAGAAATGGTAATAACCATTTCTCACATGGGATATATTAAACGCACACCACTTACCGAATTCAAAACACAGGGAAGGGGAGGAGTTGGTTCAAAAGGAGGTACTACGCGTGACGAGGATTTCCTGGAGCACATGTTTATTGCCACCATGCATAATACCCTATTGTTGTTTACTGAAAAAGGAAAATGTTTCTGGCAGAAAGTGTACCAGATTCCTGAGGGTACCAAAACATCGAAAGGACGAGCTATTCAGAACCTGCTGAATATTGAACAGGACGATAAAGTGCTGGCTTTCATTAATGTAAAAGATCTGACTGATTCAGATTACATCAATAATAATTACATCATCCTTTGCACGAAGAAAGGAATTATTAAAAAAACTTCACTGGAAGCTTATTCCCGCCCAAGGCAAAACGGAGTGAACGCGATTACCATACGCGAAGGCGACCGTTTGCTTGAAGCCCGGATGACTAACGGAAACCACGACATTATGATGGCTGTTCACTCAGGAAAAGCAATTCGTTTCAAAGATGGAGCGGTCAGGCCTATTGGGCGAACGGCATCGGGAGTACGGGGAATTACTTTGGGCAGCGAAACAGATGCAGTGGTTGGCATGATTTCTGTTGAGAACGAAAGCGAAGACGTTCTGGTCGTTTCAGAAAACGGATTTGGAAAACGTTCAAGCATAGGGGATTACAGAATTACCAACCGGGGTGGAAAAGGAGTGAAGACCATTAATATTACCGAGAAAACAGGAAAACTCATTGCTATAAAAAATGTTGATGATACCAATGATTTAATGATCATCACACAAAATGGATTAGCAATTCGTCTCCCGGTAGCTCAGCTTCGTATCATGGGAAGAGCTGCACAAGGTGTCAAACTTATAAATCTGAAAGACAATGATATAATTGCTTCAGTTGCAAGGGTAATCAACAGTGATGATTCTGAATCAGGTTCTGAAAATATCAATTTGGAAAATAACGAAAATATTGATTCAGAAAATAATGGAACAGACGAATAGAAGTTTGATTAACTGATATTTGGTACGGAGTTGAAAAAAATTATTTTTGTAGAAAATTATTTATAAACTATTTGTGATGAAGAAAACTATTTTATTACTAGCCTTGCTTTTTGCTTTCACCGGCATTTTTGCACAAAAAGGAAAAGTTACGACAGCATTGAATTTCAAAGATACAGGGAAACTCGATAAAGCAGTTGAAGCGATTGAGGAAGCTGTTGATCCAAGCAATGAAAAAGCCGTTACATCTATTCCATGGCCAAGAACATGGGAAGTCAGGGGGGAAATCTATCAGGCTGTATTTCAGTCGAAAGATGCAAACATTAAAAATTTATCAGACAATCCGCTAGGACTTGCTTTTGAATCGTATAAAAAAGCGCTGGAACTGGATGAAAAAGCAAAAAACGCGAAAAGCATCAAAATTAAATTGACCCTGTTAACCGCTGACCTTACCAATCAGGCTGTTGAAGCATTTAACAATGAAGACTATGAAAAAGCGCTCGATTCATTTGAACAAATACTTGAACTTGAAGCGCTTCCTGCAATGAAACCGGAAGGTGACGAAGTTTCAGTGGATACCGTGATTATATACAACGCTGGTTTGGCCGCCTATAATGCTGAAAAGTATGATGATGCAATCAAATATTACAAAGAAGCTTCAAAATACAAATACAATGGCGCCCGTACTCATCAGTTGATTTCAAGTAGCTACATTTCAAAAAAAGATACATTGGGAGCATTGGCAGCTTTGCAAGATGGACTGAAAGAATATCCTGATAACAGTGCAATAATGGTCGAAATTATTAATATTTACCTGAATCTGAATAAGAGCGACGATGCTATGAAATACCTTGATATGGCTATTTCACAGGATCCGGAAAACGCTTCGTTCCATTTCGCTCTCGGTACTCTTTATGATAAATTGGAACGATTTGAAGATTCGAAGAAATGTTACGAAAAAGCTATTGCTTTTAAACCCGACTATTTTGACGCATATTATAATCTTGGAGCTTTGTTTTTCAACCGCGGTGTAAAGCAAGTTGATGTTGCCAATGCAGTTCCTGCCAGTGATCCTGAAAGATATGAGGCTGAAAAAAACAAAGCCAATGAAGAATTCAAAAAAGCTATTCCGTATATGGAAAAAGCTCATGAATGCAATCCCAAAGACCGTTACACATTGGAATCGTTAAAAGCTTTGTATTATCGTCAGGGAATGATCGATAAGCAAAAAGAAGTTGAAGAAAAAATGAAGAACCTGGAATAAGACATTTATAAGGGAGAATAAAATCTCCCTTATTTTTCAGATATTTAATTTAACTTAATATCAATTCTAAGACAAATGGATAAATCTTCAATTTAAGAATTTTCCCATTAATCAAGGTTCTTATGCTTTATTTTCTCTACCCCATGGTGAAACCTAAATATCAACCTCTCGCTTGATGTAATTTGAATAATCTTTCAGAATTGGCGTGTATTCTTGCGCAAATAATTTCGAAGAAATAATGAAATCAGCAGTTGACCGGTTGGTTGCAGTCGGGATATTGTATAAAGTTGAAATGCGAAGCAACGCTTTTACATCAACATCATGAGGCTGTGGTTGCATGGGGTCCCAAAAAAAGATTAGCATATCAATATTCTCTTCGCAAATCATGGCCCCCAATTGCTGGTCGCCTCCCAACGGACCCGATTTCAGACGAGTGATATGAGGCGGTATCACATCATTTTCTTCGCATTTTTTGACCAAGGCTTCTTCAACCAGTTTTCCGGTGGTGCCGGTGCAAACCAGACTGTGAGGACAAAGCTCCTTCCAGTTCCAGGAAACCCATTCAATCATATCTCTTTTGCGATTATCGTGTGCCACAATGGCAATAGTTTTTTTCTTTTTCATCTTATGGCTTTGGTGTGTACTATTGCAAAGATAGGCCATTCGGTAATATATTTTTATATCAATCGTTCTGTCTCTGACACGTTGATAATATTTTCTTAGCACAAAAAAGGCACAGTCATAATGACCATGCCTTCCGAAAATCATTTTTGTAAAAACTTATTTGAATTCTTTGAGCAAATCTTCGACCCAATGTTTTATTCGTGTACCGGATAAACGCGCCTGATTTTCCTGATCAAGAAGAAGACCTGCAAACTTTCCGTTTATTTCTGCACGCGAATATTCGTACGAGTAGTCTTCAGCACTGGTAAAGCCAATTACTTTAGCTCCGTTTTTTACTAAAATCTCATACATGATGCCAACTGCATCGCCAAAATTCTCAGGATAACCATGCTGATCGCCAAGTCCATATAAAGCGATTGTTTTCCCTTTTAAATCAAGATCTTCCAGTTCAGGTACAAATTCATCCCAGTAATTCGGAAGTTCTCCGTCGAACCAGGTAGGAACACCAAGAATGAGATTGTCGTATGCCAGAAACTTCTTTTTGTCAATTTCTTCGGCATTTACTTTTTCTACCGGTATATTGCCAAATGCTTCAACAATCTTTTCAGCAGCTTTGGCGGTTTTATTCGAGTTAAAACTGTATATAATAGCTGTTTTCTTCATTACATCTGAATTTTTTAATAAGCCAATAACTCTTTTGCAGCATTGTAAATTTTTTCAGCATTTGGAAGGATCATCCGCTCGAACGAGCGATGGAAACCAACCGGGGTGAAAGTTGCCCCTACTCGTTTTACCGGGCCATCCAGATACTCGAAAGCTTCCTCCATTATGGTTGATGTAATTTCAGCTCCAAAGCCTGAGTGTACTTTGTCTTCGTGAACCACCATTACTTTCCCGATCCGTTTCACGCCTTCCAAAATAGCTTCTTTATCGAGAGGAATAAGTGAACGCAAGTCAAGCACTTCGCTGCTTATTCCTTCTTCTTCCAGTTTATGGGCAGCCTCCAGGCACATGTGCGTGGTATTTCCGTATGTAATCATCAGCAAATCGCTGCCTGCCTTACGAATGCGGGCTTTCCCAAAAGGTACTTCAAAATCGTCGGGAATAGCCGTTGCAGCTTTCGGATCGTTGTATAATGCTTTGGGTTCCATAAACATAGTCAGCCCGCGGCTGCGTATAGCTGTACGCAACAAACCGGCAGCATCGTCGGCAAACGACGGATACACAATGCGCACTCCGGGAATTGATGTCAATGCTCCTTCAATGGTCTGTGAATGGTATAAACCACCACCAATATAACCTCCTGACGCCAGGCGAATAGTGACATTTGGCGTAAATTGTCCGTTCGATCGCCAGTAATCGTGGCTGGAATCGACATATTGTTCCATGGCTGGCCAGAAATAATCAGCAAACTCGGCACCTTCGACTACAATCCTGATTTTTTCACTGTGGCGCGACATCCCGTTGGCTGTTCCCACAATGAAGTCTTCAGCAATTGGAGCATTAAACACTCTTTTCGGACCGAATTCCTTCTGCATTCCCTTCGAGATGTTAAACACCCCGCCTTTGTCTTTATTGGCCATATCCTGTCCCCAGATAAAAGTATCAGGATTATGCCGGAATTCAGCTTTCAGCGTTTCGTTGATTGCTGTTGCCAGTTTTTTCTTTTCTCCATTTTCATTGTGAATCCCGTCGGGATATTTTTCAGATATATATGGTTCGGGAAGTACAAACTGATCAAAGGTATTTGGATCGGGATCCGGAGCTTTCAGTGCAGCTTTGTGGGCCGCTTTCAGAATGTTTTTTGATTCCTCTTCAATTGCTGCCAGTTCTTCTTCCGTAAAACGCTCGTAGCGAAGTAATAAACGACGAAATTTAGCCATCGGATCGTATTCCAGCACGTAGTTACGCTCTTCTTCCGAGCGGTATAATTCGTGGCGGTCGGAATTCGAATGTGAATGAATACGCACACAATTGGCCTGTACCATTACCGGAGTCCCGTTTTCAAGCACGTGCCTTTTTGCTTCAGTCATTGCATTCATCGAATCGAATACATCTTTGCCATTGCAATGGATGATCCGCAGGTTTTTAAACCCTGAAAAATTATTGGCTACCTTGCGGTTGGCTGTCTGGTCTTTCTTCGGAACGGAAATTCCGTAACCATTATCCTGAATAGTAAAAATAACCGGTAATTTTTCCCGCGAAGCGCCGTTGATGGCTTCGTAAACATACCCTTCGGAAAGCGACGATTCGCCCTGAGAGCTAATAGATACGGCCTTCTCACCGTAATATTTTATAGCCCGTGCAGCGCCAACTGCATGCAGCGTGTGGTTTCCGGTAAGCGACGAAACATTGTGGATATTCCACTGTGGTTTGGCAAAGTGGTTCGACATGTGCCGTCCACCGCTGGTCGGATCAGTTGCTTTTGAAATCCCGTTCAGAATTAGTTCTTCTGCTGTCATCCCGCACGACAATGCTGAAAGCATATCTCGATAATAAAGGAAAATGTGGTCTTTTTGTTTTTCAAATATTTGTCCGATAGCCAATTGGATACCATCGTGTCCGGCATACGGGCCGTGATACGACCAACCAATGGCCTGTTTTAAATAATTGGGGGCTTTCTCATCAATAGCCCTGCCAATAGTCATCAGCCTAAACCACTTTTCAAGCGTTTCCTTGTCGGTGGTTTTTATGCTGTATACTTTGGGTACCGTAATCATATTTTCAGTTTTTTCTTTTATACTTCTCGATTAATATCAAATTCTTCCAAAATATCGGCTATTCTTCGTAAAAATGCACCTCCCAGCGCCCCGTCAATAATCCGGTGATCATACGAGAGCGACAAAAACATTTTGTGACGCACCACAATAGCATCACCGGTTGGCGTTTCCATTACTGCCGGTTTCTTTTCGATACTTCCGGTGGCAAGAATGGCTACCTGGGGCTGATTGATAATCGGGGTACCAATAATGTTACGGAACGAACCGAAATTGGTAATGGTAAATGTTCCTCCCTGATAATCTTCCGGGGTAAGTTTATTGGTACGGGCTGCTTCAGCCAACTGGTTCAGGTTTTTTGCCAACCCTACCAGATTTTTCTGTTCAGCGTTTTTAATAACCGGGACAACCAGGTTTCCGTCAGGTTTGGCGACGGCAATAGCAACGTTGATGTCTTTCTTCATAATAATCCGGGTTCCGTCGACCGATGAATTGACCAGTGGAAATTCAGATAATGCTCTGGCTACTGCTTCAATAAATACAGGCATAAAGGTGATTTTATCGCCATATTTTATACTGAACTGGTCTTTTACATTGTTTCTCCAAAGTACAAGGTTCGTTACATCGGCTTCGACTACGGAAGTAACATGAGGCGAAACCTGCTTCGACATTACCATGTGTTCGGCAATCAGTTTACGTACACGATCCATTTCAATGATTTGATCCTGACCACCGATTGAAACCGGAATTTTAGTTTGACTTCCGGCGGATGCAGCTTGTTTGGAAGTGGTTACCGGAGCAACATTTCCTGATTTACGATCTTCGAGATATTTCAGAATATCGTTTTTCTGAACACGTCCATTTTGTCCCGATCCCTGAATAGATTCCATCTCATCGAGGCTCACATTTTCAGTCCTGGCAATCGACATTACCAAAGGAGAATAGAACCGTCCTGATTTGGCAATGGCTCTTTCCTGTTCAGTAGCTTTCTCTGCCACCGGTTTTGCATCTTTATTATTGTCTTCAGTAGCCTTTATTTCTGTGGTAACCGGTTTTTCAATTGGTTTTTCCGGCTCATCATCGTCACCATCCATGGTAATAATTGCAACAATTTCGCCAACCGGAACCAAAGCATTTTCAGGATGAAAAATTTTCTTTATAATTCCTTCTACCGGAGACGGAATCTCCGAATCAACTTTATCGGTAGCTACTTCAAAAAGTGAGTCGTCCTCTTCAATTCGATCCCCTTCTTTTACAAACCACTTAGTAATAGTCGCTTCCTGAACACTTTCACCCAGTTTTGGCATCTGGATTTTAAATTCTGACATAGTTTTTACTTATTTATTTAACATCTCAATTTTTGATTTTTCACCATATCCAACAAGCCAGCGGATGAAAAGTTCAAAATCATGAGAACATATTAAGAAACAAGAAAATCCCGGAAACAAAGAGATATGAAAGTAAAAGTTATTAATTGAATGAGTGAAAAAAGAGAATTATTTAGGTGGATAATAATTGAATAAATCCTGGTCGGGCCATGTTTTTATATGCCCCAAAACTTTGGTCATAATGCTATTTATTTCGTTGGCAAATGAAGTACCTTTCCACGAACTTGAATTAAACAAGACAACCCAACTAATTCCGTTTTTGCAACGTTTCATCATTGCCGAAGTACCGGCCATACTGCCGGTTCGCCACCAGTCTCCATCTTTGGAAATTTTAAGCCATCCCAACGGGCCACGGGTGCGTTCATCGCATACCATCTCGCGAAGTAAGCCGGAAGGGATAATATCTTTTACGTTACTGTGTCCATCAATCAGAACAAGCAATCTGGCCAGTTCAACCGATGATGCCACCCATCCGCCGGCAGGGCCAAGAAGTTCAATCGGGTTGCCACCGTATGTTTTCGATACCAACTGGTCACTCCCGTCAAAACCAGGTATACGAGGGCTGTCTTCCTGTTCGTAGTATTTTACTTCATTCTCAAATTTGCCTTCTTCCAAACTCGATCCGATATGCATGTCATATATCCCGTTTGGCAAAAGAATTTCGTTCCGGATATATTCTTCATAGGGTTTACCGGAAACTTTCGAAATCACTTCGCCAAGAAACATATATCCCATGTTGGAATAAGAAGCGCTTGAGCCCGGGGCAAAATGTAAATTACGCTCAGCAATAAATTTATAAAAGGTACGGATTGTTGCCGGAGGTACATCTCCAACTTTTTCTGCAATGCTCAGTGAATTAAAAGCCGGGTCACCATATCGTTGTGACCAACCTCCTGAATGTGCCAAAAGATGTCGCACTGTGATGTTTTTCAGCCGATTATCTTTTATATTACTGAAAATTGAGTCGTTGAGAATCGCACCTTCGCCAAAAACTCTTGAGTCGAGGCGTAATTTTCCATTCTCAACGAGTTTAAGAATGGCTACGGCAGTAACCAGTTTTGAAATACTTGCCAGGCGAAAAATATTACCGGGAGTAACCTTGATTCCTTTTTCCCGGTCGGCATAGCCAAAACCATGTGCATATACAAGACGTTCATCCTTTATTATTGCAACCGACATTCCGGTCATGGCCCACTTTCCAAGAAAGTTCTCAAACTGACGATCCATGTAATCCGACTGTTTGAACTCGGAAAGCTCATTGCATATCCGGCGATTTAAGCATTTGGTTTCAAGTTCTGTCGGATTTTCGATTACTATAGTACTATTTCGATTGACAAACTTGCAACTGATGATCAATAGGGCGATGCTCAGAGATAATATTTTTACAACACGCATAATTTACAAATATGAATTACAAATATTTACATTTGTAATTTACCAATTAATTCACTGATTGAATGGAGTTTATGCCGATCTAAATATGATTCAATTCCGGAAATTGTCTTTTCAAAGATGTCCGGGTCTTTAAAAATACCCGTCCCTATTTGGACAGCAGAAGCGCCAGCCAGTATAAATTCAATGGCATCGGTGGCATTCATAATTCCCCCCATACCGATTATTGGTATTTTCACTGCATTGTGGACCTGCCAAACCATACGCAGCGCAATCGGTTTAACAGCCGGTCCGCTTAAACCTCCGGTCACTGTAGACAGAACAGGCTTTCTCTTTTCTGCATCAACTGCCATTCCCAGTAAGGTATTGATCAGCGATACAGAATCAGCTCCCTGTGCTTCACAAACTTTGGCAATCTCCGTAATGCTGGTAATGTTAGGCGAAAGCTTTACGATCAAAGTCTTATTATATACCTTGCGAACCGCTTTTACCACCGCTTCCGCAGCCGGACAACTCACTCCAAAAGCCATTCCACCCTCTTTCACGTTTGGACAACTGATATTCAGTTCAATAGCCGGAATCTTTTCCAGTTCATTGATTCGTTCCGTTACAGCAATGTATTCTTCAATAGTTGACCCGTTTACATTGACAATAAAATGAGTGTCAATATCTTTTATGCCAGGATAAATATTCCTGACAAAATTATCAACCCCTTTGTTTTGCAATCCAACGGCATTCAACATTCCAGAGGGTGTTTCAGCCATCCTTGGATAAGAATTTCCTTCTCTCGGATTCAGCGTGGTTCCTTTCATCACCACTCCCCCAAGGCTTTCCAGATTCACAAAATCCTGTATTTCCTTACCAAAACCACAGGTTCCGGAGGCCGTAAGTACAGGGTTTTTAAAAAGGATATCGTGTATTTTTATGCTTAGATCTGCCATTTTAAATCATTTATATTGAATACCGGCCCTTCTGTACATACACATAAGTTCCCGTGCTTTGTGTCTTCCACACAGCACAGGCAAACACCAAAGCCACAGGCCATTGTATTTTCAAGTGAAACTTCACAGAATAGTTTTCTTTTGTAAGCCTCTTTTGCAACGGCTTTCATCATCGGATCGGGGCCACAGGTGTAGATTTTATCAAAGCTCTCAAGCTGGTGAGTAAACAACGGATGGTGGGTAACAAACCCCTTTTCTCCTTTCGAGCCGTCTTCAGTAGCATAATACAAGTTCGCCAGACCTTCATATTCGCTTATATCCACATGATCGGTAGCAGATCTTGCTCCCAGTATCATGTGTACCTGTTCGGGCTTTAAACCGCATATTTTAGCCAAAAATAACATCGGTGCAACTCCGCTCCCGCCACCAATCAGCAAAATTCTATCATTTGGAAGAGGTAATGTGAACGGTTTGCCCAGTGGAAATATTACACTGACCAGCTCTCCTGGTATATATTCTGTAAAAACTTTGGAACCGCGCCCCAAAATTTTTACAAGTAGTGAAATAGTCCGGTTTTCGTAGTCAACATCCATAATAGAAAAGGGACGCCGTAAAAATATTTCTGTGGCTTTTTTAATCTCCACATTGACAAACTGTCCCGGGAATATGTCACTTAAAGGAGTCTTAGATTGGAGTTTTAATAGAAAATTATCTTTATTAAGCTGCTTATTATCAATCAACAATAAGTCACTGACTGTTTTCCTCATATTCACTGATTTGAGGGCAAAGATAATTCGATGCAGGATATTACGCAACAAAATAAACGCGGCAACCTGCTGCAAGCATCATTTATTTTGTCCACATTTCATAATCAACTACAAATAAATCAATTAATTAAACCGTTAATATTTATTTTGAAGGATGATATACCCGAAATGTTTGATCGGAATAAAATATCATTACACGCTCAATGGTTTTATCATCCAAATTCACATTTGTTTGTGCTGATATTTCTTTGTTCCGGATATGTAGCTGCATTTCTGGTTCCGGTGCAGAGATCGTTTCTGCTTTTTTCTCCGGAACTGAATAGACAACTGCATCTTCTTCTTTTAGATTAGTCGTATTCTTCCCGGAAATAGGAATTTTTTCAGAGGTTTCAGAATAATTATCAAATAAACCGGGACTAAGAACGGGCTTTCCCTCCATCATTTCACCTTCTCCCATGAGTAGCCATTTGGCGTTTAGTTTGGGATATTTCTTCAGAAGCTTTTCAATAAAAGGAAAACTGGGATTGTTCCTTCCTTTTAGTACATGGGTCACATTTGATCTCTGAACACCGATATTATCAGCCAGCTCAGAGGATGAAAGCCCCTGCAATTCCATAAATCTTTTGATTCTTTCGTTCATCTTTTGTGAATTTATACACTTTACAAAAGTACAAAGTATTATTCACATATCTGAAGTCATTTTGTAATTTCATGAATGTACATTTGTGAATACCAATGAGCGGTTTATGAAATAAACCAATATAAATCGACTCTAATATCACTTTAATTAAATCTATTAATTGCATAGATATTAACGAATTATATATAAAATTTAATGTCATTTAATCAGTTAAATTACATCTTTAAATTTCAATGTAAATTATAAATCGATATCAATGGCCTATATGTTTTGATTATCTGTGCTATATGAACATTTTTTTGATGATAATTTATTCATATTATTGAGATTACATTTGTAATTTTTAAATGATGTATCCCGATATAATACTTTAAAGGAAGAAAAATGTTTTTTGTTGACTTTTGTGAATTATAAATTTTTTGTGTTGCTCCTCTCCTATTATTTACAAATTAGAATAGCTGAATCTTTTTGTCAATGCAACAAGAAATCATTGTATAAAAAATATAGAGCAGATTTTTATTTATAAATTATCAAGTCAGTGATAATTATTTCCCCTGTCCGAATGTCCAGGATAGAAAATGAAGAAAAGTATTTTCAGATGAAAATTTTCGAGGCCGTTGTATAAGAAAAATCAAATATTAAATTCTCAGAGGCTTAAAATTTTGGTTTTTTGAGGATATTAAATTGGAATTCAAATAATTGCATCTATTTATTGTCGATTATTAAAAGCCTCCGGTTACATATCTGCTCATTAAAATCTATCTTTTAGCCTTGACTTTCTTGTTTTTGTAGTTCTCGGCCATTATCATCCCTGAACGATTCAGCCACTTGCCTATTTTGCTCCGGCAATTACCATATACATATCTTCGGGCGATAAATACGTTTGAGCCAGCTTTTGTAATTCTTCTGCTGTAATCCGGTTTAAAACCTCTAAGTAATATTCATAAAAATCGTAGCCGAGCCCAAAATCATTAATCGCTTTAAAACTGGTTGCCAGTGCAAACGGACCATCAAAGTCACGGAGGAATTCGCCCAGCAGAAAACTTTTTACCGTTTCCAGTTCCTCTGCAGGCACTGGCTCATTCTGTAGACGTTCCAGCTCCCTGTTTATTTCAATAATTGTTGCCTCGGTATATTCACTGCCCACTTCGGTTGAGATAACTAAGTAAGCCGCCTCTTTCAACGGAAAAATATAAGCTCCGATGCCATACGTGTACCCCTTTTCCTCCCGGATGTTCATCATCAGACGAGAACCGAAATAACCACCCAGCAAAGTCACCAACACAGATAATGCCGGAAAGTCGGGATGTGATTTTCCGACACACGGCTTTCCGATCCGAATAGCAGATTGCAATGAATTGGGCTTAATCAGCTTGTGGTACTTTTCATGCGAAGGCACGACTGTAAAATTCCGTACTGGACCCGAAACAGCTCTCCAATCGTCGCCTCCAAAATACTTGTCTATTAACAAATGTACCTGGCGGTCAGCATTTCCGGCAACAATAACCCGGCAATTACCCGAATGATAGTACGTTTTGAAGAAGTGAACCAACTTTTCACTGGTAATTGCTTCAAAATCTTCAATGCGGTTATTTATTGAATACGGATGTTTTTCGCCAAACAGCACCGTGGTGAATTTCTTCTGACAAAGAACTTTTACCTTTTCATTATCAAGTTTAAATTTCTGTTTGTGTTTTTCCAGCAGCACATTGAGTTCGTGTTGCGGAAAAGCTGGTCTTTTCAGAATTTCTTCTGTAACTGCAAGTATTTCAGGTAAGTATTTATTCAGACTGATAATGCTCACGGTTGCAAAATTCTGGTCGGCCCCAGCCTGTATATATGCCCCGTAATAATCAAATATCTCTGCTATTTCAGCAGAACTGTATCGTTCGCTGCCTTCCTGAAGCATGTAACTTGTAAAGCTGGCAATGAACTTTTCATCCTGTTGCCAGGCGCCTGCTTCAAAAATGAAATCAATTTTCACCACTTCCTGAGCCGGTGCATCGATATAATAAACCGGTAAATCATTGCCCAGCAATTCTTTTTCAGCTTGCAGGTAATCAATATGCCGGATTGGTTGAACGTTTGGCGCTATACTTCTGTTAATCATGTTTTTGCTTTTTTGCCCTGTAATACAATACCGAACAATTCTCCGGAACAAAGATATGCGAAGCGACCATTTGAATATCGGTTGCCGATACAGCACGGTACCCGTCCATCTGGGTATTAATCAGCGCTGCATCTTTCAACACTTCCAGCGTTGCCAAATTTTGTGCCTTGTTCTGATAACTGATCTCACTATATATCAGATTTGCTTCGAATTTATTTTTCACCTTTTCCAACTCGCGGGCATCCACCGGAGCCAACTTGATCAGTTCAATTTCATTTTCCAGCTCAGCCCTCGCCTCTTCCAGATCAATTCCTTCCGAAGGATTTCCTGAGAAAATAAAAAGCCCCGGGTCGTAATCACCGGAAATATAGGCATCAAGTGTGGTAAATATCTTTTTTTCCTGCACCAGCCGCTGGTACAAACGCGATGAGTTGCCGTTCGACAGTACATCCGAAATCATATCTGTTGCGTAATAATCAGGATGCAGCCGGTCGGCCATGTGAAAAGCCATGTAAAGTGCATCGTTGGGAACATCGCGGTAGACTGTTTGCTCACGGTAAGCTGTCTGAGGCGGTTCAACGGGAATATTTTTAGGAGCAAGTTCACGCGCAGGAATCGTGCTAAACCACTTTTCAGCCAGTTTCATTACTTCAGCAGAAGTAATATCCCCGGTCACCACCAGTACTGCATTATTGGGCGCATAATGGTGATAAAAAAAGTCTTTTACATGACTAAGTGTGGCGTTTTCGATATGACTAATCTCCTGGCCAATGGTTGCCCAGCGGTACGGGTGCACCTGGTAAGCCATTCCACGAATCAGCGCCCACACATCGCCGTATGGTTGGTTCAGGTTTCGCTGTTTAAATTCCTCAATCACCACATTTTTCTGCACATCAAGGCTTTTTTGCGAAAAAGCCAATTCCAGCATCCGGTCTGATTCGAGCCAGAAACCGGTTTCCATATTTACTTTCGGAACAGTTAAATAATAGTTAGTCAGGTCGTTGGTGGTGTAGGCATTGTTATCACCTCCAGCCTTTTGCAGGGGTTCGTCGTAACTGGGGATGTGTTTCGATCCGCCGAACATCAGGTGTTCGAAGAGATGCGCAAAGCCCGTCCTTGCAGGGTCTTCGTCACGTGAACCGACCTTATAGCAAACATCAATGGCCACCATCGGGGTTGTTTTATCCTGATGGACGATCACGGTCAGTCCGTTGTCAAGTATATATTTTTCGAAATTGATCATCAACTATTATTCAAATTATTTTTTCATACAGACAGACCAGTCTTTCAGCCTGCTTTTTTATATCAAAATACATCCGTACCCCCTCCTGTCCTTTTTGGCTCAGTTCGGCAAGTTTTTCTTTATCCAGAATAATGCTCCCCAGTGCTTCAGTAAGTTTTTCCGGCGTGTTGGGCATGTAAATAATGCCGCCCCCGCTCCTTCCTGTCACTTCCGGAAATGCTCCCAATGCAGGCTGCACCAAAGGAATTCCTGATGCCAGTACCTCCAGTTGGTAAAGTCCGAATGCTTCGCCTTGCAGTACCGGAACAGAAACGACTGATACAGTATCAAAAAAATTCTGTCGCTCTTCGCCTTCGAATTCTTCAACCCAACAAACCTGTTCGTCCAATCCGGCAGCGGTAATTTTATTTTTTTGTTCTTTAATGAATTTCAGGTCATCACCGGTTTTACCTCCGGTAATTTTCAGTTTTACTTCAGAAAACAGCGAATCTCTTTTCAACAAAATAAATGCGTCGATCAGCACATGCAGACCGTTGCTGTGGCACATCCGCGACAAAAAACCGATGATCGGTTCTTTTTGCTGAATATCTTTTGGTTGATAATCATCAGGTTCGACACCAATATGAATGGTATGCAGCCGGTCTTCCGGGATGGTCATTTTTTTCCGGATTTCACCTGCATAAAAGTCGCTCACCGACACAAATGCATCCACATCTTTTCCGCATTCGCTCATCAATTGCCATACTTCTGTCCGGAAAGGTTCGTCCATCACGTCAACCCACACATCTTCGTCCTGTAACGAGCAAACTATCGGAACAGCAAGCTCCTGTTTGATGCGATGAGCCAGCCCCAGCAACAAGGCATTCGACAGGTGTACCACGTCGGGACGGGCGTCGTCGCGCAACCAGGCCACCAGTTTCTCCAGTTCTTCTTTTTGATTACCCTCCTCTCCCAGCAGCATCGATACAGTCATTTCTTCCAGTCCTTTGGCGCGGGTAGAACCGGCTTTTTGAGCCGCCACATGGAGCATTGGTTTCGAATCGAGCATTTTTTCGACAAAGCCGGGCATGTGCCTGAAAACCGGAAACTGTTGCTTCAGGTACAGGTTGACGGCTCCATAGAAAACAGGAACCTCATTCAGATCGTGCGCATCGTCGAAGACGGGCAGATACAAAGGAACCTTGATCACTTCGTGTCCAAGATTACGCAATGCCTGCACATATTTGCTGTCGCGCAGACAATTTCCGCAGTAAAAACTTCCTCCCGAACCGGGTATGATCTGTGCGATCTTCATATATCGATTTCCAATTTTCTTTTTGTAGAAGGCTCAAAAGTAGCGATCATTTTTTACATGGATACGGAGAGCCTGTTAATAAATTTTAAAGGTCCGGGTAACTATTTTTCCTGCCGTTTATAATTTTGCCGGGGAAGAGCGATTTTTCTTATTTTTACGTCTGCAATCCATTGCATCCACGAATAATTATTGTATGAGGGGTTTACCTGTTTCTGCTTTTGTTATCATCATGCTGGTATTCATCAGTATCGAAGTCATTTCATTTTCAGGCTTGTACCGTACATTTCCGAAACCGGCAAAAAGGCAAAAAACAGGATTCTCCATCTTGTTCTGGATCATTTCCCTGTACATTCTTTCTTCGTTCGTGTATACTTTTTCAAACCCTGAGAGGCTACGAAATACTACGGGGTACGATTACTTTAATTTTGTACTGGTTCTCACTTTTTTCAACCTGGTCCCCAAAATCGTACTGAGTTTATTTACCATTATCTCGGGGATAACATCGTTTTTTAGTAAACAGATCGCCCGAACCGTATTCAGTTCAGGCCTGATCATTGCCCTCGGCGTGATGCTGACCATGGCATATAGTGTTTTGGTTGATAAGAAGCAAGTACGGGTTGAAGAAGTTTCGCTGTCGTTTGATTTGTTGCCGGAGCAGTTGGATGGTTTCACCATTGTGCAACTGTCGGATATTCATTTGGGCAGCTTGAATGGCGACAAAACCATTATCCGAAAAACGCAAAAGATTGTTGAAGAACGAAAGCCCGACCTGATCCTTTTTACCGGTGATATGGTAAATAATTTCAGCTATGAAACGGAAGGATATGTCGGCTTCTTCGGGGAAATGAAAGCCTGTTACGGGAAACTGGCTATTACTGGAAATCACGATTACGGCGATTACTACCAGTGGAAATCTCCGGAAGAACAGGTTGAAAACCTCGCTGCAATCAGGGATTCGATCAGGAAAATGGGTTTTGATTTATTGCTGAACGAAAACCGCCGGCTTCAGGTAAAAGATACTGCCATCTATATTGTTGGCGTCGAAAATTGGGGACATGACCCGTTTCCGAAGTATGCCGACCTGAAAAAAGCAACAGCGGGAATCCCATCCGGCGCTTTTTCCGTGCTGATGAGCCACGACCCGGCCCACTGGGATGCGCAGGTGGTTCCGCAAACCGGAATACCCCTCACGCTGGCAGGACATACACACGGACTTCAGTTTGGATTCCGCATTGCCGGGATTGAATTTAGCCCAATGTATTTCATTCAGAAGTACTGGGCTGGTCTGTACAGGAAAGATAATCAGCAACTGTATGTCAACCGGGGACTTGGCACCATTGGTTTTGCCGGAAGGGTCGAAATGAGGCCGGAAATCACCCTGATCACGCTTCATCGGAAATAAGCACCTAAGTGCCTGATTTTCTGAGAGGCAAAGCTAAGAAGTGAAAAGTTTAGTTACAGATGACCTGAGTTCGATACAAGAATTTAGTTGTACTTCCTGGTTTTAACTGCCCCATCCCTTCCCCAATATGGAGCAATAAATTGCTTTTCATCAAACGATAATTATCACAATAAGATGGTATATTTGGTTATAAAAAAAGAAAAACATGATACGTTTCAAATCTGCAAATCCGAACCGCCTTCTGATCCGGGGCATTGTGTCCATGATTGTTGGCATCACTGTAATTGTTGTTCCTGATTTTTCGTTGAAAATGATGATGCAGTTCCTGGGAACTTTATTGCTGCTCGATGGCGTCATTGCGTTTTTAACCGACTATTTTACGCCCAAAGAGAAAAAAGTATATCAGATTGTACCCCGTGGCATTTCCAATCTGATTGTCGGCATAATTTTAATCGTATTTCCAACTTTGCTGCTCAATGTATTTGTATTTGTCATCGGATTGTTACTGTTTATGGCCGGGGCTTCGCAATTGCTCAATCAGTTTGGAACAAAGGGCAAATTGAGTTTCTCATGGCTGATGCTGCTCATTTCGCTTGTTTCACTGATTGGTGGTATCGTGCTGCTGACCCGTCCGTTTGAAAGCGCACAGGCCATATTGATACTGTTTGGAGCAGTGATATTTGTTTACGGAACCGGAGAACTGGTATGGTCGTTCAAGATTCGCAAACTACAACAGCAACAGGTAGTTGACTCCCCCCGGGTGGTTGATGCTGAATACGAAGAAGTAGAAGAATTACATACCTGAAATTTGGAATTTGAAACTTTTATTATTACTGAAAACTGCGACTGAACACTGAATATTCATGAAGCGAATAGGACTACTTTCTGATACACACGGGACGCTGAGCAACCGCTTGTTCCGGTTCTTCGAAAACGTGGATGAAATATGGCATGCAGGCGATATTGGCGACGTGCAAACAGCCGACCGGCTTTCTGCTTTCAAACCGTTGCGGGCCGTGTACGGCAATATCGACGATCATATTTTGCGGCGCATGTTTCCCGAAACCCTGCGTTTTCAGTGTGAAAATGTAGATGTGCTTATGACCCATATTGGTGGCTACCCCGGGCATTACGAACGACATATTTATCCTGAACTGGTTGGAAATACGCCACAATTATTCATCGCCGGACATTCCCATATCCTGAAAGTGATTTTTGATAAAAAACTGAATTTTCTGCATATAAACCCCGGAGCTGCCGGAAACTTTGGCTTTCAAAATGTTTGCACAGCCCTTCGTTTTAAAATTGACGGAAAAGAGATAAAAGATTTGGAAATTTGGGAAATGAAAAGAAATAATGTTCTGTAATATAAACTTATGAAAATCAGGATTCATCATTTTTTTGACATCATTCGGGATTTTGGTATCGGAAAAAAAATTAGTCCTCATCCCTATCTACATGTATATCATAAAGTAGCTCAGTATATTCTGGAGAACCCTGATGCCGGATTTGAAATAGTAGTTGAATCAGATGCGATCTGTGATGGATGCATTCATCTGGTAAATTCGATGTGTGATGACCTGATTACACATCGTACTGACTTTATTAGCAAAGAAGATTTCAATAACTATATAGATAAGCGTATTATTAAAGTTTGTAATATAGAAACGGGCATAGTGTATACCCCCAGATTGTTATGTGAGTTCGCAAATAAGTACATCGAAAATATAGAACTGATTTATCAGGGAAATGATTTGGAGCACACATTATTGCGGAAAGAAAATGTTTTAAAAGGGCTGCATTATTATTCGGAAAAACATGGATTAGGTATTAAATGTCGTACATAATTTCCCATAACCGTTCGAATTCAGTTTGATATTGGTTCACAATGTCATAATTGGTGGTTACCAGCAGGTTTTCCTGGTTATGCTTCGAGGCCGTATAGGTCCAGTTGAAACTTCCTGTAAAAATAATCCGCCGGTCGATAATCCCGAACTTGTTGTGCATGTGATAACGCGAACGGTCGGTTTTTACAGGAATGCCAATTCGTTCGAGTTCCTTGATTTCGGAGCCGTGGTCGTACATTTTTTCATCGTCGGTGATGATCCGAAAACGAACGCCCTGCCGGAAACGACTGATAATTTCGTCAGACAAACGGCTATCGGTGATAGTAAAAACACAAAGATCAACAGTTTCGCGACCTTGTTTTATCAGTTCACAAAGGTTGTCGATAATATCGAATCCGGGACTGAAATATACTTTATGAAGACGAAACGAATATTTTTCAACGATTTCGAAGCAGTTTTGCAGCCAGAAAATCACACTGCCTCCTTCGTTGGTTTGTTCCAGCACCCTGGCCTGATTGAACAATGAATCTTTCAACTCGCCCCGCTCTGCCCGGTTGAGTTGGTTCAACTGTTGAATCACTTCAGCCGAAATATTTCCGTTGAACGGGTGTCCGTACTGACTGACAAAAAAATCAACTAAATATTTTACCGTTTTCATTTTCAGAGTTTCAATCTTTCCGGCTGGAAGAGCTGCTGTTACAGGCTCCAGTATTTCATCGTTTTAATTTTTCCGCGGTAAATTCCTTTTATATCGACCAGCAGAGAAGGCGAATTGCAAATCCGGAGAAAATCGGTTTCAGCAAACTGCGTGTATTCCCTGTGCGAAACAGCAACAATCACAGCGCTGTACTGTTTTTCACCTGTATTAATTGGAGACTCGATCAACCGTACTCCGTATTCTTCTTGTACATCTTCAACGGAAGCATGCGGGTCGCAGGTATCCACTTCAACGCCATAATCGTTTAATTCCTTGATTATATCGAAGACTTTGGAATTCCGGATGTCGGCTACATTTTCCTTGAACGTGACTCCCATTACCAGCACTTTTGCACCCACCGGATTTGTCTTTTCAGCAATCAGCCGTTTTACCACCTGTTTACCGATGTAACCGCCCATCGAGTCGTTGACAAAACGCCCCGAGTTGATCATCTGCGGGTGGTATTTCAGTTCCCGCGCTTTGTGGACAAGGTAATACGGATCGACGCCGATACAGTGGCCGCCCACCAATCCGGGATAAAATTTCAGAAAATTCCATTTGGTGCCTGCCGCTTCCAAAACATCATACGTATTCACCCCCATGCGCCCGAACAGGATGGACAATTCATTCATCAGGGCAATATTTACATCGCGCTGGGTATTTTCAATGATTTTTGCCGCTTCGGCAACTTTTACGGAAGGCGCGCGATGTACTCCGGCTTTAACGACCAGACTGTACAATTCAGCAATATTTTCAAGGCTTTCGTTATCGCACCCCGACACAATTTTCACCGTGTTTACCAGCGAGTGCTCCCTATCGCCCGGGTTGATTCGCTCGGGAGAATAGCCCACTTTAAAATCGGTCCTGAATTTTAATCCTGAAACCTTTTCAATCAGCGGGACACACTCTTCTTCCGTGGTTCCCGGGTAAACCGTCGATTCATAAATCACATAATCTCCTTTTTTAATGCTTTCAGCAACGGTTTGGGTCGCCGACAAAAGAGCCGTCAGATCAGGATGATTGTACTTATTGACCGGCGTGGGAACACCAACAATAAACACGGAAGCCTGCTTCAATTCTTCTTTTTTGCAGGTAAAATGAATATCGCAATTATCAAAGGCAGAAGAATCAAGTTCGTTGCTCGGGTCGATGTGCCGGTTCAGCATATCAATTCGTTTTGCATTGATGTCGAAGCCGACAACCGGTATATGTTTTGCAAATTCGAGCGCCAGCGGCAGACCGACATACCCCATTCCGATAACCGCCAGTTTGCTTTTCTTTTCAGTAAGATTGGTGATATTCATAATCCGGAGATTGATTTGTTCAAAAGTAATCCAAATTTCATAATCCAAAAAAGAAATTTTTAAAGTTACGAGATGCGGATATTGAAGCGCTCTGTCGCAGTGTTCAGCCTCAGTTTGCAGAAAAGGCTGTTCGCTGTTAGCAATTCAACAATTTTTCAATTTAGCAATTCAACAATTTAACCATGCCCATCTTCGATGGCCTTTCGAAATATCTGATTATTTTTACTCGGTAGTAAACACACAATACAATGAAACAAATCTTTTTTCTCCTCCTCGCCCTCGGACTATTCAGTTGTAGCCGGCAAAACGAGAAAATAACGGTTTTGCAAAACCGGATTGACAGTCTGCAAAACAAACTCCAATGGTATCAAAGCAGTGAACACTTATCGCAAGCGTTGCTGTGGTTTCAGCATTCGCCGGAAATGCACGCGTTGTATGTTCAAGGGTACAATACAGCCAAACAGGCGCTTGCCTGTAATCTAAAAAACAAACAATACAAAGAAAAAAAGAATGCCGTGGTAGTCGATATTGATGAAACCATACTGAATAATGGCCTGTACGACGGATGGCTTTATTTTTCAGGCAAAGCATATTCCGATTCAAGCTGGAATGCGTGGGGACAGGATGCAATCGCAGAACCATTGCCCGGAACTGTTGATTTCCTGAATTTTGCGAAAGATTTGGGCTGCGAGGTTTTTTACGTTTCCAACCGAAAACAAAACCCGCTTTTTGAACCCACTTTGCAAAACCTGAAAAAGTTCAATCTCCCGTTTGCCGATGAGAAACATCTGTTGTTAAAAACCGACACAGATAAAACACCGGCAGGAAAAACAACCAAAGAAAAACGACGTTTGCGGATTGAAAATGAACTGAATTACGAGATATTGCTCCTGTGCGGCGATCAGATGGCCGATTTTGATGATGCGTTTGATATTATCAGCGGAGGAACTGAAGAACAGATAAAAGACAGCATAAACACGTACAAAGAGAAATTCGGGAGCCGGTTTATTATTCTGCCCAACCCGGTGTATTGCGACTGGCTCGACCAGATCGTGAAAGGTGGCGACCGGAATAATTCGGTTGCACATCTCGACAGTTTGCGGAAAGCGAAGGTTGAACGTTGGAAAAATTAACAAACAACAAACACATAAAAATGAAAAAACATCTGATTTTCCTATTGATCACCTTTTGTTTTGTTTCGGCATTGTATGCGCAGAAACTGACGGTTGCTTCCTACAATATACGGTACGAAAACCAGGGCGATGCCGACAAAGGCAACGGGTGGAAGCAGCGCTGTCCCGTGATTACCCAGTTAATTTTGTTCCACAATTTTGATATTTTCGGCGCACAGGAAGTCCTTCACGGGCAGTTGACCGATATGCTGGGCCAGCTTCCCGGTTACGCCTATATTGGCGTTGGCCGCAGCGACGGAAAGAACGAGGGTGAATTTGCCCCCATTTTCTACAAAGAGGACAAATTTAAACTGCTGCAATCGGGCCATTTCTGGCTGTCGGAAACGCAGGACAAACCCAACGTTGGCTGGGATGCTGCTTTGCCGAGAATTTGCACCTGGGGAAAATTTAAACTGAAAGACGATGGCAATACGTTCTGGTTTTTCAACTTGCATTTAGACCACAAAGGAGTGAACGCACGGTTGGAAAGCTCGAAACTGGTCATTCAAAAAATCAGGGAAATGTGCGGTAAAGATCCGGTGGTACTGACCGGCGATTTCAATGTGGACCAGACAAGCGAAGGATACAAAATTCTGTGCAGCTCTGAACTGCTGCGCGATTCGTACGAACTGGCTGAAATCCGCTATGCGCTGAACGGCACCGCGAATGCCTTTAATCCGAACCTGAAAACCGACAGCCGGATCGACCATATTTTTGTCAGCAAAGGATTTAACGTGCAGCGTTACGGCGTGCTGACCGATTCGTACCGTTCGGAAACCAGCAAAAGCTCGGAGGAAATCAAATCGGGCAATTTCCCGAAAGAACTTACGCTGCACCAATATGACATCAGGCTTCCGTCCGACCACTACCCCGTTCAGGTTGATATGAAGTTTGAATAAAATTTTAGAATGGTCGAGGATGTCCAAAAGTCTGGAATCCGCAATTCGCGTCACCCTGCCCCGAAATCGGGGTGTTTCAGGGTCTGACGATCATAAAGATGAGATCCCGAAACAAGTTCGAGATGACTCGATTTCAGACACCCTCCTCTCCATTAATGAGTCCTCCGGAATAAATTCGAGGTAACTGGGTATCGACAATTTACCTCCGGTATTTTTCTGGTTGAAAATCAGTTGAAAAGTATCTTTATGATCTTTTGTTTGCTTGTAGTCAATTGGTTACTTTTAGAAAGATAAAGGAGAAATAAACGCAAGTGATTATGCACCTTCGTTAGTGCCAATTTAAAAAATACATTATGAGACCTCTCTTCAAAATTTTATTCTTAATTGTCATTGCAAATATTTGTGCCGCTCAGACAAAAAATGAATTAAGTCCAATGGTAGCCAAAGATTCGACAAAAATCACATATATCGACCCACTTTCAACTATTTCATTATATATTGAGACATCGAAAAATTTCTTTGGAAAATCATACACAACAAGCAGTGCTACAGGTTTTATTTATCAAGATAGTATTAGTCAATATCTCGTTACTAATTGGCACGTAATGACATGTCGAAATCCAAGAGATAGTTCTGCAAACAATATTGAGGTGTTAAATAATCAGGGACAAAAAATAAAATTAGATATTTCAGACCCTGACAGTTTAATTATATATTTTCATAAGAAAAAACTTGGAACTTGGTTTCCTATAAAAATTAGTTTAAAAAATAACGGTCAACGAAAGTGGTTGGAACATCCATTAGGAAAACAAATTGATGTAATTGCACTAAAACTCGAATTGACAAATGAGCAAAGTGATAGCATTGAAATTTATTCTTTAAAAAAAGAAGAATACAGTGATGACATGATTTTGTATCCTTCTATCAATTTAAGCATTATTGGATTCCCATTTGGATTTTCAAGCTATGGTAGGTTTCCCATTTGGAAAACTGGCCAATTAGCATCGGATTTTGATTTGAATTATGACAATTTACCTGTTTTCTTAATCGATGCAACAACTCGGAGTGGGATGTCTGGTTCACCCGTTATTATTAAGCAAACTGGTACCTCATTGACAAGAAATGCATTTCAGGTTGGCGGACATTCACAAAAATTTCTTGGTATCTACTCAGGTCGTTTGCCAAATGACTCAGACATAGGAATCGTATGGAAAGCTATATGTATAGATGAAATAATAAAAACTGGCACTAATCGAGTAGACGGCTGACGGGATTGTAGCCCCTCAAGTGCGCCTCTCCACCGCAATTACTCACGTAATTGTGTACGGTTCTCGTATACGGCGGTTCATTAAGATATGGGGCAATTCCCCCGGAATATTGATGCCATATAGAGTTTAAACTTGCAGTCCTGTAATTTTTCGTGCAAAACGTTGTGAATTGCAGCATCCGCAGCGGTGTGGTTCCGGGAATCAAAAAAGAAGCGTAAATCCAGACTTGCCATTGCTGAATTTATTCAATTCCGACTCATAAAATTTTATTTGTTGGCGACAGATAAAATCCTGAAAAATAGTCAGGTCCTCTTTTTCCTCTGTTTCATTCAGCGAATCGATATACTCCGCCCGGTCTTCCGTAAATATCTTAATCAGAGGCTCATGATGATATAGTTGGATATAATTCATCAATAAACGGGATGTCCTTCCGTTTCCATCGCCAAACGGGTGAACATTTACAAGGTTATAATGAATATCGGCTGCCAGTTTTATGATTTCATCTCCTGAAACATGGTCAATCCGGGCATTAACATGATCAACCAGATTTTGGAGTAAATCAGGAACTTTATGGAAATCAGGAAAATATTTTTTATCGACATATACCTGGGCCAGTCTCAAATCGCCTTTTGAAGTGTCAAAATCGCCGGATATTGTACGGGTAATGGCCCCGGTTGATTTCATAACCATGGCATTCACTTCCTTTATGAAAACGACTGACATTTTACGTTTATTTATCGCGTCCTGTTTGACCTTGAGAAAAGCGTCGTAATGGTCTTTTACCATTAAATGGTCCGTCAATGGCTTGCCTTGCGCTGTTATATTGTTTTCCAGCAATACTTTTGTATCCGTTTCTGAAAGAGAACAACCTTCAATTTTGGATGAATTGTACACGATGGAGATCATGCAAAATTTTTCATAATCAATCGAATCCATAATTCGCTGATTAATATATTCTTCTCTCAATATGTGAAGTTTATCCCACATCGTGTTTTTTGTGCAAATATACTGAAAATCAAACCAACCGTATATCATTTACCGGGACCTCTACCAGAGCGGCAAAGCCCATTTGCTCAATCTGGACGGCCACCTTGTTTTTGCCGTGAATACGGACCAGCACAGCCCTCATGCCGATCATTGGCCCTGCAATTACTTCAACTTCTTTTCCCGGTTCCAGCTTTTCGGTAGTTACCGACACTTCGAGAACATCCTGTTTGAGCATCATTTTCAGGTACTCGATTTGATAGTCGGGAATAATGGCGGCAGTGCCTTCAAAACGCACGTAAGTCACCACGTAATTCGACTGAAGAACTTTATCGTATTCTTTCCGGCTGATACGCACAAACAGATAACCCGAAATAAGCGGCATTTCAACCCACTTTTTGCGGTCGCTCCATTGGCGCAGTTTTCGCTGAAGTGGCAGAAAAACCTCAATACCTTGTTCGTTTAGTTCGAACTGTGCTTTCTTTTCAGCCCTCGATTTGGTATAAACAGCGTGCCAGTGATAGGCCGGTTGGGGAATTATTTTTTCCATTGCCTGTCGCGTTCTGCGTAAATACGTTCGATGATGTCAACCACTTTCATTCCTTCCAGCGCATTGGTGCTGATGGATGAATGGTTGTTCAGTTTTTCCACCACATTGCGGATCACAAAATGATGGTTTTGTGCCGAGCCTTTGTAGGCGCCGTAATCGTTGGGCGGCGCTCCCGGCTCCAGCTCGGGCATCGTGTAATTCGCGATGTTGCAGTAAGCCACTTCGTTCATGTATTGCCCGGCCACCTTCACAGTACCTTTTTCAGCAACAATGATCATGCTGCTTTCGAGGTTTTCGCCAAACAACGCGGTGGAATAATTCAGGCTGCCAGTCCCGCCTTTCACGAAATTGAACGTAACAATTCCTGAATCTTCGAAACCAGTCAGGTTTTTGTGGTTGAAATCGTTGAAACGACCGGAAATGGTATTGATGTCGCCAAATAACCAGTACATGATATCAATGAAATGCGAAAACTGGGTAAACAGTGTGCCACCATCAAGTTGCGAATCGCCGTGCCAGTTTTTGCCGGTATAGTAGCGTGCATCGCGGTTCCAGTAGCAGTTGATCTGCACCTGGTAAATATCGCCCAGTAATTTCTGATCGATAACACTTTTCAGCCAAACCGAAGGAGGCGAATAGCGGTTCTGCATCACGCAAAAAACATGCTTTTCCTTTTCCAGCGATTTATGGATGATTTCTTCCGCATCGTGCTTGCTCAGCGCCATCGGTTTTTCAATCACCACGTGCCGGTTATCTTCCAGCGCCTTGACAGCTATCGGGGCATGCAGGCCGTTGGGTGTACAGATGTTCAGCACATCGAAGTTTTTTTCATTGGCCAGCAGTTCGTCGACAGAACGGTAAAACGGCTCAGTAATTTCCTGCAACCCGCATTCTTCAGCGCTTCGGACGTCGGCAACGGCAACCAGTTCGGCGCCCGGGTTCCGGCGGATCATTTCGGCATGCCGCTTCCCGATATGCCCCATTCCGACCACTGCAAAACGTATCTTTTTTGTCATCTTTTTATCCTTCAGTTTTGGTAACTTTTCCGTCTTTCAGGAGGTATTTTTGATTGCTTTCGGGACACACGGCAATTCCCTGTACATCGAATTTCAGTTTGTGCCCGTATTCGCTCATCCAGCCGTTTTGCCGCGCCGGATTTCCCATTACCAGCGCGTACGACGGGATATTTTTGGTAACCACCGCGCCTGCACCCACAAACGCATATTCGCCAATGGTGATACCGCACACAATGGTTGCGTTGGCGCCAATGGTGGCCCCTTTCTTCACCAATGTCGGCTGGTATTCTTTCTTCCGGACAATCGCGCTGCGTGGGTTCACCACGTTGGTAAACACCATCGACGGACCCAGAAAAACATCGTCTTCGCAAATCACCCCGGTATATACCGAAACATTATTCTGAATTTTTACATTGTTGCCGATCACCACTTCCGGAGAAATGACCACATTCTGGCCTATATTGCAGTTCTGTCCGACGGTACATTGCGGCATAATGTGGGTGAAATGCCATATCTTCGTGCCGGTTCCAATCGAACATCCTTCGTCGATTACAGCCGTTTCGTGTGCAAAATATTCCTTTTCCATTATCGGTAAAATTCAATGATCCGGTTGGTGATGTATTCCAGTTGCTCCTGCGAAAGTTCGGTGTGCATGGGCAAAGATAATACTTGCTGCGAACATTCTTCAGCAACCGGAAAATCGCCTTTTTTGTACCCCAAAAACTGGTATGCCTCCTGAAGATGCAGCGGTAACGGGTAATAAACCATCGACGGAATACCGGCGTGTTTCAGATATTCCTGAAGTTGGTCGCGACCGGTTTTTACTTTGATTGTATACTGATGAAAACTATGTGTGCTGTACGAAATTCGTTCAGGAATAGCTATTTCCGGAAGATTTCCCAGCGCCTGATCGTAAAAAGCGGCAGCCTCCTGCCGGGCAGCAATATATTGATCGAGATAGTTCAGTTTGACATCGAGAATAGCGGCCTGCAATGCGTCGAGCCGCGAGTTGACCCCGATTTGCCGGTAATGGTATTTTTTGCTCATTCCATGGTTAGCGATGGAGCGAATGACAGCGCCCAGTTTTTCGTCGTTGGTAAATACCGAACCGCCATCACCGAAAGCTCCCAGATTTTTCGTCGGGAAAAACGAATTACACGAAATATCACCGATGGTTCCGGCTTTTGTGCGGGTACCGTCAGTAAAAATGTAATCAGCGCCCAGCGCCTGGCACATGTCTTCAATAACATACAATCCGTGCTGACGTGCAATTTCCATTATTTCTTCCATCGGTGCACATTGTCCGTACAGATGAACAGGGACAATTGCCCGGGTTTTCGGCGTAATTTTCTCTTTCAGCTTTTCCGGAGAAATATTGAATGTGCCCGGGTCAATATCGGCCAAAACAGGTTTCAGCTTCAGCAAAACCAGAACTTCGAGCGTTGAAACAAAAGTGAACGGGGTCGTGATTACCTCATCGCCCGGTTGCAGATTCAATGCCATGAATGCCATTTGCAGGGCATCAGTACCGTTTCCGCAGGTAATTGCTTCACTTACATTTAGATAATTGCGCAGGTTTTCCTCGAATTCGAAAACCTTGCCGCCTTTTACAAAAACCGACGATGCAATAACCTCCTGCATGGCCTGGTCAACTTCATTTTTAATCTTCATATATTGACCATAGAGGTCAACCATTTGAATGTTCATTTGTTATTTTTTACGTTATAACGAAGCAAAAACAAATAGATTTTATTTCAGGCGAAATTAAAAAATGTTTGTTAAACCACTTGATTTAAAAGTATTCTTATTCATATTGTTTGTATGACATTTAGAAAATGGTCATTTTTTCAAGATAGTTTTATTTTTTTCTTGGGATTTTAGAATAAAGGATTATTTTTGCAACCGCTTTTGAAGAACAAAAGCACATTGAGGATGACTCAGTAGCTCAGCAGGTAGAGCACATCCCTTTTAAGGATGGGGTCCTGGGTTCGAATCCCAGCTGGGTCACAAAAGCGGGGATTTTATCAAGTTTGATAGAATCCCTTTTTTTTTGCCCACTCAGAACCCTTGCTAATTCAGGGATTGGAGAAAAAAAAGTGTTAATTCTTGAGGTTCGAACTAGGTCTAATTCGTGGTTATAGTAGATTCCTTCAGGAAACAACAAGTTCTGAAATGCCCTTTTACTGTTCAAATCGCTAGAATCCCATAAAACAAAGGGACTCTGACACATTCTTACAGCGAAATCTATCAAGTTTTTTAGGTTCGAACTGTACCCTCCGGTTTTACTTAATTCCTGCTCAATTTCGAAACAATCTTTCTCGTATTTTGACTTAAATTTCTCGTAGAGGCTTCGATCTATTTCCCCAACTACAAATCGTTCATCAATTGTGTCCAGTTTTTTTCTTATCTCCGTCAGCTTAATTTTCAAAGATGTCGCATTTTCAACTTGCGATTTAAAAAATACACTTATTTGTTCTTCTAGTTGTACCTTTATAATTTCGACTTCTTCCCTCCCAATTTGAAAAACTTTCAGCACATTCTTAAACAGTTCGTGCATTGCGTTAGCACTACGGTTGACTTTACATCCTTTGGTTCTGCACTTGTAGTAATATATTCCCTTCTTTTTAACCAGGTAACCAGTCATAGTCTGGCCACATTTATCACATTTAGTGAATACCTTTAAAGGGAGATTTTCATTATCCTTATCATGAACAAAGCCCTGCGTTCTCTTTTCCTGACGAATATCGTGAACTGCAAGAAACAGTTCCCTTGAAATCAGCGGTTCATGTCGTCCCTCTATTATTTGTCCCGGAAGCATTTTGCTGGTGATAAGACCACAATAGAACGGATTTAAGAATAAAGTATTCAATCGCTTTTCGGATATGTCTACCCCAAGTCTTTTCAACCGTCGGGCAATCTCAACATTAGGCAGTTGATTATATGCCTTCCATTCAAAAGCCTTTTTTAGAATTTTACCTTCTTCATTGACAATAAGGTTACGCTCAGTTGCCCTTCCTTTATTTAAATCTTCATAGCCACGCGGAGCCGCCCAAACCCAATGACCTTTCATCAGTAGTTCCTTCATTCCTGTTACGACTTTATCGCGTCTTAGTTCATTATCCATTTGCCCGAACAAAAACAATATCTTTTGCTGAAATGAACCTGACGGGGTCCTGGGGTCAAGTTCCTGCGTCGTTGCCAAAGTAATAACCCCATATTTTTTCAGTAAGTCGTCGGCAATGGAAGCCCCGTTAATGCCAGAGCGTGAAAAACGTTCATACGAATATACAATCACATAGTTGATGTTCTTTGTACGTTTTACAAATGTCAGCATCCGGTTAAACTCTTTTCTATCATCTGTTTTAGCAGACTCATAAGTGCCGCCAAAATACCCGACAACATTCAGTCCCCTTCGGTCTGCGTACATCTCGCAATGTTTCTTCTGTGATGCCAGACTGGTATTGTCTTCCTGGTCTGCTGACGATACACGGGTATAAATAACCGCATTATTCCCCTCCTGAAATTGCTTCGGAGCCTGTGGGGCAAACTGTCTGAATAGGCTTAAATCACTCATTGTAGTAATAATATATTGAGTTAAAATCGAAGATAGAATTTTGCCGCAAATTTTGAACCAGGATGGTGTGTTATTTCTTCAAAAATAGGGCTTTCAATATCAGCAGAGCAATTGTTTCTGCATCTTTAATAAGCTGTTCGTAATCTTCAGCAGACAAATCCTTGTATTTGGGAACAAGACGTAGTTTTTCCAAGGGTAATCTACTCTTCACCCGTTCAGTTGCTTCTTCTATATTTCTGTTTTGTTTTTCTGCCATAGTATAGCGAGACTGAACCCAGAAATCTTGATTCTGTTACTTCAGCTACAACAAAACTATGGAGCATTCTAATGCATAGAAAATTAATGGATTATCTGGCCAAAAATGTCGCTATTTGTCTGAGTTAACTACATTAAGTATTCAAGAAAGAAACACTATTTACCTTTTTAAAGAAAATGTCCCGATTTAATGTAGCTATTCCTCCAGCCCCTTCATTTCGGTCTCTCGTTCCTCACTTCCTACATTCAGGAGCTTCCTGTATCCCGCGCAAGAGTAACTCCTTCATTTCGCTAAATCACCCTAAACCGGGTTGACCCGCTCATTCAATCGTTACACTTGCCTTTGCCCGCACCATTAAGATTCTCAAATAAAGTTCCCGTGCTTCCGGTAACTTCATTACATCCATTTCTCCGAACCCGTTCGGAACATGCCTTCCATTCAGTAACCTTCAGCACCGCGCACAAGAGTAAATGCTTCATTTCACTTCGTTCACCCTGCCTTCGGACAGACCTCGCTACTTTTCATTCCGCATCTACACTTGTTTTTGCCATCACCCAAGATTTTGGAGAACGTTTAATGGCCTTTGAGAAAAGCGTTATTAATTTCTCAAATCACGTATATAAAAGTCGTTCTTTCTCCATTTCACTATTTAAAATCCGGCCTTTCCGTCCGGCCATTGTTGTTCCGATGGCAAAGGTAAATCCGTGTTTTGAGGGTGTGCAAGTTCAGGCCTCCGGTTTTGCAGAAAATCTCCATCCTCCTTCGTCGAATAGCATTTTCTGCAAAAAACCTGCGCTCCCAAACACTACCTTTTTAAGCCACCAAAACAACAACGACCGACCCGATGGAAAGACGCATAACGTTAAATGATAATGCGCTGAAAAAAAAGAGTAATATTAACAATTGTGAAAATGACAGTAACGAAAAACAAAACTCACTCACCTCCGGAATCCGCATAGGATTTGGTGAAAAGTTTTGATTAGCGATGAAAAGTTTTTAAAATCCGTTAGTGGCGTTTTTGAGTATATCCCTGGCGATGTTTTCCAGATTGTTAACTCTTTAGAATTTTACAAAGAATTTTGGCAAATAAGATTATCAAATTTATTGCAGAGTATTTCTCGCTTTACTTCATCGTCCATAAGTCTAAACGAAAAAAAGATATTAAAACCAAAGTTTTAACACTGGGTAGAACGCTTAAGTGTAATGAATTCATATTATTTTTGAATTGATACAAACGCCACGATTTATGAACTTGAAAGTATTATCCAATCCGACATTACAACACCTTGAAGAAATTAAGAAATGGCTGCAAAAGGAAGATAATTCGTCTAATGAAGGCTTTTTCTGTCAAATGGATACGATTGAGAATTCATTTCGAAAAAACAGGCTCATAGTCATTGCCAAAGATAACGTTGCTATTGGTTTTCTTACATTTTATTACTCTGACCACATTGTCAATATAGAAATTGCGGAGGTCAAACCTAGTGAGAGAAAAAGGGGAATTGGTAAGTTATTATTACAAGATAGTTTTGGCAAGTTTATTAAAGATGGAATGTTAGTTGCTCAATTATTTTGTTCTCCCGCAAGCTCTGAGAAAATATGGAAAAGGATGGGATTCAATAACTTTCCCGATGAAATAATTAAAGAGTCAAGAATTTATTTGTATCAGATATTGGTGAAAACAGCAGAATTCTGTACTCACGATAATGAAACAGAACTAATAGAATTATGGGATTTTGAAGATTATAGTAATGAGCTTCCTCCTAAATGGAGATGGGAGGTAAAGCGTCAAGAAAAGTCAAATAAGTTGGTCAAACCAATAATTCACCCGTGTTCAGATAAATGGTCTGTTGCTCACAGAATTAGATCAGAAACAAGAGAAAAAAGGATAATGAAATATTTTGATATGGGCAAACACGATGGAGGACATTTTTTGATTGTCACGGAACTCAATAAATGAAAAAGGGAAAGGCAACTCTTTGGCTGCCTTTCCGTGAACGCAGATTAAAGCCTTCCAATCGTCCGTGCTTTAACCAAATCTCCATTTTTGACAACAAACCGCTGATGTCTGCCACCGTTCTTTTCAAACAGCTCAACAACCAGTTGTTTTTTATCTGGAATCGTGAATTTCTGAAAAGCAAAAACAGTACTTTCCGATTCTTTTCCTTTAACTGAAGTCAGATAATTATAAGCTCGAACTGGTTCGATGATGGTTTCCTGAATTGCTGTCCGTTTCACCACCTTTTTATCGACAATTTTGAAAGCAAGAAAGTCTACATCAAATGGAATGTCAGAGGTGTTTTTGATTTCGGTCTGAAAGAATAAGAGCCCGTTGTAACAGAAAATACCCCGAAGCGAAAACTCAATTCCAAACTGATTACTCTCTGCAAGGTGGTTCTTCTTTCGGTTGCCCTTGTATATTCTCTCCATTGCCATTTGCACGGTCTGGGGTGATTCATCGCCTAATTCAGAAAGATGTACCTCCATCGAATTTTCGGATTTGTTGCCTAGCTTTTCAGCGTGAAGGAAATCTTTCATTTCAATGTTAAGCTTTTCCGGATTGTGCGAATAGTTCACAATAAAGGAATAGAAACTGCCTTCCTCAGTAATCACTGAGAAATTGGTCTCTTCTGTGAAATCTTTTACGGCAGCTTTTACCCGTACTACATTCTCTGCGCCTTCTGCTTTTCCGGCAATGATATTGGATGAGCCCAAATCAATATAGGCAATCCCTGATGGAAAAATCAGGTGAACGGTTTTGTCATAAGTCACGTCCAGACAATAAGAGGAAATCACATTGTTTTCAGGAATAAGCTTGATGTGATCATTTTGTGCAGAGAGAGTGAGCGTTGATATAAAAGATAAAACGAAAATTATCGGTTTCATTTTGATGAATTTTTAAGATTAAACAATTTGGCTTTAACTGGAGGGCATCAAGAGCAGTCGGTGCCCGGCCTTAAGGGTTACTTTGGTTGTCCGCAGCTTCTTTGAGATATACTGAGATGTTCCCTGGACGAGGCTTCGCCCGACATCGGCGGCTAATTGCTGACCGGCAGTTGTACCCTGCGTAATGCTGATGCTTGTTCCGGCATCGCGCCCCATGGAAGCAGTGATTTCCTTTAACGCTGTTGTTTCTACTGAGCCGGGAATAAATAAGCCCTGCTGCCCATCAACATCATAAGCGGTTAATTGAACCGGCAGGATAGTACCGTTATATTCCAGCGATTGCACAACGATTTGGAGTCGTTCGCCCTGAATCTGAGCTATTCCGGTTATCAGCGAATTCACGGGAAGTTCCATTTCTCCGGCTTCCACTGGTTCGAGGAGGCGAAGTTTGACGTTTTGCCCGTTAACCAGCGTTTGAGTGTTGTTTACACATGCCCAAACCGTATTTCGGTCTTTCTGTTTTCTTTCATTTCCTCCTGTTATAAACGACAAATTGCGTGGTTGAGAAACCTGCCTGACAAACGCCGAATCACTGATATGCCGTTCCAGTGACGAAACAGTATGATCTGCAACTGACCCGACTGCCTTTAAGCTTTCCTGCTGTTTTGTTTTTGCAAGAGGCAAAGAAGGCTTTGTTTCTAAAACTTCTTTTGCGGGTGACGTGCTGGATGACTCTGGCAGATACTTTGATGCCAGTTGATACGACTTTTCCATCAGCTTTAGCTGTTCAGCCATTCGGTCGGGCTGTTCTTGCTGAGCAAGCTGATTTTTTAGCTCTTCGACCTCTTTTTTCAGCTTTTCAGTTTCCGAATCTTCCTTCGGTTTTTCATAGAAATCTCCGAGCGTTTGATTTATCCCGTGGTAGGCTGACGCAGAATGCTGCATGGCCTTTGCAGGTTGTTTTGTAGCTGAGTACTTTTCGCCCAAAGTTCGCTGATCTGATTTCCCGTCAACCGATAAATCAAATTTTGCGGGTTCATGCTGCCCGATCATAGCCGAAAACTGGTCCAGCGAGCGAACCGGTTTTTCTTCCAAAAGTTTTTCCTGTTCAAAGGCACTGATCTTGTCTTTTATCAGTTTGCTTTCCCTGGGCATCGGCAGTTCTGTATTTAAACCCGTTGCCCCATTGGTTTTGGTGCTTTTTTCAGAAGGCCTGAAAATAAGCCAGAGGCTTGCACCACAAACCGCGAACATCAAAGCAAAAACAGCGTACTTTTTTAGCTGTTGCTTTTGCTGCGGGTTCAGTAGAGTTTTATTGTTTTTGTCCATGAATCACGTCTTTAAGTTTATGAATTAAACTATCCTTTGGTAAATCAAGCGATTTGATATGCTTAATATCAGGCACCTTCCGTACCTGGTTAGTGAAGGAATCCCAAAGCATGAAGGAAAAAACAGCAACAAAAAGGAAGCACAGTCCGAACACAACCGGTTTGCGCTTCTTTTGCGAAATCCGTTCACATGCTTTTCGGATGGTATCATCCAGCATCCGGCTGGCTTTGCTCATCTTTTCGTTCATGGCTAACGATTGATGGTTTGAATATCCCTGTTCTCCTTCACCGTAAAATTCTCAATCGTGAAGCCATGCGGATTGTTATCACTTCGCACTGAATTAATCAGGTCGCAGGTGGTAACCAGGCTCCGCTCTGTAATGTTGCTTTCGCGGATGATAACCTGCCTGGCATAAGTTGATGCCAGATAAGGATAATTTCGAAAGTCAACCACAACACTATCGACCTGAAGGGTTTGATTGATATTCCCCGAGATAATCCGGTTGAAATACCCTTTTTCTACTAAATCCTTGTAGTAGGTATAAACGCTTTTGTCTGCCAGGAACATGGCCCGGTTGATGTTGGATTCAATGGCGTTTTTATCCGGCGAAAGTGTGAAAAACAGTTCATGAAAACGCCGGATATGTTCCCGCGCCTCCACCGGGCGGTTCTGTGACAATTCCTGTGAAAGGGCAAGAATTAAGGATTTTCCTTTATCCAGCACATAGATTTTCTGCCGTTGCTTTTCAGCAAACTGATAAGCGCTGAAAACCGAATAGCCGGTAATACCTGCACACAGGATGACAAATACAATCCCGAAAAAACGAATCTGTCTGAAACTCGTTTCGATATTTTTTAATGATTTAAATTCCATAGTTGATTCCTTTTTACTTCTTTAAAAGTTTTCCAGAGATATTCCCGGCTGAAGCACCGGCTACGCCTGCCGCCACAGAACCAGCCTGGCTTGCCGATGAGCTAACGTTTCTCCCGTAATTGCCCATACCTCCGGCCATGATAATCCAGTTGGCCACTGTTGGGATGGTAAAATACCCGATGATGCCGATAACCATAAAGACGATATACACCCCATTGGAGGCATCTACCGAATAGGTTGGGTCTGCCTGAAGCTTGTCAATATCGTTCTGTAACATCAGCACCTGAATCCGGGCCAGGATGGAACTGAACAGGTCGGAAACCGGAAGCCATAGATAAACCGAGACATACCGCGAGACCCATTGTGTCATGGTGGATTGAAACCCATCGTAAACACTGATGGCAAAAGCAATAGGGCCAAGGATTGAAAGCACAATCAGGAAGAATGTGCGGATGGTATCAATAACCAAAGCCGCCGCCTGAAACAGCAATTCCAGAATCTCCCGGAAGAAATCGCGGATATTCCGTTTCATGTTGTACATGCCCCGCTCAATATACATTCCCGACATAGTGGCAAGGTCAGAAGGGCTCCAGCCCAGTTCATCCAGCTTTTTGTCAAACTCCTCATCGCTCACAAGAAAGGCTGTTTCCGGGTTTCGTTTCATGGCTTCGGTTTCCAGTTGCTCCTTTAAGTCCCGGTATTTCTGCATGTCAAAAGTCTGGGACTGAAGCATCTGGTTGGTTCCTTTTACCACCGGGCTAAGCACCATGTTGATTGTACCCAGAACGATGGACGGAAAGAACATGATACAAAAGCCAATGGCAAAGGGGCGCAAAAGTGGATAAACGTCAATCGGTTCAGTCCGGGCAAGCGACTGCCAAACGCGGCTAGCCACATATAGCAGCGCTCCCAGACCCGCTATCCCTTTTGCCACCCCAGCCATTTCGCTGCATAAAGGCATCATCTCCACATAAAGGCTGCGGAGAATCTGGTGTAGGTTACCGAAATCCATTACCAGTACCTTTCGTCAGTATTGCCGTAAAGTGCCAGCATCCGCTGGGCATCGCCTTTCCGCTGCGCCCTCAGGTACGAAACAGAAAGGTTCTTATTGGTATAGTAGCGAACCAGATTCCGGTAACGTTGCACCGATGTGTAAACGCCGTCAATGACATCCATTCGTTCCTTGTCGGTCATGGAAAGCGAACTGGCATTTACAATCCCCTTCAGGTCGAGCAACAGGTTGCTGCTTTCTTCCAGCAGTTTGGTGTAACCAAAGGCAATGGCGCCCAGTTCTTCCAAAGAGAAATTTTCATCCTGAATCATCAATTGGTAGGAGTTGATGTAGATATCCGCAATCTCACCAACCATCAGGATGGTTTGCTGAACTTTACGGGCATCTTTTACCAGGTTGTTCACGGCTTTTAAGGCATCGTAATACTCCTTACCCTGCTCATAAACCTTTTTCACTTCCTGAAAATTCTTGATCACGTTGGAAACCGTGTTTGATGTTTGTACAATTTCGTTGGCGGTATTGACAATACTTTGGACAAGGTTAACCGGGTCGGTCACTACAAATTGCGCTTTCAGGTTAAAAGTGCCGAGCATAACGAGCAGCCCGGCTATTAATAATCTTGTTTTCATGTTACTAATTTTTAATGTGAATGATTAAGCGTTTCGCTTACTGGCAGCCAGTTGTCTGATGGCTTGTTCAATGTTCCCGTCCAGTTTTTCGGTTAACCGGACAAGTTCGAGTTTTTCAGTTTCTTCGGTCGTGTAAGTGTAATATTCTTCCAAAGAAACTTCGGTGGCATAAACCGCAGACTGCACACCTCCAAGGCCAATCCAAACCTCTTTGTATTTACGCCTGGGATGGTTGGCCAGATTGATGGAAAGAATCTGCGATTTCTCTTTTTCGGTCAATCCAAGCAGGTCCTGGATTGAACCGAACTTATTCATGTATTTGCGCTGGTCAAGCAGGATTTTACAATCGGAGTTATTGATGATGCTCTCTTTGACGATTTCTGAAGCGATAATATCATCCACCTCCTGAGTAACCACAACAGCCTCGCCAAAAAATTTTCGGACGGTTTTAAACAGGTATTTGATGTACTCCGCCATCCCTTCTTTGGCAATTGCTTTCCACGCTTCCTCAATTAATATCATCTTTCGGATGCCCTTTAACCTCCTCATTTTATTGATGAAAGCCTCCATAATGATGATCGTTACAATAGGAAACAGGATTTTGTGGTCTTTAATCTGATCCAATTCGAAAACGATAAACCGTTTGTTGAGCAAATCCATCTGCTTGTCCGAATTCAGCAGGTAATCATACTCGCCACCCCGATAATAAGGTTCCAACACATTCAGGAAATTGGCAATATCAAAATCCTTCTCGCGTACTTTTTTCTGTTGGAGCAATTCGGAATACTCGTCCCGGACGAACTCATAGAAAGTATTAAAAGACGGAGCTATTGTACCATCCTGATTCAACCTTTCGATGTACTGGCTCACTGCATTCGACAAAGCTACCTCCTCCGAACGTGTTGGCGCTTCTTCCTCGTTTTTCCAGAGGGTAAGGATGAGGGTTTTGATGCTCTCCTTTTTTTCAATGTCAAATACACCGTCGTCGGTATAGAATGGGTTAAACGCAATCGGATTGTCTTCGGTGTAGGTAAAATAAACCCCGTCTTCTCCCGCTGTTTTGTAGTGAATCAAATCACATAATCCTTTGTAGCTGTTCCCGGTATCCACCAGAAGTACATGTGTTCCCTGCTCAAAATATTGCCTGACCATGTGGTTGGTAAAAAAGGACTTTCCACTTCCAGAAGGCCCAAGAATGAACTTGTTCCTGTTGGTGATGATCCCTTTTTTCATGGGCAAATCGGAAATATCGAGGTGTAGTGGTTTTCCAGTGAGGCGGTCAACCATTTTTATCCCGACTGGCGATAACGAATCCCGGTAATTGGTTTCACCGGTAAAGAAGCACAAGGCCTGTTCTGTGAAGGTGTAAAACGATTCTTCGGAAGGGAAATCCGCCGCATTGCCAGGGATGCCCGCCCAAAACAGGGTCGGGACATCCACGGTGTTGTAACGCGGTTTGCATTCCATCAGCGCAATCTGGGAACCGGCATCGTTTTTAACCTGCCGCAGTTCTTCAGGCCTGTCGCTCCACGCCAGTACATTGAAGTGTGCACGAACAGAAACCAGCCCTTTGCTGTGCGCTTCGTTCAGGTACTCTTCCAGCCATTGTTTGTTGATCTGGTTGGCACGGCTGTATCGCGAAAGCGAGTGCATGTTCCGGGCCATCTTTTCAAAACGGGAAAGGTTGGCTGAATGATCGTCAATAAAAATGTACTGGTTGTAGATGTGGTTGCACGATAACAACAAGCCAACCGGCGAAGCGTATGAAAGCAGGCAACTGCTGCGGTCGGTCGAAAGTTTCTCGTACCGGCTTTCGGTATTCACTTTCGCGGGCAGGTCATCCAAATCTGAGAGAGTATGAAGCAACAGGGAGTTATCCCCGATTTTCATTTCCCCCGGATTCAGGGTGATGTCCTGTAAACAGGCAGTTTGTTCCTGAGAAAGTGAGAAATACTTCTCCACAATTCCCGGTTCTTTATCTGTGCCGGAGATTTGCTCCGGAGTGAGCCGGGTGAGCCGCATAAAATCACAGTCGTTGATGATTTGCTCAAACTGGTTCACCGCTTCCACGAACCGCAAAACTAATTCCTTATTCTTTATCTCTTTCGGCAGAAGGGTGCCCCGTCCCAGCGAACTGAACGTACTTTGCTGCCTGCTCCGTTCTTTGGTTGTCTTTGTCAGGAACAGGTAGCAGGTGTGGTTTAAATACGGTCGTTCATTAAAATGGCGCTCAAACGACGAACTCAGAAAGCTTAAATCCTGATCCTGCTTTTCCGGCTGGTAATTTTCCCTGATGTACCAGTCTTGTTTGTGAACGATGGAATAATCGGGCAAAACTTTTATCGCTTTGTTCCAGACCGAATGAATGGATTCATATTCTTCCGAGGTAACGGTAAACAATTCCGGCAGTGTCACCTGAAATGCAACCGTAATGTCTGCATCCTTGCTGATGATACAGCCTTGTTCAACCGAAAGCAAAGGGAACTTGCTTTCTAGTGTGGCGGTTTTTAAAATGCTTCTCATGCCGCCCCCTTTCTTTTTTGCACGAACAGCCTAAGAGTACCCTTCCGGTTGATAATCCTGCGTGGGAAAGTCCGGGTGGACTGAAGCTTCATCAGTCCGAACCGGCCAAATTTCCGATTGAGGGAAAATGTCAGCCATACGACCAGAAAAGCCAAAGCGAGCCCGGTGAAAATGCAAACCCATTGGTTTATCCCGGCTAAGTACATGATGATAAAAACCACGAATGTACCCAGCAGCCCGCCTGCAAATATGAACAGGTACTGGCTTTGCAGTCCTTTGAACTCTGCCGGTTTGTTCACTCCTTTGTTGATGAAATATTCTGCCATGTTTTTACAGGAAGAATGAACGCAGGATGGTGGCGGCAACAATCAGGAAAATACAGGCTCCAAACCAGGCGGCTGCAGTTTTTCCGGTATCTGGGTCACCGCTCGAAAACTTTGAATATACTTTTACGCCGCCGATTAAGCCCACAATGGCGCCGATGGCGTAGATTAGCTTGGTTGCCGGGTCGAAATACGAAGTGACCATGCTGGTGGCTTCGGTGATTCCGGCAGAGCCGTCGCCCTGTGCAAACAATGTCAGTACCCAAAATGAAAAGAACAGGGTAAATATGGATTTTAATGAATTGATTTTTGCCATAATGATGTTGTTTTTGCCTCCCTGTTGGAAACAAGGAGAAGCGGTTTTTACTAATTTTAATGAAATCTCTTGGGGTGATTTGGCGATAACCACGGGGTATATTGGAGCTTTACCCGTAATCCTTTTCCTTCATATTTTTCAGAATTTGGTTCATACTCGGGCAGACTTTTTCCTGCCTGGAACCAAATCTAAAGGCTTAAATCACTGAAAAATAAAAAGTGGAGTATGAGGAAGCGTATGGCTGCGTTTGGCTCGGATAATAAAAACCGATTGAAGAAAATGTTGTTTAGCAAACAGAAAAATAAACAAATCTGAAATGGCTTATTAATCTATTTTTTCGACACCTAAAGTATTCATTATAAGTTTAATATCATATCCTTCAATATAAATCGCTCCCGTTTTTTTACTAGCAATGGCATATTTTGTAGGTTTGCTATATGCAAAATCTCCGAGATAGACTTGATTTGATAACAGGTCTAAATCATCTCGATTACACCTTTTTTCAAAATACATATATGACTTCATTTCATTATGTAAGTTAGTCTTGCGTTCTTCGGGCAAGTTCTTTACATTTAGCATCCTTTCCGCCAAAATTTCCAAATTTTTATCATCTATATTGCTAGGTTTATCCTTGAACAGAAAGTAATTAGAAATTCTGTCAATAGTAGAATTGAATGGTTTGAAAAAGTAATGCTTCTCAAATTTCTGAATTTGGCTTTTTATTTCCTTTATACTAATTACTTCATTTAAACTTTCTCCTAGCCATTCTTCAGAAAGCCGAAAAATTTCATAAGCAAGAGTAATTGCAATAAATGCATGTTCTAAAACTTCCTTCTCTAAAAACAAATTATACCCTTTAATTGCATAATCCAGTGCAGCTTCCAGAATTGCTTTTGCATCGTTATTTTTCTTCGTATTGTTCTCGTTAATGAACAAACTAAAATTCATTGTGAAAAATGCCAATGCAATTTTATGCATTGCATGCGCCTTCATTAAATTGTTATTATTAGATTCAGCATATGTTAATGAATCATTTATAATGGTTACGACTTTATAAAATGAATCGGTAATTTCTTTTAGTTCTAGGTTCCATTTTTTTATTGCTTGGAGACTGGAGGGATAAGAAAGTAATCGGTTATTGTTCAAGTGATCGGTATAAACCCGGGCTAAAGCATTAATCAAATTTTCTGCCTGGAATATTTTCTGAAAATTTTTTTGTTCCTCATTCTGCGTAATATTTTCAATTTTCTCAAATACTTTTTCAATTTCTCGAATTATGCTTTTGTCGAAATCCAAGGTTCCGACCATCTGGCTTATTTCGAGCATACTGATATTAATATCGATGTTTACAATATTATCTTCGTTGCTGGTTTTCTTTTTTATTTGGGTTAATTGTGCTTTTAACTCTTCGATATCGTAAATACCAAAATAGAAATCTACTTTAAATTTTTGCATTTCAAGGGAAACAAATTCTTCTTCCGTGTAGAAATCTTTCTTTGAGAAACAAATTTTCAAGAAATAGTCTGCATCCATAAAATTTCCGGTTTCTGCATATGTAAGTGCAGCGATATAAGATACTTTAGGGCGCTTCAATTCCTTTTGGGGCAACAAGTCTAGAAGTGCTGTAATTCTTGGGTATTCTCGCTTATTAAATAAATGGGGACCAATTGTTTCTAAATAATGGACTGCTTTTCTTACTCTATTATTATCATTGCTATTTTCTTTTTTTGAGGTAAGATTAGCCGAAGGTATATTATAACTATCTCCATATGCTTCAATAAGTGTTCTTATATTCAAAAATCTATTTATTAATTTCTTGTGGATTTCATTTAAATTATCTTTTAGGACGTTTTCAACAGGAATATGTATGTTAATAGTTTTATTGTTCTTCCATGTCTCATCTATTTTCTCAGAACGTACTCGATTATAGATTTCTTCTATAAAATCATAATATAAGGTCTCATCTTCCTCATTATAAAAAACTATTATTCCTAACCCTGCAAAGTTTCTACACAAATATCCTAGCCGACTTGTAAGAAATGGGAGAGAAAAATATTCACCCGATTTTTTTAATACATATTGAGCCTTTTGAACACTTTTTATCTGAATTGGGAAAAGATTCCCAGTTGCTTTATTTTCATGAATAACTTCACAATGAATATCAACTCCAAAATCTTTAGTTCCATCTACAATATGAGAATTAAACCCATTTTTAAGTGAGAAGGCCAATTGCGTTTTTAAAACAGATTCCTCCGAACGTTCTGCATTCCTATCAACTATTGGATTATCCCAAAATCCCATGCTTTATAGTTATTATTTTTATAGAGTATTCTTTTAGTAACTATTTAATCATAGTCATATTCAACTACATTTAGTTTTGCTGTAGGATTATAAGGTCTTCTCCCGTTTGTTGTCCATCCCCGCTCTGAAATCAAATGCAACTCACGTTTTGCCCTTGAGCATATAACATACAATAATTTTTCGGCGGCGTTTGGAGTTCTGTCATTCCAGTTTGGAAGCTTCCCTTCCAAAAGTCCAAAGGCTATTACGGTATCAAATTCTTCTCCCTTTATTCCGTGACAAGTATTTACCACAACCCCAGCTTCGTGGTGAAACATTCGTTTAAAACTTTCAATATCTTTTGCCATATTAAATTCGGGCTTCTCTAATCGTTCTTTAGCACCAGAAAAGAATGAATCCCAATGTGTCAATAGATATTCGTTCTCACAAACATTAATATTTAATGCACTCATTAAGCTAGTAAAACAGTCTTCCAGAAACTCTAAACCATCTTCTTTCTCCGAACTTATAGAATTAATAAGTTTTAAAATCTTTTTTGACTTGAATTCAGAATCTTCAAAAATGGGTATGTCAGTATCTTTCATTTCATTAACCAACTCCGAGGCCCATCGCTTTCTAAGAATGAGAGTATTTGGCGAAGGAGATACCAAAAACAAACGTGCAACCTTAAACCAAATATTTTCTTTGTTTTTTAATAACGGAGATAGACCTAATGCATCAAAATTAACGTTCGGTAATATTGTTTTTAACTTTCTCCCCATTGGAATTACCATGTACCAGGCAGGAGCCAATACGCAAATTTCGCTTTCAGGAATTCCCGCTTCAATTTTTGTCTGAATCAATTGAGCTATGTACTCACAAACATCGTCCTTATGGACTGTTTTGTTGTATGTAATGGTTGCTTTTTCATTTGCATTTTTTCCAATGGCCTCAATATCAATATTTGTTGTTTGAAAATTTCTGTAGTAATTTATTATTTGTTGATTACTCCTATAATTACCCGACAATTCCTTATTCTCGAACTTTACATCAAATTCACTTTCAATTTCATTGTGGCTCTTAGCAACACCACCCAAAGATCCATAAATTGCTTGATCTGCATCTCCAACCATAAACATTTTACATGCTCCATTTCTGGCCTTCATTAATTTTGCAAAAATGGCATATTGAAGCTGTTGTGTGTCTTGATACTCATCAATACAAACCAAATGAAACAAACTTTTTAATGTTTCTGCAATAGGTGGAAAATCTTGTAGAAGTTGGTGGGCATAGTGTAATATTTGATCGAAATCAATTAGTTTCTCTCTTTTAAGGTAGTCATGGTATTCATTGATTAAATTTCGATATGCTACTTCCTCAGGTTCGCCTGAAGGTAAATATCTGGTTGTTACAGAAGTAAAATAGCCTACTTGATGCTTCTTTTTAAAATCATTAATGAGGCTTTCTGTATTGAATTCGTCTGAAATAGTAAACCCATTTCTCAATTCGTCTGAATAGCACATATATGGACGGACAATCCATTCTAAGCAAAAAGCATGAATTGTTCCTGCCCACAAATTGGAATCGTCAATATTAAAAACGCTGATTCTCTTTTTAATTTCGTCGGCGGCTCTGTTTGTAAATGTAACTGCTATAATAATTTTTTTTGACCCAACTATCTTTTCTAATTCATAAGCAATTTTATGAGTTAATGCTCTAGTTTTTCCACTCCCAGGGCAAGCCGTCAAAAGTACATTGCCGGGTATTTTTATAGCATCTATTTGTTGTTCATTTAACCCCTTAAGCATTTGCCAACCTTACTAATTTTGTAAAAACATCATTTGGTAATGTATCAAAATACAAATCCATCGACTCCTTCAATATTTCTTTATTTTCAAATTCCCTTAATAAATTGCTGTAATCATTTTCATCATTTGTGAAATGCCTTTTTCGCAATCTTTTTAATCGGTAAGCAGCAATAGAAAATTGTATGTTTGTCGTTAAATTTGGAATTGTATAAGCCAATGCGTCTAAAATATAATCAGGTATTACTGTTATATGATCAACTTTCTCCGATAACATGACTGCAAACCATCCTTTCCCAAATTTTTCCGCAAGTCTTAATACTTCTTTCCCAGCAATAGCTACATTTTCATCCACTAATAATTCTTTTATTCTTTCTCTATCGGCATCTCGTTCAAAATTGTCTTTTACAACTTCTTGTACTTCGACAGAATTATTTGCCATTAAAAAGTCAACCTCAAAGGTATGCTTGGCATAAAATGGTTTAATCCATCCGTTACCTTCACAAAATTTGTCAAGTTTCTTTCTTCTTTCAATACCAGATTTCTCCGAGTTCCTACATTTTTTTTGGTAATCATTATCTGTCTCTGAATTTTCTGGTAATTCCACAATTGACAGGTCATTGTCTGTAATAATTCCACAATTTCTTCTTACTCGATCTTCGTGAAATAGAGCAGCAATATTCGTAAATCCGGTACTCCCAATATTTACAATAGAAATTCCAAGTTCATCAACAGAAACCCCAAAAACAGATTTTACCAATGCAGGAATTACTATATGTTCCGCATCTCCTTCCACCAAGAGAACTCCTTTCGCAAATAGTAAATTGGTTCGGTTTGCATCTAAATATCGCTCTATCTTTCTTATTTCTATAGGATCAAGATTTATTGAAGGGTTGAATACTTCCGCGAACTGTTTTCCTCTGCCCAAAATATTCATTGAACTTATTTGTGAAACAGAAGAAATATGTGTTGAATGAGTGGAAATAAAAACTTGGGTATTATTTTCTTTTAACTTGTTGAATAACGTTTTCTGAATATGGGTATGGATGTGAGCCTCCGGTTCTTCTATTAGAATAAAATTAGCAATTTTATCTTCCTTTTTTACTTTCTCAAATTCAAGTAATTTCAACGAAAGGTATATGAGGTTAGCACCTCCCAGACTTAGTTCACCAAGCTTACCTTCATATCCTTCTTCGTCTGGATCGCCTACCCAAAGTTTCAAGGATTGGAGAAGTCTTTCCATTTCGGAAGGTAACTCGGAGCGGATATTTACATTTGGAGCATATGTTTCCCCGACAGCACGTTTGACCGTTGACGATATTCCAAGTGATACCCCTTTAACTTCCTCTAAATTAGATATGTCATCATTCAGGCTTTTAACCTTTTCTTCTATACTATTTTTCTTAAGGATTTCAATACTTTTCCCTTTATCACGCAATAAACTGATAAGCGGATTATCCTTAAAAGAACGTAGGTCAGACTCAACATCTCTCAACGCTTTGGCGAAAGTGCAAGCAAATTCGTTTGGGATTGAGACTCCTTGGGTTCTGATTCCATATATGTCAAGCCTGAGTTCGTCCGGGTCAGGAAACTTTATCAATTCAAAATCGCCAACGAATTCTTTATAACTATTTTCAACTGAAAAATCAATACCGCTTCTTCCGGTGAAAATTGTTTCGTAGTCATTCAGTGTGATATTCTGTAGAATGGCTTCAAGCTTTACAACATCTTCCGATTTATCTCTATCTGGATTCTCTTGTAATTCCTTTGACAGTTCAAATAAATAGCGTCGATACTCAATTCGTGGTCGAAAATAGACAGTATAAGATCCTGTTGTATAATCGACTTCATCAACATGCCCAACTTTATGCATGGCAAGAGACTGTGCTTCTTCGCCAACATCTAAATCTGAAAATTGTATCTGTATGATAATCCAATGACCTTGCCAGGCTCCGACTGAGCGATTAAAGTCTGTTTCATAGAACTTTATGACCCTTGGCATACTTTCGTCTATCAGAATTCTGATAGCTTGGAATAAATTGGTTTTTCCTGAACCATTTTCTCCTATAATGGTATTTACTCCTTTGTTAAAATTGAGCGAAGCATTTCTGAAATTCCGGTAATTCCTAATTGAGAGTTTTGAGATATACATCGTTGATCTCTTGATTTTTGTGAATTGATTATAGGTTAAAACTAAATATTTTTCAATAAAAATTAGTACTTAGAATAATTTAGTTTTCAACTACTTTATTAAACTAAGTAGTCTCCAATATCAAATCCTTCCATATCATTACTCGGCACCTGATTATTTCCATTTTGCCCCAACTTCCCCAAATGCAAATCAATCAACTCCACAATCCGCTTTTGATAAGCCGGAGACGAAAAAGCCATTTGTTCAACCCAATCAGTATTGTTGTTTTCGTGAAGCAACTTTCCTGTTTTGGCCGGATTTTGAGGGCTCATGCTGCCAACTTCGTTAACCACTTCCATCATATCTTCAAACGTAAGGTCGGAAAAAGATTCAGTGGGAAGCCCAAGTTGCTCCAACTCTTCCTGTTCCTCAACAGAACTTATATCAGGCTCGTATTCCAGCGGCACTTCAATATCCATTTTGCCCGATGAGTCGGTTTCAGATACGGAACTTTTTCCGGCAGTCAGCACAAAAGTACTTTTGCCAACAATTTCTTCCGGGGCACGATTATTAAGTGTACTTTTTCTTTCAACGGAGGTCTTCCCACTTTTTCTCAATCCTTTCAGCAGAAGGATAAAAAGAACCAGTATTGCAGTAACTAAGATGAATTCAGCCATATCAAACTACTTTTGGTGTCAGAAAATATTCTTATTCTTTTCGTTGTAAAGTTTGACGATGTCCTCCTGGAAGTCTTCAAAATGTTGGCTCAACACATTGTCGATGTAATCAAAAATCGTGATTTCGTCGTTGCCGATCACACGCACAATCTTTTGAATCCGCTCGTGGTATTCCTGCCGGATGGGAACATGCTTGCCAAACCGTGCCTTGCTGTCGGTGTGCCGGATAAAATGAGATAGGTAATCGGAAGAAACCTCAGTCTTCCTGACCTTTGGCTTTCCCGTAGCTTTTTCAGTTTTTTGCTCTGTGGACTGTTGACCGTTCTGAATGGTGGAGATCAAATAGGCTTCATCAATCTCTTCCGGATTATATTGCTTCCGTGCCATAAGTTCACTGTTTTATCGTTTGCAGAATTTCCATAGCCAGCGCATCGAGGTTGCTGCCTTTCAGTAAAGAGTTGTGAGCAGGAAACAGGGTAGAACGAAAAACCGGCTTATGCCCCGAGGTAAGCTCCCGCCTGAAACGCTTCGAATCGGGGACAAAGGTTTTCAGGATATTCAGACCCAGTTCGCCAATCACATTCTCATAAACTTCGTAGAGTTCGCTTTTCTCCCGACCATCCACCATATTCCAGATGAGATACAGCCCTTTGATGTTGCTTTTCCCCACACTTACCAGGTTTTCGTTCAGCATGGAAGCAAATTTCAAAGTGCTCTCCAGTACCACCCTGTCGGCGCTGACCGGGGAAAAGATATAGTCCATTCCGGCCAGAGTTTTTACAACTCCTTTGCTGTTCAGTGTTCCCGGAAGGTCGAAAAATATAATGTCGGGTTGATTAGCGGCATTGTCAATAAGTTTCCCTGCAGTTGCAATGGCATTTTCCGGCAAACTTTTTTCAACCTGGTAGGCTTTTCGTTTCAGCGAGGTAAACTGGTCATAAGCCATTTGCTTGTAATAGTTGTCCTTCATCACCTGATCCATATCGCGCTGCCGCATTTCAGCAATGCTGTGCTGCGGGTAATCGCAATCCACGACGGCAATTTCCTTTCCCAGCACATAATGCAAATAGCTCGACATTAAAATGGTGAAAGCTGATTTGCCCACGCCCCCCTTTTGAGTGCTGAAAGCAATAAATAATGTTTCCTTTTCCATGTTGTTTATTTTATTGGTTAATGATGTAATCGTTCTATCGTTCGTCTTTTCAACTAATCATTTCATTGCCTAATCAATCGAATGCCTGAGTAACCGGTTGAATACCTGTTTAAACATTTCATTGTTTAAGCGTTCCAACGTTTAAATACTTCAGCGAACCAGTCTTTGAATATTGCAATCACCAAATAACTGAATCAATAAGTTCCTGAACGCCTAATTCCTCAGTTGAACGAGTGAATAATCCCTTATTTGCTTGCCTGAATATTCGCTGATTCATTCAATTAATCGAGGTTTTATGCCAGCAAATGAAGAGATAAAACCCATTAGAAATCCGGTTCGGAAAGTCGCTGGCACTGTTTGTCACCAACTGTCTGCTTTTGGCGTTTTTCGGAATGATTACCAATCAAACTACGCCCCATACCTTTGCCCGCAGTGAAAATCTGAATTAAAAAATGAGCTGAAACAATGAGGCCGCAAGCATTAAAATTTGCCAACGTTAAAAGAGTGTGCATCAGCACACGGCAAGTTGTGTTTTGAGGACCTCAAAACGTTCCGAGGTACTCGGAACAACTTGCCCCGTTGGGGGAAAATCACGCTCCGAAGTCGGTGATTTTTGATAAGCATTTTTGTAAACGTGTAATGCCTAAAACAGATGCCAATGACAACCGAAAACAGACAAAAACACAAAGGCGGGCGGAAGCAGAAAGCAGACCCGTGCATCCACCGCTACTCCATTAACCTGAACGATGAAGACAACGCCCGGTTTCTGTCGCTGTTTGAAGCTTCGGGAATGAAAGTCAAAGCCCACTTTATCACGGTCTGCCTGTTCGAAAAGCAGGTGAAAGTGGTGAAAATTGATAAAGGGACATCCGATTTTTACATGAGGCTGACTAATTTTTATGGCCAGTTTCGTGCAATCGGTGTGAATTATAACCAGGTAACCAAAGCTATCAAGAACAATTTCTCCGAGAAAAAAGCACTGATATTTTTAGGTCAATTGGAAAAAGCAACTCTGGGTTTGGTGGAAATAAACAAACAAGTGATGGATTTAACCCACGAATTTGAAGAGAAATGGTTGCAAAAATAAGTTCAGGAAGTTCGTTGTACAGTGCCCTGGCATATAACCAACACAAGGTAAATGCCGGTCAAGCCAAAGTGATTTTCACCAATAACATGGTGGAGCCAAAGGATGGAAATTTCAGCATCGGAATTTGTACAGACTCGTTCGAGCCTTATTTGCTGGCCAATAAAAGAACTGAAAATCCTGTTATTCACATCTCTTTAAACCCTGATCCCAAGGATAAATTAAGCGATGAACAGTTAGCGCAAATTGCAGAAGAATACATGCAAAAGCTGGGTTACGGGAATCAGCCTTTTGTTGTTTACAAAGACGAGGACATTGACCGTCATCATATCCACATTGTTTCGGTTAAGGTTGATGAAACCGGGAAAATGATCCGGGACAATTTTCAGCACCGTTTGTCAATGCGGATTTGCCGTGATTTAGAACGGAAATACGGACTGATACCGGCCAATGAAAAACAAAAAGCAGAAGGTTATTCATTAAAAGCAGTTGACCCGAAGAAAAGCAATATCAAGCAGCAAATAGCCAATGTTGTCCAAGCAGCATCACAATCATGGCATTTTCAATCTTTCAACGAATACAAGGCTTTGCTTTCCGTCTATAACGTGCATGTTGCTGAAGTAAAAGGAGAACACCGTGGAAAATTGTACTACGGAATTGTTTGTGCTGCATTAAACGAGAAAGGTGAAGTTTTCGGAGCTCCCATTAAATCTTCAAAGTTTGGCAAACAGGCCGGAAATGATGCCATTCAGAAGCGGATTGAGAAATCGAAAGAGCTTATCAAAACCAATAACCTCAAAGAAAGTCCGAAGACTACTATTTCAAAAGCGTTCGAATCCTGCAAAAACAGGGCAGATTTTGAAAAGCAACTTTTGAAAAACCAGATTTCAGTTTTGTTCCGCGAGAACGAATCGGGACGTATTTATGGCGTAACCTTTATCGACCACAGGCAAAAATTCGTTTTCAATGGTTCCCGCCTTGGAAAAGAATTTTCGGCCAATGTCTTTCAGCAAAGATTCAACGAAGAAAAACACAATTCAGAACAGGAAAAGTCGCCGGAATTTGCACCGCCCCAATCCACTTTTGTTCCTGATTCCACGCTTGATAATTTATCCGGGTTATTGACTATCGACAGCCGTGGAGAAAACCCTGAAGAGGAAGCCTTTATCCGAAGAATGAAGCGAAAGAAAAGGAGAAAACGAAAACTATAAGCTATGCAAAACGAAGACGATGTACGAAGCCTTGCCAAAATAATCGAACTGATAAGGGGTGTCAGCATCCTGATTCTTATCATTCACATTTATTGGTTTTGTTATGAATTTCTGGCAGAGCAGAACGCAACTTTACCAGTCATTAACAAAATTCTGCTGAATTTCCAGAGAAATACAGGCCTGTTTTCTCAACCAGTCTGGACAAAACTCATGAGCTTTGGATTGCTTGCCATCTCATGCCTGGGAATCAGGGGTGTTAAAGAAGTAAAGATAACCTGGGGCAAAATATCGGTATTTCTGGGTTCAGGGTTTGTCCTGTTTTTCTTCAATGGTTTTATCATCAGACTGCAATACGCAATCGCTCTTAAATGCAGCTTTTATGTGCTTACCCTGGCTGTTGGGTATATTTTCCTGTTAAAGGCTGGGTTATGGATGAGCAGACTGATAAAAAACAACCTGATGGAAGATGTCTTTAACATGGAGAATGAATCGTTTATGCAAGAGACCCAACTAATGGAAAACGAATATTCCGTGAACCTGCCCACACGCTTCAGCTATAAAAGGAAAACCTACAATGGGTGGATTAATGTAGTAAATCCGTTCCGGGCGAGCATTGTTTTGGGGACACCGGGTAGCGGGAAATCGTATGCCATCATCAACAATTACATCAAACAGCAAATTAAAAAAGGCTTCAGTATGTATATCTACGATTTCAAGTTTGACGATCTGAGCGTTATCGCGTACAACACATTATTGAAAAACACGGACAAATACGAGCATACGCCCAGATTCTATGTGATAAATTTTGACAATCCGGAGCGGAGTCACCGGTGTAATCCCATTGCTCCGGAGTTTATGACCGATATTGCCGATGCTTACGAATCTGCCTACACCATCATGCTGAACCTGAACAAAACATGGATTCAGAAGCAGGGCGACTTTTTTGTGGAATCGCCAATTATTCTACTCACCTCGATTATCTGGTATTTGAAAATCTACCAAAACGGGAAATACTGTACGTTCCCTCATGCCATCGAATTTCTGAATAAGAAATACGCCGATATTTTTACCATTCTTACTTCGTACCCTGAACTTGAAAACTATCTTTCACCGTTCATCGATGCCTGGGAAGGTGGTGCGCAAGACCAGTTGCAGGGACAGATTGCCAGCGCAAAAATCCCGCTTTCACGAATGATTTCGCCACAACTGTACTGGGTAATGTCCGGAAATGATTTCACGCTGGATATTAATAATCCGAAGGAACCTAAAATTCTTTGCGTGGGGAATAACCCCGACCGCCAGAACATCTATTCAGCAGCTCTGGGCTTGTACAATTCCCGGATTGTAAAGCTGATAAACAAAAAAGGTCAACTCAAAAGTGCAGTGATTATTGATGAGCTTCCAACCATTTATTTCCGGGGACTGGACAATCTGATTGCCACAGCCCGGAGCAACAAGGTGGCTGTGTGTCTTGGGTTTCAGGATTTTTCGCAGTTAAACCGTGATTACGGCGACAAAGAAGCCAAAGTGGTGATGAACACAGTTGGCAATATTTTCAGCGGCCAGGTAGTTGGCGAAACCGCAAAAACGTTATCGGAACGGTTTGGAAAAGTCCTTCAAAAACGGCAATCGATGACCATCAACCGGCAGGATAAATCCACTTCGATAAATACACAAATGGACACGTTGATCCCTGCTTCAAAAATCAGCAACCTCACCCAGGGCGTTTTTGTCGGGGCTGTTTCTGACAACTTCGGTGAACGGATTGAGCAGAAGATATTTCATGCCGAAATTGTGGTGGACAATGAGAAAGTAGCCAAAGAAACCGCCGCATACAAGCCAATCCCGGTAATTACAAATTTTACCGATGAGAATGGTAAAAATCATTTGCAGGAGGAAATTGAATTCAACTATCGGCGAATAAAAAATGAAGCGGCACAAATAATTGTGGATGAACTGGAGAGAATAAAGAAAAATTGAATTAGGCATTTTGTAAATACAATAGAAATGTCTATTTTAGGGGAAAAGATTATTGAAATGGAGAACAAATTTAGAAGTCTTATTATTTTTGAATTTCAGGAACGTTTCCCTGACGAAGATTCTTGCTATCAATATTTGACAGAGCTAAAATGGTCAACCGGTTTTGTTTGCCCCAACTGTGGACACACCCACTATTGCAATGGGAAACGCAAATTCGACAGGCAGTGTACCAGTTGCCACCGAATCGCTTCCCCGACCAGCGGGACATTGTTTCACCAGTTGAAATTTTCGGTATTAAAAGCCTTTTACATTGTCTATTATGTAAGCACAAGTAAAAAGGGGATCAGCAGTACCGAACTGAGCAGAAAGCTTGGGTTAAGACAAAAAACCTGCTGGAAGTTCAAAGTCAAGGTAATGAAAGCCATGGAAAGCAGCGGCAACCACAAAATTAATGGCAATGCAGAAGTAGACGAAACTGTTATTGGCGGTCAGGAAGAGGGGGTTGTGGGGAGAAAGAACAGAAAAAAGAAGCTGGTTGTATTTGCCATTGAGCGCAATGGCAAAGGTGTTAGCCGTATGTATGGTAAGGTTATTAAACAGAGCAGTTCAAAAGAACTTGGAGGATTTATGAAAACAACTATCGACCTAAATGCACAAATAAAAACGGATAAATGGCGTGGGTATTCCCCTCTGGCAAAAGATTTCAAGAACCTGTCACAGGTTAATTCCGGGGAAAAAGGTGGAAACTTCCCTGATTTACACAGGTGTATTATGGGATTCAAAGGCTGGCTTCGCGGGATGCACCATCATGTTGAAAATCTGCAAGCCTATATTGATGAATACTGCTACCGGTTTAACCGAAGCAATATGAAGGAAGGAATTTTTGACAACCTCTTGACAAGAATGGTTAAAGCAGATCCTTTCCCGTATAAAAAACCAATTATTATCTAAATGCCTAATTCAAAAGAAAAAATAAGAAACTTATGTCCTTTTAACGCATTGTTGTCAATAATTGAAGCACAATGTCACTAAGTATTTTTGTATATTTATCGTTCAACTAAAATTCAATTTTCTGAGCCGAATCATGCTGGTAAACCAATCAATAATAACAGATATAAAGTCCATTATCGCTCAGGCGCGGGACAATGCTGTCCGTGCGGTTGACCATCAGCGGACATTGATGTACTGGCATATTGGCGAACGCATTTTTGAAGAGGAACAGGAAGGAAAAGACCGGGCAGATTACGGTAAATACCTCACAGAATACATCGCCAGCGAATTGGAACCGGAGTTTGGAAGCGGCTTTTCGAAACGCCAAATAGAGTTATTCCGACAGTTTTACCGCACTTTTCCAATTACGAATACACTGTATTCGCAATTAAGCTGGAGCCAATACAAGCTGCTGATACGCCTTGACGTCCCTGAACAAAGGGAGTTTTATATTGCTGAAACAATAAAGAATAACTGGACAGTACGACAATTGGAACGACAGATTTACAGCAATTTGTACGAACGCCTTTTGGTGAGTAACAACAAGGAAAGCGTCCTGGCAGTTGCCAAAAGCGAAAAACAACCCTCGGATGCCAAAGAGATTATCAAAGACCCAATGTTTCTGGAATTCCTGGGATTGAAAAGAGAATCCTCCTTCTACGAACGCGATTTGGAATCGGCCATCATCACGCATTTGCAGGAATTTTTACTGGAGCTGGGCAATGGGTTTTCATTTGTAGCCCGGCAAAAGCGGATACATATTGAGGGAGATGAATTCTTTGCGGATTTGGTATTTTATAACCGGCTGTTGCAATGCTTTGTAATCATAGAAATAAAAACGACCAAAATCACCCATCAGGACATTGGGCAATTGCAGATGTACGTCAATTATTACGACCGCATTGAAAAGCTGCCACAGGAAAACCCGACCATTGGTATTCTGCTTTGCGCCAGCAAGAACGATGCTGTTGTAAGGTTTACCTTGCCCGAAGGACAAAAACGGATTTTTGCCAGCCAGTACAGGCTTTATCTGCCGACAGAACAGCAATTACTGAATGAGGTAAATAAAGAGTTGGAGAGTTTTGAGGGAAAGGGAGATAATGTATGAAGTTGTTTATATTTTAGAATTACCTGCAAGGCTAAAAAACAAACTAAATCAATATAATTATGAATTTATTCGGTTCATTTAGCTTTAGTCGACTAATAAAGACATTTCTTCCCGGATTAGTACTATGTCTTTCTATCTTAATCTACTTAGACATTATCCTTTTTTTATTAGTTAACAAATATATAATCTTCAACTTTGTAATTGGCAATACTGCTCTATTTACAATACTTCTAATACCTTCAAGTGTTATTATGGGTATTTTTTCAAATATTATATTCTTCACATTCGCAAGGAATTACATAATTGACAATAATTTTCGATTAAATAATACAAAATTTTGTGAATTTGAAGATTATATCACAAAACTGGTAAAAGAAGATCTAATAGAAAAAATGAATTTAAAAGGGGATAATGCAAATATGTTTAATGAGTTTATTGATGTTAAATCCTTCTATTTGAATAAAATTGAGATCGCAAAGATTTCATTTATTAAAGATAGTTTTTTGTACTATTTGGATTTTCAATTAAATATCTTGTTAGCTATTGATTTCACTGTCCCTTCAATAATCTATTTAATTATAACACAGAGTATAAAAAGCTCAATTCATTGGATTACAATATCAATAATTATTATAGTACTAATGATCCTCATTTTATTAATAAATCTAATATTTATCAAATCAGCAAGGTTAAATTATAAACATCATAAAAGAAAATATTTAAGCCTTGTCGTCGGCTCATTTTATTTCACAAATCAAGAAATTAACAATAAAAAGTGAGACAATCGATTATATTCAATCTTTTTAAGATTACATATTTAGATGGTTCCATTAAAATCTAAAATTGCTTTAATGCCAAACATTACAGATTAAAAAAATGTAAAAATCATCATTATGAGAGACCTTCTTAATAAAATTGTTGATGTAGAAATTGATAGCCAGATAGGATCGAAACATCAAAGTAAAGATTTTTTCTATTCTGTTAATTATGGTAAATTAGCAAAAGATGAAAAAATTGGTGCTTATGTACTTGGTCACTATAATGCTTTAAAGTCATTTAGAGGACAGGTTATAGCGATTATAGAGAGAGAAGAAAATTCAGAATTTATTGTCGCCGTTGCTGATATTGATAACACATATACATTTAAACAGATTCGTGCCTTGGTTGAATTTCAAGAAAGATTTTATAAATCTACAATGCATACCGCAGGGAATTATTTTAATAAAGAAATAAGACCGATAACACTTGGATTAGTGTACCGAGGCGAAGATATTTTAGTTGAGAAATATGATGATCTCATTAAGGCACAAACATTTTACAGATTTATTGGGGGTGGAATACAATTCAGAGAAAAAGCGGAAATAGCATTAGCTAGAGAGTTCAGAGAAGAAATCAACGCAAATATTAATATAATTTCCCATAAGGCTACAATAGAGAACATATTCAGTTTTGGAAATAGCGATGAGCATGAAATAGCATTTGTCTATGAAATACAAATTGATGAACATTTCTATTTACTTGACAAATTTGAAAAAACGGAAAATAATGCCATAAACGATGTTTATTGGATAAATAAGAAAAAATTCATTAGTGGTGAACTAGTGTTATATCCTGATGGCGTAATAAATTACATTTAGTTTATTACAAGGGAAAATATAACTATTTAACAATCAGACTGATACACTTCCAACAATAAGCAAAATGAAGGCAAGTTCATTCTTAATTACTGGTAATGATTTAGTTGGCAAGACTACACTTATCAATCAATTAGTTCCGTATTTAAATAGCCTTGGATTAAAAACTATTTCAAATAAGAACGATTTATACAAAACAAGTGTAATGCATACCATACAAAGTCTTTTAGATGATGCAAATAATACGAAAGACTTTATTCAAATAAATAGCTTATTTCTAGTAACATTTTTAATCGATTCTATTAAGTACAAACCAGACCCTAATGTAATACTTATCCAAGATTCATATGCTTGTAGAACAATTGCATTTTGCTATGCTAATCAATTAAATCCAATCACAGAACTTCTTGACGCTTATAAAGACCATTTTTTCCCCTTTGATGTTACAATTCATCTAAAAGCTTCGATAGAATGTAGGAAAGACCGTTTAAATGCAAAACTTAATTCGAATAACCAAGATCAATTAATTATAACAGACCAAGAAAAAGTAAGGAAAATGGATCAATACCTTAATGATATTGTAAAAACTCGTAAATATTTTTTGCAGGTTGATACTTCTTCGTTAACAATATCACAAGTATTTGAGCAAGTCAAAGTTTATGTGAATAATTTTATTTAAATAATTGTCTTAAATATCAAAGCCTTATAAGACATTGAAAATGAATCAAATAAAAATACATCTTCCATTTTTTCGAACTCTTTATTCACAATCTGCTAGTTCTCTAACAATTGCATCCATAGCTGCCTATTTGGAAAAAAACGGCTACCGTACAGAGCAATATCTTTTCGATAGAAGTAATTTAAGAACAGTTGGAAGATTTATTAGTAAATTTAGTTTAATACAGTGTGAAATAGTGATTGCTAAAGTGAATTACCAAGATCACCATATAATTATCCCTTTACTTGAAGAATTAAAAAAAAGAAAATATGCTAATAAAGTCGCTTTATGTGGACCTTATGCGATTCAGAACTTTCGGTCAATAATGTCAACGCATAAATTAATAGATGCGGTTTTAGTTGGACAACCAGAAATAGCAGCATTAGAATTTGTTCAATACTGTACTTCATCAAACGAACACTGTTTTAAAGAATTTTCATTTGCATACAGAAGTTCAGACAATGAGGATCTAATCATAGATCCTTTAAAAATAAAAAAGACCATTGCACTTGATGATCTGCCATTTCCAAAAAGGTCGGTAGAATTAATTGAAGAAACGACACATGTTAATTTAGAAGCTTCTCGTGGATGCCATTTTAATTGTAGCTTTTGTCATCATAGCAAAACAAATGTGAACTACCGTTCACCTGAAAATGTTGTCAAGGAAATAGTATATCTTAACAAGGTTTTAGGAAAAACATTATTTATTTTTAATGATAGCTGTTTTTGGGCTAATCCACTTGACAACGAACGAATTCTAAAAATTGCCAATGGAATTATTAGGGAGGCACTTGACATTAGGATTTGTATATACCTGCGTATTAAACCTTTAATACCTATAGATGTATTAGAAGCACTTGTAAAAGCAGGGCTAGTGCGAGTTTTTTTAGGTGTAGAGAGCGGAATTAATAGAATACAACATGCATTTAATAAAGTAACGCAAAATGATGATTTTATAACAGCAAGAAATTTATTTGAAAAAGATTTTAATTTGAATGTTCATATTGGATTTATTACTATTGAACATAGCTCTACAATAATTGAGGTTGAGCAGAATGTAGACTATTTAATGCAAATTGAAAAGTTATTCAGAATAGGAATTCTGGTTGAGCCAATGCGATTAATACCAAACACTGCTCTATTTGTGAGGTTGTTAAACGAGGGTATAATTGATCGCACACTTAATTACAATGAAATAACATATGGCTATCGATTCATGCATTGTGAAACTTCAGCATTTCTATTAGGTATCCAAGAAATTTTTCGTTTACGCTTAGGTCGTGAAGCATATAGATTTGAATATTACTCTACCGTTGTGGGCTTGCTTAATGTATTAACTAAAAAAATACTTGGAGAACTCAATTTTGAGATTGAAAATCATTTCCAGCGTGTGTACACTATTCGAAAACAAGGTATGTTGCTCATATATAATTACTTGAAATATAAAATAAGCAAATTCAAAATTGAATCATCCTATGTATTTTCAATTAATGATTTTGAGAGTATTGAATTTCAAAAAAAATTTAAACAGCTCTCAATAGAGATAGAAATAGCATATGGATTTCTAGTAGCAGAAGTGGAACGAAATGGAGCTAGTAGAGCAGTTAAAGAAACTTACACTGGAATGGAAGGAATATATGCATAAAAATACAACAGTCATTAGTATTGATGGTAATGTAAATGCAGGCAAAACTAGTTTGCTTAAGGCGATTGTATTTATGAATAATCTTCTGAATATCAAGTATGTTCCAGAACACACAGATTTACTTGACCCAAACATTGAGGAATCTCTTTCTTTTATTATGCTACAAGAAAAATATTTAAACACTGAATTGGTTAAATATGATATTATCAATAATTCATCGGCAGACTTATTTCTTATGGATCGCTCTTTTATTTCAATTTTTGCTCATACTCTTGCAACAACATCAAGAATAAGCAAGGAGAGAATTTTTGTAGTAAATAAATTATGCGAATTAATTGAATCTAAAAGAATCATAATTCCAAACTGCTTTGTATTTTTTGATGTAAAATATGAAGTTTGTATTAATCGGTACAATAATAACCATAAAGCAAAAGGTACATCTCTTGATTTAGTGGATCCAATTTATTTTAACTTCCTACAAAATTTCTATCGTGAATGGGTGAAACTAGTCGGTGGCCATATGATCTCAAGTCATGATGAATTTCAAATTGATAATTTGAGATATACTTCATACGATAGGTTGCTAATAATTGATTTAATAGAAAATATTTCAAAAGTAAATAGTTAATATGGCAATTGAGGTAAGTTGCGGATATAGGATTCATATTAATAGTATTGATATGAATGGCCATAATCAAAGGATATGTGGTGGTATTGGTTTTTGCGTTGAGAACCCAAGGATAAAGGTTGTTGTGTCTTATGTACTTGGGAAAGACATTATCCCTGCGTATCTACACGACACATTATTCCCGCTTATCCAGCAATTTCGAGATAAAGAAAAAATAGAGTATTATTACAAACTGACTTTTAATGAACTTATTCATTCTCAAAAAGGATTGGGAAGTACGACCATAATTAAACTTTGTGTGCTTAGCGCATTATATAATCTAGCTGGGAGAAATTTTAATAAACGTATTGCCAACTTTTACGGTATAGGTCTAATTTCTGGTATTTCTATAAATGCTTTTTTTGACGGTGGCTTTATTATAGACGGTGGTTATCAAATTGATAACACAGCTATTAAAACGTTAAATGGTATATCTGCTGGTAGACCGGCTCCGCTATTATTTCGGACACCTTTTCCACGGAAGTGGAAAATATTTCTTGCAATCCCAAAAAATATTAGATCATTAGATGGTGAAAAAGAAGCAATCTTCTTTAATAAAATCACTCCAATAGATAACGCGGAAGTTCATAAAATATCTTACTATGTTCTTATGGGTGCATTGCCAAGCTTGTTGGAAAAGAATTTTGAACAATTTTCAGGAAGCATAAATAGCATTGTGAAATATGGAACGAAAAAACATGAGAAAGCTCTTCATTTTGAGCAAAATAAGTTATTACTCAATCAAATGGCAAATGATTTTGGATTTGCGTCAGTATCTTCATTAGGTCCAACTATTTACACTATTTCTGATAAACAAGTAGATATACAATTTTATCAAAATAAGTTTCAAGACTATTTTTTTCACTTGACGAGAGTTTCAAACTTAGGGCATAAAGTTCAAAGTTTTCTCTGACTTTTCACAAACTATTGTTTGCTCTGCTAAAACATCACCAAAAATAATTGCTCGTGATACAGTGGAATAAGATGAGAATTATAAAAAAAGACTAAAAAAACCCGGTAGGTAACAATTAAGCTACCCGGGTTCGGTGGTTTTCGGTGCGCCGTTTTCCACTCTGTTGGCTTTTCGGCTTGACAGGAAATCGCCCGCAATCCGCCCCTGCGTGAGTTTCCTACGTGTGTGTCTTGAATCAACCCGTGAAAGCGGAAAGAATGCTGTACAAAAGATGGAAGCCTTTTGGCGGTGATAAAACGAAAGCCGGAGCCGAGCGAACAGGCAATGGAATCATTATCTACAACAAAGGGATTGGCCTTCCGCAGACGACTTTCAGGAGTAGTTTGCAAACTACCTTATGCTGCGTTGGGCGGAAACTCCCTCGGTGGTGAACGATAAGGAAAAACGAGGACTTGATCCTCGAAGGTGTGTATTGTCGAGCTGAATAAATTAAAACAACTATGAAGTCTCGTAAAAGCAAAGAGGAGATGTCGAAAGCGGATGTTTACGTAGGTGTCCGTTAAGAGTGTAAAGGAAACCTGATTACTGTTTACACGACATCCGGGATAAAGTTGACAGGAAGGCAATACAGGGTTTTGTACGGAACAAGAGAAGTCGGTACTGCACGGTTAACCGCAAAGGGAAGCCGTCATACAGGGATTGTATGAAGTATCGGTGGCAGACTAAGCCGTAGTAGTGATGAAACTTCTGTAACGGAAGCGGAGCGAAGGACTTAGCTTGTTTACATTTCATTAATTACCAACAAGCAGTAATGCGATGATTGACTATTATGAAATAAAATCACAGCCAATTACCAGGGTAATGGTTTTACAGGCATATAAGAAAGTACGAGCCAACAAAGGAAGCGGCGGCGTAGATGATATGGATTGGGAATGGTTGGACAACAACCAGAAAACCGAGCTGTACAAACTATGGAACCGGCTAACTTCAGGCAGTTATTTCCCGATGCCTGTAAAAGAAGTACCCATCAAAAAGAAAGGCGGAGGCGAGCGTAAATTAGGCATCCCAACGCTATTGGACCGCATTGCACAACAAGTAGCCAAAACACATCTGGAACGCATTTTAGAACCACACTTTCACAACAGTTCGTTTGGATACCGGCCTGCAAGAAATTGCCATCAGGCGGTAGCACAGGCAAACAGAAACACGTACGATCATGATTTTGTCATCGACATGGACATTAAAGGGTTCTTCGATAACATCGACCACGATTTGCTGATGAAAGCGGTAAGGTTCTATTGCGGTGATAAATGGATTTTGCTATACGTTGAACGCTGGCTCAAAGCAGGGATTGTGCAACAGGACAGTACAACATATATAGATCGGCTGACAGGAACTCCGCAAGGAGGGGTAATCAGTCCGCTACTTGCCAACCTGTTCCTGCACGTAAGTTTCGATAAATGGATGGAAATAAACCATCCGGAGAAACCCTTTGAACGCTATGCCGACGATGTGGTGGTACATTGCAAAACGGAGAAACAGGCCATTTTTATGTTGAAACAAATCGGCGCACGTCTCCAAAAATGCAAACTAACATTACATCCCGAAAAGACCAAAATTGTAAATGTTAGGGGAAAATCAGAAAAGAAATATCCAAAGAGTTATGATTTTCTGGGCTTCACCATTCGCCCACACTGGGTCAAAGTAAACAGCAAAATGATGCTGATGCCCAGTATATTCATGAGTCGGAAATCGAAGAGTAGCGTGATGGAAAAGTTCAGGGAACTGAACATTCACAAACGAAGAAAACCGTTGGAAGTAATTGCAAGTGAGTTACGCCCCATTATACAGGGCATCATCAATTATTACTGCAAGTTTTCATCGAACCATACAGCCGAAATCTGGTATCAGCTAAATTCAAGATTGCTTAAATGGGTAAAATGGGAGAAAGGACTTTACAAAAGGGCATCTTTGAGATGGCTGAAGAAAAAGCACAAGGAAACACCTTTACTTTTTCCGCACTGGCAATTGGTAAATCCGTAAAGTAGCAATACTTTAGTGATGGAACAAGAAGAGCCGTGTGAAGCGAGAGTTTCAAGCACGGTTCCGTGAGAACATGAGGGTGAAATTCCCTTGCGTGACTCGATTATAAATCATAAACAAAAGGCAAAGTAGAACAGATTATTATTAAAATTCACACCCTTTGATTAGTTAGCCAAATTAGCGAAATTCGTCTGCTAGATAAATCGTGACATTTAAGATGACATTCGTAGTGCCATGTAAAAATAATGAATTTGCAAAATGAAAATATTCATAAGCCACTCTTCAAAAGATAAAAGTATTATTGACAGTTTTATAACTAACATTTTAATTCTAGGCTGTGGAATAGATGAAAATAATATCTTTTGTACTTCTGTTGAAGGATTAGGGATTAAGACCGGAGAAGACTTCAGAAGCCATATTTGGCAAAATCTTGTCAATTCTAATTATTCTTTTCTATTGATTTCAAACAATTATAAGAGAAGTGATATCTGCTTAAATGAGATGGGTGCTTCTTGGGCATTGAAAGATATAAAAGTTAAACCGTTTTTACTTCCCGGAATGGATTTCAACTCTATTGGCACACTTTATAACGTGAAACATGTTACAAAAATAGCCGATCCTTATGCTTTAGATGAATTGTTCTCTGAAATAACAGAAGAAGCTCAAATTGAAAAGAAGATATCACGGTGGAATAAATCAAAAGAAGACTTCATTCATTACGTGAAAAGCATGGAATCAACCACTACAGAATCTGTTTACCCTTCTCCTAGTGAATTCTTTGCTGAATTTGTCCAAGAAAATACAAGCTTAAATCATATCTTATTAAGATGTCACCCGACGCTATTAGATTGTAAGAAGATATTTAGCGAAAAATACTATAAAAGATGCTTTGAGATTTATTGCAACTTATATGTTGATCTTATAGAGAAACCTTTTGAACCACTCTATCCAGAGCATAGATATTTTAGAATAAAAGAATCCACCACAATGGGAATTTTATCAGGGAATGATGACGTTCCAGGAGGGATGGTTGAAGCTGTCAAACATGGAATTTTTAATTATAATAATATCAAATTTTATCGAGTTGAATTTTTGGAAAGTGAAAGCTCCCAATTCGGAATTAGCTATTACCCTTTTTGTTATGTAAATGGAAGATGGATATTCATTCCTCAACCATATTTTAAAGAAATATTATAATTATAGCTTAAAGTTAGGCGAATTATCTTTCAAGCGCCACACCTATCCCCATCAACGCCAAACACTGCCACCTTCGCTGAAAACCAATGATTTGAGTAAAAACAAGGATACATTAGCTTTTAAATTATTAAAACTAATGTATCATGAAACAAGAAATCAACGATCAGGAGGTATTACTGGTCAAAGAAAAAAACGAGAGCAAGCTAAGAGCAGTTAAAGGTTTTGATGAAAACGGCAAGCTGCAAACAGAACTTTCCAACCAAGCCAATGCCGCCAACTTTTTGAAAATCGAAAAGTACGGAAACCCTCTCGAAAACTTCTTTTCCAATTTTCACAGGCAATACCAGAACCCGACCGAGTTTCGGTTTTTCAGGGTGCCTGCCGACCTGACGGAGAAAACTGCCGTTGTGCTGGAAAAGATGCTGCAAAATCCTGAGGTTCCGTCAAACAAAGAAACCCTAAGTAAACACGAAGTCAAACCTGAGCAGTATCTTCAAAAAGAAGAAAAACATGGAAAGGCAACAAACCTGATTGATGAAAACAAGGTGGACTGGTCACAACTGGAAAAACTTGGGATATCGAAAGACTTTCTGAAGAACACCAGGAACCTGGAGCCCATGCTGAATTTTCAGAAGTCGCCGGACTTAATCCCCATTACCCTCAAAACAGACAACATCACCATTCACACCGACGCACGGTTGGCCTTCCGGCAGGATGAAGACGGGAACTTCAAAGTGGCTGTTCATGCCGTTCGAAGTAAACCAGAGCTGGATCGGCCGTATTTTGGTGTTACACTAACCGACGAAGACAAAACCAACCTGCTCCAAACCGGCAATGCGGGTCGGATTCTTCATCCGCAATACAAAGAAGGGGAAACAACGCCGGTATTTCTTTCCATCGACAAACTGACCAATGAACTGGTAGCAGCCCGCGCCGATAAAATAAACATCCCTGAAGAGATAAAAGGGACTAAGCTGAACGAGAATCAGCGAAAGGAGCTGGCGGAAGGCAGGGCAGTTTTTGTGGAAGGCATGACAGCTCGCAGCGGAAAAGAGTTCAGCGCCTGGTTGCAGGTGGATGCCGATAAGCGGGGCATTGGCTTTCGTTTCGAGCCCAGGCAGGAACAAAATCAGAATGTAACCGACCAAAGACCAGTCCGCATTCCTGATTCACTGCTTGAAAAAGAACTGACCGAAGAGCAAAAGCAAAAGCTGGAAAGACGGGAGACCATTTATGTTACCGGGATGAAGGACAAGGAAGGCCAGGAGTTTAACGCTTACGTGAAGATCAACGACGAAAAGGGGAAGCTCGACTTCTACAAGTGGAACCCCGACAAAGCCCAATCCAAAGGCACAGAAATTACTCCTGATAACAACAGCAAAACCCAGGTGGCCGTGAATTCGGATGGCAAAACCGACGAAGCCACCAAACATCTGAAAGAACCTTTGGTTCGGGAACAGGTCAATCCAACCGAACAACAAGAAGAAAGAAGAAGCCACTCGAAAGCGCATTCGATGTAATCGGGCAGATTGCTGCCTTTTCGATTAATGCAAGACGTTCAGGAAACAACCTGAACGTCTTTTCAAATTCAATTTTCACCATCAAAATCAAACAGCCATGAATAATAACTATCCGGAATTGTCCTGGTTTAAACTGTCGCTTTTACATTTTTTTTATGAAAGCCATCCTGAGTTAACCGAAAATACAGACTTACTGAATGCCCGCAGCGACCTTGCTTCGAAGACTTATTCCGAAGCAATAAAGAACGGGCACACCCAGCAGGAAGCCGAAGAATTGGCGCTCAAAGACCTGTATCACGGCCTTCACTTTTCGAAACACGATACACTGGTTACCATCCTCTGGAACGAGTTTTCAAGGGTTATTCCGATGGGGCTAGCCAAAGAGTTTGCTATTCGAATACTTCCAGAGGTTGAAAACATTTTTTCGAAGTACAAACTCACCGATGACTTTGCCTTTAGCCCGGAATTCAGCGGATTATACAACGAATTAACCGGTACAATCTCAATCTGGCTGGAAGACCATGAGCTTCAATAAAGAAAAACATCTTCGGGCCAATATTGAGGCAATAAAACTTGCCCTTCAGCTTGAAAAGGAGAACCGGAGCCCGACCACAGAAGAACGGGATGCCCTGAAACGATATTCCGGGTTTGGGGCTTTAAAATGTATCCTCAACCCGGCAGAAAGCCTGTCCGACATTGCCTACTGGCCAAACTCAGAAGTCGGATTATTCCCGTTGGTAACCGAATTACACGATGTACTGAAATGGCATTCCCGGTCGGAGCAGGAATACAAACAATACCTGGGCAGCCTGAAAAATTCTATTCTGTCTGCTTTTTACACTCCTCCTGAAATAGTCCAGGTTCTTGCTGAAACGCTGAAACAAAGTCAAGCTTCTCCCGGAAGTTTTCTTGACCCTTCAGCCGGTACAGGAGTATTTATCTCTGTGTTTAAAAAACAGAATGAAGGGCTTTCAGTAACCGGTTTTGAAAAGGATTTGATCACTGGCAAAATATTGTCCAAACTTTACCCGGAAGACAAAATCAGGATTACTGGTTTTGAAGAGATTGAAAGCCGCCACAACAATCCTTTCGATGTGGTTTCTTCGAATATTCCGTTTGGGGATGTGGCGACTTTTGACACTTCGTTTTTGAAAAGCCGGGACAAGATAAAACAACAGGCTTCCCGAAGTATCCACAATTATTTCTTTCTAAAAGGAATGGAAACGCTTCGCGAAGGCGGGCTTCTGGCTTTTATCACTTCGCAGGGAGTAATGAACTCGCCACAGAACGAACCAGTGCGCCAACGACTAATGGATAACACCCGGTTGGTTTCGGCGGTGCGATTGCCCAATAACCTTTTCAGCGATTATGCCGGAACGGAGGTAGGCAGCGATTTGATTATCCTTCAAAAGGATTCAGCAAAAAACCGGCTAACACCCAAAGAGAAAGATTTTATCCGAAGCGAAAAGCTTTCCGGCGGAGTGTTCAACAACAACTATTTCAATAATCTGCAAAGAGTAGTTCACACCGAAGGGTTTATGGATACCGATCCGTATGGAAAACCGGCGCAGATTTTTATTCACAGTGACGGAACCCGTGGAATAGCCATGGATATGCGCATAATGCTGGAAGCTGATTTCAGGGAAAGGCTTAATGTTGATTTATTTCATCAAACCGCTTCCGGCAAAAGATCAATGATGGTAACAGTCCCGAACAGGATTGAGAACAAGATAACCGAATCAGACCCAGTACTCACTTTATACGACCTCTTTGGTTTTAGCCAGGAGGAACGTAGCCAGCAAAATCCAAACCGGAAACGGAATGGCGCAAAGCCCCAGGCGCAGCAACTGAACCTGTTTCCGCAACCAATCCCGGTGAACGGGAAACAAATCAAAGAAACTGTCCCCTCAAAACCGGATATCAGGCCATTCCAGGGAGAGCTGCTTAGTCATCACAAAACCGGTTCACTGGTTAAAGACCGGAACCAGTTTGGATTTTTAAAAGAGCGTGATGGTGAGACGGCAACATTTGAACGGTTGAAACTGAATCCTGCACAGGAAGCAAAAGCTTTGCTTTTTATTCAAATCAGGGACACTTACCTCCAGTTGTACAACAATGAGGCCGTCAGTTTTAAGGAAGACACAGTAACCCGTAACCTTCTGAACAGTTATTATGACGATTTTATCCGAAAGTATGGAAACCTCAACGACCCCAAAAATCTTGGGTTGCTGAAAATGGATTCCGGTGCCAATGAAGTGCTTGCGCTGGAACGGGGTGTAAACGGAGAACTGGTAAAAGCCGATATTTTTCACCAGCCTGTCGCGTTTAATGCCAGAGAACTGGAGCGGGTGGAAACTGCAGAAGAAGCGCTTGCCGCCTCACTGAATAGGTATGGTGAGGTAAGAATAGATTACATGCTGTCCCTGCTGGACGAAAAAAGCCGGGAAGAACTGGTTCAGGAACTTCACGGAAGGATGTATTTTAACCCGCTCATTCAGAACTACGAAGCAGCCGACAAATTTATTGCCGGAAATGTAGTCGAGAAGGTCAGTGATATTGAACGTTACCTTTCACGACATCAAAATGATGCCGCCGCACAGGAATCGTTAAAAGCATTGCAAAATGCCATTCCCCGCCCCATCCCTTTTGAAGAACTGGACTTCAATTTTGGGGAACGCTGGATTCCTACAAACATTTATAGCCAATACGCTTCACACCTGTTTAAAACGGGTGTTGATATTCATTATTCGGAGTCTGTTGACGAATTTTCGGTAAGGGCCCAGTTTACCAATGCCAATATCTACGAGAAGTATGCGGTCAAATCGCAAAGCCGCCTGTACGACGGAATTGCCCTGATGAAACATGCACTCCTGAATACCACACCCGACATCACCAAAACCATTGTTGTCGACGACAAAGAGGTAAAAGTCAGGGACGGTGAAGCCATCCAACTGGCAAACAGCAAAATCGACGAAATACGAAACGGCTTTACTGACTGGCTGAATGAACAAAGCCCGGCATTTAAACAAAACCTGTCCGGATTATACAATTCAACCTACAACTGTTATGTACGCCCGAAATACGACGGTTCACACCAGACTTTTCCCGGACTTGACCTGAAAGTGTTGGGTATCCCCAGTTTGTATTCCAGCCAGAAAGATGCTATCTGGATGCTGAAACAAAACGGTGGCGGGATATGCGACCACGAAGTAGGTTCCGGCAAAACGCTAATTATGTGCTGCGCCGCCTATGAAATGAAACGTTTGCAACTGGCCAATAAACCTATGATTGTTGGACTAAAGGCCAATATCCACGAAATCTCCCAAACCTTCATAACTGCTTACCCCCATGCCAAAGTCCTGTATCCGGGGAAACAAGACTTTAGCCCTGATAAACGAATGAAAATCTTCAATGAAATAAAAAACAACTCCTGGGACGCGGTTATTCTGACCCACGAACAGTTTGCGATGATACCTCAGTCGCCCGAAGTACAAAAGCAAATTTTGCAGGCAGAGCTTGACAGCGTGGAAGAAAACCTTGAAATCGTTAGAAGACAAGGAGGAGAAGTTTCGCGCGGAATGCTGAAAGGCTTGGTAAAACGGCAGCAAAACCTTGAAGTGACACTGAAATCCATCACCTACAATATTGAAAACCGGAAAGATGATGTGGTTGATTTTAAGATGATGGGAATAGACCATTTGTTTATAGATGAAAGCCATCGGTTCAAAAACCTGATGTTCAACACCCGTCACGACAGGGTTGCCGGGATGGGCAACCCGCAGGGCAGCCAGCGGTCATTGAATATGCTGTTTGCCATCCGGACTATTCAGGAGCGTACCGGCAAAGATTTGGGAGCAAGTTTTTTATCGGGAACAACCATTTCCAATTCGCTGACCGAATTGTTCCTCCTGTTTAAATACCTCCGCCCTAAAGAAATAGATCGTCAGCAGATTAAGACCTTTGATGCCTGGGCTGCTGTTTATGCGAAAAAGACCACCGATTATGAATTCTCGATAACCAACGAGATTGTTCAGAAAGAACGCTTCCGCTATTTTATCAAGGTTCCGGAACTGGCAGCTTTTTACAATGAAATTACCGATTACCGGACAGCAAAAGACATTGGGATCGACCGTCCTGAAAAAGCTGAAATACTGCATAATATTCCACCAACCCCTCAGCAGGAACAGTTTATCCAAAAGCTGGTGGCGTTTGCCAAAAACGGCGATGCAACAATCCTTGGACGGGCACCGCTCTCGGAACAGGAGGAACGGGCAAAAATGCTGATTGCAACTGACTATGCCCGCAAGATGTCGCTGGACATGCGGATGATCAGCCCGCATTACGATGACCATGTGGACAATAAATCATCGCATTGTGCCGCTAAGATCGCTTCGTATTACCGTCAATACAGCGATTACAAAGGAACCCAGTTTGTTTTTTCTGATCTGGGGACTTACAAGCCGGGCGAGTGGACTCCTTACAGCGAAATCAAACGAAAGCTGGTTGAAGACCATCGTATTCCTGCTCACGAAATACGGTTCATTCAGGAAGCCAAAACAGAGAATGCACGAAAAAACATGATTGAAGCGATGAACGAAGGTCGTATCCGCGTACTGTTTGGCTCGACAGATATGCTTGGTACTGGTGTTAATGCCCAGAAACGTGCAGTAGCCATTCATCACCTGGATTCTCCCTGGCGGCCATCCGACCTAGAACAACGGGAAGGTAGGGCAATCCGAAAAGGCAACGAGATTGCCAAGTTTTTTGCCGATAACAAGGTGGATGTGATTATCTATGCTGTTGAGAAAAGCCTAGACTCCTATAAATTCAACCTGCTGCATAACAAGCAGCTCTTCATTCGACAGCTAAAAACCAACAGCCTTGGGAAAAGGACCATTGATGAAGGCAGTATAGATGAGAAATCGGGTATGAATTTTTCGGAGTATGTTGCCATTCTTTCCGGCAATACGGATTTATTGGAAAAGGCTAAACTGGAAAAGCAGATCATAGCGCTTGAAAGCGAACGACAGGCTTTTAACCGGAGTAAGTCTTCTGCCAGGTTCCGGTTGGAAGATATTCAGCTAAGTATTGACAAAAGCTCGGAGACGATTTCGAGAATGCAAAAAGACTGGGATTTGCTTACCAGCAGGATTAAAAAAGATGAGTTCGGGAACATTCTGAACCCGGTTCTGTTGGACGGGGTAAAAGGCTCCGATCCCAAAGAAATTGGAGTAAAACTGAATGAAATCAGCGAAAGCGCCCGAACCAATGAAGAATACCGAAAAATCGGCAGCCTGTACGGGTTTCATATCCTTGTTAAAACCGAGTCGAGCATGAAAGAGGGCTTTGATTTTAAAGAAAACCGTTTTTTCGTGGAAGGAGAAAGCGGGATCAAATATACTTACAACAACGGCCATATTGCCAAAGACCCGAAACTGGCAGCAACCAGTTTTTTGAAGGCTTTGGAACGCATTCCATTTTTAATCGACAACCAGACACGCCTAACAGAGAAAGCGGCAATCGACATTCCTGTCCTGAAAGAAGTGGTAAACAGTCAGTGGAGAAAGGAAGAGGAACTCCGAAAATTAAAAAGTGATTTGGCGGCGTTGGACAGGCGGATTCAGGCAACTATTGGAGAAAATTCCGGAACCCCAGTAAATGGAAACAAGCATAAAATCTTATCGACTTCCAATTTTTCCAATGAAAAGAATGCGGTTGAAGTTGCTGAGCCCAAAGCACAATTTAGAATCTAAATTTGTAGAAAACAACCCTTTTTTTATTACGTTTTCGAAAAACCTTTTTGAATGAATTGATGAACATCAGATTCAAGGTAGTATGTTTTTTTACCAATTCGTTTATAAGGTAATTTGCCGGAGCTACGAAGTCTTTGTAATGTTCTTTTGCTAACTTTTAATAGCAGGCAAAGATCCTGATTATCTAACAGAATTTCATCGTTAATTTTATTTTCAGAATTGGATAATCTGTCAATCTTTTTGTTGACCGACTCAAAATGTGATACAAGGCGGTTCATCCAGGATTCAAAATATTTCTGATCGATATACATCTAAAACTTGTTTATTCCTTATTGGTAGTCGTTACTGCAAATATCAGGTTTGCCCATGAAAGAAATTCATAAGGTGATCCTAAGGTGGGTGTTTTATATAGTTCAATAAGTTTAGATTCCTATGAAATATTTTAAAAGCCGTCTTGGCTCGGTTTAATTTACTTGATCCTGACAATTAAAAAAACCGAAACAATTGGCTTGGTCTTACATTTTTATTCGTGAAAGTTGATAGCGAGTACGGTTAAACTGCCGTTTTTTTTGTCTTAACATTATATAATTGAGCTAAAATAAGAATGAGTGGAGAAAAAAAAGTAAATATCCCGTCCTTGAACTCAGCTACTTCCTTAAATGGGTCCGAATAGTTCGTATCATTATTGACGTGACAGATTTTGATTCCATTCAAAATTGCAACCTTCAAAACTGATTTGGTATCAATAGGTTGTCAGGTACGGTTTTTTTTATAGTTAAGCAAGATAAACCACATGGTAATAATTGATAATCAAGAAAATTGGTCGAAGGGAAATAATTGGGATTATAGTTTTAGATGGATTCAACAGGGATAAGGCTTCAGATCAGATTGGACCAATCTTTCAGAAAATCATAAAGTAAAAATTCAAAATATTTTGTTTCAGCGTCATTCAGAAACGTTGATCTTCCTTTTCCGTTTTCTTTCTCTGTAATGCTGGACACAGTCCCGGTGAAAAGCCCTCATACGGTCGAGTTCTTCCTGCGGGATGGTTTCAATCTGCATGATCTGTTCCTGTTCATTGTTCAGCTTGTAATAAGGGATAAAAGGGCAATCATCAAGTGGGTTGCCCATGGGACAGCAGGAAAAGGCATAGATCAGGTCAACATTTTTGCGGATTTTAGGCGTATCAATTGACATGGCTGGTGTTTTTTGAGGGTTTTTGTTACAGTTTTTTATAAAAAAGCGCGAACCAAAACTTAATGCTTCCAAGGTACCGCCAGGAACCCTAGTCTCAGTTAAGCCCGATCCGCGCCAAAAGCGCAGACATCGAACTTTTATTTCTGAGACTATTATCAATAAAACTGGCGGTTTTAGGATTCTCAAATAAAAGCCAACGCTATATTTTCAATTTATCAATGACTCAACACTGATGCACTTTTCTATTCGTTCATGTACGACAAAGATATAAAATCATTTCTTTCTGTGTTTATTCATCTTCTTCATCCAGGCGTTGCCGGAGTATCGAGCGCAGTAAGTCCAGAAACTTGGTCCGGTCAATCTTGCGTTGCCGGATTTCAAGGTGGAGCCGGTAGATGTCTTTTGCAAGGTCAGTGCCAAGCATCTGGTCAAAAACTTCGGCAAGTTCCTTAATTGTAATATTTCCGGAATTGATCACTTTTGCATAATAAAAGGCATAGACTATCTCCCCGATATCAATTTTTTTACCGGTCCATCTGTATTTAGATTTTAGCCCGGCATCCATGTCCTTTTCAGGGTTTTCCAGTTTTTCAAGCTCTTTATGGATATAGTCTGATAGCATTTCATTGGCCATAATCATTGAAAAGGTATGGTCGTGCCAGGTGAAAAACTCTTCATCCAGCAACTGGTGGCTGTTTTTTAACTCAAGGGGAATTTCTGAATTTTCCCTGAGAAAATACTGCTCGTCCAGGTGCTTAAATCCGCAGCGATAATACTGTACTTTTACGTGGTGTTCTTCCATATACTCGTTAATCTTGTACAGATACTTTTGAAGATATCTCTTATTTACAGAAATATCTGCCTTCTTCCGTTTGCATTCAATGTCAAAAACTAACTGGTAAAACATCAACTTGCCATATGCAGCCGGTTTAACCTCTTTAAAAAACCGGATTTCCGACTGGCGGTCAGGAAATCCTTTCTCTAAAACCCGTTTCCGCAATTTCTCCAGTGCAACCTTGCACTGGCCAATTGCAAACTCCATTTGATCAGTAACATTTTCTGATACATCTTTTATCCCTGACAACTGGGTTTCCAGGTCAAGGATGATCTTTAAGTACGTTTCCATGGCAAAAATTAAACTTGTTATTACTTGGGCAACAGTTTATTGCCCGTTACTATTTTCTGTTTCTTCCCAAAAATTCATTAACCCGTTCAATTTTCCCTTTCCACTTGTACGCAATAATTACTTCTTCATGATTACATTTTTATCACCTCCTTATCTCAAAACATAAGAAATATCAGTCTGATTTTCATAAATACATTCCTTCAATTGTCATTTTTCACCGGTACTCGTATTTGCGCAGATGTCTTTTTGGTAACGCGAAACGTACGCAAAGGCATCTGGTATTTACACTTTTGAATGAAAGCTTTCTTTATTTTTTGAATTCAATCTTGAACCCGGTAACCTGCCATTCAGGTAATTTTGCAGGTTTAGCAATCACAAGGGCATCACTTTCCTGTTTCCAGTTAAGTTTTTCTTTTCCACCAAGCATTTTCACCGATGAAACGGTCTTTCCGCATAACTTTGAATTTTTTCCCAGTGAAGTAATTTTGATATCAGCAGAGGGCTTGTCCATACAAAATGCATAAATGGTTTCGCCTTTGGTCGTAAAACGGATGTCGGTCGGTTCGTAAGAACGCACATCTTTCACTCCGCCCCAATGCCCCTTTTCCTGATTTTTCATCGAGGGCCCTTCGCCGTATACTTTCCAGGGACGGGTCCCATAAATTCCTTCGCCATTTGCAGGTGTCCATTGTGCAATTTCGTCCAGGATGTTGAGTACATCAGGTTCCAGATCGCCTTCAGGGGTCTGAACTACATTCAGGAGCAGGTTCCCGTTTTTACTAACAATATCAACCAGCATCTGAACCACTTCAGTCCCTGTCATGTATTTCTGGCCGGTACGGTAAAACCAGTCACCAATCGAAGTATCGGTTTGCCAGGGATAAGGGCTGATTGAATCCATCGCGCCACGTTCGATATCCTGCACCCAACGGCCTTCCGACGGACGTAACTTGCAGTTATAAACTGCTTCCAGCTTTCCCTTGTTTTTTTCGATATCCTGATTATAAAAGTGGGCCAACATGATCCTTCCTGTCTCACCAAAAGGCAGTTCGCTATCTGAGTACAGGAGGTCTGGTTTATACATATCGATCAACTCAGTAATACTCATCAACCAGTTTTTTTGATTTTCAGGATTAGTTGTAAGCCACGCTATATCATCCGGGGATGTTTTGCGATGATACAAATCTTTAAATGCAGGGTTTGCCCCATCGTATGGAACACCTGCCATCGGCCCGGTTTTATCTGCTCCCCGGCTTGGTTGAAACCAGGTATAACTCGCTCCAAGATGCTCAGAAACGCCGAAGCGCAGGCCTTCTTTTTTGGCAGCTTCCTGCCACAAACCTACCACGTCTTTTTTTGGCCCCATTTTTACTGAATTCCATCGATGAATTTTTGAATCCCAGAGAAAGAAGTTATCGTGATGAGTTCCCATGCTAACAAAATATTTAGCCCCGACTTTCCTGTATAATTTCATCAATTGTTCCGGATCCCATCGTTCGGCTTTCCAAAGGGGAATAATGTCTTTATACCCAAAATTGGATGGGTGCCCGTAATGTTCAATATGGTACAGGTAATCTTCGCTCGGTTTTCCTGTTGGTGTGTTCGTTTTGCGGTCAATTATATCCGATTCGTACATTTTCCGTGCATACCAGTCGCCCTGCCGGGGGACAGCCTGTGGCCCCCAATGTGACCAGATACCGAATTTGGCATCACGGAACCATTCAGGATATTGGTACTGTTTGAACGATTCGGGTGTCGGTTCAAACTTTTGAGCCAGTGCCGGAGTAACTGGCATAAGAGAAGAAGCTGCAATCAGTAATGCAAAAGTGAATAATTGGTGAATTTTTCTTTTCATTTTTTTGAAAATTTTGTGGTTATCTCCTGAATTTAAAATCAATCAGTATTAAAGGGGAAAGTGTTATTTTCCCATTTTGTAAATACGTTCCATCAGTTGCCATTTTTCTCCGGCACTGGCATTGGCTGGAGTTTTCTGGAAACGTGAAACATACGTTTCCCATTCGCTTTGGCGCGGTTTTTCGGCTAACCCGGCCATTGCTTTGTCATGGTCGAAATCCGGGACTGTGTCCATGATCATGAACAACTGGTTTCCGAACAAATAAATTTCCATATCGAGAATGCCCGCTTCGCACATTCCCCGGGTAATTTCAGGCCAGGCTGCACCAGGGGCATGTACTTTTTTATACTCTTCGATTAACTGTGCATCGTTTTCGAGCGATAAGGTTTTGCAAAATCGTTTATAATCCATCCTTATTATTTTTAATGTAAAACAGAAACAGGATGTGCCCCTTCATGTAGTTCTCCCGAAGGTTTTGAACCTATATATGAGTAATACAGGATAAACAGATAAGAAATCAGGGGGACAATCATTGCCATTGCCATACTCGATGTTTTATCAGCGATTAATCCCATAATTGGTGTCCAGACGGCCCCGCCAATAATGGCCATAATGATAACAGAACCTCCCAGCTTTGTATTTGGTCCGAGGCCTTTTACCCCTAATGCGAAAATGGTCGGGAACATCAGCGACATGAAAAAGCTGGTCAGGAAGACAGACCAAACTCCAATCCATCCGGGAAACAAAATTCCAATACCAACCAAAACGATGTTGGCTATTGAATAGAGCCCCATCAGGTTGCCGGGCTTCATGTATTTCATCAGGAATGTTGCACTAAAACGGCCAACCATAAAAGCAGCAAGTGTCCCGGTAAGCATTCCTCCGGCAAATTTTTCGGAAAGGCCGGTATTATCTTTTACATACTGGATAAAAAAGCTCCATGTCCCTACCTGTGCCCCTACATAAAAGAACTGAGCGATAACCCCTTTGTACCAGTGCGGATATTTCAGGAGCTTTCTGAAACTTCCCGATTCCGGTTGTCCGCTTTTCGTTTCATTTTTCGGGAATTTTGCCCTCATTATCAGGAATGCAATAAGAAGGACCACACATCCGATGACGATATAAGGAGGCCCTACCCGAAGGGTTTCTTCCTTTAAATATGCCTGGTATGTCCCTGCCATTTTCATGGTTTCAATTTGTTCTCCCGACAGTTCTTTTCCTGAAAAAATGAAGATAGTCCCAACGACAACCCCAACCATTGAACCAATCGGGTTGAATGCCTGGGCAAGGTTTAAACGCCGTTCAGAGGTTGCCGGATCGCCAAGTACTGAAATAAATGAGTTCGCCCCTGTTTCGAGGAATGCCAGGCCGCAGGCAATAATAAAAAGTGACTCCAAAAAGAAGGAGTATTTGCCGGAAATGGCTGCCGGATAGAAAAGAAACGATCCAACTGCAAAGAACAATAAGCCGGTAACCAGCCCGATTTTGTATCCAAAACGCTCCATCACCAGGGCTGCGGGAATAGCCAGTAAAAAGTATCCCATATAAAAGGCTGACTGGACTAATCCGGCCTGCAATCTTGACAACTCAAATGATTTCATAAACTGGGCAATCAGAATATCGTTCAAATTGTTCGGCATTGCCCATAAAAAGAAAAGGGCAGTGACCAGGATAAATGTTAACAGGTATCCCCGTTCAATCAGTGGTGATTTTGGTTCATTTTTTAGTTTCATACAAGTTTCAAGTTAGGTTATTATATTAGGGTCCTGAGACCAGTAAAGCATATCAACAGTTTTACAGATAATGTTCCAGTTTATCCGTTTTAAGCTGATCGGCAACTTGTTTGATAGCTTCAGCATGGCTCCGTTTGCAAACCAGCACCATGTCGTTTTCTTTAACAACAATGACGTCGTCCATGCCAACAACCGCAAGCAACCCGTTCGAAGCCCACGCATACGAATTTTTTGTATCCTGAAAAATTACTTCACCGACGCCTGTATTTTGCGCTTCATCTTTTTCTCCATATTGATATACCTGCTCCCAGCTACCCAGATCGTTCCAAACAAAATCTCCCTGGACAAGGAAAATATTGCCGGCCTTTTCCATGATCCCGTAATCTACAGAGACAGGTTCCAGTTGAGGATAGAGTTCATTCAGGGTATTTTCATATTCCGGGGTATCAATGGTTTGGGCTATCTTCATTAAGTCAGTGTATATCGCAGGAGCATACCTCTCCATGGCTTTCAAAAAGACTGAAACTTTGAAGACGAAAATGCCGGCATTCCAAAAGAATTTTCCGGACGATAAATATTGGATGGCAGTCTCCATTTTTGGTTTTTCCACAAAACAGTTCACTGCAAACGAACGGATGGACTGGCCTGTTTCTATTTCCGCAGCAGTTTCAATGTACCCGTAACCCGTAGCCGGGGCATTGGGTGTAATACCGATTGTGACAATCCCGTTCTTCTTCTCAGCAATTTTTACTGCCGATCCGATAGTTTGCTGAAAAAGTTCATCGTCCTTTATCAGGTGATCGGCTGGCGAGACAACCATTATGCCTTCCGTATCGTTTTTTGCAACAAACAGGGCAGCCAGTCCGATTGCAGGCAAAGTGTTTCTTCCAACCGGTTCATAGATTAGGTTCTCTTTGGGAAGCCTTGTTGTTTGTTCTTCAAGAACCCCCTGTTGCCCTTTGTTCGATACAATGAAAATGTTTTTCTCGGGAATGAAACCTGCAAACCGGCTGATGGTGGCCTGCAAAAGTGACTCATCTCCAAAAATAGTCAGGAACTGTTTGGGTTTTGCTTTTCGGCTCCGTGGCCAGAACCGGGTTCCGGAACCTCCGGCCATAATTATACAATGAAGATTTTTCATCAATAACGGACTTTAATTTGTATAGCGCCTTCAACCGGTTTTTCAGAAGCTACAACAGCGTAACCACCGCCGCAACCGGAAGTAATTGCACCCGGATATTTCCCGATGTACTTGCTTCCCATCTCTTCGAGTACCCAATCGGGAACGGTGTGGGGAAGAATCTTTCTCCAGGCATAAAACGTATCGCTCATCGATTCTCCAAGCAGTTGTACATCCCTGGCAAGGATTCCTTCATAGCATTTTCGACCGGCGTCGCCTAATTCTTTCACTAGCTTTTTTTCAAGATGCTGCACGAGCAATGGATCGTAGCCGCTCGGACGGGGCGAAAGCGGAACAAGATGCAGTACTTTTGATAGCCATTCACAGGTTTCCTGGTCGAGTGTATTTTCAATATTCGAAGGCCAGTAACTGCCATTGTAGTCGAGGCGGCTTACTCCGGGTACCAGAATTCCCAGATGGTCCTGCGATCCGGAAATATATTTGCTTCCGGGAGGGTTTTCAGCACCAAATAAAAGCTGGGCATTGCGAACCGGGTTGCCTTCAGGAATTTTGCCTCCCCAGAGTTCGAGAGCTACCCTGCGCGAACTGGTGGCCATTCCTGAACGGTCGTTGAAATCGATGGTTGGCCATATTTGTACAACAACCACCGACCCGGGGTGGACTTCCGAAACCCAAGGCTGGTCTATCCATCCGCCGGCAATACAAACCCGGTACGGAAACTGCAATTCTTTTTTCGAAAATGAACTTGAACGGGCGGGCAAGCCCTCTTCCGGAATACGATCCAGGACAATCAGTTCGACATTATTTTCCTTGCATATCCAAGCTTTCCCTTCCGTGAAACCATCGGTATTTACAATAAAAATATCGGGTTTAACCCATTTCATGTCGTCTTCAAAATCGAGCATTCCACGTCCTGAAGAAACAAACGCTTCGTGTACATATTTTATCGAGCCAACCATGTAGGCCCGTTCTGCCTGGGTAAAATACGGTTTTTTCCCTTTTAGTTCGAGTATATTGTCATCCTGGCCAACACTGACATACAGCTTCCCGTATTGGGCCGCCGTTTTAAAGAATGCCACATGCCCGGCATGAAGCAAGTCGTAACAACCACTCACCAAAACTTTTTTGTCTCTCATTCGGTTTGATTTTTTGGCCTTGATCTTTTTTGCTGAGGCTTTTCTTTACTTTTTCTTCAGCATCTCGCCTTTGATCCAGTCGTAGGTTTTTTTCATGCCGGCGGCCAGCGGGTAGGTTGGTTCCCAGCCGAGGTATTTCTGAATAAGCGTATTGTCACTGTTCCGCCCGCGAACGCCTTTCGGGGCATTCGGGTCATACGTGCGTTTTAGTTTGTATCCTGCAATATCCTCGACAATGTCAACCAGTTGGTTGATTGAAACCATTTCAGAGCTTCCCAGGTTGATCGGCTCAATGATATCGCTGTACATGATTTTCAGGATTCCTTCAACACAATCATCGATATACATAAATGAACGGGTTTGGTGTCCGTCTCCCCAGATGTTGATTTCATCTTTCCCATACAATTCACCGTCAATTATTTTCCGGCACATGGCAGCCGGAGCTTTTTCACGTCCACCGTCATAGGTGCCGAAAGGCCCGTAAACATTGTGAAAACGGGCAACGCGGGTAGTCATGCCATAGTCTTCCCTGAAGTGACGGCACATCCGTTCCGAAAACAATTTTTCCCATCCGTAGCCATCTTCAGCCAATGCCGGGTAGGCATCTGCTTCTTTTAAACCCGGATTATTCGGGTCTGTCTGTTTTTCGCCGTTGTACACACAGGCTGACGAGGCATAGAAAAAACGGGCGATGCCCAAATCACGTGCAGCCATCAGCAGGTGGGTGTTGATCAGGACACTCAGCATGCAATCGGCTTTGTTGTTTTCAATGAACCCCATGCCGCCCATATCGGCAGCCAGGTTGAAAACCTCGTTAAAACCGTTTAGGGCGGTGTAGCAATTTTCTTTACTGGTCAAATCAAGCACCAGGTTATCAACACCCTCATGTACCTGGTACCACTGGTTCAACGGTTTTTTATCGACGGCACGCACATGATGCCCCATATCTTTCAGTTTCCGGGCCAAATGGCCGCCAATAAAACCTCCTGCTCCTGCAACTACAATTCGTTTCATTTTTCCTGATATTTAAATTAAACACAACATTATTTTTCAGAATTATTAATCCGGTCGATGCTAAAATCCCCGGTTTCCGCAACGAATATCCCGACTATGAAAGAACAATACAATAGGCTGTTTTTCTGCTGGTTAACGCAAAGGTTTCCGCAATGCTTTGCGGTGATTAAAAAATGTTTTCAAACATCAAAAGCACGGAGCGGAAAGGTTCATTTGCAAATAAAATTCTAGCTTTGTATAAACAATCTGAATAATCCGGCATGAGCAAAAGACTTGTTTCCCTGAAGGATATGGCAAAAGAACTGGGTGTTTCCATTTCAACGGTTTCGAGGGCACTGAAGAACCATCCGGATATCAGTCCTGAAATGACTGCCCGGATTCAGCAACTGGCCTGCGAACGCGAATACTCGCCCAACCCACTTGCCATGGGATTGCTGAAACAGCAGACCAAAATGATCGGGGTAATTGTGCCCGATCTGGTTACTCATTTTTATTCATCCATTATTTCAGGAATTGAAAGTATTGCCAAACAGCATGGTTACTACATCCTGATCTCGTCGTCGAATGAATCGTTTGAAAAAGAAACTGAATCGGTACAAAACCTGTTGAACACAAGGGTTGAGGGCCTGATCGTTTGCCTGAGCCAGGAAACCAGTTCATTTGAACATTTTGAGCCGCTGCTGAGAAATGAAATTCCACTGGTTTTTTTCGACCGGGTGTGCATGACCGACCAAGTGTCAAGCGTAGTTGCCAACAATGTGGAAGCAGCCCGTTCAATAACCTGTCATTTTTATGAGAATGGTTGCCGGCGGATTGCCTATATTGCCGGCCCAGGGCATCTGAATATCAGCAAAGAACGATTGGACGGGTATTGGCAGGGGCTGAAGGATTGCGGGCTGAAAATTGACCCTGATCTGCTTGAAGGCTGCAACCTCAGCGCCGGCGAAGCAATTAAAGCGACAGCCCGGCTGCTCGATTCGGGTGCAAAGCCCGATGCCATTTTTGGGATCAACGATACTGTGGCCTTTGCAGCCATGAAAGAAATAAAACGGCGCGGATTACAGATACCGGACGATATTGCATTAGTTGGTTTTACCGACGAGTTCCATGCCACTGTGGTTGACCCGCCCCTGACATCCATCACCCATCCAACTTTTGAGATGGGGCAGGAGGCGGCCCGGCTTTTCTTCCGGCAAGTCGAGAACCCCGGAGCGCCGCCGGTTCAAGCAATATTAAAAACCCGGCTGGTTATACGGAAATCGTCGGTCAGAAAAGATTAATTTCGGTTCGAAAAACAAGCTCCACGAATTATTGCCTCAAAATTTGAAACTGTAATACCTTGTCTTGCTCCTAAAAACATTCTTTCCAATACCTGCTTGGTCGAAGGAATACCAAAAAACCTATTCAAAAGCAAAAAAAGCTCATTGCTCCAGTTTATTTTTAACATCTTCATATCTAATCCTCACATGATCTGGATTATTGATTGTTGGCAATATCATCAAAATAATCTTTAAACTGCCGGATTAATTGATTGTCTTTTTCCGGGTCAAACCCACACGCTTTCCGCAGAGTATATTCTACTCCATTTACAAAGTAGTTGTCAAATAGGACATCCTGGAGTGAAGGATTCTCGTTTTCATCGGTTGCCCGGAAGAAAAAGGCATAAGCCATCGCCTTTAATATTTTATCGTATGGCTTCACTAGTTTTTGGGCCAGCCGGATTATACCGACAAAACGGTCATCCGGTCCCAGTTTCCGGGGACGGTCCTGCCCAACCCGAAAAATTGTGTCCTTCAGCGCCTTGTTCTGAAACCGGAAAAGCAAGTCATTGATATGCTCTTCCAGATCAGCTATTGAATAGTCAGCAGGATAAAGAGTTTGCAAAACAGATGAAGACTGGAGCATGACTTCTTTTGTAAATTTATATACTTCCGGATCGTCCAGCACTTCGTACAGGTAGTTCAGTTCCGGGTGTATAAAGTGCCCAAAATAAGCAGCAGTAGCATGGCCCAGGTTGTGAATAAATGCTTTGCGGTCGACCCAGGCTTTGATGTTATCTTTGGGAGCCAGGCCTTTTACCTGAGGAACAGGCGATTTAAATCCTTTCCGGTCAACAATGAGCGTATTATAGGGTTCGGCAAATACTACCAACGGGTCTTTTTCCAATTCGGTCAGGGGAATGATAGGAACCATTTTACCAATGCTCGTTTCGACCAGTCCCACAAGGGTTTCAACCGGGAATCTGGAAGGAAGGTTTTTCATTAGCTGTTCCCTGACGAAGTCCGCAGCCGATCTCATGTTTTCTGCAAGAATAGTATCAAGAGGTGTTCCGGGGGAGTTCTTCTCCCGTTGCAACAATCCTTTGGCAATAACCGGGATTATTTTTTCAAGTGCATTCTTTCCGACCGAAATGGCCAGTATTCCGGCAGTTGAAACAGCTTCAATCACTTTTCCCTTATCCAAAGCAGAGATAGCATGTACATTTGTCACAACGATTTCTTCTTCCTTTTCACCCTCAATAACCACCCGATAGCATCCTTTCCGGTTAAGCCCGTCAATAAGCGACTGGTCAACATCAATGAAAACAACCCGGTAACCCGCACACCCGAAGAGTTGCCCGATAAATGACCGCCCGATTTTACCTGCGCCGAAAATCACGATCTTCCGGCTATCGACTTTTAATTTGCCTGATATAGGCTTCATAGTATGTTTTAATTTTATTCAGCTTTTCGCCTGCCTTTTTTTCCAAATATGTTCCGCCCATATAAAAACAGGCAAATCCCCCGGAAACAATTCCCCAGCAACAGGCTTCCAAAATGTCGGGCTGCTTAATCCCTTTTTGGATTTGATTTACTATTGACGCGATAACCCCGCCGACGAAATTATCGCCGCATCCGGTGGTATCCCCGTTTTTATTGTGTTTTAGCTCATCCGTAACTTTTTGTGATACGGGCATCTCTGTTAAGCCTAACGGTTCAAAAAACTGACCGTTGGAATACACGGTAATATTTTTAGACCCATTAGTGATGATCAGCGCCGGAACTTTTCTCTCCCGAAAAAACCGGATCGCTGCTTCTGCTGTGGATTCCCCGCTCAGGCGCAATGCCTCTTCATTATTGGCAATAAGCAGATCGGTGTACTGATAACTTTCATCGCTGTTTCCCAAAGGCCATCTTTGTCCGGCATTTAATTTTTCATTACGGAAATCGAAAACCGTATTTACGACCGTGATGCTCCCATTCCGTTTTACCTTTCTCAAAAGCCCGGTCAGGTTATCGTGTATAGATGGGACCAGCGCTGTTCCTCCAAAAACCACAATATCGGAATTGAAAAAATCATCATCCAGATCGTCCGGGGCAAAATCCCGGGCTGCACCGATGGAATTGATGAATATTCGTTCACCATGACCATTATCATAACTGGAGTCAGAAAGGACTACTGTTGATGGGGTAATATTTTCAATATGTTTAAAATCATAAAGTATCACCGGGGTTTTCTGAAGCGAGTAAAGCAGATATTTACCGGCATCATCGTTTCCACATCGTCCATAAAATCTGATTTCACAATGTTCAGGGTCAGTTAATTGGGCCGCATGAATCAATGAAACGATAGACGGACCACCAATATTCTTCTTATCCGGCTTTCTCCCGCCCGTAATTTTAGTGATTACCGTTTCGAAAGGTAATCCGGCAAATTCCACGAATTCCTCATTAAAAACCAGGTGGCCCGGGGTCAGCCCTCCGTCCCCGCGCTTTAGCGAGAGAAAAGGGAGAAACGGATCACTGGCAAAATCGATATCCTTGTATAAAATATCAACGAGGCAACATCCAACTCCTGAAACTATAATTTTTTTAGACATTAGATTTTAGATTTTTAGACATTAGACAAAAATCAGAGTTAAACCACATGTTAATGATACATTACAGGAATTTTTTATAGTCTGAAACCAACAGGTGCAAGGGTTTTTCGTCTTCTTCGATGACCGGGAACCGCCCGATTGGTTCATAGAAACAGTTGTCCAATGCATCGTCGTTGACCATACTGACTTCTCCAACCAGTACCTGACCTTTCCCGGGCTCCCCGTAAAAACGGTGGTACATGCCCTGTTCCAGGCAGATGCTTTCACCGGGGGCAAGAACAACTTTTCCACCTGCTTCAACCGTTCCTTTTACACCATCTTTCGTGAAGTTTATCGGCGTAGTATCAAACTGATTATCGGGTGTGGAATTATACAATTCTATGGCCAGGTTGCCACCACCGCGGTTGATAATGTCTTCCATTTTTGACCAGTGGTAGTGCATGGGCGTTTCCTGGTTTTCTTCCACGATCATGATTTTCTCGGCATAGGGCTTTTTGTCCACGTTCAGTTTTCCATTCCTGAGGGTAAATAAAAATAAACCCCTTCTATAAAAATCTCCTGAACCAAAATCGGTGATGTCCCAGCCCAGCATATTTTCCCTGATTTTCTGCGTACTTTCTTTAACTTGCTTCCAGTCGTCCATGCCCCAGTAAGCCCAGGGAGGAAGCATAAATTGTTTTTCAGCCATAAATGCTTTGGCATTTTTCAAAATTCGGTTGATTTCACTTCTTTTCATTGTTTTAGTTGGTGTTTAATTTTCTTTTAGTTTAAATGCACTGTATGTCAGGTAAGCCATAGCGATGAGCAATATGGACATGCCTCCAGTTTGTCCAAAAGAATCGGAAGTGATTCCCATGATTAACGGGATGATTGCCCCACCGGCAACTCCCATTATCAGGAGCCCTGATATTTCGTTGGCATATTCAGGAAGCCTTCTCAAAGCTGCGGAAAAAATAATGGAGAATATATTCGCTATGGCAAACCCAATGATAAATACCATGGACAGAATGCCCCACAGGTTTCCAATCAGCAGCATGACCAGCAGTGCAGGAATGGCTACGAATATGCTCCAGATGAAAAACCTGCGTCCCGATAATTTGACCAGTAGGATAGCTCCAATAAAAGATCCTACTGTCCTTGCAATGAAATACAAACTGGTTCCCAATCCTGCCTGCTCAAGCGGAATGGAACAACGTTCCATTAAGAATTTGGGAATCGTTGTGTTCAGGCCAACATCAATACCTACCACGAAAACAATACCGAGGAAATGCATGAGGATTGTGCCGTCTTTTAACAAGCCGAAGGAATCGCCAAATGTTGATGATTTTTGGTTGGTTTTTTCCTCCTGAATGGGGATAAGCATGAGCCACAGTCCTGAGATGACGGTTACTACGGCAAAAAACAGGAAAACCAGTTTCCAGTTTCCGAAGCTTCCGGCAGCAACCCCGGCAATAATGGGACCAAGGAAGGCAGCAATAGCTTTGATAAACTGGCCCAGGGTCAGGCTGCTTGTCAATCGGTCGTCATGAACTACGTTGGTGAGCAGCGGGTTTAATGAAACCTGGATAATGGTGTTCCCGATGCCGAGCAAGCCAAAAGCTACCAGTATCATCGGAAAGTTGTAGCTAAACAAAGGCAGTAACATCGCCAGCAGGCTGATGCCCATACTTATAACCACCGTACGTTTACGCCCCAGTTTGTTCATTATTATTCCCGTAGGTACTGATAAAATGGCAAACCACAGGAACAGGGTCATGGGCAACATGTTGGCAAGGGTGTCGCTCAATGCAAAATCCTGTTTCACGTAATTGGTCGAAATTCCAACCAGGTCGACCAAACCCATGATAAAAAATCCGAACAGTACCGGTAATATTTTGCTTATTGATGACTCGTTTTTCATATTTGTAGTTGTCAAGAAATTAAGAGCATTTTATCAATTCATTAAATCATTACCTGTCATCTTGACTTCAACTTTTTCTCCTTTCTTAATATCAACCGTATAAGGAATCCCAGGCAAAAGGTCAAAACAATTATCAGAAACCTCTGACTCCCCGTCAATATCCACACAAACGCCCCATACATAAGCCGGAGCAGTAATGACAGCTTTGTCGTTACTGTATTTAATTGAAATATGAGGTTTTAACAATTCGATGTCTTTAAATCTCGTCAGGAATAGCCGATGCTGTGAGATAATTTTCTCTTGGTCTTGTAATACAGCAAATGCACCGTGATTGTTGATTCCAGCTTTTTCGAAAGTCATCTTTTCGAACGATGCAATTACGGTTGAAGTATTGGAGGGCAGTGTAACCGTCTTAAATTCGTCGACAGGAAACTTTCCATCGGTGCTGAACAGGCCAAAGTGAAGTTTACCTTTCCATGACTGTTGTTTCTCATTTATCCCATAAATGTTAATTTTGTTACCTTCTTCTGCTACCACCACACAAATTTGTCCAAATGCTCTTCTGACAGGATGGTAAGCAAGTTTTTTCCGGAGATAATAATCCACAATTGTCCAACCGTTTGTTACAGGCCATGAGTCGTTGTACATCCAGAATATGGCAGCCGAGCTACTAAATTTCCTGCGGCGATAGTTATTGATATACTCCTGCAACCCTTCTGCCTGTAACAAGGAGCTACCGAAAAGATAGTCATTAAAAGGCACCTGATCATAGATTTTGCCTAAATGAAATTCGAAAGACCTGTATGATACTCCCAGTTCATTATCCCAGTAATTAATCAGGTTGTCATGAAAATCCCATGCAAAAGACCTTATCTTTTGCTGATCTTTGGGTAACATCTGCCTGATTGTTGCAGGCGAAGAAGCTCCCAACACGCCACCTTCGTCAGCAAAACGGTCCACATATTCCCGATAGGCACGAAAATCAACATCGTCTTTTCCGATGCTTACCCCCCAGGGATGTTGATCGCCAAAGTAAGGGCTTTGAGGATTTTCATAGTTCCCGGAATACGGAGAAGTTGGCCAATAAAAAACTCCGGTAGGTATTTCCGCTTTGATAATTCCAGGGATTAAATGGTGGTAGAGTCCGTAATCAGCCATGGGAGGTTGGGTTTTGCCATCAGCTTTTTGCTGCCAAATTGCCTCTATTTCGTTATTACCCATCCATACGATCAGAGAAGGATGATAGCTGAACTCCCTTACCACCCATGTGATTTCTTTTCTGACCAAGTAGGTAAACGAGATATCATCATACGGGTAAATCGAACAGGCAAACATAAAATCGTGTGATACAAGCAGACCTTTTTCATCACAAATATCCAGTAAATCATTACCTGCATAAACACCGCCACCCCATATCCGTACCATGTTGAAATTGGCATTTACAGCCAGGGTCACAAGCGAGTCAAGATGCTCTTTTGTCACCTTACTGTACACCATATCGGCAGGCACCCAACAAGCGCCTTTCATAAAAACAGGGCGGTTGTTTACTTTTATAGTGAAGTAAGTTCCCTTTTCCGGATGTGGTGATTGATCAACCTCAACCTTGCGCACGCCAATTCTTTTTGTTGTTGAGCCAACCAACACGCCATCGGCACTTACATCGATTTTTAGTGTGTAACGGTATTGGTTACCCTGCCCCACAGGCCACCACAGTTGGGGCTTTTCGATTACCAAACTCAGATTGTATGGATTCAATCCTAAACTCAATGGAAAACTTTTATTGATTTTTTGATTAGTCTCTATTATTGATGCAGTTATTTCTACCAATTTACTTTTTTCAATTCCCTCTATAAAATTCTGAACTGAGATCGTGGCTTTTTGCAAGTCGTCATTAACATTTTGAGTGATCACCACCTGATCGACTCTAAGGGTGCTTCCCCATTCCAAACGTACATCTCCGGTAATCCCCGCGTTAATGTACCGGGGATTCCAGTCCCAGTTGAACTGATATTGGGGCTTACGCTGATAATGCCTCTTATCTATACTTTGGATGAACCCATTTATATTGCCATACCTGAACGCTTCCTTTTCCGAAACATCATACAATCCACTTTCGAGCGTAACTGTTATGATGTTTTCTCCTTCTTCCTTTAACTTTCCTGTTATATTTAACCGGCATGGATAGTGGACATTCTTATGATTGCCAATCCATTGACCATTCAAATAAATATCGGCTACTAAATCCAGTTGGTCAAAGACCAGCCACTGTTCCTTTCCTCTCGCTTTTTCAGGCAGCATAAAGGTGCGGTAATATTGATAATATTGCAGGGCCACCCATTCTGAATAGAGTGCGTTTACCCCAAAATTTGGGTCGCTTATTATACCCAGTTTTTGGAACACGTCATGTATTTCTCCCGGCACATGTACCTCAACATACCGGTAGGGGTCAAGTGCCGGATCTTGATGTGCAAGAGCTTCGGTTGTCCTTGGACCGTGCGTTCCATCCGCCCATGTGAGCAGCCATTTACCTGAAAGACTATAGCTGTTTTTTGGAAACTGAGCAAACAAGTTGCTTGCAGCCATTAGCATAAAAGTAAATAAAAAGACAAGTTTTACATTTTTTGTATTCATTATAATCATCGATATTTTGTTTCTAACTGAAAAATAAATAACCTTAATTCTTATTAATTCTGTTTTTTTACTCTTTTTTATAGACTCTAACGTAGTCGATTTCGAAGTTGTCGGGCAGGGAATTGTTATCAACAAACGGTCCTCCCCAGCCACCAGTCCTGCAACTGACTATGATGTACAACGGTCCAACGGGTACATCATTTCCAGTATATTCATATACTTTTGTTCCGTCAACATGCATAGTAATTTTCCCCGGTTGCCAGTCCAGAGCATACGTATGGAAGCCATCGGCAAGGCCCGGCACCCAAATGCCCGGCTTTCTATAATTAATTTTGGGAGTGACCCAGTGATAGTGAATATTGAAGAAAATCCTATCGTTGAATTTTGACAGGGACTCAAAAATATCTATTTCTGCAGCGCCGGGGCTTCCCTTAACCGGAAATAACCAGAAACCTGCCCAAATTCCGAAGGTTTTGGGCATTTTACAACGAATTTCGAACCAACCGTACTCCTGTTCGAACTTGTTGAATGAGGCAATCACCGGAGCGGTATAATTCTTAACAGCTTCACCAAGGTAACCATCGTTGAAAGTGATATCCTTATTTCTGCGTTCTTCGATACGAAGATTGAGGATACCGTTTTTTATTTCGTAAGGATAAAATTCCTGTACCAGGCTATCTGGAACAATAGCACCCCTGGTTCGGGCTATGTTCCAAAGGTTCTTATTCAACTCGTTTCCGTCAAACTCATCCTGAAAGGTTAAACTGTAACCCGGCTTGCCAACCGGTGCTGGTGTTGTTTCACCATTGGGAATATCATAAGTTTCAACGAACGATCCTTCGGGTGGCCGTTCCGTTTTTGGATAAATAATAACGTTGTCAATAGCAACTGCATCTCCGGGTGCAAAACTATACATTGGATCTTCACGCCCCATAACAAGTACCGACAGGCAGTTTACTTCTTCTGCCGGGTTGCGGAAAGCACATTTCGATCCCTTAAGAACCCCGTCAATCCATACATCATAACACTGGTTGGGTACATCAACAACAAATTTCAGATGATACCACCTAGACAATTCCGGGGTAATTTTGGTATCCTGCCATCCTTTGTTGTAATACTTAAATGGCTGGGGTGTCGTTCCCGATCGGTTGTCACGCATAAAACCTACCGGAAGTTTTTCATAATCTTCATACCAGGTATCCCCTGCAATGCTTATCCTGAATAAAGCCTGAGGGGTACTAAGCATACATACATCCATCTCTGCAGTGAATACTCCTGTTTGCGGTGAAAAAAGCCTGCGCAGGCATACCACTCCGTCGCGTCCATCAACCATAAGCCCTTTCCCTCCGTCTTTTCCTTGCTGAATGGAAACCAGTCCCGGCGGATTCGTACATCTGTCCCAGCCTTCCTGTATCCCTATCTGTCCGGACATTGCATCAAAAGTATCCATGACCATGAATCGCTCTTTGGGAAGTTCAGGTTCAGGTTTGTTTTCGGGATTATCTTCCTGATCTCTACAATTCTGGCACAAAACACTTACTCCGAGCAAAATGAAAAATATATTGAATATTATTACAGACCTCATTTGTTTTATATTATATTTTTTTAAAATTCAATTGATAATTCATAACATATACAGCAACCATAGCATAAAAAAAGCTTTCCTTGCTTACAGATACCGAATCGATATAATGTTCTACTTTTTCAGGCCATACCGCTTCAGGGAAAGCCTGGCATGAACTCAAATGAGTGGGACGTCCATTCGGACTTCAGGGGGATCGTTCCTGTATTATATTCACCATAAAAAAACGGGGTGGAACGGGCTTCCCGTCCACATGAATCAGAGGCCCGCCACGTGTCTCGTAGACACGTACGACGACACTGCCAGTCAAATCTTTATCATTTTTGCTGGACTGCCCGACAACGCAAAAAGAAAATAGGGTTAAATATAAGAATGCAATTGTGCCAATATGGGGTAATGTGTACATATGCCTAGTTATTAATCGTTTTAGAACAGTAAGTTTTAATGCACAAATCAAACTCGTTATTTTTATAAATTTCATTTTTTTATACTTAAAATAATGGCCTGAAAGGCCTGAATTTGAATAACCGCCAGTGCAACCGATGGGAAGAAAAAGCGATTGATATGGAGCACAGAAGGGTTCAACTCCTTCTGTGCTACTGTTCAGGTCTTTATCCATTTTCGCGAGTTGCACTCACGATTATTTAGATTTTCCCCCTTTCGGGAAAGCCAGCCAAACCAGCTTACCTGACCAAAGGGGATAAGCAGTCTATTTTATTACCGGGGTGAATGTTTCCAGCACCACCGCGCGATCTCTGATAACCAAGGTATCGTTTGCCTCAAATGAGTAATCTCCGGCTGGTAAAACCGGGGGTGCATTGGGATCAGGAACACCATAAGTCAGGTAATCAAAGATGGAATAACTCCCCGATTTTCCCACGACAACCTTTAGTGTATGATCGCCATAAGTGCAAGTTGTTTCAAACACCTTTCGCTGATATAACGTTGATGATGTCACGAGGCTTACACCTTCCTGAAGCAGAATATCATCCAAGTAAACATCGATGCTCCCATAACTGGATCCTGTTTTATAATAAAGGACAATTTCATTCCCGGTAAAGTTAAATGTAAAATAAGCTCCCTTAACATTGGAATAACTCCTGTCATTGTTGTAACATCCAGTTTCTGTATTATGTTGCCATGATGATCCTACATAGTTAATAGATGCATCAGCATTATTAACTGTTGTTCTAATTGGCTCAGGTGGCGTGGGTGTATAATATACGGGACAATTATAAGAAAGGATGATGGTATTACGCTTTTTACCTCCCCATTCGTCGCCCTCTTTAATAAACTTTCCTGTTCCGCTTACCGGGTATGCCGAGCCTGGCGCGGCGGTAACCGTGCAGGCACTACCCTGTGCATCAAAGGATAACCTAGCCTTGAAGTTACCCGGACTGCCGGCGCTCATACGTATCATATTCGTTAACTCAACCTGTGAGCGCCCCGTGGTTGTTATCATAACAACGGCATTCTTCTCCACATATTTGTTGCGGTAAACTACTTCGTCAACCTTGGTACCGCTGGCATCTTTTATCACCGTTTTCCCACGGTATAAAAAATGTCCATGGTATGGATTGATGTACTTGATCCCGTATAAAGTGAAGTCTTTCGGGGCGGCAACATTCCAGTAAGCGGCAATCCGGGGATCCGGATTGGCTATGTCTGTCTTTCCCGAAAGGATTGAATCGGTTTCGGTACTGGTCAGCCTCAACGGGACCACATAATGGTTTTTGAATGCTTTAGGGTCGTTCAGGAATGCATCGTTCAACTGAACATCAATAAAACCCTGCATGCTGCCTTTGGGGACTATCATGGTTCCAACCGGCGACAGCTCGTAATAAGCCTGCGGAAGTGGCACCAAAGTGTCGCCTGCTGAGGTGTACAGATTCTGTGTCAGGCTTTCATCAAGCACATAGCCTACCTTTCGGTCCCGGTCGTTTTCGTACATCCCTCCTATGGCTACTCCGATCGAAAACTGAAGGTTTTTGTCCTTGGTATTGTCCACCTCATCGTAATCGCCCAGCACCAGTGTCCTTACCGGTGTCTGGTAAGGGAAATAAGTACTTGAAAACCGATAGTCCGGAAAATCCCAATCCTGATTCTTGCATGAAAATATAGCCAGGAACAGAAGTACCGGAAACGCTGTTTTTAACGCTATTTTTATTGTATATCTCATATCTTTAAATTTATATCTCATTTTTTTTCACATTCTCATCTTCTCATCTTCTCATCTTCTCACACTCTCACTACCAGCCTGCATTCTGTTCCAAAGCCGGGAATTTCAATACTTCCTGCTGCGGAAGCGGGGCATACTGCATGTAAGGTTGATAGACGCGCGGCTCAACATCCACATAACTGAAGGTAGTGGCATTTTTGTTGATGGTCACCCCTTTGGCGGCCTCGGTCAGTGACAAGCCCCAGCGGCGCATGTCCCAGAATCGGAAACCTTCGAAACAGAGTTCCAGACGGCGTTCGTTGCGAATCAGTTCACGCATCGCTTCTTTGGTGGTGACCGTGTTCAACCAGGCATCGGGCTGCGTGATACCGGCACGCTTGCGAATAGCGGCTATCACTTCTTTGGCGCTGAAAGTAGCTACGGTACCTATACCAGTCGGGCCCCAGGCTTCGTTGGCTGCCTCGGCATAGTTCAAAAACAGCTCGGTATAACGTATATGTACCGCATAGTGCTTCTTAGTAGTGGCTGTCCCGTCGGCAGAGAACACGATGTCTTCGCGGATCAGCTTGCGAAGGTAATATCCTGTGCGGGTCGAGGTCGCCAGCGAGTCTTTGGCATTCACGCCCCCGCCTACAGCCGTCTTGACCACCTTGCTCTGCAGCGTGGCCCCGTTATACAGGATATACAGCGCCAGGCGAGGGTCGCGGTTGGTATATGGGCTGGCCGCGTTGTAGGCGCTGGCGGCATTGCTGATCGGGTAACCATTTTTCATCGGGAAAGCATCCACCAGGTTCTGGCTTGGGTTCACTTCTCCATTGCCATTCAAACCAGGGGGAAGCATCCTCTTTTCAAGCGTATTGGTCAGACTGTTGGAAGGGCCCCTCCACAACATCTCTTTCTGGTCGGCAGTAACCGTAACGGCATCGACCTTAGCAGCCTGGAAGAAAATATGGCCGCTCGCATCCAGACCGGTAATACCCGGGGTGGAAGGGATCTGGTTCAGCACATCAGCCGCAGCGTTGGCCGCGTTGACCCAAAGGTTCTGGTCGTTGGCCGCGTTGAAGGCAGGACTGGCGGCCAGTAAGGCTACGCGAGCCTTGAAACCCATCGCGATGCGTTTGGTGATGCGCTGGTTGCTTACTTGTCCAAATACCGTATTGTAATCCGTCATATTGACCGTAGAGAAAGCCGGAAGCATCTGGGCAACCGTGGTAACATCCAGAAAATCCATCGGCAGGTAGCTTATGGCCTTGTCGAAATCGGCATTGATGGAATCCACCGTGGCCGTAAATTCGGCCCTGCCCATATTAAAATTGGCATTCTCATCAAGGAACTCGTTCCATAACAGGATACCCAGCAGCTTGCCATTAGAGGACTTGCCCGCGATGGTCTGCAGCAAATGGTAACGGAATAAGCCTCTCAGGGCGTAAGCCTCCCCTGTCAAACGGGCTTTAAACATCTTGTTGATGTTCTCGTTTGCCCAATACCAGGTTTCCTTCTCTATCTGAGGTATAAACAGGTTCAGGTACAGGATCCCCTCGTTCAGGTTGTTCCAGTTGCTTACGGGGTTGTACTGTGCCGACCACTGTCCCGTAGCCATACGAAGGTAACTATTGAGCTTGTCGTTCGACACCGCATCGTCAGTGGCCACATCGTTAAAACTAAAGCTGGCACTGGGCAGCTTGCCGTAAACATTCATCAGCAACCCTTCGGCGTATGCCGGGTCCCAGGTCACCCGGTCAAAAGTATTATGATTATCATCCTCGGGGTCAAGCAGGCTTGAGCATCCTGCGAAACCCAATGAAAACAGGATCAGTAACAAGTAATATCTATTTATTTTTCTCATAATAAAAAGCTTTGGTGGTTAAAACATACTGCGTAAACCCAGAGTGAAATAACGGTACTGCGGTTCACTGCCTACCGTCAGGTAACGGACATCGTTCTGCTTGGAGATCGTTGCTAAACCCGATCCGCTCACGTAGATGCTCAGCGTTTTCATGGCCAGCTTACTGCATATCCTTTCGGGCATATCGTAGGTGAGCTGTACCCGGTTCAGTGAAAAGGAGTTGTTCGCGTATTGCCAGAACGTGGAGGTCTGATCATTGTTCGTGTTGGTCTTGGCGCTTAAACGGGGGTACTTTGCTGTTTCTTTGGTGGCTTCGGTCCAGCGTTCACTGGCTATGACCGAATACTTCTCGTCGCCGTCAGGACGGTAATACGAACCGCTCAAAAAGGCATCCGCCCCGTTGCTGCCCGTACCGATGGCAAACAAACTGAAGTTTTTATAGGTCAGCTTCAGGTTCAGCCCGTAAGTCAGCGGGGCATTCCAACGGCCGATTTTTACCTGGTCGTTGTTGTCGATAATGTTGTCCCCATTCTGGTCTTTGTACTTGATGTCGCCAGGTTTAACTACCCCAAAGGTCTGGAAGGCATGACTGCTGATGTCGGCGGCATCGCGGAACAGCCCTTCTGCCTCATAGCCAAAATAGCTGTCAACCGGCTTGCCTTTGCGGTACAGGTAGCCTTCCGAATAAATCTCGTCTTTTTGTATCACTTTCGAATTCAGGTACATGCCAACTACTCCAATGTCGAAGCCAAAATCACCCAGCTTTTTCGAGTAAGTGATACCCAGCTCGGCGCCGCTGTACCCGTCCATATCGTAGTTGTCATACGGGATAAAATCACTGTAGTAGGTGGGGTACAAAGTCGTTCTGCGCGTATATTTATTGGCGATGCGGGTGCTGAATACCGTTGCATCAATCCAAACCGAACGGTTAAAAAACTGTCCTTCCAAGCCCAGGTTGATCTCCCGGCGTTGCTCGAAGTCCAGGGCGGTGTTTGCCCCGCGGGTTGATCCGACACCGCTGTTGCTCCACGCTCCGTCGGCCCAGGTGTAACTGCCCTGCCCGCCATACACGCTTTCGTAGTAATAAAACCCTCCAAGGCTCTGATCGGTGTTGATCACCCCGGTCGAGGCTTTCAGCTTCAGGTAATCGATGTTCTTTTTGTCTGAAAGAAAATCTTCTTTGCTGATTGTCCAGCCCAGCGACAGGGTGGGCGAAAAGGCCCCGCGGCTGCCTTCAGCCAACTTGTTCGAACTGATGTAGGCGCTGCTGAAATCGATGTAGTATTTGTTGTTGTAGTTATAGGCTGCCCTTAACCCGATGTGGGTATTCTTGTCGGGCTGTAGCGTCCCTTTCAGTTTGACGGTATTGGCAAAACCCAGCAGTGTGGCAGCCACGTTGTGCGATCCGAAACTGCGCTTGTAATCAACCTGCGCAAAAAAGCCCAGGCGGCGCAAAAAGTCGGGCGAACCAACATTCTGGGTCCCCGGACGGGCATCGGTACCATACTGGGTAAGACCAGTTATGGAATCGGATGTGGCCAACCATACCGGCGCGTAAATCGAATAGGTATTGGCTATTGACTGGTTATAATAGTTGTAAAAGTCGAAACTCATGTTGGTCTTCAGCGACAAACCTTTGGTGAGCATGGCCAGGTCCACGTCAATCCCATTATTGAACTGCATGGTACGGCTCATCGGTTGATTTATGCCGCCGGCATATACATCGGCAAAGGGGGTCGTCTGGTTTTGCTGTGTCCCGCCCAGCAGGTAACGACCGTCAACCTCGTTCTTACGGGCGCTGACCATGTCCTGAAGGGTTTCGTTGTTACGTTCCATCAGGTCGATTGGCAATAACGGGCTGAACAAATACGGGCGAAGGGTTGCAGCATCGCTGAAATAACTGCCGGCCGGCGACTTGCTAAAATTGAGTATCCCGGCAATGTCGACATTGCTCCTGATGAAACTGTTGATCCTGAAATCAACATTCGCACGCGCATTGAAACGGTTGCTGTTCGCGTCTTTCCCTTGGCCAAAGTCCAGCAGGCTGCCATTACGGCCCCAGCCCATGTTGGCATAGAACTGTGTGTTTTCATTACCGCCCGAAAATTCAGCTATCACTTTTGAGTAAGTTTTGAATGATTTCAGGTACCCGGATGAATAATAGTCAACACTCGGGTAACGGTAAGGATTACCGGTGCGGTAACTGTTAATGGTGGCAGCATCATACTTGGTCGACAAGCCGTCGTTGAGGCAGGCTTCGTTGTACAGTTCCATGTAATCGGCCGATCCAAAATACTCAGGAAGGGCCTTGGGTGTGGCAATGCCATACTGGGCAGATACGTTAATATCGCGTTTATAGGCTTTCCCGCGTTTGGTGGTGATAATGATCACCCCGTTGCGGGCTTGCGTACCGTAAAGGGCTACCGCACCGGCATCTTTCATCACAGTGATCTGGTCCACCTCTTCCATGTTCAGGTTGACTTCATAGATGCTGGAGTAGCGCGGTATCCCGTCAAGGACGACCATCGCGTTGCCCAATCCGCGGATATTGCCCGTATTGAATACGGCGAAACGTCCGGTAATCGCATCGTATACATTCTGTGTGTTGTCGTATTCAACAAACTCCGATGGGCTGATCGCTGAAACATCGCCCAACAGGTCGGCTTTTTTGATTGTTCCAAAGGGCACATGGACATCGTCTCTTTCCCCCATCAAAAAAGGGCTTGGTTTTAAGGTTATACCCGAAAACGCAGCATCCTGGCTCACAACCTGCGGTTCGTAGCCGTCGCACTCGATCAGCAGTTCGGTGGAGAGTGGTACAGTGATCGTAAAACGGCCTGAGGCATCGCTCATAACAATCACTGTCCCTTCTTTTCCATAGACTTTTGCACCTGGGACGGGTTGCCCCTGGTCATTTTTAATAACTGATTCAATCTTTACAACTGGCTGTTTCTCCTTTGACTGGGCATTTGCCAAGCCAAGAGTAAAGATAAACAGAGCCAGATATAGTAATATTTTTCTCATATTCATTTTCTCAATTTTTAAGTGAAATTGCAGTTTACCACCCCGGGTTCTGTTTGAACCCTTCGTAAAGGGTGACATCATTAATCGGGAAAGGCAACCAATTATGTTTATCCTGTACAACGCGTCTGTATAGAAGGCGTTCCTGGATGTTTATGGGCTTTTTCGTCGCCGGGTCACGGTCAAACAACAACTCGGTTTTATCCAAGTACCGGGGATCGCCATTTCTCAGCCAGCGGCGAAGGTCGTTCCAGCGGAGTCCTTCGAATGAGAGTTCAACGGCACGTTCAACGATCAATTGTTCCATAAAGGCATCTTTGGATCCGGTAAATTTGGGATCAAGATCAGGGACTGTGGCACGGTTACGAACTTTGTTCACTGCAGCTTCAGCAGTAATGCATCCCGGGGAATTGCCCTGCGGGGTACCGTAACCGTTCACCACAGCCTCGGCATACATCAGATAAATATCGGCAAGGCGCAGGATAGGTGGTAACATGGTGTATTTCCCTCCATTATCAAATTTATTGATAGTTAAACCCCAGTATTTATTGGACATAAACCCGGTAATATTATTACTTGTGTTGCGGTGACGGCCACCATTATATAGTTGGGCAAACTGGTCAAGCCCTGCGGAAGTAGCGTTACACATTTTATCACCGTCAACCACGATTGTTTTGTAAAAACGGGGGTCGCGGTTAGCCCACGGGTCAGCAGGATTGTAATCCGAGGCCGGGTCGCTGATGGGTAAGCCATTTTTCATTCCCCAGTTCTTCACGTAATTGGCGCAAACACCACTATTAATGGCGGCTTGTCCAATGGCTGATAAACCCCAAGTACCCCAAGTCATATACCAATTATATTGATAATATGGAGAGTTGAATATAGCTTCGGTTCCACCGGGAATTTCATAGTTCGGCGTTACCCTGTAAAAAATATCGGAGTAAGTGTCCCAGGGTTGCAGGGAATATAAACCGGTTTGTTCGCAGGTGTTGATCACTTGGGCAAATACATCTGCCGCTTTTTTGCACAGCTCGGCATTATACGAAGCGCTGCCTGTCGATTCCTTGTTCATCAGCGGGCTGGCAGCATAGAGCAGGTTTTTACCCTGGAAGGCGAGCGCCATGATTTTGTTGATCCGCTGCCGGTTATTGCCCAGTGTCCTTTGGCCTGCCTGGGTATCGTCCCAGTTCAGTGGCAATACTTTTGCTGCTTCAACAAAATCAGAATCAGCTTTCATGGCAGTTTCCAGGTAACTTAAGCGTGGATATTTCATCTCATCTGCCGCAGCTAATAACTTTTTAATATATGGGAGGCCTCCCCAGTCGCGCATCAGGGTAAAGTAAAAATAGCCCCTGAAGAACAACAATTGTCCTTTAATGATATCCTTTTCTTCCTGCGTGGCATTCACCATTTTGTCAAGGTTGGCAAGCCCATTGTTCGCTACACGTATTCCATACCATGAATTCCACCATGTACTTCTTCCAAAAAAAGAGGTGGTGCTTAATATAGACGCTCTTGCATCATCAACAGGATTTTCTTTAAAATATGACCCATAACAAGCTCGCCATGCCCCGTAATTTCCGGCATCAAAAGCTTGGCCAAGAAAGTAGGTTACATTCAAACGGGTTTCATCGGCCAGATTGAAGTCGCTTGAATACAGAACTTTTGAAACATCAACGATACAATTGTAGCACTCTTCTGTGAAACCCTGAAAGCTTTTAAAATCCTTAAAGGTGTCTTCAGAATTGACCGTAGCTTCAGGAGCCTGGTCCAGATAATCTTCGCAACTGCCAAGGAGTAATCCAAAGGCCAGAACCGCTAAAACTAATATTGTTTTTTTGTTAGATATTCTTTTCATCGTCCAAGTTTTTAAAATTTAATATCTATACCCAGGTTAATTCGTCGTGAAGTCGGATAAGCACCATAAAACATATCATTAAGGTAATCATTTGGCTGTTCCCGGTCGTCAGGTAATTTAGACCAGAAAAATAGGTTGTTCCCATTCAGGTATAGTTTAAGGGAAGATATACTGTAATGTTTTAACCGTTCTCCTGTAAATGTATAGGCTACCTCGGCGGTTTTTAAACGCAGATAAGATCCATCATACAGGAAAGCCTGAGCGTTACTTTGACCACTTGTCTTCCAGCGTGGTAAAAAATAACTAGCATCAGGATTTTCTTTCGACCAATGATCGAGAGTTTGCTCGTAGGCAATATCGAAATTAGTATTAAAATTTTGGAAACTAACCGAGCGGGTCACGTTGTTGACACCATAAAACTGTACCATTACACTCCATCCCTTGTAATCGGCTCCCAGCGACAGGTTGTAGTTGTTTTGGGGGCGGTTCGAATATCCATAAGGGGCTGTGTCGAAATTAGGATCAAGTATTCCATTTGCATCAAAATCGATCAGAAAATAATTTCCCGGCAATTTTTGCGCGTCATTACTGGAAGAAGGGGCATTGGCATAGACATCGTCCCATGTTTGCATAAACCCGGTCGAGATTACCGATTTTGTTTGGTCGATCTGGAACCCTTTGGCTAAAAGGTGCGGATCCTTTAATTCAGGTTCTTCTTTTTCCACAACCTTGTCCACCGCATGGGTCATACTGGCATTCGCCCAAAGATGCCAGTCCTTGAGGTTTTTGTTTAAACGAAGCTCGAATTCGTATCCTTTCTTGGTCACACGTCCAACATTAGCCGTTGGTGCGTTTATCCCAAAATAAGGAGGAAGGACACGGCTGACCCCTGCCAGTAAAATACCTGTACGATCTTCGGTGAAAAATTCAAAATTACCGGAGAGCGTGTTTTTTAGCACTGCTACTTCCAGCCCGAGATTCGACTTTACAGCGGTTTCCCAGTGAATATCTGCATTTCCTACCGTTGCTTCGCGATAAATCGTATAAGGACTGCGTTGTGCCGCTGATGTTGGCGCATATTGGAAAAGAGGCATTTGATCCCCGTGAGCCCATTGTGTTTGGTATATCCAGCGCTGGCTTAGGCCACCATCATCACCAATCTTCCCGTATGAGAAACGGACTTTCAACTTATCCAGCCAACCCTCCATGCTATTCATAAACTTTTCGTTCGAAATAGTCCAGCCTACAGCGCCCGAAGGGAAAAAAGCAAAACGGCGAGCGGGGCCGAATTTTTCGGAACCGTTGTAGGCGCCGTTAAACTCAGCAAAATAACGGTTGTCATAGTTATAGGTCGTCCGGGCAACCCAGTCTTCGCGGTAACGCTGAAACTCACTGCCGGTAGCCAGTTGCTCGCGGGTGAAAACACCGGTGGCAGTTACGTCGTGCCTGCCGAAAGTACGGGCATAATTCAACTGGGCATGGTAATATAACCTACGCCGCAATCTGCTTAATGAATTATCGGCATTTTCATCGTTCAGAGTCCAAGGTTTGTAAACCCAAGCAAACTGGTTGGTTCCAGTGACCGGAAGCAAGGTAATGTATTGGTTAGGATCACCACCGGTAGGCATATCTTCAATGGCCGGATCAATATATTTGGTTGGAACGTCGATGTTATCTGAAATCGATTTAATTGATTCGAAATGGTTATCGAATGATAAATTCACGCTGGCACTTAAGCCTTTGGTAATCCTATCCAGTTTTTGGTCAATGCCAATATCTGAAGTTAAGTCGGTGCCAATAGTTAACACATAACCCCGAGTGGCTAAATAAGCAGCAGAATTCGACATACGGCTATTGGTACTTAAACTTTTTCCCCATCGTCCGTCTGCATATTGAGGCAGAAAGGCATTAGGGGGCAACGCGTACTGTCCGTTCAAATAAAATTCTAAAGAACCGCTAGTAGGACTTTTTAAATTGCTGAAAACGCCCGCCATTTTTAATTTCAGAAAAGTTGTTTTGGTCAGGTTCAAATCGAGATTGGTTCGGAAGTTAAACTTATCGTGTCCAAAACCGGGTTTATAACCTCTGCCGTTGTCCCTGATCTTCATTAAATCGCCTTGGGTGCTATAAGCCAGTGAGCTGAAATACCTGGCAAAATCGGTTCCTCCCGACACGTTCATATTGACGCGGTGGTCCATGGTAAAATCCTTAATGGTTTCCTTTTGCCAGTCCACATTCGGATAGGCCTCCGGCCATTTTAAACTTTGCTGGTTACGGTAACGCCATGCAATGGACAAGGGGGTATAATCGGCCCACATGCTTTCCAATAACGGCACTTCTCGTTCAATAGCCGAGTTTTTTACCATATAGGTGTCGTAGGCATCCAGTTTATCCACCAAACGGGATGGCCATCTTACGGTTGAGTTGGCCGAAACGGTCAATTGCGGTTTCCCTTTTGCACCGCGTTTGGTGGTGATCAGGATAACCCCATTGGCCCCTTTTACCCCGTACACTGCGGTAGCCGAAGCATCCTTCAATACCGATATGTTATCCACCTCGCTCATGTCGAGATCGTTCATTTTACGTTCAACCCCGTCAACCAAGATAAGCGGCTGTCCCCCGTTCCATGTACCCTGGCCACGAATATAAATGAGTGGGTCATCCTTACCAGGTTGCCCGGTAACCTGAATAGTGGTCAAACCCGGAAGATTACCGGTGAGCGCCATAGCCAAATTCGTTACACCTCCGGTGCGCGATAATTCCTTGCTCGTGGTAGTCGAGATGGCGCCTACCACGCTGGCTTTCTTTTGGGTGCCGTACCCAACTGTCACCACTTCTTCCAGTCCAATGGCTTGTTCTTCCAGTACAATGTGAAAGGCTGCCTTATTGCCAATAGCAATCTCCTGTGTTTTGTAACCTACAAATGAAAAGACAAGCAGCTTTGAATCAATTGGTACATTGAGTGCAAACTCTCCATTACCATTAGTTATCGTACCAATGGTGGTTCCTTTCACCATTACTGCTGCCCCCGGAAGCGGGGCTCCAGAAGTGTCGAAGACAGTACCTTTCAATTGCTTTTCACGGGGTTGTTCCGTGACATTTGGTTTGTCAGGATTTAATTGCAACTTTTCCTTAGGGGAAATAATAATTACCTTATCTCTGACTACATAAGTCATATCCGTTCCTGAAAGGCAATAATTCAGGATTTCTTCCACCGTGGATTGTGAAAAACTACAGGTCAGGACATCTAGCTTCTCCACATCATCAACATTGTAAACAAATGTGAATTCACTTTGCGCTTTGATGTCTTTAAAAAGCTCTTTTATGCTGGCATTCTCCAGTTTTACATCTAACCGGGTATTCTGAGAGTAAGTACTCGCAGACACCTGTATTAAACTCCAGCAAATGAGAAATAAAGACAATCGCATAATACGTAACAATTTTCGGATACAACCCTTGACAGGAAGGATTCCATACATTCGTTTTTTTTTCATAAATTTGAACGATTTTAGTTTAAAAGTTCATTTCTGACTGAACAGAAATGTATTAACTATTTTAAAAGCGGAGAGTGGCCGAATACTTTCCGCTTTTCTTATTTGCTTTTCTTAATGATCACTCTGTTCCCATTGATCTCAAATTTTACTTTTTTTGTTAATCCTATAATTTTTAACAGTTCATCAAATTCGCTATATCTCCTGACATCAATACTAAATCTTAGATTTTTAATTTCTTCGTCAGTATAGTCGACCTCAATGTCATACCATCTTGAGAGATTATTAAAAACCTCTTCCAATGTGTTTTCTTCAAACAGGATGCGACCATTTTTCCAGGCTATAAATTGATTTACATTCACTTTTTGAATAACCGTTTCCAGGTTGGAAACGATTGCCTGATCATTTGGCGTTAAATTGTATTCCTTATGATTGCCGGACTGAATTAAGGATACTTTTCCGGATACCAATGTTGTTGTCGAAGCCTCTTCATCGGGATAGGCCCGAATATTAAATGACGTTCCAAAAACATTGACTTTTAACGCAGAGGTATGCACAATAAAGGGCCAGTCAGCATTTTTTGCAACTTCAAAAAAAGCTTCTCCCTCCATAAATATTTCCCTGGTTTTACCCGAAAAAGTCACCGGGTATTTAAGTATGGTTTCAGCATTCAGCCATACTTTTGTTCCATCCGAAAGGCTTAACTGGTATTCGCCTCCCCGTGGTATCTTGATCAGATTATACCGAATTTTTTTCGGCTCCTGTTTCTTGTCGACGGGTTTATAAATAAGTTGATTTTGAGTATTCTGAACGACTGTTCCGTCATATTCTTTGATCTGTTTGTCTTCTTTTTCAAGGTCGATCACCGAACCATTCGCTAATTGGAGAACGGCTTTACTGGTTCCTGGCTGTATATCGGATAGCATTTCGATTTCCGGTTCAATATCCGAAAGGCGCTGATAAATGAAATAGATGGACAAAAAGAATGGAATTAACAGAGCAGCATATCGGAAGAAACGTATAATTTTTTTGTTCCTCTCATTTTTAATATTCCTGACAAATGTAGAATAGGCTTTTTCTTTATCATACCCGTCCAAAATTTTCAGTCTGGCCTGAATATTTTTTTCTTTTTTTAAGGAGTTGAATACGATTTGATTACCAGCATCTTCCTTTAACCATGCATCAAGTTCCGATTTTTCATTGTCCGTTAACGGTCTCTCCCTTTCTGCCAGCAGAAGATTTACAATCGTATCTATTTTTTTGAAGTCAATCATAAATTCAGGTTCATTTATCTTAATGAACACAGTTGATTAAAAAGAGGGTGATAGTCGATTAAGTTTTTTTTCAAAAAATTTTAGAGATTGGATCGGGTACGCTATTTCTATTGATTGATCAGGATCAATTCATGAGGGACAATAAAAATGCCAAGGCAGATGGTTCAAGTGTATCCCTCAACAAACGGTATGCTTTCAATTTTAATGTTTTTACAGTGTTTACCGAAACTCCTGTTTTATCTGCAATCTCTTTGTTGGTATAACCTCCCATGCTTAGCAGTATAACCTCTTTTCTTTCCTGGGAAAGTTTATTGATAGTAACATAGATTTGCCTGTAAAACTCTTCTTCGATCAATAACTGTTCGATCGTCTTTTCATCTAACTTGAGATTTAAGAAATCTTCATCATCAAACACATCATTTCCAGACCATTTTGGACGATTGCGTGTTGCATTCAGACTGCCATTTTTAACAGATAAATACAAAAAGGAGGTGAGCGCTTTTAGGGATTCAAAAGTTGAATTGCTCTTCCATATCCTTATAAATACATCCTGAACAATATCTTCAGCATCTTCTTTATATTCAAAAAAGTTGGCGGAAAAGTTACAAAGGGATGCGTAAAAATTGTCGTACAGATATTTATACCCCTCAGTTTTCTTGGAATTGATTTGATCAATAATATGACTGTTAAGGTTATCCATATAGACAATAAAACTCTAAAATTCAACAACTTGATCAAAATATAATCAACTAAAAAACAATCGCATATACGCTTTTCTAATCTGTTAAAGTGAACTAAATAATTATGCTTTTAATTTTGTTTCGAATGCCTGTATAATGAAAAAAACTTTTCATTGTACCTCTTTCTTAAAATATTCTCTGACGATCGTCCATATCCGTTGTTTGATCATTCGCATCCCCTTATCCGAAGGGTGGGAGGCAACCCCTTTGTGGTCAAACTTACCGATTGCCATATTGGTTGAATCTTTTGATAACCCGCTTATAGAAATAAAAGGGTATTTCTTTTTAAAAGCATACTCTTCAATCAGACTGTTAACATTTTTTTTCGGCCAGAAACCATCGACAATTATTTTGACCGAATGGTGGTTGGGGGCAATATACTTAACAAGTTTATCGTAATAGCTGATGAAATTGCCTTCGGTTGCTTTCTTTTCATCTACATTTTCTGATATTTTCAATATTAACATATCCGGATATCTTAAAGAATCGAGACCGGGCAGGGAATAGGTTTCAAAATTTCGTTCGAAGTCAGCAATATTTTTATATTTAACCTTTACTGAAGGGTCAATACGATGGACATCCCTGATCAGCAGATGTACAAAATCGCTGTCTTCTGCCGAAGCAGCCATACCCCAGTTGCCATACCAGCCGATTTCGGGTTTTGGCGCATGACGGACAATGCTGTTTCCCAAAATAAGAACTGTTTTAACTTCATTTTTCTTTTCTAACCGATTACCATTACCTGTTGCCTCACATTTAGAAGATGTAAAAGCAGTTGTTGGTATAAGAAAGGAAATCAGTAAAATACGGCATATAAAATTTCGTGTTTCCATTGTTTAGGTTATAGTTCAATCTAGTTTTCTCAGTATAGCTGCATAGCCGCCACCCGGGGCCATTGATATCTTCAGTCTTTTGTTTTTCAGTTTTTCAGTTTTAAGTACATGATCAGATGGGTAACGGTCGGCATTGACTCTGTCTGTCACAGATTCGATTTCCCAGTTTCCTTCTCCGATAAAGCTCAAATCAACTTCAATTTCCCGGGCTGTCCAGTTTGTCATCCCGCCGATATACCAACTATCCCCATTTTTCCGGGCTACGGCTATGCATTCTTTTGCCTTGCCTGCCAACGCAACGGTTTCATCCCATGTAACAGGAATTTGGGCTATAAAATGGGTGTATTCCGGTTCTTGCCGGTATAATGATGCATTGTCGCACAGCATTTGCAGGGGAGACTCATAGACAACAAACATTGCTGCCTGGTGGCAGCGGGTACCCTGGCTCATAGGAATATCCCAGTTTATACAGAAACCTTTTGTTGTTTCATTCCTCATGGCCCCCGGAGTATAATCCATTGGTCCGGCAAGCATACGGGTAAAAGGGATAGTCACATTATGGACAGGGGTAACTTTATTGGAAACTTTGTTCATTTCACTGCCGTACACTCCTTCGAAATTCACCATATTCGGGTACTTGCGCTGTAACCCGTTAGGTTTGAATGCCCCATGAAAATCGACCAGCATTTTGCGTTTGGCTGCTGCCGCTGCAATTTCTTCATAATACCTGACCATCAACTGGTCTGCCCGATTTAAAAAATCAACTTTTAACCCGGCTACGCCCCATTCAGCATAAACATCAAGAAACCGTTCCATATCATTATCTAATGACATGCCTGTCATCCAGACAATTACTCCGACCCCTTTTTCTTTTCCATACCTGATTATTTCTTTGATATCGACCCCTTCGACTGGTATATCCAACTGCACCCTGTCAGACCAGCCCCCATCCATTATAATATATTCAAGCCCGTACTCTGAAGCAAAATCGATATAGTATTTGTAAGTTTCCGTGTTGATACCGGATTTAAAATCCACACCGAATACATTGCTGGCGCTCCACCATTCCCAGGCCACCTTTCCGGGTTTAATCCAACTGGTATCTTCCAATACATTTTTTTCAGTCAAAATATAGGGAAGGTTATTTTCGATCAATTGTTTGTCTTCCCTGGCAAACATCAGGCACCGCCAGGGCAATACTTTCGTACCGTGTGTCTTTGCTATGTACGGCGCAGATTCAACTACTCTCTCGCTTTTATAGGTCAGGTTTTCTATTTTCAACGGGACCGGAGGAAATATTGATTTCAACGCATCTTTGCCTGTCCCCTTCAGAAACATCCCCGGATAATCGGACTGGCCTGTCTCGGTAATCCCGATCTTTACACCATCAGCACTGGAAACAAGGGCAGGAAGGCTGCAAAATTGTTTTTCGCCGATAGCAGCCAAAAGGGTATCGGTATATAAACGTTCATAACCTGAAAAAAAACTCTTTTCTTCCGGAAACAATACTGAGCAACCGTTGGTAAAATTAAATTCACACACTTCATCATTTACTATTATTTCATCTTTTTTACCGACTTCGATCCTGTATGCTGCTCCATTATTGTATGCCCTGAATCGTATGCCATAATCCCCTTTAAACTTCAACAACAATTCATTGCAGTGGTCAACAACATTTTTAAACTTGTATGGGACAACCGCTTGTGTTGTTTCGTTCACTTCTTTTACTGCTGATTTTAACAGCCTGGGATTGTCTCCCAGTGTTTCATTCTCAAGGTACAAGGCAATGGGAGATGAGTTAAGGATTTGCTTCCCATCCATCTTTACAGACCAGGAAACCCGTTGGTCAATATTCACCTCAAGGCTGATCCTCCCGTCAGGCGATTCAATCCGGTAATTTTTTGCATGTAAATTCAGGCATATAACCAATGTTGTCAGGAATAAGAATAAAGGTTTTTTTTGTTTCATTTTTTCGTTCTTTTGGTTTAGAGTAGTTACTATGAAATGTGATCAGAAATCGAACACCATCGTTACAAGCGAACGAGGGGGTATTTCATATTCTGTATCCGATGAAAATTTTTCAGGAACATACATATTGGCCAGGTCAGTACGGTCATCAGTTCTGAAAACCGACACTTTTTCCACTTTTTTATCATACCCTTGAAGAATGGATATGCTGACCGGGATAGTTTCAAAAGAGGAGTTAACATACACGGCTACGATGCGGGATTTATCCGGCGCCATGTATGCTGAAGCTGCCAATGTATCCGGATTATCTGCTCCCCAAAGTCCAATCCGGGTGTAACCTGGCCGGATAAAGAAGCTGTAATTACCCAATGCCCACAGCATTTTGTTTGTACGAATCAATCCTCCTTTTAACAGGTCTCCATCGGTCGGGTATAATGAAACCAGGGCATGGTTCCCGTTTATTTCCATTCCTTTCCAGTAGCCCCATGCTTTGGCACCGGCATAAACAAAATCTCCGTACATAAGACGTCCCAGTAAAAGGGCCGGCTGCATCCCTGCATAATTAACCGCTTCCCAGTCAGGAGTAAAGCCATCCATTGGGGGTTTTAAACCGGGTAACAGGCACCATTCTGATTGATGAAAACTAACGCCGTATTTCTCTGCTTCGGATTTTACTTTTTCCCGGGTTTCTTTTATCTCTTTATTTGTTTTGTGGCTGCCATAGCTGTGTCCGGCGATTATCGGCGGGACATTTTTCAAATTACCCACATAATTGGGACTTCCCGGATCAAAAAAAGTCGAAATCTGCTTATCCGGTGCATCCCCTTCAGGATATCTTTCCTTCACAGAAGCGGGAGTTTCATAAAGGGCCTGCAACGATGAGGATTCGCCTGGAAGTATCTTTACATTATCAAGATTGTTACTGGTAAGTGCTTTGTCCAGTTCCACAAACATTTTCTTCATTTCGGAACTTCTCCAGGAAGAACCTTCCTGACGGGGAGTGTCCCATTCTACCTGTGGCTCGTTAATAGGGCTGATGTAAGCGATATGCAAGCCTTTCTTTTCTGAAAAGTACCGGGCAACATCGGCCATATAACCGGCATATTTGCTGTAACAATCCGGTTTTATATTTGCTTCTTTATCCGAAGATGACCACCCTTTCCCGTTTTTGGTATACTGCACAAGGGGTGAATTAGAGAACAATAAAAAGTTATTACACCCGTACTCCGCGGCTTTTTGCATAAAATATTGCTGCCCTGTACATTTTTCCCAGTCATAAGATTTTCCGTCTTTTGTCAGAAACGATTCGGCCCTTCTTTGAAACGGCATAATGTCGGCGCTGTCCTGCTCCAGGGTGCCGGCTCCCAGGTTTACCCGCCACATGGAAAGGCCGATCCCGGCAGGATTACCTGATGCATCATATTGCTGGCTGAACAACCATTCCGCAATTTGCCCTTTCTGTTTTTCATCCCAGTATTTGCCGACAAAATTGCCGCTCCATGCATCGGAAGCGGTAAAATTTTCAATGGTTTGGTACGTTTTAGACGGATCAATTCTGATTTCCCTGATTTGGGAAAATGCGGGAGAAGCAATGTAAAACAGCATGAAAAAAAAGAAAGCAGATGGTATCCAGTTTACGGATACATGCTTGCTCATTAACTTGTAAAAGTGTAATTTTTTCATTTTTTTAAGAATTAGACCAAAACCAAAATTTATTTCCTTAATGCAAAAAATTCCATTTTTTCTTTCACCAGTTCTTTCATCTTCTCATAAACCGGGTGCATAAACACATCGATTGGTGAAAATTTTCCCCGGTGAAGTTCTGACTGGACAAGCAGTTCATCCAGATAAACCTGGTGCAGTTCTGTGGCAATATTGATTTTCCGGATACCAAAGCGGATCGTCTTTTTGACATCTTCAATCGGCGTATCGGAGCCCCCATGCAAAACCAACGGAACATCAACCACTGATTGGATACGTTTTAGTCTTTCAATGTCGAGAACAGGGGGCTCCTTATAATGACCATGGGCAGTCCCTATTGCAACGGCCAGTGCATCGACCGATGTTTTACTGGCAAACTCCTTGGCTTCTTCCGGTACTGTCAGAAAACTGGCTTTATTGTCGCTATCCTGTGGCAAAACATGGCCCAGTTCGGCTTCAACGGAGATACCCTCTTTATGGGCCATTAAAACAACTTCCCTGGTTATCCGGATATTATCGCTGAATGGCAAATCACACGCATCGATCATAACGGACGTAACCCCGTACTGTATGGCCTTTTCAACCTGTTCTATTGTTTTGCCATGGTCCAGGTGCATGACAACCGGAACGTCCGAATCTGCCGCCATTCCTTTTACCAACGCGGCTAAATCCCTGGCTTTCCCGTTATCAAACAACCTGCGGAATATTTGAACAATGACCGGCAGCTTCAATTCATTGGCCGTTTCAATAACCGCTTTACAACTTTCATAGTTTCCAATATTGAATGCTCCAATGGCTATCCCTTTCTCTTCTGCAATAGCCAATACTTCTGATAACTTTACTAAAGGCATATTTCTAAGTATTATCTAATTTTTAAAATCAAACTAATTTCCCGTTCCAGAGCAAATTTTCAGGATTTCACTGTAAGTAGCTCAATATCCAGCCACCAGCACAGCTCAGTAAGTTCATTGTAAACATTACGATGAACAACCGTATAGTGATGCCCGAATCCCTGGTAGATTATTGTTTCGACGAGCTCTTTCACATTACAATCGAATTTGATGTTCAATGGGTTCCCTTTTATCAGTTGTTCCGTATCAAGCGCTATCCCGGAGGCTAATAACAAGCGGTGACCGTTTTTCCCTTCTCCAAAATTGCAGAAGGTCACCGGTCCTGTTTTTAAAGGAAATTCATAGGTCACACCCTTTTTATTGCCACCGTCAATTGAACCATGTTTGCATAGCTTCCCGGAACAGCCTTCTTTGCACAAGGTCTCCGATGCTGCTCCACAGTGCCAGACAATACCTGTATTTTCTGTTTCATCGTATTTGATAAAGTCGCAGAAAAACGGGACTTGCCCACTTAGCAGGTAATTGATCAGCATGCTTACCGATCCGTTGATCTCTCCTTCGCAGGCGCTGATTATCCCGTCGGTTGAAAGAAAACTTAAACACGAGCATACGCCAATCCCATAAATATCCCCAAAATCCGACCAACATTTAATCGCATAGCCATCCAGCTTATATTTAGCGGCCAGTTTTCTGAACGCAAGGTAAAGACGGACACTTTTGATCAACTCTTCATCGGTTACCTTATCGCGTTCGATGGAAGTGAACCTCGGAAGGATTTTGCCAATCTCTTCTTCCGGTATTCTGTCTGCTAAATAAATTAGTTCAAGAAGTGTGATGTATTGTACCTCGATACCAAATACACGGCGTAATTCCAGTTCATTAAAATTGGAAGTATAAAAACCAGGAACCCTTGACCCGACCAAACCAATTTTAATCTTCCGTAATGTTTTAAGGGCGGAGAGGACCTTAACGGTTTGCCCTAGTTTTTCCCACACCGATTCATGCGAACTGAAAATATACTTGTATTTCCGGCCCAGTTTGGAAAGGATAAAAGCATTTAAATTGGAAGCGCAAAATGAATTGATCTCCAATCTGCCACCTGTCATCTCTGCTTCCGGGATCGACCACAAGATAACAGGGGCAGGAATAGCAGTAGCTAAAATCGTGATGATTGACCCGGGGGCAAAACCGATAAAATGGACAAGCATCACATCGACATGGGTATTCTTAAAATACTCACAGGTTTCATAGGCCTGGTCATCATTGGTCACGATAAAATCCGGTGTCACGATTTCAACTTCCGGATTTTTCGTTAACTCTTTAATACTTTCTTCCCTGGTTGTATGACCTTGTTTATTGAGCCAGCTCCCCTTTGCAAGGGGAATGTAGGCTATCCTCAGTTTTTCTTTTTTTTCTGAAATCATATTGAAATCCCTTTTTCTTTTAAAAATTTGATTACTTCATTTTTTTCAGGAATACCTGTCCGGCCTCCCAATGCGGTACATTTTATTGCTGCCGTGGCACCGGCAAAATCAAGGCATTTACCCGTATCCCAGCCTTGTATGTAAGCATAAGCAAAGGCGCCATGGAAAACATCTCCGGCTCCCGTGGTATCAACAACAGATACTTTAAAAGCATCTTTTTTTATCAGCCCATCCGGTGTTAAGGCAATTACCCCTTTGTTGCCCATGGTTACCGCGGCTATCCGTTTCCCGGTCATAAATAGCTTTTTAACTGCTTTTTCAATATTCTCTTCACCGGTATATTTACGGGCGAAAAACTCAGAGGCAATGCAGATATCGGATAATTCAACCAGTGTTTCAATGCCCGGCAACAGGCTCCCGGCATCAAGGGAAACAATGACCCCGTTTGCCTTCGCTGTTTCGGCTGCCCGTATAGCTGCTTCTGTATTATGTCCGTCCAGGTGCAACAGTTTTAAAGAGGAAATAAAATCCAGGTCAACTGCTGCTGCATCCAAAGGCATTGCAGTCCCTTTGCTCCAGACAATGCTCCGTTTGCCGCTTGTTTGTTCGACCCAGCAATAGGCTACCGGCGATTCTTTACCTGCCTTAATCTGGATATGGCTTGTTTCTACGTGCTCCCTGTTAAGCCCCCGGATTATTTTATTTCCTTCCTGGTCATCGCCCACAGATCCAATAAAAGCGGTCTGTGCGCCAAGCCGTGCAGCGGCCACAATCGCTGTGGCTGCAGCGCCTCCCCCTTGTACCAATCGTCCTGTTGCTCCTACTTTTTCATCCAGTGGAATATAAGGTACCATACACAGATAATCGACCGAGCCGAAACCTAAGCCTGCAATTTCAATGTTTGGGATCATTTCAATGACTTCATTAAGCTTTCATATCTGGTAACCCATTTGTAATCCTCATCGGGGCGGGAAAGAAACATCCGCTTGTCGCCAGCCATGAACCACAGCATATACAATGAATCGACCGGTGATGCGCAGGCAGGATGATATCCGTCGGGCAGGATGACCGTATCGCCATTTCGTACCAGGTAAGCGTCGTCCCTCGACCGGTCGTCGGTATATGATAGCTGTATTCCAAAACCAGTTGGAGGGTTTACCCTGAAATGATAGATTTCTTCCATATCCACTTCTTCGGGAAGTTTATCGTTGTCGTGACGGTGCGGGGGGAATGCCCATTTGCCCGGTGAAAGATGAGTCTCCCCTAAAAACAAGTTTTGTGAATTGATCCCCTGGTCAATGATAAAATAGGCCTTACGGCTCCAGTTCAGGGTTCCAAGTTCCACTTCTTTTACATCTTCAGGCTTGATTAATACCGGCGTTGATTTCAAGGTAGATTCTGCCGAACAAATCCCAATTTCGACTTCGGTTACGGCTTTTACTTCATAGCCTGTTTGGCACGGGAGATAAACGGCTGTCGGTTTCCCTGAAAAAACATCTTTTCTGCTTCCTACATTTTCAAACTTAAAACCTTCTCCGGTTATACTACATGTACCAGACAATATTACAAACGCGGATTCAACCCCTTTTGTATTGCCTGCATATACTTCCCCTGTTTCAATCTTCAGGATATCAAATGCTGACTTTTTCAACCCGGCTTCTTTCAAGGCTACAATATTTTTTAATCCATAGCCTTCCTTGTGTTTCTTCAATAATTCCATTTTTTCGGTTTTAGAGTTAATTCAGATTTCCCGTTTACAGTTCCCTGGGGCTTTTCCCTTTCCTCCAGTGATCTTCAATCTGCTCCAGGCTTTTCCCTTTTGTTTCCGGGATATAATGATACCCCCAAATAATTGCAGCAATACCCACCGCTGCGTAAATCCAGAATGCGCCTGCCGGGGAGAAAATATTTACCAGCTTTAAAAATGTGAAGGCAACTACCGCATTGAAAAACCAGTTCGACAATGCCCCAAGGCTCATGCCTGCTCCCCTGACTTTTAACGGAAAGACTTCTGAGATAATCAGCCATCCCAACGGGCCCAGGCTGAATGCGAACGATGAATTGTATAATAAAATGGTAACAAGGGCAATGTATTTCAGATTCGCACCAAGATTTGATCCCATATAAAATGCTAATCCGGTACCTATTAAGGACAGGATCATCCCCGACAAACCAATAAAATAGATGCGTCTTCGTCCGACTTTATCAATGAGGGTTATAGACAATACGGTAGCCGCCAGTACAAATACCGCAATGATCAGGGAAGGAAGGATGGACAACGTATTGCTCTGCACACCTGCCATTTTGAAAATCTTCGGTGAATAATACAGGATCGTGTTTATTCCTGTGGCCTGTTGGAAAAACATAATACCCACCGCAATAATCAATGCATTACGCAACCAGGGTTTAAAAAGCTCCCTGTAAGAGGCTGATTCATTTTTAATCGCGAGATCTGCCTTTATTTTCCGGATGGACTCTTCCACCAGATCCAGGGCCTCAACTTTTTTCAATATCGCGCGCCCTTTTTCTTCATGCCCTTTGGCGATAAGCCACCGGGGTGTTTCAGGAAGAAAAAACATTCCAATCAGCATGATCGCTGCAGGGAAAAAACCGACTAAAAACATCCACCGCCAGCAATACGGGTCCGCATCATCTGCTATGAGAAAATCACTCAAATAGGAAACCTTCCCGCCGACAGCAATCATAAGCTGGTTCAATGAAACGAGCGCTCCCCTCATTTTTGTCGGGGAAATCTCAGAAAGATAAAGCGGGACCGTAAATGAAGCAATCCCAACAGCAACTCCCAGGAAAATTCTCCCGGCAATTAACGATATCACATTTGGGGCCATACCTGTATATAAAGCGCCTGTTGCAAAAATTACGGCTGCTGCCAGGATGACTTTCTTCCTTCCAAGGATATCCGCAATACGGCCGCTAAATCCCGCCCCTAAAATAGCGCCTATGAGAACGGACGTTGTTACCCATTCTAACTGGGAATCACTGATCCCCCAGCCCTTTGGATCCTGGAGAAAATTCACAGCCCCGGAAATCACACCAGCATCAAATCCAAATAAAAAACCACCGATAGCCGCTATTGCTGCAATTAAAATTATATATTTTTTGTTTTCCATGAAGTTTAATTTTGGGGATTAAACCATAAGGTTTGCTGCAAACTCTACGATATCCATCACTCTTAAACCTGTGGTTGCTGCAATGTTGTTTTTAGCTGTTGCCGAAAGGGCAACAATTACTTCTGCGTTGATGTCTTCTGCTTTAATGCTGATTTTCCGTCCCAGTTCTTCGCCCCGCTTAAAGGCACTCCCGTCGAAGGTAAAGGCCGCTTCTCCTGCTGATTGAAGGTATTCATGGTGCCATTGCATCTCTGCGAAGTTTTCGCCTGCCGATGCCCTGACCACTTCCCTGGGGGCTTCGTATATCCCGTTGTTGCGCCCTAAAAATTCCGAATCGGCAAGGGTCACTTTCATTTGGGTTGGTTTGAGCTTTAGCTTCCCTGAACGGATAAGGCTCAGGAGATATTCTGAAACATGCAGGATTTCACTTTCCAATTTTAATCCCCATGCAGGGTAATCGTTTTTCAGCGCATCGTAAACCAGCGGGTCGGATACAACAATGGTTTTACATCCTGCAGCTTTTATCCGCCCGGCCATGTTTTTTGCCTTTTCCTGCGCTTCTTTCCTGTAACCCAGCAAATCCAGTTCTTTACCACTGGTCGGTTCGTCCTTTAACAGGGTGTATTGGATTTGTTGGTGTCCCAAAATACGGATGAATGCTTCTGCAATTTCAGGATTGGTATAATTAACCCCCTCGCCAAGGATATAAAGTACATCGGCTGTTTTTTCCACTACTAATGCTGTGCATGACAATTTACTGTCCAGGTTCCGGGTATTGTCGTTTTCAACCAGCGAGTTCCTGATCTCCTGTACTGACTGTGGGGCCAACCCATGGCTTACAATATCCCTTCTTGCGAATTTGATCAGTTCCGGAATATCATACCCGCCCAATTCCTGGCCTGAACACCAACTTTTGCATGCACCGCATAAAAAACAGTTATATATCGCCTGGATCGCTGAAGAATCGAATTCTTTTCCTCCCAGGTAAACACTGTGTAAAAGGATGGCCCTTCCCCGTGGCGCATCCGATTCCCTATAACTGATAAATTCAGAGGGGCACGACTGCCGGCACATCGGGCAATAGCGGCAGGCTTTTAAAGTATCGATGTTGTTTTGTGTTATTTTCGTCATTTCGTTTTTCCTTAGTTATTGTTGCTACTCCATTTATACCCCGAACCCCAATTTTCCCGGATTCATGATACTGTTCGGGTCCAGTGATTTCTTTAAATTTTTTATGATCTGAAATGAGTTACCGTATAACTCCGGGGTCAGGCGGCTTAACTTCAGCCCAATACCGTGGTGTTCGTTCAGTACGCCCCCGGCTTTCATGGCTGCCCTTAGTGCATCGTTCCAAATACTGTTGTGAAGATAAATCGCTTCATGCGGGTCTTCCGGCGGGGTTTCGATGATAAACCGGGCATATAGCATACAGCCCCAGGGGAACCAGTGTGAGAAGTGGCCGATAAAACGCGCCATCGGGTACCGGGTTTCGACAACCTCTTTCATGGCATTGTACACATTCTCTATATCGCTGAAGGTTGCAACCGTGTCGAGGGTGCCAAAACACTGTGGAAGATGGAACATGTATGGCGGGAAAAAGAATTTGTAGCGGTTTTTCCACCATTCAGCCCCCAGTTCTGTTCCAAGGTCTTCGCCTTCTTCCTGATCGGCAATGGCTTTGGCATATTTCATCTGAAGGTCGACCATTTCCTGCTTCCCGTCAAATCCATAGACCAGGTAAGCACCTGTTTTTTCAATGCCCAGTACTTTTTTGATCACTTCCTTTGTCTCGTTTTCGCTGTAAAGACGGATTACCGAGGGTTGCAGGTTTTCAGAAATCAGTCGTTGCCCCACGCGCAAACCGGTACTCAAATCTTTGAATATAAAGGCACGGAACTTACGGGATTCGGGCAAACGATGTATCGTTAGTGTTACCTTGGTCACTACGCCTAAAGTACCTTCAGAGCCTATGAAAATCTGGTTCAGGTCGGGGCCGCAGGCCGTCTTCGGTACCGGCAGGGTATTGATGATTTCACCGGTCGGAAGGACTACTTCCATATTCACAATCATATCCTCGATCTTCCCGTATTTGGTTGATAAAACGCCTGTACCCCGGTGGGCAATAAACCCGCCAACTGTTGCGCAGCGTGCAGAGGCCGGGTCGTGCATCGTCGATAACCCTTTTTGTTCCAGTTCCCATTCCAGGGTCTGGTGGATGATACCGGTGCCGACTTCAACGGTCATCGACTTCTCATCGATCTTATAGATTTTATCCATTCTTTTGGTGTCAAGGATGATCCCCCCGAATACCGGAAGGGCGCCCCCCTGCGAGCCACTACCGCCACCCCAGGTGGTGACCGGTATCTTGTAATTGTTGGCTACTTTTAGAACCTTTGATACTTCTTCTGCGTTGGCCGGGTGGACAATAAAATCGGCCATAGGCCGGGTGATGTCCCTGCCTGCCTGCCGGTCGTGCCACATCTCGGATATCCAGAAATAATCGATCGAATAAACCTCCTTGTCAGAGGCCCGGGTGGATACATGCTCCTTCCCTGCAATGTCCTGTAACTCGAACAGGACCATGTCAAACATGTACGAGTTTTGTGTAAATTTCATTTTTATATTCTTTAGCTAATCATTTATTTATATCGTGGTATATCCCTTCCAGCTTGTCGTGGATTTCCCGGTAATACCTGAACAGTTCATTGTATTTCTGATGGTTTTCAGTATCCGGGGTTAATTCTTTTTCTGTTTTCACGCATTTTTGCACGGCATCCACAACATCGGTGAATACGCCGGTACCCACACCAGTAAGGAGCGCTGAGCCAAAAGAGGCGTCGGTGACCAACGGTTTGCTGACTTTCTTGCCGAATACATCACAGATAATCCGGGCCCAGGTTTCGCTTTTTGCCCCTCCGCCAATCAGGATGAATTCGGTAACTCCCAATCCCGTTTCGTCAATCAGGCGAAAACAGTCTTTCAATGAAAAGGCGACACCTTCCATCACTGCACGGGCAAAATGTTCTTTGCCATGCGACATGGATGCGCCCGTGAAGCTTGCCCGCAACGTTGAATCCCAGTAGGGTGAACGTTCTCCCAAAAGGTAAGGATGGAAAAACAAACCTTCGCAGCCAACCGGTACACCGCAAACTTTCTCCTCTATAAGCTGGTACACATTCCGGCCTGTCTCCCGTGACCGGATAATTTCTTCCCCGCAAAAGGTGTCCCTGAACCAGCGCATCGACGAGGCGGCTGTATTGGTCGCTGCCACCGTGTACCACATTCCGGGGACTACATGGGAATAGGTAAGTGTCCGGAGGTGAGGGGCAGGGTTTGAGGCCATCACATTGACATTTCCTGCCGTGGCCAGCTTGATGATACATTGCCCCGGTTTTATGGCCCCAGCACCGTAATCTTCAACCGCCGAATCGGAAGTACCGCATACAACGGGGATGCCTGCTTTTAAGCCCGTAATTTTTGAGGCCCAGGATGTAATTGTACCCGTTATATCCGTGGGTTTACAAATAGGCGGTAAAACATTTAACGGCAAACCGATCAATCCACATAACTCCGGTGACCATTCCGACTTTGCCATGTCAAAAAACAAGGTTCCCTGCGCGTCAATGTAATCGGTTTCCCAGCTACCTGTCAGCAGGTAACGGATGTAATCTTTTACAAACATCACTTTGTGTATCCGCTTGTAGTTCTCCGGCTCGTTGTTTTTTATCCACAGCATTTGTGGCAACGTCCAGGTCGGGGCTACTTTCTGGTAACCTATCCTGAATATATCTTCGCCCCAGCCTCTTTCAAGGTACTCCACTTCTTTACTACTGCGTTGGTCTGTCCACATGATGGTTGGACGGATAACCTGCATATCCTTGTCCAGAAGGACAGCATTATGGGTGGAGGCATCGAAGCTGACAGAAACTATCTCGGACAGGCTTATTTTCCCCTGCTCCTGTATCTGTCTTAAACACGTAACTAAAGCAGCCTCCCAATCTTCCGGGTTTTGTTCGCTGTAAAACGGCTTTGGATGATGGGTCGGGTATTCCCGCGAGGCTTCTGCCTTTACTTTGCCCAGACTATCGATGGCTGTTAGTTTGCAGCCACCGGTACCAAAGTCGATTCCTAAGAGTAGTGGTCCGTTCATTTATTTATTTTCTGATTCTCATTTCATAATTACAAATAAGAACTGTTCACACTATTTCATACTTCCAAGAGTAGGGACAATTACTTTGTAAATAAACCCGGAATCTATTTCTTTTTTGCATTCAGCCCAATATCTCAGATGCATTCTTACCGCTTCTTCTGCTTTAGCTATATCCTTTTTTTGAAGCGCCTCAACAATGGACGAATGAGTTACCCGCTCCTGGACAGGAATGGAAACAGGTTGGGCCTGAAAGAATAACTCCCCGCTGGGAGAAGCCCTGTAAAAAAACAACTGCAATAAAAAGCTAAACTTTTCAAGAATTGGGTTTCCGGATAACCGGAGCATATTCCGATGAAAACTGATTTCTTTCTCTGCAGCCATCTTGTTATCCTTCTTTTTTGGCTTTTGATCAAATTTATCCCTGAATTCATCCAGTTCTTTGGCCTGTTTCATCAATAAATCCAAATCGGTTGCTGATGCATTGCTGATAATTAATGGTATTGCCCCCTGTTCAAGAATAATCCGAATTTCGCCTAAATGCCCTAAGCCAATTTTTCCCATGATACTCCCAAATATCAATGTCATGATAAAAGGATCTACTCCTTTACCGGAAATAACAGTCCCTACACCTGGCTTACTTTCTAAAAGACCAATCGATTGTAGAGATTTTAAAGCTTCCCGTACAGAAGAACGTGCCACTTTAAGCTCCCCGGCAATTTCAATCTCAGTTGGCAACTTATCGCCTGCTTCCAGATTATTTTCTGAAATATGCCCTGCTATCGATTTGATAATCGACGTAAGAAGATATTCTTTATTGAGTTCCTTCATTGTGAGAAATATTTGTTTATTTGTCAGACAAATATACAAACTAATTTGATTTTTAATATCTCAATGCGTTTATGTGCAAAAAAATATTTGATATTATAGGTTATTACTTATGCAATAAATTTGAATATTAAGGAAATCATTCCTGATGAAAAGCCTGTGACACAAAATCCAATACCTCGGGGAGCGCTGTACGCCAGTAGGTCCAGGTATGCCCCCCGTCGCGGATGCGGAATTCATGGGGGATTTCTTTCTTCCTCATAGCTATGTGTATTAATGAACTCCCTTCATACCAAGAGTCGCCATCACCACAGTCGATATACCAGCGTACTACTTTTTTCTGTTCCTCCGGCATGTTTTCGACCAGGTATAAGGCGCTATATTGTTGATAATATGTTTCTGCTTCTTTGTCGGTAACGGTTTCTTTTTCCCGCTGTTTCAGGTGTTCTTTTGCAGCATTCAGCGATAATGGTCCGGTATTAGAGCTCAGCGGACAGGCCGATGAGAACAGTTCCGGATGGTGCAGGGCGTAAATGAAGGCACCGCCTCCTCCCATCGACAATCCCGCAATTGCCCGGTACCGCTTTTCTCCCTTGATCCGGTATTTCCCTTCTATAAAAGGGATAAACTCTTCAAAAAAGAAATCTTCGTAACGCCATTCTCCTTTTACAGAATTAAAGTAACCGCGTTTGCCAGTATTGGCATTAGGCATTACAATGATCATAGGGGTAGCCTTCCTTTCATTTATTGCTTTATCCGCAATATATAAGACTTCACCAAACTGCACCCAGCCTGTTTGGTCGTCGCCACCACCGTGTAGGAGGTAAAGCACCGGGTAACTTCTCTGTGAAGATTCGTAATCGGGAGGTAAATAGACCGCGTATTTTCTTTCGCTATTAAGGATTGAGCTCTTCATCGACAGGTTATCGAATACTTTACCATTCTGGGCTAACAAGAAGATTGAAATAAAAATGCAAAACAGAAACAGAAACACTTTTTTCATTTTTCTTCTTTTCATTCTTTTAAACTTTTATGGTTTATTTATATATTAGTTATGATATTTTTATTTTAATACTCACAAATGAATCGTTTTCATTTATCGGATAAAGCATAATACGCAACCTCGGCAAAGAAGAATTCAGACAGATTTAGTTTTGAATAATCATAATGACTGATCACCTTTTTTATAAGTTTATTATTTTTGGGATCACCCTCCATCGCAATAATTGAGGCCGCAGCCAAGGGATTTGTCATATATCTTTTCTCATATGATTTCCGTTGACCTAATTTATCCTGATCCCCCATTCCTGACAATTTCTCTGCATCTTTCTGAGTTGTTTGTGGAAACCAGTAAGGATAGCCTTCACGCCAATTGGCATGTCCAAACACTTTGTCATCATCATTGTCAAATTTTTCATATTCGTAAATTCCATCCATTGCATTTTGTGCATTCTGAACCAGACCAGTTTGATATTTTGCTCTGATTGTTTCATCATTTTCCATGGCTTTCAAATAATACAATGTAGCCTGATTCTTTACGTAAATCCATAGTACTCTCTTATCCATGTTGAATTGTTTGAATATTAAGGTGTCAATTCGATAACCTGCGGCACATATATCTATTCGTATTTTATCAGAATCTGAAACTTGCTCAACTGACTTTCGCGGACGTTCGTACAAAGCCGTTTTATATTCTTCAAGCCAAACAGGTTCTTGAAACAACTTGTACATCATTCGAAGCACAAACAAGTAAGTAGTAACCTCAAGATAATTATTGGATTTCAGGTCTCCCCGAAAATCTCCTTTGAAATGTCCATCACAAGGAAGTTTCCAGTCTAACAACTTTAATGCTGATGTTACTTCCTGCAGTTTGTCCATTACCAATTTACGATGTTGTGGTGTTGGAATATCACTCATCAGATAGCTGTATAGTCCAATATACCAAGGAATCGTTTGATCAACAGACCCCAAAGGATAATGACATTTCCCATCCGTTCCAATGCCTCTTGTTACAAATCCGGGTACATCAGATACTGATGCACATTTCAAAAGGCCATCTGCCAGGCGTTGGGCTTTTTCTTTATCAATTTCATCTCCGCTTCTTTTTGCCCTTTCGCAAGCAGCCATTAAATATAAGCCGGTAAAAAAAGGACCATTTTCGATTGGGCTCCACCATCCAATTGCATTTGGTTTTCCCAATTCACAATCTTCGGGAGTAGGAGTTTCTCCTACAAAATCATTAATAATTCCATATTTGTCAATGAATTTTTCCCAGAGCTCCTTATTAGCCTGTTCTATTGCTTGTTCTACAGATTTTTGTGATTTTGCCGAAAGTGGTGTTATCAGAAGTACAGAACATAATGCGATAGTATAAAATAAGTAACGACAATAATAAGCTGAAAATCTTTGTTGGTTATAAATAGAATAAGCAAATGATTGCATAAATTAAGTATTTGATTAGTTGTGATATAAATTAGTTCCCGTAATAAGGTAGTCCGTTCGATTTCTTGTATAGTTGCAATCCTCCACGCCCTGCCGGAACAATTACCATATCTTTATCCTCAACCACCAGGCCTGGATTACCAAGTGAATCCAGTTGCCATACTTTCTGAAGTGATTCGGGATTGTCTATATTGACCGCCGTGACCAGTCCCAGTCTTCTGTGTGATACATACATCCGAGAGTTATAAATAGTAGGTTTACCTTCCAGTTTAACATTTTCAACTATTACGGGTTTTTCGATAGTTAGCCGGGGTTTGTCCGGCGGATTTTGTGTGACAATTCCGCCATTATAAATTGCCCAAAATTTATCTTTGTAGTATGCGGCACCGTTGAACATTTTCAATGCAGGAAAAGCCTGTCCTTTTGGTATTATGCCTTGCTTTTTAGTGATTTCATAGAAAAAGGCTCCCGGACTATGCCAGCTACAAGCAACGAACCGGTCATTCGACATTTCTTTAGGTAAAGGAAGACGGTACATATTTCCTGCAGTTTGCCGGTCATAACCTACGCATGTCATCTTTTTCAAATCTGATAAATCAATAAACTCAAGTATATTGGCCCCGGCATGTAAAAATGCATATTTTTGGTCGGGACTGATTAACAATTGATAAATTCCACCATGTTCGGATTTGTAGCGTCCTAGTAAAACAGGAATTGCATTTTTTGCATATTCCCATACTGAAAATCCTTCATTCCCTTCCGCAAGAAATAGATGATTGTTGTGCTGATAAACATCAAATACTATTGATTTTGTTTCCAGGATTTGTTTTCCTGTCAGTTTGGGCCTCAGGGTTACCTCGTGTACCCCATTTTCACCTGCAGCAATTAACGCTTTTCCATTTTTACAAATAAATACTGAATGAACCTGCCCATTAGGAAGATATACTGACGGGGAAACCGTTTCTTTTGTTTTGAGAGATGCAGGCATTGTTGTACCGGATTCTTTACCGGTAATGGGAACTGCAAATTCTTTTGCACCTACTACATATAAATCATCCATTTTCCCGGCAATATACAGTACCCCATCACCTATGGCAAATCCGCCAACAGGGCCACTTTTTTCTCCTTTTTTGAAAACGGATTTCATATGATCAGGCATTTTAACTTTTGGCAACAGAGCATGACCGACTAAAACAGGATTTTGAGGATTGCTTACATTTACAACAAACAGGCCAGCCTCTGTATCTCCCACAAAAGCATAATTCCCGGATACCTGAACGTCCCACATATCGATATGGAGCATGTAAAAGACAACGGGAAATTTTAGTACTGATAATGTTTTTGGATTGTACGGATTTGAAACATCTATAATTTCCAAGCCATGTCCTTTGCCGAAGTATGTTGAATCCCTATTGTCCCAGCTCCATCCCCTGGCATGATGGCCTGTAGCTGCAAAACAAAGGTTATCTTTTACAAAAACTCCATCTCCAAACCCATCAAGCTTAGTCTTTGATATGATTTTAGGTTCCCCCGGATTTGAAATATTGCACACCACCATTTCACGGGTACCCCAGTCTCCAACAAACGCTAAACTGTCTTTGATAAAAACCGACTGTGCTTCGCCTGTAAGAGTCATCCCCAAAAAGGAAGGGCTTTGCGGATGTGAAATATCGATAAACTCTACCCCGTACTGTCGATTGGCTACAGATGCCAAAGATCCTGAAACCGCGATTCCTGTTCCTAATTCAATTGTATCGTAATGAGCTGCTTTTACCATATTTCGGGGATTTCGTACGTCTATTACAAACAACCCTTCTTCCCGGGAAGTAACGTATGCATATCCTCTTTCCACTTCTATTTGACGAACATTTCCAAGTCCGTCAAGCGTATTAAGCAAAACTGGATTTTCGGGGGAAGAAATATCGAAGGAATAGATACGGCCACTACCAATAGCATATAAAATCTTGCCACAAACCGCCGCATCCGAACAAGGGCCTATTTTCAGACTTTTCAAAACCGGCAACTTTTTCGTGTTTACAGAAATTGAGTTTTGTGCATAAATTTGAGATGCAATAAGAAAGGCCAGTAAAATTGTTGTAAATCTTTTTAAACTATTAAATCGATTCCTTAATTCGGCGTCTTGCCCTTCTGAGATAAACGTTTTTAGTCTTGCTTTCATAAATAGTTATTTTCATTAATCTTCTCTAACATAAAATGTTGATTCTTTATATGTCAATCATATTGGCATTCTTAAATGCAAAAAAACTCCATTTTTTCTTTCACCAATTCTTTCATCTTCTCATAAACCGGGTGCATAAACACATCTTTAGGAATACCTATTAAATTAATAATAAGTATTCCTAAGTGATGTTCAGATTGAAATTCTTATACCTTAGTTTGCCCCTGCCCAGCCTGGATTCTGAACAAGATTTTCATTCATAATACAATCTTCAATTGGAATAGGGTAATAATATTGTTTGGGTTCAATAAAAGTTCTCCCATTTGGTAAAGATTTCTGATATGGAGCCAGGTATCCTTCACTATCCAAATAAATATCCGTACCCACTTTTACAGTAGGATATTGATATTTATTGAATTTTATTCCTCTTATTGCTTCAGGCCTTAAAAGAAATTTACCGGCTTTCCAACGGACCAGATCATCCCATCGAAAGTTTTCCCATGCCAGTTCAACTCTTCGTTCACGTCTTATCTCCCTGATTAAAGAAGATGGCGTGTATCCGCAAAATGTTGAATATGCTGCATCCAACTGAGGATCGTCGGGAATCGCGCTTAACATTAAATGAGGCATTCCGACACGATCTCTTAATTTATTTATTGTAGCATTCAAAACGGTCTGTGTACATACCCCTAACTCAGCTTTTGCTTCTGCATTTGTTAACAATATTTCGGCATATCTGAATACAGGGCAAGGCATTACTCCGGTTTGTAAAGCATTGTACTCAGCAGGATCATCTTTCCAGAATTTAACAGGCCAATAACCGGTTGGGGTTGGATATTCGTCACCTGTGCCGGTAATCGGAGGCATCGACATATTATAACCTTTGCCACGTCCTGTAAAGGCCTCAGTATTTTGAGGATCAAGAGTATATTCCCCAGGCGCACATACTGTTTGATGTAACCGGGGGTCCCTGTTCATCATCTCACTCTGAATACTGTCATCCCCCTTATATAAAGGACTTACAGATGTAGGCAATCCATCAGAACATAAATATTCATCGACAAAGGACTTGGAAAAACCTGCAATATTGTTTGCCTGATTCCAAAGAAGATATCTTAAAAAACTATGCCCAAGAAGTCCTGCCACATATTTCTTCGATAATATAATCTCGTGATTATTTGTATAATCATTCTGAATAAAAAGATCATGATAATCATTATTTGCTTTTCCTGTTGACCAAAGTGAATAGTGGTTTGAACTTATCAGGGCATCACTTGCACTTGCAGCTTCCTGTAAAAATTTATCTCCTGAAATACCAAGTTCAGTATGATATTTACGAAAAGTACCTTCATATAAACATATACGTGCTTTCAGTAATAATGCCATGTCTTTATTAATACGGTCAGTCTGCTCAGATCCTTTATCAGGCAACCACCGGACAGCATTGTTAATTATTGCCAGAACTGAATCCATAAGCTCAGGCCGGGGAGTTCTGGGGGCATATAATTCTTCTGAATTAGTTTCAAGCGGTTTACTGTACCAAGGCACTTCTCCAAATAATTTGATCATCTTAAAATAGAAGAATGCCTTAAAGAATAATATTTCACCAGCATATATTTGTTTCTTACTTTGGTCAATATCTGCCCTGTTGTAATTAACAAGAAAATAATTCAGCCCCCGTAAATCAGACCAACTCCATCCACCGCTGCCAGCAGATGTAGGCTCAACATATGTGCCATTGATCATTTTAACCCTGGAATAATCCGTAGGTAAGGCATTATCTGAATGAAGATCACCATAAGGGATTTCCGGCCCCGTATATCCATACGGATTTTGAACATCTAAAGCCCAGCCGGTCATAAATCCGGGGATAAAGACCGGATAAAAAGTATTACAGTATAATCTCAAATCAGATTCACTATTCCAGTAAGTCTTGTCTGTTATTTCATCCAATGGATATTTTTCCATAAACTGATCATTACAGCTAAACATTATAAACAAGACAAATGATAAAAAAGAAAAATATATTGTTCTCATAAAGTTTAATATTAATGTCATTAACGTTAAAATTTAGCCTGAATGCCAAAAGTATAATAATGGACTTGAGCATATGAATCATCTGTCAATATTTCAGGGTCCAAAATATCAGGAGTACCTGAGATTTTAGCCAAATTATATCCAGAGGCGTATATTCTTATATTGTCGACCTTTATTTTTTTAGTCAGATACTTGGGTAATGTGTATCCTAATGTGATATCTTTTAACCGGGCATAAGCAGCATTAAGAAGATATCTTGATTGTGTCACTTTGTTGTAGCTCGCACTCTTGAATGCCGGGAAAAAAGCATCTGTCCTGTCAGGTGTCCATGAGTTGTAATATGTCCATGTGGGTCCAGAGGCATCAGCACCACCTATATAACCCCAATAATAATAGCTATTTGTCCAATATTCCCTTTTCCCCACTCCCTGCCAGAACATATTAAAATCGAAATTTCTCCATGAAAGACCTGTATTCAAACCAAACTGATAACGTGGAGTATCATTACCGATTATCTTTTGATCTCCAGGGTCAGCAACAGTACTTAATCCCGGGGTTATTTCTTCGTCTCCGTTTATGTCTTGATAACGAACATCCCCGGGCCTCCAGACACCTCCATAATATCTTTTCTGGAGCGGGGCTGCAGCTATCTCATCATAGGTTTGAAAAAGACTTTGTGTCACCAAACCCCAAATTTCACCCATCTTTCTTCCTTCATAAAGAGAAGATATCAATTTTTGAGGATTTCCGGAGTACCTTAGAATTTCTGATTGATAATCAGCTAAAGTGAAGGCTATGCCATAATTTAACTCATTTACTTTATCATTCCATTTAGCTGAAAACTCCCATCCTGTTGTTCTCATTACACCTGAATTTTTCTGAGGAACACTTACTCCCAATACTGACGGTAATTTTTCTGCAGCTGTCAGAATATCCTTGGTTTTTCTGTTATACCAATCGTAATTCAATGTGAGTTTATTAAACAAGGTAGCATCCAAACCAAAGTTTAATGTGGTTGCTGTTTCCCATGTCAGATCAGCACTGACCAAACCCGGTGCAGTGATGCCAATCGGCCTTGTACCATTTATGATATGGGCCACTTGTGAAGTCAAACCATAGGTTGAAATATATGCATAATTGTTGACATCTTGATTACCCAGGCTTCCATAAGAACCTCTCAACTTTAAGTTTGACAGAACCGATTTTGTCTTCTCCATAAATTTCTCTTCTGAAATTCTCCATCCTGCAGAGAAGGAAGGGAAAAATTTAAAACGGCTTGCGGTTGGAAATTTAGATGTACCATCATATCTGCCATTCATTTCAAACAGATATCTATTATCAAAGATATAATTAAACCTGATGAAAGCCCCCCTTATCGCCCAATGCGATTCATTGTCCAGAATAGTTTGTGATCCTGTTGTAAGTTTTATCACCGGGACACTCTCAGTTATCATATTCAGCCCTTGTGCATATAAACTTCCATATTTATATGATTCCTGATTAAAACCCACCACACCTGAAACCTCGTGCTTATCTTTAAATACTTTATTAAAATCAAAATAGGCATTATAAACAAAGTAATCACTTTTAGAAAATGTCTTATTTATAGTGCTGTATCCTTCTGTAAAAGGTGTCCATGATTTTTCAACTCTCCAAACAAGTGGTAAAAAAAGTTTGTCTTTACCTTGTACAGACCTATAAGCAAAATCAGTTTTAAAATTCAGTGAATCAAATATTTTAACTGTGGCAGCAATTTTCAACATCAAAGTTTGCGATGCTGATCTTATATGGCCATCATTCAAATAGGCATTAAGGGAACGATGAGTAGGCATGGCTCCAACCGGGGAATTAGCTGGTGCGTATTTTGGTTCCATTAAACTCCTCCATGCGTACAATACAAGATGCCTAAAAGTCGTATCTTCCTCATATACACTTTGCCCTTGAGGTTTTTTTGTATCAAGCTGAGTAAATAATGCCTTAGTGTCAATATTTAACCAGGTAGTTACATCAGAAGAAAATCCCATGGATGCATTATACGTCTTCCTGTAATCGTCTCCAATATCCAATAGTCCATCTTGGTCTCTGTATCCTAGGGAAGCATAGTAAGTATTTCTTGCACCTCCGCCTGACAATGAGATAACATGATCTTGCATTGGAGCCCAATCTTTGTATGCTTCCTCCCAGGGATTGACATTGGCAACCCACCAAAGTCTGCTACCTTCCATATAATAAACCGGTGCTGTTTCCGGATTATTCGCATAATTAATTAACATATCCAACTTGGTCTGATCAGATGAACTAAAATTTCCACCGTTTAAAACTTTAGCATTCATATATCCTTGTTGCCACTCCACAGAACTTAATATATCAGGGTCTTTCATCACTTTTTGTATGCTAAACTTGGAGGAATATGAAATATTCGGAGTTGAATCCTTTTTTCCTTTTTTTGTTGTAACCAGAATTACCCCATAAGCTGCTCTTGCGCCATAAATTGCTGCAGCAGAAGCATCTTTTATAACTGATATATTATCAATATCAATAGGATTCAAATCATTAATTTGCATGGGTACACCATCTACTAAAATTAATGGAGATCCTGTTTGAAAACTATTGCCTGAAAATGAAGTTCCACCCCTGATATTGAATGAAGGATTCTTTACAGGATTGCCGTCATCAATAGTTATATTCAAATTAGGGATTAGTCCCTGTAATGCTAATCCTAAATTTGCAGCGGCTTTTGTTTCCAGTTGTTCGGCTGTAACTTGCTCTACTGCACCTGTCAGATTCACTTTTTTCATTGTTCCATACCCAACCGCTACGACTTCTTCCAATCCAATGGTTTCTTCAGCCATGATTACACTAATGTTGGCTTTCCCTGCAACTGAAATTTCCTGCGTTTTCATCCCCACGAACGAAAATACCAGCGTAGCATCAGCAGGAACATTGGCCAGCGTGTACTTTCCGTCAAAATCGGTAATGGTTCCATTGGTTGTACCTTTTATTACGACTGAAACGCCGGGAAGCGGAGCGCTGGAAGAGTCGGTGACACGGCCTTTTACACCAATCTGTCCTTGTTCTGAAAAAAGGACTGAAGGCAAGGTATCTTTTTCATAAAGGAATACCTGCCTGTCTTTGATCCTGTATGCCACATTGGTGTCTTTAAACAGGTGATTAAGAACATCTTCAATGTTTTTCCCTTTTACATCGATTGATTTTTTGTCCAAAGCATTAATAACCCCCGCATCGTAAATAAACAAGTAGCGACTGCCATTTTCAATGGACATTAAAATGTCGCCAACCGAAGAGTTTTGCATTTGCAAATCAATCTTCGTTTGTTGCGACCAGGACTTTGCTGATACTGTCAGAGTCCCCACAAGCATTAGTAGTGAAAAGAGTCTCATAATCAAAAACAGTACTTTTAGCTTTTCCCAATAAACGGGAAAAGCATAATTCATAATTTTTTTCATAAATTTGTTTGTTTTTGTAATTAATTATTGTGCCGTCAGGCATGATTCAAAACCGGTTGATGCTTCCAACATCAGCCGGTTGTTTTTTATTGATATAGTATAAAATTGTCTCCTTCCTTTTTATAATTCATTTTGCCCATTGCCGCAACACCGGCAATAATACTTTCCGGATTATCCGTTAAATCCAGTTTACCGTTAATTTTTAATTGTCGGACATCGCCTCTCAGATCAACCTGAATGTTGTAATACATGGCAATCTTTTTCAATAACAGCTCTATGTTCTCATTATTAAATTCAAGATAACCGCTTGCCCAAGATGTATAGTTCTGTATATTGCCGATGGATTCAAGCCTGATTTCATCGTGATTTTCTGTAAGGCTTGCCATCTGGTTTGGAAGCAGTTCAACCGATGCAGGAAAGAGTCCTTTGTTCAGTTTCAGGTTCACCTTTCCTTCGACCAGAAGCGTATTAAAAAGATTTTCGTTTCCGTAGGCTTGTACGTTAAAGGTTGTTCCGAGCACCTGCACTTCAAACTTGCCGGTCTGAACATAGAATGGCTTATCGTTGCTTCTCTTCACTTTGAAAAGGCCTTCCCCTTCGAGATAAACCTCCCGCTTATTTTCAGAGAACTGGGACGGATAGACCAACCTTGAACCCGAGTTCAATCTGATCTGTGTCCCATCCGCTAAAAGCACGGTGCCCCTATGCCCGTAAGGTACAACCAGTTGATTGAAACCTTCGGAGGACTGGTTGATCCGGACGCTGTCATTGATGAGTATTGTTTTTCCCTGATTTGTTGATTTAACCGTCGGGTTGCTTCCTGTCAGAAAAATAGTTTTACCATCAGGCAGGATTAACTCAAATTGTCCGTATTCCACGGGATTTGATTTCGCCAGTTCGACAATGCGGGGAGTTTGGTTGGCCCGGTACAGTACTCCGCCCCCAAGCGAAAAGCACAAAATGAGCACTGCTGCATAACGAAGAATTGCGAAGTTCTTTTGCCTGCGATGATTATTTTGTACCTGCCTCCAAAGCCTGTATTTTAAGTCGAGCGACTGTGATTGCCTTTTTTGTTGCAGGCCAAGTATTATTTTGGAAGCTAAGCGGATGTTTTGTTCATGCCCTTCCGGGTTTTCAATGAACCTGCTCAAATTGATGTTGCCTTTCTCAGATACCAGTTGTTTAAAATCGTCGTTCAGTACTAAATCGGCAACCTCAAAACTTTCGTATTTTCTTTTTGTTGAGTCCATTTGCCAGCGTTTTATACCCAGAAGAGGGAGCCCGGCAAATTTTCTCTACATGAAAAATTAATTTTTTTTGATTTTTTTTAGGCCGATATATACCCAAAGCAACAAATTCTGGTTATCGCCAAGTGCTTTTTCAATATCTTCCTTGATAAATTTTATTGACCTGTAAACGGATTGGTAACACGAATCGACTGAAATGGACAACATTTTAGCAATCTCGTTATAATCCAAATCCTGGTTAAATCTCAGGTTAATGATTTCCTGTTGTTTCGGCCCCAGTTTGGCGATGCTTTTTTTTACAAGCATAATCACCCGGTCACGTTCTTCGCTGTCCATCTGGTCTTCTATCTTGTTGTAGCATAACAACTCAGGGTTCTCAGTAATTTCGGATGAAAGGTGAATCTTTTTCTGCCTTTTCAGTTGATCAAAAAGCTCACGCCGGAATGCCTGCAGCAGGTAATAGCGAAGATTTGAAACCGGGGTTAGCTTTTTTTGCCGTTTTAATAAATAACCAAAAATATTTTGGATGCTATCTTCAATAAGGCTCCGGTCGCCGGTATATTTTAATGCAAAATCGTACAGAAAATCAAAATGCTCGTAATAAATCAGGGAAAGCGCTTCAGTGCTGCCATCCAGCCTGAAATTCTCCCAGATTTTATTAAGGTCATTTTCCGGTAATAAGTTCACTTTTGGTAGTTTTGTTAATTAGTTTATTTCATTTCCCCGATCCAAAATTAAGAAAATATCTAACCGGGGAGATACGCATTCCAAATCCCTTTATAATTTGGCAAGAGTTCCTGCTTCATCAATTCATCTAAAAAACTTTATTGAATTAAAATGATTCCGCATTATCTTTCATCAGCTTCGCCATATCCCTACTATTTTCGAATCAACAATCCTCGCATAAATCTGAGTGGTTTTCAAAGAAGTATGTCCCAACATTTTTGATACCGTTTCAATTGGTACTCCATTGGCTAAAATAACCGATGTGGCAAAGGTGTGACGGGCAACGTGCATGGAGAGATTTTTAGTTATTCCACAGATGGCTGCCAATTCCTTTAAATATTCATTCATCTTCTGGTTTGAATGTACAGGAAGTAGTTTTCCTTTATTCCAGTTCACCGGAAAGTTTTCGTATTTCTGCAATATGGCTTTGGCTTGGGGCAACAATGGAACCCTGCATCGGATATCTGTTTTTGTTCGGTCAATGACAATCCATTCTTCCCCGTAATTTCCAAGCTGGATATGGTTTCTGTTAAGCTTGTTTAGTTCGGCATAGCCTAATCCAGTGTAACAAGCAAAAACAAATACGTCCCGAATAATCTCCATCCTGATTGTACTAATCTCTTTGTTTTTGATTTGTTCCAATTCCTGGATTGTCAGATAATCCAGATGGGAATAAAAATATTTATCCTACGCAAATGTCTGTAATACCATCCTTTAAACCAAGTTAATATGATACCGTTCATCCTGACGGGTATTATAAATTAAAATGAGACAAAATATACTATTAATTTCAAGTTAAGATATTATCTGCTCTTTCTCACCATCAAACAAAAGTCTTTACTCAAATATCAAAATGATTTATATTTTGAACTTTTTCTTCTGAGTCTCAGCATTCATGAGATTTAATACCGCATCATAATCTTCAAGTAAAAAGTTCGACATTTCTCCGCTTTGGATCACTAATATTTGAAACTCCGCATCAAAAAAGAGATTGCGGAGTTTTTTTTTTATTTTCCAACCCATGAGGAGAATAAATAAGATAAAATCATGAACGAATACATAAACAGATATTTATACTGGTTCGATTTTTCACTAAAACAATAGCTGATTTGGACATAATACTAAAAAATAGTCGGTAAACAAACCCGCTCCTTCGAATATGCAAAAGCTCGTATCCGCCAGTGCTGATTTGCAAATCAACACTTTTAAACATGGGATTTATAATCCATGATATATGCAAGTCGGGTTTTCTACCACGACCGACAGGCAGGACTTTGTTGCCAGGAAATTAGTCCTGATTCCTCGGGGTGAAATACGGTTTTTGTCGGCTGTTGGGTGGAAAACTCCCATTAGCTACCCTACTTTTCGGATCGTTGCCAGTTAGTTTTATCTAAAGATGACTTTGCTGGTTAGTCAATCCTTACAATTTGATTATTTTTCTTACAATTAACAGCTTATCTTTCTGAAAACCTTGCACTATATATATTCCTGATGGCAGCGGTTGAATGTTAATTTTCAATGAATCAGTATACTTTGAAACATAATGAACATGGCCATACATATCCAAAATTCGAATATCGGATATCGCATGAGGCAAATCTAAAAACAACCAATTGGACACAGGATTAGGATATATTTTGGCTTTGTTAAGATCGGGCGAGTTGCTTGAGGAAAGGATATTGCCTGAATTGTGCATTATCATTAGGTTTTTTTCCGAAATCAGAATGATTTCAGGAAAAGAATCATTTTTCAAATCAGCCACAGTAAAACCATTAATCGTTTCGGGTAATTTATAGATACCTTGAATTTCAAAACCATCATTTCCTAAACCGCGAAATATGTACAGGCTATCTGTTTTTTCTCCACTCGTATTTAATTGACTTATAATTAACTCCGGTAATTTGTCATGATTCAGGTCAGCCAGGTGCATAGAGCCTGGATGTAGATTATAAGTCAACAGTTTTATTGGCTTGGCGCTGAACGTCGTATCTGGTAATCCAAATCGTACAAGAATCGAATCTCCGTCACTTCCCAAATCATACGAAGTGTAACCGAGTGCCATATCCGGTAATTTGTCATCGTTGATATCTCCGATTGTTACTAAAGCCATTTCCAAAGGCCAATATTTCAATAAAAATTCACCGTTGGTTTGTTGATAGAAAAGTGCCAGCCAGTTTCGGGTTGAGATTATGACATCCGATAATTTGTCTCCATTTTTATCAACCACATACGTGTTCAGATTTCCAGATAATAAAGTAGGATATTTACCTGCACTATGCAGCTTTCCACTTTTATCTCCCTTAAAAACATTGAGTGTAACCGGATTTCCCGAACCGGAAGTTATACCTAAAACATCCAGAAAGCCATCATTGTCAATATCGGAAATAGTTACTCCCGTTGCATGGGCTCCCATATCATAAGAATCACTAAATAAAAATTGTTGATTCCCGTCACCAAAATAGGTTTTAAATCCATTGAACCAATAACTTGACAAAACCAGGTCCATATAGCCATCATTATTCAAATCAGCCACATCGAAATTCACAAAATTAAGCTCCTTTTGATAGCTCTGCGGCAAACCAAAAGTTTCGTCGCCATTGCCATAATAAGTGGCAAAACCTGTTTCCTGGGCGTTCGACATGACAATCAAATCAGTTTTCCGATCATTATTTATATCAACAGCTTTCAACTTTTGCGCACCAAAAGGTATTGGGTAAGTAGTAAGATTTATTGGCTGTACTGGCTGTGCATAAATATTACCCCCAAACCACAAAAGTGAGCAATAGCAGGATAGTTTTAGCGCTAAATAATTTTTCATAAACTTATAAACTCTAATAAGCACAAATCACTTTGGCCTGTTTAAACAACAGAAACACTGAATCAGAATTCTTGTTTACAGTTTTCAATAATCTGTTTCAGCGAAGCTTGCAACTGGCTCACGCAATCGTTACCCAACCCATTCAATGCAATACTTCTGTTTTCAGATACTATCAAACTTACTTTTCCAATCATCTCCCGACCCTTTTCAGTAATTTCTAATGCAAACCTTCTTCGGTCATCCGAATGCATCGAACGAATAAGGTATTCCTTCTTGACCAATAAGTCAATTATCCTTGTCACTGACGCCACATCTTTAAATGTGAGTTCTGCAAGTTGATTTTGAGGAATGTTTTTGCTTGATTCCAAAGACTTTAGTACCAGCCATTGATCGATGGTTATATCTAATCCTTGCCCGTAGATTCGTTTTTGAGCAAATTTTCGATACGTCTTAATTGCTTCCTCAATAGTATAAAACACGACTTCGGTAACCGGTTCTGTCATAGCTCTTTTATTTAAATTTTAAAAAATAACCAATTCAATAGAAGTTGGCCGGTTTTACAGATACCTGTAATGATTCTCCAGCTCTTTGTATCACAAACTTTTTAGTTTTGTACGAGCCTTTCAGGTAGTTTCTTACTTCAGCCACACTTCCAAAGATTTTCCCGTCAATCGAAACAATAACATCCCCTTCAATAATTCCGGCACTTTTTGCCGGGGAATAATCCATAACCCCTAAAACAGTCAAATTATTATTTATTATTCTGAACGACAAGCCAGTTAAATTGACATTAAAAGGAGTTTTGAAATTTTTGTTCGGAATAAGTCTGAGAACCTTATTGCCGTAATCCAACACAACGTTAAATCGTTTTATGAGGTCAAAGCCAATCACTCCATCAATCGAGTCGGTTGCCATTGCCCCTGTTTTGGAGGTAGAAAAATTTACAGGGACATGTTGAAACGTGAATTCTCCAAAATTCAACTGTTGCAATGAAGATAAATAATTGACTGATGCACTGGATTGAGCCCCGCCAATAACAGGAACTTGTACCTTTACTTTAAGTTCAGAATCTAAATTATGCATGGCTATAAAATTTGAACTTAAACTTGATGTAAAACTGGCTCCCGAATCGAACACAAGTCGTACAGGCAATGTTTTGCCACTTTCTGTTTGTATTGTGGCCTGAAATGCAGGAAGCTGATCTTCGTACAAAAAGAATGGAAGTACATGTGAATTTGGATAAAGCACTGTGCCTTTCGGATAAAGTTCAATATAGTTTTCTTCGTGGTTTATGTAAGTGACATAGTTCTTCATCAAATCAAAACCAATTACACCTGCCACTTTTTTCCCGTTTGGTGCTGTATTTAGATGAGACAGACTCTCAATGTAAAACTTGATCCCTTCAATTTCAAATCCATTGACGTTAATTTTATTGTTATTTGAGATATCAACTTGCACAACATTGACTGAGGTTGTCATATCTTCCTTTTCGCCTGTTAGTGCTATATTACTAATGGCAAGGTAATTTCGGTCCAGCACCGTACTTCCGGCTCCTGTATCAAAACAGAAGCATAATTTTTCAGTTGAACCATTTATCTGTAATTCAAGGTATGTCTGGAACCCATTTGTAATAAATGGAATCCGCACAAGTGGCTTAATTTCTTCTGCAAGCAAGCTATTGATCCCCAGCGACAAAAAACATAAAACAAAAGACAGAATCAGTATTTTTCTTCTCATAATAATCAGTTTTTAAAATTATTAAACTTGTTAATTTTATATTTGATACAAATATAATTGATATATCAATTATATAAAAACGATTTAAAAAATTTTAACAAAAAACTTCAATTTTTTGTAGTACCCTCTGATATGATATTGCAAAAGTGGTAAACGCTATTCAGCAGTGTTTACATGACAATAGCAAACTATTCGCAAAATCTGGCGTCTCTGCTTCGTTGAGAGGAAACTAATAAATTGAAAGGCTGTTATTCGCAGTAAGTTCATCAGGGAATTCCTGCCCTGCGTAAAGGCAGAACAGTTCGGAAGGGATAACTGATAGCTTCCCTCAAATAAAATAACTGACCTTCTGAACAAAGCACATTCAGACGTTTAAACAAAGCTGACTGATTGCACTTAGCCTACTTTTATCACATCAAATCACTAGTGTTGCAAAATTACTTCAGATTTGGTGTATGTAATTACCGAAAAACCAGCACTGAAGGCTGCGCGTTTCGGCTTGAATGAAAATTAATTGAGAATTATACAGAAAAACGAATAGAGTTCCGAAAATTATTCATCTGCAAATATTTGATATCATTTAAAAATTGCTATTTTTGCGCCACAATTTTGCAATCTCTTACTCGTGAATGAGTAATATTGCCACTAAAAACTTAGAAATAATGGACTTATTAAAAGTAGCGGAAAACGCATTCGAACCAAAAGAGACAGCCGTTAATTTCAGGCCTGGCGACACGATTACCGTTCATTATAAAATTAAAGAAGGTAACAAAGAACGTATCCAGAACTACCGTGGAGTAGTGATTCAGGTAAAAGGAACCGGTTTAACCAAAACTTTTACTGTGCGTAAAATGTCGGGCAATGTGGGTGTTGAACGAATTTTCCCGATAAGCTCACCGTTTATCGAAGAGATTGAACTCAACAAAAAAGGTAGCGTACGCAGGGCTAAATTGTATTATCTGCGTGGCTTAACCGGGAAAAAAGCCCGTATTAAAGAAAAGAGATTCTAAACCAGATAAGGGTTTAAAAAATAAGGCTTCCGAAATCGGAAGCCTTATTTTTTTTAGTCAACCCGCCGGGCTGCCCAATTGATAGCTCCTGCGATATGTTGTCGTACATTTTCATCATCGAACGCTTCAGGGGTGTGGCCGAATACGGTATAAAACGAGCGACTGCCCTCGTACTCATGATACCAGATCAGCGGATGGTCGCCCATCTTCCAATTGTCGTTTTTTGTATTTTTTATAGAATTCTCGTCAAGGCTTGCCAATACATGTACTTTTCCACGCGGATTTTCTTTAAAACTGTACCATTCATCAAAAGTAATATAGGTACTCATCCCTTCGAAAGGTTTCATGGCCAGATGATTCGTATCTTCAATAACAACCGTACCTTCCTGTGCCGGTGGGTGGGTGAGGAAATAGGCCCCGCTTAGTCCGCCAAACCAAGGCCAATCATATTCGCAGTCGGTTGCAGCATGAATACCTACAAAGCCTTTTCCGCTCCGTATGTATTTTTCGAAGGCCTTTTGTTGTCTGTCATCAAGCACATCCATTGTAGGGTTTAGAAAAACAACAACATCCATCTGAAATAAAAATTCGGAAGTAAACAAATTGGCATTTTCGGTACAGGTAACCACCCAGTTTTCCTTTTGCCCAAGTTCGCTGATCATTTTCATTCCGTTGGAAATCGAACCATGCCGATAACCAGCAGTTTTTGAAAAAACCAGTACTTCAATTTTTGCAGGTTTTCCCTGTTCCTGATTTTGTGCAATTCCCAAATTGAAGAGCAATATTGCAATGACTGCCAGAATAAATATTTTTCTCATGATTCACTCACGTTTAATTTTTTAGGATGAACAATATTACAAAAAAGAGGTCTTCATTACGCGATGAAAACCTCTTTTTTTATAAATCATTTATTTAATTCATGTAAACAAAGGAATCAGCGTAACATATAGCCCGGTAATAATAGCTGTGGTTATTACTCCGGAGATATTTGCGCCCAAAGCATCCTGAAGAATAATCGCATGCGGATTAACTTGGCTGACCGCTTTCTGAGCCACTTTTGCGGTACTGGGAACACAACTTACTCCTGCAATTCCGATCACCGGATTAAATTTGCCTCCGGTAAACCAGTATACAATATAACCTCCCAATAATCCACCTATTCCGGATAATAACAATGCCAGGATACCAAGCAGGAGCAAAGGAAAAATTTTGGGATTCAGAATCAAATGAGCTTCACACAATATTCCAAGCAACAAACCAAGAAAAAAGGTTGATCCGTAAAGTAACGGGCCTTTGATAAAATCAACCACTGGCTGAATGTCTGCTTCTTTTACTGCGACTCCCAGGAATAGTGAAAAGAAGAGCGGAGCAGCAACCGGGAATAATAAACAGAGTATAACACACATGACAACTGAAAACAGGAGTTTCTGCGATGAACTGATCTGATTTACCTTTTTGGGTTTGGGAGGCTGAATTCCCCTGATATGCTTGGGAACGAGCAATTTTATCAGATACGGATAACCGCCGTAGGTAAATCCAAGGTACAAATAGGCAACAATAGTGATTGGTACAAAAAGATCCTTGGATAAGATCATTGATGTAAATAAAACCATTGGCCCGTCAGCCCCACCTACCATTGCGATAGAGGCGCTGTCGCCGAGGCTCATTCCCATTGACGAAGCAATTGGAACAACAGCAAATGTGCCAAGTTCGGCAAACAAAGCAAGAAAAATACTTAGGAACGGACGGCGAAGCATATATCCGACGTCAAGTAAAACGCCTATTCCCATAAAAATACAGCAGGCAATCAATCCGTTGGAAAATGTAAACGTATAAATAGGCTGTAACCAGTCGATTTGCAGAATATTAAAAAGTTCGTCGGTATCGGTAACTAACGGATCGACAAACAGGTTGCCTTGTTTACCACCCGGCAAAACCATTACGGCCGCATTGATGGTGGCCATTCCCAACCCCATGGGAATCATAAGTAAAGGTTCGAGAATTTTCTTTTTACCAAGATATACCAGAAACAAACCAAGAGCAATCAATGATACCCTTGCTACAAACATAGCTGTACCGCCAGTAAACAAAGTTCCTATCCCCTGAAATAAGGTTCCAAAATCAATTTTTTCCATGATAATACTGGTAGAGTTCCTTGTTTAATAATTCATCAATTGATGGCACCTTATCATTCCTCTTTACGGAGAAGCTTCTTAAATAATCTTGTCTGGAAAAGATATGCAGAAATTGAATCGACTTTTCAGACATTAACTTTTCTTCTCTGGGTATTAAAGCCCATTTGATGGCCCAAATTATTGCGGCAACAAAAAAACCTGTGGCAAACGACAAAAGCGCTGCAACTAAAACAAAATAGCTTGAATTCATAATTTTAAAAACTTCAGGATATTGAATACTATTATAAGATTGACATGTAAATGGCAAAACACAACATTGATTAATGACATGTATTTCTGACCCTTAATGCAAATTCACAAAAATTACAGTGAACGAAAGAAATGATCCTGTTTATTTTTGGTCAGAATAGAGTAGCTCCGGAAAAAGAAGCGGTTGTTCATTGAAGAAAGACCTGCCATAACGAGAGTGAAAAATGAAAGACAAGAAACAAGTTTATTTTTGAGACAGAAGTTAGTTTTAAATGGGAAAAAGCTGAATAATATTGATTTGCTGTGTCAGAAGATTTATTCTTATTCCAAAAAGTTCGTTTTTTCGGATATGATGTTTTCCTGTCGGATGAAGCAAAAAAATTACTCTCCGTATTTTCAATACCCCCGATGGCATTGGGCCTCCCTGCTTCAAAATATGTCCAATCAGCAATAACAGAAGGATTATTGGAATTCAGCTCGGGTTCAAATTCTTTCCGCGAGAAAAAGAGTAAACTAAACAGTCCTGTAAAAAGTATAAGTAATTTCATTTTTCCTATATGGAAGACGCCGCAAAGCTAGGTATACCATATATGAAATGTCCTTACTGCACAAGGATATTAATATACATTTAACATTAAAGAAACAGACAGAGAAAGCAAAAAAAAAGGTTGCCGATACGATCGGCAACCTCCTGATTTTTTTAAAAAAATATAGCCTTTATGCAAGGAAACTCAACAAGATACCGGCAGCAACAGCCGAACCGATAACCCCGGCCACATTTGGCCCCATGGCATGCATAAGCAAATGGTTTGTTTTGTCGTATTCCAAACCAACGACCTGAGAAACACGGGCGCTGTCGGGCACAGCCGATACACCAGCGTTCCCAATCAGCGGGTTCATTTTGTTACCTTCTTTCAGAAATAGGTTGATAATTTTCACAAACATTACTCCTCCGAAAGTTGCAACTACGAACGATGCAGCTCCTAGCATAAAGATACCTACTGATTTAAAGGTCAAAAAAGTAGTTGCCTGTGTTGATGCACCCACAGTTAACCCAATCAATATGGTCACAACGTCGATCATCGGGCCTTTGGCTGTATCAGCCAGACGTTTGGTCACTCCACTTTCTTTCAGCAGGTTCCCGAAGAAAAGCATACCTAAAAGCGGAAGACCACTGGGAACGATAAAAGTTGTTAACAACATACCGGCAATGGCAAATATTATTTTTTCTGTTTTTGAAACCGCACGCGGAGGTTTCATACGGATCAAACGTTCCTTTTTAGTAGTCAACAACTTCATTACTGGTGGTTGAATAACCGGAACAAGCGCCATGTATGAATAAGCTGCAATAGCAATTGCACCCATTAAATCAGGAGCAAGTTTTGATGATAAGAAAATAGCTGTTGGTCCGTCAGCGCCACCAATAATACCAATTGCACCAGCTTCAGTAGGACTAAAACCTAAGGCCAACGCTAAACAATATGCACCAAAAATACCCAACTGGGCAGCAGCGCCGATTAATATTAGTTTCGGGTTCGAAATCAATGCCGAGAAATCAGTCATAGCGCCGATTCCCAGAAAGATCAACGGAGGATAAATACCCTGAAGTACTCCAAAGTACAAATAGTTCAAAACACTACCCGATTCGTAAACCCCAATCTGATAACCTGGGGCAAATGCAACATTTCCTACCAAAATACCAAAACCGATAGGGATCAGCAACATCGGTTCAAATTCTTTTGCAATGGCTAAATAGATAAAAGCCAAACCTATGCAAATCATGATGATGTGACCAACAGTCATATTTGCAAAAGCCGTAAACTGGAGGAATTGAGATAAGTGCTCAACAATAAATTCAAAAAAATGCCCCATATCTTATTCTCCTATAATGATTAACACATCGCCTTCCATCACACTGTCGCCTTTATTTTTCAGAATGGAAACAACTTTCCCAACTTTATCGGCTTCAATATTGTTTTCCATTTTCATAGCTTCCAACAACAGAAGTTTTTGTCCCATTTTTACTTCATCGCCTTCCCGTACAAAAACTTCGAGAATAACACCTGGCAGGGGCGATTTAATACTACCTGTTCCTTTCGGTCCGGAAGGGCTGCTTGTTTTGGCCACTGAAGGATGACTGTCGGTTGACGGTACTGCAACCGGACGAACCAGTTTTGGGGTTTTTACTGGTTTTATTTCTTTATCAACTTCTACTTTGTACAAAGTTCCGTTGATCTCAATCTCGGCTATATTGTCTTCAATAGTGAGAATCTCAGTCTCGTATTGATTGCCGTTTATGGTAAATTTAAATTTCTTCATTTCAATTGATTATTAACGCGGTGTTTTTCTTAAGGTATAAATTTTTGAACTCCAGGGAGAATAGTTACGCGACACTTTCTGAATTGTCAAAACTGTATTTTCGTGATCATGCATTTCGCTCTGATACATATAAAGAGCCATGGCAATTGCAGCATTAACTTCACCTGAAATCTCTTCTTTTACTTGTTTAACTACTTTGGTTTCAACTTTTTCTTTTGATTTAACGGTACCGGCAGCCTTACGGATAAAGAAGCGGCCCATATTTTTGTAAATCACATACAGGATGGCAAGTGCAGAAAATACTACAAACATGGCAATTGCAGTCATGCCAACTCCATATGGGTCTATTTCAACAAAACTTTCACCTGCTGTTTTTTTCCTGGTGTAATCGTTATTTGCTCCCGGAGTTGATTTTTCAAGATATACCCATTGCTCACTGTCATTGGTTGGTCTTCCATAAGTGATGTCAGGTTTGTTTTCCAATGGTAAATCAACTTTATCGACCAGTGTTCTTCCGTCAGCATTGAATAAGGCAATGGTTTTTGCTCCATCCAAATCAAAATTTAAATGAAAGATACCACGTGTAGGATGGTTGTCAGCCCAAAAAACCATGTAACACCTTGAAGGTATTTTGGTAGTTGGGTCACCGGTTGGAATCCAGTATTTAGTCGGATTGCTCAGATCGTCAGTCAGGTAACATCCGCCGATATTAACCGTGTTATAGGCCGAATTGAATATTTCAATCCATGCCGTATGCATACCGAAATCGTCAACTGTATTTGAATCATTGAGCACCAATATCTCATTTATTTTTAAGTCGCTGGCATTTTGAGCGCTGGCGACATTGGTACTTGCAACAATCAAAAGCAGAACGGCAATTCCGGATAAAAAATGTTTAATTCTTCTTTGCATGATTGTTGGTTATAATGGAATATTGGTGTGTTTTTTCGCAGGCATCACATCTTTTTTGGTTGCCAAAGCCTGAAGTGCGCGGATAATCCGGAACCGGGTATTGCGCGGCTCAATTACATCGTCGATGTAACCATATTGAGCTGCATTGTACGGGTTGGCGAATTTATCTTTGTATTCTTCTTCTGACTGGCTGACAAATGCTGCACGTTCTACTTCATTTTCAATAGATGCTATTTTTTTGTTCTGAAGCACTTCGATGGCGCCTTTTGGTCCCATAACGGCAATTTCGCCGGTTGGCCACGAGTAGTTGATGTCGCCGCGCAAATGTTTGGAACTCATCACACAATACGCGCCACCATACGATTTACGCAGGATGATGGTAACTTTTGGCACCGTTGCTTCGCCGTAAGCAAATAACAATTTAGCACCATGAGTAATAATGCCGCCATATTCCTGGGCTGTTCCGGGAAGGAATCCAGGCACATCAACCAAGGTTACAATCGGAATATTAAATGCGTCGCAGAAACGAACGAACCGGGCTGCTTTACGTGAAGCATTGATATCCAGCACACCGGCCAGATAGTTCGGTTGGTTGGCAACAATACCGGTTGAAACACCATTAAAACGGGCAAATCCGACCACAATATTCTGTGCGTAATTACGATGAACTTCAAAAAATTCGTGATAGTCGGCAATCGAATGAATAACGTCTTTCACGTCATACGGTTTGTTTGGGTTGTCTGGAATAACTTCGTTAAGAAAATCATCCAAACGGTCAATCGGATCATCGCAGGGAGCCAACGGAGCATCTTCCAGGTTGTTTTGCGGCAAGTAACTCAACAATTTACGAATCAACAAAAGACCTTCATTTTCATCTTCAGCAATGAAATGAGAAACGCCGGATTTCGATCCGTGAACAGAAGCGCCACCCAATTGTTCGTCAGTTACCACTTCTCCGGTTACGGTCTTCACCACTTTCGGGCCGGTAACAAACATGTATGATGAATCTTTGGTCATCATGATAAAGTCGGTCAACGCCGGAGAATAAACAGCGCCGCCCGCACAGGGGCCGAAAATAGCCGAGATTTGCGGAACAACTCCCGATGCCATGATATTGCGTTCAAAAATTTCAGCATAACCGGCCAGCGCTGTTACACCTTCCTGAATACGTGCGCCGCCTGAATCATTGATGCCGATAATGGGGGCCCCCACTTTCATGGCCATATCCATTACCTTGCAGATTTTCAGTGCATAAGTTTCGGACAATGACCCTCCAAAAACGGTAAAATCCTGTGCATAAATATACACAACCCGTCCGTCGATGGTTCCCTGACCGGTTACCACGCCATCTCCCAAAAATTTAGTTTTATCGATACCAAAGTTGGTGCAACGATGCTGCACGAACATGTCATACTCTTCGAAACTTCCTTCATCCAAAAGCAATTCAATTCGCTCACGGGCAGTCATCTTGCCTTTCTGGTGTTGAGCTTCGACTCGTTTTTCTCCACCACCTAATTTAGCCTCAGCTCTTAGATCGATGAGTTGTTTAATTTTGTCTTGATTATTCATTGTAGTTGTAAAATATTAGGATAAATCTATTATTCAGAACAAAGCTCAGTCAAAACGCCCAAGGTCGACTTTGGATGAAGGAAGCCGATATTCAGGCCTTCTGCCCCTTTGCGTCCGGTTTTGTCGATCAGTTGGACACCGGAGGCTTCAACATCTTTCAATGCCTCGTTTACATTTTCAACGGCAAAAGCCAGGTGATGTACGCCTACTCCTTTTTTCTCGATGAATTTACCGATAGGCCCTTCCGGATCGGTTGACTCCAGAAGTTCAATTTTAGTTTGTCCGACCTTAAAAAAAGCAGTCTTCACTTTCTGGTCGGCTACTTCTTCTACGGCATAACATTTCAGGCCAAGTACTTTTTCATAATAAGGAATTGCTTCTTCCAAACTGTTTACTGCAATTCCGATGTGTTCGATATGTGAAATTTTCATCGCTATTAAATTTTTATAAGTGATAGTTTGCGTAGTTTTTTTCTGCTTTTAGTGTTTTTTCAAACAATTAGCTCTAAAATTCGACTTTTGATTTAAATTTTTTTAGATGCACGAAAAGAAAGTACAAAATTACTGTCTGAAAATTGAAAAAACATAAAGAATATCAATATTTTATAAAGAAAAAGGCAGGGTACTCCCTGCCTTTGCTATTTTTTTACTTTTGATTACATATAAACCTATAATGAGAACCAAACCTCTCAAATGCTGCCTGATCCAATGCCTCCTTATGATTGGGATGTGCAATGGAAATAAGCAGACGTGCCCGTTCCTGCAATGTTTTCCCATACAAGTTCACAGCACCGAATTCAGTCACAACCCAGTGTATATTGGCACGTGTACTGACCACGCCTGATCCGGGGATCAGAATGGGACTGATTTTTGAAACTCCTTTTTCAGTAACAGAAGGAATGGCAATAATTGGCTTTCCGCCTTTCGAATGGCCGGCGCCACGAATAAAGTCAATCTGGCCGCCAACACCTGAGTAATGTTTGGTTCCGATTGAATCGGCACAAACCTGTCCTGTAAGGTCGATGGCGATTGCTGAGTTGATAGCAGTTACTTTATCGAGCTTGCGGATAACGTGTACACCATTGGTATGTGCCACATCCATCATGGCCACCCGTGGATTGTCGTTTACAAAATCATACAATGCCTGGGTTCCCATCAGGAAAGATGCAACCATTTTGCCCCGGTCAATACTTTTGTGTTTTCCGGTAACGATGCCTTTTTCAACCAAAGGAAGAATTCCGTCGGCAAACATTTCAGTATGAACGCCCAGATCTTTGTGATTACCCAACTGCGCAAGAACAGCATTCGGAATACCGCCGATACCCATTTGCAAACAAGCTCCATCGTCAACCAACTCGGCTACATTTATACCAATCTGAGTTTCCTGTTCTGTTAGCGGAGCAAAACTATGCGTATATAATTTAATGTCATCTTCAACGAAGATGTCGATTTCATCAATATGGATCATTGCATCGCCCCAGCAACGAGGTACATTCGGATTGACAGCAGCAATCACTATATCTGCGCACTCAACAGCAGCAAGGGTAGCATCAACCGAAGTTCCCAGCGATACAAATCCATGATTATCAGGAGTAGAAACCATGATCATGGCCACATTCACTTTCAGATAACCTTCGCGGATCAGTTTCTGTGTTTCGCTAAGGAAAACAGGAATATAATCGGCATAACCAGCCTGGGTTTGTTTGCGCAGGTTACCCCCTACAAAAAACTGTTCGGAACAAAAGATGCCTTCGAATTCAGGATTGGCATACTCTACTTCTCCCTCAACATGAATGTGTTGAATGAAAACATTTTTGATTTCTCCCCTGCGGCCTCTTTCGACCATTGGTTTAATTAATGTATGGGGGGTCACCGCGACGCTGCTTAGATGGACACGGTCGCCTGATTTAATGACTTTAACCGCCTCTTCGGCGCTTACATATTTAATTTGCTTCATAGTAATTATTTGAAAAGATTGCCCTTTTTTCAATTGCGCGCAAAGATAAATATTAATTTACCAAAGGCAGGTTGCAAAAATCTTATTTAAAAAGGGTCTAAAGAAATGGCTGTCATTTGTAAACTTAACGTTAATTCAAGGAAAAAGAACATGACACTTATCAGGAATAAGGAATATTCACTGAGTACTGTCCACTATGGTTTTATTAACATCAAAGCTGTATTTCTTTTTTTATTTCACCGATTGTTCTTTTAAAGTTGTTTTATCTTTGTGACGTTGAAAAACGTGCCTTTCAGGCCTCAGTGAAAATTTAAACATTCCAACATGATCCTATTTTTTAAGACCCCGGAAAAAAGTATTATCGCCGTCAATGCAAAACAGGAACTCAGCCTGACTGATATTGAAAAACTTCTCTGGTTATTTGGAGGAGCGGAACAATTAAAGAAGGAAATCCTCGAAGGCTGGTTTGTCGGGCCACGCAAGGAAATGCTGACCCCATGGAGCACCAATGCCGTTGAAATCACCCAGAATATGGGAGTACCGGGAATTGTCAGGATGGAAGAATATATACAAGTTCTTGATGAAAAAGCGGGTTATGACCCCATGCTGAAAGCAATGTACCACAACCTCGACCAGAAAATTTTTACCATCGATAAAAAACCAGATCCGATTATGGCAATAGAAGACATTGCCACCTATAACGAGCAGGAAGGTTTGGCGTTGAGCCAGGAAGAAATTGATTATCTGAATGATGTATCTAAAAAACTGGGCCGCAAACTTACCGACAGCGAAGTATTTGGTTTCTCGCAGGTAAATTCGGAACACTGCCGTCATAAAATTTTCAACGGATCGTTTATCATTGACGGAGTGGAACAGGAAATGTCGCTTTTCCAGATGATTAAAAAGACTTCAAAAGAAAACCCAAATACAATTATTTCAGCATACAAAGACAATTGTTCGTTTGTACAGGGGCCGGTTGTTGAGCAATTTGCCCCGGCAACGCAGGACAAACCCGATTTTTTCGAAGTAAAAGATATTGAAACCGTGCTTTCACTGAAAGCTGAAACACATAATTTCCCGACCACAGTGGAACCGTTCAACGGAGCATCGACCGGGACAGGTGGCGAAATTCGCGACCGTATTGCCGGGGGAAAAGGAAGTTTGCCCATTGCGGGAACGGCTGTTTACATGACTTCGTATCCGCGCACCGAAAGCGCCCGTTCATGGGAACAGGCTACCGAAGAACGCGACTGGCTGTATCAAACTCCGGAAGAAATCCTGATTAAGGCATCGAACGGGGCCAGCGATTTCGGAAATAAATTTGGCCAGCCCATCATTACCGGCTCAGTTCTCACTTTTGAACATTTCGAGGCATACAAAAAATACGGGTTCGACAAAGTCATCATGTTAGCCGGAGGAATCGGTTTTGGCGCGAAGAAAGACAGTTTAAAAGAGGTACCAACCAAAGGCGACAAAGTGGTTCTTTTGGGTGGCGACAACTACCGAATCGGGATGGGCGGCGGCGCTGTTTCGTCGGTCGATACCGGCGAATTCGACAACGCCATTGAGTTGAACGCCGTGCAGCGTGCCAATCCGGAAATGCAAAAACGTGCCTACAACGCCATCCGCGCGCTGGCCGAATCCGATAACAATCCGATTATTTCCATCCATGACCACGGCGCCGGGGGCCACTTGAACTGCCTCTCGGAATTGGTGGAAGCGACCGGTGGTAAAATAGACACGGCCAAATTGCCTGTCGGCGACCCCACCCTATCGCAAAAAGAAATTGTGGGCAACGAATCGCAGGAACGCATGGGCCTTGTCATTCATGAAAAAGATGTTGAACTGCTGCAAAAAATTGCCGACCGCGAACGCGCCCCAATGTATGTAATTGGCGAATCGACCGGCGACATGCAGTTTACTTTCGAGAACTCGCTGACCGGCGAAAAACCTATCGACTGGCAATTGAGCTACATGTTCGGAAAACCGCCGAAAACAGTTTTGACTGACAAAACAGTTGAAACACACTTCGACGAATTAAAATACAATCAGGATAAAATTGAAGAATATTTGGAAAATGTTCTCCAGCTCGAATCGGTGGCTTGCAAAGACTGGCTCACCAACAAAGTCGACCGTTCGGTAACCGGGCGTATTGCCAAGCAGCAAACCGCCGGGAAAATACAGTTGCCACTGAATAATGTTGGCGTCATCACTCTCGATTATCAAGGGAAAAGCGGAATTGCAACAACCATTGGGCACGCGCCGGTAGCTGCGCTGGTTTCTGCTGAAAACGGTTCGATACTAGCTATCGCCGAATCGCTTACCAACATTGTGTTTGCGCCGCTTGCCGATAAAATGAAGAGCGTTTCACTGAGCGCCAACTGGATGTGGCCGGCTAAAAACGAAGGCGAAAATGCCCGCATTTACAAAGCAGTAAAAGCGGCCAGCGATTTTACCTGTGCATTGGGAATCAACATTCCGACCGGAAAAGACTCGATGTCGATGACCCAGAAATACAAGGACGACGTGGTCTACGCGCCGGGAACCGTTATTATTTCTGCATCGGGCGAAGTAACCGACGTTAAAAAAGTGGTGGAACCTGTTTTGGTGAACGATCCGGAAAAAGCAATTTATTTAGTTGACTTCTCGCAATCGGGCAAAGCACTGGGCGGAAGCGCTTTCTCTCAAATCATTAACAAACTGGGCAATGAAACGCCAACCGTGGCCGATCCTGCCTATTTTGTGAAAGCATTCAATGCCATTCAGGAACAAATTGAAGCCGAAAATATTCTGGCCGGACACGACATTTCTTCGGGTGGTTTGATCACTACTCTGCTCGAAATGTGTTTCACCAGCAACGAAACCGGGATGCAACTCGATCTTTCAGGAATAAATGAAAAAGATACCGTAAAACTGATTTTTAGCGAAAATCCGGGATTGGTACTTCAACCCGAAAATTCAGCAAAATTTGAAACCGGTTTAAAAGCCGCTGGTGTGGCATTTGTAAAAATCGGCCAGCCAACCAATGTTTCAAGTTGCATTGTAACGAATTTCGATGCAGCGCTGGAACTGGATATTGCCTCGTTGCGCGACCTCTGGTTCAAGTCGTCGTACCTGCTCGACCGGAAACAAAGCGGCGAAAAGCTGGCGCTCGAACGCTATAAAAACTATAAGAAAAACGAACTTCAATACGACTTTAAAAACTTTACCGGCAAAGCTGCCGATTACGGAATCGACCTGAAACGCAGAAAACCCAGTGGCATAAAAGCGGCTATCATTCGAGAAAAAGGAGTGAATGGCGACCGTGAGATGGCCTACGCCATGTACCTGGCCGGAATGGATGTGAAAGATGTTCACATGACCGACCTGATTTCAGGAAGAGAAACGCTGGAAGACCTCAATATGATTGTATTTGTAGGCGGCTTCTCTAATTCCGATGTGTTAGGTTCGGCAAAAGGATGGGCCGGAGCATTCAAATACAACGAAAAAGCGCGGCTGGCCCTCGAAAACTTTTACAAACGCAGCGACACGCTCAGTCTGGGTGTTTGCAACGGATGTCAGTTGATGGTTGAACTTGGGTTAATTTATCCCGACCACAACGAGATGCCAAAAATGCTGCACAACGAATCGCATAAATTCGAATCGTCGTTTGTGAATATTGAAATCTCTGCAAACAACTCAGTGATGCTGGGTTCAATGGCCGGACAAAAACTCGGTGTTTGGGTGGCACACGGCGAAGGAAAATTCTCGCTCCCAAAAACTGAATCAGAATACAAGGTAACCATGAAATATTTGGGCGAAGGTTATCCGGCCAATCCGAATGGTTCGATGTACAACATTGCCGGGCTTTGCTCCAATGATGGCCGTCATCTGGTGATGATGCCCCACCTCGAAAGGGCTTTCAGACCATATCACTGGCCCTATTACCCGAAAGAACGGAAAGGCGACGAAATTGCCCCCTGGATGGAAGCATTTGTGAATGCAAAAAAATGGATTGAAAAGAATAAAAAATAAGCAGGAAGGCTCTCAAAATGAGGGCCTTTTTTCATGATTTGATTTTACCATCTTCATTCTGCACAAAATTTGAAGTTGAATTATACTTCTGCCGATAGATTTTTTGCAGCTTATGATTACATTTGGAAACAAATTTTTATCAAATCCAATCATACTAATTTGCCCGAAAGGGTTTTCAAAACCACAAACATGAAAAAGACAGTTTTTTTGACATTGGCGTTTGCTGCAAGTCTATTTTTTGCAGCTCCTTCATTTGCACAGAAAGCAAATAAGCTTTCAAAACAAGAGAAAAAAGACAACTGGGTTTTACTTTTTAACGGTAAAAACTTCGACGGATGGAGACAGTGCAACGGCACTGCAATGCCCGCCAACTGGGTTATTGAAGACGGCACAATGAAAGTTTTCACAGGCGAAGGGAAAAAGCCGGGACAGGGAGCCAACGGCGACATTCTTTTCGGTGAAAAAAAATACAAAAATTTTGAATTGTCGATTGACTGGAAAGCAGGGAAAATGGCAAATTCAGGAATTTTCTACCACGTACGTGAAGTTCCCGGAAAACCAATTTATTATGCTGCCCCTGAAATTCAGGTACTCGACAATGCGGAAGCTACCGATAATAAAGTAGCCAGCCACATGGCCGGTTCGCTGTACGATATGATTGCCGCCGACCCGAAAGCCGTGAAACCTACAGGAGAATGGAATACCTGTGTTGTCAAAGTTAAAGATGGTAAAGTTACCCACACGATGAATGGTGTTGAAGTAGTTTCATATACTTTGTGGACTCCCGAATGGGACAAGTTGGTGCAAAACAGCAAATTCAAAACCTTCCCCGGATTTACCGAAGGAATTGCCAAAGAAGGTTTTATCGGACTTCAGGATCACGGATATACAGTATGGTTCCGTAATATAAAAATCAGAGAATTGTAGTTTTTTGACGATCAGCTTATATAAAAACAAGGCATCCAAAATCACACAATTTTGGATGCCTTGTTTTTTTGCTGCAATTACAAACGTTGGATCGTCATTCCGCCATCAACCTGAACCACCTGCCCGGTTGAATACGGCATTGACCCGGTAGCCATTGCAGCAGCTACTTTACCAATATCTTCGGGAGTTCCCCAGCGTTTCTGAATAGCCATCCCCTGCTCGAATAAACGGTCGTATTTTTCAACCACAGCGCTGGTCATGTCGGTACGGATCACCCCTGGCTGAATTTCGTAAACCGGAATATTGTATTCGCCCAAACGGGCCGCCCACAGTTTGGTGGCCATTGCAATTCCTGCTTTCGAAATACAGTAGTCGCCCCGGTTCACTGAGGCAACAGTCGCCGAAACCGACGATACATTGATGATGCAGCAAAACTGTTCTGGCTGATTCTGTTTTTGTAGTACCATCTGATTTGCGACCAACTGAGTCAAAAAATAAGGCCCCTGTAAATTCACTTTGACAAGATGTTCGAAACTTCCTTCCGTAGCTTCCAAAATATCAAGACGTTGTTTCGGAGCAATACCTGCATTGTTGACCAGAACATTGATCTGTCCGAAACGGGCGAGTGTTTCATCAACGATTTTCTGCCGGTCTTCTTTGTTTGAAACATCGCCCTGCACATAAATCACCTCTGTTCCGAATTTTCGCAATCCAGCCAAAACTTCTGATACTGCCGATTCAGCGCGAACACCGTTAATCACCAGGTAAAAACCTGCTTTTGCCAGTTCTGCCGCGATTCCCAGGCCGATTCCCCGCGAACCTCCGGTTATAATAGCAACAAGCCCCCTCAATCCCCCCAAGGGGGACTTTAAATTATCTGAATTTTTCTGATCCATCCAACAAGTTATTTGAATTTTAGAAAATCTAACATCATATATTTGCAGGTCGAGGCAGTCCAAAAAGTCCGGGATGACTATGATCAACCAGGAAAGGGGCTTTTACAACCTCGGCACTTCAACCCAAATTCGTTTTGCCCAGCTTTCCAGTCCCTTTTCAGCCAATTGAACTCCTTTGGCACCTTCCAGTAATGTCCACCGGAAAGGCTCATTTTTCACCACATGTTTCAGGAAAAGCTCCCATTCAGCTTTGAATGCATTGTCAAAAACTTCCTGTTCCGGCACTTTCGACCAGCCTTCGTAAAAGTTAATCGGATTGGGAACATCCGGGTTCCAAACCGGCTTCGGCGTATTACCGTAATGTTGCGTCCAGCATTCGCGCAACCCGGCCACCGCCGAACCTTTTGTACCATCCACCTGAATGGTCAGCAGGTCGTCGCGGCGGACCCGTGTCACCCACGAAGAATTGAAATGCGCAATAATGCCGCCTTCCAGTTCAAAAGTAGCGTAGGCTGCATCGTCGGCAGTACACTTATAGGTTTTGCCCTGCTCGTCAACCCGCTCGGGAATGTGTGTTGCACCGAGGCAAAAAACACCTTTCACTTGCCCGAATAAATTATCGAGCACATACCGCCAATGGCAAAGCATGTCAATAATAATTCCGCCGTCGTCTTCCTTTCGGTAGTTCCAGCTTGGACGTTGCGCCGGAACGCTGGTTCCCTCGAAAACCCAGTAACCAAATTCGCCGCGAACCGACAAAATTTTTCCGAAGAAATCATTTTCCATCAGGCGTTTCAGTTTCAATATGCCGGGAAGCCATAATTTATCCTGGACAACGCCATGTTTGACGCCTGCTTTTTCGCAAACGTCATACAATTCAAGCGCAGTTGCCAGATCAGAAGCAATCGGTTTTTCGCAATACACATGTTTGCCTGCTTTGGCAGCCATTTTAACTGCATCGGCACGCTGGCCTGTGGTTTGGGCATCGAAATAAATTTGGTAGCGCGGATCGTTCATTACTGATTCCAAATCAGTTGTCCAGTTGTCAACGCCCGACATTTTTGCCAGCTTTTGCAGTTTTAGCTCGTTGCGGCCAACCAAAACCGGATCGGGCATGATGAATTCAGTCGGGGCAACCTGTACCCCACCCTGTTTTATTATTTCAACAATCGACCGCATCAAATGCTGGTTGGTACCCATCCGGCCGGTGACGCCGTTCATGATTATTCCTACTTTGTGGATCATATTTTTTAGTTTCTAGGAGCCTCCCCCAACCCCTCCAAAGGAGGGGAGCTAAGATGCTCAATTATATACTGTGTTTTTCAAATCCCTAAATTTTCTTGTCGCTCTCTTGTTCCCCTTCCGGCAACTGCTGGAGGTTAGGGGGTGGCTCCTTTTGCCTTTTCCCTTCGGATGGATGGGAAGCTTTTCTTTCTCTCCCCCTTTGGGGGAGCAGGAGGGGGCCTCTAAGTCTTCGTCAAATAAGCCTGCTTGATCTTTTCCAAATATTCCTTCTGATCAGTTGCCCAGTATTTATCCGAAAAAATTTCCACCTCGTCATATCCCCGGAAACCGGTTTCCTCAACCCATCCGCGTATTTGCGGAATATTGATACAACCATCGCCCATCAATCCGCGGTCGTTCAGGAAATCGACCGTCGGCACATTCCAGTCGCATACGTGAAAAGCCAGCAGGTTCCCGTTTTGTCCGCATCGTTTTATTTCCTGCTGAAGGTGCGCATCCCACCACAAATGGTAAACATCGACAGCAATGCCAACATATTCAGAATTGATCTCCTCCGCCATATCGTTTGCCTGCTCCAGCGTGTTAATTGCCGAGCGGTCGCCTGCATACATCGGGTGAAGCGGTTCAATGGCCAGTTTCACCCCGGCAGCTTTAGCCTGCGGAAGTATTTTCACAATTCCTTCCCTGATCTGATCGCGCGATTTTTGCAGCGACTGACGGCCATCGGCGCCGCAAACCAGCACAATTACGGGAGCACCAACAGCAGCAGCCTGTTCAATGGCAAACAGGTTGTCGTCAATGGCTGCCTGTCGTTTTTCTTTTTCTGCAGAAGGGAAAAAACCGCCCCGTGCAACCGAAACTACATCCAGCCCGGAATCATCCAGAAGTTTCCGGGCTTCTTTCAGGTTTTGGCCATCCAAAACATTGCGCCAAATGGTGATTCCACGAATTCCGGCTGCACTGTAATTTTCAACACACTGCCGTAAATTCCACGGTTTGGTAGTGAGTGTATGGACACATAGTTTTGAAAAATCATTTAATTCTGAGGCCATTCGTCTGTTTTTTTCTTATTGAGGCTTCTATTTTATACAACCAAAAAACGTGTAATATTTTTCCTCATTGATGATCCGCTGCAAATACAACACAAGCTCCCGTATATGGTAATCGCCCCACATGCTTGATTCGTTACAAGCGATTTTTCGCCCCTTTGGAATATTGTCCCAGCCGTTTGGCCAGTGATAAATAGTATGCAACAATATCCCCTGATGTCCGGGATCAGTGCTCAAATACGGTTCATCCATCAAGGTATCGGCAACCATCAATCCGGCCTGCCAGTATTTTTGTGCCTCTTCTGAAATTCCTTTTTGTGCAAGATATTTTCCCAAACGCAAAAGTCCTTGTGCCCCAATCGCCGCGGCAGAGCTGTCAACCGGCTCAAAATCGTTAAACGGTTCGGCTTTGCGTTCCAGGTAATTACCCAGCCGGTGCAAATTGGGCGCGCCGGTATCCCAATATGGAATCCCGTCAACGGGCGTATTTTCGATGAAAAAATCGCAGGTCGCCCTTGCAGCTTTCAGCATCAGAGTTTCCCAATATTCTTTTCCACCCAAATTTTCAAATTCTTTTTCAGGAAGAATTTTCAGTAACTCCAACTCTTCAGCAAAACCAAGCATAGCCCACGAGAGTCCGCGTGTCCAGGTTGAAAAGCCGGTGTAGCCCTGTTGCGAATTCGGACAACGGTAATTGCCGTCGTTTTTATTGAAAATAGCTTCGTGTGCCGTCCGCCCCCACACATCGTAACTGTCGCGGCCTTCACCATAAAAAACCGAATAGCGGGCCGTTGCTCCGATATGCCGCAAAGCCCTTTCGAACAGATTGATTTTCTGATCGTTTTCCCCTTGAAAAACATGACCAAGCAGATGGCTGACCATCAGAATACGGCACGAGCGGATGGTGTCGACAAATAGCGAATGCGGCCCGTTAAACGAATAAATAAAACCTCCGCCGGGAATGCTTGTCCATCGGCTGGCCTGCACTGCGCCTGATATTTTCAGCGCCAACTCGTAAAAATTCTTCTCCCACTCGTTGAAAGGCATTTTGCCTTCCTGCATCAAGCGGAGCAAGTTTCCATAAGTACTGAGGTTGTTAAAACCGTGGTCGTGTACCCCCACATGACTGATATGTGGGGCCATTTTCTCAAGCGTATTTTTTTTCGCTGAATCCAGAAATGATTGCTCACCGGTTGCATCAAACTGAAGGATGGCTGACCCAAATTGAAATCCTTGCGTCCATTCGGTCCAACCGCGGGTCGAGTATTTCCCGTTTACGGTAAACACCGGCGAACCTTTCGAATCGTCGTATTCACGGCTGATCCTGATTATTTTTTCACCCGAAAGTGTCCAGAATTTCTCCAATTTCCGGTTCAGTTCCTCCGGACGTAATTGATTGTTAATCTTCATAGAAAGTCAAATTCGTTTTGCCTGTTGACAAATTTATGAAATGAATGCTTTGGCAACCTAGGATAATTCAGTTTATTTCAGGTACTTTTCAGTGAAACGGTTCAGCTTTCGTAAAATTTCCGCATCCGGCTACGGAATTCGGTGGGTGTAAAACCTGTCTTCTTTCTGAAAATGCGGGCAAAGTACGAAGGATCGTCGTAATTCAATTTAAACGCGATTTCCTTGTTATTTAAATCAGAATACAAAAGCAGGCGCCGGGCTTCAAGAATAAGGCGTTCAACAATCAATTCTCCGGGCGTTTTTCCAGTCAGGCTTTTCACTGCCCGGTTGAGCACGACAGGCGATTCGCCCAGTAATTCGGCATACTCCCCGATCTGATGAATTTCCTTATAATGATTTTCAACCAGTTGATTGAACAAATAAACAAGGTTTCCCGATGGATGACTGACCGGGTTTTCCTTTTTCAGTAAAGCCATAAAACGACTTCGCAGTCGCAAAAAGAAAATATTCAGAAACGAAATGATGATCTCCTCTGATTCCGGCAAAGCCTGCTCAAATTCCTTTTCAACCGATGAAATCAGGATTGAAAAATCGGTAAATTCCTCCGGTGACATATTCAATATGGGACCATTGCTTAACTGGGTTACCAGCGGGTAGCCGGGAATTATTTCCAATCCTTTGAAATGCAGGTGGTAAAACTCTTTGGAGAAAACAAACAGGTAACCTTCGTAATTTTCGCCCCTGCGGATCAGGTGAACCTGTCCGGGATGCAGCAGGTGGATGCCGGGTGTTTCGATAATATAATTCATGAAATCGATTTCGTGCTGACCCGTGCCGTTCGTGAAGATGCAAAGCTCGAAGTAATTGTGTTTGTGCGGCAGATTCGTGTCATGCGGAAAGCTTTCTTCCCGGATTTTTCGTCCATTTACCCGGTAAATTTTGAAGGCAAGTTTTTCCTTCTCCGGAAAGGGCAATTCGTAAACAGGAATTTCTTCAAGCATAGTTTTTCGATTGTTCGCAACAAAGTACAAATTAATTGAACATTTACCGATCATCGGTGCAAAAGATTTTTTTTTGTTGATCTTTCTGAAAAGAAACAAGTTGTTTTGTATTTTCGAAGCTAAAATCTGAATCAATATACTTTTATGAAATTGATCAAGCACCCCTGGCTATTCTTGCTTTTATCGTTTGCAATCACAATCGCAGTTAAAATCCCCCATCTGGGACTGCCGTTTTTTAACGATGAAACGTTTTCGTATTACCCGGCCATCCTTGAAATGGCGAAAACCGGACCGGGAATGATGCCGGGAATCCTCCCGATTATTTTATCGAAAGGACACCCGCTGTTTTTCTATTTTCTCGCTTCCCTGTGGGTAAAATATATTGCCGGAAATTCCATCGCGCTGACTCATGTTTTTCCCTTGCTAATCGCACTGTTTGCGTTGTTTGTGTTTCATCGCTTTGCCAAACGGCACACCAATATTGTACTGGCCAATATTGCGGTTGTTTTGCTGTCGGTAAAAACCATGTTTCTGGCACAGGCCAGCTTGCTCCTACCCGAGATATTTCTGTTTTGCCTTTTTATGCTTTGTTTCGATGCATACTTGTCGGGCAACTACAAATTATATGCGCTGTTTGGTTCGCTGATGATGCTCACAAAGGAAACTGGCGCGGTTTTTATTATGGTATTCGGTATCAGTTATTTGATCGAAAACTACAGAAATATAAAAACCCGAAAGTTTTGGATGGAGATTACAATGCTGGCAATTCCTGTATTTGTCTACGGAATTTTTCTGATCCTTCATTACTCCAGATTCGGAGTTTTCTTCTTCTCTGAACACCTCGATTATATCACGGTTGAGAGATTTAAGGTGCTTTATAAATCCAAATCAGCATTCTCCACTCTTTTTCTGAAACACGGAAGAAATATTGTTTTCTTCTCCGGAATAATTGCGCTTTCATACCTTCTAATTCGTCGGAAAGCCATTGAATACAAAAGGTTTCTTATCCTGAGTTTATTTATCCTGATTTCCTTTTTCATTTTTACAATCCTCAATTTTTATATCTACCGATATGTGTTTCCGGTGATGGGGATTATGCTGTTGGCATCGCTGGCACTGGTTCAGCAGGTAAAAACAAAATACCAGATCATCAACATTGGCTACATTGCTATAATCGTTGCAGTTAGCGGATATTACACCGCCACGAAGCGGGGCCAGTCGGATGCCGACCTGGGATACGTTCAATTCCTGAAAGTCCACAAACAAATGGTTGAATACTGCGAGCAGCAGGGCTGGTACGATCAGGAATTTGGAGCCGGATACAATATGGTGATGAGCATGCGTGATAATTTTGCAGGTTACCTGAATACGGATAAAAACTTCCGGATGCACCATCTGCCAGGCATAAAAGACCGCAACTTCATTATGTACGATTCCACCTGCTGGCCGTATGAAATGCCGAAGGAGGAACGCGACAAGCTGGAACTGGTAAAACGTTTTCAGTATAAAAAACACTGGGGCGAGATATACAAGGTCAGGGAATAATGTTTGTATGTGAAGTCCGCATCCGCAAAACTTCTTCCGGAATCACCGAATCTGTTTTCAATGCCGAAACGATATTCTGCTTAAAAATTATAACTTTGTACCCTCTTTTCAAGGGGCTGACTGGTTTTGACAGCAAGTTGAAGAGGTATGTAAGCATGCCGGGCCTTGATCGCACAGCCCGTAAATCTCGGCGTTCAAAACTATAATTGGCGAAAATAACTACGCTCTTGCTGCGTAATCGAATTAAGTAGATTACACTTTATCCCGGCACCAGGTGTTGGGACGAGACATCGCCCGGATGCTATCTCCCTGAAGCGGTCCGATCTGGCGGTGCAAGTAAATCGGGGATAGTGGAAGTAGTGCTCCGCGACTTCTGCAAAAATAAAGGAGCTAAGGTAAAAGTCGGTGGCCCTGATCCAGCTTTTATTCGAAAATTAAGTCTGGGGATAAGCATGTAGAAAGCATATTGCTTCCTTGTTTGGACCCGGGTTCGATTCCCGGCAGCTCCACCTAACCGGAAAGGTGAAAAATATCTTCACTTTTCCGGTTTTTTATTCCATGTAAGTTATTGTTTATCGGATCAATACAACTCGCAATTGTATTGATCCGAGTGGTTCGATATTGCGATCTGTCAAAACAGATTTTTTCAGGATAAACCCAAATTACTCGATAGGAATTTGGGTTCAATGGGTAAAAGCATTTTTTATTTCTGATACAGAAACATTCAACAGTGAACGGGCCAGAAAATCCAAATCTTCTTCGTTCCCTTCAAAATGATACATGTATTGAACATGGGAAATTTCTTCTCCCTGCTTTAAGAATGCTGCCGGAGAAGAAATCTCCATCTCATAAAGTTGTCCTATGCGGAAACCATCTTTCGCCGGACCATCATTATAGGAGTTGGTAACATCTCCTGAAAATGGATCTTCCTGTTGATCGACCAAAGCTGAATTAACGTATTCCGTTGGATTCTCGGGTAATGAATAATTCAGGATTGAAAGAATTTTCTTTTGGGCATCGTAACTTCCCATACAAGATAAAGCAAATGACGGAGATACCCCGATTTTACTTCTGAATTCTGCGTCTGCCCGAAAAAAGACGGCATCATCAGTAACTTTCAGTCTGTTTTCCGGAATTCCTCCAAAATAATCATTTACCACTTTCCCCTGTCCTCCCTTTCTATATGGGATTATTACCGTCACATCAGGGGACGCCTTCAGCATGCCCAACATCCAGATTGATAAAGCTCCGCTATCTTTATTCCAACAATCATTTCCTGTGTTTTTTAACCGGTTTTCTGATTTGTAAGCAACTACACGGACCGACTTACCGACTCCTGTTTTTAAATTTGTCCTTATTTCAGAACGATCCAAAAGTGTAATTGTCCGTATTATTTTAGCATTAAATTTTGTCCCTGAACGATTAACCAGTTCAAAATCCTTCTTTAAAGTTATCTGCTGAGAATCTACTTGGGCAATATTGAACGTTTCGTGGTCAAATGCTGCAGGCACAATCCATTTGTCAGAATTATTTCCTGTAAAAAAAATGGAAAATTGTCCGCCTTCCGGCCCCAGCCAAATACGTTCTTCACCACCATACGGATTGGCATCTTCATTGATTTTTGCAGAGCTTATAAAATCATAATTAATCCATCCGTGAGAAAGACCTTTCATCTCGGAAGAAGAACTGGTCATCACCCGGCCTTGATATTCCGGAGCCACAATTAACCTTGATTCCCCATTTACCAATTCGACAGGCGTGATGTATTTTTTGAGAAAAGCCATGTCATAACCATATTCTCCTGTTGCATAAGCAGTTTTTTCTTCCTCTTTCGTTATGTTTCTAATTTTTTTTGATTGAGAACAACCAAACAGGAATGACATGGAGATGATCAATAAAAAAAGTACTCTTCTCATTTTATGGCATTTGTAGTAGCTTAAGATTCTTACTGCAGTTTGATCAGCATCTTTTCAACACCTTTTATGAATATTTTTTCCGTAACAGGATCAAAGCGCGATGACCAGGGCTCGTAACCGCCTTCGCTATATGCCTGCTGAGTAGTCATATAACCTAAATATCCATTGCAATATCCCACAAGGAATGGATACGGGGAATGAGTGCTTGATTTTATTTCTTTACCTATTTGATGGAATAATTCACCAGGGAATGTGACCCAGGTAAAACCATCAATCCGGATTGCAGTTACAGGAACATTAATCGTTGTATTCCTGAAATTTTTAATAACCTCATTGTATTTCAAAGGACAAACGATATCCTGCTGTACTATTTTTATTTCGGAGAGAGAATTATTTGTCTGGATTCGATTAAACACATCAACAACTTCTCTTCCTATCTCATATCCAAGGTTGGCTGTATTTTCAAGGTTATCTTCACAACCGTCGAGTCCTCCGACGAACCGTGGATTGATATCACCAGCGGCTCCCTGAGCAAATATGCCTATAACCCCCGGTATATTTTTTTCAATATATTCCAGCATGTGCCCATTCCATTCAGGACTTACTTTGTTATTTCTTCCGCCCAGCGAAGTTCCGTGACAGGCATAATTAATGAAAACAGCTTTTGTCTGACCTGACAATTTATCAATCCGCATGATGCCAACTTCACTATCGATTGGTCCTTTCGGATTGGCGCCCAGACGATAAACGCCTTCCATTTCCCTTATTTTTACCGGATTGTCCATTTTATACTTGCCATAAGACTGGCTTGAATTATTTTCATCGAATGTAAGTTCGGATAATGTATCTTCCATCTTCTTTCTCCTGTTCATTGCAATTGATGACTTTCCTGTGCCTCCCCCTATCTTTACGGGTTCCAGGTCAGCAATGGCATCTTTTACAGCTTTGACAACATTGCCGTTGAACTGTTTGTACCATTCTGAATTGATGTTTCTTTCATCGGGTGAAGGCGCCGCATGGTTATGCACAGTGCCAAGCATAATATTTTCAACAGGAATACCAGTTTCTTTTGAAACCATTTGCCTTAACGGTAAATAATTTTCCGGAGGAAGACTGACAATATCAATTTCAATAAAAGCTATTTGTTTGGCATTGTCATCAAAAACCAATGTCCGGATATAAATTTTACCAAAAGCACCATTTGAAGGACCCATTCGGCAAGATTCATCGTACCCACCCATGTACAGGTTTTCAGTGGGGGTAATATCGACTTTGGCAATACCTGCTTTAAGAACTGGTTCTTTTGAAAAAACATCAAAAGAGAACAATACACATTGTATAGTTATTAGAATTACAATTAATTGTGCTTTCATAATCATTTTATTATAACCTGATAAAAATATTTTTCCTGTACATGTAATAAAGCAGAAGCCAAACCAGCAGAACACTTCCAAAAGAGATTGTTAATTTTCCCGTTTCTCCTTCCATAAGAATACCCAGCCAACCAAATAGCTGTCCTGATATTTCCCGTATATTAACAAACCTGTAAAATAGATATACAAAAATGGAATTCATTCCGATCACCCGGAAGAAAAAGGACCATTTTGACTTGCCCCATATATCGATAACCAGGTAGAACAGGGCAACCAAAAGAAAACTTATTCCTCCTGCCAGCATAGTAAATGTTGACGTCCAGCAATTTTTAATAACCGGATAAAAAGGACTGATCAACAATGACAGAGTAATTAATCCAGTACCAATTATAGAAAGGAGCATGACATTTTGAAGCCCTGTTTTATTATCGCGTTTTAAAATTACACCGGTAAAATATCCCAGCAATGTAATCCCAACCGATGAAACGGTGCTTAATACTCCTAGTGCATCATATATTCCCTGAGCTCCTCTCCCAACCGGTCCGGCTGGGCCATAGGCCAACCGTCCGGGAAGTACCATCCGGTCAATGTAACCATTTATACAGCCTTCAGGTGTCAAAACCCCGGCCCCAATCCCCGGAACAGATACAAGCAACTGAACACAGGCAACACCTGCAATTATCCCAATTAACCAAAGAAATTTCTTCAGTTGAGATACTGAAAACAGGACAATTAGTGTTGCAAAAAAGTAGGCAATACCGATCTGGCCTAAAACACTTACATATCTGGCATTTGAAAAACCATCGCGAAACACCCCATTATAAGCCCAACCACAAATAACCAACAGAATGACACGGCGCAGTGTTTTCCAAACCAATTGGTTTTTGGGCGCTCCTTTTTCGAGTTTTGAAAGGAGTGAAAACGGAATTACAGCGCCGGAAATAAACATAAACAACGGGAAGATCAGGTCATAAAACCGAAACCCGTTCCACGGGACATGCTGAAATTGGGTTGCAAGTGTAGTTATCCAGACGGAAGGGTAATTCTCCGCCCAACTCGAAATAAGGGAACCTCCTCCTGCAATCCAGAGCATATCAAAACCTCTTAAAGCATCAAGGGAGACTATCCGGTTTTGAAGTGGTTTCCCTGTAATTAAATTACTTTTCGTCTTCATGTATAACCTTTAATATGGAAAATATTTCTTCTTATTTAGAAATCAGTGATTCTAATTCAATTTTACATTTTCCTCCCTGTATATTCAATGTCGGAATTGGCAAAAGACATGTCAAATCGGGCAAACCAAGGATTGCAATCTGCCTTTTGGTTAGACCGGCTGCAGGAACAGCAAAGCAATCCTTGTGAATGACAATCTCTACCTTCTTACCAGGAGACCACAAGTTGTCCGCTTATATCCTGAAACTCAAAAAAGTCTCCTGACGGCGATGTCTTGACTACCGGCTCAATTTTTCCTGTCTTAAACGGATAATTGGTATTGAGAAAAGCCTGAAAGTTTGCGGGCAAAAGGGGGACAGGCGCATAAATCCGGACAACGGCCTGTTCCAGTCCGTTGATCTGTATCCGCCTTTGGGCTTTATAGCGGTTCGGTATCTCAAAGCACGAGATGATACCCTTTTCCTGTTCCACAAAAACACGGCATTCTTCAAAAAATGCTTTGGGAAACCGGTACGTGGCATACCCCTGCCTTATTTCAGTCTCCCAGCCTGTCATGATCGGCGCTCCCTGCGGAAACAGGAACCGCTGCTCAACAGTGAGGTTCGGAACATACCCTGAAAACCAGAAAGCATTTTTATTTCTCGATATGCAGTTGACCGGATTCCTGATATCGTCCGATTTCTTGTTGTACAACAGGGAATAACCAATCCGTGACAAGACCAAGCGCATCATGGTCCCTCCCGTGAACCAGGTGACGGGATCGTCCGAAGTTAGAAGATGCCCGCCCCGATATGTCGCCGAATTGGTTCCCCGGACATAACCGACTGCTCCCCCTTTCCATCTCGGATCCTCTCGTAACACGGCTATATCCCTTTTCTCCTGCCCCTGAACAGCCTGAGCCAAAATTTCCGTGTCGGGAGCCACAGCCCGGGTTTCAATCCCTCCCCCTGACATGTTTGCGCCATGCCGGAAAATCGTTGGAGAAGGGCTGTCTGTCTGATCCATTTCCAGGGAAACCTGAAGGTTGAACTCTCCTGACAAAGGCTCCGCTAGTTTCAAACCTAACAGTTCCAAAAATTCCTGGCTCCCGTTTGCTACAGGCCCGTAAACCAGGAGTTTCCCTCCATTTTTTACAAACCTTGTCAGTTGTTCTTCAAGTTCACTCCCCGCCGGAGGGACAACCGTCACCAGAACTGACTCCCTGAACGGGGATACTCCTGATTTCATCACCGATACAAAATTGGTTGTCGAAATCACCGTATTCATAGGGAACCCTTCATTGACAGTCTGCCGGATGAACCAATCGCCATAGTAAATCTCTTGTATTCGTTCCGGTTGTCCGGAGGCCAGGTCGTGGTATTCGTCGAACGGATAAACCCACACCACCAAACCAGGCTGATCTGGTGCATGACGCCTTGCCTGAAGGATATGGGGAGTCACCTCATCAGGAACCTGTACTGGCATTGCCCCGTAAGAATTATCGATCGTCAGAAAATTCAAGTGAGTCGGGATTTTTACTTCACCCCGGGCATTGATGCGCGCAACCGCCATGGGAAGATAGATGTCGTGGGGTTCCCTGACATAACGATCCAGCCACGGACTGTTGACCCACCAGGGATCGTGGGTATAAAACCGGAACATATACCGGTCGTCAGGAAGTTCGGCGATCCGTGACATATAGCCGGTCAGCTCCAATCCGAAATCTCCGTTCAGGGCCGCCCACGGGGAATTCGGGGGAGGTAGCAAATTATACCCGCCCTTGTATATGCTCCTGAGGTCAACTCCGTCCGCAGCGAGATCAATGCCCACAGAAAGGTTTGTCCCCCGGGTTTCGATCCGGAAATCCGGACACTCTTGCCTGAAAAGCATCCAGAAATTGATAATCTTTGAACGGGTGTCCTGAATTTTCTCCGGATGAAAATCTTTTCCGTCAAAAATTGCTCCGGTTGCACTCCAGGGTTCCATTCCAAAACCAAAACCATTCGAGAGCCAGAGGTAATCGAAACCAAGATCGGTCAAAAAATGCTGTGACTGGCGTCCTAAAAATGTACCGAAAGGAGTATCCTGCGCGATCCCTTCCGGAAAGCCCGCATACTTGCTGCTGTCGGCATTCAGGGTAGCATAACAGCATACGAATGTTTTAGAACCCATGGTTGCTCCCATGCACACTTCAGGATGTTTGTGGTATTTAAATACCGACTTTGCAAATTCCGGTCCCGGATCGAATGTTTCTCCTACCCGGACTGGCTTTCCGGTTATCCGTTCACCGATCTTTTTTATTTGAGAAACAAGGTATCTGAGATCCCGGTAAGTGAACTCAGGTGGGTTATCCATATAGGTAAAGGCCCGTTCATGAATGGACAGGTTCCCGTCCGGATCCGAATCGACCTCATGTTCCGTATTGGGATTACCAATATATTTGGCCCATTCGAGCGGTTGATCCAAACTGCCGGAATAATCCAGAATCTCTGAACCATCGGCTGTCCATAGCAAAACGGATACCGTGTCAGCGTGCCGGATCAATGACGCCCATTGTGTAAACACCTCGTGGCACACATCGGAAATATACCGTTTATCATTTTTTTTAAACGGCTTGAGTGACATCTCAAGCGTGATATTATTAAAACGGTTATGCCTTAGATCAGGATCTTCCACGTTTGACGTCCGATGTCCGGTTTGCAGACAGGAGAGGAACGTAGACATGAGCATGAAAGAGAATAAAAATTGTTTCATGGGTTTTCCCAATTTAATCAGTTGCAACTTGCGTATCACACGTTATCACCTCAAGAGGCGTGACCAACGGGATATATTTCGTTTCATGGATTTTTAGTACGCTCCAATTCCGCTACGTTCCTATTCGCCAAACAAACATTCATCTTCATTAGCTGTTTCTCCCGGAAAAATCGGGAGAAACAGCGGGATCTTTATCAATACTCCGGGTTTTGCTCCAACCGGGGATCGATTTCAATTTCGTTCTTCGGAATTGGCATGAGCAATTCATAATTTTCAATAGAATAGCTAAAGCCTATACTGGCAAAGTAAGCATTTAACACCGTTTGTGCCCGGCCCGTCCTGACCAGATCGAACCAGCGATGGCCTTCACATAAAAATTCAACACGCCGTTCTTTTTCCAGCGCCAGAGCAAAGTCATTTTTTGACAGGCCACTCAGGTCTTTCAATCCGGCGCGTTTCCTTACCATGTTCAGGTAATTGTGAGCAATAGCTGTCTGATTCGTTTCATTCAATGCTTCAGCGTACATCAGTAATACATCGGCATAACGTAACGAGGTAAAATTAATGCCGCCGTCGCCTCTGGTCCCTGTTGAAAAATCAACAAATTTTAATCCGCATAAAGTACGTTCATAAGTACCGTCGCTTAAACGTACGGAATCAACGATTGAAGCTGCTTTTCTCAGGTCTCCTTCTTCGTATGCATTAAACACACCTCTTGTAGGACACATCGACCCGCTGCTGCTCATATTATTGGGGAATATGGCCATTCCAAAGAGTCCCGGAGGGAAAGCCGATGAAAAGCTATTCCCTTCTCCAATATTACCCGATAAATACTCTATTTCAAATATCGATTCGCTTGACCTTTCCTTACTCCCGTCGAACATACTTTTGTAATTTGAGACCAGGGAATAAGTGTTCATATCGATCACTTCCTTCAGTATGGTTGCTGCGTCGGAGTATTTTTTCTCAGTCAGGTAAACTTTTCCCAGCAAGGTTTTTGCAGCCCCGGCAGATGCCCTTCCTTTTGGCATGGTCAGGCCGGAAAGCAGTGTTGCTGAATTTTTCAGGTCATTTTCTATAATCGCGTATACATTGCTGACCGGCTGACGGGTCATATCGAACGAAAAAATTTCATTCGGACTCCTGAACGCAACATCAACAATGGGTACATCTCCATACAAACGTACCAGGTAAAAATAACTGTACGCCCTTAAAAACAAGGCCTCGCCTTCAAACTGGTTTCGTTTACTCTCGCTCATTTCAATATCATCGGTTCGGTCCAGAATATTGTTTGAATAAGCAATAACCGTAAAACAATAGACCCATAGGTTATTAATATAGAGATTGGATGAAGTTATTTCCGCCCCGTCAAATTCAGCCATTAGCGTTTCATAGGTATATGAATTAATACCGACATTATCAGTTAAAAGTTCCGCAGGTCCCAGTAAAATTTCCCTGTCGTGTAAACTTTGTAATGTGTTATATATTCCTGTAACCGCTGTTTCAAAATCAGCTTCCGACTTATAATAATTAACTTCATTAATCTGGTGTTCCGGGGATAAGGTCAGAAAATCGTTACATGACACCAGCCCCAAAATTGCGACCAATAGTATAAAAATTGTTTTTTTCATTTTAAATTGGATTTTTTAGAGTTTAGAATGCGAGCTTTACGCCAAAAGTATATGTTCTTGCCGAAGGGAAGGTACCGTAATCGATTCCTGAACTGGTAATGCTGTTCCCCGTAGTACTTGACTCCGGATCATAACCCGGGTAATCGGTAAAGGTAAGAACGTTGGACACATCAGCATAGACCACCAAACTGCCCAGAGATATCCTGTTTATTAACTCCTTTGGAAACGAATAGCTGAGATTGATATTTTTAACCCTGACGTAAGAAGCATCCCACAAATAGTAAGAGGAAGTGCTCAAGGAATAGGCATAATTATTTCTGATAGCCCTTGGGGTCCGCCCGTCACCCGGGTCGCTTTCCGACCTCCACCGGTGAATACTTGCCAATTGATTTTGTACGCCGGCGCTATTCAGCAAACTAGTGTTTAATATATAGGTATAAGCCCCTTGTGAACCATTAATAATTATACCGAGTGAAAAGTTTTTGTAAGAGAGCTTATTATTAAAACCCCAGGTATAATCAGGCCAGGGATCGTTTACAATTTTCTGATCGTCAGATGTTATTTTCCCATCATGACTATAATCTTCAAATTTCAGGTCACCGGGCTGTACCTTCGAGTGCTGCAGGGGGCTGGTGGACACTTCCTGCGCATTTTGAAAAACGCCAATCGCGTTCAACATGTAAAAACTGGATATTGAGTACCCAACCTGGGTTGCCTGATAGGCATTATTACTGATTCTGGCTCCTTCGGTTGCCAGTTTCAAAACTTTATTCTTGTTGGCGCTGAAGGTCAGGTTACTGGTCCAGTTAAAATCCCTGCTTTTAATATTAATGGTCTGCAGGGTAAGCTCAATCCCCTTGTTCTCAATCTCTCCTACGTTCTGGGTAGAGCTCGAATATCCTGATGCCGCTGGTAATTCAACATCGAGTAACAAATCGGTCTTTTTATTTTTATAAACATCTGCCATCAGAGATATCCTGTTCTGCCAAAGGCCTAATTCCAGACCAAAATCAATTTGTTTCGATTTTTCCCAGGTCAGGTCATCATTTGACAAGGAACTTGGTACCAATCCGGATATCATACTTCCTCCATTAACATAGTTGGCAGAACTTAGCAGACCGATTGTCGCATAATTCCCAATCTGGTTATTTCCCGAGAAGCCATAGCTGGTCCTCAGTTTCAGGTTACTGATAAAAGCCAGTGATTTCATAAATTTCTCTTCAGAAATATTATATCCGACTGAAAAAGAAGGAAAGGTACCCCATTTATTATTGGCGCCAAACCGGGAACTACCATCCCTGCGGAGGGTTGCAGTGAACAGATATTTACCGGCATAGGAATAATTGATCCTGGAAATCAGCGATAACATGGACCATTCCGACTTAATTTGCGTCCCGGAATTGACAGTGCCCGCATAGATATAGCTTACATAATTCGTAGGGAAACTGGTTGCCCCTGCAGATAATCGATCGAATGTGCTCTTCTGTGCGGTAAAACCAATAAGGGCATTTAAAGAATGCTTTTCTTTAAAGACACGTGTGAAATTCAGTGTATTTTCATTCAACCACTCAATGTTGTCTGTTTTTGTGGCAGATGCTGTTGACGGATAATTGAGGGTCGTGTTTAATGGTACCGCTGACGAACGCCAAAGTTTAGTAGTACCAGCATCGTAGTTAACCCCAATTGTGCTTTTAAATATTAACCCGTCAATTATTCTATATTCCAGATAATTGTTTACCATCACGTTGGCTTTCTTTCGCAAATCAGAATAATTATTTTTATTCAGGACTTTCAGCGGGTTGACCAGAAATCCAAGACCATAAGTTACATCTGCCTCGTTAAAATAAGGGTCTCCGTTTTCATCATAAACAGGAATTGTCGGAGAAGCGGATAATGCCATGGTGATAACTCCTGCATTCCCATAATGTCCCTCGGTATTTGGGAAATTGCCATATCCGTATGACCCGGAAATGGTTGAGCCAATCCTCAGTTTATCAAGAAGCTGGACATCAATATTCGATCTAATGTTGAACCGTTTATAATCGGAGGTTAGAACTATCCCTTCCTGGTTAAAATATCCGCCTGATATGTGATATTTCAATTTGTCATTCCCTCCATTTGCTGAAATCTGATAATTTTGAACAGGCGCTGCGCGGAAAATGACATCCTGCCAGTCGGTATTCGTGGTAATGGAGGACGGGTCGCGAAAAGCATCCGGGACTTTCGTCGCCTGAGTACGTACACTGTTGGGGTCACTTGCCTTGCCTCCTGCATAAATCCACGCATTGTCACGCCCTTCACAAACAAATTGTGCATATTCCTGTGAATCCATCATATCCATCTTATGGGCAACTTCCTGGACGCCATAAGATACATCCACGTTAAACTGCGATTTTCCAAGACTTCCCCGTTTTGTTGTAATAATAACAACACCATTGGCGCCACGGGAACCATATATTGCTGTGGCAGAAGCATCTTTTAGTATTTCTATGGATTCTATATCGGAAGGGTTGACCGAAGCCAGCGGGTTGATCCGGTCGGAAGTGTTATTGACCATTTTCGAAGAAGTATAGGAGTCGCTACCAAAACTGAGCATATTGGAGCTTCCTTCACTAATGCTGACCGGGAACCCATCGATAACATACAATGGTTGATTTCCTCCTGTGATTGAACTTACTCCCCTAACCAGCATATTGACGCCTCCTCCGGGAGCTCCGCTTGTCTGGATAATCTGAACGCCTGCAACTTTTCCCTGGAGCATCTGGTCAAAACTTGACATGGATGGCTGAAGAATTTCTTCCCCTGTTACCCGGGATATTGAACCTGTCAAATCTTTTTTTCGTTGAGTACCATAACCAACAGCAACTACTTCTTCCAAGCCAATTGTTTCTTCTCGCAGTACCACATTAATAAGTGATTTACCGGAAACGGGTATTTCTTCCGCTTTCATTCCTACAAATGAAAATACCAATGTAGCATCGCCGGGAATATTTGGCAGAGAATATTTGCCATCTGCATCTGTTATTGTTCCGTTGGTGGTGCCTCTTACAACTACTGAAACACCTGGAAGCGGAGCGTTGGAAGAGTCGGTCACTTTTCCGGAAATAGAGCGGGACTGCCGGGCAACCGTCGGTTCTTTTGATGCAGATAACACAATCTGCCGGTCAAAAATCGTATAATCAATTTCGCCCTTCGAGAAAAGCTGGGTCAACAACTCACTGATCTCTGCATCAAGAATATTGATCGTGTAATTTTTGGCAACATCAATTTCATTCTTATTATATGCAAAACGATATCTTGTTTCGCTCTCAATCTGCATGAGGATATCTTCAAGTTTCATCTCTTTTACAGAGAGTGAAATTTTAGTGTTCTGCGTGTATGAATTCAATGCAAATGTCTGCATAATACACACCAATGATATGACAAAGACTAATCGCATAATCAAAAACATTTTTTTTAAAGCAGGGCGATACCATACTCCGTACTTGTGATTTTTTTTCATAAATTTGAAAATTAGTAATGTTTAAATTCAGATAGACTTTACTGACTTGCGGGATGGCATTAGTGGTGCTTTCCCGCTTTTTTACGTTTAGATTTCTTTAGTCCATAGGCTATTTATTTTTTATAATTACTTTCTTTTTTGAGTAGGTCATATCACCCAGCGTTTTTCTTCCTTCAACCTGCCAAGTGACCGGCGAAATCATTGTAAGTAGATTTAAAGCGTCTTCCAGTGTTTCATCTTCCAAGTTCAATCTTATTTTTTGATTATCTGTGTCTATTGCTTGTAATTCAAATTCGACATGATAGAACCTGCTAAGCTTCAGACAAGTTTCTTTCAGCGATACATCATTCAGGGTCAGTTTTCCGTCTTTCCAGGCTAAAAAGTCTTCAACATGACTGACTTTTGTTTTTTCGATCGAATTATTTTCCACATGATAGATGACACGTTCGCTGGGAAGCATATTTTGAACTTTCTGATCGGGTAGATTCAATTTTACACGGCCTTGTTCAAGTACCACTTCAAAAGTTTTGTCTTTAGCATATGAAGAAACATTAAACATGGTTCCAAGTACTTCAATATCAAGCTGGGCCGGCGTTTTCACAATGAAGGGCTGCTCTTTCTGATGGGCCACATCAAAAAATGCGAGACCGTCAAGCTCAGCTATACGCTGATTATCACAATTAACATGATACTTTAGTTCAGAATCGTATCCCAGCCAACCAGTTGTTCCGTCGGGAAGCCTGAACTGGTTCCGGAATCCACTGTGGGAAATGAACTCAACTTGCTGGTTACTTGCAGTACCTGTGCCTTTGTTGGAAAAGTAAATACCTATTGCGATCAGGACACCTGTAATCAGGATAGCTGCAATTTGGGATAATCTCAGGAACAGTCTTGGCCTTTTGGAAGCAGCCTCTTTCCTGTTATGGTTAATGGTATAATATAGTTTGTAAAAAACATGATCCAAGTTTGGAGGAGCGCCAGGCCCGGGATCAAATTGCTCCCATTGTTCTTTGATAACAAGTTTTGTTTCTTCATTTTGCTCCTTGTCATCAAAGTATTTCATGAGCATCTTTTGATCAAGAAAACTGAATTTCTGGCCAAAGACTTTATCAATGTGTTTTCTGCTGATTGCCATTTTTAAGTATAGTTTACAAGTAATATCAACTAACCTTAAAAACGTAGCCCTCGAAATGAAACTTTTTTTATTTTTTTTTAATCTGGCCTCCGACCCGCAAACAGAGAGAGAAGCAAAATTCCTGCTAAATGATTATCTTCCTTTATTTTACAAACGATAAACTTACGGGCAAGGGATAATTGCTTTTTTATAAATTGTTCGCTTACCTCCAGTTTTTCCGCTATTTGATGATTTTTTAATTCCTCTTTAAAACTTAGGTAAAAAATTTCTTTCCTCCGGGAAGGCAGAAAATCAATGGTCTCGTTGATTTTTTGGACAAATAGTTGGTAATCCAATTGGTCTTCCCCTTTAGAGAGGTCAAAAAGATACTCTTCTGCAAACACCTGGATATATTTTTCCTCCCTGATCTTTTTCTTAAATCTCTGGCGGATATTGTTATAAGCGATCGTAAATAAATAGGACTGAAAAGACGAGTTCGTTTTCAGGGATTGCCGGTTCTCCCATATTTTCAGGAAGACCTCGTTCAGCAAATCTTCGGCAGATTCCTTTTCTTTCAAATATTTTAATGAAAACTGATACAGCCGGGTACCGTACTTTTCAAACAGTAATTTAAATGCCTGCTCATCACCTTTTTGCAGTAAAGCAACCAAATTATTATCCGTATTTACAATCCGTAAATTCAATTTTCCGGTTAGTTTAGTTTCAATAAGCTTTCAAAAGTAATGGTTATTCTTCATTTACTGATGATTTGTAATCACCCCACATACTTTATTCGATTATGCCCCACTGATTATATTTCTTTTTCCACAGGGTTCACATTCCATCCATCAACTTTCAGAAGGGGTTTTTCTCCATTCAGGTTTTTCATATCAAATTCAACCTGTAATGACCGTTTCTCCCCGGGAAGAAGTGAAAAATAATTATCTTCCCAAAATACTGGCAATACAGGGTCTTTTGAGGCATGTTGCAATATTATGGGATTTATCGCAAAAGCAAGGCTGGTACCTGTATTTTCAATAGTAACCATGAGTTTACATTGATTTCCTTTCTTCTGTATGGATGATGCCGTAACATTTATAGTTGATAAGGGAAGTTTGCCGAGATCAGTGTAATCAGCTTTTTCATCACCATTGGCGCTTAGCCAGTAAAAATTAGATGACAGTATTTTTTCTGAAGCATTCTTTAGTTCCAATCGGAGGAAATAAACACTGGTAATATCTTTCGGAATTTCAAGACTGAATATTTTCTTACTCTCATCGGCAGCTACATTAGTATCCATGGCTTTCGACCATACTTCTGACATATTAAAATCATAGATTTTTACAGTCGCCTTTAGCCCGTCAAAATTTTTGTAGTGGCTATTTACAATTTTTATCGAGCTATCGTCGTAACAATATTGTATATGGAGAGGTTCGCATGCTTTTTTTGCACCATAAAAAGCTCCGTTGGGCATAAAAAAGTAATCGTATAATTGCCAGAACATGGAAGGCCAGGCAGAGTTGTACATCCAGTAAATAATACCGCTTGATTGATATTTGTTACCTGCATAAGCTTCGAACATTGCTTTGATGGCTTCCTGTTGCAATGCCTGAGATTTCATACAATACTCTTTTACGCTATTAGGCTTACCATAACGTGAATAGAGGGCTTCTCTTGCATCGGGGTAAAATGCTTTATGCAACCTGATTTCCCATGATTCGCTAATTGGCCAAAGGTCCTCTTGCGGCATCATTTTCCGGAGGGTCTCAAATGGAGGTACCTGTTCTCCCCCCGGGCCCGCTTCAGTATTGAATTCTTTTTTCCCATACCAATATGCAGGCGGCATATAGGAATATCCTTTGCGATATGGGCCCATCTCCAATCCTGTATAACCTGCAATCGCACTTGCTTCTCTTGTTGCAGACGATTGATAAGGGCGGGTATTGTCAAATTTCTCAATTACATTGATATACCTTCTTTCAATGTCTTCCGGAGGAAAATAATCGCTTCCATACAGCCAGTTGAATACTGACGGATGGTTTCTTAACCGGATAATTTGATCCTTCCAGCTTTTTTCAGCAATATCGGCTGTATGTGAAGTCCAGTCGCCCCATTTTTCCCATGAACTGCAACAACACCATCCAACAATAAGCAGTATCCCTTCTTCATCGCATCTGTCGAAAATATAATCTGCACCACGGGGGGCTTCCATTCTTAAGGCATTAAGATTCATGTGTTTTGCGTAGGCCAAATCGTTATCAATCCTTTCTTTTGACGGCCTGAGCATCATGTCTTCGACATATCCCCCTCCCCGTATCACCATGTTTTTCCCATTTATCTGGAATACTCTGGTGAGTTTTCCATCAAATTTATTCATCCATGAAGAAACCTCGCGAATACCAAAACGTGTATTTTTAGAATCGGAAATCACACCTCCCGTCTCAAAAACAAGGACCAAATTATAAAAATTCTGATCTCCCATCGTATGCGGCCACCAAAGCCGGGGATTGGACAATTCCAACTGAGGGAATGATTCGGGAAGGAAACTTACCAGTTTTGTTTCTCCTGCCCCTAATGTTACTTCCTGAGAAAAGGATATATTTTCAATAGCGCCTTTTAAGGTTCCTGTTACCAGTTTTGAACCGGCATTACGAATTTCGGCAGAAACAGTCAGCCTGGCCTGGTCTGCTGACGGCAGGTTTAGCCGGGTAACCACGTGTGGGTTCTCAATTGCCATGGCTCCTGTTGAATGAACAGATACATCATACCAAACTCCCATACCCCTGTCGGGTGGTGTAGGGTTCCAGTCAACCCAGGTAATGGAAAGATCCATTTTCTTTGGGGGAAAAATTTCAAGCGCCAGACAATTTACACCACCAGCAACGGCTTCTTTTGAAATGTCGAGGTCAAAAAGTCGGTAAGCGCCTTCTATCGTAGTTGTATCAGCAATCAATTTGCCATTCAGCCAGATATTTGCCTTGTAATTGATACTGTGAAACTTTAACCAGGTATGCTTTCCTTCAAACCCGCCAGGCAGCTTGAATTCTGTACGGTACCACCATGCAACCCGGAACGTATTGTCTTCAATACTATCCTTAGTATTACTAACTATTTCCTTCGGAATTTTTTTTATGTTGGTTCCATAGTAGGGATCGGGATAAACATTGTTGGCTACCAATGCCGCAAGAACTGTTGCAGGAACTGAAGTGGGATACCACTTGCCAATATTGAACCCCGTAGTTGAAATGGTTTTCCCATCTGAATTGATTTCTTTGGAAGACTGAATTGCCCAGTTATCTTTAAGAAGAAGTTTCCCATCTACAGCCACCTGTCCCTGACAGAAGATTGAAAGGATAACCGATATGGAAGTGAGGATTATAGAAGTTCTCATTTAAAAAAAATTATCTGTATTGAAAAATTAGCTATTCTTATTAAATTTCATATAGATCAAGCAAAAATTAACGAAATATAACATTGTCAGTCAGTATAGTTATAGTTTATTCGATATGAAGTCTATTGATTATGATTGTTTCACTGTAAGTTCTGCCAGTTCCATGCATGTTTTCCACTCAACCTTATCTTTCAAATGAGTATTTACCCTTCTGCCAACTTCATCCAGACTTTTCAGACCTGTTTCAAGTCCATTTGAATACAACGACTGCCAATGGGTAACAAAAACAGGCCATCCTCCCGCTTTTATGACATTGATTATACTTCCTTCTTTTCCGTCGGCAGTAATATATTGATCGGCGATGCTCAAAATATATTCACGATCGGTTCTTGGAGAGTCAATTGTATCCCAAAAATAATCCTTCATATTGGAAGGAATGGAAATCAGGGTGCAATTTTCTTTTTTCAGCGCTATCCATGGTTTTTTCTCCGGCTGTGTATCGAGCGTATGCAGAAAATACCATGAAAGTTTATGGTTGTATACTTCTTTCTGAGCGGTTATCATCGCTTCATTATATTCCTTTTCAACATGGACTCCGAAGTTCCAGGGAGAAGTTATACCGGAAGCATTAATCCCTACGGTTTTCAAAAGGTTCAGGCAATGAGTAATATAGGGAGTCAGAACAGTTCTGTCCTGTTTTTGAGACCATATTGCTTCATTTTCTTCAGACCAGGCGCCGGTCTTTAAATCCAGGGCCCGGTTGTGTGTCAGCATTTCAGGACTAAAATCAAACCGGTCAGCCAGCCTTTTTTTCGCCGTGTTTAACCATTCCGAAATCAGGGAATGATCAAATCCGGGAATGCCATTGACAATATCTCCGGCTCCTCCGGGCGCAGGCACGATAGAAATTTTTCCGGCGATATTGCGCTTTGTCACCACATCGCAAAACCTGTCAAGAAAACTATTGGGCACACTTTTTACCAGTTCGCGTCCGTCTTTAGTGAAAGGACCCTTCTCTTCCGCCTGTTCTTTATGAAACCAATATACATGGATCAAAGGACAACTGTCGTCGAGCAAAAAGCACATCGGTACTTTTTTTAGCCCACCAGATGCATTGTTTGCTTTTGATTCGTTGAAGAATAAAGAATTTCCTGCAATTACCGTCCCTAATAAGCTGGCTTTCCGGATAAATGACCTTCGTGAATTTTCCATATTTATTGAGATCTATTATAGTTTATAATTCATTTACCATTTCGATAAGATTCTTCATAATCGCCTGCTCTCCTCCCGACATAATCACACTTGCTGCAACCTCATAGCTCATCTCGTAGTAAGCTTTGTCAGTCGGAATATATCCGCATGACCCATTGCAGTGTGTAAGAATAAAGGTTTGGGTATAGGGTGATTGCTTTTTTAGGTTCATTCCTATTTCATGAAACATCTCTCCTGAGATACCTGCAAATATTATATTTCCTACTTTAATAGCAGATAGACGTAGCAGAACATCCTTACTTGGTGTAAAACTACCGGGTTTTATCTTTTGCAAGTCATCGAAGGAAAGCTCCGGCATCTCCCGATAGCTTTTTTTCCCAGGAAGGGTAACAGTACGCTGTGCTGCATTAATATGATTAATGGATGTTGTTCCTATTTCATTTGCAACCCGTATTGCTTCTTTTCCCACTAGAATACCAAATATGTCGCTATGTATCCTTTTATCATTATATTCGGTCCCATGTGGTCCGATGATTGGGTCGATATCTCCTGAAGCTCCGGCAGTCACAGGTACAACAATGCCGTTTGCAAATTCTTTTTCCACAAATAAAGCAGTAGCTCCAAGCCAGTCGCCGGTAAGTAAGTTTCCACCAGATGTTGGTCCCATTACTGTACCATGACACGGCCAGTTAATAAAGAGACCTTCGGTATTTCCTTTTTCGTCATTAATTTTAAGGACAGCAACTTCATGGTCGCATGAGCCATCCGGATTCTTGCCAAGCCAAAGACCACCGACAGCCATAGGTGCCCGACGATTAATGTTCATTTTGCATTCCCCTTTGCCCGCTCCAATATTTGCAGGTTTTAGATTTGACAATGCATCTTTTACTGATTTTACGATGTTGTCTTTTAACAAAACCGTATAACTGGCAACTTCCGGAGAAGTATTTTTGCCATAACCGGCTAAATTATGAGCCGGCCCGCTGTGAGTGTGAGTGGCACACAGCATAATATATTTCTGAGGGATACCGGTCTCTTTTTCAATCCGGTTTGTCAGTTCCTCCCATGCAGAATTTGAAATTCCACTGATATCGACCGAAATAATCGCGGCTTTGGATACCCCGTTACTAAACACAATCGCCCGCGAGAACACTTCATCATGAATCCCGTCGTTGGGCTTATTTTCCCCACTGTGCCAGCCAATGGGAATTTTTTCTTTTGGAGTGATGTTCACTTTAGCTACACCAGACGATAACGTTGGCTTATCCTGTGAATACGATGTGCCTACATTTAATGTAAAGAAAAATGCTATCAGCACTATAAAAAATGTTACCGAAAAAATGGGGTAATTCTTTTTCATAATCATTCCTCCTATTATTTGTTTATTTGTTTTTCGTTGGATTCATAGTTTCTTTTCATGATCTGTAAAAATTAATTTCCCAGCATCGGAAAGAGCTGTTTAATCTCTTTTTCATCTGGGTGCCTGCCATATTCACATATTTCAAAGGCTTCTGCATCTGTAATTTTATTGCCTTTGTCTTCCCCGTACCATTTTATCAATGATTCACGGACAGCAGGAGTGACAGGCTTTTTACGGATAGCGGCCAACCATTCCAGTTTTTTTGATTCGTCTTCCGGGACTTCATCCAAAATCCCTCCAATCCAAGGCAACCATTCAAAAAATTGTGATCGGTGGGCTGAAAAAGCATACACTTTTTGTTCGAATACATCTGATATGTCAACAGCGATATCGGGTTGGAAAGGATAGGGTTTTTGAAACCGATCCTGTGCATATAGAAAAATGGGGTTCTTATTCAATGCCGGAGTATCGGGCGCAATATTAGGAACTACGACCATGAAAGCTGCATCCTGGACAAGGATCGCCGCATTCCGGTGGTCGGGGTGATAATCATTCGGACGATGACCGATTACAACATCCGCATCCCATTCCCGTATCAGCCGTATCACTTCCAGGCGCACGTTTAAAACAGGCATTAACTCTCCGTCATGGTTATCCAGCACGCGGTATGTTACACCGAATCTATTTCCTGCTTCTTCAGCTTCGGCCATTCTGATCTTTGCCAATGCACCACCCCCCTTATTATAATGGCCGGCATCGCCATTGGTCAACGATACAAACAGAACATGATGCCCGAGACGGGCAAATTTAATCGCAGTACCACCGGACAACAAATCAGCATCATCGGGGTGTGCACCAATCACTACTATATTGAGCTTTTCGTCCTGGGCAAAAGCTAAATGGACAGAAGTTGCCATTATCAGAAAAAATATAATTTTCATGAGCTTCATTTTACTTGATTTTAACTTACCATTTCCATCCTTCCCGATACGTATGTTTGATCATTTCCTGAGCAAATTCAAGGGCATTAACAGTACTGATAATCTACTATTTGCAAGTTACATGAATTATTTTATTTTATATAAATGAACCGCATAATCGGAAAAATCATCAGTGAATTTTCCGTTTTTAACTTTAATAGTCCTGTTTTCGCCGATCACTTCAACGTTCTTTCCTGAAGTGATATTGAAAACTGCGGTTGTCTGTCCTGGTCTCATAGCAACAGAAAAAATATAATTTGCCCCACCCTGGTTTTTTGTCATAATATCAATTGGGATTTCCTTGTTACTGCTGCTTACGGTAGCATATCCTTTAGTAGATGGGCTATTCAATACCCGGGACAATGAAGTAACCTGCAAATTATACTCTTTCGTAGCAGAAATCATTTCACTATCGTGCAAAAATGCTGCTTCATCTGCCGGAGGATTTTTTGTGAATGTATGACAGAAAAATCCATACCCGTTTGCCCCGTGTATTAAGGCCATCCAGATTTCCGATTTCACCTCTGAAGGCGTTGGTTTTCTGGGATTTTTATCACCATATTTGGTGGTTTCTATCCAGCACCAAACAGGTTTTGAGTGATCCGTCCACTCGAACAGGTTATCGATGCCCGCTGCCACATACCAAAGATTTCCACTTATTTCCGGATAATTACTATTGACCGGATAAATGTCGAACGAAGCAATATCGCAACCCTTCAGATAGCCATTTGTAGAAACCTTATAGGAATCGATGTTTCCGGTGCAAGCGCCACGACCTTTATAACTGATATGCGCAACTCCTTGTCCAAGATTCAGATAAACAGGACGGGAAGGATCATTTTTCTTTATTTCATTATAGCTGTTAATAATTTTGGCCGGATCGATACATGGATCGTATTTTTTTTCAGCTTTATTCCATTGGGCATTATCCGGCTCATCCCCGTGCATCCAGGCATAGATTGTCGGTTCGTTGAGATTTTTCAGCCCAAAATCATTCTGATCGCAAATTACTTTCATACCTGCTTTTTTTAACACATCGAGCTTTTCCTGGTTCAGACCGCCCCAGATACCTACATACATATTTACTCCATGTGCCTTGTACGCTTCAGCATTAGAAGGACTTTGTAACCACACAGCGATAGGAAAAAAATCAGGGTTGTTTGCAATGTTTCCAACATTTTGTGCAAGGGAATAATTCCCGATAATTAGTAAAAAACAAAAAATGAAATGATTCAGTTTCATGGTTCAATGATTTAAATTATACAAATGCTTTTAAAAGTTTAAGTTTCGGGATAAAAATCACAAATACGATGAAAGCTACCAAATACATTGACCCGGCATACCACCACATAGGATTGTACGAGAACTTTGTGATGATAAAACCGATAACAGGATTGAGCACAAGTGCACATATCGCTCCGGCAGTTCCTGACATTCCTATCACCGTAGATGTGGAAGATTTTCCGAATGTATCGCTGATTGAAGTGATGTAATTAGTAATCCAAAGCCCATGGGCAAAAAAAGCAATTGAAATGATCGCAATCACCCATTCAGAGGAAGGCATAAACTTTACTGACAGAACCGGCAACATGAGGAGCGCAGCCAAACCCATGATTGATTTACGGGCATAATCGAGGTTCGATTTTTTTATGAAAAGCGTATCGGATAACCATCCTCCAAGCATATTTGAAACACCGAGCGCCAGAAAAGGGACCCAAAATAATTTTCCTACCTGCTCAAGATTATTTCCCCTGAATTCGTTGAGATATTTTGGTATCCAGAACATATAAAAGTACATGATCGGATCAAGTAAAAACCGCATTGCTATAAATATCCACGTTTCCCTGATTTTTATAAGCTGAGAAAAACCTATTATCTTCTTATCCTCTGGTAATTCGGTTAAATATTCAGCCTCAGATTCACTTCTTCTATTGTATTTTTTCCTTGAAACCATCAGCCAGACAACAACCCAAATCAATCCGATTACACAACTAATTATGAACAATCCCCTCCAGCCAATGATTCCCATTAGCCAAATGCATAAAAGTGGAGCGACCACAGCTCCCAAGGCTGATCCCCCAATCGCAATTCCATTTGCCAGGGCCTGCCTCTTTTTCGGTACCCATTCAACAACAGCCCTGACAGCCCCGGGGAAAGCCCCTCCCTCCCCGATTCCAAGAAGAAATCTGAGAATTCCAAAATGGAGAGTACTGTTTGCCAGACTATGCAAACCCGTTGCTACAGACCAAAAACCTACTGAAACAGCAAGACCTAAACGACTGCCATACCGATCAATTAAAATTCCTCCGACCGTAAACATAATGGCATAACCGATCAAAAATCCTGTATTGATGAATCCGTAGGCTACATCCGAAATAAGGAACTCATCCTTAATTTTTATAATTGAGATCGATAGTACCTGCCGGTCAAGAAAACTAAGCGATGTCGCAATAAAAGCAAGAAAAACAATTATCCATGGAATAAACCGGTAAAGCTTGATTGTTTTCATTAAATTTCAACGTTTTATATAGTTGTCTTTGTTTGTGTTTCAAAGATTAATTTATTGGTTTGATTGTTTTAAGCGTCACTGGCCCCAATAACCCCGATTCAATTAAAGGTACTTCAGCCCAGGGAGTATCAATAAAAAATCCGTTTTTAACAACTGTTGAAGTTATATTTGTATTGGTGTATTTTTCCCCGGTGCGCGCATCTCCGACAAGCCGGTTAGACCAGGTATTGGCAATTTCAATAACCAGTTTATTGGACCCTGGTTTTAAAATCTTCGTCACATCGAACCGGTAGGGCTTCGCCCAGGTTATCCCTAATGACTGACCGTTTAGCCATACTTCACCGACATGGGACAGGTTCCCTAAATCAAGATAAATTTTCGGATTTTCCAATGAATTTGAATAGATGTCGTATACAAACGATTTTTCATAACGGGCAATACCTGAGAAATACTTTATTCCCTCATTTTCCGATTCTGTCCATGACATTAATTTGGGAAAGATTGTTCTTTCCGGCGCCCCCCATCCTTTTGGAAAGAAAACCTCCCAGGCACCTTCCAGTATTTGCTCTTTGACAATGTTATTAACGGTTTCTGTTTTTCCATTATTGTCTAGATCAACCACCCCATTCTCCCATAAACATACTCCATCGGAGGTGAAAAACAATAGTGGCAGGAATTGTCCAGAACTCGATACATGGGTAAACCGGGGGCTGGGAATATCTTGTTTAAATACGACAAAAGTACTTCCGTAAGGAGCAAGGGTAACAGGGATGTCTATGTACATTCCATCCTGATTATAGATTCCAACCGGGGCGATATCGCCCGAAACAGGGTTCCATATTTCAGGAACTTTGTTTTGCTGGCGAAAACGCATATTTCTCGATATCCATCCGTCAGTTGTATTCCTGATAAAATAGAAATCCAGGCCATCTTTGGCATAGTGCGTATAATCCAGCAGGTACAACTCTGCCCCCAAATAACTAAAATCGGGGGAAATATTCATATTCCCAAGCACAGATGAAGGTTCGGTTCCCGAATAAACCTTTGCTTCTTTTTTTTGTAATCCACCTGCATTATAATCCATCCATAATTTGTCAAGTACCTTCTTCATATCAGGCATTCCGGGTTGAATTTTGCGTGTTGCTATCCGGTCTGGCTTTGCGCCAATGATCACAGCTCCCTGTTCTGCCAACTCTTCCAGCTTTAATAAAACTTCAGGATTAATTTCAGTCTCGTCTGTTAAAACTAAAATGCCAAACTGTGCGCCTGTTGACGGGATAACAAGTTTCCCATTTTTCACAATTACTTTTTTCAGAATCTCGGTATTAACGATTTCGTAATCATATCCCGGGCCTGCTGTAAAACGGCTGTTCTTATGCCCCCCGTAATTAGGAATAGAATCCCCGTAATAATAAAGTACGTCGGCCACGAAATCTGCTTCCTGTAAAACAAAAGATATCCGGGACAAGTATTCATTGAAAGGTTTAATCTTTGGCCACCATACTCGTTTGTCGTTGTAGTGCGTACCTGCATGGTAAACAATACCGGGCAACCCTGTTCCGGCTGGATTATGTGCGGAACCATGCACAATTACTTTATTCATCCCCTCGCAAAATGCCCGGTCTCCCAAAGGCTTCATATCGAAAGGGCCTTCCTGCCAATGCTGGAATGTAGTAAAAGCTTCCATCTCAACAATTCCCTTATTGTATATATGGGATGCTGCCGACACTTCTTTAACTACCCTCGAAATGTCGATGCCTTTTTCATTAAACCGGCTGTGGTTAATCCAGAATTCACCCCGGGGAAGATCCAATGCTCCCAGCGCTTTTAACGGTTCAACCGGAACATTGTGCAGGGGAAGGCCCGGCCCTCCCGCCTCGCAATTATTTTTCAAACCATGCCGGTTACATATTTCTTTCGACTTTTTATAAAAGTTGTTGATCATCAACTCTGATATTGTCTTTTGAAAATCGGCCTTAAAATGTGCTGTAAGTTCCGGTGCAAAAAAATTATCAAAAAAAACAGCAGGCAGGAATTTTTCAACCGGATAGCCGTTAATCTGCTTGAACGCTTCCGGCAGGGTGGTTGTCCAGGTAAGCGCTTTCGCTTCGTAACTGGCCATATACAGGGCGTTAAGTGCAGTTTTACTTAAATCACCTAATACCGACTCCAGTTTATTGATGATGTACATAAAATGGAATTCAGTAGCACCGGCATCATAATGGTCCATGATTGGTCCTGCCGAATATTTAGTGGGCAATACCAGATTTTCACCCGAATTGGAACATACAAATCTCATAATATTCCAATTTCCTTCAGGGGCATTCCAATTCAATATTTCTGTTTTTGGGTTGAAATATTTCGAAATATTGATCACCTGGCTGGTATCAAGAGAGGTAGTGCCAACAATAGCAGGTAGTGCCAGCACAGCAATTTCTTTATAAAAAACCGGCTTACCATCACTCCTGTATTGAATAAGCCTTTGCTTACCCCATCCATCTTTTTTTGAGATTTCAGGAAAGGGCAATTTTATTCTCACTTCCTTCCCTCCGCTGATCTTTTGCTGGGCATTATAGATGGATTTTGCCGCATATTCCGGAGTTATCCAGCTTCCCCCGGCATTCCAGCTACTGGCCGTGTTCAGGCTTACCTCAAGCTCCAACTTTCCGGCTTCGTCAATAGCACACTTTAATATTTTTAATGATTCGTCACTTAAATAAGCAGGCCCTGCTTTTATACGGACAGTATCCCTCGAACCGATCTCAAAAATCGTAATGCCGGATATGCCTGCATTTTTAAAATCCCGTAATTCTTCTTTTAGCCTGAGCGTATCGATGTATCCTCCCAGAAACCAGTGAACAACATTCGGATGGGATGCCGGGGGTGGATTCTGAAATCCCTGCTGAAAAGTTTTATATACAGAATTCTCCTGCCCTGTTACTTTAAACTGGGTTAAGAAGAAACATAAAAAAAAGAAAAGCAACAATTTTTTCATTTTGTAGATTTTTAGCTGTTATAAAATCATTTCATATTCTGAAAGATATCTTATTCATAAAAGTCATTCTTTCCCGCTTATAGCATTTAACCCGAAAGATTTTAATATGCCAACGGCGTCTGTAATCTGCCGGTCGTCAGGAGTTTCTACAGCAGGAAGCATATTTTCCATTTCAAGGGCTGCATATTTGGAAGAAGAAAAATTATAATAGGGGAGCAACTTCACCTTACGTATATGTTTCAAAGTAGCAAGAAACCGACCTATCGGTTCCATCTGGTCGTCATTTATTGTGGAAACTAATGGAATTCTAACTTCCACTGGTTTCCCCTTTATATCAATATATTTCAGGTTTTCAATTATCGGTTTATTAGTACGTCCCGTGTATTGGATATGCTTTTTGTTATCGTAAAATTTAATGTCATATAAGAATACATCCGTATCGTCAATTATCTTGTCGATGTCGCTTTTTCCGGCAAAACCACAGGTATCAATAGCGGTATGTATTCCCTCTGTTTTCAACAATTTCAGTAGTTCCATACAGAAATCTGCCTGTTGCAGTGGTTCTCCTCCGGAAAGTGTAACACCCCCGCCGCTGCTATTGTAAAAAATTCCATCTTCGGTTAGTAACTTCAAAGCCTCTTTCGGGCTTATCTCCCGACCATATAATGTCAGGGCATCCCCAAGACAAACATCTACACATTTACCGCAATGCACACACCTGTTTCTGTCATAGACATGTTTCCCGTCGAAAAAGCTATGGGCGTGGGCACTACATACGGAAACACATTCACCGCATCCGATACATTTTTCCTTCAAATAGGCAACTTGCGATTTTGAAGAAATGGCTTCGGGATTATGGCACCATTTGCATTTGAGGGGACAGCCTTTAAGAAAAAGCGTTGTTCTGATTCCATCGCCATCATGTATCTCAAATCTCTTTATCCCAACAATCCTACCCTTTGTCATATTGTACTTCGCATACTTTGTGTCTGTTTGATGAATTCGTTCTGCTGCACAAATGTCAAATCTACGAAGTACGCATTCCAGCCGCAAAGCCGCACTTGCAGGTTTTGATATTTTTGAGGGTTCTTCTGTGCTTCGAGAAGACTTTCAGCGTTGATAATATTGCCCTGGAGAGCAATGCCCCCCTTAGCAAAATATGTCCTGAACATAGCGTTCATTGCTTTTAAACCTGCTTTACCTTGTACTGCGGATGGATGTATAATATAGTCAAGAGGTTCACTTCCGAGAAGAGAATCATGATCCAGTTTCAGAATACTCTGCATGAGCGCAGTTACTCCGTTACGTTCCATACCACTTACAGCACAAAGATTTTTTGATACAGGCTCGTGAGCATTCCGTCCATCAGGCGTCGCACCTGTCTTTTTTCCCTGAATAGCAGAAGTGTGAATTGAATCGCAGCCAAACCGGTATACTCCGCCCCTTGCGTTTTTTCTACCCACAATTCTACCTGACAGATGGTTAAAAATAACACACATCAGATTATCCGGTTCTGTCCTATTATTACCATATTTATTCTTATCGTGCTTTATCATTAACTGGATTTTTTCATAGCCTTTCCAATCGTTACGAAGAGCTTCCTGCAATTCGCTAAAACTCATAAGTTTCTCGTCAAAAACGAGCTTTTTCACTGCCAATATGGAATCGACTGTTGTAGCAAGGGCATAGCATTTGATTGTTGTGTTACTGTACTGCATGCCGCCTGAGAAATAATCTTTACCCCTCTCCATACATGATTGTATCGTGCCTGAAAGCACAGGTGACGGGTTGATTTGCATACTAAGTCTTGTCTGCTTGTCGATGTTGTCTACAAAATAATCAATCAGATAATCCAGATGTTCATAGAAAGCCTTATAAAAACCCTCAAAAGTTTTGAAATTCTTTGGAGTTTTCATGCCAAACAACTCTCCCGTCAAGATGTCACTGCCACCGGTTATAGCAAACTCGACGGCTTTTGCAATATTGATAAAGGCATTGCAAATCATCGCATCTTCTTTTCCCATAAGGACTGGTTCATAGCACCCGATAGGCACATACCCTGCAGAGATGCTGCGAGGAATCCCGATTTTTTCATATCCTCTGTATACTGCCTCGTCATTGATGATCACGATACTGCTCTGTCCTTTCCGAATCAACCCTGATACTTTTTCCATTAGCTGATCCGAAAGGTTCGGATTATAACGTAACTGAATCTTTGGATTAAGATGTCCCAGTTCTCCGTAAACATCCAGAATTAAAAAAGTTAAATCGTTATCTGTCCCTGTGCCGTCGGGAGTCGTTCCGCAAAGTGCAAGTGGCTGTGCGGCAAAACGCTTTGCTGCGTTGAATTTATTAAAGAAGTAACGAAACATCTCCCTGATATCTTCAACGGAGTATCTTCCGCTCCCGATGTCAGCCTTGAAATAGGGATAGTAAAGATGGTCGATGATACCTAAGGAGCGTCCGTTTTCAACGCCAATCTCCAGAAGAGTTATAAAAAGGTAACTGGTTTCCAGTACCTGATACATGGTTTCAGGCGGATGGTGCATCAGGTGCCGGAGACAACCGGAATACTGCGGTATATCATAACATAACGATTCTTCATAAAGGCGGCGGATAAAGCTTACTATTGCACGGTAGCTAATAATAACAGATTCATAATAAACTTCCTGTTCCGGCAAGAGCTCTCCGTCAGAACTTTTCTCCGCCTTGATATCTTCTGCTCTTTTCAGTAATCCGGGAAACCCCAACCGAAGTATCTCATTCCAGTCAGGAAGAGTATGCCAGTAATCAGCCCATGCCGTCCCTATGCCAATGCTCTCAGCTTGTATGTTCCGTTGATATTCAACCGGAATTTCACGCTCCTGCACTTCTTTGTTGAACCGCATATAAAGATTGGCAGTAAGAATATCTTTACTTGCAGATTTTTCATGCTTGATACTTTTGTCAGTAGTATCTTCGTCAAAAAAGCGCTCCTGACCGGCAGAATCTTCATATTTGATACCTAAGTTCACTTTATCCGCAAAAATATTATGTGGGTTGATCTCGATCTGCGCGTTTGCCAAAAGATAATCAAAAGCCTTCGCCCGTAACAGGGGCATTGGCAGGTCAATATGTTCATCCACAAATGCTTTTAAGTTACGGGAAAGCGTATCGGCATCCTGCCCACTCCGTTCATTCCAGTTGGGGTATTCGTACTCCTTATCCAGATGGGTCCTGTTATCATAAAATCCGTTGACCATTCTTTCCGTTTTTTGTTATTTTAGTTTTTATTAATGTTGATATTATCTCTATTTCATCAGTGCCATGACCCATTATTGATCCCAGCTAAAAGTGTAATTACCAGAACCAATTTTAAAAACGGCATTCCCATTCTCTGTTTTAAGGAATTCCACCCCACTTGCCTTTTTTGCTAAATCATTCCTTTCCCTGATCTTTTCAACTTCCGTAACAGGTATATAAACTGATGCCGTTGTATTGGCCGGTATCGAGATATTCCAGTCAAATTGATCTTCATTCACCTTCCATTCGCTTTTGATTAGTCCATATATGGATTTGTAATTCGCTTTGGCAAAAGTTAAACCAGTCATAAACTGAGGCCGGAGGATGATATGCTTGAACCCCGGGTTTTCGGGATCAGGATTGATACCCCCAATACCATTATACAACCAAGCTGTAAAACCTCCCTGGAACGGATGGCTTTTTGACCTGCCATCTCCATTTGATTTCCGGTCCGCAAAAGTTAATTCGCCCCAGTTTTCCCAAAATGTAGTCGCACCGCGTGAAAATAAATAGCCATAACCCGGGAAAGTATTTTCATGAAGCATATTTTTCAGAGTTTCCCCGTAACCATATCTGGCAAGTACCCAGTGTATGTATCTGCTCCCGAAAATGCCCGTTGCAATATGACCATTATGGGTTTCAACAACATCCCTGTTTAGATTTTGTGCAACAACTTTTTCATCATTATCCGGGGCCAAGACAAAAGCAAGAGCCAAGACATTTTTTTCTTGTCCTCCATAAGTTTTTCCTACCTGATCGTAGAACTTATTATTGAATGCTGATTTGATTTTTAGTGAGAGGGTCGAATATTTGTCTGCATCCTCCTTTTTCCCAATTGCTTGTGCCATGTGAGCCATCGCTTCGGAACAAAAATAAAATAAGGCTGTCGTTGTGAATTCTTTTGGCGTTTCCAGGGGCATAATCCGCCCCGGAGAAAAGAGACTGCCAATCCCTTTGTAAATGATGTAATCTTCAGCCATCTTTTCCAGATGGTCCATAAAAAATTTCATCTCGTCATAATGATCCGCAACGATGGATGTGTCGTTGTAATACAAAAACATATTCCAGGGTAATTGAATAAGCGTGACCCCCCAATCAGGGTCTACACCTCCCTGTCGTCTGCCGGGAGCAATATTCGTCGGTATACCTTCCTTGAGTGAAGTTTCGATATCCCGGATAAATTTTGACCAGAATAAAGCCGCATCGAAATTATAGATTGTCATATCCGATACCAGAAAAGCATCGCCAAGCCACCCGCACCGTTCCCGGTGAGGACAATCGGTTGGAATACTGTGCATGTTACTCACCATCGTCCATAAAGCAGTATGATACAGTTTGTTGATAAGGGAATCTGAACATTCAAATGTTCCCGATTTTTCAAGAGAAGTATGCACAACAATCCCCTCCAGATTTTCTTTTGTCGGAATGCCTGGGAATCCTGTCATTTCTACATATCGGAATCCATGATAAGTAAACCGGGGTTCCCAGATTTCCTGACTGTCTCCTTTACATGTATATCTATCAGTCTGCACTACTCCTGTTGCATATTGGCCTGTACTTTCAGGATCGATCATTCCATCATCTCCGAGCCATTCAGCAAACCGCAATTGAATCGTCGTTCCTTTATCAGCTTCCAGTTTTAATTTCACCCAACCTGCAAAATTTTGACCCATATCATATATATAAATACCAGGCTTTGGGTTATTTAAGGCAACCGGCTTTATCGTCTGCATTCGCTTTATCGGGGGAAGTTGCTGCGATACCAGTCTTCCTCCGGGACTCTCAACAATCATTACCTTTTCCCACGAGGAGTCGTCATAGCCGGGAGTATCCCATCCGGTTTTCTCTAACCGTGCATCGTACTGTTCCCCGGCGTAAATGTTATTTGCGATTACAGGCCCGGAAAATACCTTCCATGTTTCATCGGATATAATTATTTCCCGTTTGCCGTCCGAAAAAGTAAGGTGCAACTGAAAAATTAACCTGGGAATGCCGTAAATAACATCTTTCCATCCATACTTCCCGTGATTAACGGCAGTTTGATGATACCAGCCATCACCCAACATGACACCAATTGCATTATGGCCCTGTTTTAATTGATTTGTTACATCATAAACCACATAAAAAGTCCGTTGTTCGTAATCAGTCTGTCCGGGATCAAGCACATGATCACCAATTCTAGAACCGTTCATACTTAACTCATAATATCCGAGGCCGGAGATGTAAACCCGGGCATCCTTAATTTCTTTGCTCACTTCAAATTCCTTTCTGAAAAGTGGGGATGACGCACTTTCAAAAGCAATCCACTTTGCTTTCCAGTCATCGGGATTGAGCAATCCCATTTCCCAGAAAGCCGGTTCGCTCCACTCCGACAGATGGTTATTTTTATCCCATATCCGTACTTTCCAGTAGCAGCGGCTTTGCGATTTCGTTTTTTTACCCTGAAAGGCAACCTGGACAGACTGATCCGATTTTACCTTCTGACTATCCCATATATCGCCTTCGTTGTTGTTCAATTTTTCCAGATCACTCGCGACCAGAATATGATAGGCTGTTTGTTTCTGTCCCCGGACATCCGATTGTATGATCCAGCTAAGCCTCAGGTTACTTGCTTCAATACCCAAAGGATTGGTTGCATATTCACAACGTAAATAATCAATTGTAACATCACTGGCCGAATGATTTGCACAACCTGTAAATAGGCATATATAAATAAACGAGATAATGAGAACTGTTCGCATATAATCAAAACTTTAAGAATACCTTGACATAAAGTTATTGCTTTTCATTCACAATCTTAACGCACTAAGAAAACAATGTTACTTTATTTCCGCAGCTCAATAAATGTCAATAAAAGCAAATTTTGTATCTATACCGGCAATTGGGCAATTTCTGGTATATCAAAAAGGATTTTCCCTCAAAAGAAATCTGGTAACTTTCTCAAAAATTATTTACTAAGTATTGATTTACTTTCACTTAACTATTCCTATTGAAAGGGCATATACTTTAAAATCTTCCATAAGTCCGTAATCAATCATCTGATATTCAATTCCCGTTGGCTGAATCTTCGGAGCAACCCGGAAAAGGTCAGGTTTTACAACTCCTTTCCTCAAATCTCCATGATGAGGGCCCAAGGTGTTTTTCAAACTTCCGATAACGATAACATCAATCATATTTTCTCCCTGATTTAATTCGGTTTTGAATATGTAAGGTTTTGCCTGGATTATCCCAACTTCCTTATCATTAATATTCACCGAAGCCACGGTACCACTCCACGATGGCAGTTCGATCTCGAACATACCGGGCTTGTCTGCTTGTATGGTTTTTGAATATTTTACCCCATCTCCGTAAAATGGCATTCCCTGGTCTTTCCATGAGCCGAAAGTCAGAGGTTTCGGGGCTACCAGTTTCCATCCGTGTTTGACAGATTCAAGCCCGAAATTTCCCATCAGATAGACAGGTTCCGTTTCACAGTTAACACTGAAAGGATCAGCAACAAGACGTACTTCATTACTTCCCTTCTTAAGGAGTTTTTCAACATTGAAAACATGAAAATCAGGATCAAGCCACGATTTTCCTTCTTCAGGCTGAATGACTGTTCCGTTCAAGAACACCGTGTATAGCCACGGACGTTCCACTACCAGTTTCATCCCGGTATAATCAATCCCCTCTCCTATCTGGAAATTATAGACCACTTCAAACCTGTCGCCCTTTTTATAGTCTTTATCTCTATCAAGGAATTCAGTTTTAAATTGTACCGATTTAAACCAGATATTTCCTTCCGGAAAACCAAAATGCCTGTAAACCGAATCGGATGCTGTCCTGAAATAGACATCCGTTTCGGGGCCGTTCCCTATTTTGAGCTTCAGGTAATCCCGGGTAATGGCGTTAGGCCCAAGACAGGTAATTTTTGTTTCAGACCCGGAAACGGGAACGCGTGTTACCACCTTTTCAGGAGCAGGTTCAACCACTTTTTCATGATGTACGTAAACCATAAAACTTCCCGAAGGATATAACTTGACAGGAAAAATGACTTTATCTCCGGATTTCTGATAAGCCATGGGTAAAATTTTGCCACTTTCAGCAGAAATTTCTTCCACTGATGCTCCTTTAACTGAAACTTGAGCTTCCGAGTTATTATCGAGGCTGAAATTCGAGAAAAATAGCACCTGCCCATCTTTCATTTGGCGGCGGTGATGATATAACTGCCCTCCGGTTTCTTCTACACGCATCCTGAAATCATTTTCGATCAGCGATTGACTGATAATTTGCGGGGTCAGTACCGGATATTTTATCCATGATTTTTGTGTTGTAAGTTTTGTTAATTCTTCGGAAGACTCAGCAGCAACGTATTTTGCGCCTTCACCCAACTGGATCACCTTTCCTCCGTTTAAAACATATTTCTGTAATAACCGGAATGTCGCTTCTTCGAAATTGTCCATCACATCGGGTACAATCACAATATCATAGCTGCGTTGATTTACATGAAATTTTTCCCCGGTAACTTTTCCATGGTCACGGATAATATTTTCGCACCCCAGATCGTATTCAACTTGCTCTTTTTCAAGCAAACCAAGCAAGCCCCTAAAGGCAGGATTTATATCATTAAAACGGGTATTGATTTTATCGCTTTTCGGAGAGTAATACATCCAGGCCGTTGTTGTCGGTTCAAGGACCAGTACCCTGTTTTTTTGTTTTCCGGCGGAGAGCGCCAATGACAACCTCCCGAAATAATCAGCCTGATAACGGTATTGTTTCCAATACGGGGCATGGGCAGCAAAAGACTGGGGGTAATCATGCTTTCGGTCACCCGTTAAGGAAATCAACGAAAGGTGCTGATTTAAAAAATTTACGCCCAATACATAAGCCCAATCGCCCGAGCGTTTCATTTCATCGAAACGGAATTCCCAGCCTGATCCGGCATACGCTTCGCTGAGCGCCCGCGAACGTCCAAACTGGTTCGCTACAGACGACAACTCTTTAACGGAGCGAATATTCCCGAACTGATCGGGGCGCTCAATTTCTGAATTGTAAAGAAGGTCAATTCCCGGAATATCATGGTACGCGTACATAGCCATATTATCGGGCCCATCGGCAAGTTTTGGCCAGCCGTGTTCCCAATAATGACCGGTAAAATGCAGATTATTTTCCCGGCAATAGGCAGACATAGGCTTTGACCACCGTTCAATGAACAGATCAAGAATAGTGGCCTGATAATCATGTCTTAGTTTCATCCAGTCGCCTGTCTCCTCAACCAGTCCAATGATATTGGATTCAAAGTCATAACCATGCATTTCCCTGAAGCGGGAAGCAAGATCAGGCGTCCACCGGATTCTGTTGGCTCCACCAGGATTGGTATGTGGTTCGTCAGTAAAAACACCGGAAATGGTTTTCCCGAAATCTTCGCCTACCGAATTTTTATATCCCGTATAAGTAACTTCAATAAACTTTTCTGTCACTCCTTTCATTAACAGATCGACATAGGAATAACCAGCATACCATTTTGATTTTTCGAAGTCGCGAAGAACAAATACGATATATTTCCCGGACGAACCATTTTCTGCTGCAGCGGATGCTGTTATATCCTGCCATTCGCCATTCCCATTTTTAAAAACGTATTTAACGCGCTGGTTCTCATCCAGTGATAGTTTGCTCATCTCGACTGCCGACAGGGAAGAGCCTTGATTATAAGATTCCGGCATTTGTTCATTCACATGTCCCCCTGCAAATCCACTTGGGAATGAGTTTTCATCATAAATCCACAACTTCATATCCAGCTTTTTGGCTACATCCCGTGCGTATTTTACCAAATCGAACCATTCATCGGAAAGATATTCAGTCATCAGTCCGTACCTGGGATGAATGAATGCCCCGCCAATCCCTGCTTCCTTATAATCATTCAAAGTCCTGTCAATATCCTCTTTCGAAACATCATTATTCCACACCCAGAACGGCGCCGAACGATATTCGGAAGGTGGATCAGGAAAGACGGAGATAAGTTGCTCATAAGTATTAATTGCCGGAACTGTGCTTTTTTCTTGTTTTTGTCCGCAGGAGAATAAGAACAAACCTGTTAATAAAAGGACGGTTTGCAGTAGTTTCATTTCTGATCGTCAGTTAGATTTAACATTACTTACTTGTTTTGCGCTCTTTCTACCAGTTGATTGAATGTCGAAAGTTGTTCTTTCAAAGCAGTCGTCTTGTCGTCAGGATTGGTGTTTCCTTCAAGAAGAAGCCATCCGTTATATCTCATTCCGACCAGTAAATCAAAAAGCTGCTGATATGGATATTTTCCGCTATTCAACTCATGTATATGTATCGTATCACCAACCCATTTTTTCACCATGTTGAAATTACCTTCGAGGCCGGGAGGCAAAAGATCAACATCGTTACAGTTCCAGCAAATTTTTACATTCGGTTCTGCAACCTGTTCGAATATCGCTTTCATGTTGGGCAATTCTGAAGTGACCGGCCCATGAGCTTCAACCCGGATTAACTGATTATAATCCCGGGCAAATTTTCCAACTTCATTCAGAGAGGCGGCAATCTGTGCAATTGTCTTTTCCTTTTCAACCTCTTTTGGAAGCGTATTTGGTTTTACTTTGATGCCGGTTGCCCCGATATCGTGACAAAGTTTGATATATTCTTTTGTCCCTTCAATATTTTTTTGAAGTTCGGATGGATCAGGACTGTGATATTCATAATTGGAACCATATCCAAGGCAGGTAACAGGGCTGTCTTTAAAGCGCTTTTCTACCTCAGCACGCTGAAAGGCATTCAGGCCTGTTTCCACACCATGCTTGTGTTGGGTACGCAATTCAACGCCCCAAACACCCGCTGCCTCGCAATTGGCAATCAAGGTGGGCAAGTCCCAATCTTTTCCCCATTGATAGGTTACCAAACCAAACCTCATTTTTGATCTTTTGGCTTTTTCGCCGGCCAGCAAAGGGTTCATCATTGTCATGCCAATACCGGCTAGTCCGGCAATTTTCAAAAAATTTCTACGATTATTTTCCATCTTTAATAGATTAAACAAAGAACTACCTGTCCTCATTATTCTGAAAGCAAACAGTTATTTTTTCCAGTCGTCTGTTCTGAACGATGAAGCAGGCAACCCTTCCGTATTGAAAAGATCGCCAACAACAAAATCTTTGAACGCATAACGCACAGCAACCGGGTTCTCAACTTCCGGAGAGAAAAGGGTAATTCCGTTGCCGTTTATGGATGCTTTTGCCGGAACGAACTGTTTGTTCTCACCTGCAACTTCAAAGTTTTCAAGCTCTTTACCGAAACTGGTTAAGCCATTGTTTGCATGGTCGAAAGTCAGTTTTACCAAACCTCCTTCCACAATCATCTCTTTTAAAATCGGGCCGGACCAGGCAAATCCGCTTTTACCATACGTTTTTGCCAGGGCCAGATACGACAGGCGATCGCCTGCAACTTTTTTATTGGCCGGGTGAATACCAGTTTTTTCGCCGACGTCCAATATACAAGCCATTCCGAAGTTAACAGTTGCATCTACCGCTTTTCTCTGTGCATCGCGCAGATAAGCAGAATTTACATGACTGCCAATCGTGCTGTAATCGAATGGTGCAATTTGTACATAATAAAAAGGGAAATCGCCAATACCCCATTTGGCGCGCCAGTCTTCAGCTAATCCGGGCATCAGTTTCTGATAATGTTCAGGTTCATAACAGTTCGCTTCTCCCTGGTACCAAATGGCCCCTCTTAGTCCGTATCCAACAACTGGATTAATCATTGCATTGAAAAGCGCGGAAGGATTTTTATAATAGTATTCGCCTTCCTTTTTCTTGTCAGGAACGGGAACCCAATCGTATTTTTTAATCCCTTCTTCACTTATCCAGGGTTCAATATTTGTTCCTCCCCAACTGGAATGAATCAGCCCTACAGGAACACCCAACACCTGTTGAATCATTTTACCGAAGAAATATGCTGTTGCACTAAAATTGGCAACATTTTCAGGAAGGCATTCTTTCCATTCGCCGGTAAAATCATCCTTCGGTTCCGGGCTTTTGTCACGTTCAACAGTAATCAACCGAATAGTTGGATTAGCAGAAGTGGCAATGGCTTCATTCGAGCCGATAATGGGTTGGTTGCGATAACCTTTCATGGGCATTGCCATGTTTGATTGACCCGAGCAAATCCAAACTTCGCCGATTAAAACATCTTTCAGTTTCAGTGTTGATCCGTCTGATATAGTGATTTCATAAGGGCCACCCGCTTGGGGAGTTTTAACTTTTACTTTCCAGTTTCCCTGTTTGTCTGATTGTACCAGGTAACTTTCTTTGTTCCAGGAGGTATTCACTCTGACCGTTTTTCCTGCCGTAGCCTTTCCCCAAATCGCCGCATCGGTTAGTTGTTGCAAAACCATGTGATCGCCAAAAATGGACGGGAGTTTTATTTCTGCCTGTACAAATAGGGAAATCAGTAAGAAAAGAATTAATAAACCTGATAATTTTGGATTCATTCTGTTCATCGTTTTATCTTAAAAAATGGATAGTTTATAACCGTGCTTTTTTTTGTGCCTGATCTGCACTTCCTATATGTTCGTCAAATGTTTTTATATCAAATTCTTCCAGTATATCCTTCACATAAATATCAGGCGAAAGGCTTTCGATTATTGAAAATTCTTCCTCATGAAAGTTTGTTATTCTAACAGCCCTGCCATATTTCTTTTCTATTTCTTTGAAGCGCCTTACATACGGCCAGGTATGCAGAAAAGCTTTTTCCATATTGACAGGGGCACAAAACACGTTACTGTTCCATATCCCGGTACTGGCTATTGTCTCCCCTGAAATACCGCAGAGCCTTGCTATATATTTATTCGGACTTGATACCACAATACAGTGGTTTTGCCATGCCCTTGTATTAACCAGGTCTCCGCCGGAAAAGGCTGACGGCCAGAAAATAATTTTGGTGCCTTGTTCTTTTAGCATCTTCCATCCATCGTCCCATCGCATGTCAAAACATATCTGGACTCCCACCGGACCAAATTCCGTTTGGATGGCCGGCTGATAAAGGGCTCCCGGGGTTACCCCTTTATTTATTCCGCCTTCTGTTTCATGAATTTTATTGTACCGGCCTGCCTCTTTGCCTTCCCTGTCAAATACAATGGCCGAGTTATAAAACTTACCATCAACAGAAGTGTAAAGCGGACAAACCGTGTAACATTTATTTTCCCGGGAGAAGGCAGCAATTTGACCCTGTATTTCATCGGATATCTTAACCATTTCGGTAAGGGTAAAACGCTTTTCTACAGACTCAAAAGGAAATGCTTCCGGCAAACACACAAAATCAGGCCGATATACCAACACTTCTTTTAGCTTCTCAAGTATTTGACCAGTCATCGATTCCGGGGTCGGTGCAGACATGCCTGCCTGTGAAAAACTAGCAATCCACACCTCACGCCGGGGCTTATCAGCACCCTGCCCCGCAAATGCTTCTTTAACTAATCCGATACCTCCCAGGGATAATGTAGTTGTTGCGGCTGTCTTGCCAAGAAAATTGCGCCTTGAAATGTTCCTTGTTTCCATTTGGTATTATTATTTGAGTTTGCTTAAAAATGATATTAATCACCGATTGTCAACAAATTATCATTTAAACCGAATTCTGTATAATCAATTATTTCGTTTTTTATCGGTGTGATATTGGATGGTTTATTCAGCAAAACAATAACCCCACCTTTATTTTCCGATAATTGTTCCTAATTTATCTTAGAAACTGTATATTCCTGTTTCATTGCTAGATATGAAGAAAGTCCATACTCTTTTAAATGTTGACAGGAAACTCCCTGCACCCATTATTAATAGTCCATCGTATTTTATAATCTCCGTTATATTTTTTCTTTTTTACCGGATCCTTTCCATCCCATTTTATCATGAAAAGTCCTTTCCCGATCTTCCCGTGATAAAGACTACAAACCTTGGCACCTGCATTTGTGTACAAATCAATCGCCAGTTCACCCGCATTCCATGAATTACAAATAATAATTGATTGTCCATTCAGGGGAATAGTATAAGGAAGTACTGCGGCAAGATAAAGGTCCGCTGATTCTGTATAATTTATAACAGGAACAGGAACATCACTTTTTGCATATTTACGTTTAAAACATGGAGGATTGACAAGTACCTCTTTTTTATAGATTTGGTATCTGTCCGAATTTTTGTTGTTTTTGAATCTCAACTCGTAAAGATCGCGGATTGTCTGGTCAAAATCGAGCAGGCCTGTCCAAAGCTGACCCTGATCCCTGAATGCATTAGAATGTCCGTAAGTAGCTTTGAACCCAGCTAAACCAGTAGTATCGTGTTCAGCCCCCAATCCGTTTGAATTAATAAATTCAGGATTTTCCCTGTCTTTATTCCACATAACATTCAGGTTCGTATTGATCATTCTTTTTATATCCTGTTCGTCGAAGACTATCCCGTAATGGAATGCGTTAACAATTTTTCCAACTTCACCTGCCTGGTATCCTGAACGCCACATGTGAACGCCTACCCAGTGGTGAGTTCTATTATTTTCAAAATCGACATCTCCGGGATACAGAGGTTCCCAGTAATTCCAGCAATAATGACCATCGAAATATTGAAAACGGCTTTTGACCGTATAATATATTCTTTCGGCTATCTCCCAATATTTCTTTTCACCTGTAATTCGATGAATTTTTAAACATGCTTCTGCTACATCCATTTGTTTGTTAAACGGATGACTTACACCTGCACGGGAAACTTCTGGTGATTCAACCCATTCTTTAAGATTATCTGACTTTAAAAACTTTGAGTAACCTATGTATCCTCCGAATGGCCCATCAACATACCAGCATCCTCTTTTATCCCATTTTTCAACCATGTCCTTTTGGGCAGTTACAACATAGGATAATGCTTTTTCCCCATATTGTTTTTTCAGTTCGTTATTTTCCCAAACGAGTATAGAAAAATCAAGGATTCCTGAAAAAAGGATAGCATCGCCTACCAAGGCGTCCTGCCAATAATTTTTATCATACCCATAAGGGCCAATCCATCCTTTATACCCATCAGGATCAGTTGCTCTTTTCTCCAGAAGAAAATCATAGTATTTAATTCCGGCATCAAGCCATTCTGGATTTTCCGTTAATCGATAATATTCTATAAACTGATCCATATCAACCCGGGCCTGCCAACAAAAGGATTCTCCGGTCGAACTTCCCTTTAAGGCAGGATTACTGATCATCTTTTTACACAATTCATCAGGTGTAATATTCAGCCCATTTCCTTGTTTATAAGAAGAAATCAATACAATAGTGATTAACAGGAAAAGGCTCTTGGTGAAAAAGGAAAGATTTTTTTTTATCGCCATCTGTTTGCTTTTTTATTACCATTAGCTTCTGTATCTTTCAAACGATTCATTTTAAATAAAAACCTGTCGATCCCGGTGATATGATTTGACGGGAATAACAGCAAAACAAAAAGGGCCGCCATTTCAATCAGGTTTTTATTGACGATCCAATAACTTCCTTCGACATGTGTATTGACGCCTAGTCCTGCAAAGGGAGGGTATGCCAGATAATATAGCGCCAAAAGGAAGATCGCAAATATTTTACATGGTTTTGAAAGCAACCCAATAAATAAACCAAGCCCAATTAAAATCAATCCCCATTCGTTGGCAATATTTACAATGTTGAGAATTGATTCGTTTTGAGCCATGCTTTTAAACAATGGGGCAAAGGGACCGATAGCTCCTTCCAAATATGGTTTTGCTGTCCATACAGGGATATAGAGTTTAGTTAACCCTTCATATAAAAAATGCCATCCGATCAGCACCCTTAAAAAGGTTAATGAAAAGATCTGCCAACTGGAATAATTTGTTTGTATTGATTTTCTCATATTTTTTTGATCTGTATTTTTTGGTTTGTATTAAAGGTTTAGCCAACAACTGCCTTTTCATTCACCTTGTCCCAGCTAACAGTTTTTTTATTCACGTATGCTATATTGGCCAAGTTAAAAGTCACAGCTTCTTCGAACCCCGCATCAATATTGCAACTTGTTTTACCCTGCCCGCGGATGGCATCAACCCATTCTTTGATATGCAGGAAAGTTGCATCGATCACTTTACCATCAATAAATGTCGGGCCGTAGCCTCCTTTCATATACGTCTTTGATGTTGCAGAGGAAATCGCATCCACATCGGCATTGGGTTCATAATAATACAAAGGGTCAGAGCCTTCGACATCAACTCCTTTGTACCGTTCCGAATTACCATCCTTGTACAGCATAATAGCCCGGTCTATATCCATTGAGGCTTCAGAACCTAAAATATGTGCCTGCCTGTATATTCCGTTTTTCAATGTACTGTCATACGTCAATGTCAGCCCTCTTTCAGGATAACTGAAAATAGCATTCATGACATCGGGCATGTCGCCATGGTTTTTGTAATAATATTGTCCGCCCAATGCAACTACTGTTTCAGGAATTCCAAGTCCCAAAACCTGGTTCACACAATCGTAGGTGTGGGAAAAATCATTTCCGATAACTCCCGTACCATAATCGCTGTAACGCTGCCAGTTAAAATATCGTCTGGAATCAAATTCATGCCAGGGGGCATTGCTCAGGAATTCTTTCCAGTTAATATTGTCAGGGTTTCCCAAATGGTCAAATTTCCGCTTCCTTATCCAGGCCCCATCCAGGCTGTTCCTGTTCGTGTAGGTCTGCACCATGGATACTTCTCCTAATGCCCCTTTCAGGTATAACTCATTGGCTATCTTAAAACTCATTTGTTGGCGGTTTTCATGCCCAAGCTGGAAAATAACGCCTGTCGATTTGATGGTGTCCCTCAATTCGATAGCTTCCTCAATGCTATGTGTCATCGGTTTTTCGAGGTAAATATGTTTCCCGGCCTTGGCTGCTTCTATGGCAATCCGGGCATGGGTGTGGTCAGGCGTAGCTATTACGATTGCATCAATCTCATCGCTTGCAATCATTTCCCTGTAGGTAGAATATATTTTTATTGGCTTTGAATCCTCCTTACTATTGATGGGGCGTACAAATTCAACAGCCCGCTGAACATGTATTTGGAAGGTATCGCATACCCCTGCAAATTCAATGTTTAAATCCTCCTGATCAAAAAAGGATTGAACCCACTTGGAATATCCTCCATTTTTCTTATTCATGTCGATCTTCTCAGGGTGAACATACCCAAAAGACTGAAGTAACTGTTCACCCCGCCATCCGTGGCCAACCAAGCCAAACCGGATACGGTTGCTGCCGGTTCCTGTAGGTGGCAACAATTTTTCCTTTGGCGCATCAAAGCTTTTAATCCCCAGATTCTTCAGGGGATCGTTTATTTTCATTGATGCTTCTTTGTCAATGTTGCCTTTAAAAGCAAAGGCAAAATAGCCCAGAAATGGCACTGTCGCTAAGCCTTTTAAAAAGTCCCTTCGGATAATGTTTTTATTGTTTTTCATCTCTTATTATATTTTCGTCACGCCTCAAAATAAGATCGCCGAAAGCATAGGGCGATCGAAAAGGTCTGGCTCCAACCCAGTCAAAAAAACTGTTTCGGATACCATCTTTATCGCCACAGGCAAAATCGGCGCCCAACTTTAGACCCTCAACTGGCTTTAATCCGATTTCAGCCCAAGAGATGCTGATCTCGATGATATAACCATTGTCTGTATCTGTTGAATCATTTAGAGTACCCAATAGACTGACAGCATATTTAGCTTCACCATTCCATTCCGGATTTGTACCACAATCGGCGCTACCCCGGTCGTCCTTTTTTTGCCCCAAAAGATTGATATGGTAAATCAGATCATTTTCATCCCAACAGGAATCTTTTTCATTTAATGGATCGATGAGGAACTCAATCATATCGTCCAGCCATAATTCGCGATGATCAAGGACAGTTTGGTTGGCTTGCAAATCATCATTTTTTACCTCATAAGCCAGGTAGAGGTTTTGTTCGTCCCAAAGAGAACGTATCTTCATCTGGTTATCACCTTTTGCCGTGGTATCCTTCAGAAGGATTACACTTGCACGATTCCATTCGCTGAGGTCGGCATCAATGACAATTGGATTAACTATATAGTCAGAGATGTACTCTTTCGCATGTACACCGGCCCATATCATCATTATCAACAAAATCCATGTCATGAAATGATCAATTTAATTTGAATGTTGCTTTTCCAACGGATACAATTTTTACAGGCCCCAGTAACCCTGACTCTAAAAGCGGGGCATCCTGCCACAAAAAACCTTTCTTTAACGGACCGCCAACATGTTTGATATTGGTCTTTGTTATCCTCTTATTTTCCGGGAGCCGGGCATCGCCGGTCAACCGGTTTGACCAGGTATTGGCAACCTCAATCGTTAATTTGTTTTTTCCTGACTTCAGGAATTTTGTAATATCTGCACAATATGGAGATTTCCATAGAATACCAACAGGTTTGTCGTTCAGATAAACATCGGCAAGCAACCTGACATTACCTAAATCCAACAAAAACTGTATTCCGGTCATATTAAAATCATCAGGAAGTTCAAATTCCTTATGGTAGGTAGCAATACCTGAAAAATATTTGATTCCTTCATCTGCATTTTCAGACCAGGAGTTCAGTGAAGGAAAGATGGCCGAAGCCGGAGCTCCCTTGCCTTCAGGAAACCGGATTTCCCATGATCCGGTAATCTCAAATTCAGTGGCATTTTTTTCGATGATAGCCTTGATCGTTTTTCCATTCGCAGCTTCCATATCGTATGATCCGCTTTCCCATGCGATCAGATCAAATTGACCACTTTCACCGGGTACAATATCGACTGTCTTTCTATTTCCTGACTGTTCAGGGAAAAGTACTTTTCCGTCTTTGGCTACAGATAAAATCTGATTTTCATTTGGCTTTTCACTGAATACAACAAAAACTGCTTCTTCAGGAGCCAGATTCAAAGCCAAAGCCGTTCCTTCGTCAACTTGTTTGTAAAGAACACATTTCCGAATTTCTCCAGTTTCAGGGAACCAGAATTCAGGAATTTTGTCCTTCACACGAAAAGTGGCAGTTACATTTTCTACTGTTTTATTTTTATTTCTAATGAAGTAAATATCTTTCCTGTCTGTTCTCCGGTGAATATAATCCAGGTTCGTACCGCTGTTGTCACTGATGAAGCTAAAGTCGCGGCCAACGCCTCTTTCCTGCATGATCTCTTTCAACGAACGCCCCCAAATTACTTTCCCTTTACCGTATTGATTTTCTTTGACCGTTTCTCCATCACACTTTCCCCATAGTTCATCGGCGATTTTCCGGACTTCTTCATCCCTTAATGGGTAATCGGTCAAGCCATTTGTCCTGGTTGGTTTTGGACCAACAATAGTAATACCCGAACGTACAAGTTCACGTATTTTTTTTAGCACATCCAAATCTATGTCTTTCCGGTCGGGGAGTACCAGCAATTCATAACTCATCCCATCGGGAAGAACAATTTTACCTTTACGTTCCTCCATTCGGGTAAGAATAACCTCGGGATTGGTCACATCATAGTCATACCCATAACCAAGCGACGGATCGATATTCTTTTCGGGGACATAATTATATCCCTGATCGCCATAGTAATAACATACATCTCCCACAAACAGTCCCTGACGCAGAAGATAACAACATCTTGATAAATAATCCATGAATGGTTTTACTTTTGGCCACCATACTCTTCCGGGTCCCATGTGGGTCCCGGCATAAAATGCCCAACCTGGATTATGATTGCCATCGGGATGATGTGGAAAAGTATGCATTGTGATCTTATTCATTCCATTGCAAAATGAGTTATCGGCAATCGATTTCAGATCACATGGACCTTCCTGCCACATTTCCCAACTCGTAAAAGCTTCCTGGTCAACCAGTTTTTTTCCATAGATATGGGCTGCACTGGCAATTTCCTTTACAAGAGAGGTAGATGAACCTTGCCAGAATTCACCCCTTGGAATATCCAGTGCGCCAAGCGCTTTCAATGCTTCAACCGGTACGGGCCCGGGTCCGCCCGATTCAGCACAAAGCTGAAGTCCGTATTTATTGGAAATACCGGTGGCATTTTTATAATGTGCATCAACGATCAGATCGCAAATAGTTTTTTCAAAATCGTATTTAAAGCGTTTGGTTACTTCCTCATTCTGAACAGTATTACCTAGCAAAACAGGAAGGTATGGAATAATGCTATATCCGCGACGGTTAAAAAATTCATTCTGAAAGTTGGGGGTCCAACTGATTCCCCATACTTCGTAACTGCACAAATAGAGGTACTTTAAAGCATTATTCCCAAGGCTTATTTTTTCCGTCTGCAACCGGTCGATGATGGTTTGAAAATATGCCTCGGTAGCTTCGGGATTAAAATGATCAATCACAAGACCTTGGGAATTCAGGCTCGGTGAATGAAGCATTTTGCCAGTATTGGTACAGACAAAACGGGTTATTGCCCATTCTCCTTCCGGAACATCCCATTCAAGTTTCCCTGTTTCATCCATTTGAGCTGATAAATCTTTTATCGAGGACTGTTCTTTTATTATTTTCCCTTCCGCATTTGGATAAGCTAATACCGCAATATCTTTATAAAAAACAGGTGTTCCATCCGAATCTTTGGGCGTTTTTTCCGGAAACGAAGGAAAAGGAAGCTTTTCAGAAAAACGGGCAGGGCCTTTAACAACGACCTTTTCTGAAGAAAACAAAGCCATATTGGCATGTTCGGGCTTTACCCATGAACCGCCCGCATTCCAACTGCTTGAGGTAATCAGGCCCAATTCAAGCCCCAAGCGATCAGCCTCATTGATGGCATGATGAATTGCCTTGAGTGATTCTTCTCCAAGGAAGGCCGGACCTGCAGGAATTTCTCCCTGTTCAGGGAAACGCTCACCGCAATCAAAAATATCAAATCCCCCCATCCCTTTCGCTTTGATCTCTTCCAGATCACTTGTCAACTGCGAATAATCAAAATTCCCGTTCGTCCACACCCAATAAGCCCAAGGACGGGCAGTAGCCGGAGGGTTTTTAAAACCTTCTTCCATGTTGATTTCTTCTGAAATATTGTTTTGTTGCAATTTCGTTCCGGTCTGACAACAGGATAACAATAATCCCAGAGTGGCAAAATACAGGATAGGCGCTTTTTTCATATTTTTATATTTTATACTTAGATTCATCGAATGAGTCAGCTCCACAAAAGAGAGATTGGGCAAAATCTTCCGATCAGTTATTCTCTGGAGGAAAAACCACCTTTATAGGTTTGGCCATTTTGCCCTTCATTTCATAAGGTAATTGCCAGACATGACCTGATGAATCGCCAAAGTAGAGTTTGGAGATACTAAATTTATCCGGGTTACCATCGGCCCAGAAGTATAAAAACGGGTCTTGTGCATTAATTGGACGGCGCACGTAAGTATGATTTCGCGGACTGTTATTCGTAATCTGTTTTATTTTCTTCCATGTTTTGCCTTCATCTGCCGATTCGTAAAAAGCCAATTCACCACCAGCACCCCAAAGCTGTGGTCCGTTAACCAAAGGGGCAACAACCAACCATTTGTCATCCAGGAGGTATAAGCTGCCGGCATCATAATTATGATCTGAATCGCCCACTGCTGAAGTCACCCAGTCGCTTCCCGTCCAACGGGTTAACTTCCATTGGTAGGGTGAATTTTTTGGACCAGGTTCATGTCCCCTGCTGGTTACATAAAGACAAACCGGATGCCCGTCTTTATCAAATCCCATATCGCATAGATAAACATTTAAACCCTGTTCCTGATAGTTTATCACCCTGGCAGGATTTTCGACTTCTATTATGGGAATATTAAGAGGGTTATCTTCAACTGATGTCCACGTTTTCCCAAGATCAGAAGTTTCAATATAATACAGATCCGTTCGTTTATCTACATTTCCATCAGGATGACGATTGAAGAAAGTCCCTACAGTATTACCATTCCGGGTGCTTATCTGATAATGCCCTCCTTTGGTGTCCCCAGGTTCCAGAATAGCGGCCAACGGGTGGTCATCACTCCAGTTGAAACCATCGGTACTGGTTTCAAAATACAGTAACCTTACACCTGTGTATTTCGTGAACAAATTCAAAAATCCTTTCCCTTCAATATACCAAGGCTGCGGATAAGCCATCTCCTCCATAGTTATCTGTTCAAACTTTTCAATATCATACGGATTTATACTTCTATACTTGAACCCAGGTCTTGCCCTTCCTCTTCCATTTACAAAAACCCAGATATAGCCTTTGTCGTCAATCTGAATAACAGGATTGTCATGAGGATCTTTCACTCCCATTTTATCACAAACAATAGTTGGTTGGGATACCTTATGGGTTTTATGGTCATAACAACCTATCATACAAAGAAGATATTTTTCAGTACTGTCAGTGGTCCCTCCATAGACAAAGAATGTCTTGTCAGCTTCTTTGGCATAAATAGCTAAAGGCAAATGGTTTGTTGTATATGTACCTAAACCTCCCGAATATTTATCTCCATATTCATATTTCTGGTTCAGTTCGAACCAGATTCCCCTATAGCCGTCGAACTTTTGATTATCCCTGCCGGTCGGTTTTAATTCAAAAACAGGGTCTTGGGCATAACTACTCATACCTAATATTAGGCTGTATATTATCAATAATAATCTATTCCTCATGATTCCGAAAAGTATTTTTTCATATCAGAACTATATTAGAAATTCATTTATAATCAAGTAATTTATCCCAATTACTATTATAATATGCTTTAGCAATGTCAATCTCCCATTCTTTTTTATTTGTTCGTCTGGCCAGATCAAGAAGGTCGTTAAACAAATAAAATTGAAGCCAGAAGCCCATGTGGTATTTTTGCCGGATTGATTTGGGGTGCATTAGCATTGCATACCATTTTACATTAAGGCCAGCTTTTGAAGCAACCTTCATCGCAATTGTTGCCTGTTGCCACATATCATTGGCAACCTTTGATTTTAGTGAGGTGAAATCATCGTAACTCAGAGATTCTGTTTTTATAACCGGGCAATTATCATCAATGCCCAATTCTTTAAGCGAAACTATCTGCTCAAAATTCTTATCACCGTCTAAATCATATTCCATCCGGTCAATAAAACCATTGTTGTCGGTATCCATGTATTTAATAACCGGGAAAGGATTTACTACATCCACAGAGAGCCTTTCCGGTCCGTAACCATCATACAAGCCTCCCATTCCCTGATAATAACAGGCGTTTTGATCAACCCTCCAATAGCCCGATTCGGCTCCATACAAATGGATTTTCCCATCGAATTTACTGACATACAAATTCCCTTTCCCTGAATTATCCAAGTCCCACTCACCCCTGTCGCCAACAGCATCTGTTTGAGGGTTATTATCCAACCCGCCTTTCCTTTTACCAGTAATGTATGGATCTTTGGGATCACATAATTCCACTCTTTCCCATCTTTCGCAGTCATCATCTTCATCGTAGACAAAGTAAACCTCATCCCATTTTCCTCTTTCAAAAACAAGATTGTGGATTGATTTATGATTCGGATAAATGAGCTCTGTTAGTTGGCGGACACGTGGATCCATAAAGTATTGGTCGCTTTCAGGCAAACCCCTCATAGCAGGAAAAGAATGCACCTGGTCCATATAATTGAACCCTGTTTTCCCCCTGAAATTAACAGTCATGTCGAAATCAAACTCATTTCCGGGAGCATTGTCATTATCAAGGTCATAAGACATTGATATCCAACTAACATTACCAGTAAGCCTCGTTAGGTATTTATCGCCAGGCTTGCCCCTTACGGGATTGTCGATCACGCGGATAGCATACTCTGTTAATCCATCGTTATCCGGATCGTAAAAAAGGAACGGGTTCTCCCAGTTTAAGCGGAGGTCGTTCATCTTTTCCGGTGAAGTATGAATTTTCAGAAATAAACTCTGCCCCAGATAATCTTCATAGAAATCAGCCCGCCCGTCGTGTATCCATCCCCGAAGATTAAAGTTATTCCAGTCGATATAATTCATAATATCGTCCTTATCCATATCCATGTTGATCATTAAATGCCCGGGGCCCCACGGTGTATCTTTTTCTTGTTCTCCGACATACTCCGCGTAAATTTGCATGTCGGCAACGTTATCGTCATCATTGTCGGCCCAATCAACTATCACATCTGAATAACTCCCGTAATTTCCATCCTTGTTCCTGTCTACCATCAGACAGTCACTATCAATATCCCCTTCCAAATCACTTTCTTTCATATCATCGTCGTCATCAATCCATTGCACAGGAAAACTATTGATTGTTGTCTTCAAAATATCCGGGTCACCATCCTTATCCAAATCAATATACTCAACTGAATTTCCAGGTTCAGGAAAAGGTGGGCGGTATGGGTTTAAAGGTTTGTTTGAATTCCAGTACATGTATTGTTTTGCCCTATTACTATTTGATGTGCCTTTGCTTTCCTGTCCGTTGCCCTGCATTGTAAAAAACAAGAAGATGAATAATAAAAAACGAGAGAATCCCATAATAAAAGTTTTTGTCATTGTTTACACCTGTAACCCTGCATTGTATTTTTTATTCGTTCTATTTTTCCCTGACTAGTACATGGAGTCTGGCTGTAGCTGTATATCCTTTCTCATTCGTGCGTTGCACAGAGACAATATATTGACCAGACTTTGAGAAGGAATGCATTGTTTTGGCATATTCCCCTTTGACCGGATTTTTGTAATCAACCGTTTCAGATTGAACCGTATCATGAGGAGAGCCATCGCCGTAATTCCAAACCTCATTGCCTGCTGTGCTGTTAAATGTGCGAACAAGGAATACAACCGGATCGCCCGGTTTAATATCCATCGTCGGATAACAGGTTGCATGTATGGTTGGAATACTCCTCTCCGTACTGTCTTTGCCATACACTTGCACGACGGCAAAATCATAGTCGATATTCCCTTTCGAATCGGTTACTTTCAGAATTTCACTGTATTCGCCCGGCTTTTCATATACCTTTTCCTGAACAGCTCCATTTCCCATTGTCCCATCGCTGAATGTCCATTCGTGAGAAACAATTTCGCCTGTCATACTTTTCGATTTACTGCCATCCAGTTTGATGGGATTTCCGGTCCACGTGATGTGATGTGGGCGGGCTACAGCAATTAAAGAAGGTTTGTATTGACGGTTATAGGCTTCCCAAACGTATGCATACGAATCTTCATTAATCCATTTCCCTGAAAGTGTGTCTTTGTGTGAGATATCAAAATGAAGGTGTACCCATCCTCCACTTTGTCCCTGTTTGCCTGCCAATCCTATTTGCTGACCGGCTTTTACGTATTCTCCCGGTTTTATAACAGGAAGAACGCTGTCGAAATGACTATACCGGTAAAACCATCCCTTCGAATCCAGGATATAAACTACATCGGGACGAAGATCCCCCGGAAAATCAGTATAACCATCCATTGCTTTTTTGTTCGAAGAGATAACCAATCCATCTGTTGCAGAGAAAATTTCATCCATTCTCTCTGCTGCCCCAAAGTCAAAGCCGTTATGATAGTATACAGGGACTTTCAGGGGTTCTCCCCAATCAACATAGGTAGGTTCATTGCCAACCTGAGAACAACTGGTCAGCCATTCCTGCTTTAAGGGATACACAAAGGTTCCGGCCTGAAGATACGAAGATCCAATAGGCCAGAGCCTGAAAAAAGCATCCTTGCCCAATCCCCAGGTATCCTGATTAGTGGTTGCATAGTACGCTTTAATGACAGGGCAATCAATCTGAACTTTACCGATAGTTACCGGAAGAGTATTATTTCCCGTGTTTATAATAGCTTCTTCTCCATCAACAGTGATTTTTATGTGGCCCCCTCTTACTGCACCTCGGCAACTATCCTCTTCCACAGTAATCTCCAACAGTTTGAGTTTCACTACATCCCCGTTTGATAATATTACATCCTGAGATTCGCCAGTGTTTAATTCAACCAATACCCGAACAGGAGACTGCTCCGGACTGTTACAGCCAATTACAAAGAGAAGTATTGGCACAATAAATACAAAAAGCTTCGGCCTTTTTGTAAAAAATCCGTGAATTAGTTTTTTCATAGGTTTAGGTAGTTTCAATTTTATAGTTCCGAAATCATATCAAGCAGGTTTTCGATAATACCTTTTTCAGCGCCGCTTTTTGCCCGCGTTGATCTTGGCTCATACCCCCCAATGGCATACGAATCATCCGTAACCAAATATCCACTGCTGCCATTGCAATGGGTTACCATAAATGTGTTCGTATATGGCGATTGTGCCCTCATCTTTACGCTGATCTCGTTGAATACTTCACCGGAAACTCCGGTCAAAACAATGTTACCAATTTTTATTGCGGATAAACGCACTTTCAATGAATCGTTTTTCATACTTTCAGGTTGTCTGGTTTTTCCGTCCCATTCTTTGGGTGGAAGATAAATAACCCGTTGAATGGCGCTTATTTTTCCTTTGCCATTGGTGCGAATGTTATTTGCAACCCGTATAGCTTCTTTCCCTAAGTCTTCTCCGATAGCATCTTTTCCAAAAGCATACGAATTGGTTACTTCAAAGTCGATGTGTGGGCCATAAAGCGGGTTAATGTCACCGGAGGCGCCTATAATAAGAGGAGTAATAACATCTTCGCCCAGTGTTTTTTCCAGGTAAGTTGCTGCTGCTCCAGGCCAATCGCCGGTTATTAAATAATTCCGGGGTCCCAATACAACACCATGACATGGCCAGTTCACCATAACAGATATGAGTTTTCCGGAAGCATCATTGATCCTTATCACACCAACTTCGTGGTCACACGGTCCGTAAGGGTTCATACCCAGGCTGATCCCGCCTTTCCCGTCATTGGCCCTTCTGTTGATATTCATTTTACATTCGCCTTTACCTGCTCCGATAGTGGTCGGCGCCAAATTTTTGACTGCTGTCGCGGTGACTTCTACCAATTTTGATTTCGTTTCTTTTATATAAGCAAGCACTGCGGGCGATTCACCTTCGTTGTAAACATTCAGCACCGGACCTCCATGATTATGAACTGCCGATAAAAGAATGTATTCCCGGGGAATTCCTGTCTCCTTTGAAATAAGGTTAGTGCAATCTTCCCAGAAGGAATGAGAAAAACCAATCACTTCAGCAGAAATAATAGCCGCTTTGTTCACTCCATCGCTAACAACAACAGCACGGGCAAAAATATCATCATGAACACCTTTGAAAGGGTCTTTTCTACCACCATAACCGCTCATTGGAATGGGTGTCCGGGGTGTAATCAGGATCTTTGCAGCGCCAGCCTGCAGCCCATCTTTGGGAGCTGCAACCATGTCTACCTGACTGACCATTAAAATGATCAGGGTCAGTACCAATAATTTGAATAGATTTCGTTTCATAAGTAATATTTTTAAATGTTAATTCACGTTAAAACTTCCTTCCAACCTGATATCTTTAGATGAGCTCCCAATCATTACCTTAAATGTGCCCGGTTCAACCACAAAATTCATATCCCGGTCGAAGAGTGACAGGTCTTCCGGGGTAAGCGTCAGCTTCACTGTTTTCGTTGCACCCGGTTCAAGGGAAATCCTCTCGTAACCTTTGAGTTCTTTTACAGGTTTGGAAGTAGTGGCAACAACATCGTTGATATATAATTGTACCACTTCATCACCTTTCCGGTCACCTGTATTTTTGACATCGACAGCAATTTCTATCTGGCTTCCCGAATTGATTTCTTTGGGCATCCGAAGATTACTGTATTCAAAACTGGTATAGCTCAACCCAAAGCCAAATTCATATAATGGCGTTGCGGGCATATCAATATATTTTGCTTTCTCCTTTGTTGCTGAATGATTGTAATAAACCGGCAATTGCCCTGAATGACGGGGAAAGGTAACCGGGAGTTTTCCTCCGGGGTTATAATCGCCAAAAAGCACATCGGCAATGGCATTACCGCCTTGTTCTCCGCACATCCAGCCATCGACAATGGCCGGAACATTTTCAGAAGCCCAACGAACCGATAATGCCCTTCCGTTAATTAATACAACAACAACTGGAGTCCCTGTTGAATGAACTGCTTTTAAAAGTTCTTCCTGCATTCCTAAAAGGTCAAGACTGGCAACATCCCTGCCTTCGCCGTTACTCACAAAACCTCCTTCTCCAACTACGACGACAGCAACATCAGCGCCTTTTGCAGCAGCTTTGGCTTTACCAATCTCATTTAATGTTCCACCCAGCAGGTTGCACCCTTTCACGTAATTGACCTTCGTTCCCGGTTTTACCTTGTTCTGAATCCCTTTCAAAACAGTAACAACCTCCTGCGGAACAAAATGCGGATAATAGTCTCCAAGCTGATTTTCTCCGGCATCAGCGAGTGGTCCAATTACAGCAACCGTTTTGATATCTTTCTTAAGAGGCAGAAGTTTCTTTTCATTCTTTAATAAAACAATACTTTCACGGGCAGTCTCCAGGGCAAGATCCCTGTTCTCATCCGAATGGACAGTTTTTACGGCATGTTCCACATCGACATACGGGTTTTCAAAAAGCCCAAGTTGAAATTTGAGGCGTAATAACCTTCGTACAGCCTGGTCTACCTGCTCAATGGGTATTTTCCCTTCTTCCACATTTTCAATCAGTCCACCCATATAGGCATCTTCGATTGAAATACCTACATCTACACCCGCTTTCATGGCCAGGATACCTGCATCATTTTGGTTAGCAGCATGCCTTTCGGTCACAATTGTTGTCAAACCTCCGCCTTCGCTTACAACGATGCCATTAAACCCTAATTCCTCTCTGAGGATTTTTGTAAGAATTTTGTCCGAGTTGTGTACAGCTACCCCGTCAATCGCCGGATAAGTGGCCATTACTCCAAGAGCTCCGCTTTTCTTAATCCCGGCGATCCAGGGAGGAAGAAATACTTCCCGGAATTCTCTTTCTGAAATTCTCATTGCCCCCCGTTCCAGTCCGCTTATTGGTTGACTTTGCCCGGGATAGTGGCAAAGGAATGCTGCCAACTTATCAGGCGCCGAAATATCGTACCCCTGAATGCCCTGAACAATATTCTCGGCTATCCGGGAACACATGTACGGGTCTTCACTGTACCCTTCTTCATTTCGGCCCATTCTTGGGTCGCGATTCGGCTCGATCACCAAAGTACATAATCCGTGAACACCCATCGATTTCCCTTCTTTGGCCGCAACGGTATAAATCTGCTTTACCAGGTTCTTGTTCCAGGTGGCGCCAATGGCCAAACCTTCAGGAAATACTGTTCCTCCGGGACACATCAAACCATGGGTCCCTTCTTCGATCTGGAATAGGGGAATACCCAATCTGGTCTGCTCAACGGCAATTTTCTGAAGTTCATTCAGGACTTCAGCCTGTCGCTTTGTTCCTTCATAAATAAGCCGGTCAGAAAGAGTAAAAAAGCCTCCTCCGGGGCCAAATACATCATTATGCGTACCTGCAGCCCATTTCCGGCAGCCTTCCAGTTGCTTGTCCCTGACCCCTTTGTCTTTTTCATCCATATCCCACAGAGGAGGGGCATCACTGTCAAGCCCCCATCCAAGTTTAGTATCATACGTGCAGGGAATATTCAACTGCCCGACTTTTTCTTTTAGCGTCATACGGGAAAGCAGGTCGTCAACCCGTTGCTCTATAGGGAAAAGAGGATTTTTATATGCAGGAAGCTCCGATGACGGGGTTTCGCCCTTTTTTGTTCTGATATAAGATGCAATGTTCCGGATATTATCGATCCATATTTCGTTGGCAGGATCCAGCGCATATTTACAGATCGCTTCCAGGGTAGGCAAAAGGGAGGTTTGGTTTCCTCCTTCGTTTATCTCATGACCTGCAAGGATTAACCATTTTCCCGTGCTTTTGGCTGATTCGATGAGCTTTTTAACCTCTTCGAAAGATTTACCATCCAGTTCCATGCCAGTAAGCTGGGCCATATCACAAGATGTGGGATCGTTGGGGCCTTCATCAAGCCATCCCCTGCCTGTTTCAAACAGCGATGCAACCACCGGGACATAACTTTTCGCATTCAAACCTTCGCCGACATAAGTTTGTCCACACGGGTAGGCGAAAGAAACAACATCAATGCCCAGGGAATCCTTAATGACTTTATTGGCAGCTTTTAACTCTTCTTCCATCTTGTCCAGCGAATAATTTTCCAATTCACGGCCCTCAGTCCAGTCGAAATTGCCGGTACAGGGATGTACCATCGAATGGTTTCCCACTTCATGTCCGTTTGCAACCGCCTGCCTCCATTTTTCCGTCCGCATAAACATATTCTTTGGCGAAACATAAAAGGTCCCTTTTACACCGTATTTGTCGAATAGCGGGATACCTTTATCAACCTGTGAAAGCCGGGCATCGTCAAAGGTAAGGCTAAGCCCAACCTTCTTCCCTTTTGGCCATTCAAAAGAAGATTGTTTCTTATTACCAGATTCAGGTTCGTACCCTTGTGCTAAACTGGTTTTGAAAATAAATCCGCTAAAAATGACGATTAATAAGAGACTGACTGATTGTGTTGTATTTTTCATGTATAGTAGATATAAAATTTTAGAATTATTTTATTGATTTATCTTTCAGTTTTAATGCAGAATCAATATCCAAAAAGAGGAAAGTATTTGGGTGTATCCCAAAAATTTTAGCCATCGTTAGCCCATAGCACTTTTCTCTGGTTTCCTGACTGACATTACACGCATCAAGCACCTTATTAAAACGTCTGATGTTCTCTTCGAAGGCTTCAGGGTCTTCATCTGTTGCAAAGAGCATCTTTTCCCAGGCAGGAACAGCATTCTTTGGCATGTGGGATTTGCCAATTGCATCGGTCCACCAGAGCCATTGAGCCCAATATCCGGGGTCGTTTTCCTTTTTAATCAATGATGAGCCAGAAAGATCGAAATAAAGGTTTTTGTTCCTGCGCGTTGCTTCTGCTGCCTCTTCATACCAAGGGTTCCCAAAATGAGCCCCGTGAATGATCAGATTTGGATGATTTGCAGCAATGTCGGCTAAAAACGAAGGCCGCAGATGCGCCATCATACCATTAATCAGATTACCTGTATGAGGAGCTATCGGCATACCTAATGTCTCAGCCTGCGACCAAATGGTGTCGTATTTCGGATCATTGTAATCCCAGTCACCTTTCGCGAACAATTCTCCAAGTCCCTTATATCCCATGGCATGAACTTTTAAGATGTCTTCAGTTATTGTCGGGCTGTCGATATCGACCGCTGCATACGGAATAACCCTGTCGGGATGCGCTTTGGCAAAGGCAATTCCCCGGTCAATATCTTCCATATCAATCAGCAGGCATGCCATCGCATTATGACGCGTATAGACCTCAACAAACGATTTCTCCCATTCATCGGTTGCCGTGTAATGCGTATGAGAATCAATAATGAAAGGGGGAGTTGAATAGTTTGGCTTTAACCCGGACTGCCTACATCCCGCAAGGATTACCAACAGTTGTATCAGAAATATTAATTTTCTCATCTTGATTAAAAATTTAAACCTTGTCAGGGACGACATACGGTTCCCGGTATTTTCTGGTCAGCAATTCATCTGCTTCAGGGTCATTTACAAACTTTTCAGTTGCACCGTTAAACGTTAGCTTCCGGCCAACCCGGTATGAAATATTGCCCAGCAAAGGAAGGCATGTTGACATAAACCCGTCGTTAATATTTCCATGAAGCAAATCATCATTGCCAGCCCGGATGGCATCAATGAAATTGGCCCAGTGGTTGTTAATTACATCATCCTCATTCTCTGCCTTTGAACTGGCAAAAGGTTCTTTTTCACGATGACGGAACGCTCTCCAATTATGATTAAAAATCTCAAGGTAACCTTCCGAACCATAAAACAGGTTCCCGACTTCATTTCCCTGATAACCTTCATGATTGGTGAAACGTCCGCGCTCTTCAAATTCCAGCATAGTACCGTCGCTGTATTTATATACGCATGTCTGTGTATTGGGGGTTTCCTGGGTAGTCCTATCATTCCCATAAGCTTCCACTTCTCCGTAAACCATCCTGCCCGGGGTCTTTGGCGAATTATCGTCCTTTTTAAAACCATACAAACCTCCATCTGAATATACTGTAACCGGATGTTCATCCTTTTTAAGGCCCCAGCGGGCTATATCCAACTGGTGAGGACCGGTGTTTCCTGTATCCCCGTTTCCTGTGTCCCAATACCAGTGCCAGCAGTAGTGGCTCCGTTTTTCACTGTACGGACGCCATGGAGCAGGGCCTAACCAGCGGTCGTAATGAAATGTTGCTGGCGGCTCGCCGTTTACTGCAACGCCATAAGAGTCGCGGCCTTTATAACAGAGTGCCCTGGCCATGTATATTTCACCGATACTTCCGTCATGTAGAAACCTGATTGCTTCCCTGACATTGACTGATGAACGGTTATTGAGGCCAACCTGTGCCCGCACTTTGTATTTCCGGACTGCTTCAACCATTTTACGTCCTTCCCAGATATTATGGGATGCCGGTTTTTCAACGTAGACGTGTTTCCCTGCCTGACAAGCCCATATCGTTGCCAAGGCATGCCAGTGATTGGGAGTAACGATTGACACAGCATCAATATCTTTGTCATCCAAAACCTTATGAATATCCCATTCGACCAATGGTTTTACACCGGTTTTCTCATATACTATTTTCGACCTTGACTCAAAAAGCTGTTCATCGGTGTCGCATAATGTTTTAATTTGAACATTGTGGCTGTCTTTCAGTCCACAATAACTATTGATATGAACTTTCCCCTGGTTCCGGATACCAATAACAGCCAGGTTGATCCGGTCGTTGGCGCCCATAACCGAAGCATACGACTTAGCGCTGAAACCCATACCGCCAATAGCGATACCGGCTGTACCGACCAGGCTACTTTTAATAAAATCTCTTCTTGCTGTCATGATAGTTAGTTTTATAGGTTATTACAATTTTATCCTGTATATATGCTCTGCTAACGGAGCAAAGTCATCGGAAAATTTTCCATTTTCTGCAATGATGGTACGCTTTTCATCAATTACTAAAACCTCAGTTCCTGTTTTTAACCCTTCTATCGAGAATATAGCTTTCCCTCCCCGTGGATAGATCGGATCAAATTGTTTGGCAGTTTTTGCTCCCTCGCCAAGATCCATATTTACGGAAAAGATGTACAGATCGTTTTTATAAATAGTGGCTTTAAAATTACAATTCAACCCGCTACCCAGTAACATGGAAATATTTCTATTGGCTGGCGTTGCAAGAATTGCAGGGGACAAACGTGAAATCTGGATATTCAACCGTTTCAACTCGGTTTGCATGTCCTGTGTGGGTGCAAATTCCGTGAATGAAGGTTGCCATGCATGGGTGAAATAACCGATGGCTGTAGCTCCGTTGGTGATGGCCTGCCATACTTCATTGCGGGTATGCACAGGCAAAACGTCCGGTTGTTTCTCGTAGGTCATCCATTTGCTGCCTTTGCTGGTTTCAATCCATGCATACACCGGTTTCGTCCCGGCCAGATCGCAAAGCTGGGACACCCCTTTGCCTACCCAATCGAGGTGTGCAGCATAACCCGAACCATAAATCGGGTAAATATCGAAGCCAACAACATCTGCGTTCGTAATATATTGAGGATATAATGTTTTTCTTACATTTTCGGGATATGTGCTTTGCTCAACTGTAAAATGACCGGTAAATGTCATGAAAAGGAGCTTATTGGGACTAAGTTTTCGAATTGAATCGGATTTATTAGTTACATATTCCGGAGTTTTTTTCGGTTTTGCATTGGCCCCTGTTCCACTGGGCATATCGGGTTCATCATCAAATATCCATGCCAGGATATTTCCATTTTCCGGAACATCTGTACTAAAATTGGGGACAGCATAACACCCGACCTGCTTCGCTGCCACAGCGCCTTTGGCGCCGGCATGGGTATTCATCCCCAAACTTTTGAGCATACTGTAGTTTTTTTCAGACTGGGCCCATGACATAATCGGGAAAAAGGGTTTGCCGTTGACCAGAATTTCATGGTTGCTCCCTACAGAAACAGACTGAATGAATTCAACATTTTCAGGAGGATTTGGCAACGGGTCTTCACTTACCTTTGGCGGTATTTGTTCTTCATTTTGTTCTTCATCTTTCGAGCATGCTTGTACTGTAACTATTATTCCCATCAGAATTATAATCAGCACGGATTTCAACAAGCACCGATACCATAGCCTTGTTTGGCAGGCCGGTCCTGATTGATTATTAAAAAGGGTTGTCTGTCGTTTCATAATAAATTAGTTTAAATATTGATTGTCAATTAAGTTTACTGTTTTTCGGATGAGCTATTTAGATTTGTCGACAACATTCTCTTCCGGATGTCCGCTCATTTCATTATTGATTATTTGAACCCGGGATACACCGGGACTGAGCACGATCGCGTTCTTTTGTAACCGGGAATCTTCTTGTCGGGTCTCCCTGATAATATTGTTCCCGATGAGAATATCATGGGTAATTCCGGAAATAAAAATGCCATACCCCCTGTCAGTATGACCCGGCAGCCCATTGTTTTCAATCGTATTTCCTTTTATCACGTTATTATGCGCTCCATTAGCCTCTGTTTTCGTCCTGAAATGAATGCCCGATATGGCGTTTTCGTGAATATGGTTACCTTCAATAATATTGTTTGTATCCTTATGGCCTATCGAAATACCGTTGCGTTTCCCAATTTTCCGGGTACCGTTATGGTGGACATCGTTCTCAATAAAAAAGCTATTTTTTACACCCCAGCAGATATATATCCCATCAGACCCATTATGATGAAAGTGGCAGTTTTTTACAGTTACAGAAGTGCTATGACTACCGGGATGAATTCCATGATACGTATTATCCGATGACTCACAGTTTTCTACAGTGATATTAAACGATGCGTCGGCAATCAGGATACCATCACCTTGGGTATTACTGACTTTCACATTTCGTATGACTGAGTTTTTACATGTCCCAAAAAATATCCCTGCTGTCCGTACATTTTGCCAGCCCGGGTCTTCTTTTGTGAAAGAATTAATGGTCAACCCGTCAACAATGACATTCTCTATACGGTTGCCCAATAACATGGGAAAGACATTGGCCACCAGCCCGTCATATCCTCCTTTTCCCTGGCTATCCAGGATTGCAGTAAAATCGAAAGGGATATAATCATTCACATAAAGTTTCCCGTTTTCAATACCTGCAATGGTAAGTGGGGCCGTAATCATAGCATTCATCAGGTTGTTACTGCGGCAAACAATGCCCATCCCAACTTTAAAGAGAGAAGGATCAGCCGGGATTATTTGTTTCTCAAAAACATCAGCATCGACCAACAGCTTACTTGACACTGCGGGGCAACGCTTCAGAATGGTGCTTTCCCTATCTCCTATGATATTTACATTCGATCGTAAATAAACCGAATTATATAAGGTATACTCACCCGGAAGTATTTTCACAGTCCCGCCACCCCTGTAAAAAAGCAGGTCGACGGCTGCCTGTATCGCCATATTATCGGAACCATTAATATCTGCATCTCTTAATCCAACAGTGACAATCTGCTGTGTGAAATTATCTGCCTTTTCTTTTCCATTGAATGCAACAGATTGTACAACAAGGCATGTAAATAAAATAATTACAGAAATTCGCATTTTCATTTTATTTGATTTTAGTATGATCATGGTCAAATGGCATTTTGATAGGCCAGGAACAATGCACGGTAATATTTCATAAATCGGATCGGATCTTCACTTTTATCAACTTCTGCAAGACAATATCCTTTATAATTCATATCTGACAATTTTTTGAATAATAAACGGAAAGGATATTCGGGTGTCCATAACTCATGCATGTGAACTCCCCGGATACGGTCTTTCAACAGATTGAAATTATATTCAAACCCTCCGCCTTGTGTATCTGCGGGGTTGCAGTTCCAGTTTATATAAACATACGGATTTTGCGAATAGTCGATAATTTTTTTCATTACACCAGGCGAATCTGTACCTACCCCGTGTACGCATACCCTGATTTCCACCCCATGATCATGGCCAAACTGGCTTACTTCAGCCAGAGATTTACCAATCTGTTCGAAAGTTTTTTCTTCGGGAACATCTTTCGGAATTGTATTGGGGAATACCCGGATTGCTTTAGCTCCTACATCCTTTGCAAGCAAAACATATTCTTTGGTGCCTTCAATATTTTTTTTCAGTTCTGCCTGGTCGGGAAAATGGTAACAATAAGCGCTGGCAAGGGAAATGGTTTCAAGTGGCGAATCTTCAAACCGTTTTTTTACTGTTGCCCGCTCTGAAGCAGACAGAGTAAGTTCGATCCCGTGGGCATGAGTAGTGCGGAGCTCAACCGACTGATAACCTGTTTCTGTACAATTCTTAATGATGGTTTCGATACTCCAATCTTTGGCAAGCGTATAGGTCATTATACCTATCTTTAAAGGGTTCTGGTTTACCAATAAAGTCTTGTCTTTATTGTGTCCATTCGCAACTCCGGCACACCCTGGCAGTATAGCCGCTGTTGTCGAAATTGCCGCTGTTTGTAAAAAATTTCTTCTTGAAAAATGTTTGTTCATAAGATCAAAAAATTAATTAGCTATAAAAGATGTTATCGACTCTTTTTATTCCCTGACAAAAAGCTTAACCATTCACATACAGAACAATATTAAGTTGCCAGCCTATCTATATCAATGTCAGAAGACGCAAATACCATATCTAAATCAGCAATTGGCTATATATCGAGATATTGTAGGATATACATCAATTTTTAATTCCAAAAGAATAAGTGCCCGAACCGAATCGGTAGATCTTTCTCCCTTTTTCATCTCCCGTAAATTTGATATTAGTTGATAAACCAATATCCTTTCCACTTTCTTTGATGACTGAATTAGGCGATACAGGAATAATAATCTTCGCGGTAGTGTTGACCGGGATGGTAACATCCAGCAATAATTGATCATCCCGTTTATGCCATTCACATCTGATCGGACCATAAGGCGATTGGTAGCTTGCCTTTGCAAAAGTAATGTCACCAACGATCTCCGGCTGAATGACTATTTCCCTGAACCCAACAGAATTTTCTTCCTGCCTGATACCGCCAAGTCCGGCATAGAACCATTCCATCAGATGCCCCAGCATCAGATGGTTGTTTGAAACAGATTCCAATGCAGCCCATGATTCGGTAAGCGCTGTAGCCCCTTTCTTTAGTTGGAACCCATAACCAGGCACATCATCCCGGGCATTCATCTCATAAAGAAGCTGCGATTGCGCCCCTTCGGTCAATACAGTAACGAGGAAATGGAAGCCAATATCACCCGCTGTCAGAGCTTTCCCATTGGCCCGGATAGAATCTGTCAGGTTTGTCATGACTTTTTGTTTACTATCCTCATCCACCAGCCCAACACACCAAGGCATGGCCATGGCAGTCTGGCTCCCGGTCGAATAAGTTCCGTTTTCAGGATTAAAGAATTTCTCATTAAAAGCCTTCTTTACCTCTGCTGCCCAGGAGGCATAATAATCCTTCTCGGTTTGTTTTCTCAGGATTCCAGCTATTTTTGACAATAAAGCCAGATCATAATAATAAATGGCGGTTGCTGTAACCGGAATTGGAGTAAGCTGTGAAGGGCCTGGTTCTTCCGGCCCCAGGTCAAACCAGTCGCCAAGACCGTAAGACAAAATATGATTGTCTGATTTACCCTTCAGATAGTCAACATACTGGCACATCATAGGCCAGGCTTCATTCAGAACGGTTGTATCACCATACCACTTGTACACCAGCCACGGGAGGATTACAGAAGCGCTTCCCCACTCAGGTGAATCCCTGAACCCTCCGGATGATTGTCTGTATTCAGGCACGAAATCGGGAACCAATCCCTCACCGGTTTGCGCTTCTTCCATATCCCGGATCACCTTGTTGAATAAATGATATAAATCGAAATTATAGAGCATCGAGCCAGCCATTAAATATGTTTGCTCAAGCCAGCCATGTTTTTCCCTATGGGGACAATCCGTTAAAACACTCTGAAAGTTGCTCTTTATAGCCCATTGAATCAAGTCATCTGTCTTGTTGAAAAGTTCATTTGAACACTCAAAACTTCCGGTAGCAGGAGATGAATTTCGATTATGTAACATTTTCAAATCAACGATCTGAGGCAGCCCGTTATCTTTTGAGTATGAATCGGGAACAGCACCTTCCACCTGAATATACCTGAACCCATAATAGGTAAACCGGGGAGACCAGTTTTCTATTCCCTCACCTTTCAGGGTATATGTGAAATAATATGGTTCTCCGCTGGCCTTTTGGTTGGCAAAGCTGTCTTTTGTAATAAGCTCTGCCGGAATCAAACGGATTTGCTGGCCTTTTTTTCCTTTTACTTTCAGATTAATGACACCGGAAGCATTTTGCCCAAAGTCGTATAAAAATGAACTGTCAGATAATGGTTTAATTTGTTTTACACTTATTTTCTCCATAACTGTTACAGGATAATCCTTTTCTGCCATAAGGCTTCCGGACGGGGCTTTGACGTATATTGCATTTCCCCAGTTGGAGTCATTAAATCCAGGCTGGTTCCAACCTTTTTGTTCCAGACAGGCATCATAATCTTCACCTCCATAAATACTTGAATATGTTATGGGAGACGGAGTACATTTCCAACTTTGATCAGTAATAATAGTTTCAACTGAGCCATCGGAATATTTCAGCCTGAGTTGACTAATCAGTGATGGTTCTCCATACGCATTAACAAATTTTACATAGCGTTCCTGGTTTATATAGTAAAATCCATTTCCAACTATAACACCTATCGCATTGGCCCCCTGTTTCAATAATTTTGTTACATCATAACAGTTGTATAATATCGACCTATCATAATTCGTCCATCCGGGAGATAAAAAGCTTGTTCCAACCTTAACCTCATTGATCGTACATTCGTATTGGCCAAGACCACTTATAAATAATACTGCCTCATCGAGCTCTTTTTTTACCCCAAATTCTTTCCTGAAATATGGAACAACTGCCCGTTCTTTTGCTTTGTTTCCGATTCCGGGATTGTTCCCGCTTTTAAATCCGGGAACCAGCCTAATCGAATCAGGTAACTGCCGATACCCAATCCATTTTGCGCCTTGCCAGTCAGCAGGTTCCGGCAAACCCATCTGCCACATTCCCGAGATACTCCAGTCTGACTCATTTTCATTTTTATCCCAGATTTTAACTTTCCAGTAATATTTTTTTGCCGTCTCTAAATTATTTCCATTGAATGAAACTAATACAGACTGTCCGGATTCAACTTTCCCTGAATCCCAGATATCTCCTTCATTATCTTTCAGGCCTTCCCTATTACTTGCAACCAGTATCCGGTATGCTGTTTGTAACTGGTTTCGTTCCCTGCTTTCCAGTATCCAGCTAAACCGGGGAGTGGGTGTTTCAATACCAAGCGGGTTAACTTTGTTCTCACAATACAGATTTTTAATCTGCAAAACCTTCTGTCCACATGCTGATAACGCGATCAATATGCAGAAAATCAACAGCCGGATTAGTTTTTTCATTTTTTTGAGATATGACTCCATACTTCACTAATTAAAAAGCTCTCATTCGTTGAGCTATCCCCATTCTTTTCTTTGTTTTTCTACCATTTCCCTTACTTTTACCCCGTCTAATTCACCGGGATGGATTCCCTTTTCTACAGCCATAACCGCTGCAACTCCTGCCGCTTCTCCGATTGGTACAGAATCACCGGTTACCCTATAACTTGCATGGGCATCAAAGGACCCGGAAATACAGCGTCCCGCCATCAGGAGATTTCTGCAATCGCGTGCCTGGAGACTTCTGAAAGGTACCTGATACGGTTGGGTCTTTACATTATAAAGCCCCATTCCTTCTTCCTTTTTCGGATGATGAACATCAATACCAAATTCTACGTCACAAATACCATCCTCGAATTTCCGCCCATTTTCCATGTCATCCATTGTCAGGTAGTATTTACCAATAATCCTGCGTCCTTCCCGTATTCCAATACAGGGAGATGTCGCGGCTAAAAAAATATCTTTAAAATATTCACCTCCATGCTTTTTTAATACATCTATTACATATTGGACCTGCCTGCGTCCTTCAAGTTCGGCTTTCGTTAGACTATCGGTATCGGTCCCATCCAATCCATAAACATGAGACGGCATCAGATAGGCCATACCAGGCATCCCGTCCTGCCTGAAAAGTAAAATTCCTTCATACGGTATCTGTATCCCAGCTTCCCGGAAAATCTTTTTCATCTCTGCATTCATCGCCTGTACATCTTTCAGTCCCCCTATAAGTCCATACGTTGTACCAGGCTGCATAGCGCCATCGGATTCCCTGCCTTTATGAAATTCACACTTTGCAAGCGCTCCTACATCGCCGTCCCCGGTGCAGTCGATAAATACTTTTCCTCGCCAGTATTCATAACCACTTTTTGAAGCAGTAACGAGTGATTGAATGGTATTGTCTTTCTTCCCGACCCCTGAAACAAATGTATGCAACCGTAGTTTCACACCTGAATTACCCAGCATATCATCAAGGAGCAGTTTCATTGCTTCCACATTATACACAAATTTGTTCCAGTCTTTTCTGAAATCTCCGGCATGACCATCTTTCCTCAGCTTTGTCTCAATATATTTCATTAACCCTGTTTTATTCTGATGGTCGATAATAACAGACAAAGCGCCCATAGTCCATACACCTCCGAAACAGGGATACTGCTCAATTAAAGCCACATCGGCTCCCAATTTTGCAGCAGCAAGCGCTGCTGAACATCCTGCAGGCCCCCCACCTGCAATGACAATGTCATGATAGTGCACTTTCCCTTTGTCTGCAGTTTTTTCTGCACCAATGGCATTTACAGACACAATCGATCCCATAGTTCCAGCCGCGCCTACCTGCAAAAATTTTCTTCTTTCCATTTCAAAGCCTTTTGAATACTTTTATCATTCCTGGTGAAATTCTTCACAGAGACAATTACCCGGCGTTTTTTTTCTGATTCAATTCTTTCGAATAATGAAATATTGCAGGAAGGCCTCCTGTATGTAAAAACAGAACATTAGAGTTTGGTTTTAGTTCTTTTCGATCCATCAAATCCATCATGCCGTAGAAAGCCCTCGCAGTATACACCGGGTCGAGCAATATCCCCTCAGCTTCTGCCAGTACTTTGATCGCTTTCAGTTCGTTACCAGTGATAACTCCATACCCGGCTTTGTCATATCCCCGAAGAAGCTCAATACCCGGCACCTCTTTTATGTTCTTTATTCCATACATGCCCATTACTGAACGGTAAAGATCAGCTATAATAGTTTCCAGGCTATGCCCATTGGTTTCGTCCTTATCAATGCTGATTCCGATCAACTTACTATTCAACTGATGCAATTCACGACCAGCCAGTAATCCTGCATGAGTACCTCCCGAACTGGATGCAAAAACAATATAATCCATCCACTGTCCGGTTTCTTTCATCTGAGACTTCATTTCAAGCATGGCATCGGAATATCCCAGTGCACCTATTTCAGTGGATCCTCCGTATGGAATCAAATACGGATTAGCGCCTTCCTTTCGAATCTGTTCAGCTATTAACTGCATATCTTCACCTTTCCTGTTGTCACCTGTAAAATGAATCTTCGCACCAAACAAACCCGAAAGCAAAAGATTTCCTTCGTGTTGTTCAGGTTCCTGTCCTCCCAACACCAAATGACATTTTAACCCGACTTTAGCACAGGCAGCAGCAGTCAGACGACAGTGGTTTGATTGCTGAGCTCCGGCTGTGATCACAGTATCATGCCCCTTTTCCAAAGCATCCTGAAGCAGATACTCCAATTTCCGTACTTTATTTCCTCCTGTTGCCAATCCATTCAGGTCATCCCGTTTGATAAACACCCTGTAGCCGCTGAACATTTTCGACAAAGTCTTCAACTCATGCATGGGGGTAGGGAAAAATCCCAACGTCATTTTTTTCTTCATGTTTTTAATTTTTTAAATCCAGTTAAATCTATAACTATCAGATTATGTTTTAGCTAATTCATTTTATCAGTAACATTTTCTTCTGAAGAATGAAATCCCCGGTTTTCAGACGGCAGATATATAATCCATCGGGGACGGTATGATTTCCATCATCTGTGCCATTCCATTTTACTTCATACGAGCCGAATTGATGTAACCCGTCAGCTAATTTCCGTATCTCCTGCCCTATGGAATTATATACAGAAAGGGCGATCCGGGATGATTGAGGAACAAAGTATTTGATAGTGGTTACGGAATTAAAAGGATTTGGATAATTTTCGAGGCAAGCCTTTTCCGAAAGCAACCTATTAACGCTGAGGACTGAACCATTCAGACAGAGATTGATTTCCTTATTCTTGCCTGATTCATGAATAATGGTTGTTTGTGTCGCCTGCGAATCAGTATATAACGGGTATTCCGTATTATTTATTAATAGTTTAACCAGAATTCCTGAATTATCCGGGGTTCCCTCATCCTCCGCAGTGCCTGAATCATCGGTTCCCACTGCTATAAAATAATAACCATCCTTCGTGACACCTTCTCCTACCAGTTGATGATCTGAAGCATTGTATATCCTGACGATAAGATTATCGGTCGGAAGCTTCTTCTGCTGATCAGTGATTGTTCCGGTATAACAGGCAGGAAGGGCATAATAATAAGGTCTTTTGTAATTCTTGTTATAAATAGTGTTCGCACTTTTGTAAGGTGGAGGCAGTATCCATGTTCCTGCTGCGGTTCCTGTAAACAGCTCGCCGGTATGGGGATTGACTTGCAGTCCGACATTCCCGATACGGGGAAGATTACAGGATATATTCATCCATGTTTTGCCATCGTCAATACTTCTCCATATATTATCAATCCCATGAGAGAACATGCAGGCATACATGATGTTCGGGAACTTCGGATCAAAAGTGATTTTATTCACGAAATTTCCATATTCAGCGCCCCCTGCGAGGTTTATGATTCCAAGCCCTTTCCAGCTATTTCCGTCGAATACGGCCATGTCGCCCCGTTCAACACCTGGCATAGAACCATTGCACACTGCATATACTTTGTTCGGGTCAGTTGGGTGTACATTGAAAACAGGACGGGAATCAAGAGGGGTAAAAGAATAACCCGGATCTGCATAAAGGCTCCAGTTTTGCCCATGATCGCCTGAACGGTAGATTTTGTTCCGGGAAGTGTTCCTGTTAATAGCATAAATAACCTCGGGGTATTTCTCACACATTCCGAATATGGAACCATTCATATTATCCAGATATGACGAAGCCCGAAATGTAAGCCCTCCGTCGGTAGAGATTTTGTTGCCTGCATAGATAATATCCGGATTTGTTGAATGATATTTAACAAACAGGTGATATTCGGTATAACCGGGAGTAATCCCACTTTCAACAACAGTTGGCAATGTCCAGTTAACTCCTGCGTCGGTAGTGAACGCCACTTTGGTTTCAAAGTTATAACCGGCTGACGCCACAATTTTTTTTGAGCCTTGCACTGGTTCCATGTCTCCATTGAATTGGCTCGTCCAAGGGATTACGGGGTTCGTCCCCTCGCGCCAGGAAATAGGTACACCACGGTCTTCAAAATAATCACTTCCTGTTTCAGTTACCATCATTCCAACATCTGCATTCAGGGTTGCAAACCGATTCGGATCGTGAGAATCGAATAACATGGACTGATTGCCCCATCCCCAGGCAAAACCTGTAAAGTAATCTGAGCTGACATCAAATGTGGCGCCTGCATCGTCGGTTTTCCTGAACTGTGCATTGGAGAATGCCACGGCATCGGTCGAGTCATGCGGATTTGGCGCAATCCCGGTAAACTGTCCCCTGATGACGATTTTATAATTTCTGCCAAGTCCGGGTTGTTCTTCAAAATACCCTGATTTGGTCCATGTATCCCCGCCATCCCTGGATACAACAAGATTGGCCCCGCTTCTGGCTTGTGGTACCATGTACAAAAGATTGGGATAACCCTGGTTCATAAACAGGAAATACGCGTAATCATTTCTTACTTCCGTAAAATTTAAACCTCCGTTTTTCGATCTGTAAACGCCATCGTCTTTTACGGTAGCGAATATGATGTTTGGATTCTTCGGATTAACTTCAACCGACATGACTTCTCCCGTGGGAAGGTCTCCCAGTTTTGAAAAGCTAGCCCCCTTGTCCTGACTGACAAAAAGCCCGTCCTCTGTCGCCATGTAAATAGTTTTTCCGTCAGAGGGGTGTGTTTTCAGGTCATAAATTTTTTCATAAAGGCTGTGATCGAATAATTTGACCCAGGTATCGCCGCCATCTTCACTTCGGTAAAAGGCACCGGGAGCCCCTTCCGTTCTGCTGTCGTAAGGATGTACAACATACCAGCGCAATGCCTTTTTCTGGTTCGTATTGATGCTTGTCCGGTCATAAGCTATGGTTTTCCTGTTATACCGGTGAAGGCTGGAATTATAATTTGGTTTTGAAGGGAGCGCCAGGCTCCACGTCTTACCACTGTCGTTTGACCTGAAGACCCCTTCATAAGTTGTTGCCCGGTAATTCGACGACTTTGATACAGTTGCGAAAACAATGCTTGAATCAACGGGATCAACTTCAATAGATAAGCTGGCATGCGCATACATCCCTTTGCACAGGCATTTATCCCAGCTTGCCCCGCCATCCCCGCTTCTCCATACCTGACAGACATCGTGTGCAAGATAAATAACATTCGGGCGATTATAACAACGGGCGATACTGTGCATGTGCTGTTCTCCCTCTCCTCCTACATCTCCCAGTTTAAATTCAGCCTCGGAGCGAACAGGCATGACCCGCCATCCGTCGTAAATAACAGAAGTCTGGCTAAAAGCATGAAATCTGACAACTAATAACAATGAAAAAAATAAAATATGTTTTCTCATCTGAAATCATTATTTACCTAATTTGTCAGATATCCTGAATTGTATTTGTTTTTCTTTTCCCATTGATACACCTGCCCTGTCTTTTACACGAGAAGAAACAACAATCCGGTATTGTTCACTATTTTCAAAAGCTTGTACAGGAATAAATGTAAATTTCGTCCCGGCGTGTGAAACCTGCCATTTCCCCTCAACATCTTTATTGTCACAGATACGGATAACACGGATGCCGTTCTTGTTGAAAATGCTTTTTTCATTCATTGCAGGGGCAAAATGAACAGATATCTCATCGCCGGGCAAAACATCAGTCTTTTCATTTCGGGGGGTGACCATCAGGACAACCGGAGGAAGTTTTTCCTCTGGTTTAAGATACCTGTCAAAAAAGTCAATGACCAGTTTATACCTGTCAACACCCAATCTCTTATCATATCCATAAGAAAGAGAGTGCCCCAACCCTTCCATAAAAAGATAAATATGGTTGACATCCAATTCTTTCAATCTTTTTAAAAAGTGGGGAGTTCCTTCCTTGGTGATCACATCCCGGTCGTTTTCGCCGCAGGCAAGAATGGTTGGTACATAATCGGGAGTAATATATTCTGATTCCCAAAGCCCCATTCCCATGCCCTGCCATCCGGCATGAATCTTTGAAGGATATCCGGGACAGGGTTGCGGTTGGGGAGTTCCTTCCGGAAAGCCAGCAAACGTTTTACTTTCGGTACCCTTTGCATTATTCGGATCAGAAAGACGCGTAACAGCATATTGCCCTTTGGAAATCCCCATCATCCCAATATGATCGGTATTGATATTATACTTTTCCGCATTTGCATAAATGTAACGCATCCCTGCCGAGTAACAGGCAAGGCCATTCCAGTGATCGAGCGTGAAACCATTAAAATGCCAGTAATGTGTTACACAAGGATTGAAGCAGTGCCCCATCACGATATATACATACCCGCGCAACTGGAACCAGTTCAGATGGGAGCCGTCTTCGGTGAGGCCTCCATGCACATTACGGTTTTGCTGGGTTTCGGAATAGACAAAGGCGGGTAACTCTTCATTAGATTCCGATGGATAGACAATATCCATTTTAATTCTGTAATCAAAAGGATTTCCCTGCCGGTCGACCATATCAGAAGGTTTTTGGGCAGGTTTCATGCCGGGAACCTTTGGTACAATTTCATTATTATAGGTTTCCATGATATATTCCAAAGAACCATATACTCCATGTTTATCAAATTCCCAGTAAACCAAGTCCGTGGCTACCCGGTAACCTTCCGGTAGGACAAAACATCTGTATTGCCTGGGTTTTAAATTGATATCATCCAAAAGAGAAGGGGTTTTAAAACCGAAAACTGCGTTGTAAAGCCCATTCAGATCATTATCGATGAAAGGCGAATTAGCCTTGGGGTCATTCCCGAAATCGACGGTAATAACGATGAATTTTTTATTGATGTAATCCTGCAGAATCGAAAGGTCGTCTTCCTGCCCGATTCTTTTCCATGCCCGGTTTTTAAGGTACAAAACCACATCTTTGTCATCGGAACCGGTACTGTCTTCGAGATAATATATTCTTAATGGCAATTCTTTACCAAGATCAGGAAACTTCCATTCACTGGATTTTTTCAGATACGGATTCAGAACTGATAAATCAGAAGAAGCAAGTGATGCCAGTGAGCTAATTATTAATGCAATTATAACCGAGCCGATAAATGTTCGTTTCATAAAATGTACTCTTCAAAAATGAATGAAATATTGTCACGCATATTTGCATGAATCAATCCTTAATACAGCGGATGCTGTATCCAAATGTCTTTCTGCCTTCCATCCTGATTTTACCAACTGTGTTATAGTTAATTCCATGATAGTAAGCAGTCTCAGAAGTTGCCGGTGAAGACGACCACCATGCCCCTCCTCCATAACCATTCCCTAAAAATTCCCCGTCATAACCGCGGAAATCACTCTGCAGCAAATTGAATATCTTTTTATTAAGTGATTTTGCATCTGGTGTTTCCAGAAGAAATTTCACCAATACCTGCCACTCCGATTCGCCAGGTATATGCCAGCCCGAAGGACAGACATTACGTTCATCCGAAACGGCATACCAGTTATAAAGCCTTCCAAGGCTATCTGATTTGGCAGGATTGTTTGCAACATCGCAATATGCTCCGATAGTTAACTCATTCCACTGCTTTGGATCCTGAATATTGGGAATAGCATCACCATTGCGGTAATGCGCCACTTTCAGGTTCTCCTCCATCCAGATTTGGGCCCCTATTTTTATTGTTTTGTATTCATTCCCGTCAATATCCGTTACGAATTCCTGTCCTTCAACACTTACAGCAAATACTACAAAAAAGATGGTTAAATAGATTGTAAACGGGTTCATATATGTTTTTTTACATTTTAACTTCCAACCAGTTTTCGCTTAGCGCCGATTGTTCAAGGGCTTCAAGCACTGCCACACCTTTAAAGAAATAACCACCCTGCACCAAAAAAGGCACAGGGTGATATAACATAGAATAGCTAAACTAAACCTTACTTAACAAGCGGTGTAAATTCTTCAAATACAACAGTCCTGTTCCTGAACACAAGCGTGTCATTCACATTGTGCATATACGTTCCGTCATTAACCTGGTAATTGAGATATAACGCATTCCTCTTTTCTCCTCCCCAGGTGTCACCATCCTCAACAAATTTCCCGGTTCCTGTTACAGCGAACGTCGATCCCGCAGTTTGAGTAATGGTACAATTTCCTCCTGTAGTGAAAGTCATATCCATAGAAAATTTTCCCGGACTTGTAGGAGAAAACCGTACATTGTTGCTATACCTCACAACATGCCTTGAGACCGTTGTTACATTCACAACTTCATCTGTCTCTACATAGGCAGTACGGTAAGCAATCGTATTATAAATCTGGTTACTGCCATCTTTTATAAGATCACGGCCTCTGAGCAAATATTTTGCATCATATTCGTTGACGTATTTGATAGCAAACAAAGTAAAATCTTTTGGCGATTTAATCCAGTCGGCAGCAATTCTGCGGTCCGGGTTGCTCAGGGTTGAACTTCCCATCAACACCGAATCGGTGGTGGCGCTGGTAATTCGTAACGGGATTACATAGTTCGTCGCCACAGCCAGGGGATCGGCAGTAAAAGCTTCCGTAAGCTGTACCATAATACTCCCTGAAAACTCTCCTTTTGGAATAACGATCTTACTATTATCACTTAGCGTATAATAACTTTGTGGCAATGCTAAAATAGGCGTACCTCCGGCGTTATTATACAAATTCGCAACAAGGCTTTCGTCAACCGTGAAATTGACAACCACTTCCTTTTCGTTTTCATAAGCTCCTCCCATTGTCGCGCTGATCTCGAATTTCAATGCTTTATCATTGCTGTTATCATAGGCATAATCTCCAAAAATCAGCGTCCTTACAGGGTATTGATATGGGAAGTAAGATGCAGTATAATCAAAATCGTCGAAATCCCAATCCTGATTTTTACAGGAGAATATACCTAATGTGATTAGGAGGATTCCTGATAATATTTTTATTTTTCTCATATTACTAATGTTTTTTGAATTAATAAATTCCTACCATCCCTGGTTTTGAAGTAGATTTTCATTTTTCAGGATTTCAGTACTCGGAATCGGAGCATAATACATGTACGATTCAAAATCTCTGGCTTCAACACTTATCGGCGTATAGGTAGTTCCACTGATTTCCATGCCGTTAGTTGTTTCGGTAAGATTGAGTTTCCATCTTCTCAAATCCCAGAACCTAAATCCTTCAAAGCAAAGCTCCAATCTGCGTTCATTGCGGATAAGACCGGCCATTTCTTCTTTTGTAGTACGGGATGCAAGATACGGATCAGCGGCCGGGGTAATACCTGCCCGTTTGCGAATGGCGCGGATCACCGTACGCGGTGTAAACCCGTAACCATTCGGATCGGCGTCAAGCCCCCAGGCCTGATTGGCTGCCTCGGCATAGATCAGGAACAATTCGGTAAAACGAACATGGTTATAGATATGTATTTTTGTATTAATCGCTGCCGGATTAAGGTTCACATCCGGACGGAGCAGTTTTTTCAAATAATACCCAGTCCTCGTTGACGTGGTGAGCTTGTTTATTCCGTTTGAAGGATCATCTACATGGGTCCGTATCGTTGTCGTACCCAGCTTATTTCCATCATACAGGATATATGCAGCTAACCGGGGATCCCTGTTCACATAAGGTGTGTTCGGATTATAACCACTTCCGGATGCCGTGATCGGATATCCATTAACCATCGGGAAAGCATCGACCAGGTTTTGAGTGGGATTAATATCGCCATTTCCGTATAATGAAGGCGGGAAACACGTCTGTTCTTTCGCATTGCTGCTGTAGGTATTATTTCTCCACAATACTTCGGCAATGTTAATGTCATTGTCAGCATCGTAATACACAAGTCCTGCAGCATTTAAGCCGTTTGCGCCACCAATTTCAGCCAGTAACTCCCCGGCCAAAGTAGCAGCCGTAACGCATTTGGCTGTATTATATGAACCACTGTTATAGGCCGGGCTGGCAGCATGCAATGCAAGGCGCGCTTTGAGCGCCTTGATGATCTGACTGTTAATACGGTTCTTATTATGCGCGCCATATACTGTGGTACTGTCATCATACCCCGTAATATTTACCCATTTGTACGGCAAGAGAGCAGTTGCCTGATTGAAATCAGCCATAATCTGGTCATAACATTCCTGGTAGGTTCCCCTGGACTTCTTCCAGTCGTCATTTCCGGGGTTTAACACTTCTGTTACATAAGGTACACCCCGCAAAGTCCCGTCAGTCGCGGTACCGCCATAATACATCAACAGGCGCATGTGGTGATAAGCCCTTAAAGCATACGCTTCACCTTTCAGACGTCTTTTAAACATTTCATTTCGAACCTCGCTTTCCCAACTCCAACTGGCATCATCAGCTATCGTAAAAAAGTAATTCAGGTTGAAAATAGCGCTATAACAAGTACCCCATATACTCATCGGATCATAATTGGCCGACCATTGGCCTGTTGCCATCCGCAGGTATGAACTGGTCTTGTCGTTTGAAACAGCGTCGTCAGTCGCTACATCTTCACTGCCATAACTTACTGGAAGTAAGGAATATCCCCTGAGCATCAGCCCTTCGGCAAACAACGGGTCATTGTAAACCCTGTCCTTTGTGTATATATTCGATTTCTCAGGTTCCAGAATTTCATCGCATGCACCAACCGCAAGGACCAGAAATAATAATAGCAAGAATTTATTTATCGAATTCATCTTTATTCATTTTTAGTTATTTAAAACGAAACCCGTAACCCGGCAGCAAAAAGCTTGTATGATGGCTGCGACCCTATTCTCAGTTGCAATTTATCAACATCCTTGCCTGCCATCAGCAGGTTTGAACCACGCAAATACAAGCTGAGGCCTTTTACTCCCCAATTGGAGAAGGTATTCTTCGGAAATTCATAGGTCAATTGTACACGGTTAATCCGAAAGAATGAAGTATCGTATAACCAGAAATCGGATGCCCGGAAGTTATTGCTACTGCTTTTTGTCGTTAAACGCGGGTAAGTTGCCGTTTGGGCAGTAGCTTCGGTCCACCTGTTCAGTACTTCTTCAGAGTATTTATCATTTTCGTCGACCCAGTAATAATCACTACTAAGCGTTGAAACTCCGCCATTCTGTCCGTCACATAATGTATACAGGCTAAGCCCCTTGTATTTCAGGGTAAAATTAAGGCCATACGCAAACGATGGACTATAATTTCCAAGGTATACCGCGTCATTTTCGTCAATCAGATCGTTATTATCCTGATCTTTATATTTGATATCACCAGGCATGACCACACCAAACATCGATATTGGACTGCTGCTGATGTCAGCTTCGCTGCTGTAAAAGCCTTCATTTTCGAGACCGAATACGGAGGAAACCGGATTATCTTTTCTGTACTGGAAATCATTTTGATAGATTTCATCCCTCTGGTCGATATTAGAAGTTCGGTAAATTAGGTTGGCTCCCAGGTTGACAGAAAAACCGCCCATCTTTTTAAACCAGTTTATTCCCAGTTCTGCCCCGGTATAACTGTTCGCATTGTAATTTTCATACGGAATATTGTTTGTCAGCATGGCAGAGTACAGTGCATACCGTTGAACAACTATACCTGAATTTTTTATATAAAAAGCATTTGCATTGACAGACAGCGATTTGTTAAAGAAATAACCTTCCATACCCACATTGAGATTTTTTACTTTCTCATACGTCAGGTCCAAATTTGGATAGCTGGTCACGATAACAACGCCGTTTGACCAGGAACCATCATTCCATCCATAGGAACCACTTCCCTGTAAATTACCTTCATATCGTCTGTATGTGGCATCGCTCGTGGTACTAAGAAGAAAACGGTTGTCGAGGTCCTCTGTTACATCTGTATTCAGGATGCCGGCCGAAACTTTCAGCTTTAAGAAATCTACATTGGAGGCATTTTCACATACAACATAACCTAAGCCGATCGTTGGTGAAAGTATATCCCTGTTGCCCTTCTTCAATTTTATGGAATGGTTATACGCACTGCTGAAATCAACAAAGAACTTTTTGTCATAATCGTATGCAACACGTAATCCAAGATGGGCAACCCGGTCGTCAATGGTAAGGAAATCGCGGCGTAACTTGGTAAAATATGCAAGACCGGTAGCTGTCAGGGAGTGTACATCGTTAAATTTCCGGCTATAATCCAGAACTCCCTGTGCTGTGAACTGACGATAGAAAAATGCTGTTGGGATATTTTGCACCCCCGAGGCTTCATCTTTATTAATGGTTGTCAATTTGGTTATCTGGTCAACGCCATCTGCCGTTGTAGTCCAGGTGGGCTGGTAAACAGCATAGTCGTTGACAACCTGTTGCACAAAGGAATTAAATAAATCGATGCCAACCAGTGTTTTAAAGGTCAATCCCTCCGTGATCCCGTTCAGGTCAAAATCAAGTCCCTGTGTAATCGCCATTAACCGGCCAATATTCTGGGTATATCCGGCCCGGTACATGTTGCCGTATACATTGTCCTTGTATTGAGTGGTGCCACCCAAAAGATACTGCCCGTCAATATATTTTGTTGATAGGGCCAAAGAAGCCTTTGTTGCCTCGTCAAGCATTGAAACAGGAAGCAATGGAGAATAATAGTTGGGATGATAGGTTGCACATGCATTCCAGAAATTCCCGTTGGGCGACTTATCAAAAACGAAATTCGCGGTTGCATCAAGGGTACTCCTGATAAAGTCATTAATTTTTATATTTGCATTCGCCCGTACATTGAGTTCATTTGTCCTGCTATCTTTCCCATTGCCCAGCTTATACAAACTTCCGGTGCTGGTCCATCCAAGATCGGTATAATACTGTATTGACTGGTTCCCTCCCGAAAACTCTGCATTCAACCGGGTTACAGGCCTGATTGAGCGAAGGTATTCATCCGAGTAGTAATCAACATCCGGATACCGGTATTTGTTGCCGGACCGGTAATTTTCAATCGTTTCGGCAGAATAAAGCGCGTTCAATCCGTCATTGGCAAGAGCTTCATTATATAACTCCATATATTGAGCCGAGCCAAGATATTTTGGAAAACTGACAGGTTGGGCAATCGTCTGTTCTACTGCAACATTGATCCGGCGCTTATTTATTTCGCCCCTCTTGGTTTTTATCATAATGACACCATCTCTTCCCTGTGTGCCAAATAAAACAGAAGAATTGACATCCTTCAGAACAGTTATTTGCTCAATTTCTTCTGCTGATATCCCATAAGGCATACGGGCTATTCCGTCGATGACCACCAAAGGGCTATTCAGTGTCCAGCCAAAATAACGCCCCGCTAATGCTTCGCTGAAATTATGGATGCCATTCGTCGTTAATAATTCTTCCGGATTAATAACATCGATAATTCCCGATATTTCTTTCTTTTTTATTTTACCGAAAGCTATATTAACATCGTCATCCATCAGGAATGGAGTCTTTTGGAGGGTTACCGCCCCGGACAATCCCGTAGTAGCAATGGTTTGTGCGAAATAACCCTTCTTTTCTATCAACAGGTCGCTGCCCGGAGAAACAGAAATGCTGAATTTTCCATTCGTATCAGTCCATACAACAACGGCGCCTTCCCGTCCCGATATTTTTACGTCAGGCAAAGCAATCCCGTCGTCGTCCTGAATAACAGAACTTACTGTTACCAATCTTTCTTCCATGATCTCCTGGCTTGACACTTTCCCCATATTGATTAACAGGAATAACATCGCCAGAAGGAGTATAATGTAACTTCTATTCATTTTATCGTAGTTTAATTTAATAAATAAATCCATTACCATCCCGGGTTCTGTGTAAATTCGGGGTACAATGTTACCTGATCAGTCGGGAACGGAAGCCAGTAATGCTTTTCATCAAATACCCGGGTGAGATATAATGTTTTATTAAACTGGGTATGCTCCTTGTCGAAATCGAGTGAATATTTTTCACGGTATTTAAGCAAATGGGCAACATGCCACCTCCGCAGGTCGTACCAGCGATGGTTCTCGAATGCCAGCTCAACAGCCCTTTCTTCACGCAGAAACTCACGGAATGTTTCTTTCGAAGCAGAATAACGTGCATCCACATTGGGAAGGGTGGCCCTGTTACGGACAATATTCACGGCCTGCAGCGCTGTAATGCCGCCCGGAGCGCTACCCGTAGGACCACCATACGCTTCGTTCACCGCTTCGGCATACATCAGGTAAATATCGGCCAAACGCAATAACGGGACTTCATAACTATACTGGGCCCATCCGTTATCATACGAATTACAGGTAATATCCTTAAACTTGCTATGTCCATAACCCGTTAAACTGTTACTCGTGTTGCGGTGACGTCCACCGTTATACAGTTGAGCCCAGGAATCTACATTTTCCTTAACTACCAGCCTCTCTCCATCGTGCAGGATATTGTATTCAAACCTTGGGTCGCGGTTCACCCACCGGTTCATCGGATCGTACCCTGAATCAGCTTCCCTGATCGATAAGCCATTGGCCATACCAAAATTCTCTACATAATTTTCGGTAGGCGAGGCATAAACCCCCCATCCGCCAAGATAGGTCATAGTAAACTCTCCATATCTCCAACGTTTATTTGACCAGTAGAGAGGAGCGGTATAAACGATTTCCTTTCCTAAAACAGTCGTAGTTGTAGCTTTCAGAGTATAAAAATTCTTATAGTAGTCGGCCCATGTTTCGAGACCTACAATAGCCGGGTTTTCGTTGGCTATTTTAATGACTTTAAGGAACGCGTCGGCTGCATCTTTGCATAATTCGGTATTGTATGAATAATCGCCCGTTGAAACGCCGTTCATCAGGGGGCTTGCCGCATACAGCAGGTTTTTGCCCAGGTAACCGTAAGCTGCCTGTTTGGTAATACGTCCTTCATTGGAGCCGATAGTAGTTTGACCAGATTCAAGTAAATCCCAGTTAACTGGTAATAATTCGGCTGCCTTTTCCAGGTCTTCAGCTACCTTCATGGCCGTTTCGTAATACGAAAGACGGGGAAGCCTGATCTTATCAGAAGGCGCGAAAACGGTATCAATATAGGCAATACCGCCAAATGACCTTAATATGTGAAAATGGAAAAATCCACGAAAAAAACGGGACTGGCCTTCAAGCAGGTCGCGTTGTTCGGTTAACAACTGATCGGAAGCAGCAACCTGGAGATCTTCGAGATGGGACAACGCAACATTGCAAAGCCGAATACCCAACCATCCGTTATGCCACCATCCTTTATAACCCTGATCTTTCTTGCTCTCCGCATTACCAATCTGCTGACTAATGTTACCCGCGTAAGGACTCCATCCAACACTCGTCCACTGCCGATTGTTGCCTGCATCAAAATGGGTGCACAAAGAATTGCTACCAGTCATAATCACATCATCGCCGTAATTCCAGTTAAAATCACCACCACCAGCAGTACCCATGTCGATTTGCGGGACATTCTGGTAGATGTTTTCCACATATCCTTGAAAGGTTGAAAATTTGGTAAAAACATCGGCTTCCGTAATACTAAGTTCAGGCGATTTATCGAGATAGTCTTCACACGAGGCGAATAACAAAAGGCCCAATACAAATACTACCGGCAGTTTTAACATCTTATATGTTGTTTTCATAATACTGTCTTTTATCGGTTAAAAATTAAGGTTTACGCCCAGGTTGACCCGCTTGTAAGTCGGATAGGTAACCCTTGAGGTGTTGCTTTCCCTGTCGTCGGGCATATCGGACCAGAACCACAGGTTATTCCCGTTTAGATAAACCCTGGCAGAACTAAGGCCCAGACTCTTTAGCCAAGTCCCGGTAAACCGGTACGAAACTTCGGCTGTTTTCAGCCTCAGGTACGACCCGTCGAACATATAGAAGGTACCATTATAGGTCGACTCATCGGTTTTATATCTGGGTCCTTTATAAGAAGCATCGGTATTTTCAGCGGTAAAGTAATCGGACTGTAAACTATATGCCATTTGTCCAATTGCGTCTTTCCATGGTCCCATAGTAACGGCACTGGATACCGAGTAAACATCCCTGGTCACATTGTAAACGCCATAGAACTGAACATAGGCGCTAAACCCTTTGTGGCTAAACCCTAATTCAAAATTATAGGTATTTTGCGGACGCAAGGGGTAACCATACGGAGCCGAGTCGTACGTGTCAATTTGCCCGTCGGCATTGTAATCGATTATTTTATAATCGCCCGGCAATTTATATTTGTTGCTCAATGCCGCATAAGTAGTCGACGAATATACGTCATCCCAATTGGTTAAAATCCCGTCTGACATGGTAGCCCTCGTCTGTTCGATCTGGAACCCGGCATTTCTCTGATAATCAGGTGTCATTTCCGGGTCTTCCATATAGACCACTTCATCAATGGCCCGCGTATAAGCCCAGGTCGCCCAGTAATTCAACCCTTGCCTTGTTGTTTTCTGAAATTTAAGCTCCAGCTCAAAGCCCTTTGTTTTTGTCTCTCCCAGGTTTGCAGCAACAGGAAGCGCCCCGAAATAGGCGGCGATTTTTCGTTGGCTGGCACTCATAAATATGTCCGTACGATGGTCTGTAAAAAACTCTGCATTCAACGTAAACATGTCCAGTAAGCCCAGTTCAACCCCTAGGTTTTGCTTTGTCGATTTTTCCCAATGAAGGTCAGGGTTGCCAATACCCGATTCAATTATCTGGGTATATGGGCTTAGCCCATAACTCGGATAACCAAAAGGAGTATTGGGACTGTCAATCTTCCATGTAGTTTCATAAGCCCAGCGGGCAGAAGCGAATTTGTCATTTCCTACTTTCCCTACCGAATAACGGAATTTAAGCATGTCGAGCCAATCGTATTTTTTCAGGAAATCTTCATTTGAAACGACCCAACCAACAGCAACTGAAGGGAAAAACCCGAACCGGTACTTGTCTGCAAATTTCTCAGACCCGTTGTACGCGCCATTCGTTTCAAAAAGATACTTCCCGTCGTAGTTATAGACAATACGGGAAGCCCAGTCTTCGCGGTACGTGGGGAACATGCTCCCTTTTGCATACTCTTCGCGGTTCACCAGCGCCGTGGCGCTAATATCATGCTTGCCAAACTGCCTTGCATAATTGATCTGGAACTGGTAAAATAAACGGCGTTCAATCTGGCTCAGGTAATTATTTGCGTTCCAGTAGTCGGCAGAACGGACACCTTCGGCCAGATAACTGACCGGCTGTTGATAAAAATCAAAGTAGTTCGTTCCCACACTGGGGGTATAGGTAACATACTTATCCCTTATAGCAGCGGGCAGGGCAGCAATGGCCTCTTCACTATATACGCCACCGGGCAATACCTGAATTATATCCGGGTCAATATTTTTTCTAAGCATATTACTATTATCAAAAACCCCACCGCTGGTATAAAACAGGTTGTCATACGACAAAGAAGCCTGTACCTCCAAACCCTGGGTAATAAAATCAAGTTTTTGAACTAATTTAAAGTCGGTATTTACCTGTGAACGGATAATTTTCTCAAGCCCGCCATTATTAATTCCTGCAACCGGGTTCCCTTCATTTGAGAAATCAACATTATAGCCCCATACCCCATCGGCATACCGGACCGGAAAAATGCTTGGCGCAATACTATAAAAAGCCTTGAATGATGCTCCTGTACCATCAACGGTAGAATAACCTTCGAACTTTGTACCCACGTAACCCGATAAGTTAGCTGAAAGGACAGTCGACGGCGTCAGGTTAAAGTCAATATTGGTACGATAGTTAAAACGGTTGTAAGCCCATTTTGATTTATACCCCTTACCATTGTCAAGTCCCGTCTTCAATAAGTCGCCTTCACTGAGATAACTTAAAGAACCAAAATATTTTGCAAATTTGGTACCACCCGAAATATTAATATTTACCCGCTTGGTAGTAGCTAAGTCGTTCAGCATTTCTTCCGGCCAGTCCACATTGGGGAAAAGATATTCATCGCCTTCTGCCTGTGGTTTTCTGTAACGGTTCAGTTGTGCTGTCGGAATATAATTGCCCCATCCGACTTCATTGGTCGGTAATTCATTCTCTATAGCATAATTACGAAGTTTTAACCCTTCGTACGAATCTAATTTATCGGGTGTACGCGAAAGGAACTTAACACCAAAATCACCGTCAACCGATAACTGTGGCTTGCCAAGTTTTCCCCGTTTTGTCGTAATCAGGATGACTCCTTCAGCACCTTTTACCCCGAACATCGCCGTGGCCGAAGCATCTTTTAAGATAGAAACACTTTCTACCTCCTTCACATCGATATCGTTCATCTTGCGTTCTATCCCGTCAACCAGTACCAATGGCTCTGCATCATTCCAGGTCGATTTACCACGGATTAATATGACCGGGTCATCGTTTCCCGGTTCACCCGATGAAAGAACGGTTGTTAAACCTGCCAGTTTTCCGGTAAGTGCCTGTCCCAGGTTAGCCATTGCACCGGTCTTTTCCAGTTCATCGCTTTTAACATTAGCTATAGCACCCACCAAAGTTTCCTTTTTCTGTTGCCCGTAACCCACAACAACCACTTCTTCAACACCAACCGTAGCTTCCTTTAACACTACATTAAAAGTGGTATGGGCGCCAATTTGAATTTCCTGGGCGACAAACCCCACGAATGAAACAGAAAGGATTTTTGCATCTTCGGGTACTTCAAGAGTGAATTTCCCGTCAAAGCCTGTAACGGTACCGGTTGTCGTACCTTTAACAACAATTGAGGCGCCGGGAATTGATTCGCCCTTACCGTCTGTAACTGTACCGGATAACATTTTTTTTGGAGGGCTAAGCTGTCCTTCATTTTCCCCTGGTATTTCAGCCTTCCGTGAGGAAATTGTTCTTTCCGGGGTCAATATGATCTGCTTTTTCAGTATCTCATATTTCACCTCGGAATCTTTGAATATTTCATCCAAAATGACATCTACAGTCGATCCTTTAACGTTTACATTAACTTTTCGGTCAAGGTCAACTACTTCATTTTTATAAATGAAAACAAATTCACTAGATGATTCAATTTGCTTGAACACCTCAAGAATTGAAACATTTTCCAGGTCAATCGTTAGTTTTGTTGCCTGGGAGTAAATAGATGCTGAAACAGTCATCAATCCAGTAAAAAGCAACAAAATAGTTAGTTTCATAATTCGTAATACCCTTCTGAAGCAACCCAAAGAGTCGCTCCTTTTTGTTCGGATTTTTTTCATAAATTTGTACTGATTAAAATTGGTAACTCGATTTAATCTTCAATAACCGGTAGGTGTTAGAGCATCTGCCGGTTTTTTTTCAGGTTCATTTTTTTTTCATAAATTTTAGGTTCATAAATAAGTAGATTTACTGTTTTAATATGTATATGTCATTTTCTGTTTTTGAATATCTTCCTTCCATGGTCTTGGAAAGGTATTGCATCACTTCATTGATGTCATCAGACAAAACAAGTTTTCCTGAAACCAACGTTTTTGCAAGTTGCTCTCCTTCTATTTGAATGGATGTGTTGTAATATTTCCTGACGCGCCTGACAACATCCAGTAAAGCCATATCTTTAAACTGAAAAAGTCCTTCTGTCCATGAAATATAATCATTAACATCCACATTTTTTACTACTGATTGTTGCTTGTCGGCTGAATAAAAACATCCTTGCCCGGGTATTAATTCAAATTCTTCATTTGCAACTATATTGTTCTTTTGCACAACATTGACTTTTCCTTTCACCAAAACTGTTGACATATAATTTTCGTCGCTATATGCAGAAACAGCAAAAGTTGTTCCCAGAACTTTAATATCAACATAGTTGGTTTTTACAATAAATGGAGCTTTTTCATCCTTGTGAACTTCAAAGAAACCTTCACCTTTGAGATATACTTCTCTTTTTCTTCCCGTAAAAGTTGCAGGGAAAACCAGTTGGCTTCCGGAATTTAACTGGACTATTGTACCATCGCTTAAGCGTATGGTACGGCGTTGTCCATAAGGCACCAAAACCTGGTTTAATGATGAGTTCTTATGATTACACTCATTTTTGATCTTTTTTTCTTCATTTTCATTGTGGATTATAACTTCTTCCTGATTCGGGCTATACTCAATGAAAGAATCACTGTTATCCAATACCTGTTTTGAACCATCGGAAAGCATAATAATGGCCTGATCGTTTTCACGAACTCCCTTTTCAGCAAATTTCTCATAGGAGTTTTTTGTAAACTCAAAAAAACCATATGAGCCTATGGCAATAAATACAAGGATAACAGCAGCTTTCCTTAACCATGAAAGGTGAAATTTCTTAGGACTGTTATCCTTATTAAGTTTTGATTGTTTCAGGACATTATCCAATATTACATTATAATCAGAGGAATTCATCTCTCGTTTATCTGAAAGGTTGATGCGCACAAACTCAAACGCACAATAAATTGAGGTTTTATTCCCAGGATATTTTTTTATCATTTCTTCCAGAAACTCAATAGGACGATCCGACTCCCTGACACCCGCAACGAATTCTTCATCCTGAATCAATTCCAAAAAATCTGCTTCTGTATTTTTCTCCATAATTATAAAATGTATTTATATAATGATCGGGGGGCAAAAATATAGACAAGAAAAAACAACTTTTTTTTAGTTTTTTTGTACTATATGCAATTAGACCTGAAATTCAATCGATTACATATTATACTCACAATACCCGATTAATTGCAGATATCAACAAAGCAGACATTTTTCAATGATTTTCTTATGCTTTTTATTGACCGGTAGAGGAGAGTACATGCAGATGACTTGTCAATATTCAGCAATGTGCCAATTTCATTGTAATTAAGACCTTCTGCATATTTTAAAAAAATAACTTCTTTCTGGCGATCGGTCAACTGGTCCATTGCCGAATGTATTTCATTCCGGATATTTTGTCTTTCGTCATAATCGGTCAACACTTGTTCGGCATGATTTTCATATAATTTTTCACTTTCTGACAAGAGTTTCAAAATATCCTGTTTCCTTTTGGTATACCTGAATTCTTCGAATAATTTATTCCGGAGCGACTTAAAAAGATAAATATGAATGTTTGAAGTTATAATGAGAGCTTTTCGTTTGTTGATTAATTGAACAAACACTTCCTGAATGCAATCTTTAACTAATTGTTCATCATTCATGATCTTAAGACCATACGAATATAATTCATTGACATAGTTCTCATATATGGCCGAAAGCGCATTATCATCCCCATTCTGAAACTTAATCCATATTGACTTGTCAATTTTTCTCATGAGAACAAATTACTCCTATCAGACAAATTTAACTTTTTTTAACACACGTTAAAGCTGTCTTTGAATAAATAAAACAATATTAAGTTAACACTATACCTATATCAATGTCAGAAAACGCAAATAGTATATCAAAATGAGCAATTAAAATTTTAGGGCCACTTTTCTGCCAATGGCTTTTATCCCTGACAATAAGCTATTGCCTCTAACTATCTCAGGTGTTGATCAAAAAACCGGAATATGCTTTCAATTTCAAATTCATGCCCTAATGTATGAGTGTTAAACTCAAAACGATCTTTAATCCCAAGTTTTTCATAGAACAAAGAGGCTCTTTTTGCTTCAATACGTGCACCATTCATATCAAATAACCCATCGTTTTCGCCAATCTGTACCATACAGGGACGGGGACAAATCATTCCTATTGCCTGAAAATGTCCAAATCCTTTGAACTGGTATATTGATTGTGTCCCTTCCGTGACATTGGTTGTTTTAATCAGGTCTGCTTCACTGTCCCTGAAATAAGCTGAAGGGGCTGCTGCCTTTATAAACGGACATAACGCAGTGGTGTACATTGTAAAAAATCCGCCCCATGAAAGTCCGGTCATTCCTATATTTTTAATGTCAATCTCCGGATGTTCACTGATCAGTACCCGTGTGCTTTCAATGATTTTGTGGATTTCAAGCCCAATAATACTACTTCCCAGCAACTTAAGTTGTTTATCGAAAAGATCCCGGTCAAGTCCCGAAATGATTGAGTCCTTTGCATAGCCACTCAGCATGGTTAAGCCAGGTGCCCAAACCAGATACCCTTTTTTTACTGCTTCGTGCCCAAATGAATGATAATTGACCCGGGTATCTAAATCGCAGATTGCTTCGGGATTTCCTCCACCGCCATGCATGGCAATAATCAGAGGTGCTTTGCCTTCGATGTTTTTTGGCACCATATAGATGCCGTAGGCATGAACGCCTTCAATTACCTCGATCCAAACACGGTAAATCGTGCAGTATTTGTCTTCACCGGCTTTCTCAAACCTGGAAACTTTTCCTTTGATTGCTTTTGGCGGAGGATAACCAAAAAATGAACCCAACTTTTGCCTGTATGGATACAACGAATTTTCATAATCAGCGATACTAATAAAGTCAGGGTTAAAAGAACTCATCGACTCATCGATCTTTTCACGGGTCAACTGATCAATGTATGCCTTTACCTCCAGGTGTTGTTCTTTCCTAATTGGAAAGGATTCGGAAAATTTTTCGCGGTATTGTTCAGGTAATTCCTGTGCACAAATAAAAAGATACTGAAAAAGAAATAGAAAAAATATCAATACCTTTTTTGTTCTAATTATTGAATTTTTCATCTGTTTGTTTTTTTAAGTATTTACAGAAATATTAGTATCATTGACTTCACGGGATTTCTTCAGTTAATATTCGAAGAAACATTGAAGCTTCCTTCCAGCCGGATATCGGATGAAGAACTCCCAACCATGACATTAAACTTGCCTGGCTCGACAATCCATTTCATATTCCGGTCGAGTAATGATAAATCTTCCGGTTTCAGATTGAATGAGACGGACTGTTTTTCTCCCGGTTTCAGGTTTATTTTCTTGAAGCCCCTCAGTTGTTTGATGGGAGTAGTCACACTGCTGACTTCATCTTTAATATAAAGTTGAACTACTTCTTTCCCTTCCCGTTCGCCTGTATTTTTTACGTCTAACGTAACCTGAATTTCTGCGCCCGGCTTTATACCTGAAGGCGTTACTAGCAGGTTGCTGTATTCAAATCGGGTATAACTTAACCCATGTCCAAAATGGTAGAGTGGAGTTGCCGGCATATCGATGTATGCTTTCCCTTTTGATGGTACGTGATTGTAATAAACCGGCAATTGTCCCGAGTGACGCGGAATCGTTATTGCCAGTTTTCCATTGGGATTGTAATCGCCAAACAGCACATCGGCCACAGCATTTCCACCTTGTTCACCACACATCCAGGCTTCAACGATAGCTGGTATATTTTCGGCTGCCCAAACGGTTGAAAGGGGGCGTCCGCTTATTAACACTGCAATCGTAGGGGTACCTGTTGAATAGACAGCCTCCAGTAATTTTTGCTGATATCCGGTTAAATCGAGGCTTGCCACATCATGACCTTCCCCATTGGTATCACTTCCTATTTCTCCCACCACAACAATGGCAATATCGGCCATTTTGGCTGCATCCTGTGCTTTTTCAATTTCATTCAGATCATTTCCAATCACATTGCAGCCTCTTACATAGTCGATCTTCGTGCTGGCTGAAACTTTCTCCCGGATACCTTTAAGCACGGTAACCAATTCCTGTGGGATATTATGTGGTATGTAATCGCCGATTTGATCCATTCCTGAATCGGCAAGCGGGCCTATTACAGCAATTGACTTAATATTTTTGTCCAAAGGAAGAATATTCTTTTCGTTTCTCAGTAAAACGATACCTTCACGTGCTGCTTCAAGAGCCAGTTCCTGATGTTCTTCAGAATGGACAACTTTTACTGCCTCTTCAGGATTAACGTAAGGTTTTTCAAAAAGGCCGAGCATAAATTTAACCCGCAGGATATTCCTTACTGCATCATCTATGACTTTCATGGGAACAGAACCTTCTTCAACACTTTCTACCAATGCGCCGATGTAGGCTTCTTCCATCGATATACCAACATCTACACCTGCCATGGCCGCTATCTGTCCGGCCTCTTTTTGTGTTGCTGCCATATCTTCGTCAAGGATCGTACTAATGCCCATTCCTTCACTAAGTACAATGCCTTCGAATCCGAGTTCTTCGCGTAATATTCCCCTTAATAATTTATCGGAACTATGTACTGTTTCACCGTCGATGGCAGGATATGTCGCCATTAATGCAAGCGCTCCGCATTTCTTTATCCCTGCTTCCCAGGAAGGAAGGAACACTTCTCTCAATTTCCTTTCCGAAATTTCCATCGCCCCACGTTCAAGCCCGCTTACCGGCTGGCTCTGCCCGGGATAGTGAGAGAGAGCAGCTACAACCTTGTCTTTTCCGGAAACATCATATCCCTGCATTGCAGTAACAATATTTTCGGCTATTTTGGAACACATATAAGGATCTTCACTGTACCCTTCCTCGTTGCGGCCCAGACGGGGATCGCGGTTAGGCTCAATGACCAGGGTACAAAGCATGTGCGCCCCGGTTACCCTTCCTTCCATGGCAACGGTTTTATAAATATTGCTCACCAGTTCCATGTTCCAGGTGGCGCCAATGGCCAGTCCTTCGGGGAAAACAGTACCGCCTGCGCACATAAAACCGTGGGTCCCTTCTTCTATCTGCAATAGCGGAATTCCCAAACGGGTTTCATTGATGGCTATATTCTGAAGTTCGTTGAAAAATTCAGCTTGTCTTTGTGTCCCTTCATGAATAATTCTATCGGCCAGGGTAAAGAAACCACCACCAGGACCCATTTTGTCGTTGTGATTGCCCCTTGCAAACTTGCGGCAACCTTCCATTTGTGCATTCTTTTCATCTTGACTTAGAGCATAATGCATTGAAACTGTTCCAACTTCAAGCCCATATCCAATCGCCTTTTTATACACACAAGGCATATTCATCTGCCCAACTTTTTCTTTTAATGTCATCCGCGAAAGCAGATCCTCAACTCGCTGGTCAATTGGTAAAAGGGGATTTTTATAAACCGGCGCTTCAACTGCTGCCTTTTCGTTCTTTCCTTTGGTTACAGGAGATTGAGCCAGGCTAACAGTGACTCCAACCCCGCATATAACCACAACGAAAAGAATAATGATTGTTTTTTTTATATTTCTCATAGCTCGTATAATTTTTTTAAGGATGATAAGCCAAAAATTAGTTTATCGGTTTGATAGTTATAATTTTTACAGGCCCTAATAATCCGGATTTTAATAAAGGAACTTCTTTCCATGGCATATATGTTCCATACAATCCTTTTATATTGGTATCCCTGATATTGACACTGGTATATTTTTCTCCTTTCAATGCATCTCCGACAATGCGGTTCGACCAGGTATTGGCAATTTCTATTTTCAGTTTATTCTCACCCGGACGAAGTATCTCTGTTATGTCATACATGAAAGGTTTAGCCCATGTAATTCCCAAGGGCTGGTCGTTTAGCCATACTTCACCAACATTTGACAAATCGCCCAAATCCAAATAAATCTTTGTTTTTCCAAGCAATACGGGATTATAATCATGCACAAATGTTTTTTCGTAGCGGGCAATTCCCGAAAAATATTTAATTCCGTCATTTTCAGACTCTGTCCATGACTTTAATTCCGGGAAAACAGCCTTTTCAGGGGCTCCCCATCCCTTTGGAAAAAATACCTCCCAAGGGCCTTCCAAAGTTTTCAATCCTATATGGTTATTAATAACCGTTAATTGATCCTGTTTGGTCAATTCAAATGCCCCATCTTCCAAAAGACAAACGCCACCGACTGTATATTGCAGAAAAGGCGGATATTCTCCATGATTTTTGACCTGCGTATAATGTACGGCAGGGTTACCTTTTCTGAACACCACGAAAATGCTTTCATAAGGCGCTAATGATAGTGGAATATTCGTCATTCCATTTTGCTGCCCGTATATTGAAACAGGAATGATTTTGCCTGAAACAGGATCCCATATTTCCGGAACTTTGTCTTTCTGCCTGAAACTGCAATCTCTTGAGACCCATTCCCCGGTGGTGTTCCTGATGAAATAAAATTCCACATCCTTTTGGAAATAATGGATATAATCCAGCGTGCAGAACTCCTGATCCGAATAACCAAAATCAGGAATTATATTCAGTTTTTCGAGCATGGAGGATGTTTCGATGCCGGAATAAACCTTGTTTTTTTGTAATTCACCCGAACGATAATCTGCCCATAATTCATTCAGCAATTTTTTCACATCGGGCATACCGGGCAGAACTTTTCGCAGGGCAACTTTTTGAGGCTTCGGCCCGATAATAACCGCTCCTTTTTTCGCCAATTCATCCAATTTGACCAAAACTTCAGGATTAATCTCAATTTCATTGGATAAAGTCAAAATACTGAATTGTGCCCCGTTCGACGGTAAAAACAATTTGTTGTCTTTTACAGTCAGTTCCTTTAGTTTCTCCGTGTTGATAATTTCATAATCATACCCCGGGCCGGCAGAGAAACGGCTGTTTTTATGCCCCCCGTAATTGGGAATGGTATCGCCATAGTAGTAAAGGACATCTGCAGTAAAATCAGCTTCCTGAAGAATAAATGAAACACGGGATAAATATTCATTGAACGGTTTTACTTTTGGCCACCAAACCCGTTTGTCATTATAGTGCGTCCCTGCATGATAGACAATTCCCGGGAAACTCGTCCCCGCAGGATTATGGGTTGAACCGTGGACTACCACTTTATTCATACCTTCGCAAAATGCCCGGTCACCAAGCGGTTTCATTTCAAAAGGCCCTTCCTGCCAATGCTGGAAGGTAGTGAAAGCTTCCATCTCAACAATCCGCCGGTTATAAATATGCGATGCTGCTGATACTTCCTTAACTACTCTTAAAATGTCAATTCCTTTTTCATTAAACCTGCCATGATTGATCCAAAATTCACCCCTGGGAATATCCAGGGCTCCCAATGCTTTTATCGGTTCAACCGGGACTTTGTGAAGAGGAAGACCGGGTCCCCCTGATTCACAGTTGTTTTTCAAACCATGTGCATTACAAATTTCCTTCGATTTCGTGTAAAAATTAGTAATCATTAATTCAGATATGGTTCGCTGAAGATCCACTTTAAAATTTGCGGCAAGCTCCGGAGAAAATAAATCATTCGTAAACAATACGGGAAGAAATTTATCGACATTATATCCGTTGATCTTTTTGAACATGTCAGGTAATGTTGTCGTCCAGGTAAGCGCTTTCTCTTCATAACTGGCCATGTAAAAGCTTTTAAGCGCCGTTTTTCCCAGGTCGCCTAAGACAGATTCCAGTTTATTGATGACATAATTGAAATGGAATTCAGCGGCTTCCGCATCATAATGATCTAACGTAGGCCCCGCAGAGTATTTACTGGGAAGAACAAGGTTCTCTCCTGAATTGGAACAAACATATCTCAAAATATCCCAGTTACCGGCAGGGGCTTTCCAATTTAGCAACTCAGTTTTCGGATCAAAAAAGCATGAGACATTGACAACTTCTGCGGTGTCAAGACTATTCTTTTCAATGCCGACCGGAACGGCAAGAACAGCAATTTCTTTATAAAAATCTGGTTTGCCGTCAGCATTGTACTGAATACGACGCTGTTTTCCCCAGGCATCTGTTTTTGAAATATCGGGAAATGGCAGTTTAATTTTCAGTTCTTTGCCTCCGCGAACCTCTGTTTTTGCATAAAATATGGACTTTGCTGCATGTTTTGGAGGTATCCAGTTTCCTCCGGCATTCCAGCTACTGGAAGTATTTAAGCCCACTTCCATTCCTAACTTTCCAGCTTCATCGATTGCGTATTTTAATATTTTCAGGGATTCCTCGCCCAAAAAAGCCGGTCCTGCTTTAACAAGAACGGTATCCCTTGAGCCGATTTCGAAAATGGTAAAACCAGACACCCCTGCATTTTTCAACGCAATTAACTCTTCTTTAAGCCTGAGTGTATCCACATTGCCACCTAGCCACCAATGGTATACAATGGGCCATGTTTTCATAGGTGGATTCCGGAACCCCTGTTGCATGTACTTGTAATTCTTTTCCTGGGCAGACAGGTACTGATCACTAAAGCAACTGCCAATCAATAGTAAAACGATCAAAAAATTTCTCATACTGTCGGTTTTATAATATGAATCATACTTATTTTTTCTCCAGCGCCCCGGCATCCCGTTTCCCAACAGGACTATTTCCTGCAAAATCTTTCAGAAAGGGCCCTGAAAATTGCCACGTATAAAGTTCATTTATATCGGTTTTTGCATCAGCAAGTGTTCCCAGACATACCCGCATAAAATCCATTGTACCTTTAAAATATCTTCCCTGGGGTGTACCGCCAACAAACATATCCGAATTGTTTTCAAGATAACCATTTTCAATGGCAGCGCCACTGTTATCCTTCTTCCCGTTTACATAGAGCGTGAGTGTTTTGGATGAACGATCAGCTTCGGCAATTACATGATGCCACCTACCATCATTGATCCGGGCCTTGCTTTTAATAACTGCCGTCTGACTGCCGCTTTTAATGGCAAAAGTTACACCTCCCTGTTTATTTACTTCCAGAGAATAACCTGCAGCAGCCATTTTTTCGATGAGTACGCCTCCGGTAATACCTTGTTCTGCTTTAAAATAAGCTTCAATAAGAAAATTGCTGTCGTAAACCTCCGGACTTTTTAAATCCTTTCCGGCGACATGCTTTATTTCCGTTTGACCTTCACGGTTCCATCTGTATTTGATCGTATAATCGAAGGATTTATTCAGTGAACTGTCGGTACATACCGCATACTGATCGATCCCGTTGAAATGCAATGCACCCCTGGTCCAGTCTTCCAGAGGTCCTTCCACATAATCATTCTTCCCAATGTTGACCCCTTTGAGGTGAAACATTGGTTTGAGATAATAATCGCCTCTGGTGACATAATAAGGCGTCATGTACCAATGCTCGTCAAGAATATTCGCAGGATCGTTCCCTGCCGGATAAAAACCCCATTCACCTACTGTGGCATAAAGGCTCCATGGTACAAACACTTTGACTCCCTGATCTATTGCAGCCGATCCTTCGGCAAGACTGAAATCATGTTTGTCAGGCGCATTCATAGGGGCCGCAGAAGCGACTACACCCAAATCCGAAGCAATAGCATTGGTTTCCCTGAGAATATCACGTGCTTCCTCAAACGATTCATGCCACTGTCCTGAAGGTTTAAATGAGGCATATTTCCCGGTGATATCATGGAAAACATTTCCTGAAAAAGCATTTGTCTCCAAGGCATAATGATTTTTCTGCGGCGCGGCATCGTGTTCGTTACCTGCAATTGGAGATTTAGCCGGTACGGTATGCCAGAATACCCAGTCGCCAATACCATCCCAAATGTTGCCCAGAAATTTATTACTGCCTGCCTCTGGCGACTGACGCCTTGAACCTTTTACAAAATTGTATGCGGTGTTATTAAAAAAAGCGTTCTGATAGCTGATGATCTCCTGGAACATCGTTGTAGCCCCTACTTTACTCCATGGGTCTTTGCTCAATCCCCACCCGATATTATTGAAATAATAATTTTTGAAAGCGCCGTCAAGATAATATGCCATACCAAATCGTGCCGATCCCGGTTTATCAGGATTGTCTTTCCCATCCATCCAACTGGGATTACGAAATCCACCCGGATTCCCGGAAACATTATTATACACGTATGATGTCCCGCCTTGCCATGTTTCGATATTTCCGCAGTCATCGCCTGTCCGAATACCATCAGTAACCTTATTCTGATAGATGAGTACCCTGGATAGCGGAATACCACCCAAATTACCACCCAGCTTGCCCCCAAACACATTTACACCTGCATGCCAGGGCGTTTCAATGATATTACCGGCAATCTCGACCGTCTGACCGCAAATGACATTGATTGCGTTGGATGATCCGGTACGTTGCGAACGCAGACCAGTCTTGTAAATATAATTTCGAAGTACTTTAACATCCAGCAAATGACCGGCATCGTCGGGCATATCAAATCCCCAAAGGATACCGTCCTCGATGCTGATACCGTTATGATCGGTTTCCCTGATTTCACAATCAGTAACCGATACCTTATCAAGATTGAAGCCTGGCTTAACCGCTTTCATATACACCGCTCCATTGACATTTTCGAAAATACAGTTGGCTACATGAATATCGCAACCTCCTCCCCAAACTCTGATACAGGCCGGATAGAGATGTTTCTTGAGGGCAAATTTGTTTCCCCATGGCAGTTCAGTCAGGTTCCATGATACATTGGTAAACCGGAATGAAAGACCCGAAAAGGAAATATGATCTTTCTCCTCCATGTTGATTAGCGTAGTTTCTTTGCCTGCTTCCAGTATAACTGTGTTCGGATCAGCATTTCCCGGTAGTCTCAAATATAAACGCCCACCCTCTCCCTTTTTATTAAACCAGAATTCTCCATCCGGATCATCCAGGTAATGAGGTTTGTCCTCAAGATAATATCGATGATTCCTTGCGATAAACCGGGATTTGGGACTTCCTAAGTAGCCTTCAAAACCAATTCCTTTTTTTTCGGCATCAAATCCCTGAACATAGGAAGGGTACGGTGTTCCATCAACCCATCCGAATTCAGTCCATGCAATAGCGCCCATGTACAATTCTTTTGGACCGGTAAGATTTTCTGTATCAATTCCTAAAGTAAGCTCTTTACCCGCTTCATTTGTCATGGTTACATGGAAATACTGTTTACTATTCTTGTAATCCCATGCCCACCATTCACTTTTAATATCTTCATTATCTGATATTTTCCAGTTGGGCATGCGTGCTATCGGAATACGTGTAATTTCCTTCTCGTTTACCATCCATAGCGTCCTTGGGGCAAAATTCAGGTCGCGGTACCACACATTTGCAGCATCCGGAATATCCGCATGATCAGCACCTTTCTTCCATCCGTCTGTGATCCTGACAGACCCGTATATACAGGCTTCCCCCTCTCCCCAGGAAGGATCAGAAGTAAACCTTACCGGATTACCCGGCTCTCCCGGTTCCTGAATGATTATTATACCCCGGTAAACCGAACCTTTTTTAAACACAAAAGTTTGAATCCCTTTACAATTCAACGAATTACCTGTAGCAGCAGGGTCCCAGGGATGATGCTTCCATGGATCAGCTTTTGTCAATCCTGTGTAACTGTCATCTCCTGCTTCAAAATCAATATAACGGACAGAATTTCCTGTTTCATAAACAAAGGGTTTTGGTGTCCACAACAAATCGCCGGTTTCGGTAGCCTTCGCCATGTACGATTCCCACGAATATGTTTTGAATGAAGCCCCCTCTGATGTAGTCTTGTTTTTCTTCCCGTTCATTCCTTTCAGGGGACTTTCACCAGTATAAGGTTCAATTCTTTTTCCGGATAGACATAACAGGGCAACAATAACTTCAATAATGAATATTCCGGTTTTTTTTAACAAAGTTATCATATCTATTTGGGTTTAAGTTGGTTTCGCTTCGTGTATGATTTTTAAAATATATTTCTGCTCATACTATTCAGATTTAATAATAACCGATTCAACATTCAGGTATTTTGCGATTTTATCAATGGTTTTTGCATGATGTCCGATACCCAGTGAAAAATGGTGAGTTGGCCCTTCACTGATCCAACGGGTCAGGAATGTTTTAATGTCTGGCCTAAAGAACCCGCGTGTATTGGTATTTCCGGTTGGAGGAATTGGTCCGGCTACCGATTCGCCTTCAGCAATAATAAAT
>DOAQ01000020.1 GCA_003506435.1 Prolixibacteraceae bacterium
GGCCCCTTTTAACCGGTACCAGACGCTGGATGTTGTCCGTGGGGTCGCTGAATCGGGAAGAGCCGGAGAAATTGCATTATACACTGGTAATGACGATAACATTTTGGTTGACCTGTTGTCGGAATATGCGGTTCAGGTTGGCGATACAATAGTCAAAAAACGGATTGTTGGCGGATTGCTGGGGCACTGGGCTGTGTGGACCCGGAAAGCCGTTGAACTGCTGGAAAATGTCCACTGCGGAAAATTCGATGCTGATACCCGCACAACACTGACCCTGGCACACCAGATTACCGACAGCAACGCAGCCTTTTTTGATGCAGCAAACAATTTTGCAGGCTGTATCACCGGGCTGCATGAAGTATTGCGCCGCCAGGGATTACTGGAAGGAATATGGACGTTAAATCCCGACGAAGTTTTGTCGCCCGGGCAGAAGGAAGAAATAGACCGCATTTACCGTGCCTACCCGCATCTGAACGACGATGCATTTGTTGCTGAAAATCTCGACAAGTGGTTGAAATAGACTTAACAAACACAAATAACAGAACATGAGACTATCATTAAAGTTTCTTTTGCTTTTTGCTTTCGTTTTTACAACAAACTTCTTTTCTGTCAAACTAAGTGCGCAGGATAAAGATGGAATTGTGATTGAAAATACAACCATGCGGCTTCTTATCGGCAGCAACGGACAAGCGTTGAGCCTTGTTCACAAAGCAAGTGGTCAGGAATGTCTTCAGCAAGGAACAAATGCAACCGCTTTTTCCATCACCCAGTACAGGCCTTATGACAATGAACTGCAACTAAAATATCCGGCCAACCCAAAAACATTTTCTGCCGATTCGGTTTACAGGGATGGGGACCATCTGGTGGTTGGTTTCGAGCTGATCAATATTGTGGCAACAATCGGGCTGAAAATCACAGATCATTACATTGGCTTCACTCTCGAAAAGCTGGATTACCGCATCCCCGGGTTTGGCGACAAGCTAAAAACTTCGGTCGATGAACTGGTGCTTTTACAACTTCCGGTAAAAAACAGGCAAAATTTTGGCGAATGGCTGAATGTTGTCTGGGATGATGAAGTAGCTGTCAACCTTCTCGCTGCAGATCCGTTTACCAAGATTGATGCAGTAAAAGATGAAGGCTATCATCTGTTGCGCAGTTGCGCCGTTTCGGAAGTAAAAAGTTTGGGGACCGGTGCCGCCCTGATCGTCACGGACAAAAACAATCTGCTGAATTGCATCGACCGGGTTGAACAGGATTATAACCTTCCGCGTGGTGTTGAAAGCCGCCGGAAAAAAGAATACAACTATTCGTATTACGAAACCTGGGACATCAATCCGCAGAATGTCGATGAGCATATTGCTTTTGCTAAACAAGGCGGTTTTCGTTCCATTCAGATCGTCTGGACTGCTTTTGCATCAAGCATTGGCCATTTTCCCTGGAGACCTGAATATCCGAACGGGAAGAAAGACCTTCAAATGATTGTCCGCAAAATTAACGATGCGGGAATGATCGCCGGCGCCCATTTCTGGTACAACAAAGCCATGAAAAAAGACCTTTACGTGAGCCCTGTTCCGGATTACCGGCTGAACCTGAGCCGGGCATTTACCCTGGCTTCGCCGCTGGATAAAGAATCTACAACCGTGTTTGTTGAAGAAAATCCCACCGGGTGCACACTGGATAATGAACGTAGAATATTGAAGATCGGCACTGAACTGATCGAATACACCGGCTACACCAATGAACGTCCGTATCAGTTTACCGGGTGCACACGCGGGGTACTCAATACCGTCTCTTCGGAATACGGGCAAGGTTTTCGGTTCGGGTTACTTGATGTGGATACCTGGCCAATCTGGGTGCGTTTTGACCAGCGCACAAGCATTCAGGATGAAGTTGCCGAACGGATTGGGAAAATATACAATGAAGCCGGATTCCAGTATGTGTATTTCGACGGTGCAGAGGATATTCCTCAGCCATACTGGTACAATACTTCGATAGCGCAACTGAAAGTTTACAATAGCATGAAGCCTGCACCTGCTTTTTCCGAAGGAGCGCTCAAATCGCATTTTAGCTGGCATATTCTGAGCCGGGGAAACGCCTTTGATGTTTTTGCCCCTGAAGTAATAAAAAAAGCTACCCGCGAACACCCGCTTGATGAAATAAAATTTGTTGCCGGCGACTTTACTTCAATCAATTTCGGGTGGATCAATTATACCATACCCGGAGAAAAAACCATCGGCATGCAGCCGGATATGTTTGAATATGTATGCAGCCGGGCCACTGCATGGGATTGCCCGGTTTCGCTGGAGGGAAAACCGGATATGTTTAAAGCCCATCCCCGGACTGTAGACAATCTGGAAGTTTTCAGGCGCTGGGAAGATGCCCGTTTAAGCAATTTTTTCAGTGAAAAACAGAAAGAGGAAATGAAGAATGGTGAACCGGAACACATTCTGCTGATCGATGAAAACGGAAAATTTGAGTTGCAACCTTATCAGCAAATAACCGATGCAGCAAAGTCAAATCCTGTCCTCCGCGCCTTTGTATTCAGTCGTTTGGGCAAAATATATGTTGTTTACTGGCACATTTCGGGCGAAGGAAAACTGAAACTGAACCTGGATGCGTCCAAAGTTTGTCTTTACAAACAGTTGGGAAAGAAAATCTCGGTGTCCCGGGCCAACAATGGGGTAGTTGTTCCTTTGGGAGACCGCCATTATCTGGAAATTGATCTTGACCGGGAAACGGTGATCTCGGCATTCAGAAATGCTGAAATATTATAAATCTGTTCTTTATTTAAAAACTAATAATCTGTAAAATGGAAAATAAAATCAATCGAAGCAAATGTTTGTTGCTTGCAGTTGCCATCTTTACAATTTTTCTCCGGGCAGGCACTTCGGCAAACGCTGCCCGGTATATTACAGTAGCCACCATTGGTAATCAGGTATCTGCACCGGATAAAACGCAGGACATGCAAAAGGTTGTGGATCATGTGAAAGAATACTGGCATAAAAGGATGAGTCAGGTGTTGCCTGACAAGCCGGATCTGATCGTATTGACTGAATATTGCGATTTTCCGAAAGGTTTACCAAGGGAACAACGGCAGGACTATCTTAATGTGCGGAAGAACCAGATAGTTGATTTTTTTGCCTCTGAAGCCAAAGCGAATCGTTGCTACATTGCATTTGGTATGCGCCGTCAACAGGAAGACGGCACCTGGCGCAACTCGTGCATCGTTGTCGACCGCGAAGGGAATGTGGCAGGTATTTACGACAAAAATTTTCCCACCATCGGCGACATGAAAGGCGGGGTGAAAGCAAGTGCCAAAACTCCGCTGATTCAATGCGATTTCGGAACGATCGGTTGCGCCATCTGCTTTGACTTGAATTTTGATGAGTTACGTCGTGCCTATGCAGAGTTGAAGCCTGATATCATTGTATTTCCGTCCATGTATCATGGCGGGTTGGTGCAGGAATACTGGGCATATACCTGCCGGTCGTTTTTTGTCGGCTCCATGGCTTTCAGGGAAACTCCTTCAGAAATAAGAAATCCGCTAGGTGAAGTGATTGCCAGCAGTACCAATTATTTTGATTTTGCTGTTGCAAAAATAAACCTTGACAGGCGCCTAGTCCACCTTGACGGTAACTGGGGAAAATTGGCCAAACTGAAAGAAAAATACGGTGATGGTGTGGCAATTAAAGACCCCGGAAGGCTGGGTTCTGTTTTGGTAACCAGCGAAAATGAAAAGGTAACTGTTGACCAGATGATAAAAGAGTTTGAAATCGAATTGCTTGATGATTATTTCAACCGGTCGCGCGAGTTTCGTATCAAACCGGAAAACATGGAATAACCAGCAAACCTTAAATATATCAACCAGTAAATCAAAATTTAAACCATAATCTAATGAAATTAATCCTTTCTGTATTGATCTTTTCGGGGTTTGTCCTGATGACAGTGTCCTGCAAAAAAGTAGTGAATTCTCCCGCCCCTGTCTATCCGGTTCCCACCGAACGTCAGTTGGCATGGCACGACCTGGAACAGTATGCCTTTGTCCATTTCACCACCAACACATTTACTGGGAAAGAATGGGGGTATGGCGATGAAAAGCCCGATATATTTAATCCAACAGAACTCAATACCGATCAGTGGGCACAAACGATTAAAGATGCAGGACTCAAAGGAATCGTGCTGACGTGCAAGCACCACGATGGTTTTTGCCTTTGGCCAAGTGAATATACCGACCATTCGGTAAAAAGCAGCGCTTGGAAAGACGGGAAAGGCGATGTGGTAAAAGATGTCCGGGAATCCTGTACAAAATATGATCTCAAATTTGGTGTTTACCTTTCTCCCTGGGACCGCAACCGTGCCGATTACGCAACACCGTCGTATGTTGAGTATTACAGGAACCAGTTACGCGAATTATTTACCGCTTACGGGCCTGTTTTCGAAATGTGGTTCGATGGTGCTAACGGTGGCGACGGCTATTACGGTGGTACCCGCGAAAAACGGAAGATTGATGGCAAAACGTATTACGACTGGCCAAATACAATAAAGCTGGTTCAGGAAATGGAGCCAAACATTGTGTTCTTTAGTGATGCAGGCCCTGATATCAGGTGGTGCGGAAACGAGAAAGGATATGTGGGAGAAACCAACTGGTGCATGATTTCAACCGATACTATCTATGCCGGGAAACCCCGCATCAACGCGTTGCTGAATCAAGGGAGTGAAGACGGAAAACAATGGCTTCCGGCCGAAGTGGATGTTTCTATCCGTCCGGGATGGTTTTACCATGCCAAAGAAGATTCGCTGGTAAAAACACCGGAACAACTTTTTGATATTTATCTTAGTTCAGTGGGCAGAGGTGCCAACCTGATTCTCAATATTCCGCCTGACCAGCGCGGTCTTTTGCACGAAAACGATGTGAAATCGCTTCAGGGATGGAAAAAACTGATTGATGAGGCTTTTGCCACCAATCTGGCATTGGCAAGCAAGATAAAGGCCGACACATACCGGGGGAAATCAGATCAGTTTGCTGCAACCAACCTGGTTGACGGCAACAAAGAAACCTACTGGGCAACCGATGATGAAGTATTGAAGGGAAGTATTGAACTTGATTTTGGTAAATCCCAGCTTGTGAAATATGTTCTTTTACAGGAATACATCCGATTAGGACAACGGGTGCGCACATTCAATATTGAAGCATGGAAAGACAACTCATGGCAGGAAGTTGCCAGTGCAACGACCATCGGCCACAAACGGATTATAAGGTTGGAAAACCCTGTTGAAACGCAGAAAATAAGGATTAATATTGAAGATTCGAGAACTTGCCCGGTGATTTCCAATGTGGAAATTTATTAATAACAATATACGATTGACATTAAATCTTTTCCTGAATGATAAACATATATCGCGTTTTATAATTCTCCTGTTCTTGAAATGAAAGTTTGTTTAATCGGATGATGGTTCTCAGTTGCACTTTTTGGCAATTGTACGTTTTATTTCTTCCAAGCCGAACTCTACATGGTTGCGTATAAGTGGTTTATTGTGAAATGATTGAGCATGTGACCAATAATGCGTAACTATGCTTTTGCTTTTGCTCACCCTAAAATCGGAGTGAGAAACCAAGAGTGACTAATTTTATAAAAAACTTTATATCAATAACCATGTTCTGTAGTCTCCCATGTAGAGATTTATTGATAACAACATACAATTGATTTTAAATCTTTTTCTGAATGATAAACATACCGCGTTTTATAATCCTCCTGCTCATTGTTTTTTTGACAGCTTGCAAAACCCCGATAACTCAACCGGCTCTGCCAGCAGTGTCAAATAATATCAACAACTACCTGTCGGATATAGCGGCAAAAATTACCGACAATTCGATTTCAGGCATAACGACTTTTCATGACTGGCAAAATGCCAGAACTCTGCGCCACAAAGAGTTCCTTGAAATGATGGGCATTGAGGATTATATTTCTGATGAACGTACTCCTCTGAACGTGAAAATTACAGGGATCATTCAGCAGAAGGGATACCGGATCGAAAAGCTTTATTATGAGTCGCTACCGGGTTTATATGTCCCGGCCAACCTTTATATTCCCGATAATATTAAAAAGCCAACGGCTGCCATATTGTATGTGTGCGGGCATTCCGCGACCCAAAAAGTACATTACCAGCTTTATCCCCGGAAATTTGCAGAACTGGGGTTCGTGTGCCTGGTTATCGAAACGATCCAGTTTGGAGAAGTTATGGGCGAGCATCACGGCTGTTATGCCAATGGTTGGTTCCACTGGTATAGCAAAGGTTATACACCGGGCGGAGTGGAACTATGGAATGGCATCCGGGCATTGGACCTGTTGGCTGCCAGGCCCGAAGTCGATCCGGGAAATCTCGGAGTGACGGGAATTTCAGGCGGTGGTTCACAAAGCTGGTACATTGCTGCGGCTGATCCCCGTGTTAAGGCAGCCGCACCGGTTTGCGGTGCCAGTACACTAAAAGCGCACATTGGCCAACGTACCATCGACGGACATTGCGACTGCATGATGCCTACCAATACCCTCCGGATCGATTATCAGGACATCGGTGCACTGATCGCGCCAAGAGCTTTGCTGATCGCGCAGTCGGATCACGATCGTTTGAATACGATTGAATCGGTAGAGGAATTGCATACCGATATTAAAAAGATATACGACCTATATGCTGCTTCCGATAAAATTAGCTTGGTTGTAACACCCGGACCTCATTCCTATCACCAGATTTCAAGGCAACAAATCCATTCGTTTTTTCTGCAACACCTGATGGGTAAAAAAGTCGAGCCGGAAGAAACGGGCGACATCGAACTGTTGGAGGAAAATATGCTTTCAGCCGATGAACTTAGGGTGTACGTTGATGGTATACCGGAAAACGACCGGACCACCAAAATTCAGGATTCATTTATTAAATTACCTATCCCTCCTCAAATATCAACAGAGCAGGAATTGTACACTTTCCGTGATTCAGTGAAGAACTTCCTTTCTGTCAAAACATTTGGGGCTTTTCCTGAAGAAAAAATTCCGCTCAGTTCAAAAATGGAATTTCGCAGCCTTGACAAGGCTGATACCAGATGGGACACATACAGTTTCAATTCGGAAGAAGGATGGCGTTTGAAGGTAGATTTCCGGTTAAAAGGCAAATCCAGAGAAAAAAAGCCGTTGATGATTATTCTGTGCAGTTACGATGAAGCTCGCTGGCGTTCCCGTTGGGCATCCTCCGGTTTGGTTTCAGAACTTGATACCAGTTGGAACATCGCTTGGTTTGAAACCAGGGGAATAGGCGAATTCGGCTGGCCTGCCAACATGAACTGGCATGTGCGCCGTTCGGCGGCATGGACCGGAAGAACAGTAGCATCAATGCAGGTTTATGACGTACTTCGTTGTATCGAATTCTGCAGAACGCTTGAATTTGTCGATTCTGAAAAAATCGGGATTGCTACCCGGAACGGTATGTCAGCAGTTGCCATGTATGCCGCATTAATGGACGGAAAATGCAAAAAACTCATTCTGAATACCCCCCCGGCAACACAGGATGCACCAAGTCAGCCAAATGGAGAAGGAGAAACTATTGAAATGTTGAACTGCCTCAGGATTACCGATGTATACCAAATGCCGGCCTTGTTGTATCCGGCAGAAATCACCATTACCGGTGAAGTTCCTGAAACCTATAAATGGTCGGAAAACATTCTTGCAAAATTGGGAAGGAAAGGCTTCAGTCAGATGTAATTTCTGAAAATACGAAGTAAACGACGAACGATTTTAACAATTCAAATAAGACAAACTAACACGTACCCGATATGACTACAATCTTTCGATCAAACCCTTTCCGACTTTCTACAATGATGTTTTTCCAGTACATGATGTTTGCTGTATGGTGGGTACCTTTGGCAGCCTACCTTACAAATATGGGAGTAGAAGGGGTTTTGAAATCATTGGTGCTCAGTTCTATGGCAATAGGCTGTATGGCTTCACCTATGATCGGTACAATTGCCGACCGGTATTTCGACGGCCGCAAACTGCTGGCAACGCTGAACCTGATTAACTCGGTTTTGTTGCTGCTGGCCGGACTGACAAACAGCCCCGCGTTGCTGTTTGTGTTCCTGCTGCTGGCCATGTTGTGCTACATGCCCACCTGGGGATTGACCAGTACGATCGCCATGAAGCATTCCGCGCCGGAACAATTCTCCCGGATACGCGTATTTGGTTCGGTAGGCTGGGTAGTTTCAGGCGCCTTCAGCCTGATCGTGGTCAAATTATTTAACCTGAATTTCGACGGAACCAACCTTCCCTTCTTTTTTGCTTCTGCAACCGGCTTGGTGGCTGCTGTCTCCAACCTGTCGCTCCCGGCCACTCCGCCTTCAGGGAATGGTAAAAAGATTTCAGTAACGGATGCTTTGGGGTTGCGTACAATCGGGTTGATGAAGGACCGTAACTTTGCTGTATTTATCATCCTTTCGTTCTTGTCTATGATCCCGTTTTCAATGTACTGGTCGTACTGTTCTGAATTTTTGCTCGACCGCGATTTTAAATACATCAGCATTACCATGAACATCGGTCAACTGGCCGAAATGCTTTTTTTGCTCACTGTGCCTTTTTCAATCCGCAAGGGCGGGTTGCGCATTACCATGATTCTTGGACTTGTGGCCCTGCTGATCCGTTATGTCGCTTTTTATACCGGTTCGGCCACAGGTACACCGGCTTTATATTTTGTCGGAATACTGGTGCACGGCCTCATCTTCGGATATTTTTACCTGGGAGGGCAAATCTACATCGACCAAAAAGCGCCTGCCGAACTGAAAGCACAGGCACAGGGATTTATCTTTTTTGTGACATTCGGACTGGGACTGTTGATTGGTAATTTCATCAGCGGTCAATTAATCGGGCAGTATTCCGAAACAGTAAGCGGTGTTCATACCTATAATTGGAACAGCATCTGGTCAATTACTTCAGTTATGTCATTTGCTCTTTTGCTGGCATTCATAATGCTTTTCAGAAACGACAAAAAAGTTACTTCCTGATTTTTTCAAAACAAATTTCAATATATAAACATCCAAAAAGAGAGAAAAAGATAATGCAGAAGATAGCAAGGACAAACTATTTGCCGGCTGTTTCATTGCTTTTAATGATATTGTTTTTTACCGGCTGCGGACCAAGGAAAACAGGCCAATCTGCCGGGGCAGGCGAAGACTGGCCGGTTTATTTTGGAGATAATTCCGGTAGCCAGTATTCAATGCTTACTGAAATTAACAAGGAAAATATAGCACAACTGCAAGTTGCCTGGGAATATCACACAGGCGACGATGTGTCGGAAAACCGCAGCCAGATTCAGTGCAACCCGATTATCATCGGCGGCATTCTGTATGCAACATCGCCCAAACTGAAAGTTTTTGCTCTTAATGCAGCCACCGGTCAGCGGATATGGGAGTTTGACCCGGCTCCGGAAAGCAATTATGCAAAGAATGTTAACCGGGGTGTCAGTTTCTGGCAGGACGGCGACGATAAACGGATTTTATTTACCTCCGGACCGGATTTGTTTGCTCTGGATGCCGAAACGGGAAAACCGGTTGAAACATTTGGCGATTCAGGTAAAGTATCGCTGAAGGAAGGACTTGGCGAAAAGTCCAAAAACTTGTATGTGGTGGCCACTTCTCCCGGTGTCGTTTACCGTGATTTGCTGATCATCGGTACCCGTGTATCCGAGAATGCAGGTGCTGCGCCGGGATTTATCAGGGCTTTTAATATCCGTACCGGAAAGCTGGAATGGGTTTTCCATACCATCCCCCAACCCGGGGAATATGGTTACGATACCTGGCCGGAAGAAGCATATCTGACAACAGGGGGTGTTAATTCGTGGGCCGGAATGAGCTTGGACGAAAAAAGGGGAGTTGTTTACGTCCCGACGGGTTCGGCTGCTTTCGATTTTTGGGGAGGAAACAGGAAAGGAGAAAACCTGTTTGCCAATTGTATTCTGGCTTTGGACGCCCAAACGGGGAACCGGATATGGCATTTTCAGACTGTGCACCACGATTTGTGGGACCGCGATTTGCCCGCCCCGCCCAATTTGTTAACGGTAACTCACGATGGGAAAAACATTGATGCGGTAGCACAAATCACCAAATCAGGCTTTGTATTCCTCCTGAACAGGGAAACCGGAGACCCGTTGTTTCCGGTAGAAGAACGGCCGGTTCCAGCCTCTGATTTAAAGGGAGAAGAAGCCTGGCCAACACAACCTTTCCCGTTGGCTCCGCCGCCTTTTGTTCCGCAGGTTTTTACTGAAAATGAGATCACCAATATCAGCCCCGAATCGCATGCCTTTGTTTCTGATATCCTGTCAAAAGTTCGTACAGGAAAATCATTTATCCCGCCCAGCACAAAGGGAACTGTTATTTTTCCGGGTTTCGACGGCGGTGCAGAATGGGGTGGTGCGGCAGTCGATCCAACCACTTCCGTTTTGTATGTGAACAGCAACATCATGCCCTGGATACTGTCTATGGTAGAAATCAATCAGGATAAAACCACTCGTACTGATAAGGGAGAACAGACCTATAAAGTGAGTTGCGCTGTTTGTCATGGTACAGAACTTCAGGGCGACCCGACCGGGACGTATCCGGCATTGAAATCGGTTTCAGGAAAATATTCCAAAGAAGAAATTCTGAAGTTGATAAACACCGGAAAAGGATTTATGCCTTCGTTCAAACATCTTCCGGCGCAGGAAAAAGAAGCGCTGATTGCATTCCTGACCGGGCAAAAAAGCAAACAGGATGCTCATTCTGAGGGAATAGAAAATAATCAGACATCGGTTCCATATACCCACACGGGATACAATCGCTTTCTGGATCAAAACGGCTATCCGGCAGTAAAACCTCCGTGGGGAACTCTTTCCGCAATCGATTTAAACAAAGGCATTATTTTGTGGCAGGTTCCGCTCGGAGAAATAGAAGAACTTATTCAGAGGGGAATCCCGCCAACCGGTACAGAAAATTATGGCGGACCAGTAGTTACAGCCGGAGGCATCCTCTTTATCGGCGCATCGAAGGATGGCTATTTCAGGGCTTTTGATAAAAATACAGGAGAAGAACTTTGGAAATACAAACTACCGGCTGGTGGGTATGCAACTCCTTCCGTTTATCAGGCCGACGGCAAACAATACGTGGTAATTGCCTGTGGGGGAGGGAAAATGAGTACTTCTTCGGGCGACAGTTATATGGCATTTGTGCTTGGAGAGAAAAAAGAATGATAGAGCCCGGAACTTCTTCTCTGGCTGTTAGTCAGGGAAGAAGTTCTACCCTTTTTGCTATTTATGGGCGATCGTTCCGGTAGACGTAAAATCGTTCCGGTAGAATACATTTTCCAATGAGTCTTTCAATTCAATATAGTCGATTTTCCCACTCCCGAAGAAATAATACCGGATGCCCAACAACGATCCCAACGGTTTTTGGTACTGTTCTGTAAATATTAATTTATCGCCAAGATAAACCTTGAAATTCCCTTCCTCTGTTTTCGTCCTGAGCTGTAACCAATCCGACATGTCAACAGTAAATGCGCTTAAATCGTCGTATTCTCCGTCCATTTGTTTTTCCGACAATTTTAGCATGGCATAACGGGAACACTTTGACTGAGTAAATGTGATGTCAATTGTACCGAAATCGCCCTGAAGGGCAATTCCAATATCGTAACAGGAGAAACTTCCGGTAGAAGCATTGTTGAGAACGCGCGTTTCGAGTGACAGGTGGTCCAAATCCTTGCCAAAAGGAGAAAAATAGCGGTAATCTGTCCATGAATGTTGAGATAAATCCACATGTTCTGCTTTTAATCCTTCGCTTGTAGCATAAAAACAATCGGGCTGGCGATAGAATGACTGATCCATAAAATGGGAAAACTTTTCGGGGGTCGAATTCGGGAAATAGCCAGCTTGCCAGTCGTGAGCCCAGGCAACCACACGTAAACTGTCCAATCGTTTTTTTCGGGTATAAACCTGTACGTTGTAAACCCCGGTATTTGAGTAGAAATAGTTGATCATGCTTTTTTCCGGAGGAAGAAAAGTCTCTCCATCCTTTCCAAAATCAATAAACACACTGTCGTCGATTTCTGAGACATCGTATTCAAACATTGCCGTAAAAGGATAGGTGTCGCGTGGATTTTTACAACTAAACCGGTATTTTTCAGGCTCGTTATCCGGCGTAGTAAAAAACAACACAGCGGCCAGAAAAATGCCGCAACCGAAGACCCACCAAATGGTTTTACGCACTTTAGCGGTTAAAAATGATTTTTCCGGGATAGTTCCGTTTGTTCGACTGTGACCGGCCTTTAAACCTTCCGCATATTTCATCAATACCATCTGGCTGAAAGCCTGAGGTTGATAGCTTTCTGTATTTACTTTTCGCTTTCCGAAAATGCGTTTTAAGGTTTCTTCGCTCAACCGGTCGCCTGTAGCTGCTTCAATGTCTTTGCTCAGTTCTTTGAAATGAAAGTTTGTCCAATCAGCCGATGGCCCCCAATCGTACTTTTTAGCAATTGTACGTTTTATTTCTTCCAGATCGAACTGCATGTGTTTATTTATAAATACCTTATTATAAACTGATTGAATTTTTGACCAACAATGCGTAATTATGCCTTGGCTTTTGCTCAACCATAAATGAAAAGGAAAAGCCGGGATTGACTAATTTTATAACAAACTTTATGTCAGGAACAAGGAACTAACACAAAAGTAGAAAAAAGAGCATAAAAGCAAAACTGAAATTGACGACAAGTTAATCAATCCTAAATCTTATAAAGAATGAAGAAGTATTCAACCTATTTACTGACCGGGCTACGAATTTTGGTGGGCTGGCATTTTTTGTACGAAGGAATATCGAAATTAGTAACTCCCGGATGGACTGCAAAAATGTATCTGATGGGTTCACAGTGGATATTTTCTGACCTTTTCCACTGGATGGCTGCTTCTCCCGGAACAATGAAAGTGGTTGATTTCCTCAATATTTGGGGGCTGATCCTGATCGGCCTCTCGCTGTTTGCCGGTTTGCTGGTACGCTGGTCGTCCATTGCCGGTGCATTGTTGCTACTCTTTTACTTCGTGGCGTATCCGCCCATTCCCGGACATACGTTAGGTGCAGTGACCGAAGGAAGCTACCTGTGGGTCAATAAAACACTGATTGAATTTTTCATTATGCTGGTCTTCACCGTACTTCCTGTCGAAATGTTCTACGGTGCCGATCGTTTGATCAAACGGTGGAAAGAAGAGAAAGTCCGAACACCTGTACCTTCCGTAAAAAAAGAAGAAAAGACGTCCCTTCAGCGGCGCGAACTGTTGCGCGATCTAATCAGCGTTCCTTTTCTAGGGGCTTTTGCTTATGCAGCGTATAAGAAACGGGAATGGGACAGCTTCGAGGAAAAGTTCCTGACAAAAAAACCGGATGCAACTTCCGGGGCAACTTTGAAAAGCTTCAATTTTGCTTCGCTACAGGATTTGAAAGGTCAGGTTCCAAAAGGAAAGATTGGCGACCTGGAACTGAGCCGTCTGATCATGGGTGGTAATCTGATCGGTGGATGGGCCCATTCGCGCGACCTGATCTATGTTTCAAAGCTGGTAAAGGCATATCATTCCGACGAACGGGTAATGATGACCCTTCAACTGGCTGAAAAATGCGGGATCAATACCATCCTGTGCAATCCGCAACTGACGCGTATCATCAATAAGTACAAACACGAAACCGGGGGAAAGATCAACTTCCTGTCCGACTGCGGACACCGGGATGGTTTTATCGAAGGAATCAAGCAATCGCAGGAAGGGGGAGCGGTGGCCATGTATTGTCAGGGTGAAATGTCAGACCGCCTGGCTCGCGACGGTAAACTGGATGAGATCGTGAAAGGTCTGGAGTTGATCCGTAGTTACGGGAAACCCGCAGGCATTGGTGCCCACCGTATTGAGACGGTCAAAGCATGTGTTGAAAACGGGATCAAACCCGATTTCTGGGTGAAGACACTTCATCACCACAATTACTGGTCGGCACAACCACAGGCCGAATGGCACGACAATATGTATTGCTACAAACCACAGGAAACGATTGATTTTATGAACAGTCTGGAAGAACCATGGATTGCCTTCAAAGTACTGGCTGCCGGGGCCATCCAACCAAAGGATGGATTTCAGTACGCGTTCGACAATGGCGCTGATTTTATCTGTGTGGGCATGTACGATTTTCAGGTTGTGGATGACACCAATATTGTGCTGAATACCTTGGAGAACCTTAACAGGGTAAGACCGTGGAGAGGATAAAAGGCCGGTTTTTAATACAATCTGATTTAAAATAATACATTTTCTGTGGTAACGGTTTTTTCCTAAATTTGATTGTTTTTAGAAAAGGACCGTTGAAAATACAAGAAAACACAGACGAGAAAAAGTTAATTCAAAAACTGGCAGCAGGTGACGAGATGGCTTTTGAAATACTATTTTACCGGTACAGGGGTAAAGTAGGTAATTTCATAAAACGATCAATTCCGCCGCAGTCAGATTTGGAAGAAACGGTTCATGAAGTTTTTCTTCGGATTTGGATCAACAGGGAAAATTTAGATGCTGATCGTCCATTTGCACCTTATCTTTTCCGGGTTGCCCACAATATTGTGATTGACGAACTACGAAAAAACATTGAGCATTCAGTTTATTTGCATGATGGGTCTTTCTATTCCGATTTTAGTACAAACAACGTTGAACATATTATCGAAGAAAAAGAATTACAAAGTTGGTTCAAATCCTTGCTTAATAAATTACCCCGGAAAAGAAGGGAAATATTCGAAATGAACCGCTTCGAAGACTTGTCATATCAGGAAATTGCCACAAAACTGAATATCTCGGAAAATACCGTGGACACACAAATCCGGCGGGCATTAAATTACTTCCGGGACGAAATCAAAAAACTGAGAATGTTTATGCTCTCTATCTTCTGATATTGAAGTTTAAAGTTGACGCAGTAAAATCACACAAAAGGCCATTCTATTCAATGCTTTCCAATGTGTAGTATTCGTTTCAAAACGGACCCGTATTGCCTTAAAAGCATTGAGCCGGGCGTTGGTGCGTTCTACAACAACCTGCATTTACACAGTAATTTCTTTTCAACAATCAACTTTTGGCAACTTCACTGGAAGAATGTTGCCGACAATGCCGGGATGAATAAACATTGTTCTATTTTTTTATCTTTGCCCGCGTTGGATGTATTTTAAAACAGGACGTTTATGAAAATCGGATTGATCGGCGCAATGGATCAGGAAATCTTGTTGCTGAAAAAAGAAATTGAAGGATTAAAAACAGAAAAAGTCGGGCCGCGGGAATTCCATTCAGGAAAGATAAACGGACAGGAAGTTGTAATCTGCGCTTCCGGTTGGGGAAAAGTTGCAGCCGCTTCAGCCGCTACGAGCCTGATCAATCTGTTCGGGATAGATCAGCTTCTGTTCATCGGGTTGGCCGGTTCACTGGACCCCCGCCTGGAAATCGGGGACATTGTGATTGCGGAATCGCTGGTGCAGTATGATGTCGATTTGTCGTCGCTCAAAGGGATTGGGAAAGTAGAAAGCCCACTCTGGATTAATTTCAGTTTTAAAGCGGACACTGAAATTCAAAAAAGGGCAACCGTTTCAGTAAACCGGTTTGTGGCAAACCTGCAGGCAAACAAATACCCGCATATTGAGGGAAAATATTTTCCTGAAGTTTATACAGGAGTTGTTGGTACAAGTGACCAGTTTGTTGCTTCGGAGGAAGGGAAAAAACGAATTCACGAAAAGTTTCCGGAAATGCTTTGCACTGAGATGGAAGGCGCTGCCATTGCCCAGGTGGCTGCCGATTACGGGCTGTCGTTCACGGCCATCCGCATCATCTCCGACAAGGCTGACGAGCAGGCCAACGAATTATTTGTGAAATCCCTGTTTAGTAATATTGGTCCTATTTCAGTTGAGATTGCCAAGTTGTTCCTTTCCTGCGTTTCGGATTAAATGCCTCCGGGAATTGTTGTTCCTGCATCGGCAATAATGCTGAAGATATAGTCTGTTTTTAAATGTTTTGTATCTTCATGCCCTTAATAAATTGAATATGAAGAATGCCATCACCCTTCTTGCAAAAGGGATTTCCATAATCTTTCATCCGTTACTGATTCCTTCCATCGGATTTCTGTTGTTGTTTTATTCCGGTTTTTATTTTTCGATGATGAATTGGGAGGTGAAAAGGTTCGTTCTTCTGATTGTATTTTTTACGACCTGTATTTTGCCTTTACTGACTATCGCGTTTTTATCGATGAACGAACGCTTTAGCTCGGAAATGGAAAAAAGTACCGACCGGGTTTTGCCGCTCATGTTCAGCGCAATCTATTATTATATTGGATATTATTTACTGGGGAGGCTACCGATTTTTCCTGTATACAAAGTATTCCTGATTTCAACCATCCTGGTAATTATTTTGCTGATGGTTGTTTCCCTGCGTTGGAAAATCAGCAACCACATGGCATCCATTGGCGGGCTGACCGGCGCTTTGATTGCCCTTTCGCTGCGCCTGCAAATCAATACTTCGTATATACTGGCATTGGTATTTCTTATTGCCGGACTGGTCGGAACGTCGCGGCTGATACTAAAAAAGCATAACCCATTGCAAATTTATGCGGGTTATGCTCTCGGCTTTTTAGTTATGTTTTTAATCCTGATGTTTATCTGAAAACACCGGATGGAACTTTTACAATGCTTTTAACGCAGCGTCGTAGTTGGGTTCGTTTACAATTTCGGAAACCTGTTCGGTATAAACCACTTTGCCATTTTCATCGGCTACAATCACTACCCGTGAATGCAAACCGGCCAGCGGGCCATCTGCAATTTCCAGTTGATAATCTTTTCCGAATTTCCCGGTTTTGAAATCGGAAAGGGTGATTGCGTTCTCAATGCCTTCGGTTCCGCAGAAGCGCGATTGTGCGAAAGGAAGATCGCGCGAGATGCAAAGTACTTTGGTGTTTTTAAGTCCGGCCGCCAGTTTGTTGAAGTTACGGACCGATGCAGCACAGGTACCTGTATCCAGACTGGGGAAAATATTCAAAACCAACCGCTTTCCGGCAAAATCTTTCAAGCTTGCTGATGAAAGATTATTTTGTACCAATTCGAAATCAAGCAGTTTGTCACCCGCCTTAGGAAGCTGACCTACTGTGTGAATCGTATTTCCTTTTAAAGTTATTGTTGCCATAAATTAAAGATTAAAAATGATTACAATGTTTTTTGTACTATTTTAAACAGGGGGAGCTGTACATTTGTTCGGGGTAATCGGAATATCTTAAATACTTTTTGTGAACCTTTGTGGATTAGTGTTTTTGTGGCTAATTAATTTCAGCCATAAAGTCAACCCCAGGTATTCACCAGGAAATCTTAACAAAACGACATTAATAACCCGACAACCATTCAGCTATTGAGCTTCTCATTGTTCCGGTGCCGGTCTTTGTCTCGCTGCGTTTTCTTTTCCATGTTTTTCAGGAAAGCCTCGTTCAGGTCGACCCCGGTTTGATTGGCAAGGCAGATCAATACCCAAAGTACATCGGCCATCTCGTCGGCCATGTTCCTGCCCTCGTCCGACTTCTTAAACGACTGGTCACCGTATGTTCGTGCCATGATGCGGGCCAGTTCGCCCACTTCTTCGGTTAAAATCGCCAGGTTGGTCAGCTCGCTGAAATAGCGCACGCCTACGGTTTTTATCCATTGGTCAACCATTTGCTGGGCTTCGGGGAGAGTAATATTCTTCATGGTGTACATTTTCAAAGATATAAAGCATAAATTTCAGGATTATATTCCCAATTTTTAATGAAATTTTGGGATTACGATCCTAATTTTTAAAAATCTTTCTGTTTGCTGTCTATTATAATGGTTACCGGGCCGTCATTGTTCAGCGAAACATCCATTATGGCGCCAAATTCACCGGTGCCAACCGGTTTGCCCAGTGCTTTGCTGATTTCGGCGACAAACTTTTCGTACATCGGAATGGCAAATTCGGGTTTTGAGGCACGAATATAGGAAGGCCGGTTCCCCTTTTTTGTTGAGGCATGCAAAGTAAACTGGCTCACCACCAGGATTTCACCGTCTATCTCCTGCACCGAGCGATTCATTACCCCGTTCTCGTCATCGAAAACACGCAACTGCACCACTTTTTTCACCAGCCAGTCGATATCTTCGCCGGTATCGGCATCTTCAATTCCCAAAAGGATCAGTAGTCCCACGCCGATTTCCGACTTTACTTTTCCGTCAATTGCAACTGAAGCTTTTGAAGTACGTTGAATTACAATTCTCATTTCAAAAAAAATTAAAACTAAATTTAGAACCAATTTGTCAAATTGCTGTTTGATTATCAGAGAAGAAAAAAACCAAATAGCATTTGTAAAAATAAATCAATTAGCCATTGAAATGAAATCATTAAAGATAGCATTATTAATTCTGCTGGCATCCTGTGCTACCACCGAAAAGCTTGGTGAAACTCCGCTTCAGCAGATTGTAAAAAATCAGCAGGGGAAAGGCATTTCTTTCGAAATAGAATTTCGGAAAGGCAAGGCTCACAATCATCCTACTTTTGCATTCTGGATTGAAGATTTGGATGGAAAATATATTCAAACCTTATTTGTAACGCAGTATATTGCAACCGGAACCTATGCCCACGGACAATTGGAGCCGGGCAAATGGAACGATGTGGAAGGATCTGCCGAACGGCCTGCCTCATTGCCATACTGGCTGCACAAACGGAATGTCAAAAACCGGAAAGGTACTTTGTTGCCAACTGCTGACGAACCGGTTCCCGATGCCTGCACAGCGGCAACACCAAAGTCTGATTTTATTTTGAACACCAAAGCAGACGCACAACTTCCAAAAAAATTCCGCTTGCTGATGGAAATTAATCAGCCCTGGGATTCGAATGCTTTTTGGAACAATGCAAAATACCCGGAAAGCTGGGATTACCGGGCATCACTTCAACCGGCGCTGGTGTATGCCACAACTATTGATTTGGAGAACGGAGGAAACGAATATTGGCTGAACCCGGTCGGGCACAGCCACTGGACGGGCGAGGACGGAAAATTATATACAGATATTACTTCAATTACAACAGCGAAAGAAATTGTGGAACAAATAATTGTGAAATTGAAATAAACAAATATGAGAACGAATTATACTTTCATTATACTGATATTTTTATTGCTATTCAAATCAGTCTCGGCGCAGGATGCTGCGATCCGGGGACGTGTTATCGATGCTTTAAGTAACGAACCTTTATCTTTTGTAAATGTGATTGTTTCGGGAACAAACGTCGGTACGATCACCGATGATGGCGGAAACTTCCTTCTATTTGGGCTCATTCCCGGTTTTGTCCGCATCGAAGCTTCTTTTGTCGGGTACAAAAAAGCGCTTTCGCCTGAAGTGGAAGTGAGCAATGCAAAAACCGGTTTTATTGAAATTCGAATGGAAAAGACGGATCAGGAGATTGAGGAAGTAAAAGTAACCGCATCGCCATTCCGGAAAACGGAAGAAAGCCCGTTGAGTTTAAAGACTATCGGCATTTCTGAAATTGAAAAAAGTCCGGGCGCCAACCGCGACATATCAAAAGTTATTCAGTCGTTTGCCGGGGTGCAGTCGTCGCCTTCGTTCCGCAATGATGTGATCATCCGTGGCGGCGGGCCGTCGGAAAGCCGTTTTTATCTGGATGGAATCGAAGTCCCGAACATCAACCACTTTGCGACGCAGGGTGCATCGGGTGGGCCTGTGGGCATTCTCAACGCCGACCTGATTCGCGAAATCAACTACTATTCAGGGGCATTTCCTGCCAACCGGGGAAATGCACTCAGCGGGGTACTCGAATTTTCGCAGGTAGACGGCAACAGCGAAAAAGTGAAATTTCGTGGTTCACTGGGCGCCTCCGAAGTATCGGCAACATTCGACGGACCAATTGGTGATAAAACCAACTTTATTGTTTCCACGCGCCGTTCGTACCTCGAACTGCTGTTTGGTTTGCTGGAACTACCTTTCCTCCCCACTTTCAATGACCTTCAGTTTAAAGTAAAAACACGTTTCGATCAGAAAAACGAACTTACGCTGGTCGGGCTGGGGGCCATTGACCTGTTCGACCTGAACCTCGACATTGAAAACCCGGACGAACAACAGCAAAATATTTTGAGCCGGATACCCGTGAACGAACAGTGGAGTTATACGGTTGGGGCCGTTTACAAACACTATGGAGCCAAAAGTTTTAAAACGTTGGCTCTCAGCCGCAGCCACCTGAACAATTCGGCGTACAAATATTTTGAAAACGACGATAGTTCGGAAGACAACAAAATTCTGGATTACCAGTCAGAAGAAATTGAAAACAAACTGAGAGTGGAAAATACAACCCGTTTTTCGGCTTATAAATTGAATTTTGGCGCCAATCTCGATTGGGTGAACTATCTGAATGAAACCACGCAGCGGCGTTTTTACGACGATCAGGTTCTGAATGTGAACTACAGTACCGACCTTTCGCTTATAAAATGGGGATTATTCGGGACCATCAGCCGTAACTTTTTGAACGACAGGCTGACCTTTTCTTTTGGCACCCGCTTCGATGCCAATAATTATTCGTCAGGCATGAATAAACTGTTCAAACAATTTTCTCCCCGATTTTCTGCTTCCTATTTATTAGCGGATAAGTGGAGCCTGAACTTCAATACCGGACGGTATTTCCAGTTACCAGCCTACACCAGTCTGGGCTACAAAGAGAACGGCGTTTTTGTGAACAAGGAAAATAATCTGAAATACATCCAGTCTGATCATTTGATTGGCGGCTTCGAGTTCAAACCGAAAAGTAATATGCAATTCTCGGTGGAAAGTTTCCTGAAAAAATACAGCAATTACCCGTTTTCGGTGAAAGACCAGATCAGCCTGGCCAATAAAGGAGCCGATTTTGGTGTGATAGGCGATGAGGAAGTTTTATCAAGCTCAAAAGGAAGAGCCTATGGAGCTGAGTTCCAAGCGCGAATTAAAACAAGTGATGGGCTCAATTTCAACCTTTCGTACACATTGGTACGCAGCGAATTTGAAGATGGGAATAATGAGTACCAGGTTTCGAGTTGGGACAGCAAACATTTACTGGTGCTGACATCGACAATGTCGTTGGGCCGCGACTGGCAGTTGGGTGGGCGCTGGCGTTTTGTGGGAGGCCTTCCGTATACTCCGTACGATATGGAAAAGTCGTCGCTGGTGGAGGCATGGAACCTCACCGGAGGCCCCTATTTTGATAATGCCCGACTGAACAGCGAGCGTTTCGATGCATTCCATCAATTGGATTTGCGGGTTGATAAAACCTATTATCTGAAAAAACTAACCCTGAAGTTTTATCTCGATATTCAGAATTTGTACAATTTTCAAAATCAGCAGCAGGATATTATTGTGCGGGAAAAAGATGCCAATGGCAATTACCTGACCATTAACAACGGGCAAAACTATGTGTTAAGGCGGGTTGACAATACCTCGGGCAATGTGCTGCCAACCATTGGTATAATGATTGAATTTTAAAAACCAAGCTTGGTAACTGCCGAAAGCAAGCTTGCTTTTTTACCGGACTGCAATCTGCATCTCTCCCAGCTTCCGGATTTACAATCCGGGTTACCGATGTGTAGAATAAAATGGATAAACGAAGGGATTGAAAATCCTTTGTAAATTAAATGCGGATTGCAAATCCGCATTAGCGGGGAACAACTAATTTGTACAGGTGTATCATTTTTCAGGATTTTTTAGCTTACCTCCTACTTTTAAACGGTTTTTTAATAATTTTCGGGCAGTGCTTTTTACGAACAAACAAATCTTCAAATGAATTTTATAATTACGAAAATGAAAACATGGTTTTTGTCCTTCTCGATGATGGGCTTGTTACTGCTTTCGGGCAGTTGCCGGGATGAAGAACGTTTGCAGTCCAATCCTTTAGACAGGCTGAACTGGTCTGAAAAAAACTATGTGGTTTTGAACAATTTAATCAATGATTACGGCATCGGTGGAAAATACTACAATGAAAACAAAGCTCCATATGCTGTTTTCGACTGGGATCAGACTTGCGCCCATTTCGACGTTGAAGAAGCGCTGATGCGTTATCAGTTGTCTCATCTTCAGTATAAAATGACAAAGCAGCAGTTCAGTGATTTGTTGAAAGACAACATTCACGGAGTAACTCAATTGCCTGAAGATTACCAAAACATACGTCTTGCCGATATTAATCAGGATCTTAAAAATGACTATGATTTTCTGTATGATAATTTTTCAGGACTGAACGGCACAATGACGCTCGAAGAAATAAAGGGAAATCCCCGCTTCAATGACTTTTTCGTAAAACTACTTTTTTTATATGATGCCTATTGCTCCGTTCCGGCTATTGGTGATGATTATGCCTATCCCTGGGTACTTTATCTGTTTGCCGGTCACACGACGGAAGAAGTGAAAACCATGGCGAGGGAAGCCATTTCGTATGAACTTGGCAACCGGCTGAGCAAACAAATTGTGGAATCGCCTGCCGGATTGCAAACCAATGCCGGGGTCGTCCGGGTTTCGTACCGAACGGGATTGCGCGTTATTCCGGAAATGCAAAATTTAATTTCTACATTCAGAAATCATGGGATTGATGTTTTTATTGTGTCGGCAAGTTACAAGCCGGTTGTCGAGGTTTTTTCAGGTATTGGAACATACGGATACAATGTGCCTCCGGAAAATGTAATTGCGATGGAACTTGAAATAGACAGCAATGGCAAAATTCTTCCTGAATACAAAGCCGGATGGGAGAAAACATTCGGGCAGGGAAAAGTGGAAGCGATTAACAAGACAATAAAAACAGAACTTGGCAAAAATTGGGATCCTTTATTTTCCGCTGGTGACAGCGATGGCGATTACGAAATGTCAACGGGCTTTCCCGACATGAAACTATCATTGATCTGGAACCGGATGAAAGGCGGAAAGATTGGAGAACTCTGTAAAAGGGCAGTTGACGAAGCAGACCACATCACTCCCCGATTTATTCTTCAGGGACGGGATGAAAATACAGGCATTGTTTTACCATCTTCTGAATCTGTTCTTTTGGGAACGACTGGAAAATCAGGAATGTAAAGAACATCCGTTTTTTGAAACCTGACCGGTTTAATTTACTTTTACCGCATGATTACATTTTGCCTGAAACATAGCGAACTGGATCCTTGGTTTAACCTGGCGGCGGAAGAATACCTGCTCAAGAATCTTACAGAGGATTTTTTTATCATCTGGCGGAGCGAACGTTCTATTGTGGTGGGCAAACATCAGAATGCACTGGCCGAGATCAATCACGAATTTGTGCGCAATAACGATATTCATGTGGCGAGGCGCTTGTCGGGCGGAGGAACGGTTTTCCACGATCCGGGAAATGTCAATTTCACCTTTATCCGAACGGTGAAAGAAATTTCGGAGGTGAATTTCAAAATATTTACCCAGCCCATTGTTCAGTCGTTGCAAAAGCTGGGTGTCGATGCGTACACCACCGGGCGAAACGATCTGATGTTGGACGGGAAAAAAATTTCGGGCAATGCCGAACATGTGTACAAAAAGAGGGTTTTGCATCACGGAACATTGCTTTTTAACAGCGACTTGTCGAAATTGAAAGGCGCGTTGCAAGTCGATTTATCGCGCTTCGAGGACAAGTCGGTACAGTCGAATCGCAGTCCGGTGACCAATATTTCCGGCTATTTGAAAGAGCCGATGACGGTTGAAGAATTTTCGGATTTTATTTTTGGCGACGTACAAAATACTTTTCAGGAAAAAAAAACATACGAACTAACCGAACAGGATATTGCCGCTATCGAAGCGCTGAGGGATGAAAAATATGTTACCTGGGACTGGGTTTACGGGTACTCGCCCAAATATATTTTCAGAAATACCATTTCGTCTTTCTCCGGAGAAATTAAAATTGAAATGAGCGTGATAAAAGGTGTCATTCAGGAAATAAAAACGGAAGGTTTGTTGCCCGGAATTTCAGCAAAAATTATTGGTAAAAGGCACCGGATGGAAGATTTTCAGGATTTACCGGAAGCCGGATTACTTCAGAAACTACTTTTTTAAGCCCATTTTTTTGGTCACTCAAAGGGTGCAGAGGTTCATTTATTCCTGCGATAAGATTATTTAACAAGGGCGGATAGGCAATATTTTCAGGAATTTGTATGTTTGTGCAGATTACTGGAAATATGAAACAGATCATTCCCATACTCATCATTGCCTGGTTCGGATACCTGGTTTTTTTTGCCTCGTGTGCCAATACAGGGATGCCAACCGGCGGTCCGAAAGACACGATTTCTCCTGTGCTTGTATCTACTGTCCCCAAATATTTGGGAACCAATTACAAAGATATTGATATCCGGTTGACTTTCGACGAATACGTAGTGTACGACGAGCTGAGCCAAAAACTGGTGGTATCGCCGCCTATGAAGAAAAAACCGATTTTTAAGTCGAAGGGCAAAACGTTGATTGTGGAGTTTAAGGAAGAATTGAAGGACAGTACAACGTATTCATTCGATTTTAAAGATGCAGTGGCCGACAACAACGAAAAAAATCCCTACGAAGACCTGCGTTTTGCTTTCAGTACCGGGCCCGAAATCGACACCTTACAGGTGGCTGGTTACGTGAAAAATGCGTTCGATCTCGAACCGGTTGAAGACGCACTGGTGGTATTGCACCGTTTGCACAATGAAACTGCCTTTTTCGACAGCATTCCCGATTACATCGGGAAAACCAACAAAGAAGGCTATTTCGAAATAAAAAATATTGCCAGAGATACCTATCGCCTGTATGCCATTGCCGATGGTGATAACAGCCTTACTTACAACCAAACCGGAGAACTGGTTGCTTTTGCCGATTCACTGATCACGCCCGATGCAAAATTCATCAGCCGCAACGACACCATCGTAAAAGACGGCGACACGCTGGTAGTACACAGCGAAATTGAGTATTACCCGGGCATTCAGTACCTGATGTTATTTGAAGAAGAAGCTTTCGATCAGTACCTCGATTCGTACAACCGACCGGCTCCCAACTACTGTTCGTTTGTTTTTTCTGAAACCCTGTCCGACTCGTTTAAGGTAAAACTGCTGGAACCCGAACCAACGGAAAACTGGCTGTTTATTGAATCGAACCTGAAGCGTGACTCGCTGACTTTCTGGATCACCGATACGCTGATCAGCAATATAGATACGCTGAAAATGGAATTGAAATACCAGGTAAAGGACAGTCTGGACGCCATTGTAATGAAATACGATACATTGGACCTGATTTATCAGCGACCCAAATCCGAGCCGAAACAAAAACGCCGGAAAAAAGAAACCGAAGAGATACCACAGATTTCAATTTCTCACAATATAAAATCGAAGGGGCACGATATTTTTCAGAAAATTATCATGCAGGCGCCCGAGCCACTGGAATCGTTCGATACCAGCAAGGTCTGTTTGTACCAATTCGTCGATACGGTTCAAACGAAATTAAAAATCAATGTAGAGCCCGATTCCATGTCAATCCGGAAATTTTTTATCAATTATCCGTGGGAGCCTGAAGGAAATTACTTTTTCAGCATCGATTCGGCGGCGGCCAAAAATATTTACGGACATCCAAGTCGCAAGGTGGAACAAAAATTTTCTATCCAGGAAGAACGATATTACGGGACCATCGTTCTGGACATACAGAATTTGAATGGCCCTGCCATCGTCCAGCTTGTTGACAATTCGAAGGAAGAAAAGGTATTGCAGAAAATCCAGGTTTTGGAAGAAGGCGAAATCACATTTCCGTATCTGAAGCCTGAAAAGTACAAGATAAAAGTAATTTTCGATGCCAATAAAAATGGCAAATGGGATTCCGGCTATCTGAGCGAAGGTATCCAGCCCGAGCGGGTGATGTATTACCCGAAGGTGCTGAAAACAAAAGGTAATTTCGAAATCAGGGAACCGTGGAAGCTGGATATTGATCCGAATTACGGCAAAGAGGTGATCGATGAAGAAAAAATAAAAGAAGAAGAGGCAGCTAAAAAGAAGAAAAAAGAACAGCAACTGAATTAAGAGAATGAAACGCCACCTGATAAAGTCCACCTTCATTCTGCTTGTTTTGCTAACAGGCCGAACGGCATTTTCACAGGAACCCGATTTTCCCTTCTCAAACGGTGAATACGGCAAATACGGGGCCTATTATAACTGGCATTTCATTTGGGTATACAGTGGCAATGTTGAGTTTTTTACCACACGCGAAAAATACCGGGGACAGGACTGCTGGCATTTCAAAGCCGAAGGAAATACCTTCATGCCGTACGACCTGCTTTATAAAGTTCGCGACACCTTCAATGTCTACACGTCAGTAAAACCGTTCAACCCATTGTATTATAAACGGGTGATGAACCACGGTAAAAAAGAGTCGTTGCATCAGTACATTTTCGATCAGCAAAAGGGGCTGGCTTATTCAACGGTAAAACGGCATGGAGAGAAACTGTTCTGCGATACCCTCGAACTGGGTAAAAATACACACGATTTGTTGTCTGCTGCTTACTATTTCCGGGGCTTCGATTTCAGAAAATACAAAACCGGGCAAAAAATTCCCTACCGCTTACTGGTTGACAATGCTATTGAAGATTTATATTTTCGTTATCTTGGAACTGAAATTGTAAAAACCCGTAATGAACGGCAGTTTCGTTGTCACAAAATATCGGTTATGCTGATGAAAGGCGATTTTTTTCCCGAAGGAGAATACATGAAAGTCTGGCTGACCGACGACAAAAACAAAGTCCCGGTTCAGGTGGAAACGGAAATACTGGTTGGTTCTTTGAAAGTTGTTTTACAGGAAACAAAATCACTCCGATATCCGCTTGAGGCAGAAATACACTAAAGTTGTATCGAAATCCACATACGATATTGTTTCCAACACGCAATAAAATAGTCAATTATAAATCATCAATCAATTACGTTATGGCAAGTATCAGAAGATTAAAAAAAGAAGCCGACTATTTGGTATCCGAACTGGTCGTCGATTGTTTGAGCTATGTGAACCTTTACACCAAAGCCGATAAAGAACAGGCTTTCAAAATTATTCAGGATGTTTTAACAGTCCGTGACCAGGTTCGCGACATGGCCAACCACCCGGACGGAAAAGATAATCCAAAACTGGTAAAAGCGCATTACAAAGCAACGATCGAAAAACTGGTAAAAAGTATTGAAGATGGCTATGCCAGCCTCGAAAAGCTAACAGTTGCATAATTTTTGTCGGCAGAGTGTCGGAAAAAGCCATTTAAAAACCGGAGAAACCGAGTCACCCTGCCCCGAAGTCTCGGGGTGTTTCAGGGTCTGACGATCAGATCATGAGATTCCGAAACAGTTCGGTATAACCTCTTCTGAAAACATTCGCGGTTTTTGAACGATTTTTTCTTTCTATTATTTATAGGTCAGTAACTTGCTCAGGTATTTCCCGATAATATCGAATTCAAGGTTGACAACCGATCCGACTTTGAATGTGTGAAAATTAGTAAAATTATAGGTATAGGGAATAATCGCTACCTGAAATGAATTGTCTTTCGAGTTGACCACCGTCAGGCTCACCCCATTCACGGTCACCGAACCTTTTTCAACGGTCATGTATCCTTGTTGAGCTTTTTGTTTGTCGAATGCGTATTCAAATGTGAAATACCAGCTTCCGTCGGCTTCTTCCACTTTGGTGCAGGTAGCAGTTTGATCAACATGACCTTGCACGATGTGCCCGTCGAGGCGGCCGTTCAGCGCCATGCTGCGTTCCAGGTTCACTTTCGAGCCCACTTCCCAGTAACCGAGGTTGGTTTTTAGCAGTGTTTCCTTGATGGCAGTAACCCGGTAGGTTTGCGCTTCCTTGTCCACATTTACAACCGTGAGGCAAACTCCGTTGTGAGAGAGGCTTTGGTCAACTTTCAGTTCGTTAACAAACGAGCAGTTCAGTGTAAAATGATAATTCTCCTGATCTTTTTCAATGGCTTTAACAACGCCGTATTCTTCAACTATTCCTGAGAACATGGTTAAATTGTTTTGAGTACGCTGCGAATTTACCGATTTCAGTTTAGTAAACGGAAAACAATTGGCATGATTTTGTATTTTAGAGGAAAATTTTGAAACGATGATAACAATAAAAACTACTTATCTGGGCGATTTGCGTACCTGGAATATTCACCTCCAGTCGGGTTGCGAACTGGTCACCGATGCCCCAACCGACAACCGCGGCAAAGGTGAATCGTTTTCGCCAACCGACCTGCTGGCAACTTCGCTGGGCAACTGCATCATGACTATTATGGGCATCAAGGCAATGGACAATGGCATTGATCTGGTTGGCACCGAAATAGAGATTACCAAAATCATGGCCAATGATCCACGCCGTGTGGCAGAAGTAATTGTCGAGTTTTATTTTCCGAAGAAAAATTACACCGACGCCGAAAAAGAACTGATTGAAAGCGTAGCCGGGATCAGTCCCGTGCCACTGAGTTTGCATACCGACCTGAAACAAACAATCAAATTCAATTGGTAGGTCAATTCTCGGTTTTTTGATCCCTGAAATTTCCGGTTTTGTGGTTATTTCCCGGATTAGTTTGAGTTTTAAAAACTTTTCGTGGGGTAAATCCCGTTTCCTGAGAAAATATAAGGTTGTTTTCTACAAAAGCATTTTTATTTCTGAAATATTTTGGTAGTTTCGCTGTCGATAACACTTAAACTGTAAAAAGTAACACGATGTCGGTTTCACGCTTTGGTGTTTCGCTGGAAGAAGAACTTTTAAAATCGCTCGATGCGTATGTGCAAAACAATGGTTTTGCCAATCGTTCGCAGGCCATCCGGTATTTAATTGAAAAATACACGGTGGAGCAAAAATGGCAATGCGACAACGTTGTTGCAGGCGCCATTACCTTGGTTTACGATCACAGTAAAAAAGACATCCGCATAAAATCAACCGACATTCAGATTGAATATCAGGATGTGATCCTTTCCTCGCAACATTATCATTTAAATGAAACCAACTGCCTCGAAATTGTGGCAGTAAAGGGGACATCTCATAAGCTGACCGAACTTTCGGACAAGCTGATTGGCATTAAAGGGATACAGCATGGGAAACTGATTATGAGCAAAGTATAATTTTTTTGACTATACGGTAACACGTTTTTTAAATACGGTAACACTAAACGCAAACTAAATGAAAACTTCTTTTGCACTTTTATTTTCCCTTGTTTTAGGAGCCTCTTTTTCTTCTTTTGCCGATAACAAGGTCAGTATAAATGATACCATTTTGATAAAGGAAGTGGTAATTACCGGAACGCCGGTAAAAGTAACCCGGGGCAATGCACCGATGTCGGTCAGTATTCTGACCAGGGAACAAATCGCAGAAAGCGACGAATCGGCTTTGCTGCCTGTTTTAAGCGGACGGATACCGGGTTTGTTTGTTACCGAACGCGGGGTTACCGGGTTTGGGGTTGCCAATGGTTCGGCCGGGCAAATTTCAATTCGCGGGGTGGGCAGTAGTCCGACTACCGGAGTTTTGATGTTGATCGACGGGCATCCGCAGTTTATGGGTATTTTTGGTCATCCGCTGTCCGATTCATACGTGGCTTCCGATGTAGAACGGGTAGAGGTGATTCGTGGACCGGGTTCTGTCCTGTACGGCTCGAATGCCATGGGCGGGGTGATCAATATCATCACAAAAAAGCAGGATAGTGAAGGACTGAACGGTAATGCACGGCTGATGTACGGTTCGTACAACACACAAAAATACATGGGGTCAGCCGGATATAAGAAAAACAAGTTCAGCGTGTTTGGCAGTATCAACCACGATCAAACTGACGGGCACCGTGATAATTCCGATTTCAATATTACCAATGGCTACCTGAAAACCAGCTATGAATTGTCGGAAAATTGGTTTGCGACTGCTGATTTTAACCTGGCCGGGTTCAAAGCTTCGGACCCGGGCCCTGATCAACCGAATGGCGTACCCGGATATAAAATTGATATCACTCGCGGCTACTGGGCCACATCGCTGAACAATGAGTTTGAAAAAATGTCGGGAAGCGCTCGTTTTTATTATAACTTCGGAGAACACGACGTGACGGATGGTTTTCATTCTACCGATCAGAATATCGGGTTCAACCTGTACGAATCGTTTAAGTTTTTCAAAGGGAATAACCTGACTTTTGGGGTCGATTATGCCAATTACGGCGGACTGGCTGAAAACCTGCTGGCAATGCAGGGCAATGGAATTGTATTTGCCGACACCACTGTTTACGAGCTGGGCCTGTATGGTTTCGTTCAGCAAAATTTTTCAGAGAAAATAACCGTGAATGCCGGACTTCGTTATTCCGAACACCGCACATACGGAAGCGAATGGATTCCATCGTTTGGCGCTACCTGGCAAATAGGGAAATCGACCAGTTGGAAAGCCGGTGCGTCAAAAGGATTCCGTAGTCCGACTATGCGCGAACTGTTTTTGTGGGGCCCGAATTCCAGCCTTCAGCCCGAAAGTATATGGAACTATGAAACCGGTATTTTACACTCCTTCCCCGATAATAAGCTGAACGTGGAACTGACCGGTTTTATCCTGAAAGGCAACAATCTAATTCAGCAAGTACCCAATCAGGGGTTTCAAAATTCCGGAGAGATTTCAAACAAAGGGATTGAACTTTCGGCTGATGGAAAAGTAAACAAGCAACTTGGTTTTCATTTGGCATACAGCTACATTCACATGAAAACGCCGGTTTATGCAACACCCGAACACCAATTGTTCATTAGCGGAAATTACCGGATTAAAAATTTTGGTTTCACTGCAAGCCTGCAACAGGTTTCGGGACTCGACACCGACGCTTCGAATGCCGTAGCCAGGCAATCGTATACCCTGCTGAATGCAAAAGCATCGTACAGGCTGATTAAAAATGTCCAGTTTTTTATCAGCGGTGAAAACCTGCTCGACCAGAAATACGAAACCAATCGCTATTATACCATGCCGGGGGCAACTGTTTTCTCGGGAGTAAATTTGAGTTTTTAAGACATTCATATAAAATAAAAGCGAAGAGCAGGCGACCTTGTCATCTGCTCTTTTGCATTTCTACCGGATGGTCTGTTCCTCCTCTGAATATTCGAAACAACAGATATCCATATATAACAATATTACTTCTCTTTTCTGTAAATGTTTTTGCTCAAGTTATCGAAAAAGAAGAGATACGGTTAGATATAGTTTTTAAGATTTTGGAAGAATCTGACAATACAATTACAGAAAATCAAATTGTTAGTCCATTAGATTCCCTTGGTCAAGAAGAAGTAAAAAATTTAAACAAAGGAAAACCGTTATAAGATTAATGAAGGAGGAGACACTATTTATTCTGTAGAAGATAAGCCCATGGTGTATTGTATTTTTGGATGGATAAAAGCGGATGTCACGGGTTCGTGTTTGGAGTTGCTACATGTTTTCTATGTGCTTTATGGGGTTCATCGGCTGTTTTGTTGGTTATTCCCTGAAAATTCTATCTTTGCGCCTCCTAAAAAAACAAGAGAATGATTTCAGTTGACGGAGTGACAGTTGAGTTTGGTGGGTCGGCCCTTTTTTCAGATATCTCGTTTGTAATAAACGACAAAGACCGCATTGCACTGATGGGAAAAAACGGGGCGGGCAAATCGACCCTGCTGAAGATTATTGCAGGCGAACGCACACCAACCAAAGGACGTATTTCAGCCCCGAAAGACGCGGTGATCGCCTATCTTCCCCAGCACCTGATGACCGATAACAAACGAACGGTTTTCGATGAGGCGGCACAGGCTTTTTCGCGGATATTCGACATGCAGCGCGAAATAGAGGAGCTGAACAATCAGCTTGCCACCCGCACCGATTACGAATCGGAAGAATACTATGCGTTGATTGAACAGGTTTCGGCATTAAGTGAAAAATTCTACTCTATCGAGGAAATAAATTTCGATGCCGAAGTAGAAAAGATATTGCTGGGGCTGGGTTTTCTGCGCGAAGATTTTACCCGTCCGACCAGCGAATTCAGCGGGGGCTGGCGCATGCGTATTGAGCTGGCCAAAATACTGCTGCAAAAACCCGATCTTATTTTACTCGACGAGCCAACCAACCACCTTGACATCGAATCGGTACAATGGCTCGAAGAATTCCTGATCAACAGTTCGAAGGCAGTGATTGTCATTTCGCACGACCGCGCTTTTGTCGACAACATCACCACCCGCACCATTGAGGTGACCATGGGCCGTATCTACGATTACAAGGTGAACTACTCAAATTATCTCGTACTGCGAAAGGAGCGCCGCGAACAGCAGCAAAAACAATACGACGAACAGCAAAAAATGATTGCCGAGACGACCGAATTTATCGAGCGTTTCAAAGGAACCTACTCGAAAACATTGCAGGTCCAGTCGCGGGTAAAAATGCTTGAAAAGCTCGAACTGGTGGAAGTAGATGAGGAAGATACATCGGCCCTGCGGTTGAAATTCCCGCCATCGCCGCGCTCGGGCAATTTCCCGGTGATTGTCGACGGGGTATCGAAAAGCTACGGCGATCATCTGGTTTTTGCTAACGCATCGCTGACGCTTGAACGGGGCGAAAAAATTGCTTTCGTCGGAAAAAACGGAGAAGGAAAATCGACGCTGGTAAAAGCCATCATGAAAGAAATTGAGTACGATGGCACCCTGACCCTCGGTCACAACACGATGATTGGTTATTTCGCACAAAATCAGGCTTCGCTGCTTGACGAGGAGCTCACCGTTTTTCAGACCATCGACGATGTGGCCGTGGGGGAAATACGCACCAAAATAAAAGATATTCTCGGCGCTTTCCTTTTCAGCGGCGATAACATTACCAAGAAGGTGAAAGTACTGTCGGGTGGCGAGCGTACCCGTCTGGCGATGATCAAACTGCTTTTGGAGCCGGTTAACCTGCTGATCCTCGACGAGCCGACCAATCACCTCGACATGCGCACGAAAGACATCCTGAAAAGCGCGCTGACGGATTTCGACGGCACACTGATCCTTGTGTCGCATGACCGCGACTTCCTCGACGGACTGGTATCGAAAGTGTATGAATTCGGCAACAAACAGGTGAAAGAACATCTGGGCGACATCAAGAGCTTTCTTCAGAAGAAAAAAATAGACCACCTGCGCGAGCTGGAAAAATAAGCTCGACCGCTCTTCTACCATCCCTCCCATAGTCCTGTCATTCCGGCGAAGGCCGGAATCTTACCGCATACTGCAACGTTTGTGGCAAGAAGAAGGAAACGTTACGGGAAGAAGATTCACAGGCGTTTTCAAATATTTTTATGCTTTCGCTTGTTTTATCGTTCGTATTGCTATTATTTTTGATGAGGCGACTGGTTTCGATAAAATAATCAACATGGAAAAAGACAAAATACTTGATCTGCTGAAAAAAGAAAACATTCAGAAAATAAAATTCGGGTTTTCTGACATTGATGGAGTGCTTCGGGGGAAGGTTGTTCACAAAGATAAATTTCTGGATGCCATTGATAAAAACATTGGTTTTTGCGATGTGGTTTTCGGGTGGGACACAAACGACCAGTGCTATGATAATTCACAGATTACCGGCTGGCATACGGGTTTTCCCGATACCCGGGCAAGCATCGATTTAAACACCTTCCGCAGGGTTCCGTGGGACAACCAGATTCCGTTTTTTCTGGCCGATTTCAGTCAGGCAACACCCGAAGGACTGGCTGCCTGCCCAAGAACTTTACTGAAAAAAATCAGGAAGAGCGCCGAAGAAATGGGACTGCAAGCCATCTTCTCGATGGAATTTGAATGGTTTAACTTCGTTGGTACGCCCAACCAGATCGCGGAATCGGGTTACCGGAATTTGCAGCCCATCACACCCGGCATGTTTGGCTATTCTATCGTCAGGCCCAGCCAATACAAAGATTTTTTCAATGCCCTGTTCGACCAATTGCTGCAATTCGATGTTCCCGTCGAGGGAATTCATACCGAAACGGGGCCCGGCGTTTACGAGGCTACAGTGATTTACGACGATGTGCTGAATGCTGCCGACAAAGCCATCCTGTTTAAAACCGGGGTGAAGGAAATTGCACTGCAACACGGGCTGGTGGCCAGCTTCATGGCCAAATGGAACGAACAGCTTCCGGGTTGCGGCGGGCATATCCATCAAAGTTTGTGGAACGAATCGGGTGTCAATCTTTTTCATTCTGAAAACATGGCCGGCCCGATGAGCGAACTGATGAAAAGCTATCTGGCAGGTATTCTGAAATGCCTGCCCGAAGTGTTGCCCATGTACGCTCCCAATATAAACAGCTACAAACGCCTGCGCGAAGGGGCCTGGGCGCCAACCGCCGTCACCTGGGGGCGCGACAACCGGACGACTGCCGTTCGCGTCATCGATGGCGATGCAAAATCGGGCCGCCTCGAAATGCGTGTTCCCGGCGCCGATGCCAACCCTTATCTGGCAATGGCAGCATGCCTCGCTTCCGGATTATACGGAATAAAGAACAACCTGAAACTGGATATTGAAGCCACAACCGGTAACGGCTATAAAAATACGGGCAGCGTTATGTTGCCATCGAATTTGCAGGAGGCGACTGCACGAATGAAACAATCGGCGATTGCCCGCGAACTGTTCGGCGATGGCTTTGTCAACCATTTCACCGGAACACGTGAATGGGAATGGCGCGAATATGCCAAAGCAGTTACCGACTGGGAACTTCGCCGTTATTTTGAAATCATCTGACAAACAAGGAGCGAATGGAAGTGAACGAGAAGAAGATGCAACAGCTTGATTATTTTCAGGTCATCCGGCTGGCTTGGGCCGAATTTGACGACCGGCACGAGATAAAAGCGATTTACGATGTAAGTGCGCACGTATCGACCAACCAGGTTTATAAGATTTCGTTTTACGACCGACAGCCGGTATTTGCCAAATTCTCGGATTACGGGAAATTTGAAAATTTCAGGGAAGACCACGTGATCATTAATAACCTGGCCAATAACCTCGAATCGCCCTACGAAACATTTTTGGCCCGGTCGCTGGTGAAAAAAAATGAACTGTTTATTTACCGTTATCACGAAAAAGGACATTGTGCATGGGTCGTTTTTTACAATCCGATCCAGATAAAATACAAATTGCCCCGCCGCCTCGACGAGAAACTGATTAAAAAGCTGGGACGCGAACTGGCCCGTTTTCATATTGCCTGTACCAACGTGAGCCGCCAGTTGCCCAAAAGTTCAAAAAGCCCGGCAACCGACATTCATCAACTTATCCGGCAGGTTGACAGATGTGGTTTTTGCGAAAACAAGCAACACGAAGATACTATCCGGAGGCACTGCGAACAGTTTCTGGTGAATTCCGACAAAGTGAATTACACCACCCAGTTCGAAACCATTCCGGTATTTGTCGACTGGAACATCGGTAATTTCTCGGTTACTGCCGAAGGTAAATTTTATTCGCGATGGGATTATGACTGGTTCCGCGAATCGTCGAGGGTGATGGATTTTTACTTTTTCAGCCGGGTGGTTTCCGACGTGGGCGACCGCACGGTTTTCAGCTACCTGATCGATACGCTGATGGAAGACCGTTTTGTCATGTTCCTGAAAGAATACCACCGCATTTTTCCGCTGACGGAGCCTGAAGTGCGGTTCATCCGCGAAGCATACCGCTTTTTTATCCTGAATTACGTGATCAAGGACGGACAGCATTTTTTCAGGCAGAATTATTCGCAGAAGTTGCAAAAAGAAGCTCACGATATCTATTTTCCGGCTATTGATACCAATTATCAGGAAGAGAAGTTGCTGCGGGCGTTAAAGTTGTAACCGGTGATTGATTAATGAATGATTGAATGGTTAAATTGCTGAATTGCCAAAAATTGATAAACAAAAAGACTCGTTACTCAATACTCACAACTCATAAAAATGAGAACCAAAGATTTTAAAACTGTTGTAAAAAAGTACAAAGCCGTTTTTTTCGATGCTTTTGGTGTTCTGAAGAACCACAAAGGCATTATTCCGGGCATTGATAATACGTTTAAATACCTTGATGGAAAAGGCATTGACTATTACGTGCTGACCAACGATGCATCAAGAAACCCTGAGGCGCTGGCCGGTTTTTACCAGCGAAACAGCATCGATTGCATCACCCCCGAAAAAATTATTTCGTCGGGCATGCTGGCCATGGAATTCCTGAAATCGAAGATAAAAACCGGAACAGTGGCTTATTTAGGGACTAAAGCTTCGGCTCATTACGTTGAGTCGGCGGGCCTCGAAACCATTTCGATAAAAGATTTAACACCCGAACAATTCGAAGAAATTAAATGCCTTGTTTTTTTGGACGATGAGGGGTTCGACTGGAATCACGATATTAATAAAGTGATCAACCTTATTCGGAGAAAAAATATGACAATAGTGGTTGCCAATACCGACATAAACTATCCGGTGAACCGTGTTGACATTGCAGTTGCTATCGGCGGAATTGCCGACATGGTAGAGGAAATTGTGCACAAACATTTTATTCGTTTTGGTAAACCTGATGCACAGATGTTTATGTTCGCCTACGAACAGGCAAAAAAGAAACAACCTTTTCTGCAACGGAATGAAATTTTGATGGTCGGCGACACCTTGTTTACCGACATCATTGGCGGAAATAAATTCGGGATGGACACGGCCCTGGTGCTTTCGGGAAACACGCTCCCCGAAATGGCCGAAATACGTATTAAAAGCTCCGGCATCATTCCCGACCATATCTGCGAATCGGTAGTCAGCGGTTTTTCTGATTGAATCTCATATTACATAAAATCTTAACGGTCGGAAAATATCAAAATGAATGTACTAATAATACTTGCCCACCCCGATAGATATAGTTTTAATCATGCCATTGCCGGGAAATGCAAAGACCGGCTAACGGAAAACGGGCACTCGGTCATCCTTCATGATTTATATGAAGAAGATTTTAACCCCAACATAAGCATGATCGAGATTCCGAGAAACGGGAAAATTGATGATGTGGTAAAAAAACATTGTGCTGATTTAACCGGTAGCGACGGGATCATTATTATTCATCCCAACTGGTGGGGGCAACCGCCTGCAATTATGAAGGGCTGGATAGACCGGATTATAAGGCCGGGTGTTGCGTATGAATTTTTAGATGGCGACAACGGGGAAGGCGTTCCGAATGGATTGCTGAAAGCCAGCGTTGGACTGGTTTTCAATACGTCAAACACAAGTGAAGAGAGAGAAAAGGAGATTTTTAAAGACCCTCTTGAAACCATTTGGAAGAATTGTATTTTTGATTTATGCGGAGTTAAACAGTTTGACAGGCGTATTTTCCGGATTATTGTGACAAGTGATTTGCAACAACGACAGGCTTGGTTAAACGAAGTTGAAAAAGTGATTGACAAATATTTTCCGAAAAATTAAAATAGTACGATAACCCGAACATGCAGTGTATCTCAAAATTCATATTAAAAGCGCTTGGCTGGATTTTACTGGTCCCGGTATATTTCTACCGCTACGCCATTTCGCCAATGACTCCCGGCTCATGTCGGCACGTGCCAACCTGCTCGCAATATGCCATCGAAGCCATAAAAATTCACGGTCCGTTTAAAGGTTTTTGGCTGGCTACCAACCGCATCCTGCATTGCCATCCATGGGGAACACACGGCTACGACCCGGTTCCGCCGAAGGGACAAATTACGGTGAAGAAAATGAAGATAAAAGGCCCCCACTGAATCTTCCCCCGAAAGGAAGAGGCGATAGGCCTGCAATCATGCAAATTTCCCTTTCGCCTTTTGCACCCCTGTGTTTAATCCTCTTTTTTCAAACTATCTTTGCCAAATGTTGTTATATTGGTTCAATCAAATGAAAAACGACCCATGAAGAAATATTTTAGCATACTTTTCATTGTTTTGCTGGCCTGTCAGACTGCTCAGAAAACAGATCAGAAAGATGTAATTACGGTTACCATCCTTCCGCAGAAATACTTTGTCGATCGCATTACCGGCGGCCTGTACCAGGTGAATGTGCTGATTCCTCCGGGTGCAAGTCCCGAATTGTATTCGCTGGTACCTTCGCAATTGAAAGATGTTGTTCGAAGTAAAACATGGCTGCGAATGGGACATGTGGGCTTCGAACTGTCGTGGGCCGATAAAATTCAGGCCGCCAACCCCGACATGCAAACATTTATTCTGTCTGAAGGCATTGACCTGATTGTTGGCGAAGAGGAAGAACACGACAACCACATGCACCCGGGCGGCGTTGATCCCCATTTCTGGATGTCGCCCCGCGAAATTTCCATTATTGCTGAGAACACGCTGAAAGCGCTGGTCAAATTGTATCCCGCTCAGGAAAAGCTGTTCCGTGAAAATTTTGAAAAATTGAAAATCGATATCGAAGAGGTCGACAGGCATATTTCTGAAGTTCTGGTGAATGTGCAAAACCGTAGTTTTCTGGTTTTTCACCCGGCCCTGACCTATTTTGCACGCCAATACGGACTGGAGCAGGTGGCGCTCGAAAAGATGGGGAAAGAACCATCGCCCAAACACGTAAAAGAGGTCATTCAGTTTGCCCGCGAAAAGAATATCAGGGTCATTTTTATACAGAAGGAATTTGACCTGACCAATGCCCAGATTATTGCTGAAGAGATTGACGGCAATATCATCCAGATCAACCCGCTCGACTATGATTGGGTGGCTCAGATGAAAGAAACCACAACAAACCTGAAAAGTGCACTGAATTAAACAGATATTTGAAAATCGAGAATCCGGTACCGGGTATCGATTAAATCCAAATTCATCATTCAAAATTCAACATTTATAATTCAATCCGATGAAACCGATTCTTGAAATAAAAAACCTGAATGTCAGTTACGACAGGATAAAGGCGCTGGAGAATGCAAATCTGGAAGTCTCGACGGGCGATTTTCTGGGAGTGATCGGTCCCAACGGAGGAGGGAAAACAACCCTGTTGAAGGCCATTCTGGGTCTGGTAAAACCCACCTCTGGAACCATTCGTTTTCATTTCAAAAAACCCGGAGGAAATGCGATCGGTTATCTTCCGCAGATCAATCAGGTAGACAAAAAATTCCCGATTACGGTGCTGGATGTGGTGCGCTCGGGAAAAACAGAAGGAATGCATGGTTTTCATTTTGGCAAAAGCCCGGAAATTAAAAAAGCCCTTTCACTGCTGAACGAAATGGGCATCGAAAACATCAGCCGCAAGGCCATTGGCGAGTTGTCGGGCGGGCAGATGCAGCGCGTATTTCTTTGCCGTGCGCTGATGAGCGACCCCGAACTACTGATCCTCGACGAGCCGGACTCGTTTGTCGATAATAATTTTGAAAGCGAACTGTACGAAAAATTACGCGAACTGAATAAACGCATGGCCATCATGCTGGTGTCGCACGATGTGGGAACTATCGCCCAATATGTGAAAACCATTGCCTGCGTGAACCTGCACCTGCATTATCATCCGTCGAACAAAATAACGACTGAGCAACTGGCCTCGTACAATTGCCCGCTGCAAATTATTACCCACGGACAAATTCCGCATACCGTATTAAAAACCCACGATCACGAACATTGATATGAACGAATTACTCGAACTTTTTCAGTTTAATTTTTTTCTGAATGCAGTCATGGCTGCTTTGCTATCCGGTATTTCGTGCGGCATCATAGGCACCTACATTGTTGCCCGCCGAAAGGTTTTTATCACCGGGGGGATCACCCATGCTTCGTTCGGGGGCATCGGGCTGGCTTATTTTCTGGGTATGCACCCACTACTGGGCGCTGCGATATTTGCGGTGTTTTCTGCTTTTGGCATCCAGTTTTTCAGCCAGAAAGCCGAAGTACGCGAAGATTCGTCGATCGCCATCTGGTGGTCGCTGGGCATGGCGCTGGGTATTATTTTTATTTACCTCACGCCCGGCTATGTACCCAACCTGATGAGTTACCTGTTTGGCAGCATCCTCACAGTTACCAGTTCTGAAATTTGGCTAATGGTGGCTTTAAACGTGCTACTGGCGGGCTTTTTCATCTTCTTCTTCCGGCCTGTTTTATATATTTCCTTCGACGAAGATTTCGCCAGAACATCAGGTATTCCGGTCAATCTGCTCAATTACCTGATGATGGCGCTGGTTGCCCTCACGATTGTGCTGAACATTCGTGTTGTGGGCATTATTTTGATTTTATCGTTGCTTACCATTCCGCAGGCAACGGCCAACCTGTTTACCAAATCGTTTAAATCACTGATCTTTTTTTCTACCATAATTGCTTTTCTGGGCGCTTTTTCAGGACTGATGGTTTCCTACTTCGCCGATATTCCGTCGGGAGCATCCATTATTTTCACACTGGTCCTCATTTTTGGTCTGGCAAAACTGGTGAAAGTCATTCGTAAATGAAAGACAAAGAAGAAATAGTTTCCTGTTCTAACTGTGGTTTTCAGACGAAAAAAGGCGATCTCGACCGCTCGTGCAGTAACTGTTTTGCCTGCACTGGCTGCGAAATTTATATCTGCCCGCAATGCGGAAATGAAATCGTTGTTAAGCCGATGAAAAAGATGGAGAAAAATTCTTCCAAAACAAGTCCCGAAAATTGAGCAACAAAAAACCCGATCTGCTTTTATACACCAGACCGGGTCAACACCTATTGAGCAGGGAATCGCATGAAGCGCCCCTGCAGAAACAAACCATTAAAAAACGATTTGCTTACCCAACTATTTTTTAGTTTTTCTTTTCTTCATGAAGAAATAGGCACCGCCTAAAATAACAACCACTCCGGCAACAATAACAACAGTCATTGCTGAACCTTTCGACTTGGCGTTTTCTTCTTCAGCTTCATAAAACACCGGATCCATATCGTCAATGGAAATAGTGTCTTTTTTGTCATCAAATAATTCGTCGTCCTGTGCATTCCCGGCAGCCATCCCGGCAAAAGCCATGCTTCCAAAGAGTACCATCAATAAAAAAAATCGTTTCATAACACATCTATTTTTAATTAATTGAATTTGCCAATTCTCTGTATCTAAGCGCAATTTCAGGTTCTGTTGCATCATACGTTCCGGCCAGTGCCAGAATTGCTTCTTTGTGATGCGGGTTTACGCGGATACATGCTTTTAATATTTCTCTTGCTCTTCCCTCATCGGTTTCGCGGTACAAATTTGCAAGTTTTATATACGCAACAAAGTATTTTTTGTTTGTTTCGATCACTTTCTCATAATATTTAACAGCCTGAGAGGTATTTCCTTCCTGTTCAGCAATATCTCCCATTAAAAGCAAGGCAGGTTCATATTCGGGATGTACCTCGATGTTCCTTTTCAACACCGAAACGGCTTCTTCGGTTTTTCCCTGCTCCAGCAATGCCCTTGCCAGCTTGAAATAAATCAGTTCGTTTTGCGGATCGATCTTCACAGCTTTCGAAAGCAGTTTTTCTGCTTCGGCGTATTTATTCTGCTCCAGCGCTTTTATTCCCCGGTAATCGTCGTAGGTTTGCCGCTTGAGTACGGTACAAATGGGAACCCCGTCGGCATACACCGTGTGAATAGCGTTTTCTGGCGGCCAGTTGCCGTTCCGCAACTGATCGGGGTGAATATAACTGTTTCCGACGATAGCATAATCCCAGTTTGCGTTGCTCCGGTTGGTATACTGAAAATACGAGAAATCGACATTCGGATAAAACCTGAAAAACCACTGGATCGGAAAATTGCCGCCAACCCGGATATTTCGTTTGGGTTTCACTTCATTTAAATGATTGATCAGCCATTCGGTTCCTTCCCGCATACTGTGATAATAGTAGTCCGTCTCGTATTTCCCGTAGGCGCCCTTCAGACCTCCTGTAAATTCGTTAAAATAGAGGTAATAATACGGATGATTGGTAACCATGAATTTTACCGGATGAATGGCCATGATGATTACTGTTGCTCCCAGTACAATTTTCGGCCAATACTTTTTAAATACTGACATAAATTCGGAAAAGCCTAATGCTGCCAGCAGCACAATTCCCGGATAAATAAAGATGAAATGCCGCCATGCCCCGTACAGGTTTGCATGTTTAAAAATGACAAATACCGGTGGAAACACGACTGTAAAAATCAGTATTGTCAGCGGAAGTACTTTCCCGTTCTTGAATATCCGCCATGAAAAAACCAGGAAAAGCACAATGCCAAGAAGTATTACCAACGGGATTGTTATCAGTAAATATTTAGGCAGATAAAACCAGGGCAGATAGTCGGACCAATAGTAACCACCATTGAATATTTGTCGCAGGGTGGTGGGAAAATTGGTCATGATCTGGTACGATTGCCAGGGTTTAAAAAACGGGTTGGTAAGTGCATAGGGCCACAACAGGAGACCCATAAAATAGCCAATTACAGAAACAAAAAACAACTGTTTCAAGCGGTAAAGAAGTTCTTTGGATTCGATTGCCGGCCCTGTAAAATACCGGTGTAAATAATACAAAAATGTGAAAAACCAAAAGTAAATAACCAGTAAAATTCCCCCCGCCCGGATGCCGATGGATGCTGCAATACTGAGTACAAGTAAAGCAATTGTCCGTTTCGATGGTTTAGATCCGGAAAAGACTGTTTTCAGAGATAAAAATACACCAGCAATGTATGACAGGGCGAAGGGAATATCTTTTAAATTATTTTGTAAATGCCCTAAAAAGCGGGGCGATACGGCAAAAAGCAACACGACAATGATACCGGTCCGGTAGCCCGATAAATAAACGGCAAATAATCCGGTGACCAGTACAATCATCCACCCGGCCAGCGAGTTCATCAAATGCCGGAACCCGTAAACATCATCAATGCGGAAGATGTGAATGAGGATGGTCACAAAATTATCGAACGACTGGCCGTAGTATCGCAAATGAGTTTTCGGGGTATCAAGGGCCGATTTATCCTTGCCCATGGTTTTGAAATAGTTGTACACCATTTCCGAATGCTTGTAATGCACCTCCTCGTCGCCCGATATACCAGCATCGCGGCTGATAACCAGAACGGCAAGCAGGAAAACTACCAGCAATCCCCAAAATACTATTTTAAGTTTTCTTTCGGTCATTTTATTGTACAAGTTACAGATGCTTTAGTACGTTCAATATGACAATTAACTTTGGTTCTACCCTTGAATAAGAGCAGGTTTTTCTGCAATTTATTCGTTCAATTAATCTAAAGCAGCTACAGCTTCGTTTTTTAATGGTTTGTAACCCGGCCACTCGACAGTACTTGCCGAATTCGGAAATTCCACAGGAACTTCCTGACTTACTTCTCCGCTAGCAGCCCATTCGGCGCCACGCTGCAAAGTAGTTATAAAACCGGCACATTCAATGGCCGGATATTTGTCTGTTTTTTTACCTACATGCCCCAGAACGGTGTGAAAAATCCGTCCTTTCCCGTAAGTAACCGTAAATAAAACAGGTTCATCGCGACCAGTTCCTTTGAATGTCGTGTCGGCATAAGCGGTTGCCAGGATGTCCATATTTTCAGCCGGGCCGCGCAATTGCTGGTACAACTCATCTTTGGTGTGCATCCAGCTCGCCGGAAGTCCTTTCATGATCGGGTGTTCTGCATTCCGCGTTTCCACCAGGTATTCGTGCTGCGGGCCATGCGAGCCGCCCCGACCGGGTGCATTGTCCCGAATCAGGCTGTCTTTCCTGTAATAAACATAGGGTCCGCTATTTTCATTGCGGTTTCCCCAGCCGCCCAAAGCGGTTATTTCGTTGAACTCTTTCCAGTCGGGAAACGGGTTATTTGCTGCATGATAAACTACTACTCCGCCCCCGTTTTTCACAAACTCGACAAATGCTGATTTAGTTGGTTCAGGCCATGCGTCTCCGTCATAATCGAGTACGACCAGGTCGAATTTGCTGAATTCAGGGGTAAAGCTGCTCATATCGGCACCTTTTTCGGGAGTAGTAGCTGTTTGTATAGAAAATAAGCATGTAGATTCAAGAATCTGTTTGAGAACCGGAGCACTCACGGTCCAGTCGTGGGCTGTGTTTTGCCCGGTTACAATCAGCGCTTTGTATTTCGCTTCTTCCTTGCAGGAACTCATCAGTCCAACAACTCCTGCCAAAATAATCATCGATAATATTATCTTTTTCATGATCACATTTTCATAATATTTACTTCCAAAACTCTCTTCCTTTCAGAGAAGGGGCTTTTATGCCTTATGTGCAGTCCCCGGTACCGGTACCTCAAATTGCATGTCAACCGGGCCAAACTGAATTTCTTTCGGCCCCAATTCCATTCCTGATTTAAACATTTCATCCCAGGTAACTTTTTTACCTGTATAAGCTGCTTCACGACCCATAATTGCAGTGAGGGTTGAAACAGCAGTCTGTTCGGCTTCGTTTACATATTCGCCGGTACGAATGGCATGTACCAGGTGCATGTGTTCCTGAACGTAGGGAGGTATTTTTAGCTTGTCGGTTTCGTTTCCGTTTTCATCCTTTTGATACTCAAATTTCCATTTCACTGATCCATCAAGGTTCCAGATGGTATTCTGACAGTTGGTGTACCCTTCGGTGCCCATGATCAGCTCGCCTGTCCCGTTGGCACAGTCGTCAATCTGGCGGCTCATGCTGTGTGAGAAAACGCCGTTGCCAAAATCAAAATCAATACTGAAAAAGTCATACTGATCGCCGGTAAGTCTACGGTGACGGCCTCCGTAGCCAATTGCGGTTTCAGGGTGTTTACCCAGAAACCAATTGATCACATCGATATTGTGAACATGAGTGTCGAGAATATGGTCGCCGCACAACCAGCAGAAGTTGTTCCAGTTGCGAATCATGTAGGTCATGTCGTCCCAGCCTTCTTCGCGGGTACGGAACCAAACGTGATTTTGGTTCCAGAAAGCCTTTGCAGCCAGCGGGGTTCCGATGGCCCCGGCCATTACCTGTTTGTAGGTTTCAATATAATCTTCCTGATGACGGCGTTGCGTACCGGTAACCACATTCAAACCAACTGATTCGGCTTTTTTTGCGGTGGCAATTACCGAACGGATACCAACCGGATCAACAGCTACCGGTTTTTCCATGAAAACATGTTTGCCCTGCCGGATGGCTTCATTGAAATGCTCGGGCCGGAATTTCGGAGGAGTGGCCAGCAACACCACATCCACGTCTTTCAATTCCATTAATTTTTTGTACCCGTCGAACCCGGCAAAGCAATTTTCTGCAGGAATAGGCCTTTTGAACCCGGCAAAACGTTCACGGCATTCGTCAATTTTATCCTGAAAAATATCGGCCAATGCTATAACTTCCAGATCGGGCCCGGCACTGATGAAGTTGATGGCAGCGCCTGTACCCCGGTTTCCTACACCGACCAGTCCGGCACGAAGTTTTTTGCCTTTGGGAGCGCCCTTCAAAATGGGAGGCAAACCCAATGCTTCGGTGTTTACTTTCTCTTTGCAGGAGGACAGAAATGAGGCTGCCCCCAGTAATCCGATTCCGGCCAGTGCACTTGATTCGAAAAACTTTCTGCGGTCCATATTTTTTGATTCTCTTTTCACTTTTACAAAATTTAAGTCGTCATTTATTTTTAATCGTTTCATCCGGCTCACAAACTACACGGAAGCCAATGTCAACACAATCGGAATACCACCAGATGCTTTTGGGCATTTGCGGGTCGGTAACCAGCCATGCCTTGGTTTTTGTATAATCGCGGGCAGCACTGCGCACGTCTTTTGCATCGCTTTTAAACGAGCCGCCACGGATTACATGTTCCGTTCCTTTCTCCGGGCCTCGCGGATTTTTCACCAATTCTTTATATCCTTTGTATGTGTCGGGCGAATAATAATCGAGACAGAACTCAGAAATATTACCCAGCATATTTTTCAGGCCAAACGAATTTTCCTTCACCTGTGAAGGTTCCTGCGAACGCGCCGGACTGTTCTCTTTATAAATCACATACGAATTGATAATCGTTGTATCAACCCCCAAAATTTTCTTAAATATTCCTTCGGAAGTATACTCTTTCGGGCTTCCTTCAAATGGATACGGGTCTGCTGAACCTCCACGGCAGGCATATTCCCATTCGGCCTCGGTTGGAAGGCGGTATTTTTTGCCGGTTACCTGACTCAGCCAGCGGCAATAGGTATTGGCCGCATGCCACGACATGGTGATTGCCGGCCGAGATCCTTTTCCCCAGCCCTGATCAGGCGCTCCCCACGGAGGCGTTGGCCCAGTAATGCCGTCTACTTCTTCCGAAACTTCCTCTGCTTCTTTTCGTCCCTGCGATGACGTTTCCTTAAAGAAAGCCAAGTATTCGTCCCAACTGACTTCTATTTTTCCCATCCAGAAATCCGATACTTCAACCGGATGGACGGGACTTTCGTCGGCATCGCGAAGTGGTTCATTTTCGGGGCTTCCCATGTTAAACTTTCCACCCGGAACGGCAACCATTTCGAATGAAACGCTGGTGCCGGGAACTTTTTCCGTAAAACTTTTGAATTCTTCCAACTTTGTCGCCTCGGTAAAAATTTCTTTTGCTTCTTCAGCAGCGCCAAAATCAGTATTGTGCTCGTGTTTCCGGTCCGGATCGAAGTGCCCGACATCCAAATGGCAATTCAAACAGCTTATATCTTCTTTTGAAGTAATGAAATTCAGGTGAGCATCGTCGCCTTCTTTCGAGAGGGTGGTCGGAAATAAATTCTGATGGCATTTCACACACGATTCAGTATACACAAAATGCTTTGCCGCTTCAAGGGTCCGTTTTTGTTCCCAGTTAAAATCGGCGCTGTCTTTGAACAGAAAACCATACACATCTTTAGCGCCATGTTTTGCTTTGGCAAAAAATTTCCCATGTCCTTCGGGTGGCAAGTGGCATTCGGAACAATGAACAATTACACCGGTTCGGTTATTATGGTGAGGCGAAAGTTTCCAGCTTTGTTCGGCATGCGGGTGCACGTGGCACGACATGCAGTATTCATCAGTTGAAGTATAATCGTATGCCTTTTTACCGGCAAACAGAACGATCAGGCAAATGACAATGCCCGCGATAACCAGGAGCACATAAAGTTTGCGACCAGTTACTATTGATTTCAAGTTCAGTTTCATGTGGTCAGTTTTTCAAAATTGTGATGTGTAACCTTCGTATCAACGTTTTTTCCACATCAAGTTTTCCACGCATGGAATTCGCATGATCCTTCAGTCAACGAATAATCATTTTGACTGGCGTTTTACGAATCATGCTCATTTCATTCTTATTCGGGATTTTAGTTTTCGAAACAAATGTAAGAAGGGACAGTTAGCGCGGATTTACCTGCAAATTATAATGAGGTTATCTGTGGGTTAATTTTTGGTTAAAAAGATCATTTTTTCAAAAAAATACAATAACAAAAACCACTGAAAATCAGTGTAAAATAAAAAATTAACCCAATGTGAAAATTTTTTCTGATCAGGGGATCAGAGCATCAAATTTTTGAGGAAATGCTTCGCCGTAATATTCCTGATAAAGGGCACAGAACTTATCATATGTAAATCTGGCGGTGTTGTAATTGTTCTGTTTCACCAGTGCATTCAGTTTAAATTGAAGGGCTTGTTCATTTACAGGGTCAGTGTCAAAAATGCGGTTGGAAAGTTTCATAACCAGCTCGTTATCTTTCTCAATGTCGAGTTTTGCAAGGAACTTGAGCAGCATATCAATGATGCTGTTCCCGATATTTCCTTTGAAATCGTCGAGCCAGTCGTACATTTCACCTTTGAATACTTCTCCTCCCCGAATGATCTGATAAAATTTCAGGTAATACGTCGGATCCTCCCCTTCTTTTTCAAGAATATTTAAGTATTCGATGTAATCGCAGTACACATCACCCGAAAATTCCATCGACCACCGATCGACATTGAAATTGATTTCCACCTTATCAATCGATTCCAACAGCAGGCGAAGTTTACGAATAGTAACACCACGGCTGTTTTTTGCACCCTGGTACGATTGGTCAGGCCACAAAATATCTGTCATTTCCCTTGTGGTAATGCCGTTTTTATTTTTCTGCGAATACAACATGATCAGCAAAAAAAGCTGTTTAATTTTTGGCGTAAACTGCGTGGTAATATTGTTTCCTTCGTTATCAATTACTTTAAAAGTCCCAAACAAACGGATGTAGTTTTTCCGGGGCTGGTGAATTTCTGTTTGCTCCAGTTCCCTGATTTTTTCAGCAGAAATAAAGCTTCGCTTCAGGTTTTTGAAAAATCTCAGGTAAATAAAGATTACGGCAAAAATGAACAAAGCCAGAATAAACCCACGCGAAAGGATGGGATAGCGAATGAATATATTCCGCGTGGGAACAACCTCGTATACTTCCTTGCTGATTCCCCATATTTCATCTTCGCCCAATGCCCTCGACCAAATGGCAAGATCGTCGATTGCCCCGTACATGTTCGATTTCCAGCTAAAACCGGCAACCCCAATGAACAAATTGTCGCGTCCTTTAAAAGAAGGATGGCCCAATGATTTGCTGTCGAGTTTCCCGTTCACAAAAATAGCCTGCTCACCGTTCTCCTTGTTGTACCGCCACACCAAATGATACCATTTCCCGGCCTCAAGACGGGTGTTTCCTTCCAGATCGTTCGAGTAAAAACCAAAATATGGTTTTTGCTTCCTTATCAGCAAATGAATACCCTGCTGATAGGTGTTTGTTTTTGTCCCGATGATGCAATAATCCTCTTTATCGGGAAGATATTCCTTCATTTTTACCCAGGCAGAAACAGTGAAATCATGATCCCTGATTTTTACATCTTCGGATTTGGGAAGCACAATATGACTCTTATTATCAAACCAGGCTACTGATGAGCGCACCGAATCGTTTATGAACGTGACCCCGATATTTTCGCCCGAACGGTTATTCAGACTGTAATCTTTGGTGCCATTCTCGAAGGTATAATATGCTTCCAGGTTTTCGTCGATTTCGAGTGGCGATGCAATAAAATGCTGGGCAATATTTTGTGCCGGTTCTTCAAACACAGCCGATTCAGGCTTAAAACGGTAACCCGGGCTTTTAGGGATGAGCGAAATGTTATCGCCGGGGCCAATCGGAAAACTGAATTTTCCGTTGGTCAGGCTGTTGGAACCTACCCAACTGACATAATCGAGAATTTGCGCATTGAAACTGACCGTTCCTTTCACTACTTTGAACGACCGCAACTGGGAAGTCACCGTAACAATCCACATTTCGAACCGGTCAAGCATAATAAAATTAGGCATTTTGCCGGTCGTTGTCCATGTGTTTTTAATGTGCTCTATCAGGTATGGATTCTGGGTTAGATTACTGCCCAGGTTTTGAGGGTTATCAGACCTGCGCGGGAGGTTGTAATCATTGTAGATAAGCAAGCTGTTTTTGGGATCTCCTTTCAGAAATTCGCCTTTGAAATCGTGCGCTTCGAGCAGAGAGAAGTAAGGTTCTACCGCAAAATCCCAGACGTAATTCAGCCAATCGGGGGAGTGGCGATGTTGCTGCATGGCAAAAACCACCAGACGCCGATCCTCTTCCGCCATTGTTTTTAATGGAGGCCAGCCAACTTTTGGATTGTGAAAATAAAGAAACCGGTCAAGTCCCGATTGTTCGAAAACATTTTCAAGTTCGTTTACATTTACACTGAAATCGAGAAAAAGCGTCAATATTTTATCCGGGCTCTTTTCCAGTTTTTCCCTTATTTCAGTTAATGTCTCGGCGAATGGAATTGAAGCTCCGCGCGAATTCTTCAGCATGATCTGGTTTTGCTGTTTTTCCCATTCCAGGTAAAAACGAAAACCTCCGATATTCAGGTCCAAAAGCTCTTTGACCGTACGGTTTTCCTTCAGATTGGCATCGACCCCGGAATAATTTGAGATGACAAAAATGCTTTCGTCGTAAAGTCTCAAAGTGCCTTCTTCTGCTGCGCCGGAACGCAGAAGCGAAACATTCAGAAAAAAGACAAACAAGAGAATTACGTACTTAAAAAACATTCTCATAACGAGTCCGGTAATTTTTTTGACGAACAAATATAGTTAATGTGATACGTTTTGGAAACAAGACGGTTTGCTGATTGCTAAAATGTTTCGTTTTAACAGCATGTTTTCTGCGGATAATCGTTGTCTTTCATTTTGCAGTTTGCAAATTTTTATATTTTTGCAGGGCTTTTGGGTTGTTAGCTCAGTTGGTTTAGAGCATTACCTTGACAGGGTAGGGGTCACTGGTTCGAATCCAGTACAACCCACGAAATAGAGTTTCAATTTGAACCAAAATCCGGTAAATCACTGATATGCCGGATTTTTTTATTTTTTCATGTTAAATATTCGTGAGCTATTCCATGAATAGATTTTTTGTATTGGTTTGCTCACGGATAACTATTGATGCTATGATTTATTTATCGACTGAATCGTCCTACATATATCATAACCATGGACAACTATACTATTGACCTTTTATACTCTAAATTCTTTTTAATACCTTTAGCCGTCAAGTTCGATTAGGTATATCAATAACTAAATTATTGATAATCAAAAATATGTTCCTCAAAGAAGCAATGTTTATTTTTCGAATGATGCTAAATTTTTTTCTTCGCAGATTAAAATAAAGAATGACACAATTATCCGAACATAGTGATGATAGAAAGATTTGGCGCAATCTTAAAGCAGGAGACAAACATTGTTTCAATCAACTTTTCAGAAAATATTATTCAGAACTATATTATTATGGGATAAAAATTTTCCCTGATCCGGATTTTGTGAAAGAATGTATTCAGGAAGTTTTCATTCGCATTTGGGAAACCCGGGAAAGTTTAGCCGATGTACAAAATGTAAAATCTTATATAATCGTTTCCGTGAGAAGGATGATCCTGGCCCGGAAGCAGAAAAACAAGCATAAACAAAACATTAAAATCAGACAAGCTGAGAGTTATTCATTTTTTTTCGATGTCAACGAGTTTGAAAAACATGAAGAAATTTCAGATGAAATCCGCCAGGTTTTGTTATCGGTCATCAATTCAATGACAAAAAAACAACGGGAGCTGATCATGTTGTTCTTTTACCATGAGTTATCTTACCTTGAGATTGCAAAGGTTACAGGCATCAGTGTACAGGCGGTACGAAACCTGATGTATCGTACTTTGGTTCACTTGAGAGAAGCAATAGGTGAAAAATCCTTAAATTCAATGCGAAATATGTTCTTTTTACTTTTTTCCTCCGTTTTGGTAAAAAAAGTAGATTAATTTGATTATGCTTTTCTGATTTTTCTCTCTATAGTAGCAAATCATATTTTTTTGATCTGCTATGAAACGAGCCGAAGACATTTCAATCCTGATAACTGATAAAAACTTCCAAAAATTGCTTCCGGGATGGGCCGGCTTTACCGAGGAAGAAAAAGCTGAAGTTTACAGGGAATATGAACTTACTGCAAAAGATATTGAGATTCTGCAGCAACTTTGGCTCGGGCTTGATTTCCATCCATCGGAACTTTCCTCTGAAATTATTGAAAGTGCCTTAGATGAAACTATCTGGAAAGTTGCGGAAAGAAATAATGTCACAACAAGAAAAATTGGCTTCCAAAAAGTGTATGAGCAGTTTTCAAAAATTGCGGCTATATTAATTATTCCTATCCTACTATATACAACGTACTTTCAATTCTTCAAAACCGACGCTTCTGAGCCTGTTGGCTCCCAACAAATAATTACAGTTAATTCTCAGCCAGGAACTATCTCAAATCTGACATTGCCCGATGGCAGCAAAGTATATCTGAATGCAGAAAGCACTATTTCGTACCCCAATTTTTTTATAGGGGAAAAAAGAGAAGTTTCTATTTCCGGTGAGGCTTATTTCGAGGTTGTAAAGAATAGAGAAATGCCGATGGAGATTTCATCTGGAAATGTCAAACTGAAAGTCTATGGTACGTCATTTAATGTTAATGCCTATCAGGATGAAGAATCAGCCAAAATAACCCTGGTTGAGGGCAGTGTTTCCTTATCATCTTCATTAGGAAGATTTAATGGCAAAGAAGAGTTTTTTATTGAACCCGGTCAAACGGTCACTTTCTATAGCAATTCGAAAAAATTGGAAGTTGAGAATAAAGATATATTCCTGTATACAGCGTGGAAAGACGGATTACTTGTATTTAAGAATACTTCTTTTGAATCCGTACTTAAACTGTTGTCGCGCAGGTTTAATATAGATATTGAATTAGTAAGTAAAAACCTGGCATCAATACCAATGGATGCAACTTTCAGGGACGAGAATATTAACGAGATATTGAGATTATTATCCCTTGGTACTTCTTTTAAATATTACTATGGTCCTCAGCATAAATTACCTGACGGAACATTTGAGAAAAGTAGGATTTATATAGAAAATAAATAAAAAACCAAACATGATGCCTATGTATTAAAAGACTAAAAAAACAAATGCAGAGAGAAGTTCGGACCTTCCCCCTGCATGATTAATTAATCAATTTGAATAACTAATTAAGTAGCACAAAAGTATGAAAAAAAATCTATTTACGGTTTCAGGAGGAAGTGGTATATTCTTTCTGAAAAAAAACTTATTGAAGATGAAACTAACCTTCCTATGCTTGTTGCTGAGTTTCGTCCAACTTATGGCGAACGACGGGTTTTCTCAATCAACACGAATTACGTTAAATTTAAAGGATGCCTGTGTTGAAGATGTACTGATGAAAATAGAAGAGCAAAGCGACCTCTATTTTATTTACAACCGCGATATAGTAAATGTAAATCGAAAGGTTAATGTTTCATACACTGATCAGAAGATTTCAGATATTCTTACTGATTTGTTTAATGGAACAAATGTTACGTTTGAAGTGCAAGACAGGCACATTGTATTAAAGAGCAGTGATGTTTCTTCTCAACAGCAAAAATCTGTCTCTGGTAAAACTACTGATTCTTTAGGAGCCCCTCTTCCTGGAGTAACGATATTGGTAAAAGGAACAACAACCGGGACAATTACCGATTTTGATGGAAATTATTCACTCACCAATGTGCCAGTTGGAGCAACACTGGTGTTTTCATTTGTGGGGATGAAAACGCAGGAAATTCCCGTAGCCGGGAAAACCAACATTAATGTGGTAATGGATGAAGAAACTGTTGGTATTGAAGAGATAGTGACAATTGGTTATGGTATTCAAAAGAAAACATCTATCACCTCTGCAGTATCAAAAATGGGAGGAGAAGAATTAGCTTCCATTCCAATAACAACATTAAGTAACGGAATTGGAGGAAGAGTATCAGGCGTTATCACCAGACAGGCAAGTGGTCAACCCGGACAAGATGGTTCGAGCATTTATATTCGTGGTATTTCTTCTACCGGTTCTTCCTCCCCTTTGATTATAGTGGATGGTATTCCCCGCGCTTTTGACCATTTGGATCCAAATACGATTGAATCTTTTACTATCCTGAAAGATGCTGCTGCGGTAGCTCCTTATGGAGTAGCAGGAGCGAACGGGGTTATATTGGTGACAACTAAAAAAGGGAGAATAGAGAAACCTACCTTTAGGTACCACAGTTATGTTGGTTTTCAAAATCCGACTTCAATACCTGATATTCTTGATGCATACCAGTATTGTAACCTTAAAAACATTGCAGCAGAGAATGTAGGTTTACCACACGTATGGTCTGATGAAGAACTTCAGAAATACAAAGACGGATCTGATCCAGACCTATACCCAAGTCAGAATGCGTATGATCTGTTTGTTAAAAAAAATACGTTAATAACCAATCACAACTTTGAATTATCAGGAGGAACTGAAAGGGTAAAATACTATACTTCCATCGGTTATATGCGGCAGAATGGATACTGGACGACAAACTACAAGGATAAGTTTAACTATAGTATGGATTTAGAGGTAAAAGCTACAAACACAACCCAGGTTACAATGAGCATGAAAGGCAGGGAACAACAAAATATGTATCCCGGGCTTGAGGGTACGAATGGCGTTTGGTATACATGGGAGGTATTAAGAGCTGCATTGCCATATCAACCCATCGTTTTTTCAAACGGTCTGTATGGCCGCACGATTGGACCAAGTATTTATGGCAGTGGCTATTGGAAAGAAAAGATCAATCAGGTATTAAGCCAGATATCCTTAACCCAGCAGTTACCATTCATTAAAGGACTTTCTTTTAAGGCTACTGTTGCCTATGATACTCAAAATATGTTAAGCACTGTATGGTACGAACCCAGGGTAGTATGGTCGATAAAAAATAAAACAGTGCAACCATTTGAATTCGTATCTTCGGTGGCAGGGCAAGCCCAGGCCAGTTTGTCGAAAAGCTATTCGAAAACCATCCAGTTTGTTTCCCAAACAAGTTTAAACTATACGCGATCATTTGACAAGCATAGTATTTCAGCGTTGCTTCTTTTTGAAACGAATGAAACAAATTTTGAAAATTTATATGCAAAAAGACAAAACTACGAGCTTGATATTGATGAGTTAAATATGGGTAGTTCCAGTCAGGCAGATATATCAAACAGTGGTTATTCAACCAAAGCCCGACAGATGGGGTATGTTTTCCGCTTAAATTATGATTTTGCCACTAAATACTTAGTTGAACTTAGCGGTCGGTACGACGGTCATTATTATTTTGCCCCAGATAAAAAATATGGTTTTTTCCCGGCTGTTTCCCTTGGTTATAGAATATCCCAAGAAAACTTCATGAAAAGCATAGGATGGATTGATAATCTTAAAATCAGGGCATCTTTAGGAGAAGTAGGTGCACTGGCAGGTTCTGCATATCAATACCTGAGTTCTTATGCTGTGGGTAGTAATGCCGGAGTCATAGCAGGAAGCACAAAAACAGGGCTTAGTGAAAGTTCCGAAGCCAACACAAATATTACTTGGGAAAGGGCCAGAAAAACAGATATTGGTGTGGATGGAACGTTTTGGAAAGGTCTTTTGTCAGTTGAAGCGGATTATTTCTATGAATACAGAAGAAATATGCTCGTAACACCTGATGTGGTCGTTCCGGTCGAATATGGAATTTCGATTAGCCAGGTCAATAAAGGTGAAATGGAAAACAAGGGTATTGATTTTACGATTGGGTCGAACTACAAATTTTCACAAGATTTGAAAATATCACTCAATGGAACTTTTACGTATGCAAAAAATAAGCTACTCCAGGTATATGAAACATCAGCCACTTACGACAACCCCTACCGAAGGAAAACCGGAAGACCACTGAATGCTCAATATGGGTACGTTTCCATGGGATATTTCCAGGTTGAAGATTTTGATAGTAATGGTAAATTGTTACCGGAAATTGCTACACAACCCTGGGGAACAGTAAAAGCAGGCGATATTCGGTATGAAGATATAAATGGCGATGGTAAAATAACGGAATATGACCAGACGTTGATCGGTGACCCTATCGTTCCGTTGATTATTTATGGGCTAGGCGGTGATATCCAATATAAGAATTTTTCATTTAACTTCCTGTTTCAGGGCACTGAAAAGTCATCAATCTACAAAGCAAACAGTGCTGCCTGGCTGTTTAACAACAACTATACAGCCCATGTTGAAAATCTGGATTATTGGACCACTGAAAACAGGAATGCCTTAAATCCCCGGCCAACCCCTACCCCAACAACAAACAATAACCGACAATCAAGCCATTGGGTAAAAGATTGCAGCTATTTACGATTGAAAAGTGCCACTTTGTCGTATAAGATTCCAGCTTCCATCATTCAAAAACTACGGTTTGAGAATGCGACAGTCTTTGTCTCCGGTCAAAATTTATTAACATTTACCAAATTTACAAACTATGACCCTGAACTCTCTGCCGCCGACGCCAATTTTTATCCGCAAACAAAGGTAGTCTCCCTGGGAGTTAATATTTCATTTTAAATTAAGTAGTTATGAAAAAAATAATCAATAATTTATCAGGTAAGGTTTTAACATTGCTGATAACAATTCTGGTAATGACTTCGTGCCAAGATTATCTTGAAATCACCCCTAAAGATAGAATCTCTGATTTAAGCGTATGGACGTCAAAAAGTACAGCAGAGTTATTCTTGAATGGCATTTATGGTATAATCCCCGATGAATACAACACCAGTGATAACGAAGAATTTTATACCGATAACATTCTGAGCACGTATGGTTCTTCTTACAGCAGGGCAACTTATGCATTAGCGGCATATACGCCTACAAACGGACCATCGAAATGGAGCCTATACACCTATATAAGGAAATGTAATGTGTTTATCACCAACGTTACCGTGTCTGAACTTGATGAAACATGGCGAACATTGAGGCTTGCCGAAGCCAGGTTTATCAGGGCTTATTTATATATGCTGCTTTGGACTCGTCATGGTGGGGTTCCGGTTATTACCGATGTATTGAACCAGAGTACACAGGGAGATGAGATTTTCAGGGCCCGCAACACCTTCGAAGATACATACCAATTCATAATAAATGAATGTGCTGAAATAACGGACAATCTTCCGGTTAAAGCGGCAGAGAATGGGCGGGTAACAAAAGGTGCAGCCTTGACATTAAAGGCTTTTTGTGAGTTGTTTTATGCAAGTCCGCTATATAATAAAACGAATGATTTAAACAGGTGGAAGACTGCTGCTGCAACCTATAAACAGGTAATAGACTTAAATGCTTATACTTTGTTTTCGAACCTTGGAACCCTATTCCTGGAAGCAAATAATTACAACAGCGAAGTTATTTTTAGTAAGGGCAAAAAAGGAGGAACTTCGATGGGTGGAAGCCGGGAAGGCTTATGGGGTCCATTGAAAGTTAATAACGTTAACAAAGCGTTTGGATATGCCAATCCTACACAGAACCTCGTCGATCAGTATTTTATGGCTAATGGGTTATCGATAACAGACCCCGGATCGGGTTATGATCCGCAGAATCCTTATTTAAACAGGGAAAAAAGGTTTTACAATGATATTCTGTATGATGGAGCATCTTGGTTGGGGTACCCTGTATACTTCTGGATTGGTTCGGGAGATGAAATGACATTTGATTTTGGAGATGCAGGTGACGCATCAAATACAGGCTATGCTTATATCAAAGGCCTTAATCCGACATATTCCAATACATTTGGCGATAATAAACTTAGCAGCGGCAATTACATTATTTTCAGATATGCTGAAGTTCTTTTAAGTTATGCTGAGGCACAAAATGAAGCCATAGGACCTGACGAGTCTGTCTATAGTGCAGTAAATAAGGTACGTACCCGTGTCAGCTTACCTGGCTTATCGACTGGTTTAACCCAAGCCCAGATGCGTGATGCCATTCGTCACGAACGAAGGGTAGAACTTGCCATGGAAGAAAAACGATGGGTTGACCTTATACGGTGGAAAATTGCTGAGACTGTTTTAAACGGTACGGTACACGCGATGAGGATAGAAAAGGTAAACGGGGTCAAGAAATACACCGTTGTTAATGCCCCCGGCGGCACCAAGAAATTTGATGCCACTAAAAATTACCTGTGGCCTATTCCACAAACGGCTATGGATCAAAATGAAAATCTGACTCAAAATCCGAATTATTAGACCAACATACTTTATACAAATATAAAATTCTCCGGATCCATTAGGGATTAACTCTAATTTCTTATGGTCCGGAGAATCCTGAGTGACTTATAGTAACCCTGAAAGAAATCTATGTCTCCTCGGGATCATTTATATCCATTAAAATTATCTCCAAGACAGGTATTTATTTTAAAATGAATTTAAATCAAAACAGAATAAAAAAAGGAGGAGCCTACTGTATGAAAAGATCTATGATTTCAATTATTATTTTAATGAGTTTTATGCTATTATTTATTAGTAGCACCGGAATCAGAGGAAATCAACTGGTAGAAGGAAACGCTACGGTTACAGTTTATATTGAATGGGGTAGCACTGCTCCTGAAGGGGAAATTGAAGTATTTAATGGTGAACTGAATGGTTTGCATATTATTAACGGGAAAGGAAAAGTAACAGGAAATGAGTTTTCCTTTAAGTCAGGGAAAAGGTATCAGCTCGGTGTATCAATCGAAAATGTACATCTGCAGCCAGGTCCGGGGGCAACTGTTGTTACGGTGAATACAGAAGAAAAAGGTTTTTCATTTCTGCTTCGTGATGTTACTTCCCGGTTTCCAATCTATATTTCCGAATATGAAGTTACAGTTCTTCCTGCTGATGACAGTCGGACTTTGAGCGAAATTCAGAAAAAAACCGGAGAAGCAGGATCAAAAACAAAACTGGGACAAATTGAGGACGAACCTGAAGAAAGCTATGAAAATGCCGCAAGACATACTCGTAACCAGTGTGTTCCTACTTGGCTGGGGGTTTCACGTGATTTCAATTTATTCGAAGTGGATTTTGGGTTCAATCATTTTAATAAGGGAATGGAATCCATAAGGCCCAAACGGGCATGCCAGAGTGTCAAGCTTCCTGAATTGAATAACGCTCCTGTTACCTATAACTTTGTGATGGGACGAGGGATTGGCGTGGTGCATGATGTTTCCCGTCACCTTGAAAAGGGATTCCTGCCCATCCTGCATACTGTCCTTCGTGATGAAGATATTTTATACAGGACCCGCACGTTTGTTACACTTGAGGGTTCTCCGCTAAAATCGGAAAATCTGAGGGGAACGCATTACCTTACCGCTGATGGATATTCGGGTGGTCATACGTTTACCAATAAACAGGAATCGGAATTTAAGGAACAGGAAAAAATTGAATTAAACAGGAAAGAAACTACAGTACTTTGTTTTCAGGCAATTGCTGTTAACACTTCAATGGCACTGCGTTATGCCTGGTTTAAATTTCCGGAGACCCAAAACTATAAATTTAATGTAGAAAATGGATTCAGTCAATTCTCAACAGACCGGGTATTTTGCATCGCCAGGATTAATAATAAACCAGCCCCATGCGAAGAGATATCTATTTTGCTCGCACCCGGAGACTCTGCCGTTTTCGAATTTTATGTGCCTCATACCCCTGCAACACACGATCGCGCTCTCAAGCTTGCCGGATGGGATTTTGAAAAGCAGCTAAAGGAATGCCGGTCTTTCTGGGAGAATAAGCTTTCAAATGCTTCCAGTATTCAATTACCTGAGAAAAGAATCCAGGACATGGTTTATGCCGGCCTTCTTCATCTTGACCTGACGACATACGGGTTGGAGCCGGAAGGAACTCTAGCTCCTACAATTGGTGTTTATTCACCTATTGGATCGGAAAGTTCACCCATTATCCAATTCATGAATTCAATGGGTTGGCATGATACAGCACGCAGATCAATTCAGTATTTCCTGGACAAGCAGCACGAGAATGGATTTATGCAGAATTTCGGGGGGTATATGCTGGAGACGGGTGCTGCACTTTTTACAATGGGGGAATATTTTCGCTATACGCATGACCTGGAATTTATTAAGAAGAATAAGGATAAGATTTTAAAATCCTGTGAATTTCTTATCAACGAACAGGATAGTAACAAGCTGGAAGATTTACGTGGAAAAGGATATGGCATGATGGTAGGTAAAGTAGCTGATAAAAATGACCATTTCCATTCATTTATGCTGAATGGATACAATTATTTAGGCCTTTCACGAAGTGCGGAGATGCTTTCAACTGTTGATCCGGCCATGGCTGAAAAAATCCGGATTCAAGCGGAAGATTTGAAGAAGAATATCCGTGAATCATTTTTTGCCTCGATGGAACGCTCACCGGTGATGCCCCTGGGAGATGGAACCTGGATGCCTTCAGTACCTCCCTGGCCTGACACAAAATGGCTCCCTCAATTATTTCTGGAGCCACTGAAACTATATTCTCATGCCCATTTTACAGTTAGGTATGCTACGACAGGACCTTTGTACCTGATCTTTCAGGAAGTTATTTCCCCTTACGAATCCGCAGCCGGATCAATGCTTGCATTTCATGCTGAACATCTCTATCAGCGTAACACTGTTTTTAGTCAACCTTATTATTCCCGCCATGCATGGCTCCAACTCAAAAGAGGCATGGTCAAGCCATTTCTTAAAACTTATTACAACACCTTTCCTGCTATATCGGACAGGGAAACATATACCTTTTGGGAACATATTCATCAGGTAAGCCCGCATAAAACCCATGAAGAAGCCTGGTTTCTGATGCAAACCCGGTGGATGCTTTACCTCGAAGAAGGACAAACACTGAAACTATTATCAGGTGTTCCCCGCGCATGGCTTGAAAATGGGAAAACAATCAGTGTGAAAAATGTTGCCAGTTATTTTGGTCCGTTATCATTCAATGTAAAGTCGAATGTTGAAAAAGGTATTATTGAAGTAACCATCGATTGTAATACAGACCGGAAACCCAATGATATTATTATAAGATTGCCTCATCCTTCCGGCAGAAAACCGGTAAAAGTTTCAGGAGGTGTTTATGACGCAACCACTGAAACGGTTCATTTAGCCTCATTTACAGGCCATGCCAGTATGAAATTAGAATATTAAAAGAAGCCTAAACCGAATAAAAATGAAACAGATATTATTATTGTTTTTTATCATTGTATTGATTAGCCCGAATGCTTATTCACAGAAGAATAAAGACCTTAACTCAGCATGTGAGGATAAACCGGTTTATGAAATAATTTCCAATAAGGATGTCATGGTTCCCATGCGTGACGGGGTCAAACTGGCCACTGACATCTATTTTCCGGGGAATAATGGTTTTATTGCCAAAGGTAAATTTCCGGTTGTTCTGATGAGAACACCATATAATAAGCTGGGACCCGATCAAGGGCCAGACATGCCAATTAGTTATGTGCCTTATGGATATATCGTTATCAAACAAGATACCCGGGGAAGAGGCAACTCAGAAGGGATATGGCATTATATGACTGATGACCGCAAGGACGGTTATGATGCCATTGAATGGATTTCCAAACAGCCCTGGTTCAATGGTAAAATAGGTATGGAAGGCACCTCCTATGTGGGTTGCACACAACATTTGGCCGCCATGGAAAATTGCCCGTATTTAACCACGATAGTTCCAAGGGACCCTGCCATTAATCATGGGAAATGGGGCGCCCGTTATGGAGGAGCTTTCCGGTTACGGGTGTGGTATTGGGCTATGAGACAGGCTGCAATTGGCAGCCGACAATCGAGGGACTCTACTTTAGAGGCCGAATTATTAAAAGAATTTTCTGATAAACAACATTATCTCCTTAATCTACCTCTGAGGAAAGGGATGACTCCCTTGCGCCTGGCAACGGAATACGAAGATATCATTATTAAACAGATGGAACATGGAGCTAATGATGAGTTCTGGCGGTTTAATAATATTGTCGATTACATGGATGAGCATAAGGATATCCCGGTATTTATGATTGGGGGTTGGTACGACCTATTCAGTACCAGCACAACGGAAACATACAGGAAATGGAATAGCACAAAGAAAAACCCGATGTATTTATTAATGGGACCATGGATTCATGGAGCTACTTCACAATCCAACGGACAAGTTGATTTCGGAAAAGAAGCGAATTTGGATCATAACAGAATGCATAAAATATGGTATGACCGCTGGCTTAAAGGAGTAGATAATGATTTCGATAAACAGTTCCCCTTCACTAATAAGGTTCAGCTTTTTGTCATGGGGACAGGTGATGGGCATAAAACCAATGAAGATAAACTCTATCACGGAGGTGAATGGCGTGCTTATTCCGATTATCCGCCAGTACAAGCCCAACATACTAAATTCTATATACATGAAGGAGGAACGCTTTCTCCCCGGCGTCCCGAGGTTCGTAAATCTTCAACTACTTATGAGTTTGATCCCAAAAACCCTGTACCCACGATTGGTGGCTGTACCTGCTGTTCGCAAGGGATCATGACAGATGGAGCCTGGAACCAATGGGGCGGAGAACATACCTGGACATGGCCACATCCAATACCACTCTCTGCCCGGAATGATATTGTTGTATTTCAGAGTGAACCACTGGAGAAAGACACGGAAATTATCGGCCCTATCGATGCAAAAGTATGGGCTTCATCGTCCACAACGGATACGGACTTTACAGTAAAACTGATTGATGTTTATCCTTCAGGTAAGGATTATCCCGCAGGTTTCGACCTTATTATGGGCGATGGCATTATCCGGGCACGTTTCAGGGATAGCGACAAAGAGGAGAAGTTTATGACACCAGGCCAGATTTACGAATTTAACATTAAACTGGATCCTTGTTGTAATGTTTTCAAAAAAGGTCATCGCATTCGTATCGATATTTCCAGCAGTAATTTTCCTCGTTTCGATGTAAATCCAAACAGCGGGGAACCGCTTAACAACAATCGCAGAATGATTACTGCTGTGAATACGATTTATCACGATGCAGAGCATCCATCCCATGTGGTTTTGCCGCTTATGCCTCAAAAATAATTATTGATAAAATAAGGCGCCTGTCTGATTGTCCGGCAGGCTCATAACCAATTTTAATAAATGGGAAGAATTAGTTTACTTATATTGTCAATTTTAGCCTCTTCCGGACTTTGGATGAAGTTAAATGCACAGGTACCTCCTCATCTTGATCCGAACTGGGAACTGGTCAGCTCAAAAAGCGACGAATTTAATAGTTCCGGTCTGAATCCGGCTTTGTGGGATAAAGCTTATTCCGGTTGTGGTTGGGGATGGGGATTTGGTTCTAATCTTGATTCATCAAATGTTATTATGGAAAATGGTTATCTCAAGCTAAGGCTTAATAAGTCAGATTCTATTATTTCTGTTGGTCAGATTCGTAGTAAAAACAGTGATTACAATTATGGTTATTTTGAGATTTCGGCCAAAATTCTGGACCCTGGTAATTACAAAAATGGCATTCCCTGTGCAACCGGGGTGTGGCCTTCGTTTTGGACCTACTGGGTTGATTATGCCCGATACAAATGTTATCATGATGAAATTGACATTGTTGAAACGTTATACGATAAATGTGAGGATGTCCATATCATGTCAGGGGGTGTGCATGACAAAATCCCGGAAAGCCTGGATACTTGTGCCTCCGGTTGTCAGGGGGTGAAGGTGTTTTCTGTGGAACACAAGCACAGTAACCCTTTATTTGAAGCTGAGCATAAGTATGCCGCGGAATGGTTACGGGACAGGGTCATTCTTTATTTTGACGACCAACCTGTAGGTGCTTACTTCGGGGATGGGGTCCCGAAACATTTGCAATACGTGGTTTTATCCATGCAGGTAAACAACAAATGGATAGATTTTGATGAAACAATCAAAATGCCACAGGATATGAAAGTTGATTATTTCAGGTACTACAAATTAATTGACAGGTATTGTGAAAAGGATGCTCATATTAAGAATAACTCCCAACTCAACAGGTTTAAGTTTGGTACAAGACGAAATATTGCAATTGGTACCGGTACAGGTTCCATTTCTTTATCTGCCGGTGATGTTAAAACGTTCAGGGCATCAAATGAAATTACGGTCAATGGTGATTTTTCGGTGCCATTAGGGGCAGAGCTAAACTTAATCCCGACCCGTAGTCAATAAAATATAATGTTTAAAATACGCCAAAATGAAAGTAAAAATTCTCTTTGTGATTGTATGCTGTTTTGCTTCTGTGAATTGTTTTTCCCAGCTAAAGGTTAAAACAGATGGTTCAGTTAAAATAGGTTCATTCACAAGCGGCTCCGGTTATCCTGACAGTTTATCCGATATTAAGCTCTATGTGGGAGGGAGTGCTTATTGTGCCGTTAGCTGGCAGGCTCCCGATGTAAACCGGAAAAGTAATATCAAACCGATTGATGATGCATTGGATAAACTGTTAAGGATAAATGGCAACACGTTTACCAATACGAAAAATCATGACCTAAATTATGGGTTTACTGCTCAGGAAGTTAAAGAAGTATTCCCGGGTTTAGTACGGGAAGTTGATGATTCTTTAAAATTTATGGCAATAAACTATGATGGTTTTGTTCCGTTGCTGGTTGAAGCGCTTAAGGAACAACAAACCACGATTGATAAACTCGGGAAGGAAATAAAATCGTCCCTTTTGCAGTGTCGAAAAGAGGAAAATAGTAACCAGCCCAAAGATGTCCATTTTACGGTCAGAATTAACCTTGATTTCCCTGATAATCTTTCTTCGGAATTGAATGTTAAGGATTTTGACAGTGTTTACTATGATCAGGCAATTTTGAAGATTCCAAAAACCTACTCCAAATCAGGGGCTCCGACACGATTGGTCTATTATGCCCACGGAGCCGGGAGCAACAAGGAAGGAATGGTCACTGCTAATTCGTGGTTCCCTGAAAACAATACACTAGTCGATGACAGTTTACTGGCAAACGGGTATGCCATTTTTGATGTTAACGGAGGCCCAGTTCCGGAAAACATGGGAGGAATATGGGTGGTTCAGTCTGTTTATAAAGCGTATGAATATATACAGCAGCATTATAATGTTTACAAAGAGATTTTTGTCATTGGATTATCGATGGGAGGATTATCGTCAACAAATTTTGTAAACAGGCACAGTCAGATTGTTTTAGCACATGGCATGTTTTGTCCTGTGTTGGATCTTTACGGACAGGCATGGAAAAATCCATGGTATTCAACTACAAGACGATCATTGGCAAGAATATACAACTTTAAGGATTCATCAGGAAATACATGGGACCCCTGCAAAGTAAAAGGATGGAATCCATTACTTACGAATACCTTTTCTAACGCAAAAGATACATTTAAAATTTACCCTGTGCCGGTAAAAATCTGGCATGGCACAAACGACAAAACTGTAAACATATCGGGTTCCAGAAAGTTTCACCGGTACATTCAAAATGCAAATGGTTTTTGCGAATTAAGAGAACTGGACAATGGTGATCATGGATTAAGCAAAGGGAATCCCGGGTTGATCCGTGAGATAATTCTGTTTTTCCGCAGGTTTGACAAGTAGTTCACGTTATCGGAAGTCACATCTTTTTAAAAATTAATATCATGAAGAAGACATTTTTTATTCAGCTAATCACCTCTGTTGCGTTGATTTGTTTGATCATTCCCAGGGTGGGGCAATCAACCTGCAACAGGATTTCCCCGGAGGCATGGGACAGCATGCCTGAACAAGAGCAGACCGGGTTTTCACCCTTTGATGAGGATTTATTTGACATTGCACCTTTTGCACGGTGTTGCACATGGGACCCTTCTAAAACCAGTTATCATCCTAACCGGGTTGGGGAGCTCAACGTTGAGGATATCTTTCATGGCAGGGATTTGCCTGCCAACCCGGATGGATCGTATATCGTACCGGTGGCCGGCAACGGGGAAAAGTGTATTGGGCTGCAATGGTATGAGTACCGGAACCTTGCCAGCCTTTCAATTGAATTTTCCAATAATTCATATATCCCTGATGCCGCTCTATCACGCGTGGAATGCTGGCTTGGAGAATCCGAATGGCAGGGCTTTTGGATGAAGCTTCCGGATGAGATAACGGTATCGGGGAAACAGTGGACGATTCCTGTGCGGGTCGATGTCAAAAAAACAGAGGATCAATTCGCAAAAATAACAAAACATGATATGATGAGTTATTTTGTGAATCCGTTAAAGGTTCGCTGGATATTTCCTTCCTCTCTTCAGCCTGTTCAATTAAGAAGCATTGAGGCTTTTACAAAATCTGAATATGATGTGGTGAAGCTGTCTTTGCAGAGCGAATCAGGAAAAGGCAAAGGAGTAATCACGTTATATAACGGGCAAATCATCGGGGCTTCCTCCCTGAAAAATTCCCTGAAGCAGGAATGGAAACAGGCAAAGCCTCTCATGCTGGACGTCAGGTATTGTACGTCTGATGCCATGCCTCCCTCTGATCGTACAATTCTCAATATAGAACTTCCATCCGGCAAATTTGGCGTTGCGGTAAAAGACATCCTAAAGAACGGCGGCGTTTATGTTCCTGATCATGGTTTTTATGTTAGTTTGGCCGATAAGCCACTCAGCTTAAAAGACTATCAGATGACAAAAATAGCAGGGGAAAAGACTGTTCTGGAACGGGTAAGGCAAATGCCTGACCAGAGCTTCGAACGGGCCATGGAGAATGCGCACCGGGCGGTACAAAATCAGGGGCCTTTGATGCTTTCTCTTGCCTGCGATAATGTAAAATACGTGGTTGAACGGCATGGGAAAACATGGTTTTCCGACAAGGTGGGAGGACGGGAAGAGCGGGAAAACGGTACGTTCCATTTTGTTCCCGAATTCGGCGCCACGAAAGACTGTTTATTTTCCAGGCATCTTTACGGTGACTGGATGCCGGTACCTGTACACACGTTCAGGGAAAACAATGTGGTGTATGAACAGATGACATTTGTGGCCCCGTCATCCAAAGAACGTGCAGATGTGAATGACTGGCTCAACACGGCGCCTCTTTTTGTTTCAAAATTCACGATTGAGAATACTTCGTCAGGTGAAACTCCGGCTAAAATGCAGGTCTCTTTCAAACTCAGCGAGGCGGAACCTGCTTCCCTTAAACAAACGGCAAACGGGATGATGGTCACCGGGAACGGGAAAATATTAGCTTTTGCCAATACATCCTCCGTTCGTTCTTTGAAAATAGGGAACGAAAATGGTTGCATCGTTGTGCAGGGGAATATGCCTGCCCATTCCAAAGAAACCTTTGTTGTTTATATTCCCGGGTGGGAAATAACAGTAGCGGAGTTACCTCTTTTCAGGAACCCGGATGATCTGCTGGCAGATACCGAGGCATACTGGACAAAGATCCTTTCTTCATCCATGAAGGTTGAGTTGCCGGGTAAGCTTCTGGGTGATCTCATTACCGCGTCACAGGTTCACTGCATGATCGCTGCCAGAAATGAGAAAGAAGGAAGTCTTGTCTCACCATGGATTTCATCGGATCGTTACGGGCCGCTGGAAAGTGAGGCACAGGCGGTGATCAATGGAATGAGCCTGCTGGGACACGAAGAATTTGCCCGGCGTTCTCTGGATTTCTTTATCAACCGTTACAATGCAGATGGGCTGCTTACCACGGGGTACACCTTATGGGGGATTGGATGGCATTTTTGGACACTTGGCAGTTATTACCAAGTTTATCGTAATTCCGGGTGGCTCCAATCGGTCGCCCCGAAACTGGAGAAGGCATCGAACTGGATCATCAATCAGCTTGAAAAGACAAAGCGCCTGGATTCGTCCGGCAAAATGGTGCCGGAGTACGGTCTGTTTCCCCCAGGTGTTTTTGCCGATTGGAATCGCTTTGCTTACATGATGAGACCCCAGGGAGAATTTTACGCTGGATTGAACGCTGTTGCAAAATCCCTCAATGATATCAATTATCCGGGTGGAGATCGTTTCATTGAAAAAGCAGAAGAATTCAAAGAAAATTTATTTCGGGCCTATCACTGGTCTCAGGCATGTTCACCCGTGGTTAAGCTTTCGAATGGCACCTGGGTTCCATACAGTCCCGCGATTATCGGAAGTTTTGGTACCGTTGCCGACATGTACCCGGGAGAGGATTGGCACCGTGCGTGGGGCAAAGATGTCAGCGCCGGGCCGCATCACCTCGTTCCGTTAGGTCTTTTAAACCAGAACGACAGCCGGGAAATTGACTGGATCGCCAATGATTTGGAAGACAACTGGTTTCTGCGAGCCGGGTTGGGTGAATATTCCCTTGAAGAAGTTCGGGAAAACTGGTTTGATCTGGGTGGCTTTTATAAGGTGCAGCCTTACTATGCGCGGATTACAGAACTTTATGCCTGCAACGACGATGTCAAACCTTTCATCAGGTCGTACTTTAACGCGGTCTCCACGCTGATCAGCAAGGAAAACCTCACATTCTGGGAACATTTTCACAATACGGGCGGCTGGAACAAAACGCACGAAACCGGCTGGTTTTTAGCTCAGACGAGGACCATGCTGGTGATGGAGCGCGGCAACAATGAATTATGGCTGGCGCCTTTTGTTACCAGCCATTGGATGAAGGATGGGATGGTTGTTGGTGTGAAACAGGCACCGACCGCTTTTGGTGAAGTTGATTATAAGATCACTTCGCATGTCAAGGATGGTTATATTGAAGCAGAAGTTACTCCGCCTGTTAGAAAGAAACCTGATACGATTGTTATTCGCCTGCGTCATCCTGATGAGAAGAAGATTAAATCCATAACAGTAAACGGGAAGGATTATCGTGATTTCGATGCGGAGAAAGACATCGTGTGCCTAAAAGGTTTTGATGGTAAGAAAATAACTGTTCGCGCAACATTTGATTAATTTTATAATCGTGTGCATTAATACTTGGAAGCAACTGAATTTAAATGACTTATACTCTTCTGAGACTCAAAATAATTATAAAGGACATTCATTAACTGACCAAACAAATAAGATGAAACGACTGGCGTTATATATTTTCTCGTTTTTTATAACTTTTATCTTATATTCTGATATTTATTCACAGGACATTGCAGGGGATAGATTATTCAATAACGTTATTGAATTACGTAACGACGAGGAATGTTGTCAGCAGTTCTTTACGGTGTTTTGTAAACCTTCACCGGTACGTCCGGCAGTAAAGTTCTTTTTACAGTCAAAAGATCCGGATGTGTGGGTCGCGAAGGCAATACCGGAAGATCCGGAATTGTCGGAAATCCCGCTATGGAGTATAGCGGTGGAATATGAAAAGCCGGATAAAATATCGGCTGGTGGTTTTCCTGTATTGATCAACAGAAATGTTCCTGAACTCCTTCCTATTAATTACAAAGCCTGCAGGCGTGAGACAGAAGGTTGTCATGTTTCACCAACTTACGGGGACCATGTAAAGGATTGGGATGCTATGCTGCAGAAAAAAAACGAGATATTGCAGGAGGCAGGACTGACAGATTCATCCCCTGACCGGGATAAAGTACAAGCCATTGCCGGTTGGTGTTACAGGCAACGAAAGCATACAGAGAAACAATTGGGAGACCAACCGTGGCATCCGGTGGAGCATATTACCTATGGAGGTTTCTGTGTATTTGCCGCCCATGCGCTCATTGCATTCTGCAGTATCATGGAAATCCCGGCCCGGACAGTTGGCTGGTCCAATCATTGCTCTGCCGAGGTGTTTATTGACGGGCAATGGCGATGGGTGGAGAATACGATTGCAACATGTGACTATATGCTTGAAAAACGGGGAAAAGGTCCTTTGTTCAGCTTCTCGTTTCTTGAGATGATCGCAGATCCTTTTAAGTATGGTTTACCTGAAGATACACCTTACGATACCTTTACCTGTATGGCTGACGACAGAGGACAACGCCTGTTCTTCTCCAACCTGGAAGCTTATTCCAAATGGCATTTTATTCACGGAGGAGAGGGACAGCCTCAAAAGCTGATCACATTTCAATCAATCAGTGAACTCAGGGCATTATATCCTGAAAAGGATACCCTGATGTATATCTGCGCGGGAGACAAGCCGGTTATGTATTTACATCCGTTTGATAAACATGACTATATTCAGAATTCGTACACACGAAAAATCTATCAAAACCTTGGGCTCAGGCAATGTTTTTATTTGTCCTCTTCGCAAGGTGTAAAAAATGTTCAATCGATTCTTTTGACAGATGATGAGCTAAAGGACATGCCGGAAGATGGCGGAGCATGGTATTACAATATTAACGGGCATAAAATGTATTTACGGGATATGGGTGGCTGGCGTGTCGAAGAGGCAAATGAAGTAATTCGGGAAAGTCACATAATCGTTGATATTCCAGTGGAATATTTGAATTTTAATTAACTGGCCGGGCGTTATGAAAATAATATTGTTGATCTTACCGGTTATCATGTTGACTGTCGGGGAAGCAGTTGGTACAAATAAAGTTATCATCATGGTAAACAACGGGTCTTTCGCCTCTGCAGAGGCCGCGGCTTTCGGAGAGGAACAGGTTGATTTTTGGGACGGTGATTTTCAGGATGACAGGGCATGTACCGAATGCTTTGCAGCCGTGGAATTAAAAAAATACCTGGTCAAAATCACAGACATAAAAGAGGGTGATATCATTTTAACCGGAGTGAATAAATTCCCGGATAGAGGTGATGTTTTTATTCTTGGCTCCAGGGAATCCAATCCGCCGGTTGCTGACGGAGATGTTCAATTTGCATCGGAACAATCTTTTAAAATATCAACAAAAACTGACAAGGGCAGGATTATTACCAGGGTACAAGGTAGTGACAGGATTGGTACTCTATATGGCGTTTATTATTACTTAAATAAGCTTGGTATTCAATTTTACGGTCTGGGTGAAACCGGGACGGTATATCCGACAGCAGCAGTATCCATTACAGCGGATATGAGTGTTGTTGAAAATCCATCTTATCTGACAAGAGGTTTTAATGCATGGGGGGACAGAAAATGTGACGATGAGTTTTTCTTGTGGATGGCAAGAAATCGAGTGAATTTATGGGCCTCTCAAAATCAACCGGTTGCCTTGCTTAAAAAGCTTGGGATGAAATTTGCAGATGGCAGTCATGATATGCATAATCTCTATCTTAATCCGGAACATGAATATTCGTATGATCATCCAAAATTCGAAGGTGACGGAAATAAGCCGGAAGATCCGTATAATCCAAGCGATGAGTACAAGGGCGACATTGATGGCAACGGGAAACTGACAAATTTTGAGGCGCATCCGGAGTGGTATGGATTACACGACGGGAAGAGGAGCAACAATATAGCTGAATGGGAGGGGGATAATTTCTGTACTTCCAATGCTGATGCAAGAAAAGAACTTACGAAAAATTTTGTTCAGGATATTATTGACGGCCAAAAATCGAAGGCGGATATTGTCAGGGTAGGTATGCTCGATAACGGGAAATGGTGCGAATGTGAAACCTGTAAAAACAGTGGCAATTATACGTCCAGAAGTTTTACAATTCTTAATGATCTTTTAGAAGGAATAGAGCTTGCACGTTCCCATGGAAGGCTCAATCGTAAAGTGCACATACAAATTGCAGCTTATTCTGAAACACTTTCTCCTCCTGACAGACCTTTACCCGAGAGCTTTGATTATGAAAATATCTCCGTTAGTTTTGCACCGATCGAACGTTGTTATTGTCACAGCTTTGCCGATCCGGCCTGCTCTGAAATAAATGCCAAACTTTTAAAAGATTATCAGAATTGGGTAACGGGCGAGGGCCGAAATTACAAAGGCGCGATAACTTTCACCGAATATTACAACATAAGTTCGCTGAAATCGTTGCCCACACTTTATACTAAAGTTATTTCAGCGGATATTCCATGGTATTATAGGAATGGTGCAAGACATTTTCGCTGGATGCATACTCCAACTAAGTTATGGGGGACATGGACATTAACACAAAATCTGCTTTCAAAACTTCTATGGAATGTGGATACGGATGTGAATAAATTTCTTGACGAGTATTTCAGCTTGTATTATCCAACGACGACAGAACATGCCAAAAAGTTTTATGAACACCTTGAAATAGCCATGATACAAACCAAATCATTCAAACATTTTGTTTTTACACCTAAAGGTTCTTTTTCGTTCAGAAGCTGGACAGGACTAATTACAGGCGAAAAGAAAAACATTTTCTCGCTGGATCACATGAAATATGAAAAATATTCACCTGTAATAAACGATGGACCCGATATGGTTGAAATCATAGATCATTTGAGATTGGCACGAATGGAGATTGACGCGGCTTTAGTACAATGCCATAATGATAAGGAACAGTCCAGGTTGATTGATGACGAACGAAGATTTGCCTATGGTGAATCAATGATCAATTTCTTTTATCATCTTGTCAGAACGGCAATATTCCATAACACCGAAAATACAGTTTTGGCAAAGCATGAATTTACCCAGGTAAAAAAATATGCAGAAGAATTAAAACAGGTAAAGGAACTTGTTCAGGTAGCCTCTGATGATTCCAATGCCGAAAACGGTTTTGTCGCTACCCAAATGGTGGATGTTTATGAACTTTACGAAAACAGATATGGGTTAAAATAAAAATGACGATGAAAAAACCTTTTAAGAACAGCCTTTTGCAGTTTGCCGTATTCCCGATCTTGTTGTGTTTATCTGCCTGTATGGTTTTCGTCATGTGCAGGGGGAAGTCTGCGGCAACATCGGAGAACCTTGAAGCCGGGTTTATGACACCGCCTGAAAGCGCCAAACCGCGTGTATGGTGGCACTGGATGAATGGTAATATCACAAAAGAAGGCATCCGGGCTGATCTTGAGTGGATGAAGCGTGCGGGGTTCGGTGGTTTCCAGAGTTTCGATGCGGGACTTTATACCCCGCAGGTGGTCGATAAACGTTTAACCTACATGACTCCCGAATGGAAGGAGGCCTTTTCATACGCGACAAGGCTGGGAGATTCACTGGGTTTGGAAATGGCCATTGCCGGGTCACCCGGTTGGAGCGAGACTGGTGGACCATGGGTGAAACCTGCACAGGCAATGAAGAAATTTGTTTGGAGCGAAATTCGGATTGAGGGGGGACATCCCTTTTCCGGAACTCTGCCTAAACCACCAACTACCACCGGCAGATTCCAGAATGACTCTGGTGGAACCAGACCTAGTCAATATTGGGACGAGTATGAGGACAAGGGATTTTATGCCGATGATGCTGTCGTAGCTTACCGGGTACCGGAAAATGATATCACGATGGCAGATTTGAAGCCAAAGATTACATCGAGTGGAGGAGAGTTTGATCTCACTACACTTACAGATGGAGATATTGTAAAATCAATCTTTTTACCATCAGCTCCGTCAAACGGCAAATCATGGATACAGTTCGAATTTTCAAAACCTGAAACTTTTCAGTCCGTCACCATGGCAGCAGATGAGGCCGACGGACACGGCACCCAGACGTTTAAAGTCAGTGATGATGGTCTTCAATTCAGAACAATCGCAGAGATTGAAAAAGATGATCAGGTACCACAGGTTACGGTGACATTTTCACCGGTTACAGCAAGGTTTTTCCGTGTTGCTTTTACATCACCGGCCACACAAGTCACCGGCGGTGGGATGGAAATCGCAGAGCTAGTGCTGCATCGTACAGCCCGGGTGAACCGTTTCGAGGCAAAAGCAGGGTTTGCCACGGCAACCGACTTGTATACAGCCTTAACGCCTTCTGTCGATACCGGCGATGCAATCCGTAAGGTGGATGTGGTGGATCTGACCTCCAGGATGCAGCCTCATGGTAAGCTCAACTGGACACCTCCTGAAGGTAAATGGGCTGTGTTGCGCTTTGGCTATTCGCTCACCGGCAAAATGAACCACCCGGCTTCCCCTGAGGCTACCGGTTTGGAAGTTGATAAGCTCAATGCTGAACATGTGAAAGCCTATTTGAACAATTACCTTGACCAGTATCGGGATGCCACAAACGGATTGATCGGCGAAAAGGGACTGCAATATGTAATCTTTGACAGTTATGAAGCCGGTATTCAGAACTGGACCGATCATATGAAAACTGAATTCAGAACAAGACGAGGCTATAATATGCTTCCTTGGCTGCCTGTATTAACGGGACATATCGTGGAAAGCGTCCGGGCCAGCGACCGGTTTCTGTGGGATTTCCGGAAAACAATTGCAGACCTTATCGCTGAAAATCATTACGGGCAATTAACAGCATTGCTTCATGAACGGAATATGGGGAGTTATGTTGAGGCGCACGAATCTGGTCGTGCATTTATCGGTGACGGTATGGAAGTCAAACGCAATGCAGACATACCAATGAGTGCCTTATGGACTCCCAACACATTTGGCGGCAGGATAAGTATCCTACACAAAGCCGATATCCGTGAGTCAGCTTCTGTGGCGCACATTTACGGACAAAACATGGTGGCCGCCGAGTCCATGACATCTGACGGCCCTGCGTGGGGCTGGTCTCCCGAATATTTAAAACCGGTTGCTAATATGGAATTTGCCAGTGGTGTAAACCGGATCGTCCAGTCTGTTTCCGTTCATTCACCGGATAATGATAAAATACCGGGACTTAGCCTCGAACATTGGGGACCCTGGTTAAACAGACATGAGACCTGGGCTGAACAGGCCGGGCCATGGATCACCTACCTGGCCCGCAGTTCCTATATGTTACAGCAGGGAAAATTTGTAGCTGATATCCTTTACTTTTACGGAGAGGATAATAACATTACAGCGCTGTTCGGGAATAAATTACCCGATATTCCGTCAGGTTATAATTATGACTTTCTGAACAGCGATGCGCTTGTCCGTATCCTTTCGGTGGATCAGCAAGGACATATCGTCACACCGGGCGGGACGAGCTATCGTTTGCTGGTTCTCGATCCCAACAGTAAATACATGTCTTTGCCGGTGCTGCGCAAAATCAGCGAAATGGTAAAGGCCGGAGCTGTCGTCGCCGGTGAAAAGCCGGTTGATACACCAAGTTTAAGTGATGATCAGTCCGAGTTCAGAACTCTTGTTGATGAGCTGTGGGCAAACGGAAAAGGTGAAAATAGCGTAGGCAAAGGGAAAATTTATGCAGGACTTACAATCGCGGAGGCTCTCGCCTGTTTAAAGTTTGTACCCGACTTTGAGTACACCAAGCCGCAACCTGATACAGAACTTTTATTTGTTCACCGTAGACTGGATCATATGGATATCTATTGGGTGAACAACCGGAATGACCGCGTGGAAAACATGGAGACAACCTTTAGGGTAGAGGGAAAAATACCTGAAGTATGGCATCCGGAAACAGGTAAAATTGAAGAGGTTTCTTATCAGATCGCGGATGGGCATACTACAGTTCCATTGAGAATGGAACCAAACGATGCTGTGTTCGTTGTTTTCCGTAAAAAGGCCCGAAAGTCATTTTATAAATTGACACAACCGGTTGAAACACGGCTTGCTGTGATCGATGGCCCATGGAATATCAGTTTCCAAACAAACCGTGGCGCACCTGCACAAGTAGTCTTCGATGAACTCACTTCATGGAGTAAAAATGCCAATCCCGGGATAAAATATTTCTCCGGAACCGCGAGCTACACAAAAACCATTCAGGCTTCTCCTGATTGGTTTCGGGAGGGTTCTCAAATCTGGTTAGACCTGGGATCGGTAAAAAACCTGGCAGAAGTGGCAGTGAATGGTGAGTCCCTGGGGATTATCTGGAAAAAACCATTCCGGGTAGATGTAACCGATGCGCTGAATGCAGGCGGGAATACATTGGAAATAAAAGTCACCAACCTTTGGGTCAATAGGCTAATAGGCGATCGGCAACCCGGTATTTCCCATAAGTACACCTACACAACTTTGGAATTCTATAAGGAGCATTCACCGCTATTGCCCTCGGGGCTGCTGGGTCCCGTGACGATCACAGGTCTGTTTGTGAAATAGAATATAAAAAATATGAATTCAAGAGAAAGGGTTTTAGGGGCATTTAACCAAACAGGTTACGACCGGATTCCGGTCAAACACGAAGGGACACCGGAAATCAACCGGATGATCATACGCCATTTCGGGTTGAAAAATATGGAACAGCTTTTACGGGTTGTCGGTGACGACTTCAGGTATGTTGAACCGGTTTATATAGGGCCGGAACTGCATAAATTTCCTGATGGCAGTGTAGAAGGCTACTGGGGCGAACATTACAAGTATGCCGAATTTGAAGGAGGAAAATACCTGGAAGCCAGTTACCTGCCATTTGCAAATATCCAGTCACTTGATGATTTGGATAAGTCTCACTTTCCAAAAGCAGATTGGTTCGATTATTCAACCATCAGACAGCAATGCCAAAAAATTGCGGACCAGGGGTATGCCGTTTGTTTTGGTACCGCAGGAGACATGGATTTTATTAACAGCATTGCCCGTGTCAGGGGAACCGAGCAGGTTTTGATTGATCTGATAACTGATGACCCGGTTTATTTGGAAATAATGGATGCCCGTTTTCGATTTTATTACGATATGCACGAAAGGGTATTGCAGACTGGCGACGGATTAATTGATTTCACCCATATTGGAGAGGATTTGGGTACCCAGAATTCACAAGTAATTGACTTTGAAATTTTTGACAAACATTTTGCAGGAAAGTTTAAAGAATATTTTGAAATGGCCCACCGCTACGGAGCAAGGACCATGATGCATATGTGCGGCTGCGTCAGGGCATTTTTACCGCGTTTAATTTCGTTGGGTCTGGATGTTTACGATGTGGTACAACCGACAGTTCCGGAAATGGATATTGCGGTATTACAAAAAGACTTCGGTGACAGAATCACCTTTTGCGGAAGTGTCTGCGTTCAGAGTACGATGGCCTTCGGAGATGTGGCCGATGTAACGAAAGAAGTGGAGCGCCGGAAAAGGCTTTTTCCGAAAGGCGGACTTTTTCTGGGGCCTTCCCATGCCATTCAGGTAGGAACTCCCCTTGAAAACATTCTGGCCTTATACCGTTCGGCGGGAAGTTTAGCGGAAAAGATTGACGATTCGATTCTCTCTGTCAAAGAAGGTAAAGATGCAGAGGAGATCAACCTGTCGAAACTTTTTTAACTATTTGTTCCAAATGATGGATGTCTATGAAATATTCAAAGAAAAAATAAAAAGATCAATTTTTTTCGGGAAGGAATATCCGGACAAACCGGAGTCAGATCGCTGTTACTTAATAAAATTTTTCACTTTCACTTCCAATAAAAATGAAAAAACTAATTCTTTTTCTTTTTGTATTTACCGGGTTAATGGATTCAACGGCCATTCCGTTTCAGAATGACTTACGGTTAGATTCCGGGAAGCACGTTTTCTGCAGGCAACGACAGTTATCCGATGCCAGTCCGGCAGAAGTTCCGGGCATGAATCAGTATAATCTTTCCGGAATATGGAAAGTAACGTGGAATGATGGGAATCACGGTCCGAATCATGTTGATGCGTTCTCCATGATGGATCCTTTAAATGACACGCTCCGTTATCTGGATGTTGACGTTCCCATGGATTTGATCGTAGCCATGCAAAAAAAAGGAATGATTGGCGACCTGAATTATGGTACAAATTATTTATCTGCACGATGGGTAAGTGAACAATACTGGCAATATTACAAACAATTTAATGCCCCGAAAGAAGCTTTAAATAAACCGGTATGGTTGAAGTTTGACAGGCTCGATTATTCCGCGAGGATTTACCTGAACGGTCAACTTATCGGGAACCATGAAAATGCTTTTATTCCTTGCCTTATTGATATTTCAGGAAAACTAAAAGAAGGAAATAATATTCTGACAGTTGGCATTGAAAGCGGGCTGTATAACGTTGCAGATAAAAATCTGACCAATTATAATAGTTCGCTTAATGTTCATCTTAACAAACGACACTGGATACGTAAGCCTCAGTACCAGTTCTCGTGGGACTGGAATCCACAATTGATCAACGTCGGTATTACCGGGAATGTTTCGCTGATTTGGAGGGATGAAGCCAGATTAGATAATATTGTGCCCTGGATAAAGATATCGGATGATTTGTTGTCAGCAGATATTGAAATTAGAGCATTCATCGAAGGGGGAAAAGATACAAGCTCTCTTACTCTGGAGGCAACCTTGGTTGAAACGGATCAGCGGGTTTTGTCGCAAATAAAAGTAGCAGAAGGAGTTAACCCTTTCAAGCTAAAAATGAGGGTTAACAAGCCTAATCTGTGGTGGCCTGCAGGACAAGGTGACCAAAATTTATATACGCTGAAAGTTGATATAAAATCAGATGGCAAAGTGATAGATTCCGGTTTCAGGAAAATTGGATTCAGGAAAATAGAGGTTGACCGATCACGGCATCCGGTTAAGGGGAATTTCTTTACAATAAAAGTTAATAATCGGCCTGTTTTCATGAAAGGAGGGAACTGGGTGCCACCAGATATGATTTACAGCAATATCGAAGTTAAACAGCTCGAAAAGCTGGTAGATATGGACGTTAAGGCAAATTTCAATATTCTTCGTATCTGGGGAGGAGGTCTTTTTGCCGGTAATGATTTGCTCCGATTATGCGATGAGAAGGGACTTGTTGTATGGCACGACTTCTTGTTTGCTTGCTCTAAATATCCTGGTGATGACGTTGATTTCTATAATAACGTAAAGGAAGAAGTAAACTGGGCAGTCCGTGAATTTGCCTATCATCCTTCCCTAATTATATGGTGTGGCAATAATGAGATAGAATGGGGCACATGGGCATGGGGTTTTACAAATACAGGAAAAGTAGCTCCGGATTATTTCATTTACCATCATCTGATGCCAATTATAATGAAAGAAGAAGATCCATATCGTTTATATTGGCCAAGTTCGCCTTATTCAGAAAATTTGGAATTTCCCAATAGCCCCTATACCGGCGATCAGCATCCCTGGGATGTTTCGTTAGGGAAAGATAGCACCAGCTTTTGGGCTTATAGAAAATATGTTGACCGTTTTCCAAACGAGGGCGGAGTTCTTGGCGCCAGTTCCCCGGCTACCCTGCGTCAGTTTTTGCCTGCCGGCGAACAGTTCATTCGCTCTTTCTCGTGGGATTTGCACGATAATCTGGTGAATTTCTGGAACGATAAAAAAGGTATAACATATCGATTTGTGGAGGACTGGCTTGGCAAAGACTATACGAAAATGAGTTTTGATGATTACGTATTTGCCAGCGCATTACTTCAGTCAGAAGGATTGTCAGAATACATAAATAATTATCACAGAAGAATGTACAGTAGTTCAGGCACTATATTTTGGATGTATAATGATTCGTGGCCGGTTACTCACGGCTGGACAATCGTAGATTATTACCTCCGGAAGAAACTTGCATACCATCCGGTAAGAAGGGCATTTGAACAAATTTGTGTTGTAGTGGCAGAGGAAGGTTCGAAAATTAATATCTATGGGATAAACGAAAGACAGAAACCATGGACTGGTAAACTTCAATATGGGTTGTTCGGGATAAATGGTAAATATGCTGTTAATGAGCAGAAAAACATCTTATTACCCCCGAATTCATCGACGATAATCGCTTCTTTTGAAAAAAAAGTTTTTGAAGAAGCAGGAATTAAGGATCATGGAGCATTTGCCATATTGAAAGACAAAGCAACAATTATCTCGCAACACCGGTTGTTTCTGACGAGATTTAAAGATCTTGAGCTATCAAAACCTCAGGTTTCGATCAGGCAAGACGACGATAAAGCTACCATTAGTTCCCCTTCTTTTGTCTGGGGGCTTTGCCTCGATGTTGATGGAGAATCAGATATTTCCGACAACTGTTTTGACCTTCTTCCTGATATTTCATATGTGGTTAATTGCCCAAAGGGAGCTAAAATAGAAGTAAAAATGACTGGTAATGATTTGATGAACAGATGAAATGTATCAAAAAGACAATGAAATTTGAACCTGATTATACGAATCTTCTTCAGGTTCTGAATAATCAAAGATCGGATCGTTTGTCGTTGTACGAACATCATATTGACGCACCGTTTATTTCGAAAGCACTGGGTGAAAAAATTTCATCTGAAGGATTAACAGCCAGTGAATTGGAAGGATACTACCGAAAATTGATCGGATTTTGGAAAGATATGACTTATGACGGCTTTGATTTTGAAGCGGCAATATGTGATATCCTGCCGGGACATGGAGCTATTATGGGAGGAATGGCAGGCCCAATTCAAACCAGGGAAGACTTTGAGAAATACCCTTGGGAAAACATCCCCGAAATATTTTGGAAAAATTACACCCCCCATTTTGAAGCAATCCGGAAAATCTTGCCTGCCGGGATGAAAGCTTATGGAGGCTGCGGGTACGGTATTTTTGAAGCAAGTCAGGATTTGGTGGGATACGAATACTTATGTATTATGCAGTGTATGGATCCCGATTTGTTCGCTGATCTGTTCCTCCGGATTGGTGATCTTTGGGTAGAATTATGGCAAGGAGTTATCGAACGATATTCTGACATATTTGTCTTTTTCAGGATGGGCGATGATCTGGGGCATAAAACTTCTACGTTACTCGACACGGATATTATCCGTAAGCATATTTTCCCACAGTATAAACGCGTTATCGAATTGGTACACTGGTCTAGTAAAAAGTTTTTGCTACATTCATGCGGGAATATCTTCCCTTTAATGGAAGATATCATCAATTTAGGTATTGATGCCAAGCATTCCAATGAAGACCAGATTGCCCCTTTCGATAACTGGATTGAGAAATATAACAACAGAATTGGATTGTTCGGAGGGTTCGACCTGAATTTGCTGGTATTGGAAAAATCTGAAACAGTATTTCATACAATCGTTGAACAGGGAACACTCTATCGAAAGATTGCAAACGGGTACGGGTTGGGTTCCGGGAATTCAATCCCCGGCTACATTCCTGTTGACAATTTTTTTGCAATGGTCGAAGCTGTTAAAACGATAAGAAAAAATGAAGAGAATTAATAAAATACATTAGATTTTCAGTTTAAAACTCAAAAAATGCTAATACAATTAACTATGAATTCAAGAACCATCAACCATTTCCGATCCTTCAGACTTTTAATCTTTTTTGCAATATTCAGTTCTTCTGCATTTTCCCAGAAACAGGAAATTTCTTGGGGCGATCAGGGAAACGGCACTTACATCAACCCGATATTGAATGCCGATTATTCTGATCCCGATGCAATTCGCGTGGGAGATGATTATTACATGGTCTGTTCAGAATTCCATTTTATGGGTATGCCGGTGCTCCATTCAAAAGACCTGGTCAACTGGACTATCATCGGTCAGATTTACCATGAGTTTAGATTTGCCCCTGAATTTGATACCAACGACCGCTATGCAGGCGGAAGCTGGGCCCCGTCTATTCGCTATCACGACAAAAAGTTCTGGGTTTATTTTTGTACTCCCGACGAAGGACTTTTTATGACTACGGCCGAAAAACCGGAGGGTCCCTGGGAACCTCTGACGCAGGTTGTAGAAATTCCCAAATGGGAAGATCCGTGTCCATTCTGGGATGACAACGGGCAGGGCTATCTGGCCCGAAGTATTTGGGGAGCAGGTCCTATTATCGTACATAAATTAAGTCCCGATGGTAAAAAACTGATGGATGATGGCGTTACTGTGTATACAGGTCCTGTAGCAGAAGGTCCCAAACCCTTTAAACGAAATGGTTATTATTACATTAGTCTGCCCGAAGGTGGTGTTGGCGAAGGCTGGCAAACCATTCTGCGCTCTAAAAATATTTATGGTCCTTACGAAAAAAAAGTAGTTCTTGAAACCGGTTCAACCCACATTAATGGGCCTCATCAGGGTGCTTTGGTCGATACTCCGGACGGGGAATGGTGGTTTTTGCATTTTCAGTTGTATCCGCCACTGGGAAGGGTTGTTCATCTGCAACCGGCATGGTGGAAGGAAGACTGGCCGGTAATAGGGGTGGACATCGACCGGAATGGCATTGGTGAACCTGTTTATTCCTGGCAGAATCCGTATAAAAATACAACGGTTGCCAAACCCCAGGCAACAGATGATTTTGACTCCCCGAAACCCGGATTACAATGGGCCTGGAACCATAATCCGGTTGATAAAGCCTGGTCGTTGACTGAAAACCCAGGAAAACTAACCCTTCATGCCCTTCATGCCGATAACTTTCTGAAAGCACAGAATACACTTACCCAGAAAATCATGGGATACAACGGTGAAACCATTGTTTTACTGGATGGGAAAAAGATGAAAGAAGGACAGAAAGCCGGACTTTGCGTTATGGGAAAGGACTACGCGCTCGTAGGATTGAAAAAGCAGGATGGGAAATTCTACCTTTTCACCGATGTAAATGGAACCCAAAATGAAACAAAGATTGCTGCCTCCTATATCTGGCTAAAAGTAAGGATCACTTCAGAAAAAAATCAAAACCAGTTCAGCTACAGCTCCAACGATAAACAGTTTATCCCTGTTGGCGACAATTTCGAGGTACTCTATGGACACTGGAAAGGTCCCCGGATCGGCCTTTACAGTTTTAACGAGACGGAAGAGGGAGGGATAGCTGTTTTTGATTCTTTCCGATATGGGTTTAATTAAATTCCTATCAAACACTATTACAGCATCGGAGATGTCCTGTCAGGCAGTACAACCCACAAAAACGCAGTAATGAAAATTGCTGCGTTTTTTATAAATGTCGCTTAAATTCCTGGCAAGAACGAAACTGTTCTGTAACTACACCTGACGATTTAAATCCGACCAAAGAGAAGTCCTGCTTTAGTAAAGCCAGCACAACTTTTAAATTTTTTCTTCGTATTTTTCGCTATGGGAAGATATTTATATATCAGAAATTACAGTGTAATTCTTTGAATATAAACAATTAACGCACAAATATTGTTTGTATGATTTTAGGTAGGTGAGAATCGGACTATATATAATTCATATCTGAATACGTTTATAATAACTGGCATTGATTGGTCAGATAACTTTATACCCGGAAATGGAACGAATGGCACAGCAACAAGAATGGTTTCGAGAGGTATTCAGGAATAACTACAAACACCTGCATAACTATTTGTATTACCTTTCGGGCGATATTGACTGGAGCGAAGATACTGTTCAGGAGGTCTTTCTATTGCTGTGGGAAAAAAGGGACACCATTCTGGTCGACACGCTAAAGCCGTTTCTTTTTAAAGTTGCCCGCAATCTGTTTTTGAAAAAAAAACGTCATGAAGCAGTAACCCTTAAATTTGCCAGACAGGTTGCAGCCGACGGACAGCAGGAAAGCCCGGAATTTGAATTGGAACAACAGGAATTCGACCTGAAACTGCAAGAAGCAATTTCAGTGCTTCCCGATCAGTGCCGTACTATTTTTCTGATGAACCGCATGGATGAAATGAAATACCACGAAGTTGCCAAAGCGTTAGGAATTAGCCAGAAGGCTGTGGAAAAGCAAATCAGCAAAGCGCTCCGGATTCTCCGGGAAAAATTAATTGATGAGGATGACCGGAAAAGCAATACAAATAACAGTTCTTCAAACCATTCCAATAAATTACCTTCATTTTTATACCAGGCGCTTCAGGTTTTTTGCTCCGGTGGTTTTGCCTTATCAGTTGTTCTCTTCCTTCTTTTGTTCCTGTATTTTCCTTTCTCTGCCACGGCCCAAAACCCGGTTATTACTTATTCTGTTTCCGAAAAAAAACTCAGCGAGGTTCTTGAAGATATATCCCGGAGCCACCCGGTAAAATTTGCATTCGACGCGCAGGCATTTTCCGGAATCCGCGCCACGGTCGATGTCCGGCAAGTTTCTGTCCGGGAATTTCTCGAACGCCTGTCAAAACAATTTTCGCTGGATTTCAAACTGATGGAAGGAACCTGGATTCTGCAATTGAAAAAAACAGAAACTCCCGATCCTGTTTTGCCGGTGGCAACAAAAAACAGTTTGTCCGGGTTTGTGAGTGACATTACTACCGGAGAACCGCTGAAGTACTGTAACATTGTATTGTCAAACCAACACGGTACCAGTACCAACGATCTGGGGTATTTTTACATGGAAACTCTCTCCGATTCGGTACACTTTTTTATCAGTCATTTGGGCTACCAGCGACTTGATACCACTGTATCATTGGATCATAAAAATCCAATATTGCTGAAATTGAAACCTTTCACTATCATGATGGAAGAAATCAAAGTACAGATGCAGGAAAAAAACATGTTGGAATTATCGGAATACCCTGAAAAAATTGGTTTTAACCCGGCCAAGTCGTCCGCCATTCCACGACTTTCGGAAAATGATCTGGTGAACATGCTGACCCTGATTCCGGGTGTTAACTTTCTGGGCGGGCAAACCGGTGGCTTATCGATCCGGGGTGGAAATCCTTCGGAAAATCTGATTCTGCTTGACGGCATACCGGTGTTGGAAACCGGCCATCTGTTCGGGAACCTGAGTGTTCTGAATGCCGATTTCATAAAACAGGTATTTGTTTCACGCGGCGGATTCGATGCGTCGCAGGGAGAACGAATTTCAGGAACGGTTGAACTGAATGGAAAAACCGGTTTTCGCGATCATGCGCAAATGAATGTGTCGGCTAACCTGCTGCATGGCAATGCGCTGGCCAGTGTCCCGCTTTCCGAAAAATTTTCAGTAACCGGTGCATGGCGGCATTCTTACATCAATCAATGGCAAAATTATCTTTCCCGGAAACTTTTGAGTGATACCCGTTTAACCGAAACCAGTAGCGAAGCACAAACAACCGCTGATGTCTTTCCAACGGTGAAATATCAGGATATGAACCTAAAAATGAGCTATCATCCAAATAAAAATCAGGAACTGAATTTCAGCTTTTTCGGTGGCGATGATTTACAGACGCTTGATTACCAGTTGGCAGAAAACCAATTCTACCGTAACGAAGCGGTTACCGGCAACAACATCGGGTTCAGCGGAAGCTGGTCGATGCAAACCGGGAGATGGCACCACTCTTTCACCGCGGGGTATTCGGGACTAAATCAAAACTCCGAATTTCAGTCGGGCGAACAAGTGGAAGAAACAGAAGTAAAAACCAATCCCGGGAATGGAAAAGGAAAAGCAATCGGGAGATATAAAAATTACATCCGGACACAGTATGAACTCGATAACGATTCAAACTACGTTGAAGAATTGCGGGCCGGTTGGAAAACCGAATATAAAAAAGGAATTTTTACATATCAGGCAGGAGGTGGTTTTACCGCTAACAAATTCAGCTATGATTTTTATGCTGAACGAACTTCAGGAAACCTTCCCGTCGATTCGCTGAACAATTCGGAAGACGACCTGGTGTGGCATGCTTTTGTCCAGCAAACGATTGCTCCATCGTCGAAATGGAAACTTCGGTGGGGTATCCGGGCCAACTTCGACCAACTCACCCGAAAGGTTTACTGGCAGCCTCGCGGCGGTATCGAATTTTTCCCTGTACAGCCAGTGAAATTTTACTACCTGACCGGAATTTATAATCAGTTCCTTTCCAAAATTCCAAAGATCGACATCAACGGAAATACCGACATGGTTTGGTACTTACCCGACGAAGAAGGAAATGGTTTGCTGAAAGCGACTCATCATGTCGCCGGATTCCGGATTGAAAAAGGAGGGTTTTTGTTCAATGCCGAATTGTACCGGAAATATACCAGCGGAAAACAATATTTGCTGGACGACATTTACGAAAAAGGGAATGTAACCCGCATCCAGTACACGACACAGTCAGGTGAAGAACTGAACCATGGCATGGACCTGTATCTGCAATTCAGGCAAAAGCACTGGAACCACATGGCAGCCTACTCGCTTGCCCGGTCGCAGGAAAAAATGACAGGCTTTAACAACGACGAGTGGTTTCCTTCTTTCAACGACCACCGGCACCAGCTAAAACTCACCGAAGTATTCACATACCGGGGCTGGGCCGCAGCTTCTTCGTGGACCTACCGTTCGGGTCAGCCACGGCTTATTGCCGGCAGCAGTCCGGAATCTCCCGAATTTGAAAGGCTTTCCAATTTTTCACAAGTCGATTTTTCTGTTATCCGGAAATTTCGTTTCAAGCATTGGGGGGTGAGCGGTGGACTGACTTTGCTCAACCTCACAAACCGGCTTAACATTGTTGAAGTCGATTACCTGAACATTGCCACCGAAGTGAATACCTTCAGTGTCCGGTCAAATGTTTCGGCCCCTTCGCTCACTCCTGTTTTCTTTGTCAACGTGCAAATCTTCTGAAATGTCAACCTTTTTTGTTAATTTTTTAACAAATTAAGTTGTTGATTTACAGTGCTGAAAATATTTTTACCTAAAAATGTAAGTTTCCAAGGTAGGGTAAATTCATGCGAAGGGATATGTATAGTTGAAAAGCAAAACAAGAGTTCAGGAACTGATTTGAATAACAAAATGGAAAAGGATAAAAAATATCAATTAACCACCGAACGGATCGAGCAAGCAATTCGGAATTATCTGGTTCCTTCCCGTCTGGATAGCGAATCGGCCCTGAACCTTGTTTTATCAAAAATTGATAATAAAGAAACCAATCCTAAAATTGTCCGGATTTCCGCATGGTGGAAATATGCGGGTGCAGCAGCGGCTATTTTGGTGATCGGCTTATTTTTACATCTTTTGCTGGCAACAGTTACTTTCAAGGGAATTGATTCACAGGTAGCTTCGTTCAGGCTTCCCGACCAATCAAGAGTGGTTCTCAACCAAAACAGTCAGGTCAAATTCCGGAAATATTTTTGGAACCGACAGGTATCACTCGAAGGCAACGCTTATTTTGAAGTTGAAAAAGGAAGCCGGTTTGTCGTTTCCACCGAGACAGGCCAGGTCGAAGTACTGGGTACGCGGTTCTCCGTAAAAGAAAATAATAAGCGGCTTGAAGTGGCTTGTTTTGAAGGAAAAGTGAAAGCAGTCAATCGCGAAATCCAGCAGATACTGAAAGCCGGAGATTCAGTTACCATCATTGAAGGAAAGAAAGAATCAGCAAAAATTACTGCTGAATTTCCCGATTTTGCCCTTTTCTCCAGGCATTATTCCAATGTAGAACTGAGTGAAATTATCAAAGACATTGACCTTTTCTTCGGCGTTAAAACTACGCTCGAAACCGAAACATTCAAATATTTCACCGGATCGCTCGAAACCGGAACTCTGGAAACAGCGTTGGCAATTGTTACAACTCCTTTGCAACTGGACTATACGTTTGAAGGAGAAAACAAAATTCGAATCAATCAATCGATTAATAAATAATAATTTACAGCTATGAAAATGATTATTAAACTTACTTTTTTGCTCGCAATTGCAGCAATGGTATTGAATTCATGCAACGACCTTAAAGATGACAACGGAAATGCCACCGGAAATGTCACATTTAAGATTACGGATGCGCCTTTCCCTGCTGATTTTGTAGAAGCAGCGTTGATTACTGTTGACAGGTTGGAATTACGAAAAGCAGGAGGAGATTGTCCGGGAGTTCCTCAAACGGAGCAAAGTGAAAACGACGAAGATGAAAACTCTCACAGTTACGGCAACATGGAATTTAACTGCGACAGTGGTTTTGTATCTATTCCGTTAGAGAGTACAGAGTTAAACCTTTTGGAACTGAGAAACGGAATCACCGAAGTTCTGGCAAATGCTGAGCTTCCGGTTGGAGAATATGACATGATCCGCCTGCATATTGTCGATGCCGAAATCGTTTTGGACGACGGAAAGACTTTCCAACTGAAAGTTCCAGGTGGTAATTCCAGCGGCTTGAAAATAAAACTGGATACCCCATTGGTAGTTGATGAAAACGAAGGAACAGAAATTCTGATTGACTTCGATCTAAGCAGATCGTTTATTGTCAAGGGGAATGGCAAGTCGAAAAAAGGTATTATGGGATTCATTTTTAAACCCGTATGTCGTGCCGTGCAGGAATCAAAAGCAGGTGTGCTGAAAGGCTTTGTTTATGAAACGCCAAACATTCCTGTTCCCGGTGCAACAGTTTCCGTCATCCAGGAAAATGACACCATTACTTCTGCTGTTACTTCCGAAGGAGGTACCTATAAAATTTTGGGACTGCCTGCCGGAACCTACACACTGGCTTGTGAAAAAGAAGGATATGCGACCCAGACGATTCCTGATGTGGTTATTTCAGAAACGAAAAGTACAACAGCAGATATTCTTCTGGTAAAAAATCCGTAAAATTTCAATTTGTTCAATGAACAACGGAAGCTGATCTCAGCATCCGGCAAAATGAGCCCGGTTTCTTCAAAGGAATCCGGGTTTGTTTTTTTCTGAAAATCACATATTCTCCGGGTATTCAAATTCCCCGGGTTTCAGAAAAAGTTTATTTTATGTTACACAACTATCTCGGAAAGAGCTGGAATTTTCTCAAAATGAACTAATTTCCTCAACTACCGTATAGCTTTTTTTGTTGATATGTCTACTAAAAGATGAATTATGGAATTAAAAACCTGTCTGACATTTGTTTTTGTATTCTGTATATCTGTTTTTTCGTCGGGCCAGATTAAAAATATAGGAGTTCCGCAGATCCAGAAATTTACGAAAAAAGAATACCGGGCTGCTACTCAAAACTGGGCGGTAGACAAAGACAGTCGGGGATTCATGTATTTTGCGAATAACAACGGGCTTCTCGAATACGACGGAGCTCACTGGCAACTGTATGGGTTGCCCAATCAGTCGATTGTCCGCTCTGTTCAAATTGATTCGAACGACCGGATTTACATTGGCCAGCAAAACGGGTTTGGGTATATGGAACCCGACGCTGACGGGCAGTTGCAATATAATTGTTTATCTGATAGCCTGTCTGAAGCAGACCGGAATTTTGATGAAGTATGGCGTATTCACATTACCAGCTTTGGAGTGGTTTTTCAGTCCTACACGCACATGTTTATTTACCGTGATAATCATATCTACAAAGTTCCCATAAAGAACCGTTTACGATTTTCGTTTTATCTGAACGGAAGGCTCTGGGTACAGGACGAACTCGAAGGGTTGAAAGAATATCAGCAGGGACAATTTGTAAACGTACCAGGATGTGAGTCCCTTGTTGATAAGGAAGTCTGGGCCGTTCTCCCGGTACACGACAATCGGGTGTTAATTGGTACGGCAAACGACGGCGTTTTTATCTATAACGGAGAATCATTGACTCCGTGGAGCGGAGAAGCCAACAATTTTCTGATGGAGAACCAGATCTTCTCTGCCAAAAAATTTAAAGAATCGTATTATGCGTTTGGCACCATTCAAAATGGTCTGATGATAACCGACGAAACCGGAAGGATCATTCAGCATGTCAATACGAAAAAAGGACTTCAAAACAATACCATTCTGAGTATTGGCACCGACCTTGACAATAATTTGTGGCTTGGCCTCGATAACGGAATTGATTACATTGACATTAATTCTTCTTTTACCTATATGTTTCATCCCGAAGGGCTTGGAGCTATTTACACCTCATTGGTTCATAACGGGAAATTATATGTCGGTACAAATCACGGTCTGTTTGTAAAAGACTGGCCCGAAAAAATGAACATCGATGCCGAAGGATTCCGTCTGATACCAAAAACCGTAGGACAAATATGGCATCTGGGGATTTACCAGGGAATTCTTTTGTGTGGTCACGACAACGGGACATTTGTTGTTGAAGGAGAAAAAGCTACTCAAATCTCTGAAGTGAAAGGAGGCTGGATGTATTTGAACCCTGTTCAGAATAAAGACTATCTGATAGGTGGAAATTACAACGGATTAACCCTTTTCAAAAAGACAGAAGATAAAAAAAGCTGGAAATTTGTTTCTCAAATCCGAGGTTTTAACGAATCATCGAGGCTCATTGCTCAGGATAAAAACGGACGGGTATGGATGAGCCACGGGTACAAAGGGGTTTTCTGTATTAACCTGAATGAAGCATTGGACAGCGTGAAGGGTTTTTCATTTTATAACTCGAAAAACGGACTGCCTTCGGATATTTATATTAACCTCATGACCATTGGTGGTGCGATCGTGTACACTACTCAGGACGGTATTTATACATTCAATGAAACGACCGGTAGTTTTGAGCGGTCGGCATACTACAACAACATTTTCGGGCAACAGAACAATATCGACTACATCAGGGAGGATCAATACAATAACATTTGGTTCACCGGTGGCGGGGTACCGGGGGTGCTGCGTTTTCAGGAAGACGGAACCTATACAAAAATGGTCGCCCCTTTCGAAAAACTGGCCGGCCAGATTATTGCCGGTTTTCAGAATATAAATGTCGCCGACGAGCAAAATACGTTTATTTCCATGGAAAGCGGGCTAGCCCATTACACTCCCAATTACGTTACCGGACAGGAACCTTCATTCAAAACGTATATTCGCGAAGTTGTGAACATCCGGGAACAAAGAGCATTTTTCCCAAGCGCTTTTCCCAAAGTGTTTCCATTGGAATATTACACGTTTGATTTTAAAGGAAATAACCTGAAGTTTATCTATTCTTCACCCGACTATAAAAATTTCAACAAAATCAGATACAGCTATTTCCTTGAAAATTACAGTTCCGAATGGTCTCCCTGGTCGGAAGAGTCGAACTGCCAGTTTATGAATTTGCATGAAGGCAGTTATACGTTCAAAGTAAAGGCAATTGGCCCGTTTAAATACGAAAGCGATATTGCTTCTTTCTCTTTTTACATCAGGCCCCCGTGGTACCGGTCGATCATTGCATACATAGGTTATACCTTCGCCTCATTGACCTTTGTTTTGCTGATCATTTGGTTTGTTTATTACCGTATACAAATTTCAAAACGCAAAGAGCGGTTAAAACATTTGCAGGAATACCGCAAGAAAGAGCAGGAGTACCAACGCGAAGCACTGATTTCGGAGAAGGAAATTATTAAGCTGAGGAACGAACAACTCCATGGGAAAATGATTCATTTAGACAAGGAACTCGCCAACCAAACCATGAATATTATCCAGAAAAACAAATTTTTTGGGAAATTGAAAGCCGAATTGAAGAACCTTCAGAATCAAACTTCGGAAAGCACAGTAAAATCGAAAATCAGCCTGATCATGAACCGGATTGACCGGGAGTATGACGACAAGCGGCAGAATGAACTTTTCGAAACGTATTTTGACGAGGTTCATGAAGACTTTTTCAAACGGTTAAACGAGGAACATCCCGGCCTTACTCCCCGCGAGCAGAAACTCTGCGCATATATTAAAATGAATATTTCATCGAAAGAAATTTCGGCCCTATTGAACATCTCACAACGCGGAGTTGAGATTTCGAGATATCGCTTACGGAAAAAACTGGAAATCGACCGCGATACAAATCTGGGAACCTATATTTCAGGAATTTGAGGTTCATGTTGTAAAGCATCAATCTTACTGATGTATAAAAAATCACACATAAAAACAATTTAAAGCATTATTATTCAACAATATAACATTTTGCGTGTTGTATAATTGTTGTATATGAAGTCAATATATTGTAGCATTATTGAAGTACGGAGAATATTGACAATGCCATTTATTCGAAAGACTTTTGGGTCAGATTCAATTTTATTATGATCTAACAAAAACGTTAATTCTATGAAAAAATTCCTATTATTCTTGTTTTGTTCAGTCTTTAGCATAAGCCTGTTCGCCCAGGACATTAATTTGTCAGGGAAAGTAAGCTCCAAAGAAGACGGACAACCTTTGCCGGGGGTTTCGGTAGTCATTCAGGGTACAACTACTGGTACCATAACTGACTTTGACGGTGTTTATACACTAAAAGTTCCCTCCGATGCAATACTTGAATTCAGCTACATTGGTATGAAAAACCAGGTAGTAAAGGTAAACGGACAAACGACCATAAATGTCACACTCGAATCCGATGCTTTTGATGTTGACGAAGTGGTGGTGGTTGGTTACGGTACTCAGAAAAAAAGTTTGATCACCGGCGCAATCAGCAAAGTAGGCAGTGACGAACTCACAAAAACTTCCGACATGCGCGTAACCCAGGCTCTGCAGGGGAAAACTGCAGGTGTCGTAATTTCAAGCAACTCCGGACAGCCGGGCGACCAGGTTTCCATCCGCATTCGCGGCATCGGGACCAACGGCGACGCAGAACCATTGTATATTATTGACGGACTGCCAATGAGTGGCGCCGGAACCGATTTCCTGAATTCAAACGATGTTGAATCGATTGAAGTTTTAAAAGATGCGGCATCCAGCGCTATTTACGGTGCACGGGGCGCCAACGGCGTTATCCTGATCACTACCAAAAGCGGGAAAAAGAATTCCAAAATGGAGGTCAGTTACGATGGATACTACGGAATACAGAATCCATGGAGAAAACTTCGTTTGCTGGATAGTCAGCAATACATGATGCTGACCAACGAAGCCGCAATAAATGCAGGGCAAAACCCTAAATTTTCAGCGGAAGATATGGCCAGCTATACTGCCAACACCGACTGGCAGGACGAAATGTTCAACTACGATGCCCCGAAACAAAACCATTCCATCTCATTCAACGGAGGCACCGATAAAACCAGTTACTCTTCGTCTCTGGGCTATTTTAAACAGGAAGGTATTGTTGCCAAAGGAAAATCCGATTTCGAGAAATTCAGCTACCGGTTGAATACCCTCAGCGAATTCGGCTTCCTGAAGTTCGGGTCCAACATCAATCTGGTATACATTACCAGCAAAGGAATTGAAACCAACAGCCATTTCGGCAACAGTTTGGGACAAGCAGTTAATATGCCTCCGATCGTTCCGGTAAAACACGAAGATGGTTCATGGGCAACTCCTGAAGATTTCGGTCTCGGATTACAGGAAATCACAAACCCGACAGCCTTGCTCCACTATCTGAATTCGACAACAAAAACCAGTAAAGCAATTGGTGGTCTTTCTGCCGAAATTGATTTCGAAAAGATCAATTCATCATTAAAAGGCCTGACTTTTAAATCGGCATTTAGTGGCGAATTTGCACTGGTTAACACCCGCGGATATACGCCTTTCTATACTCTGGATGCCATGCACTTTACCATTACCGACAAGGCAACAAAAGAAATGAAGTTGTACACACGGTGGAATTTCGAAAATGTTCTGACCTATGATAAAACAATCGAAGATCATCATTTTACAGTAATGGCAGGTACTACTGCATTCAAAGACATGTACGAAAATCTTTCCGGAGAAAAATCGGATGTTATTTTCGACGATTTTGGACATTCATATATCGACAATGCAACTGATCCGGAAAGCGCCAACGCAGGTGGCGGTTATTCCGAACACACCGTTGCATCCATATTCGGAAGACTGAACTACGATTACCTGGACCGGTACATGCTTACTGCTACCATGCGTCGCGATGGTTCTTCCCGTTTCGGTTCCGAAAATAAATACGGGTACTTCCCTTCGGTTGCCGCAGGATGGGTTATTTCAAGAGAAGATTTCATGAGCAGTACATCCGACTTTATCGACCTTCTGAAAATCAGGTTAAGCTGGGGACAGAACGGAAACGAAAATATCGGGGACTTTGGATATACCTCCATTATCGGGAACCAAAACATCTACTATTTTGGCGACAGTAAAACCCAGTACAATGGTACCCAACCGAGGAAAATTGCCAACCCTTCACTGAAATGGGAAACTTCGGAACAAACCAACTTCGGGGTCGACTTTGCAACACTGGATAACAGCTTGAGAGTAATACTCGACTACTACGTAAAAACAACAAAAGACTGGCTGGTCACAGCTCCTGTCCCGATGCTGGTAGGAAACTCTGCTCCGACAATCAATGGCGGATCGGTACGAAACTCAGGATTCGAAGCTGAAGTAGCATACAAACGGCAATTTGGCAAACTATATTTCAATGCGTCTATCAACGGGGCATATAATAAAAACGAAGTACTTGACATCCGCAATGCCGAAAAAAGACTGCAAGGCGGCGACGGCGGCTTTGGCCAGTCGGGAGTTTTATTTGCTGAAGTTGGCACGCCGATGGGTGTTTTCTACGGTGTTAAAACCGACGGCATTTTCCAGACTCCCGAAGAAATTGCAGCATACGTTAATTCCGATGGCGGTAAAATTCAGCCCAATGCCAAACCCGGCGACATCAAATTCATTGATGAAAACGGTGATGGTAAAATCACCGATTCCGACCGTGTTGAACTTGGTTCTCCATATCCTGATTTTACCGGAGGGTTGAACCTGAACCTCGAATACAAAGGTTTCGACTTCAACATGTTCCTGTATGCCGCACTGGGTCAGGAGGTATACGATGCCACCCGTCGTTACGACATGAATGGCACCAACTACCGCGCCGACTGGCTGAACCGCTGGACCGGTCCCGGCACTTCCAACTACTATCCGCGTGTTACGTTTGTCGACGACAACCAAAACATGAAAACAGTAAGCGATTTCTTTGTACACGAAGCAAGTTTCTTCCGGCTCAGAAATATTACGCTGGGTTATACCTTGCCAAAATCGGCTACAAATTATCTGAAAATTAAAAACCTTCGTTTTTATGTAACAGCCGAGAACTTATTCACATTGACCAAATACAAAGGTTACGATCCTGAAATTGGCGGCGGTGTATTCGGAAATGGCATCGACCATGGTATCTATCCGCAGGCCCGCACAGTGTTAGGCGGTATTAACATTACATTTTAAGCCAACTTTTTAAATACAGAATCATGAAAAAGAAATTAATATATGCAACCTCATTCCTGGCTTTAACTTTCGGGAGTATCTCCTGTTCAGAATCGTTTCTTGAACTGGAACCTAAAACAGGCCAGGTTGAAGCCAATTATTACAAAACAGAAGACCAGGCCCTGCTGGCCGTGGCTGCTGTTTACGATGCCTATGCTGTACAAAACTGGCAGTTCGTTCCTACCATGGCTGATATTTTCTCGGACGACGCTTTCTGCGGCGGATCGAACGTAAACGACATGAGCCAGTGGCACGAAATGGAAATGTTTAACATGACCGCTGAAAACAATTCTTCCAGCGACTTATGGAACCGTTGTTATTCAGGAATTTACCGTGCCAACCTGTATCTGCAAAAACAGTCGGGCGTTGAATGGAAAACCGAAGGAATGATGACCCGGCTCGAAGCTGAAACATTATTTCTACGGGCCTACCTTTACTGGGATTTGGTTCGTCATTACGGGTATGTCCCGCTGATTACCGAAGTTCTCCCCAGTGTTGAAGATTACAAAAATCTTCCGCAAAATACTCCTGAAGAAATATTTAAACAGATGGCTGCCGATTTACTGAAAGCGGTTGCTGTTCTGCCCGTTCATATTACTTCCGACGAAAAAGGACGTATTTCAAAAGGAGCAGCGCAAGCTTTAATTACCCGCATTTACCTGTATCACGAAGGTTTCGCCAAACCGGTTATCGGTGTTCCTGCATGGAGCGACGGCACAACAACCATCGATAAAGCATACACACAGGCTGCTTTGGAACAGATTATTTCAAGCAACGAATATTCTTTACTACCAGACTATGCTGACCTGTGGAATTGGGAGAACCAAAACAATGCGGAATCGCTGCTCGAAATCCAGTATTCCGATAAAGCCAAATCAGGCGACTGGGGTGGTTGGAATATCAACGGGAATTTCTCGTGTGTTTGGTACAGTGTCCGTAACCCAAGTGATGCAACTATTTTCCCGGGATGGTCATTCGGAATACCAACATGGAGTTTGGCCAGCGAATTTGAAACCGGCGACCCGCGCAAAAATGCTACTCTGTACAATGCCGATGAAGAAAATACCAGTTATACAAAAGGGTATATGAACACCGGCTATTTCAATAAAAAATACATGGCGCTGAATGCATACATTGGTTCGGGAGGCGATGCAAGCCACAATTTCCCGCGCAACTTTGTTGATATACGTTATGCTGATGTGTTGCTGATGGCTTCCGAATTATTTCTTACCGATAATCCGTCGAAAGCAGCCGGGTATCTCAATCAGGTAAGAACCCGCTCGCTAGGCGCCGGTGCCGCAAAATCAAGCATCACGCTTGACGATATTTACCATGAACGGCGTGTTGAGTTCGGAGGAGAAGGTCTTCGTAAATGGGATCTTTTGAGAAGAGGACAAAATTATGCAGCAGCAAAGATCAACGCAAGTTTCAATGTTCCGCAAGGAGTTTCGAACCCGTCCGATTTTGCTGTCCGTACTTTTAAAGCCGAAACATGGGGTATGTTTCCTATTCCGATCAGCGAAATCAGGAATACCAACAAAGATGTGTTGAAACAAATGGTACCTGCTTATAAATAAGGGGTTTCGGATTCATATTTGTCGAATATTTAAATTACAGGATAATGAAAAAAATGAAATATATACAGAAACTTGCCGGAATGGCTGCATTCATCCTTGTCATGTTTGCATGTTCTCCGGAAATGGATGATGTGGTCGACATTGGCGCTGAGCCAACTGAAGATCAGCTTGATTTTACAATTACTCCCGGAACTACCGATTTCAAGTTTGTTTTGAAAAACACATCTTCGGTAACCGGTATCGTTTCGTGGGACCTTGGCAACGGAAGCAAATCAGCCGAAATTTCACCCACAGCAACATATCCCCTTCCGGGCGAATACACCATTAAAATGACCATGGTAACCCGGGGAGGTATTGCTACCAAATCGAAAACACTGACACAAACCAAAACCGATTATTCAATATTTACCGATGAGAAATTTATTTTTCTGAGCGGTGGTGTTGATGATCTGGATGGAAAAACCTGGGTACTCGATAGCCTTTCAAGCGGTCACCTTGGCGTTGGTAAGGCAGGAACGGTTGGTTTGGAATGGTGGGCTGCAGCTCCTTTGGCAAAAGCTGCTGTAAAAGTTTTATACGACGATGAAATAAATTTCAAGATCAACGGATTTGCCGCTACACTAATTAATCACGGTCAGAGCTACGTGAAAGGATTTGTTAAAACAAGTACAGGATACAGCAACCCGAGAGAAAAGGATTCCGATTTTATCGTTGATTATACTCCGTCTCCCGGAACCTGGTTTATCGAAGAAAAAAGTGGCAAGTCGTATCTTACTCTTTCCGGTGCTACCCCAATGTTCCCCTGTTTCGACGTGGGCGCGACTAATGGTTCGTACGAAATACTGAAAATTGAAGCCAACCTGCTCGAACTGGTTACCATCGACCGCGTTGAAGGCAACGCCTGGCATTACCAGTTGATTCCGAAAGGATATGTAAAACCATCGGTAAAAACTGACCTTTCGGTTGTTGCTGCTGCAGAAGTAAATACCTACGATATTTCGCTTACCAACATAAATATTCCCGTAGGGCAAGCCATTACCGGGGTGACCTATAATTTCGGAGAAGGCGACCCGGTTCAGACTTCTGATTATACGGCTGTTGCTTCCCATACCTACATGAGGCAGGGTACCTACACCATATCGGCAACAGTCGCTACAACGGTTGGCGACCTGAACCTGTCAAAAACAGTTACCATTGCAGCCAACCATCCCGACTATGTGCCGTTCCTTCTTGATGAAATGGTAATGTATAACGACTTTAGCGAAGTTTCCTTGGCTCCGGTAAAAGCACAGGACTGCTCGGTAGCTGTTGTATCGAACCCAAGCCGTATTTACCCGAATAAGAGCGCAAATGTTGGTTTTTATTCAAAAACCAATAATCAATGGGCCAATGCATATATGCAGCTTCCTGCCGGTTATCGTTTCGATTTGAGGCTGGTTTCTGTTTTCCGTCTGAAAGTTTACGGAAAAGCCGGCGATGTGGTCCTTCTGAAGCTTGAAAACACCGATAAAGGCGAAGCATGGCAGACTGGCTCGGAACTTAAATACACGATAAAAGCTGACAATACCTGGGAAATTGCAGAATACGATTTCAATGGCGCCGATGTGCAACCTGGCGCTGAAGGCTGGAAATGGTGGGCTGACCCGGTTTCGTACGATGTAGTAGCCGACAATTATTACAACCACGATTTCTATAACGTGATTCGGATCATGCTCAATCCGGGCGTTGGCGATAAGACGCACGAATTTTACTTCGATGAACTGTCGGGTCCGCACGTTGAAGGTATTAAATCCGCAACTGTAAAATAATATTAATTCATATCCCGGGCTGTCGGTAAATGCGGACAGTCCGGGTTTATTCCCCAACACATGAAGACAACCATTTTGTTTTTAGCCGGACTTTTTATTTTAAATTTTCTCCCATCCTGTGTTTCTTCTGTGGAAAAAGAAGAACCATCTGAAAAAAAGATTCAGGAACTGATTTCAAAAATGACACTGGACGAAAAGTTGGGACAAATGTCGCAATTTGATCCTTTTCAGTTCGGTAATGAAGAAAATATGAAGCAAGCAGTCCGGGATGGAAAAGTTGGTTCAATCCTGAATTTAGTTGGAGCGAAAAAAACAAATGAAATTCAGAAGATCGCCGTTGAAGAAAGTCGTCTCGGTATTCCGGTGATTATTGGGCGGGATGTGATTCACGGTTACCGTACCATTATGCCCATTCCGCTTGGGATGGCCGCAAGCTGGAATTCCGAACTGACAAAAAAAGCAATGGCTGTTGCTGCCGAAGAAGCAGCATCGGAAGGTATTCACTGGACTTTCGCACCAATGATCGACATCTCGCGCGATCCGCGTTGGGGACGCATTGCCGAAAGTTGCGGCGAAGATACCTACCTGACTTCAGTAATGGCAGAAGCAATGGTAAAAGGTTTTCAGGGCGACGACCTGAGCAATCCGAAAACCATTGCCGCCTGTGCCAAACATTATGTGGGTTACGGAGCCGCAGAAGGCGGACGCGATTACAACACCACCAATATTCCCGAAGTACTCTTACGCAACGATTATTTGCCTCCTTTCAAAGCGGCAAAAGATGCCGGAGTTGCAACATTTATGTCGGCATTTAACGATCTGAACGGGGTTCCGACAAGTGGAAACGAATTTACCCTGAAACAAATTTTACGCAACGAATGGGGATTCAACGGAATGGTGGTCAGCGACTGGTCATCGATTACCGAAATGATCCAGCACGGATATGCAGCCGATAAAAAAGAAGCTGCATTAAAAGCCCTGAAAGCCGGGGTCGATATGGAAATGGCCAGCAATAGCTACGTTGAAAATGTTCAGGTTCTGCTCGACGAAGGCAAAATCGATAGGACAACAATTGACCGTTATGTGGCCAATATTTTACGTATAAAGTTCGAATTGGGCTTATTCGATCATCCGTTTACTCCTGAAGATGCAGCCGAAAAAACGATCCTTTCAGAAAAGAACATGGCTGTTGCAAAAGAAGCGGCAAGCGAAAGTTTTGTGCTGCTTCAGAATAAAAATGAAATTTTGCCTCTTTCAAAAGATATTTCTTCCGTGGCTGTGATTGGTCCGTTGGCCGATGCACCGCACGACCAGATGGGAACCTGGGTTTTCGATGGCAAAAAGGAAAACTCGGTGACCCCGCTTACAGCCCTGAAACAAAAACTGGGACCGGAAAAAGTTCATTTTGCCAAAGGACTTGAAATCAGCCGGACAAAATCGACAGAAGGCTTCAGCGAAGCAATAAAAGCCGCCCAAAAATCAGATGCTGTGTTGTTATTTTTGGGAGAAGAAGCAATCCTCTCCGGAGAAGCGCATTGTTTGGCAAATCTGAACCTGCAAGGTGCCCAGAATGAATTGCTGGACGTAATTGCTGCCACCGGCAAACCGGTTGTTCTGGTTGTCATGGCCGGACGTCAGTTGACCATCGGCAGCGCACTGGAAAAAGCCCATGCCGTTTTGTATGCCTGGGCGCCGGGAACCATGGGCGGCCCTGCCATCGCTGATATGTTGTTTGGCGATACTGCACCCTCTGGAAAATTGCCGGTCACTTTCCTGAAAACAGTCGGACAGATACCTCTTTACTACAATCATACAAATACGGGACGCCCGGCAACTTATGGGCAATGGACGGATATAAACAAGATTCCGGCAGAAGCCGTTCAGCATTCTCTTGGAAATACTTCGCATTATCTCGATGCGGGCTTTGAGCCTCTTTTCCCGTTCGGCTTCGGATTGACCTACACAACATTTAACTACTCAGAGCTTCAGTTATCTTCAAAAACAATGGGCATTGACGGATCGATAATGGTTTCCGTTACGCTTCAAAATACCGGAAGACGCGAAGCATCGGAAGTTGTACAATTGTACATCCGCGACCGCGCGGGTAGCGTGACACGTCCGGTGAAACAACTGAAAGGGTTCAAAAAAGTCAGCCTGAAACCGGGTGAAAAACAGAAAATAGACATTCCACTGAACGCAAAAGACCTGTCCTTCTACAACGGGACAGCTTACGTTGTGGAACCCGGTGATTTTGATGTGTGGATGGGAACCAGTTCCGCAAGTGGGCTTCACGGTGAATTTTCAATTAATTAACCAATATAGCTTCTGAAAAATGAACACAAGAAGCTGAAAGATACAAACCTGAAAGATGAGACTTACAACTTTACTTGCAATCGTATTTTTCCTCGTCGCTGAATTCGCTTCGGCGCAATATCTTCACCGGCAGGGAAAATACATTGCCGACGGCAACAACAACGAATTTATTATCCGCAGTATGGGACTTGGCGGCTGGATGCTTCAGGAAGGATACATGCTCGGAACCGGAGGCTTTGCCGGAACACAGCATCAGATTCGGGCATTAATGGAAGCCTCAATGGGCAAAGAGCGAACCGACGAGTTTTACGATGCATGGCTGGCTAATCACTGTACCAAAACCGATATCGATTCGCTGGCTGCCTGGGGTTTTAATGCCGTTCGCCCGGCTTTGCATTACAATTTGTTTACCCTGCCCATTGAGCAGGAACCTGTTGCCGGACAGGACACATGGCTCGAAACCGGCTTCTGGATGGTGGATGAACTGCTTGAATGGTGCGAGGCTCATCAGATGTATGTTATTCTTGACCTGCATGCAGCACCCGGAGGACAAGGTAAGAATGCCGATATTTCCGATTATGATCCCTCTAAACCGTCGCTCTGGGAAAGCAAGGAAAACCAAAGAAAAACGATTGCTTTGTGGAGAAAACTTGCAGAACGCTATGCCAGCAAAAAATACATTGGTGGTTACGACCTGATTAACGAAACCAACTGGAACTTCACAGGAAGTCACCAGAACGGCTGCGACAGCAACAATGAAGTACTGCGTGAGATGATGATTCTAATCACTCAGGCAATCAGGGAAGTGGATAAAAACCACATTCTTTTTATTGAAGGAAACTGCTGGGCCAATAACATGAACAATCTGTTCCCGCCATGGGACGAAAATATGGCGTATAGTTTTCATAAATACTGGAACGGGACCGAAAAAAGCACGATCAACGATTTTCTTGTCTGGCGCGATCAATACAATGTTCCTTTCTGGATGGGCGAATCGGGCGAAAATTCCAACCAGTGGTTTTATGAAACTATTAAGATGCTCGAATCACAAAAAATCGGCTGGTCGTGGTGGCCACTGAAAAAAATCGGTTCGGTTGTTGGTCCTCTGAATGTGGTGAAAACACCGGAATACAGCCAACTGCTCGAAACCTGGAAAAACGGAGGCCTGCCCGATCCGGATTTCTGCTACAACACCCTGATGAAAATTACCGAAAATCTGATGATCGAAAATTGTGAATATCATCCCGATGTGATTGATGCCATGTTTCGACAGCAAACAGAAAGCACAACTGTGCCATATAAAAAACACACTATTCCGGGAACAATCCATGCCTCTGATTTTGACATGGGACGGCACGATATTGCCTATCATGACATGGATTACATGAACAACGGTAGCGGTAATTCCCAGTGGAACAACGGCTGGACCTATCGCAACGACGGGACCGACATAGAAGACTGCAAAGATACCTCCTCATTGAGTAGCGGGCACAACGTGGCCTGGGTCAACGATGGCGAATGGATGCTTTACACCGTGAATGTAACGGAACCCGGCGCTTACCGGGTTACTTTCCGGATTGCAGACAGTTCCGGAGCCGGTCGTTTCCATCTGGAAGTGAACGGAAAAAATATTACAGGCGAAGTAACTTCGAAAGCAACTACCGGCAATCAGGATTGGACCGATGTAACCGTTGAAAATGTCATTCTGGAAAAGGGAGTTCAAAAAATTAAGTTGTTTGCCGACAAAGGCGGTTTCAACATCAACTATTTCCGTTTTTCAGAGCCCGGTTCCATCGGATCGCTGCCCATGAAAGTACTGAATGGCTACGCATCCGAAACCGGATCATCGCTTTATCTGGCAGTCAACAAACCATTTGATAAAACAGTTGCGCCCGATGTTCAGAACTTCAGGCTGAAAGTGAACAGTTTCATCGAAACGATTTCAGGAATAAGTTACGATGCACAAGATAAATCCAAACTTATACTGAGTTTAAAAAAAAAGTTAAACGGGGCGATGAGGTCTTGCTGACGTATTCGCCCGGCAAGTTACAATCGGAAGACAAGGTTTTGCTGGACGCTTTTTCAAATCTGAAAATCAGTACTGAAAATATTACAACGCACGCAATTCCGGGGAAGATAGAAGCTGAAGAGTTCATATATAATTATGGTTGGGTTCGTGAAGATTGCTCCGATGAAGGCGCCGGATATGATATGGGTTATACCGATGAAGGCGACTTCCTGGATTTCCGGGTTGATGTTACGAATGGGGGACGGTACAAAATATTGTACCGGGTAGCATCCGGAAATTCAGAAGGAGGAAAAATTGATCTGGAAATGGTTCCGGAGAATGGAGAAATAAGCCTTTTACATACATTTTCAGTACCGCCAACCAGCGGCTGGCAAAACTGGACAACACTGAACCGCGAAGCGTATTTACCCAAAGGACAATATACGATTCGCCTGTTGGTAAACAAACGCGAGTTCAACATCAACTGGATGGAATTTGATTTACTGGAAGTTACAGGTACCGATGAAATTTCTGTTTCCGACGATTTTTTCCGCATCTACCCGAATCCGGCAAAAAGCAAGTTGAATATCGATTTCCGAAAAAACAGCGAAGAGAGATATTTTTTAAAAATTATGAATGTACACGGAGCAATAGTTAAAGAGGAAAATTTAAAGATTACCAACCGGGCAATCATCGATTTGAATGGATTAGCGCCGGGATACTATCTGCTTCAGGTTGCAGGTGAAGAACACATCGAATCCAAACCGTTTATCATTTCAAACAAATAAACCAAAATCCAGGGAATATGAAACCAAACCTATCAAACTTTATTTTCACGGTTGCCCTTTTTTCGGCGGCAGCATGTGGGGTCAGAAACAGTGAGAAAGCTGGAAATAAAGAAGTTTATCAGTTGGTATGGGCTGATGAATTTGATTATGCCGGATTACCCGATTCCGGCAAATGGTCATACGATACCGAAGGAAATTCCTCGGGATGGGGAAATAACGAAGCCCAGTTTTATACCAAAGAACGGCTCGAAAATGCCGAAGTAAAAGACGGGATGCTTCATATAACTGCCCGAAAGGAAGTATATGAAAACAAGGAATACACATCGGCACGGCTGATCACTAAAGGAAAAGGAGACTGGCTGTACGGAAAGTTTGAAGTGAAAGCCAGATTGCCGGAAGGACGTGGTTTATGGCCGGCCATCTGGATGCTTCCAACCGACTGGGAATACGGTAACTGGCCGGCCAGCGGCGAAATCGACATTATGGAAAATGTAGGCTATATGCCCGATACCATCCTGGCAACGGCACATACAAAAAGTTACAATCATGTCATTGGCACACAAAAGTCCGATACCATTTACGTTCCAACTTGTTACGACCAGTTTCATGTTTATAAACTGGAGTGGGAACCCGGCGAATATAAAGTTTTTGTGGATGATGTTCATTTCTTTACCTTTAAGAACGAAGGAACCGGGTTCAACGAATGGCCGTTCGACAAACGTTTCCATTTATTGCTGAACGTAGCTGTGGGCGGAAACTGGGGCGGACAAAAAGGAATTGATGAAGCCATCTTCCCGCGGTCGATGATTGTTGATTATGTGAGAGTTTATCAGAAAAAATAATTGAAATGTTGCTTGCCCGAAGTTTGTTTTTTGTCGCTGTTATCTTTTCCCTTTCCGCATTCAATCGGTTGAATGCCCAGGAAAACAACTGTTCGTATCTGATCTGGGCGGATGAATTTGATACCGGTAATGCGCCTTCTTCTGCAAAATGGGATTACGATACCGGTGGCGGCGGTTGGGGCAACAACGAGTTGCAAACCTACACCAACACCCGCACAAACTCGTGGGTCGAAAACGGGAGATTGTACATCAAAGCTTTAAAAACTGCCGGGAACTGGACGTCGGCACGAATGGTCACCCGGCAAAAAGGCGACTGGCTGTATGGCCGCATTGAAGTGAAAGCCAAACTTCCTTCGGGAAAAGGCACCTGGCCTGCCATCTGGATGCTGCCAACCGACTGGGAATACGGAAGCTGGCCTAAAAGCGGCGAAATCGACATCATGGAACATGTGGGATACGATCCCGGAAAAATTCATGGTACAGCGCATACCGAAGCATACAATCACAGCGTAGGAACGCAAAAAGGCAACAATATTACGGTTTCCGATGCCTTGTCCGTATTTCATGTTTACGCAATTGAATGGAATGCTGAACAGATTAAATGGTATGTCGACGACCAACTGTATTTTACTTTCAATAACGAATACAAAACCTACAAGGAATGGCCGTTTGACAAACGTTTTCATCTGTTGCTGAATATTGCTGTCGGGGGCAACTGGGGCGGCGCACAAGGCATCGATCCCAACCTCACGGAAGCAACCATGGAGATTGAATATGTGCGGGTCTATCAGAATAAACTTGCAAAACCTGTTATCGAAGGAAAAAATGTAGCCAAACCGGGCAGTGAGCTTGTTTTTTCGACCAAAGCCATCAATAATGTCGTGTATGAATGGACTTTCCCGGAAGGAGTCGAAGTTATTTCGGGACAGAATACGCCGCAAATAAAAGTAAAATGGGGCACGGTTGGCGGAAATGTAAAAGTCCGGATTCGTTCGGCCTGCGAAACAATCGATTCGGAAGAATTCCCGGTTGGTTTGATCACAACGCCAACAGGCAGCAAATTTTATATTCCTTTTTTCAGCAATCAGGGAGCGGTTTTATGGACTTCCCAGCCAGGGAGCGGCAACCAGATCAGTCTTTCGGGCAGCGCCAGCCTGCTGGTTAATTATTCCATCAGCGAACCGGCAAACAACCCGGCTATTGTTTACGAATTCGACGGATTGATGGATTTGTCGGGATATCGCGAAATGGCCCTGCAAATCAAGGCCAATCCTGCCGATGTGCCCTCCGTCGTCCGGATTGACATGGAAGATGCCAACGGGAATGTGAACCTGAACGACTTGTTTAAAATCACATCATTCGGCAATGCGGGACAGTTTCAGTTGTATTCGTACGAATTTGGTAAAAATCCCGACGGTGTTTACCGGTTGGGCGAGATCAAAAAAATAAAAATCTACATCAATTACGGGATATTCGGGAAAAAAGGAAACAGCAGCATCGAACTGAAAGATTTGTACTTGGCAACGCCCGGAACCACTTCAGCAAAAAGCAATTTACAAAAGCCCGAATTTCAGGTTTACCCGAACCCGTTCACCGATGAAATCCGGTTTTCAGGAAACAGCCTGCCGGAAGAAGTAACTGTCTTCAATTCATTGGGTCAGAAAATATTTCAGGAGAAAATGAACGGCTCATCGCGTTTGAATTTGAGTCCGTCTCTGCCCGGAGGCGTTTATTTTATTCAACTTTCCGGTGAAAACGGAACTTTTTTCGTTCACCGTTTAATCAAACGTTAACACAGAATTCAGTGGGGGTGTCCGTGCTTTTCCCTATTTTTGGCCAAAATTTAAAGCATGGTCAAATTAGACGGAATACAGAATATTATTTTCGATCTGGGCGGTGTTTTGCTGAACCTGGCGCCTCACCGAACAATGGAAGAATTCAGAAAATTGGGACATACCAGTCTGGTTGAAGAAAATCCCTGGAATTTCAAGCACGAAATTTTTTACAAGTTCGAACGGGGATTGATTTCCATCGATGAATTTCATTCCGGGGTGAAAGGAATACTTGGAAACGGGCTTACCAACGAACAAATCGATTATGCATGGACAGCCATGTTGCTCGACATTCCCCGTGTCCGTGCTGAAATTGTCATGAACCTGAAAAAACAATTCCGGACGTTTCTGTTCAGCAATACCAATGCTATTCATGTCGAAAAAATTCAGTCCGATTTTCAAAATCAACACGGTTTTGAATTTCCTTCACTGTTTGAAAAAGACTTTTATTCCAATGAAATACATGTCCGTAAGCCGGATATTGAATCATTTATGAAAGTGATTGAACTTTCGGGGGTGAAACCCGAAGAAACTCTGTTTGTCGACGATTTCGAAGAAAATATAATCGCGGCACAAAAAACCGGATTGCAAACCCTGTGGCTGCAACCGGGGATGGTTGTCGAAGAAATATTCAGCGATTTTCGTTAGTTTTCCGGCTCTTTCCAGTCGCCGTTTTCACGGATCAGCGCTTCCAGCTCTTCCACCGCCTGTTCGAATGGAATGTGCCGCTTTTTAAGGTTTTGTCCTTTGTACAGGTTTACTCTTCCGGGACCTGCGCCCACAAAACCGTAATCGGCATCGCCCATTTCGCCCGGTCCGTTTACCACACAACCCATCACTCCTATTTTTAACTGATTGAGGTGTTTAAAGTGTTCTTTTACTTTCAGCGTGGTATCGTGCAGGTCGAATAAGGTGCGTCCACAACCCGGGCACGAGATGAATTCGGTTTTCGAAATGCGCATCCGGCTGGCCTGAAGGATCGAAAAACTCAGGTCTTTCAGGTCGGTGAACGTGATGCTGTCGTTTTTGTTGGTAATGCAAATTCCGTCACCGTATCCGTCAATAAGTAAACCGCCAAGATCGGCCGATGCTTTTATTTGCAGATCTTCGAGATTACGTTCGTTGTATTCGCGCAAAATAACAACCGGTACTTTCCAGATGTGTGATTCGAGTGTCATAAAAAACGCCCGTAACTCGGCAAACGGGTTCTTATTGAAACTTTCGAGAATCAGAATGGTCTTCCGGGTCTGCTTCAACTTGGTGATGATTTCCGGATTGTCGTTCATGAACCGGTCGAATTCCATTTTGTTGGTCCGGATAAATTTCGTTTGTCCCCAGTGCGAACCGCCAAACAAATACTCCTCCAGCGTGAGGATCGGGTAGATGTGACCTTCGAGGTCGCGCACCTCAATGCCATCAAGAAAATACTCCGGTATCTGTTTCCCTCGCAGTGGAAGTATTTCGGAAAGCGAACGTCCCCGTAAGTCGGCCATTACAACCGGCACCTGCTTGTCGCCCATTTTCAGTACCGGACGTACCCCGCGCCGTTCGTATTCAAACGGGTTGGTCTGGGCAAACAGCGGAGCTTTAATCTCCTGATGATTTTTATATGTTTCGAAATGATTGATCAGTTTTCTTGCCACCGGAATTTCTTTTTCCGGCGATTCGGTCAGCGAAACGCGAATGGTATCGCCAATGCCGTCGGCAAGCAGTGCGCCGATACCCACTGCCGATTTAATACGGCCGTCTTCGCCTTGCCCGGCTTCTGTAACCCCCAGGTGAAGCGGGTATTTCATTTCTTCCAGCCGCATCCTGTAATTCAGCAAGCGCACGGTATAAACCATGGTGCGTGTGTTGCTCGATTTGATGGAAATAATCACATTGTGAAAATCCTGTTTCTGACAAATGCGAAGAAATTCCATTACCGATTCTACTATTCCGGCAGGCGTATCACCGTAACGGCTCATGATACGGTCGGAAAGCGATCCCTGATTGGCTCCGATGCGCAATGCCGTGTTGGTGTCTTTCAGCACCTGAATAAAAGGCACAAACATTTCCTCAATACGCGCCAATTCCGCTTTATATTCCTCATCAGTATACATGTGATGTTCGAACCGGGCCCGTTTATCGTAAAAGTTTCCAGGGTTGATGCGTACTTTCCGTACATATTTGGCAGCAATTTCGGCATGTTTCGGATTGAAATGAATATCGGCGATCAACGGTTGGTCGTACCCGCGCGAAACCAGCTCCTTTTTAATGTTTCTCAGGTTTTCGGCATCGCTGCTGCTACGGACGGTAACACGTACATAATCGGCTCCGGCATTGATAATCCGGATGATTTGTTCCACCGTTTCCTCCGTATTGGCTGTATCTGTATCGGTCATTGATTGAATTCGGATCGGATAATCGCTTCCCATTGGCGCATCCCCAATTACTACCGTACTCGTCTTTTGCCGCTGGTACCTTGTCAAATCTTTGATATAGTTAAAATTCCGATCTTTCATCTCGCCTTATTTTGGAGCTTGCAAAGTTAATTTAAAGTTAACACATATAAAATATGCACCCTCTTATTTAGAATGGAATTTCAGATTTTATTGCTGAAGAAACCGGCACGGAAACTCACTAAAAAGGAAAATATCCAATCTTTTCCAGACAACTATCCGAAGGTTTTTGCTCGAAGTAAAAAGACAAAACGGAAGTGAAATGTTTGTCAAACGAACATTATCATTCCTTTAATGATTTACCACAGTAGAAACCGGCATGTCTCGGCATAAATCCATATTTTTGTCGTTATACAAAGCAGAATGAGTATCCAGGTCGAACATATCACCAAAACATACGGCACGCAAAAAGCAGTCGACGACATTAGCTTTTCCATTAACGAAGGGGAACTGGTGGGTTTTCTCGGGCCAAACGGAGCAGGAAAATCTACCCTGATGAAGATTATTACCAGCTTCCTTTTTGCCGATTCGGGTGATGTTTTTATCAACGGGCAAAAAATCAATCCTGAAATGAATGAGATTCGGGAACAAATTGGGTATTTGCCCGAACACAACCCGTTGTACCCCGATCTGTTTGTAAAAGAATACCTTGAAATTGCCGCCGGGTTTTATCGCCTAAAAAATAAACGGGCGAGGGTTGCCGAAATGGTCGAGATGACCGGGCTGGGCAGCGAACAGCATAAAAAAATCCGTGCGCTTTCGAAAGGCTACCGGCAGCGGGTGGGATTGGCTCAGGCGCTGATCCACGATCCATCGATTTTGATTCTGGATGAACCCACCACCGGACTTGATCCAAACCAGTTGGAAGAAATCCGCTCGCTGATACGAAACATCAGTAAAAATAAGACCGTGCTTTTTTCAACCCACATCATGCAGGAAGTGGAAGCTGTTTGCCAGCGGGTGATTATTATCAACAAAGGCATTCTGGTTGCTGATGACCGGGTGGATGTGCTGAAAGGCGGTCGGCTCCGGCAGGTGCAATCGGTGCTGGTTGAATTTGCTGAAGCTCCCGATTTGAAAAGCCTTCAGGAACAAAAATGGGTAAAAAACCTGCGCGCAACCGGCGAAAAAACTTTTTTGGTTGATTCTGCTTCAGATGAGGATATTCGCCCGGCATTGTTCCGCTTTGCGATGGAAAACCAACTCACTTTGCTCACCCTTCAGGAACAAAAACAGAGCCTCGAAAATGTGTTTCGTCAACTTACTACCAGCTTTGAAGGAAAATGATTTTCCCGGAATAAAATTGGTATCAAACATGCTTTTGTGGATATCCGGATGAAGAAAAATTTATACTAAAAAACGGGGAAAGCAAACGAGTGCGCAGGAAAAAAATTTTTCTGCGCATCGGATTTGGATTTCCTGCGCACGGGTTCCCAATTTCCTGCGCATCCGATATAAAACCTCTGCGCATCCGTTCCGAATCGAATGCGCATTCGTTCTATCCAGGTAAAAACTGGCTTTTATGACTTTTTTATTTGGTGCTCATTATTCATGATATTCTTTTTTGAATAAAAGACTTTCATGTCCCGGAAAAGTTTTTACATTTGCAACGATAATGGTGGACAAATTTGAGATTGATTGCAACCACGGAAAAAAATGCTAAAGCGATCCTTACTTTTCTCTTTGCTTTACCAATCCATTTGCCACGTTTTTTGTTTAACCAAGTGCTGCGAAGTTTCGCCGTGCTTATAAATTTTCAGAAAACATGAGTTATTTATTTACAAGTGAATCCGTATCGGAAGGGCATCCTGACAAGGTAGCCGACCAAATTTCCGATGCACTGCTGGATGAATTTCTGGCTTTTGACCCGCAGTCGAAAGTAGCCTGCGAAACCCTGGTAACAACCGGACAGGTAGTACTTGCCGGTGAAGTAAAATCACAAACCTATGTCGATGTGCAGGAAACTGCCCGCAAAGTGATCAACCAAATTGGCTATACCAAAGCTGAATACCGCTTCGACGGCGATTCGTGCGGGGTACTGGCCGCCATTCATGAGCAAAGTCCCGACATTAACCGGGGAGTTGACAAAATAGACAAAATGGATCAGGGCGCCGGAGATCAGGGAATGATGTTCGGTTACGCCAGCCGCGAAACCGACAATTTTATGCCGCTTCCGCTCGAACTGTCGCACCAAATTTTGCTGGAACTGGCCGTTGTTCGCCGCGAAGGCAAATTCATGACGTATCTGCGCCCCGATTCAAAATCGCAGGTGACCATCGAATACAATGACGACAACAGCCCAAAACGGGTAGACACCATCGTGGTTTCGACCCAACACGACGAATTTGATGCCGACGAACCCATGCTGGCAAAAATAAAGGCTGATGTGATCAATATTCTGATGCCGCGTGTAATTGCGCAATTACCGAAACGGGTGCAGGCTTTATTCGGCAACGATATTACGTATCATGTGAACCCGACCGGCAAATTTGTGATCGGCGGCCCTCATGGCGATACCGGCCTCACCGGGCGCAAAATTATTGTCGATACCTACGGAGGCAAAGGCGCTCATGGCGGTGGCGCTTTCTCGGGCAAAGATCCGTCGAAGGTTGACCGCTCGGCAGCTTATGCAGCCCGCCACATTGCCAAAAACCTTGTAGCCGCAGGTGTGGCTGACGAAGTGCTGGTACAACTGGCTTATGCAATCGGCGTCGCACAGCCGGTAGGTATTTTTGTAAATACTTACGGAACGGCAAAAGTTAATTTAATAGACAGCGAGATCGCTGCCCGTGTAAAAGAAATATTCGACCTGCGTCCGGCGGCCATCGAAGCGCGCCTGAAACTGCGCAACCCCATTTACCGCGAAACGGCAGCTTACGGGCACATGGGACGCACACCAAAAACCATCACCAAAGTTTTTGAATCGCCTTATTGGGGCAAGAAAGAACTGGAAGTAGAACTGTTTACCTGGGAAAAACTGGATTACGTTCCGCAGGTAAAAAGCAAGTTTGGACTGTAATAAATTGAAATAATAAGTTTGTCCGGAGAGTCTCTCTTTGTGAACAACTTCGTTCCCCCTGCGGTTAAAAAATTTTACCACAGAGGAACGAGAGGCGCACAGTGTTTCACAGAGTATTCTTTTCGGACAAACTTGTTTTGAAGAAACAGCCTCTTTCTTCCGTCATTGCCCTTTCCTTTTTGTCATTCCGGCGCAGGCCGGAATCTCATCGCACACCACGGATACCTGAGGCAATTCGAATATTTTTCATTCCCGTTATCGAACCCGTACCGGGTTCTGATTGATTTGTGCTGCTACCGGCTATTATAATCAAATCCGTACCAGATTTTCAGGAGCCAGTTATTTTGCATATCTCAAAATTCCTGTAAATGATTTTGCACATTTCACAATGCCGCAGGTATTGGAATATAGTAGAAATTTATCGCCGTGAAAAAAGGGAACAACCCGGGACGGGTTGGATATTGTCCCTTTCTTTCGCGTCATTCCGGTCCCGCGTACACGGGAGAATCTCATCGCACACCCCAAAACCCATTGATTATTACCGCTATTAAGAATGATTTTAAATTTCAGATGTCTGCATTATAATGCTATGATTTATGTTTGAAATAGCCTAATTTGCATACACGATTTTTTCACTTTATAAAAGGATGTTGAACATGTTTATATCCTCCTATTTGGAAGAATATCATAAATTAATCGCCGCTAAAGCGGAAAAAAGTTCGTAGAATATACACAGACGTTAGCTTTAATGCCAAAAAATCAATGATAACAATTCAACAGTATATAGATGACATTACGGATGCAGTAACGAAAAAAATTATACGGTATACACCTCAGATTTATAGACTTGTTGAAAAAGTAAAAAAGTCATCATCTCCTTATGATGCTATTGGAAGTGCTGTTCTTATAAAATTAAATGATAGATATTTTTTAATCACTGCGGGACACATAATAAGTGAAAATAAAGTCGGGAAAATTGGATTTCTTGAAAAGGGGACATTTCACATTTTAGATGGGCATTTCATTTATATAAATCCTGACTTAGACACTGTATCAAAATATACTGATTTGGCAATTTGTGAACTTGATTTTGAATCACAAGAATTTTTAACAAAACATTTTGATTTTATTGATGGAGCCAAACTGAATTTTGACTACCAACCTAAAAACGATAAGAATTTTTTGCTGGTGGGCTTTCCGTGGAGAAAAACTAAATTCAATTTTGTAAAGCAAAAATTTAAAGTCATTCCTTTTAAATTCCTTACAGACATTTATAATAACAACCAGATTGGTAAAGAAATAGAATCTTACAGAGACCAGTGTTTGGTATTGAGCTATCCTCAAAGACAGATTATTGATATAAAAACCGGGGAAAAGAAACGAGCTGTTATCCCAGAAGGACTTAGTGGCTGTGGGGTTTGGCATATTCCAAATATTTTTGTTGAAAACATTGATAATGCAATAGCGAATCTAGCGGGAATTGTCATCAGACAAGATGAATTTACAAAGCGTTATATAATCGCGACAAGAATACATATTGTTTCAGAAATATTGAGGTTATCCTTTGATTTAAACTTAAAACCATCAATGATAAGTAGAAGAAATGGCATAAAAGCTAACATTTTGTAAATCACACCATAAACTAGTGTACACCATAACATCTGAAGAATGAGAACTATATTTTTATTGATCGTTACAATATTGATTTTTGGAAAAAATCTTTCTTTAGCTCAGGAAAAAGAAATTGACAGAAGATATAAAGGGAAAGAGATTGAATTTAGAAGATTTTTGGCGCAAAATCTCAAGTACCCAGTTCTTTCACAAGTAAATGGATCAGTCGGTTATTCAATTAGTTCCATAACTATAACACCTCAGGGAGAAATATTGGATATATCAATTATTAATCCGATAGATAATTCAATCGATGAGGATATAAAAAGAGTTATTAAAATGACAGGCAACAATTGGAATGTATCTGACTCTCTTTCTACTAATCAAACATTTTATATTCAGATAGCTTATACAATTGCTATGCGTGGAAAGGTATCTAATGAAATAAATAGTCCCGTAAAGAATGGTTATAATTTTATAGAACCAATCATATTAACTGCAAAAACAGGGGACAAAAATTCTTTACCTGTATCTAACGAATATTTACGCATGAAATGCGATGAGTTTTTTAAAAACGAAAACTATGAAGAAGCATTAAAATGTGTTAATGAACTAATTAAAAGAAATCCTTTTGATAAAAAATTATATCAATTAAGAATATCGATCAACAAAAGATTAGAAAGGAAAGATGTGCTAAAGATGCAAAACTTTATTCCAGGAGTAACATTGGACGAACTTATAAATTAAAAAACTAAGACTAACGGCTCATACCGAATGCGGGTTTCAGAGGTTTGCAAGGTGCAGCACCGGCAGTTACCGTCATGGTCGGTTGACAATAACTCTCATCGCAGCCTGCCACGTTTCATACAATTTACCGTTCAATAAGAGGAGATCTTATTGAGGCTTTATTACTCTCAATTCGTAGCTAAATCCCCTTTGCAAAAAAGCAAGCTTGCAATCGGATAAAAGCAAGCCTGCTATTCATCAAAACCAAGCTTGCTTTTGAGCAAAACCTAACTTGCTTTTGGGTAAAAGTAAGCTTGCTTTTTTCAAGACGTATTGCCTGTCCTGTTTCCGCGAAACGAAGGCGTTAATTTTACAGGCAAATTTGCCTCATCGCAGGTGGCGGTTTGCAGGTTATTTCTTCTTTCTTTTCTTTGGCGAAAGTCCGGCTTCTTCTTTTAAAAGCGAACGCCAGTCGTTATCGTGGTCTTTCGTAAAATCAAGGGTTTCCATGTATTCGCCTTTGCCAATCTCAAGCACTTTTACTTTCTTATCGAGATACATTTCTATTTCCTCCAAAATGGGTTTCTCTTCCTGGCTGCAAAACGAAACGGCATGTCCGCGTTCTTTGGCACGTCCGGTACGGCCAACCCGGTGCACGTAATTTTCCGACTGTTCGGGCAGATCGTAGTTGATTACAAAATTCACCCCCGGAATGTCGATGCCGCGGGCGCTGACATCAGTAGCAATTAACATTCTAATTTCACCGCTTCGAAATTTATCCAGCACTTCGAAACGTTCTTTTTGTTCTTTATCGCCGTGAATGGTTTCGCTATTCACCCCAACCCGTTCCATGGCTTTTTTTACCCGTTCGGCACGAACTTTTGTCCGTACAAAAACCAGTATTTTTTTATCCGGGTTCTCCTCAACAATCCGTTCAAGAAAAAATCGTTTGTCGTCCATCTCAATAAACGCCACCGAATGATCGACATTTTTTGCTACCGGGTCTTTGGGTGAAATCTGGATTCGGATAGGTTTCCGGGTCAACGAATAGGCCAGTTCTTTTATTTTTTCATCGATCGTCGCCGAGAAAAACAAGGTTTGCCGGTTCTTCGGAAGAAATTTCAGCAGGTCGCGAATGTCCCGTATAAAACCGAGGTCGAGCATGTGGTCGGCCTCATCCAGAATCAAAATTTCGATGCGCCCAAAATTAATATATCCCTGGCTTACCAGATCGAACATGCGGCCGGGAGTTGCTACCAGAATATCAATCCCTTTTTCGAGTTTGGCAATTTGCGGTCCCTGTTCCACTCCGCCAAAAACACAAAAAGTTTTCACGCGGGTATGTTTTCCAATCTGTTCGAAAACCCCGGTAATCTGCAATGCCAGCTCTCGGGTAGGCACCATCACCAGGCATTTGATGCCATCGGGACGGCCCGGGATTTTTCGCTCGTCGAGCAAATGAAGCACCGGAATTGCAAAGGCTGCTGTTTTTCCGGTTCCGGTTTGCGCGATGGCCAGCACATCCTCGCCTCTCATAATGGGAGGAATCGATTTAAACTGAATATCGGTTGGCCGGTTGAACCCCAGCTTCGAAAGGCTTTTCTTTATGTCAGGAGAAATTGAATATTGTTCGAACTTCATTTTGCTTTACTTGAAATTTCAAAGTACAAAGCTAGTCCTTTTTTTGGGACAGTCCCGGGGGTACCGATCAGCTTTTTCTTTGCCGACAGAACAACAGTACATGGTTTTCTAGTCTTTTCCCAACACAAAAATGGGCGTCATCTCGCGGTATAGCGCATTTTGGAAGCTTCGTTTTCCTTTTTTTTCAATTTCTCCGTTTACCGTTCCCACAACAGCCAGCCCCAAATGGAGACGTCGTAATTTCTTCAGCGCTTTTTCATCAATTTTCAGATTGACCACCTTTTCGGTTTCGTGCGGCAGTACTTTGGTCGGCTCCATTGTGATGAAAGGGCTTTTCTTATTCAATTCCAGATCAATCGGATCGGTAAAACCGGGCGCCCTGAAAATCCTTATTTTAACAGGAATAATCGTGTCTGACGAAGTTACAGGTATGGCTTTTTGAAGATTTTGCTCCATTTCGGTTGACAACCGCAGGGAAAAAGGTGACGCCGGGGTAATCCTGGCTACAAAACCGGCAGCCGGAATATGATGAGTATAATAAAAAGCCTGCATCATGTTGTCGGCAGCAGTCGCCGTTTGTGTAATCACCGGCTGCTCTCTTCCTTTGGAACGGGCGCTGGTAAGCACTTCAAGAGATAAATCTCCTTCTTCGGCCATTGCCGGGGCGGTAACTGATATGTCCCAGAATTTACTTCCGGGCTGGCTGTGCAGGCAGCTTACCAAATATCCTTTGGGCAACCCTTTTATATCGAAATTCAAGCCGGGAATAAATTTTTCTTCAGAAGAAATATCTACCCGGAAAAGCGCAGTCCCTCCTTTGGGTATTGTGAGGTTGGCCGGTGAAACAAATGTTTGGAAAGCGGGAACATTGGGCCGACGTTCAATCAGGTAATAACAATCGGGGCCGCAATTACCCAGTACATCGGTCACCTCCAAAATGTAATCGCCTGCCTGTTTTACCTTGTATTGCAACATCGGGTCGGCATGGTGGGTTATCAACCCCTGTGTTGCATCTTCCACATCGTCCACTTCAATCAATTTGACCCCGGACGGATCGCGAAGCGTCATTTTTGCATCGAGCATGGAACCCAGCCGCCGGGCTTTTATGTCGATGGCAATTTTTTCGTTCTTCAGGGCCACGATCCGGTATGTTTTTATCTGGTTGGGCGAAGTAATCGAATCGAATAAAATACAATTTGTCAGGTATTCTTCTTTTTCTGAAGGCGTTGTATTGAGACGGGCATCTCGCGGCAAACCATAGAAAACAACCGGATTGGAAACAAAACCGTTTTTCCCGGCAACGGTCAATTTGCCGTAACCTTCCTGCGAAGGTTTAAACCGTATTTTATTCTGTGCGAGGTTGATGCCTTTCAGGGTAACTTCCGTATTTTTCCTGATTTTGCCGACACATGGATATACATATTCAAGAAAGGGGATTTCGCCCAGTTCGATCCGGTAATTAAAATCTTCGCGCCCGCGGTAAATGGCATCGTGAATGGAAAGAAAATAGGCGCCGGTTTCTTCGATCGTTGAAATGATCACCGGATCGACAGCATTCCGAAAATCGTCGTTATAGGCAATTTCCCGTCCCGCGCTGTTTGTCAGCCTGATCACGGGCTGAAACCAACCCGGCACGGCATCGGCAATGTAAGGTACTAATGTCCTTGCCTTCACCGAAGCAACCAGGGTCATTCCTTTTTCGGCCTGAAATGTGAAGTAGTCGATTTCTCCCGGAAAAATTTGTCCGCATAACGTTGCCGGAAGCTGTTCTACCTGCGTCGGTTTTGCGGCCGATGAACCACTTTGCCCGATTATATTGGGATATTGCCCTACTTCAAAGTTCAGTTTATTGGAAACCCCTTTCGGCGATTGCAGCCGCAAATCGCGTAAGCCCGGTGTGGCATTCCGGTCGATCGTTACCCGAACGCTAATCCGGTCGGCCAGTTGAGGACTGCTTTGGTCGTCGGGTTTCCCTTTGTTTTTTTTCGATTTTAACGGATTCTTCTTTTGTTTTAGCGGAATAATTTCAGCTTTTACCCCTTCGCCGCTGATTAATACTTCGGTGGCTCCGTTCAGGTTTAAACCGCCGACCTCAATGTCCGTAACAGTTCCTGTTTGGCCGCCTGCCGGAAAAATAAAGCCTACCGACATTTTTTGCGCCGATGCGTTTGCGAGCCAAAACATCAGTCCTATAATTGTAAAAATATACTTGTGCTGCATGGAGTTCAGGCTATTTTAGATTTATCAACTCATAAAGCAATCCGTTGCTTTGTTCTTCTTTACCCAACGATGGCAGGATGGGAAGATTGCCTTCCAGTATGTGGGGCAAAGTGCCTTTGGGGTCGATGCCCATCAGCAAATAAACTGTTCCAATCAGATCGCAGGGATAAACTTTGCGTTCGGTGATATTCTCGCCGGTTTTATCGGTTTTGCCCAGTACTTTTCCGGGAATAAAACCACCCCCGGCTACCAGGTACGAGAAAGCTTGTCCGAAATGTGCGCGGCCACCATTCCACGGGGCTTCCCAAAGAACTTTCGGGGTACGCCCGAATTCACCTCCGCAAAGCACGATGGTACTGTCGAGCAAGCCCTTTTCATCGAGATCGGCAAGCAGCGCCGACAGAGCCTGATCTAATTCAGGAAGCATTTCGTTCATGCGCTGAAAATGTTTTTTATGGGTATCCCAGCCTGTTGTGCGAACATTGATGAACGGAACGCCCGCTTCAACCAGTTTGCGGGCAGCCAGGCACGACTGTCCCAGCCGATTCATCCCGTAACGTTCACGAACTTCTTTGCTTTCGTCCGTTAAATCGAAAACCTTTCGCGATGCCCCCGAAATAAACTCCGTATTGATGCGGCGAAAAGAATCGATTGCAGACGAATAGGTGAATGATTTACAGAAAGGGTTCGTCTTCTCAAAACCGTCGAGCAATTGCATGCGTTTTTCCAATGTGCCGGGTTTTATTTCGCGGTTGATGATCCCTTCAACTTCAAAAACCATTTTCTCAGGTTCGCCGCCTGTATCGAATGATTTGTATTTGTTGCCCAGAAAACCGCCTTCGTTGAAGCGGCTGTTGGCGCTGGTAACCGAGACATACGCAGGTAAAATGCCTTTGTAGGTCGGGCTTTTCATAAATGCGATCACCGAACCGTATGATGGATACACGATGGAGCTGCGGCTCAAATCTCCGGTAATCATCGCATAATGACCTGTCTCGTGTCCGTTATTGCTGTGTGTCATACTCCGGATCAGGCTGTATTTATCGGCCATTTGCGCAAGCAACGGCAGCTTTGAACCAATAATAATGTCTGGAACATTCGTTTGGACGGCTTCTTTCAGGGTACCATATATTTCGCGTGTGGCCTCCGGTTTGGGATCGAAGGTATCGGTTTGTGACGGGCCTCCATCCAGATAAACCAAAATGACACTTTTGGCTTGCTGTGCCATTGACCCCAATGACAAACTTACCAAAAGAAAAAAAGGCAGGATGCGTTTCATGTGCGTTGAAATTTGAAGGTCATTAATGGTTAAAAAGAAATTCGGCGCTGTTTATATGCGTCCACAAAATATCGGAAGCCAGATCGCGCAATGACAACCCGTTTTTTTCAGTATGAGCTTTAAACAGGTTAATTTCTTCTGCGGAAGGATAGCGTGAAAGTGTCATCAGCGTAATGGCCCGGCAAACGTTTTCTGTATTGGTTTGTCCGGAACAAATTTCATTGAGTATATTGCTCTTTTGAATTCGTCTTTCCAGTTCCGAAGAATTCATCAGGTACAACATCTGTCTGGGCATTAGTTTGTTTGAACGCTGACTTTCAAGCGAGACATCGCGGGAAGCACGTCCAAATAGTTCGAGAGCCGGACTCGATACGGTTGCATCGCCCAGGTCAACAGAACGTGTACCTTCCGGGTAAAAAGTAAAAGGTTCCGGCACACGGCTCCAATACGAATCGGAAGTACCTGTTAAATCGGCCAGTACATCGACAATAACTTCAGCCGGTAAACGCTGCGGAACATAGACTCCCTGTGGCGATGCTGCACTTTGGTATGCGCCGGAATTAAGAATCAAACGCATCAGCGCTTTCATGTCGTAACCCGATTCAATGAACCTGTCCGTCAGGTAATTCATCAATTCCGGGTTGGAGGGAGGATTGTGCTTGCCCCAGTCGTCAGGTTCGCTGACAATGCCTTGCCCGGTCAGCCAGAACCATAACCGATTGGCCATAACTCCGGCAAAGCGTTTGTTTTGTTTGCCGGTCAGCCAGGCCACATAAGCGCTTCGCCAATCCTCCCCGGGGTTTAATACAATTTCTTGCTGGTTAAACATTTCTATTTTCGGAGCGATAGGCATCACCTCCAAATCAACATACACGATCTCTTCTTTCCACTCTTTTGTGTTTTTATACCGAATTTGGGAAAAACAAAAATGCCCGTTATCGTTACATATCCGATCACCCAGAAACAATAAACTGATGTTCTCATAGATATTTTCCGGAGAACGTTTCAGAAAAGCACGGTAAAAATTTACCGCCGGAGAACGAAAATTACTTCCTTTTGAAAGCAGCAACTCACTTACAAATTTATTATATGGGGTATTGTCCTTTATTTTTTCGTACAACCAGCGATTGTATGCCTGGACAGCATTGGGCCAAAGGTTACTTGGGAATTCAGATTTTATACGGAGAATATCTCCCCAGCGCATCACCAGATACTGGGTACACTCGTCCGAATCAAGCAGCTCGTCGATCAGATCAGCCCGTTTCGTGGTATTGTCGGAGCTTAAAAATAACCTCGACTTTTCGGCTTGCGGCAGGCGTCCGGTCAGTGTCAGGCAGGTCCGCCGCAAAAAAACTTCATCAGAGCAAAGTTGATTATTTTGCTGCTTGTCCCGAAAAATGAACCGATCAATCTCATTTGCCTTGGCCGGTAAAAGCAAGATGCAGAATAAGATCATTTGAAGAGATTTTTTCACTGGGTTTAATTTTTTGTCATTACAAATTACAATTTGTTTTGTGCATCCATCGCTGTTCCTTCAATTTCAACGAGAAGTTCTTCCCTGCAAATATCAGCCTGAAGGTAGATAGCCGGTAACCCTGGCCAGGTTTTTTCTATTTCTGATTTCACACTGTCAAGATATTCCATCTTTTTAACGTAAATACGTAAGCCGGTCATTTCCAGTCTTGCGCCGTTGTTTAATCCGTACCTTTTCAGGTTTTCAGCAGACAGCAGATAGTTGATGTTTTCGATTGTTTGACGGGTCTGTAACCCTGCATTCAATACCTTCATACTCTCTTCTCCACGTATGGCAGCCGTACCTGAAACGAAGCAATTTGATCCGAAGCCATTTTTGATTAGTCTGGCCCGTTCGAATTTGGGCGTTCGTTTATCTCCCCCGACAAGCAACGACTGCGAATAGGAATGAGCAGCTATTTGTAACGGATTGTCAACGGGTATACTCCGAAGGCCGGATATGGCAATCAGGCTCACGCTGATACCGCTGACATCGGCGCCTATTCCCGTTGCGGCCGGATAGCCGCAGTTTTTCCAATCGGTTTTTTCGTAAAAGCGGGCGCGGGCATCATTAAAGGCCTGGTAATTCTGAATGCCATTCTGTACCTGTGTAATGTTCCCGATATAATTCCATTGACGTACAATTTCGTGGATGTGCATTGATTCGGAAGACAAAACAGCTCCGATCTTTTCAAAAATTTCATCGCCTTGCCGGGTATAACTGAGAGAAAATGAACTCGCCATCGCCCCTTCAATTACCAGTGTTTTTGTGCTTTTCAATTCAAAAATAGCGTACCGCAACCCTTCCTGTTGTTTGAAAATCAACGATTCAGAAGGCACACCATCCGGAAGACAATGTACTTCAACGGCCATCATTTTTGAATCGGGCAACGATTGTGAAACGTAACTGACCAGAGGAATCTGTGTTTTAAAATGCCCGGGAACTATCGTTGTCAGAACCGCTAATTCCTTTTCGTAATTTTCATCCGATGACGATCCGAAAAATACAAGACTGGTCACCCTGTCTTTTCCGGTAATCTGATTTAATAACGCCTCGATGTTATTATTGAAACTTTTGAAATTAGCATAGAGATAGGAACAGGGGAAATAGGTCGTCATAAGTGTCAGGTCTTGATTTTTTACACTTCGTTTTGACCTGAAACCAATAAAAAGGTTTAATCAGAAGTGCAAAAAATAAGCAGAAATTGGTCAAAATGGACTATGATTTTGTAAATAATGTTCTTTTACCGAAAATCAAAAGTCAGTTTCATATTCAGCTTTCCCCCGTGTATTCTTGATGGAGCAAACTCGTAGCGGTTCGATTGCGGCCCATAAGATTCAGGAACCTTAAATTTTGTGCCGATTGCATTAATGCCGTGCAAAAAGGAAATATCGCCTTTCGGAAAATCTAGTTTGGTATTTGCCGGCGACTGGGGTTCATCGGGTGTAAACATGCGCAGGAAAATATCTTTGCTGTGTACATACACTTTGAAATCAGGACAATCTTTCCCCAAAAATTTTGCCCAATAGGTTTCTGAATGGTAGCCTTTAAATTCGGGGTATTCATAGCCCGATTCGCCTGTTATAGTGCGGTTATAGTCTTTTCCCCAGAGTCCAAATTCAACGCCTTTCATCCGGTTTTTCCAAACCCGGTACGGCCCATTGCCCAGCCATTTCATTCCGGCGATATTTTTTTCAGGAAAATTGAAACTTATCCCGGCAAATAAGCAATTGTTTTCGGGCTGATAGGCAACATCCAAATCCAGTAACCCATTGCCTGAGATGGTCCATTTTACTGAATCGCCTTTTGCCAGCAGCGCTTTAATTACCAGATTATTTCCTTCAAAGGCAGTCGAAACGTTCTGTACTTCTTTCCCTTCACTCACAAAAACAGGCCCGCCCGATAAAGGAATAATTCCCTTTTTATTCTTCACGTCCAATAAAGTTCCGTCCTTTTTGCTGAATGAATAATTCATTTCACCCGCCTGTACCTGCCATGTATTCTCTTTTTCCTGAAGAACGGGTTGAACAGAAGATTTTTCAACAAGCAATTCTTTCGCTTTTGCTCCCGGATATTTTACCGGCCAACACCAGGTATTCAGGATCCTTCCATATGGGTCTACGGCTTTTATCCGAAGCACGTCGGCATTTGCCCAATTCGCCGGACGATTGATTTCAATTTTTCCTTTTTGTCCCGGCTCCAGTTTAATCTTAAAGTTATTTTTTGCCAGTAGTTTTTCGTGCGCCTCCTCATCCGGATTCGAAACTTTTACCCATTCCGAAGTAAATAAACATTGATCGAGATTGGTATAATGATAGCGGTTTTCAATCCGGAAAGTTCCGTCGAATTCGGGAGTGATATAACGTTTCTCGAAGTATACCGGGCTCCATATTTCCTTGATGGTATAAAAACTTCCTTCTTTTTCGTGGTATGGGCCAAGAACTCCGTCGGGAGCATGGTTCCCATCGGTATCAAGCTGACCGTTGCGGTCGGTGCGTTCAATGGCTTCGTCGGCAAAAACCCACAGAAAACCACCGGCACAGAGCGGGTCGTCCCACATTCGAATCCAGTAATCGTCGAGACCTGCACCTGATCCTCCATCATAAAGACCATGCAAAAATTCGGTCGGGAAAAATATTTTTCGTTTGCTGAACCCATCATGTGCAAGGTAATTGTAGCTGATGTAATGCAAGGTATTGGTCAAATCGTAATCCTGCCAGGGGTGTAGTACTTTTCGCTGCTGAATGTCGAGTTTGGCAAAGTCGTCGTTCAGATTATTATTCTCACCTCCCTCGTTGCCGTTATCCCATAAAATAACACTCGGGTGGTTCACATCGTGGGCGATCATTTCTTCGAGTAGTTTGCGTCCCACTACATCGTCGTACGAAGGCCATTGCCAGGCGCAAAGTTCGTCGAGCACAAACAAGCCGAGCGAATCACATACTTCCAGGAAGTGCGAATCAGGTGGATAATGGGACATACGAACGGCATTCATATTCATGTCTTTCATCAGGTTAACTACTTCGATGCTAAATTTTTTTGAAGAAGTGCGCCCGTATTTTGGATGAAACGTGTGACGGCAAACCCCTTTCATTTTGATGCGTTCTCCATTTACATAAATGCCATCGCTTTCGCGTACCTCAATAGTACGAAACCCAAATTTTTCGGTATGTTGATGGATGACCGTGTTGTGTTCATCAAGCAAAGTAAAAACCGCTTTGTACAGATTGGGTGTTTCCGGGTTCCATGTTTTCGGACTATTCATTCTTCCTGAAATACGGCATTTTTTGGATGCAATTTTGCCTGTAATTTCAGTTTCAGTTTTTCCTGAAAGAGTTTGAATTTCAACTTTTAGCAAAGAAGCGTTTTTTACAGGCGACAAATAAATATCCGCCGTAAAATCGCCGTTTGCCCGGGCATCAATGGCTACCCGCTGGATGTGTTCCAGAGGGTTGGCTTCCAGGAATACAGGACGAAAAATGCCGCCGAAAATCCAGAAGTCAGCCGTACGCTCCGCTTCATTAACTGAAGCATTTTCTGAATGTTTCTTCACAAAAACTTCCAGTTTGTTCTGTGCCCCGTATTTCAATAATTTACTGATGTCGTATTTGAACTGGTAAAAAGACCCCTGATGTACAGGTCCGGCTGGTTTTCCGTTAATTTTCACCTCCGCATCGGTCATCACTCCATCGAAAACAATATTTACCTGTTTGGTTTTCCATTCGGCAGGAACGATGAAATTAGTCCGGTATAAGCCGGTTTCGTTCATCCGGTTTTCTAGTTTGTCGTGCCCGTAATTGTAACTGCCAAAACCTTGTTGTTCCCAACACGAAGGAACCGCAATTGTTGCCCAGTGCCCACTGTTCATTCTGGCCGAGCAGAAAAACTCCCAATTGACGGTGTGATCGAAGCCTGTTCCGCATAAATACTGAATTTTTGTTTGCTGGGATAATGCCAAATTAGTAAAAAGTACCAATACGATTAGCTGGAGAAATTTCATAGTCGCTTTTGTTTATATTTTAGGGATTGAAGTTACTCGTTCGCTGACAAACAATTATAAAATGACGGATAAAAACGGTTGATTTAACCGTTAAAATCGAAATTATGATGAGTTGCAAAAAACTGTTGTTCAGGTTGAACCCTGGTTTTTTTCGATATATTTGCGTGAATTTAGAAATACCAATGCCCGAGAGAGACGAAATACACCAGCAACTCCGAAAAATTACCGAAAGCGAAATTTTTTCTCGTTCAGGAATCAACGTGAACCTTTTACTGTTGCTGGTAAAAGCCACGCTCGATAAAGAAAAACTGAAAGAAGCAGCCATCGGGACCGAACTATTCGGTAAATCGTACGACCCGGTAAAAAACGACACCAAAGTTCGGGTGTATGTACACAATCTCAGAAAGAAACTGGCGGCATATTACGAAACAGAAGGCAAAAAAGATCCAATCATTTTTGAGATAGAAAAAGGACAGTATTGGATAACCTTTGCAGAAAGGGTACGGGTTAAAAACCATCGAAAAAGAAATCGGCGCGGAATTTGGATTGGCATAACAGTACTGCTTATTACCGGACTTTTGGCGTTTTTGCAAACAATGCAAACAACGAATTTTTTCTGGAAACCGTATTCAAACTCGAAATTTCCGACCACTGTTTTAATTGGCGACCACTTTACCATTGATGGTTCGATTATGACCGGCGGAAATGGTGTTTTTCGCGATTTTAACATCAATTCGCCATCCGACTTTTCGGATTATATTTTTGCCCATCCCGAAAAAGCGGGTACAATGTCTCCCAACCAGTATCCGTATATTACCAAAATGGGGCCCTACTGCACAAAAACCATCACCAATTTTATGGTTTCAGAAGAAATTGATTTTAACCTGATGCTGAATTCGGAATGGGACAAATCGATGATCGGACATGAAAACCTGGTATACATTGGACAATTTAAAACAATGGGCTTTCTGAAGAATGTGTTTTTCGGAAAAAACCCTAATTTCAACATTTCCGGTTCCCGGATTCAGTATACAAATACAAAAACCGGAAAACGTACAGAATACATTTCACAACCCGGCGATGAAATTATTGATTATACCATTGTCTCACAAATCACCGGTCCTGAGGGAAATACGATCAGCTTTTTTCTTTCCGACAACGATATTGGAGTAATCAGGTTGGTCGATTATTTTACGAATCATGATTCATTGCAATTTTTTTCTGAAAAATACCCAGTGGGGAATTCCGGGTTCACTGCTCTTTTCAGTGTCAGCGGCTGGGAACGGACAGGCTTTAAACAGAAGTTGATACTGATTGAACCGAAAAAATGATCTCCCGGAAAAGCCTTTGCCTGAAAAAGTGACCAGAAAAAACAGGCGAAACTCTTCTGAATAGCTGTTGTCACACCTCTATCCGGCTGTATAACAGCGATCTTACAAAATATCATTTTTTTAAGGAGATACCCGCGGAACCTCTTCGTCATGATGGATATTTTTCGTTAATTTATGCCCTCAAAAACCGTTTTCGCTAAAGAAGTATTTATTATGGAAAATCTTGACTGGAAAAAACTTGGATTCGGATACATGGATACCGACTATAACGTAAGATGTTATTTTCGTAAAGGGACGTGGGGCGAGTTGGAAGTATCTTCTGAGACACATATTTCGGTTCACATGGCGGCCACTGGTCTTCATTATGGACAAGAAGCTTTTGAAGGACTCAAAGCTTTTAAAGGAAAAGATGGAAAAATTCGTATTTTCCGTCTCGATGAGAATGCAAAAAGATTGCAATCTTCATGTCGTGGTACATTGATGGCTGAATTGCCGGTCGAAAAATTTGCTGAAGCAGTAATTAAAGCCGTTAAACTGAACGAACGTTTTGTGCCGCCTTATGAGTCTGGCGCTTCGTTATATATTCGTCCTTTGCTTTTTGGCTCCGGCCCGCAGATAGGCGTTCGCCCTGCTGATGAATATCTTTTCGTGGTTATGGTAATGCCTGTTGGTCCCTATTTTAAAGGCGGATTCAGTGCAAATTCTTATGTCATTACACGTAAGTATGACCGTGCAGCACCTCAGGGAACCGGTACTTTCAAGATTGGTGGAAACTATGCTGCCAGCCTTTGTGCAAACAAAGAGGCTCACGACATGGGATATACATCTGAATTTTATCTCGACGCCAAAGAGAAAAAATATATCGACGAATGTGGCGCTGCCAATTTCTTTGGAATAAAAAACAATACCTACATTACGCCTAAATCATCGTCGGTACTGCCGTCCATCACCAACAAGAGTTTGCAACAATTGGCTCTTGATATGGGAATGAAAGTAGAAGCAAGGCAAATACCTGTTGAGGAATTAACAACATTTGAAGAAGCTGGCGCTTGCGGTACTGCGGCTGTAATTTCTCCAATAAAGAGCATTGTTGATATTGAAAATGATAAAACCTATTTTATCAGTGAAGAACCAGGCAAAGTTTGCAAACAGCTTTACGAAAAACTGCGCGCCATCCAATATGGCGATGAACCTGACAAATTCGGTTGGGTAAAAATTATTGAATAGAAATTTATTTTTCAGAATATATTCCCCGTTTGGTTTGCCGGACGGGGATTTTTATTTTCGGGAAGTGCCATAATCTCAGATTGGTACAGGTATCGTATTTTGTTGTTTCACCGTACCTTTGCATAAACCAAAATCTAAAAATCAATGCACACAGAACCAATCAACAATCCCGAAAACACCCCGCAGGCACCCAAGCCTCCCACTATTATCGACGGAATGATGCAACCGGGCTTCCCGACAGCCAAAGTTTTTACCTGCTTCTTTTTGTCCGATTGCCTGGTTTTCGTGAAAACCGGAAGTTTCTCAACCAATATGGCAGGTACCATGCGGGCATCGCTGGGCGGTTATACCGGCGATGCGATGATCATGGGAGCCATTGGGGGAATTGCCGATTACCACAATCAGCAAAAGCGTATGAAAAACGCGGTTCATGTGGCGGGATGGAACCCCGAACAAATGGTTGCCGTACATAAACGGAATTTTATGCTCCCGTACAGCGCCATCAACACAATTGAACTGAAAGGGCCGAATTTCGCCGGTGAAGTCAGGGTGATTGTCGAAGCCGGGGAAACCCATAAATTCAGACTGAACAGGCAATCGAAAGCATCGTTTGCATATTGCGAAAAAATATTTAGTGAATTTCTGCCAGGGAAGGTGGTACACAAATAAAATACTTGTCTTTTGCCGGGCTATACGTTTTTCAGAATCTTGCGCATTGCGCCTTTCATGCCCTTTTCTATTTCCTGATAATCCAAGATTTCTTTGCCAACAAAAATAAACATGATGGCAAATTGGATGTTTTCAGTTTTCAGTTTTTCGTAAAAATCGTTTTTATTTAAACGGAAGGCTTCGCGCATTCGGCGTTTGATGAGGTTGCGGTGAACTGCTTTTTTGAAATTCCGTTTCGAGACTGAAAATGACGATTGTGCCGGAAACGGGCAATCAATCGGAGTTTTCAGCAGAACAACTTTCAACGGATACGAAAGAAACGATTTCCCTTCCGTGAAGAGCTTTTCAATGATAATCCGGCTACAAAGCCGTTCTTCCTTTTCAAAAGTATATCGTTCCATTATGCGGCTAAAATACAACAAAAAAGGGGAAAACAGCGTCCCCCCTTTCATTGAATATGATTGTGTTTTACAATCCTTTGTTGTACTTTTTGATGAATTGTTCAAGTGCCATAGTCATCGATGGGGCAACCTCGGTCGGCGCCTCAATGTCAAGTCTCAAACCGGCTTCCTTCACCGCTTGTGCTGTGGTTGGCCCAAACGAAGCAATTTTAATTTCTTTTTGCTCAAAGTCGGGGAAGTTTTGCAACAACGATTTAATTCCCGACGGGCTGAAGAAAACCAGTACATCGTAATTCACATCTTTCAGATCAGAAAGATCACTGCTTACAGTCTTGTAAAAAATAGCTTTTGTGTACTTGTAATTAAATTTGTCCAGTAATTGCGGTATTTCCATATTGTGGATATGAGAAAGAGGCACCAGAAAATTTTCATCTTTGTGCTTTTTCATCACTTCCATCAGGTCCTCGAAAGTACCGTCTCCGTAAAATATTTTTCGTTTTCTGTAAACAATATATTTCTGCAAATAAAAAGCAGTGGCTTCCGAAATGCAAAAATATTTCATAGTGTCAGGCACGGTAATCCGCATATCCTGACAGATTCTGAAGAAATGATCAATCGCCGTACGGCTGGTGAAAATCACTGCAGAATGATCTAAAACTTGAATGCGTGTTTGCCTAAATTCCTTAGCTGATACTCCTTCCACTTGGATAAATGGGCGGAAATCAACCTGAACGTTTGTTCTACTCGCCAAATCAAAATAAGGAGATTTAGCTGAGTCCGGCTTTGGTTGTGAAACCAGAATTCTCTTGATTTTCAAGACTCAATGATTTTAGTTACTTTTCTACCTTCTACCCCGATGCAATCTTAACAATCACGAGGAACGGTAAAAATTCAAGGGTACAAAGGTACAAAATCAAATAAGAAATTGAAAAATGTTTCCTCAATAATATTTTTGAGCCTCTAAGAAGCGATAATCCCCAAAAGACAGCAACCATAAATGCCCCTGTGATTAACAGCGCCTCCGTGTTGTAAATCGGAGCAAACGCAATAACCAGAGTAAACGGGAACAGAATGATACCCAGTATTCGGTTATATACATTCAGGTTAAACAAATATTCAGATGTCTCCGGCAGACTTTCGGTAATCAGAGCAATGAGCATGTATAAAGAACGTTTTAAAATGAAATAGCCGATTACTCCCCCCAGACAAATCAGATAAGTAAGAACAGGCATGGAAGGATACAGGGAAACACCGAAAAAGGACATGATTTGGTAGGCAAAAAGCGATAAAACCATGTAGAATAATATGTCGAGACGAAAAGCGGCATGCAGCAGGTTGAATGTTCTTTCCCGGAAAAGGCGGGAAGCCGTCGGGAAATTGATGGTTGCATTGAACAGTTGCTTCAGGTATGCGCTGGAAATAATACGTACCGATGCAATGATGACCAGCGCCAGTATAATAATTCCAAAGGTCCAGTCGGTATTTTTCCGGAACATTGTTTTTTCCGGAAAGAAAATATCGGCCTTTACCGGAATTTCAGGAATGGCAACCGAAACACGTGATTCCGGAATGCGCAGGGTATCTGCCGGAGTTTGTGTTGCCGTGTTGGTTTGGTCGAACTGCACCTGCGATGGATTGACGGAATCGGTTTTATTTTTTGAATTGGCTGAACGAGGTTCACTGGTATTATTCGCTTTGTGGGTGATGGTCAGACTTTTATTCTGTTGCAACGGGGACGATAAATCTGGGCTTTTGCTAACCTGCTCTGATTTTTCCTGAATTTGTTGCATTCCAACAGACAATTTATAAGTTTGTGGCTAACAAAAATAGTTAAATAATAAGCGAATCCTGAAAATGCCTCTGTTTTTTTGATCCGACATGGACAATCCGTCAACACATCAGATTTACCTGGCTCCGCTGCAAGGTTTTACCGACTTCATTTACCGGAGAACGCAAGCCGAAATATTCGGCCATATCGACAACTATTTTTGCCCCTACATTTCGGTTGGAAAACAGCAGCAAATCCGGAATTCGCAACTGAAAGATGTTCTGCCGGAAAATAATCAGGGAATACATGTTGTTCCGCAGGTGCTGTTTTCCGACGGGAACGAGTTTCGCGAACTCTGCAAACTGCTGGAAGGCTTCGGATACCGCGAAATCAACCTAAACCTGGGATGCCCGTACCCGATGGTTACCAATCGCGGACGGGGATCAGCTTTGTTGCAAAAGCCGGAAACGATCGGGGAAATACTGGATATTGCTTTTAGTGAGTTTCAACTGAATTTTTCCGTCAAATTGCGGTCGGGTCTTGAGTCGGAGGACGAAATTTTTCCGGTGATCGAAACCATCAACCGGTTCCCGGTTTCCGAAGTAATTTACCATCCGCGCATTGCCCGGCAGATGTACAAAGGCGAAGTGAATATCACCCTGTTTCAGAAAATAAAAGAGATTTCAAAATCTCCGCTGGTTTTCAACGGTGACATTCTTTCGGAAAATGACATTCAGAAAGTGCAAGGCTTGGTTGCCGGACAAACCCAATGGATGATTGGCCGTGGCGTATTGAAAGACCCGTTTTTACCTCTTATCCTGAAAGGTGAGAATCCGGACCCCGGGAAAAGGAGGGAAATGCTTTTTGCTTTTCATGAAAAGATAATTGCCGCGTATGCCGTTAAACTGGAAGGCAGCAGCCATTTATTGCAGAAGATGCAGGCGTTTTGGGAGTATTTTTCCGAATCGTTCACCAACCCGCACAAAGTTTTTAAACTGATAAAAAAAGCGGGAACAATCGAAAAATATGAGATGGCTGTAAAAACCATTTTTACCGGCTATTGCAGTTAATTGAAGTGAGGGTTCGGGCAGTTTTCGTGTTCATAGATTTCCATCAATACAATTAATTGTTCCAGCTCGGCGGCTTCAGGCGAACCAGCGGCGCAACTGCATATTTCCAGAAAACGTCTCAATGCTTCCCTGTATTCATCTTCAGTGACTAATTTTTCCATCATTCGCAATAATTTTCAAACAATCCCCCTTTGTCTTATTCCATCGTTAATGAGCTTCCAGCCAATTCGCCCCGGTATTCATTTCCACGGTCAGGGGCAGGCCAATATCGACCGCGTTTTCCATGCCTTTTCGTACAATTTCCTTCATCCGGTCAATCTCATTGCGTACAACATCGAAATTCAGTTCGTCGTGTACCTGCATCACCATTTTCGATTGCAGCTTTTGCCGTTTTAACTCGCGCCATATATTCACCATAGCCAGCTTAATAATGTCGGCTGCCGAACCCTGAATGGGCGCGTTGATGGCATTTCGCTCGGCCACCCCGCGAACCACGGCATTGGCTGAATTAATATCGCTTAAATAACGTTTGCGTCCCATAATTGTTTGAACGAAACCTGCTTCACGGGCTTTTAAAATACTTTCGTCCATGTATTGTTTCACGCTGGAGAAATTCTCAAAATACCCGTCGATCAACTCTTTTGCTTCGGTACGCGGAATGTTCAGCCGCTGCGAAAGGCCGAAAGCCGAGATGCCGTAAATAATCCCGAAGTTGGCCGTTTTGGCCTTCCGGCGCATGTCGGAACTGACTTCCGAAACCGGTATTTTGTAAATTTTGGATGCCGTGATGGCATGAATATCGTCGCCGTTGCGGAAGGCTTCCAGCATTTGTTCGTCTTTGCTCAGTGCGGCCATGATGCGGAGTTCAATCTGCGAATAGTCGGCCGATAAAAACAAATGGTTTTCGTCGGAAGGAATAAACGCCTTGCGTATTTCGCGCCCGTTCGCATCGCGGATCGGAATGTTTTGCAGGTTCGGATCGGTCGAACTCAGGCGGCCTGTGGCAGCAATGGCCTGATTGTATGAAGTGTGAACCTTCCCTGTTCTTGGGTTGATCAATAGCGGCAAGGCCTCCACATAGGTTGAAAGCAGTTTTTTCAGCCCGCGGTAATCGAGTATTTTCCCGACAATCGGATGCCGGTCGGCTAGTTTTTCAAGTATATCTTCCGAAGTAGAATATTGCTTGGTTTTGGTTTTCTTCGCGTTCGAATCAATTTTCAGTTTCTCAAACAAAATCACGCCCAATTGTTTTGGTGACGAAATATTGAATTCTTCGCCAGCCATCTCAATAATCTCACGTTCAATATCAATAATCTGGTGGCGTAAAATTTCAGCGTAGCGGTTCAGTTCATCCGGATTAATTCGTACACCGGCCATTTCCATGTCGGCCAAAACATACACCAGCGGCATTTCAACTTCATTGAACAGTTTTCGTACCCCGAACTGATCGAGTTGCGGATCGATTGCCCTTTTCAGTTGAAGCGTCAGGTCGGCATCTTCACAGGCGTAATCTCTCAGTTTCTCAACGGGAACCTGCCGCATGTTTATCTGGGCAATGCCTTTTTTGCCGATCAGGCTTTCGGTGGTCACCTTTTCGTAGCCCAGGTATTGCTCGCACAAATAGTCGAGGTTGTGGCGCAGCTCGGGCTGAATCAGGTAATGGGCAATCATCGTGTCATACAGCGGGCCTTTCACCTCGATGTTGTAATTCATCAGCACCGAAATGTCATATTTCAGGTTTTGCCCGATTTTCACGATGCGTTCGTCTCCAAAAATCAGTTCAAATTCTTTCACAACGGCCAGCGCTTTTTCTCTTTCTTTCGGAACGGGAACACAATACGCCTCGTGGTTACGGAACGAAAATGAGAGACACACCAGTTCCGCGGTGCGGGTATCGAGGCCTGTGGTTTCGGTGTCGAAACAAAATTCATCCTGAACCGAAAGTTCGGCCCGCAGACTGGCGCGCTGCTCAGGCGTTTCAATCAGGTAATAATCGTGCGGTATTTTTTCTATGGTATCCAGATTTTTTTCTTCGACAACAAGCGGTTCGAGCGATGCGCCAAATAACGTTCCCTGTTCGAAAGCCGGAGCAGCTTGTTTTTCCGGCTGACTAACCGTTGCCGGAATTCGTTCCATGAACGTGCGGAACTCCAGTTCAGTAAATACTTTTTTCAGTTTCTGACTGTCGGGTTCGCTCATTTCGAGAGCTGTTTCATCGAACGAAACCGGCACATCGAGAATAATTTTGGCCAGTACCTGCGACATGCGAACCTGTTTCTCATAGATTTCGAGGTTCTCTTTTTGCTTGCCCTTCAACTGGTCGATATTTTTATACAGATTGTCGATGCTGCCAAAGTCGGAAATCAGTTTCATAGCCGTTTTCGGCCCGATGCCCGGACAGCCGGGAATATTATCGGAGGTATCACCCATCAGCCCCAGCACATCGATCACCTGTTCGGGCCGTTCCACCATAAAATTTTCTTTCACCTGATCGACTCCCCAGATTTCAATTTCATTTCCGCCGCGCGCCGGTTTGTACATGAAAATATTTTCGGAAACCAGTTGCGCATAATCTTTATCGGGAGTGACCATGAACGTTTCGTAGCCTTTCGTTTCCGCCATTTTGGCCAGCGTACCGATCACATCGTCGGCTTCGAACCCGGCTTTTTCCAGAATCGGGATATTGTAGGCTTCAATAATCTGGCGGATATACGGAATGGCCTTCCGGAGGTCTTCGGGCATTTCCTCGCGGTTGGCTTTGTAGGCATCGAACATTTCGTGCCGGAATGTGGGCACATTCAAGTCGAAAACAACAGCGATATGACTGGGTTTTTCGTTTTTCAGCAACTGGTCGAGCGTATTTACAAAACCGAACATGGCCGAAGTATTCAGCCCTTTCGAGTTAAACCGCGGGTTTTTGATGAATGCAAAATACGAGCGGTAAATCAGCGCATAGGCATCGAGCAGGAAGAGTCGTTTTTTGTTTTCAGACATGAATTTTAGTTTAAAGGTTATCGGAAGCAAACCATTCGGCAAACGAATTAGCTGTTTCGTATAATCGCACACTGAAAAGTTTCAGGTTGGCGGGCAACAGTTTTTGAATCTTTTCAGCAATATATACAACAAGGTTTTCGGTCGTTGGTTGAAAACCGACCAAATGAAGACGTTCGTACATCTGTCCCAGTTCGTCCGGGTTGCGGTGCGGTGCTGCTGCATTGATCATCAGCGAATGGTCGAGTTCATCCACAATATGTTTGTTGATCAGCTTTTTCAGGTCGCTGAAATCGATGACCATCCCGTTTTTTGGGTCTGCCGGGTTGTTTAGCGGTTCGCCTGAAATGGTTATGCGCAGCTTGTACGAATGACCGTGAATATTTTTGCAAAGCCCGTCGTAATTGAACAGTGCATGAGACATTTCGAAGCCGAATTGTTTGGTTACCCGGATGGTTGCCATGTGTATTATTTTGCGACCGAAATTAGGAAGAAACTTTTAGAAATGAAAAGGCCTCTCTATCCCGATGCTTCCATCCCCAAAACGGGGAGACATTGGGCTTGTAACCATGCACTGGTTTTTCGTTTTGCGGTCATTCCCTTTTAACAGCAGGGGAACCACATAGGTCACATAGAACATATAACAGTCCTACCAAAGATTGAGGGTGTCCAAAAAGGTCAT
>DOAQ01000044.1 GCA_003506435.1 Prolixibacteraceae bacterium
TTTCTAATGCGTAATTTGGGTTAAAACCACTTGATGGCAGGCTTTCCCTTTTTGAAAAAAGGCTCAATTCGTCTGTCGGGAACCTTTTGATTTTTGGAAAAAGATCCAAACCAACCGTCGGGAGCCTTTTGATTTTATGAAAAACGATAAAATCAATCGTCGGGAAAATGGCTGGAGGCTGTCCAAAAAATCTAAAAATCCGCAACTCGCGTCACCTGCCCCGATTTCGGGGTGTTTCAGGGTCTGATGATTAGAAAGGTGAGATCCCGAAACAACCCCGAAATTTCGGGGCGGGATGACTCTATTCAGGATTTTTTGCATAGCCTCTAAAAAAATGAGCATTTCAAATCCTCATTAGCCGCGTATAGCCAATATAGAAACTTTGATCAAGCGAACTTTGCAATATATAAACAAAATATTTCATCCCTGACTGTTACAAAAAAAAGCTCCCCAAATTATTGAGAAGCTTTTTGCGGTGCGGACGGGACTNNAACCGACTGAACTACCGCACCAGAAATGATCGTTTTAACGATACAAAAAAACACTCTTTTAAAGAACAAACCTTCTGAAATCGGTTTTTCAAAAGGCTTTGCAAATATATACTTTCTTTTTCTCTCTGCAATATGATTCAAAAAAAAATTAAATGATTTTGCCCCTCCCCTAACCCACACTCAAACACCTGATAATCGGACACATGATTATCTTTCAAACTTTTACAATGCGGCTTTCATCTAATATTTTCTCGCCTGACCACCGGTAAGCCATCAATTTCCGGCTTCGGCTGACACACGAATCCACACAACAAAGATTGTTGGCAAGAATACCACTTTTACTGTTTAAACAGTAATGTCCGAAAAATACAATCGGAGCGTCTTCCGGATACGATTTAACTGGACTTACAATTTCTTTTGGCACAGTGTATTTCGGAAGTTTAAAGCGGCTTTCAAGTGATATTTTCCTGAATGTCAAGCCTTCCGGGTTAATCCACCATTTGGTGCGAAAAGTACGGTGCGGTTGTCCCGTTGAATCGAAAACCAGCAAATCTTTGGGAAGTTTGAAATCAACTCCCTTGCAGGTTTCCCACACACTTTTTGCAACCGTTGTATTGTCTTCAAAGATTTCACGAAGTTTACTTTTCGTCAGCCGTCCTTCTGAAAAATGGGCTTTGATGATTTCTATATTTTCATCTTTCCAGCAAGCATGAACTACGCGGATCTCGCCCAGGTCAAGAAATAACGGCAGCGAACGCATCCATCTCAGGTGGCTTTTAAATTCCTCTTCGTGGTCAGCAAATTCCTTCAAGGTCTGATTGAGCGAAAGGCGGTACCTTTTCCTCCGGGCATAATATTTACCCATATCGTCTTTCAGGTAATAAAAGATGGCATTCAATTCGTGGTTTCCCAAAATCGCAAGCGCATTTCCATTCTCCGCCATCGCCCTGATTATCTGAATCGTTTCACTTATTTTAGGCCCCCGGTTAATGAAATCGCCTACAAAAACAGCCTTTCTTTCCGGATGGAAAAAAGAGCCATTTTTCTTTTCATACCCAAGTCCTTTCAGCAGCAGGATCAGTTTATCAGTTTCTCCGTGTACATCTCCAATAATATCGTACATAAAAAAGCCCGTTTTACCGGGCAATTTATTATTTTTTTACGAGAAATGAACACCAATCAGCATTCAATCAGCAACGATCAGGTCAATTTAGTTTCGATAAAATTTCCGAGCTTCTTGTATTTTTCGTAAATAAGCTTGTATTTTTCAACATTCTCCGGGATCGGATAATATTCCAATTCTATTCCGCCACCCATTTTTTGCTGTGCTTCAGCAGTAGTGGCATATATGCCAGCAACCACTGCGGCTGCCATTGCAGAACCAAGTGCACAGGCCTGTTCCGAACGGGCCACTTTGATGGGCATGTTCAATACATCGCAAACAATTTGCATGACCAGCGGCGATTTTTTAGCAACTCCGCCCAATGCAATCACCCCATCGATGCGAACTCCTTCGCTGACAAAACGATCGATAATTGCTTTTGAACCAAAGGCCGTCGATTCGACCAATGCACGGAAGATACGTGGCGCGTCAGTTCCCAAACTAAGCCCGGCAATGGCGCCTTTCAGGTTTTGATTGGCATCCGGCGTGCGACGGCCATTCATCCAGTCGATGGCTAAAACGCCGCTTTCAGAAATAAGTATTTCAGAAGCTGCTTTCGAAAGTTCGGCGATCATTTTATCCGACATTTCAGCAAGTAACTGTTCCCGTTGCGTTTCATCAACAAGCGATGTTTTTGCCAGAATTTGTTCGGCAGGCCACATCATCACTTTTTTGAACCATGCATAAATATCGCCAAAAGCCGATTGTCCGGCTTCCATGCCCAACATACCGGGAACAATCGAACCATCCACCTGACCGCAAATTCCGGGAACCAGTTTCTCACCAACCTCATCCATTGGAGCAATCAACATATCGCAGGTCGATGTTCCCATTACTTTACTGATGTAGTACGGCTTAATTTCGGAACCCACAGCGCCCAGATGAGCATCGAAAGCGCCGACACCCACTACCACATCGGCAGAAAGCCCCAGTTTTCCAGCCCATTCTTTTGATAACTTACCTGCAGCCACATCACAGGTATATGTTTTTTTGAACAGACGGTCGCGCATACCGCTCAACACAGGATCAAGCGCCGTTAAAAACTCTTCGGAAGGCAAACCGTCAAAAGCCTCGTGCCACATGGCTTTGTGCCCCGCAGCGCAACGGCTTCGTTTCAATGTTTTCGGATTGGTGTCACCGGTAAGCAGTGCGGGAATCCAGTCACAATGTTCCACCCATGAATAAGCAGCGCGATAAACTGCCGGATCTTCGCGGGTAACATGCAATAGTTTGGCCCAAAACCATTCCGAAGAGTATATTCCGCCTTCATATTTGGTAAAATCAATTTCCCACTTTTTTGCCAGTTCATTGATTTCATCAGCTTCTTTCAGGGCTGTATGGTCCTTCCACAATACGAACATGGCATTCGGGTTTTCCTCAAATCCGGGCGTCAGCGAAAGCGGGGTGCCTTTTTCGTCAACTGCCACCGGTGTCGAACCAGTTGTATCGACCGAAATGCCCACCACATTTTCAGCTACTCCTGCCGGAGCTTTTTTCAAGGCTTGGGTGATAGTATACTCCAAACCTTCGAGATAATCTTTCGGATGCTGACGGAACCGGTTTTTTGCAGGATTGCAATACATGCCTTTTTTCCAGCGCGGGTATTCAAAAACTGCACCGGCAACTTCTTCTCCGGTTTGAACATTAACAATCAGCGAACGAACCGAATCCGATCCGTAATCCAATCCAATGGTATATTTTGCCTGAGTCATACGATATGGGTTGATATTTATTGATTTATATTTTGAGTTTCAGGGTTCAAGTTCCAAGTTTCATCATTGTTGACTTGAAACCTGAAATTTGGAACTATTTCTGTCCGTAATAAGCGTCTTTTCCGTGTTTGCGAAGATAATGTTTATCGAGCAAAGCTGGTGCCATCACCGCATCGGGATTTAGCACCAGCGACCGAAAAGCCATTTTTGCGACCTCTTCCAAAACCACTGCATTGTGAACAGCACCACGCACATCTTTTCCCCATGAAAACGGTGCGTGATTGTTTACCAAAACACCCGGCATGAAATCGGGATTTAAATCCTGAAAACATTCAACAATGACATTCCCGGTCTCCAATTCATAGTCGCCTTCAATTTCTGCATCCGTCATTTTCCGGGTACACGGAATTTCACCGTAAAAATAATCAGCATGGGTCGTACCAAGCGCCGGAATTGCTTTTCCGGCCTGTGCCCAACTGGTTGCCCATTCGGAATGAGTATGAATGATTCCTCCTATATTTTTGAATTTTTTATATAGAACAAGATGGGTTGGCGTATCAGACGAAGGTTTGTATTTTCCTTCGACAATGTTTCCATCCAAATCCAGAACGACCATATCTTCCGGGTTCATTTTATCGTATGAAACACCGCTCGGTTTGATCACAACCAATCCTTTTTCCCGGTCAATGCCACTGGCATTTCCCCATGTAAAAATGACCAGTCCGTGTTTTACCAGATCGAGATTGGCCTGACAAACCTGTTCTTTTAATTTTTCTACCATATTATACTTTTATTTGAGATAAATTTAAAATGCTGGCTCCCTTCTACAAACCAGACTTCCAGAGTTTTTAAATCCATTTCTTCCATCTTCGGTACTCTTTTAATATTATGTTTTTATAATTCTGCCAATGTCCTTTTCCTGAGCCTTCTCATGAATATAACTGAAAAAAAATGCCCCTTTTTTCGATTCCGTTGAATCCTTTTTATTCGATCGCTTCAGCACTTCAAGCGACAAAACTTTTTTCCTGAAATTTCCAGGGTCGAATGTTCTCTGGAAAATAGCCTCGTACAATCGGCGAAGCTGGGTCAGGGTAAACATTTCGGAAAGTAATTCCGGCCCGACTAATTGATAGCCTGCTTTCTGCTGAAGCTTTGTCAACGCTTTCTCTGTAATTTCATCATGGTCAAAGATCAGTTTCGGCCTTTTGCCAAACGGAAACCATTCGGCGCCAAATTCCTTTATCTTTTCCTCATCATGTTCATCAATCCGGATCAATGCATAATAGCCAATACTGATAACCCGGGCAGCTTCGTCCCTGTTGGGATCAGCAAATGCGGATACTTGTTCCATGAAAATATGACCGAGCCCGGTAGTCTTTTTCAGAATTCGGGCTGCTGCTTCGTCAGCCGATTCATTTTCCTGTACAAAACCTCCCAACAACGACCAATTCCCTTTTTCAGGCTCAAAGCTCCGGGGATAAAGTAAAAGTTTAAGTTCCCCGTCCACGTACCCAAAAATCACACAATCCACAGCCACATAATGCTTTGTATGCTCTCCATACAATTCGATTAGCAGTTTTTTCTTTTCAGTATTCATTCGGTCAAATTTATAATAGTAATTTACACTTTTAATATTAGTTTATAATTTTTTTAACTGCAATGTTCTAAAACATAGAAACAAAAAAAGAACCCTGAAAATAATGAGTTCATTATTTTCAGGGTTTTAAGTTAAAGAGACAAACCAGGCTGTCTCTGTATTTACTGATCAGATGATCAACAATGACTTATTCTACCGGAATATTTGTATTGACATTTTTGCTTCCGACCAGAGCATAAAATAACAAATAGGCAAGGCAAACAAATATTACCCAATAGCTGGGAATATATCCGGCAATATCAGCAATTTTTCCCTGAAGTACAGGAAGAAGGCCGCCACCGGAAACCAAAACCATAAAAATACCGGACGCGGCTGCAAGATATTTACCCAAGCCTTCGACTGCCAGATTGAAAATACCTCCCCACATAATTGAAGTGCAAAGGCCTACCAATACAATAAACATGGCATTGATCGGTACCAATGCCAATCCGAAAGAAATCCCTCCGATTGCCGACTTTTGAAGTACAGGTAATGAAACTTGCGAAGTAACAGGCGAGAAAATAGCACAGGCAATTAATACCATACCTAATAAAGAAGCTACGGTAAGCATGGTTTTACTTGATACCTTATTCCCGATAGAAGCGCCGAACAATCGTCCGACCAACATCAGAAACCAATAGGTCCCGGCGACAAAACCTGCAGTTGTTTTTCCTACTTCAGTATCGGAAAGCCACAGGTTCATTATGCCCGGTGTACCAACTTCAACACCAACATACACAAAAATAGCAATAGCACCCAACACAAAATGACGGAATTTCAAAGCACCCGACATCAAATTGCCTAATGGTTCAGATGACTTTTCGGCATGAGGCTCGGGAATACTTACTGCAAATAACACAAAAAACACAACGGCAAAAATAGCCATTGCAATATACATCACAGGAAATACATCTGTAATTTGAGCTTTTGTAGCTTCACCAATTAAAATCCCTACGAATGCGGGGGTGAATGTAGCCATAACGGAATTGAAAGAACCACCCACCTGAATCAACTGGTTCCCTTTGTTTCCTCCGCCACCCAATGTATTCAGCATCGGATTGACGACTGTATTTAACAAGCACATTGAGAAACCGGCAACAAAAGCACCCAGAAGATAAACACCAAAAGCCAATGATTCGCTGGCATAACCTGAAAGATATTGGATAAAGACCCCGACAAAACCGATGGCAATAGCGATCAATGCTGTCTTTTTGTAGCCCAACCTTTGCAGCATAATACCACCGGGTATGCCCATAACAGCGTATGCAATGAAATTAGCCGCATTTCCCAACAGTCCCAGAAAGTTGGAAATACTAAATTGCTCTTTTAATACAATCCCCATCGGCGCTGCCAGGTTTGTTACGAATGAAATCATACCAAACAGCAGGATCATCATAATGATCGGCAATGTGTAATTTTTGTTTTGATTCATAATTTGGAAAGATTTGATTGTTTATTGAAATTAATTCTATTATGTGATACTTCTTAAACATTCATCAGACAATCCTCATGTTCGCTAATCAGGCAATAACACTGATTAAGAACATATAAGAAAGACATCATCCTAAAAAATCAGGTTAAAAACTGATAATCTCAGTTTTTCGACCCTCGAATTTGCAAAAAAACATTGACTTTTATCTCCCGGAAACAAAAAAAGATATTAAGAACAAGACTTTCCTGTGTTAACTTCTCTTTAATTGTCTCCTTTTCAATAAAAATTCACCTGCACGAAATAGCTAAAAATCCAACTTAATTGCACCCTTGGCCCGGATAAACAACTTATGACATGATCCTTTTCCATAAACATGTTCCAGTGTTTTTACATACTCGTCCAATAAATCCTGTGGTACAAAAGCCTGAATAGTTCCGCCAAATCCACCACCATGAACACGCCATGCGCCTTTTCCTTTCAATATCATTTCGCTCAAAGCCAATGCCAGAGAAACCACTTGTTCATCTTTATGAACTACGTCAAAAATATTTTGGTTATACATATACGAGCTATATCCCGATTCAACCACCATTTTAAGGAATGCCTGAAAATCGTTGTTTTCAAGTGCTGCCACCTGATCAACAACCCGCTGGTTGTCACCCTGGAAGTGATACGCACGAAGAATTGCACGATCACCGGTTTTTTTACGAATTTCAGGAATCTTCTCAACAATTTGTTTCAAAGTTACCTGCCTCAAAACTTTAGCGCCAAGTTCAGCGGCAACTGCTTTCATTTCAGTAGGCAACGATGCGTACTCAGCTTGTGATGCGGCATCGTCGTGTCCGCCGCCAACATCAGTAATTACCAATGCAAACCCTGTGGCAACAAAGTCGAAATCAACTTCTTTTACAATCGGTTTTGAAGGGTCTTCAAAGTCAATGGTGATCAAACCACCCACAGAGCAGGCAGTCTGGTCCATCAAACCGCAAGGTTTTCCGAAGTAATTATTTTCCGACCACTGTCCGATGATCGCATTTTCAACGCCACTCATTTTGCCATTATTGAAAAGATGGTTCACAACAGCTCCGATCAGTACCTCGAATGATGCCGATGAACTCAGACCCGAACCTTTTGGCACACGGCCTTCGATACAAGCGTCGAACCCACCTATCTCGTAACCTTTTTCTTTCATACGGACACAAATACCTTTTACCAGCGACGAAGAAGTATAAAATTGTGATTTGTCAATCTCAAGTGAACTGAGGTCAACCTGAAATTCAGGATATCCTGCTGATTTAATACGGATTGTATTGGTTCCGTTTTTAGCGGCAACAGCAATATTATCAAGGTTTACAGCGCCAGCCAAAACCCGTCCGTAGTTATGGTCGGTATGGTTACCACCAATTTCGGTACGTCCCGGCGAACTAAACAAAGCCACATCATCCGTCGCGTATACTTTCTGAAATTCGTTCATCAATGCAGCGTAGCGATCAGCCTGTTCTTTCAGAACAACTGCATTTACACCATATAATTCCTGAAACAATGGGTTTTTTCCACCGTTTATTTTTTCAATTAGTGCATTAATTTTTGCCATAGTTTTTCGTTGAGTTTATTATTTATTGACTTGTTTTTTATAGTGAATATCCGACAAATCACGTAATCGATGAGCGGCTTGTTCTGCGGTAATATCGCGCTGCGGCGATGCCAGCATTTCATAGCCAACCATGAATTTTTTTACAGAAGCTGACCGCAACAAAGGCGGATAAAAATGCATGTGGAGATGCCATTCAGGATAATCTTTCCCATCGGTAGGCGCCTGATGCAGACCTGCCGAGTAAGCAAACGAAACTTCAAAAAGATTGTCATACCTGACGGTCAACTGCTTGTAAATATCAGCCAAACCGGTCCGTTCTCCATCTGTCAACTGCAAAATATTCTGAACCGGTCGACGGCTGATAATCATGGTTTCGAATGGCCACACTGCCCAATACGGGACGAGAGCAATGAAATGTTCATTTTCAACCAGCAGGCGTTCCTTTTTCTGAAGTTCAGCTTTCAGGTAATCTCCCAAAAGGGTCGTGCCGTGTTTTTCGAAATATGCTTTTTGTGTTTCCGATTCTTTTGCAGGTTCGGCTGGCACCGACGACGATGACCAGATTTGCCCGTGCGGATGCGGGTTCGAACACCCCATGATAGCCCCTTTGTTTTCGAAAATCTGGACATAATTAATAAAATCCAGACGACTCAGTTCGTCATACTGTTCGCACCAAACATCAACCACTTTTCGAATGTCTTCCACTTCCATTTCAGGAACGGTCATACTGTGGTTTTCACTGAAACAAATTACTTTGCAAACCCCGCTTTCGCTTTTTGCCTGGAAAAGGCTGCCTTCGTTCACTTCCCCTTCCGGAGTGTTGTTCAATAACGCACTGAAATCATTTGTAAACACAAATGTTCCTTTGTAGTCAGGGTTGATCTTCCCTCCTGCCCTTTCATTTTCTGCACACAAATAACAAGTTGGATCATGCGTCGGACGGTTATCCTGTGTCAGTTTCTCAACCTGTCCCTGCCAGGGTCTTTTGGCACGATGGGGTGAAACCAGAATCCAGTCGTTTGTCAACGGATTCAAACGTCTGTGCGGATGATCTTCAATATTAAAATTACTCATACATTTATTTTTTACCAACTGGTAGGTACTAGTGGGTAAAATTATAGTTTTTAAACACGTTGCTTTCCCCCTCATTCATGTTCTGAAACATATCAAAGTGAGTTTCTCACGATGAGCGACGATGGGTTTTGAATATGTACTTTTTTCCGTTCCCTGATCATCTCTGCCAGAGTCTGTCCCATTTTAGTAAAATCCGTCGAAATAGTTGTAATTCCTCCGGCCACAACTTCTTTTAAGATGGTATCGTTAAAAGCCAGTATTCCCAAGTCCGATCCAAGTTTCAGGTTCTTTTCGGTAGCCGTTTTCACCACTTTTACCAGATTGCGATCGGAAACCACGAAATAGGCTTCCCCCTCTTTTATCTCCTTATTGATCAGGCTTCGAAGGATTTCATACTGAAAACCATGTTCCTTGCAAAACCGGCCAAAACCAACCATCCGACCCTCCGGTTCTTTTCCTCCGGGAAACACCATGATCAGTTTCTCATATTTGCGGAGCAGGTCAATCCCGTCTGTCAAACCATTGTAAACATCAGCCTCAAAATCCTGATAAACAACCGGATATTCGTTCAGGTCTTCTTTCAGCCTGTCGAGAATGTAAATTTTTTCAGCAGGCAGTTTATTAATTATATCAACCGTATAATCGAAGGTTGCAGGCATAATTACATACGAAGTATATTTCCCCGCGCTTTCCATAATGAGGTTTTTAAAGACCTGAAAATTAAAATGGTGAAAATAAATATCGACCGTTGTTTTATCGTCGAGACTATTCAGAAACGAAGTGTACAAATCTTCCTTGAAAGCGTTCAGTTCATCAAAAAGCACAAATATTTTCTGATCGAGATTGATCCCGGTACTGTTTATATAGTATCCTTTACCCGGAATTGAACTAATTACCCCCCTGGCCTTCAATTCATTAAAAGCAACCATTACCGTATCGCGCGACAAATCAAATTCAGCACAAATCTGGTTCAACGAAGGAATTTTATCGCCAATCTTCAAACGGCCACCTGCAATTGCCTGAAAAATAGAATTAATGATCTGACGGTATTTGGGAATTCCCAACGAATCGTCAATTTGAATATGCTTCACCGGCTAGTTAGTTTTATTTTTCTAAATTACTCAAATTATAATCAAAGATACAAGATATTATACAACCTGTACCTACCAGTAGGTGTCATCCAAATTAATTTGTATATTGAGCCTCGAAAAAATAAGCTTATTCCCTTTTTTCTATATGCTGAATTTTCACGTAAAAGGGCTTAAACTCAATACATACAACTTATCATTGATTTCAAAAAAATTGACAGGATGCAAATCACAAAGAAACCATTTGGTCAGCTAAACGGAGCGCAGGTTGATCTTTTCACACTTGCAAATGACAATAATGTTACCATCCAGATTACCAATTACGGAGCAATCGTTACTTCGATTGAAACACCCGATAAGGATGGAAAATGTGAAAACATTGTTTGCGGGTTCGAAAAATTTGAAGATTACATCAGTGACCAATATTTGGGTAGCTATCCTTACTTCGGAAGTATTATTGGTCGTTTTGGAAACCGCATTTCCAAAGGCAAATTCACTCTCGAAGGAAAAAAATATACACTGGCAGTAAACAATGGAGCCAATGCTTTGCACGGCGGATTGGTTGGATTCGACAAAAAACTATGGGCTGCTGAAATAATCGAAGAGGACAGTAAAGTAGGTGTAAAATTTTCGTACACCAGTCCTGATATGGAAGAAGGTTATCCCGGCACACTAAAAGTTGTTTGCACCTACACGCTGAATAACCAGAACGAATTGGTGATTGATTATGATGCAGCAACCGACAAAACCACCATTCTGAATCTTACCAACCATACGTATTTCAACCTGACGGCAGGGAAGGAAAACATCATGAGCCATGAACTGGAACTCACTGCCGAAGCAATTACTGAAGCTGAAGATATGACCCCCACCGGCAAAATTATCCCGATTGAAGGAACAGAATTTGATTTTCGCAGCAAAAAGAAACTGGGCCGCGACATTACTTCTCTGGAATACGGCTACGACAACAATTACGTGCTGGGCAACGACGACGGCAAACTGGTCTATGCAGGAACCCTGAGCGAAGCTACTTCAGGTCGTTCGGTCGAAGTGTATACCACACAGCCCGGCATGCAGCTTTACACCGGCTACTGGAATCCTGAACTGATTATCGACGGAAAAAAGAAATTTGGCAGTTATTCGGGTGTTGCATTGGAAACCCAGCACTACCCCGATTCAATCAACCACAAAAATTTTCCGTCGCCAGTTTTAAAACCGGGAGAAACATTTAAAGAAAAAACCATTTATAAGTTTTAAAAAAACGGCTGCGGTTCAACGTCATCATGTAGTTTTGGTCATTGTGCTTTTCAGGTCTTCCTATACTGAGAGGTCAGTTTGTGAGCGTTTAAATTCTTCAACCGGCGACATTGAACCGTAGCTTTTTTGTTCAGAATAAAATTCATTTTATCTTATTTTCGCAAACACAAAAAATCTAACCATTTTCTATCCAACCAGATATATCCCAAATCCTTATACTATTTTTCTCCCCGACTTTCGGTTATTCATACTATTTCTAAATTAAGCAAATGTCATTTTTTGCTTTCAAAACTCCCGACAATATGGTAATTTGCATACCAGAAAAAAACCGATACTTCAATCAAACAACTTAACAGATATGAAACATTTCTACTCTTTTTTTATTGCCAATCTGATTGTGATTTCATTGACAGGACAGGATAAAACTCACGTGGCGCCATCTTTTCATTCTGTCCAAAAACAACAAGTTATTGAAACCATTGAAAACAGTAAAAATTTGTTCCGGCCCGACAAACAAACAAATGTGTTTTGGAATAATATTGAGCAAGCTGACAGATACGTAAGCAAAAAAAAATCAGGCGCTGATATACTAAAAGACGGCAATCAGCAATGGCTTGCTCTTAAAAACAAAACACTTACAACAAAATCAGGCAATATCCTGAAATCAGCAGCTACACAAAAATATTGTCTCGACAGTGTTGTTTTCTCCAGTTGGAACGACAGTCTGGCAATGACCATCCGTTTAGAAAAACAACATTTTAAATACAAATCAAACGGCCTTACTGATTCGTATATTGGTTACGAATGGGATATGCCAAATAAGCGATGGGCCTCTTATTTCAAAACTGAAAACGGCTATAATGCGAAAGATCAATTAATATTGGAAACATCATACTATTGGGAGGAGAAATGGGTACTATCCGACAAATACGAATACAATTATGATGAATCCGGCAACCGGATACTGGAAACGAGATATGACTGGAATAAAAAGTCGGACAAATGGATCGGAGATTATAAGTATGAAAGATCATTTGACATGAACGTAAATGAAACCTTCTATCTTGAATATGACTGGGATACAATTGCCGGAACATGGATCAACAGGATTAAAGCAGAACGTTCATTCAATGCGAAAGGACAGGAACTTTCAACAACTTCATACACGTGGGACAGAACCGGTAAGCAGTGGATCGGAAATATGAAAGAAGTATCTGCCTACGATGATAATTCAGGCGTACGCATCGGTTATTCCCAATATTACTGGAACAAGGAAACCAGTCAGTGGATCAGCCTCAATCAAAACGTAAAAAATGCGAATCTTCTGACTACCTTTTATGTTTATTTTGAATGGAACGAAACCTCCGGGAAATGGGTTGGCGAATTAAAATATGAAGCATTATTTAACTCGCAAGGCAAAGTAGCATCGGAAACGGAATACAAATGGGACACCCTAAACAACTGCTGGATAAATGACTGGAAAGTTGAATATGCCTATGATACCAACGGGAACAATTCAAGTACTACTGAATTGGAATGGAACCGGGATACAAATTCATGGATATACACACACAAGCTTGAAAAGTCGTTTGACAGCAAGATGAACATTTCATTAACAGTACTTTCGGATTGGAATACCGCAACAAATCAATGGATCAACACATCGAAAACGGAAAGCACATACAATTCACTGGGACATGAGACTTTACGGGTGCAATACAACTGGGATACCGACAAAAAACAATGGGTTGGCGACAATAAGGGAATGTATTCCTATGATATTACCGGAAATATGATTCTGTATGTAAAATATATATGGGACGACGCAAGCAACGGATGGATAAATTATTCGAAAGCTGAAGAAGAAACAGACAGCAACGGAAACCCAATAATGCAAAGCCGGTATCTTTGGGATCAAACACTAGGTATTTGGGTTGGCCAGTCGAAAGAAGAATCAACCTATAACACCAGCAACTACCCGGTTACAATGATTGAATATGGCTGGGATTCAATAACAAATAATTGGATTCCGAAAGAAAAAACTGAAACTGTTCTGACCGATGACGACGAAATGGTGTCGGAAAAAATATATAACTGGGACAGTACCGAAAATAAGTGGAAAGATTATTTTGGTATTGAATTGACTTATGACTATTCACACAAAACAGATGATCTGTTGCTTCCCAATCAGTACAGCAATTCGTCTATTTTTCACCACATGCTAATGAAATACAATTACTACGGATACATAGAGGATGATTATATTTTCACCATGAACATAGTATTTCACTACTCAAAAATCACTCTTACCGGCATTAATCAATATACAGACGGAACAGTTCAGGTATTCCCCAATCCGGCATCCGATAAACTGACGTTTAAATGGAACGACAGCGCCCGGCAACTCAGCCTTACCATTTATAATACAAACGGGAAAATTGTTTTGCAGGACTTTATTTCCAACAATTCAACCGTTCCTATAAATAATTTATCAGGAGGAATGTACATCTATCGCCTCACAAACGATGGACAACCAGTGAGCACCGGGAAAATCAGTGTAAAATAGATTCAACATCAAACTTTTAAAATCAGTAAAAATGAAAACGATATTTACATTCATCATCACATGTATTACCATCATCAATCTCTGCGGACAAACCACAGTGAAAAATAACCGGCAAATAAATGCAATAAAAAATAATATCCGTCTGGATGAGTTCAATCCGAATGCAACCGCCGGATCAAAAAAAGACAGCCTGCTATTAAACCAGTCGTTGAAAACCGGGTTTCAGATTGAAGCAGAAACTTCTGCAAAAACAAAAAATGAGATTATTACAAGACCCGGAAAACGTACCAATCTTTTTAAGGATAATCAGGAAATATTAAAAAACACTACGCCTCAACCAGAAAATTCGCTCAAATCGGGCAGCACAACGAAATATTGTCTCGACAGTATGATCTTTGAAATTTGGGATGAAACATTAGGTTCTGTGACTACAACAATAAAGAGGGAATTTATATACAACGATGACTACAAGCTGGGTGCTGACATGGTATCTATGTGGGACGATACAAATAAAAAATGGATCGGTATGTCCAGAGAAGCCTACGGGTACGACGAAAAGGGAAACAGAAATACACAAACGACCGAAAGATGGGATGCTTCCACCAACCAATGGATCAACAACTACAAGTACCAGGAATCCTTCGATGACAATGGGAATATGACGTTGAGCATTGATTACCTGTGGGATGTAAAAAATGGGAAATGGATACCTTCTTATAAATACGAAGCTTCATTCAATAACGAAAACAAGCGCACCCTGTATGTTAATTACAATTGGAACAGCACATTTAATCAATGGATTCCGGACAGAAAATACGAATCAACGTATTATGCAAACGGGAAGCCCGAACAAACAGTTGATTACATTTGGGATGAAGAAAAAGGCCAGTGGTTTAGCTTCGATGTTGTCAGATACAATGAAGACGGGAAACTTTTGTTGTATGTCGATTATTACGAGGATTACGAATCGGGTAAATGGATCGGTTCAGAAAAAGCAATGTATAATTGGGATGATAACGGGAACAATATACTGGATGTCAGCTATGCCTGGGATGCAACGAACAGCAAATGGATTGAGAACTACAAATACGAATATTCATTCGACGGAAACAACAACCTGTTGACCAGCATTTATTATACATGGAACAGTACCAACTCGTCATGGAATATTGACAATAAAAAAGAATATGCCTACGATAAAAACGGAAATAACACCGCTCAGGTATCATTCGTCTGGGATAAAAACAGCATGAGCTGGATCCGCAAAGAAAAAACCGAATTGATTTATGACTCAGGGAACAAGCTTGTTTTTGAAAATATTTATGACTGGAACCAGCAAACTCAACTTTGGAAAGCAACGCTAAAACATGAATACACCTATTTTGCCAGCGGAGGAATTTCATCATTTATAAGTTATTACATGGATGAAAGCACCAGTCAGTGGTATAGTTACGACCTGATTAATTACGATGAAAACTCGAACCCCGTTTTGTATGTGAATTATATATTCGACGAGGAACTCAATAAATGGGTTGGAGATTACAAGGATGAATACACCTATAATTCCAACGGAGATGAACTTTCAGCTATTTATTACACATGGGACGACACAGAAAATACATGGGTATTTTCAAGAAAAATGGAATACGGATACGACGATATGGGGAACCTCACGTCAAGATGCCGGTACTACTGGGACTTAAACAGCAAACAATGGGTGCCCAACCGCAAAGATGAAATGACATTCAATAAAAATGGAAGTTTGACTATGTACGTTCAAAATAACTGGGATGCAGTTGCCGGACAATGGATTGGCTCCAGAAAATCGGAAATAATTTATGGCGAAGACGGAAATTCAACGAGTATTGCAGATTATCAATGGGACAAAACAACCAATAAATGGATTATCTTATTTGGAGAGGATTACACATATAACTATTTGCACCCGTATGAAAGCCTGATATTACCTTTCACCGGGGACGACCAAACATTTCATCACATGCTTACATCCCTCACCTATCAGAGCAATTACGAAGATGAGCGGTACATGGAAAAAGCATCGTTATATTATTCAGCAATAAACATAACCGGCATTGCAGATCATCAATTGGCAAAAACAATGGTTTATCCAAACCCGGCAACAGAAAATATCACCTTCAGTTGGAAAGAAAACACGCCCTGTCTGAACCTTGTTATTTACGATGCAAAAGGGAAAGTTGCTGTACAAAAAACCATTTCGAACAAAGAAAGAATACCTGTCAGCCAGTTATTATCAGGTTTATACATTTATCGCTTGTCCGACGAAAATAAAACCATCAGTACCGGAAAAATAAGCATCAAATAAAATCAAACAAAGTTTTCATGAGGCTGTCCAAAAAGTCCGGAAGTCCGCAATTCGAGTCACCCTGAACTTGTTTCA
>DOAQ01000027.1 GCA_003506435.1 Prolixibacteraceae bacterium
CCCCGGTTCTTTGTTGAGCCGGGGTCTTATTGTTTGTACGCCAAATTCTAAAACCGGAAAAATTTCTTCTGTAACTCTTCCATTTCCAACCTGTGTTGTTCCAATAATTTTTGATGTTTTTTCCAGATAGAATCGTTCTGGAACAGGAGTTTTGGTTCAGAGAAAAAATGCATCATCGACGAATCGTTTAATTGCCACTGAAAATCAGGGAACAGACTGTCTTTCCGAAATTGAAATGTACGTGTTGAATCGCCAAAAAATCGGATAATTGAATCATTCCGGTACGAATACATGTTTTGATCAAGCGAATCGGGAAACATTTCCGGAAACCACTTGAAAAAGTTATCAATTTCTCCGTTATTAAAATGGAATCCACGAAAAGGATCGTTCATGAAAGCAGAATCGTTATCAAAAAAGCTCCCTTTCCAGTTAAAAAAATCCGAAAAGTCAATATCGCCCGGAAAACTGCTTATTGTACTGTCGCTTGACCACGAATAGATATAGGTTGAATCAAAGCTGGTCATGTTTCCGTTCTCGTCAAATTCTTTATTGACGGTCACTTTTTCCTGCGGTGAATTCGATTTTTTCTGATCTTCTTCTGATTGAGAATACGCGATGTTGCTAACCAACAGGCTTACAAACATCAAAAATATAAACCGTTTCATTTTCTGAGGCTTAAATATTTTGTCAATTAGTTTGCTCAAAGTTAATTGCGAACTAAATTAAAAAGATTTAAAAAGAATTAAAAGGTTATAAAAGAAGGTTAATTCTAATTTAACAGATTCTCCGTAGGGAAAGATTTTTCAGCTTTTTACCCCGTCCCTGAAGGGTGAAAGCTGAAAAATCAACCTTTCCCTTCAGGGATTCAGGGTAAAAAAAGGTTGATTTTTCTAATGTGTTAAAGTAGAATTAAATGAGTAAAATATATGCTCCGAATTTTGCTTTTTCGGCGGGATCGCTCAGAGTGGTAAAGCCGGAATAAAACTGTTTATTTCTCAGTACGATAGGATACTTCGTTTTCATTTCCTCCGAAAATGCGGCAAATTCCCCTGTTTCTCCGGAAAAAATTTCAAACCTGCCTTTGGCTTCGGGATGGATCAGTTTTTGAATCTTCAGAGCGATCATTCCCATCGTCAGGCGGCAATTGATCTCCAGGCACGGGTGAATTTTTAGTTGATTTTCTTCTTCAATAATCATTCCGTCGATGCCCAGAAAACCTTCGTAAAAAGCCGGATATGCCGATTTTTCGAGGATTGTTTTCAGCTTGTCGCCGGTTTTATCCGGCAAACCGGTAAAATCTGTACCAACGAGTTCCGATATATTCCGGTTCAAATAATGGCCTTGATACATCCCGTTGTTGTTGGTATAAAAAAACACATGCCCGCGATAAATTATTTTTCCTGAAGAATCGATTTCAAACTGAAACGACAAATCGAGTTTTTTGTGGTGCAACGGTTCGGCCATCAGGTAGCCGGATTGCTTCAAAACAGCTTTCGCCCATTGACTATTAGAGCGGCTCAACTTTCCGTTTCGGATCATTTGAACGCCCCGCCCTGATGAACTTACAGGCGATTTCAGAACGGCATTCGGACAATTTTTAAGATAATGTTGAATTTCATCTTCCGATTGTACTACCGAAGGAATTGCTTCCGGTGAGCAATATTCATCAGTTCCGTATTCATTAATAAACTGGTTGAGAATTTGTGCTGCTGTTTTTCGCTCGAAAAGTGTTCGATGTTCGGGTACCCAGTTGAAAATCCGGGACAACTGGAATTCCGGGATCGTGTGATTTTTCAATTCTTTTAACTGAAAGTGGGCAGCGGGACTCCATCCCCACGGGACAATCCGGTTTATTTTTAGGTTTTTTGCTTTTAGTAATTCATCTTTTGACGCGCTGTCGGAAAGCGGAAAGTTAATTTGTTTCAATCCACCAATAAATTCTTTCGAAGGTTTTTCGGAACTAAGGACAATATCGCCGGGCGATGTAAAAATCATTGGCAAAAACGACAGGTTGTCCTCAAATTTCCGCAGTATTTGTGCAGCCATATACGTTTCCGAGCCATTGGCAATGGCTGTTTCACAGGTAGGGTTGAAAAAATACAGGTCGCGGATGACCATGTTTTTTTTGTATTTGGTTTGCAGAAGAAACCGTTTTTGCGTTTAACGAATCCGGTCGATGGAACGGATCAGCGCTTCGTCTTTTCCGATGGCGCGAATGGCCAGATAGTCGAGAATGATGGCAACCAGCGGGAATGCAACTACTATTTTAAAACTGATTTGCGCATTGTCGAACGAAAAATAACTGAAGAAATAGAACATTCCGAACAGCCCAATCATCAGCAGGATTGAGAATACCAACAGGCGCATCTGGCGGATTCTCTTTTTATAGCTGTTAATAACGACAAGGTGGAGCAAAACAATAATTGAAATTAATGCCCCGATCGACCAGCCGTTTTGTATTTGCCCGGCCCCGCCGCTGATTCCCAGTTTATCGAACTGATAGATATTTCCGTTGTCAACGATTTCGGCAAATGGTAAAACCAGCAGAAGTACCATTAAAACGAGAGAAATAAACACATATAAGGTTTGAATACGTTGTATCATGTCTGTAATTTTGTTGCAAAAATAGGGTTTTGGGGCGAAGATGCAAGGGGGCAACAGTAAATGGCAAATAACAAATTATTAAAATCCAAATTCCAAAGAAAACAGCCGGTAGCCGGGTTCACGCAAAGGCGCGAAGGGAAAAATCAAAAAAAAAACAGTTCTTCAAGACCGTCATTCCGGTTCCGTCCTTTTGAACTGTCATTCCGGCGCAGGCCGGAATCTCGTCGCGTACCACCAAACCCTGCTTTGAAATATGCACTTTGTTATGCTATCGTGTTTTATTCATTAAGAAAAGTTGAAATCCTTTCTGTTAAATCAATCAATAATTTAGATTTGATTCCACTTTCCCAAGCTAACTCCAAAGTCTTGGCAATTGCCAGAGGATTCTTTTTAAGATTTCCTGCGTTGCCATAAAAAGCTGCTGCTTTGTCTTCATATTGTTTCAATTCAGCACCAAGTTCATTTGTTATTTCATTCGTTAAATTTGTTTGCCAAGCAGTCAAATCTTTCTTAATAATATGGTCGGCTAACCACTCATTTTCCTCGGAATACCCTGATATTGTTAATAAAGCTTTGTTTTCCTTTTTATGCTGATTAACCTCATTTGCATTTTCTTTATTCGTGTCACTATCATAGATTACCATTGTCGGTATGCCTAGCATTTTTGCCATAGCTAAAGGTTTTATTAACTTACTTTTACCTTCAACTGGAACTATGTGACAACCGTTTCTTCTAAAATCCAAAATTCGATTTGTCAAAATCAAGTAGGAATTAATATGAGCAATATCTTCATGTCCTTCAACAAGTATTAATTTTTTACAAAAAAACATCTCGTTGACAACGGGATTTAGTGAAGGATATAATTTTGCTACCATTCCGCTTTCACTCACTAATTTTTCTCCAACTTCATTAAGTTTCTTAGCTAATTCATCATATGCAAGTTGATTTATCTTAGTTTCACTTGGATTACCAACCTCTCTAACAAGTCTTATTTTATTGAAATTGTCACCAGGAATAAAAAGAGGATTATGAGTACATATTATTATTTGAGAATTTGATTGTGCCAAGTCCAAAAGTGTTTCCGCTAAATATCTTGCTTGTGGCGGATGTTGAAATAATTCAGGTTCTTCAATTCCCATTATTAAAGTCGGAATATTTTCTGATTCAAATGTTGATAATTCTTGAAGTAGGGCAAGCATGTATGACCTTTGTAAACCATGTCCAAATCTTGATAACTCTCCCTCGAATCCTCTTTCTCCAACTTTTAACCCCGCCAGAGGTTCTTCAATCTTTATAGATTTATCAGGGTCTTGTTTCCATTGTACAGATGCTGTTATGTTTGGATGTGCCCAGTTAGAAAGCCTTTTTTGTAATGCTGTTGAAATATCATCTAATGTTTTTTGTTCAGCATCTAATAGTTTTTGATACTCTGCTCTGGCATTGATTCTTAATTCTCTAATCTTGTCATCAAATGAAACTTTTGACCTTACAGTCCGAGCTAGAAGCTGACCCAATGCAGACCTATTAGACTCTTCACTTTCTTCTGTTGCATCTTTTATTGCTGGTACAAAAATCCATTGGATATGTTGTTCTAACTTATTTACTCCCCTTGAAACACCATAAAATTGGTCTTCACTTGGTATCAAAACACACATTTCTGGATTTTTTGCTTCAAATTCATGCATTGAAGCTATCATGTCAGCTTTTGAATTTGCAGGATTTAGAGCTTCATATTTGTCTTTAAATGATTTGAAAATTTCTTTAAGCTCGGGAGCTTTAGCTCCATTTTTATCTGCCTCAAAGAATTTTCTAAATTCTTCCATTCCAATTCTATTTCCGAACTGTCTAACCTCCGCTTTTTCAGTAACCGGGTCATATTTTGCTATTGCAGTTACTATTAATTTATTTTGACGGACATAATCTGATAAATCCTCTTTTGCCTTGTCAGATAATTCATGAAAAGTAACTGTGACTTTAATATCGTCTTTTGTATTAAAATGGTGAAAGTCACTTGCTGACAATTTTATTAAATCAGTCTGACTATCCTTGCTTTGACGGAAAAAAAGATTTAAGGCATGAAATACAGTCGATTTTCCAACTCCATTGGGACCAACAAAAGTTGTATAATTATCTATCTGGATGGTTTCATCCTTAAATGCCCTAAAATTTTCAATTCTTATAGTTTCTATTTTCATAGATAGTCTGGTTTTTTAACATGCTGCATAACGTCGCGTTATATATTCATTATTCTTATTCCTCTTTTATCTCTCCCAAAACTGTTTTTATCCCTCCATTTCAGTACAATAAAAACAACTCCCCAAAAGCACAGACTAATTTACGAAAAGCAACTGAACAAAAGTGAAGTTTTAAAAGCATACCGAGAAAATTAATTCAGCGAGAGAGTGAGGGTTTCACTCCGAGTGAAGCCCTCACTAGTTGCTTGTCCTTATGGGTCGTATGCGGAGAGGTTCCGGCCTGCGCCGGAATGACAGTTCAAAAGGACGGAACCGGAATGACAGGACTGAAGAACTGTTTTTCTTTTTTGATTTTCCCCTTTGCGTTTTTGCGTGAGATCGGCTGTTGGCTGTTTTCTTTGGAATTTTCCCTGAAGCTTCGGGGTTGGAATTTTTCCTGTCTTTCAGGAATATTACACTTCCACCCGTTTGTTAAACTTCGTGTACCACAAATAACCCTTTACATCCGGGTAGCCGCATTGTTTCAGCAAGGCCATGTACGAGCGGACCTGTGTTTTGTATTTGTCCGGTTCGTGTTCGCCCGATTTGTAGTCGACCACGATCAACTGGTTGCCTTTTATCATCATCCGGTCGGGGCGTTTCATTCCCTGCGGGCCGTTGTTCATGATGTTGCGTTCGTTAATCACCCGGCACGAACCGTCGAACCATTCAGCTACATCGGGATCATTCAGCATTTCGCTGATTTCGCTGATATACATTCCAGCCTGTGATTCCGAAATTTTCCCGGCAAACACAGCTTTTCGAACCGAACTTTCCAGCTCATCGCGGTGCCGGATTCCCGATAAAATCTCGTGAATGATTTTTCCTTTGTTGACCGCCCCTGTCCATTTTTCTTCCGGATTGAAAAAGTCCTGCGTATTTTTCCGTATTGACAGGTGTTTACGAAAATCGGCAAAGCCAAACCGGTCGAGCAGAATATTCTGAACTTTGCTCTCCGTTTTTATTTCATTCTTGTAAAAACGGCCAAATTCAACCAGTGACTGCTGCTCGTTGAATAGCTCGTTCAGTTTTAAAAGATCGGCAGAAACATCGGGCGTTCGCTCCACTGTTTTTTTCAGCAGATCGCCCACCGTATTCATTTTGCCCGTTGTTTGCGACCACACGTACAAACCCGATTTGGCGCGGGTGAAAGCCACGTAAAGCAGGTTCAGGTTGTCGATGTAGGTGTTGAATTTCTCGGTAAAAAATTCTTTACTGAAAATGGATTTTGCCAACTGTTTCCCGTATTTCACCGGAACCAGTTTCAGCGCATTGAAAGGTGGCCGGTCGGGGGCGCACCAAAGCAAAGGTGCATGGTTGGTTTTGGGCAGGATTGACCAGTCGCAGAAAGGAATAAAAACATGGTCGAATTCGAGCCCTTTCGATTTGTGAATGGTTAGAATGCTGATGGCATCAATTGAGTCGGCAACCGGGATGGTGATTTTATCGGCATTATCGTCCCACCAGTTCAGGAACGACGTGACTTCCGACGCATTTCCGCGCTCGAATACCGCTAACTGATCAATGAAGGCCTGCAAATAAGCCAGCTCATTTTTTATACTGAACAGGCTGAATTTTTCGCTGATGCTGTACACCATTTCCTGCAACGACTTTGCGCTCACCAGTTGATGAAATGTTTCGCTTCTCAGGAAACGGACAAAGCCATTCTCGGCATTCTCCAAATCTTCAAATTGTTCGGTAATGTCTGGTTGGTAAGACTGCGTGAAATCGAGCGTTGCCTGTGTTTTTGTGCCTTCGGAAAAATCGGGCAAGGCGTCGGCATGTTTTAAAACCGGGTACAGATAAGAATAATAGTAAAAGTTGAGTGTTGCCAGGATAATCGGGTCTTCGGGATTCAGGAAATAGCGCATCATGGAGACCACGAAACCCACCAGGCGCGAATTGTTCAGGTACAACGATTCGTTCGAGAGAATATCGAAGTTGAAAGCGCTGTTTTCGGGCTTGTTTTTCTCGGTAAGGAACAGTTCGGCAATTGCACGGGCTTCCTTTTTTTCGCGTACCAGCACCGCAATCTGACGCGCCGGAACTCCTTTGTTTTGGAGATTTTTTATCTGTTCAAGCAATTCGCTTTTTACCAGTTCTTCGTTCTCTTCCTGTTTGTCGCGTGCGGCTTCCAAAAATTTCATCCTGAAAAAGCCTTCATCGGCAAGTTCCGTTTTTGCAATCTCCTGAAGCCGGTCGGAGTATATTTCAGCAATCGGCATCAATCCGGCGCCGTCGGGCAGGTCAATTTCTTCCAGTTCGTTTTCAAAATTTTGCTGAAGGATGGCCGGGGCAAGCGTGAAGATGGTATTGTTCAGCCGGATAATATTTCCGCAACTGCGCCAGTTTTTATTGAGTACCTCGTGTTCGGTGCCAAAAAAACCGAGCGACTCGTTCAGCTTGCCGGCCAGCAGGTTCCAGTCGCCCTTTCGCCAGCGGTAAATGGCCTGCTTTACATCGCCCACCACCAGGTTGTAATGGTCTTCGGCCAGCGAATTCAGCACCAGCGGCCGGAAATTCTCCCACTGCAAAGCAGAAGTATCCTGAAACTCGTCGATCATAAAGTGGTTGTACACCACCCCGGTTTTTTCGTACACAAAAGGCGTGTCGGAACCATCGATAATTTCCTTGATAAAATGGCCGGAATCGGAGATCAGCACAATGCCTTTCTCCTGGCAAATTTCGCGGACCATCCTGCGCAGATCGACCAGAATACCAAGCACATACAATTGGCTGGTGATCAAACATGCGGTATTGTAATCCCGAATATTCTTTTCGCAAAAATCAACTGCATTGCGCAATACTGCCATCAACTTTTCGCTGGCCGATTTTACCCGTTCTTCGGCGTTTTTCACGTACCATTCTTCCACGTCGGCTGTGGCTTTTAGCGCGGTTGCGGTAAACGAATAGTCGCTATCGGTCAGTTTGTTGAAACTATTGGCAGGACCGCTTTTTTTGCGTTTAAAATCATCCACCGTCAGGCCATTTTCAGTAATGATGCTGTTTCCGCCGTTGCCAAAACTCAGCATGGTTTTTTCAAACGAATGAATGATCTTGTTCAGTTCGCTGCGGTAGCCGGAAATAAAAGTTTTATCGTTGAGTTTTTCGTACAGTTCTTCATTCAGGCTACGGAACGAATCATTGTAAATTTCTTTCCCCAGATCGAGAATATCCGCTTTCAGGTTCCAACCGCGGCCCTCGGTAATTTTATTTTCGGCAAATTCTTTCAGCCAGGCACGCAGGCGCAGGTCTTCCTCCACCGAAAGAACCAACCGGTCGACGGCTTCATCCAAAATCATATTTTCATCTAACTCGACGCTGTATGCCGAATTGATGCCCAGTTCGCGGTTAAATGCTTTGATCACCCGCTGGAAAAAACTGTCGATAGTGGTGATCGAAAAACGGGAATAATCGTGCAGGATGTGGTTCAGCGATTTTTTTGCACGTTCGGCAATCTCCCATTCAGGCATTGCCAGTTCATCTTTCAGCGTTAGCAGTGTGGCCGTGTTTTTACCCAGCGAAAGTTCATACAATTCGTTAAGTACGCGCGATTTCATTTCCGCAGTGGCCTTGTTGGTAAATGTTACCGCCAAAATGTGCCGGTACGACCATTCGTTTTTCAGGATCAGTTTCAGATAATCAACTGCCAGCCGGAATGTTTTTCCCGAGCCTGCCGATGCTTTGTATATTTTTAACTGGGTCATTGCTTTCTTTTGAACAGTTAAAGATAAAGTTCTTTCAGAAAGAAAGGAATGGTGGTTGAATAAAAAGCCTGCTGTGCTTCAATCATTGTGGCACAAACGGGGAACTGCCTTGTGTTTTAGCAAAAATGGAATAAAAGGGAAAGTGAGTTAAATTTTTACTGATTGAGATATTGGCGCACCTTGGCAAGCAGCGTTTCCATATCAACGGGTTTTACAAGATAATCATCGGCTCCAACCGAAAGGCAATTTAACCTGTCTTTCTCTATGTCGCTGGTTGTGACGAAAATAATTGGTATGCGGCTATTGCCGTCTTTCTCCATGATCCGGATTTCTTCGGTAGCCTGAACGCCGTTCATTACCGGCATAGCCAGATCCATCAGGATCAAATCAATAGGTTTCGATTTGACCAATGACAGAACTTCCGCTCCGTTATTTGCCGTCTCAATCTCGTAAAATCGTTTTAATGTATAATAAACGAGTTTTTGATTGACCGGATTATCATCTGCTACCAGTATCCTCATATAATTATAATATCTGGTTTCAAAATTACGGAATAGGATTGGTAAAAAGCATTAAATTTGCTCACCGGAAAGCCGGGTTTGCTGGTTGAACCAATGAATTTGATATGAGTAATAATAAATAGGGAATTATGAGCGACGATAAAAAGATAATTTTTTCGATGTATAAAGTAAGTAAAACTTACCCGCCACAAAAGCAAGTGATTAAAGATATATCACTTTCGTTCTTTTTGGGGGCAAAAATCGGTATCATTGGGTTAAATGGTTCCGGTAAGTCTACCTTACTGAAAATCATTGCCGGGATTGATAAATCCTTTCAGGGAGAATTGGTGTTTTCTCCGGGTTATACAGTCGGTTACCTTGAGCAGGAACCAATGCTTGATGAAAGCAAAACGGTAAAAGAAATAGTGGAAGAAGGTGTTCAGGAAGTGGCTGATGTGCTGAAAGCCTACGAAGCGGTGAACCTGAAATTTGGAGAGCCGGAGGTTTTGGAAAATCCTGATTTGATGGATAAGCTTATCGATGAACAGGCCAAACTTCAGGAAAAGATTGATCAGTTCGATGCCTGGAACCTCGATACAAAACTGGAAATTGCGATGGATGCTTTGCGCTGTCCGCCGGGAGAGCAGAGAGTTGCTGAGCTTTCGGGCGGTGAAAAACGCCGGGTGGCGCTTTGCCGTTTGTTACTGAAAGAACCCGATGTGTTGCTGCTTGACGAGCCGACCAACCATTTGGACACCGAATCGGTACAATGGCTCGAACTGCATTTGCAACAGTACAAAGGAACGGTAATCTGTATTACGCACGACCGTTATTTCCTCGATAATGTGGCCGGATGGATTTTGGAACTCGACCGTGGCGAAGGTATTCCATGGAAAGGAAACTACTCCTCATGGCTCGACCAGAAGACAAAACGGATGGCCCAGGAACAGAAGCAGGGTTCGAAACGACAGAAGACCTTGGAGCGGGAGCTTGAATGGATACGGATGTCGCCAAAAGCCCGGCAGGCCAAGTCGAAAGCCCGTTTGAGCGCATACGACAGGTTGCTGAGCGAAGATGTAAAACAGAAAGAGGAAAAACTCGAATTGTATATCCCGAACGGTCCGCGTTTGGGCGATAAAGTAATTGTTGCCACCGACGTAGCCAAAGGTTACGGCGACCGACTGCTGTTCGATGAACTAAATTTTACCTTGCCGCCAAACGGAATTGTCGGTGTAATTGGACCCAATGGCGCCGGTAAAACTACCTTGTTCCGCCTGATTATGCAGATGGAACAGGCTGATAAAGGAACTTTCGAAGTGGGTGAGACCGTGAAAATATCGTATGTCGATCAAAGTCACAAAGATATTGATCCTGAAAAGTCGGTTTACGATGTTATTTCAGGAGGTAATGAATTGATTACGATGGGTGGCAGACAAATGAATGCCCGTGCGTACATTTCGCGCTTTAACTTTTCCGGGGCCGATCAGGGAAAAAAATGTGGGGTGCTTTCCGGTGGCGAACGCAACCGACTGCATTTGGCAATGGCATTGAAAAATGAAGGCAATGTTTTGCTGCTTGATGAGCCAACCAACGATATTGACGTAAATACCTTGCGGGCGCTGGAAGAAGGGTTGGAAGATTTTGCCGGATGTGCTGTTGTTATTTCGCACGACCGCTGGTTTCTCGACCGCATTGCTACGCATATTCTGGCTTTCGAGGGCGATTCGCATATTCATTTTTTTGAAGGTTCGTATTCCGAATACGAGGAAAACAAGAAGAAACGCCTCGGCGATGTGGGTCCGCACCGGATTAAATACCGCAAACTGGTAAAAGGATAAGAATCAGACTAAAGAAACACAGATTATATATTTTTTGTATTGAAAAGGTTCGCTTCTGCGAACCTTTTTTTATGATTTTTTAAATAAAAGATAAAAACATCCTATATCATTAAACTATTTTAATTCTCGTTGGTTTCAAATACGAAACATTTAAATTTTAGAAATGAAAAGACAAATAAAAAATCTGGATTTGCTAATAATTCTTGGCTTTGTGCTAAGCCTGTCCTCTTGCGATACGGTTGAGTATACCTTCCAAGCAGATGGTTCTTATTCTTATACATATGAATGGCCGAGCCATGTGTGGATAAGTAAAACAGAACCTGATTTTTTGAGAGGTCAGGGTGTTGCTTCTGTCAATTATACAGAAAAAGGGTTTAGAATTCAACCTGATAAATCTACTCGTACTTATTTTGTGGATGCAAGATCGAACAATGCTTATTCCAATTGGTCAAACTATAAAGTGGATTATTACCATGATTATGAAGATCGAAATTCATCTTCCGGAGGGTATATACCAATAGTTACGAACTATTATTTTGAAATGTTTAAGTCGGGTATAGCTTTAATAACTCCACCGGCTCATTTGCATATGGTGCTGAATTCGGTGGGTGAGAACCCGGTTGGTAAGATACCGGCCAAAACCTGGAAAGTGGTATCTGTTGAGGATGATAATGGGCAATCTCTGGCATCTGATCCGGATTGGAGCAATTATACTGACAACTTATTACGATTTAAAAAGACCAACGCTTTTGTTCTTTATCTTGGTGAGAAACGGACCTCTATTGAAAACGATCTGTTTGGAAGCGCAGATTCTATCAATGGGAGTTATTCAGTGTATATGTCAAATCCTTATGCTCCTTATAGCAGCAAAGATTACCTTTCAATCAGTTTTCCGGGGCATAGCGAAAAATTTGAGATTGTTGAATCTGATTGGAACAGCCTGACCATAACAGGGACAGTAAATAGTAAGACCGGTACCATGACATTATCTCCGGAGAACTAATCGTTGATGAAACAAAGATAACCTATTTAATTCTTTCATTTTATAATTCGATACCATGATAAAAAAGATACAGATCGCCTTGTTGTTTTCGTTTTTCATAATTGCTCATAAAGGGCATGCCCAGACCAATGTTTCGGAGCAAATCCAGACCATCCCGTCGAATTTGTCGATGTACATCGATGGTTATTTGCACGACCTGATCACTCCACAGGGAATAGCTACGCTAAATAACCTGCATACCTCCGGAAAAGTACTTGGCCAATGGGAATTGAGTTTATCGGTCAACCTGGGCGCCGGTATTACAGGTGTTGCAAATACCATTCACAATAACTACAGCGATAACTTTGAACTGATTGGCAACCAGCCTTCTCTTTTTGGAGAGGGTACTGAAGGAACTTTGTTTTTCCAGGTTGTCGATGAGGAAACCCGGCTACCTTATTACGACCCTTTTACGGGTAAGAAACTTGGTTTCGGAATGCCGCTGTTGCCCGGTGCCGGTTTGGGTGTTGGGGTGTCCCCTTCGGTTATGCCGGTGGTGAGCCTGGGATTGGGTTATGCTACCGAAGTTTCGGTCAGTGTTTTGCCAGGGGCATTGAAAGCATCAAGTAAGGGTTTGACCGGTGACTTTGAGATTACCAAAGACATGATGGCTTCCTTCGGGATCAGGCACGATGTTTTTCATTGGGTTCCATGGATGTCGAAGCGTAACTTTCATTTGACACTTGGGGCTGCCTATAGCACCATGAGCCTTGAATCGGCAGTAGGAGATGGTTTGTTGGGTGAATTTGAAAGTACAGGCAGTGACTATGTAAAGGCAACCAACAACCTGACGGGTATGGAGTATGGTTTTAGCAGTCTGGGATTCGAAGCGATGTTGAGCAAGAAATTAAGTTTCATTGATCTGTCGTTATTTGCATCCACCAACCAATCGGATTACTTCATGAAAACCAAAGGCAGTATTGAAGTCGATGTCGCGAATGATTTTTATCAGGGGAGTGCAAGTGGATATGAAACAACAACTTTGGACAAGCTGGTAGATATTGAAGGAACCACCAAACGATTTCTTTATGGAGCAGCACTTCAGTTCAACATGGGACGTGTGCATTGGGGTTTCAAAGCAGCCTTATCCGACGAATTATATGTATCCACTTCTATCGGGGTTAAAATTCTGAAAAATTAGAAGCTTACGTATTTGGCATTAGACAATTTTACTATTAAATTAATTTGCATTTTTTGAGGGTGTCTCGATTTTTTAATCGCGATTAAAAGTCAATTCAGATGGGTGCATTTGCAGGTGGATTTACTGCATGAAACTCCAATACGCATTTATATTTCTTTTTCATGCAGCCTGTCTGCCTAGGTTTTAAAATACTGAGAAATAAAAAAGAAGATTAAAAAAAATCAGGCGAAAGACTATAATTTTCGCTTGATTGAAGTTATTTATTGAGGGTTTCACTAAAAGTGAAGCCCTCAATGCGTTTATAGATTAATCATATCCGGTTTTTTATCGTTTTTACTTATTTTTGCGCTCGTAAAAAGAAATAAAAAATGGCACAAAAACCTTCAATACCCAAAGGAACACGCGACTTCTCACCTGCTGAGATGACCCGTCGTAACTATATTTTCGATACCATCAAAAGTGTTTTTCGTTTGTACGGATTTCAACCTATTGAAACGCCTGCGATGGAAAACCTGTCGACCTTGATGGGAAAATACGGTGAAGAAGGGGATAAACTGCTGTTCAAAGTATTGAATTCAGGCGATTTTGCTTCCGATTTGAGCGATAATGAACTGCTGGAACGCAACAGTGTTCGTTTAACCAATAAGATTTCAGAAAAAGGTCTTCGGTACGATTTAACGGTGCCTTTTGCCCGTTTTGTGGTGCAATACCGCAACGATATTTCGTTCCCGTTTAAACGCTATCAGATTCAGCCGGTTTGGCGTGCCGACCGGCCGCAAAAAGGCCGTTACCGTGAATTTTTTCAGTGTGATGTGGATATTGTTGGCAGTGATTCGCTGCTGAATGAAGCCGAACTGGTGCAGATTGTCGATGATGTTTTCGGCCGTCTGAAAATCAACACGCTGGTAAAGGTGAACAACCGGAAAATACTGGCCGGAATTGCCGAAACGATCGGGGAGAAAGAACGAATTGTTGATATCACCGTTGCTATCGACAAACTCGATAAAATAGGTTTGGAAAAGGTAAACGAAGAATTGCTGGAAAAAGGAATTTCGCAGGCTGCGGTCGGTAAATTGCAACCTATTCTGCATCTGTCGGGCAACACGGCTGAAAAACTGGATCAGTTGACCACTGCAATTGCCGGTTCCGAAATCGGGCAAAAAGGGATTGACGAAGTGCGTACCCTGTTTGCGTATCTTGAATCGTTTGAACTGAATACCGAGGTTGAACTGGATTTGACGCTTGCCCGTGGGCTCAATTATTACACCGGGGCCATTTTCGAAGTGAAAGCCAAAGATGTGGCAATGGGCAGTATTTGTGGTGGTGGCCGTTACGACGACCTGACCGGCATTTTCGGTATGCCCGGCGTTTCGGGTGTGGGTATTTCGTTTGGGGCCGACCGTATTTATGATGTGATGACCCAACTCGACCTGTTTCCGCAGGAAACCATCGATTCAACCAAAATATTATTTGTAAACTTTGGCGAAAAAGAGGAAGCCTATTGTTTGCCAATCGTTTCAAAACTTCGCAAAGCGGGTATCAATGCAGAAATTTTTCCCGATCAGTCGAAAATGAAAAAGCAAATGACCTGGGCCAACCAGAAAAATATTCCGTTTGTAGCGTTGGTTGGTGAGCAGGAAATGGAACAGGGGAAGATCAATCTGAAAAACATGATTACCGGCGATCAGCAACTGGTGGATGTTGCAGAGATGATAAAAATCCTTTCTGTGTAATTCCCGATTTCCGAAATTGCCTGCAAATTATTTAGGCAATGAAACAAAATATATTCCTGATTTCTCCTGAAAATATCAGCTTCAACGATATTGAGTTAATTCTCGAAAACAAAATAAAACTTGGGCTTTCCGACGAATCAAAAGAACTGATCCTGAAAAGCAAGGCGTTCCTCGACCGGAAAATAAAAGAAACCGACGGCCCCATTTACGGGATCAACACGGGATTTGGCGCTTTGTGCGACATCGAAGTATCGAAAGACGACCTGAGCAAATTGCAGGAAAACCTGGTCGTTTCGCATGCCTGCAACATCGGGCCGGAGGTGCCTGCCGATGTGGTACGGCTGATGCTTTTACTGAAAGCGCATGCGTTGGCAAAGGGCAATTCGGCAGTGCAACTGCAAACCGTTCAGCGGATCATCGATTTGTTTAATGACGATATTCTCCCGGTGGTTTGCGAACAGGGATCGCTGGGGGCGAGCGGTGATCTGGCGCCGCTGGCTATGCTCTTTTTGCCTTTGCTCGGAATGGGCGAGGTGAATTACAAAGGGCAGCGGGTTGAAGCGGCCAAAGTTTTGGAAGAGAAAGGCTGGCAACCCGTCCGGCTGGAAGCCAAAGAAGGGCTTGCTTTGCTGAACGGCACCCAGTTTATGAGCGCCCATGCTGTTTTTACTTTGCTGAAAGCCTTTAAAATACTGACGTATTCCGATATTATCGGCGCCCTGTCGCTCGATAGCTTCGACGGATTATTGGAACCCTTTTCGGAACAAATCCAGCAAATACGCCCGCATCCGGGACAGGAAGAAACGGCCAAAAATTTTCGCATGCTGCTGAAAGGAAGCGAACTGATCTCACGCAAAAAGAAACATGTGCAGGACCCGTATTCGTTTCGCTGCATTCCGCAGGTACATGGTGCCGTAAAAGATGCAGTGAAGTATGTGGCTGGCGTCGTGGAGATCGAAATTAATTCGGTAACCGATAACCCGACGGTTTTCCCGGATGACGATTTGATTATTTCCGGAGGTAATTTTCATGGCGAGCCGCTGGCTATTTCGCTCGATTTTCTGGCTATCGCCCTTTCCGAACTGGGAAGTATTTCGGAGCGGCGCACCTACCGGTTGATTGCTGGTGAACGCGGGCTTCCCGAGTTTCTGGTTGCCAATCCCGGATTGAATTCAGGCTTCATGATCCCGCAATATGCTGCGGCTTCCATTGTCAGCCAGAGCAAACAGTTATGTACTCCGGCTTCAGTCGATTCCATTCCATCGTCGAACGAACAGGAAGACCATGTGAGCATGGGCGGAAATGCAGCTACAAAAGCATTGAAGGTGGCCGATAATAGTATGAAGATTTTGGCTATTGAGTTATATAATGCTGCACAGGCAATGGATTTCAGAAGACCATTGAAGACTTCCGAATTTCTGGAAGAGTTTTTAGGTAAATACCGCAAGCATGTACCGTTTATTACTGAAGACACACTTATGTATGTCGGAATAAACAAGACCATTAATTTTCTGGAAACAGAGAAGTTTTGAGAGGGGATAGAATTCAACCACCTCCCCTTCGCTTCGCTCATGTACTCCTCCTTTTCAGGAGGAGAATTTTGGGAAGGTGCGAGTTTGAAACGCCGGAAGTTTTATGCGGTTGCTGGTTTTGTTTTATACAGAGGACAATTTATAAGTAGCTTGTTTTTCGCTGTCGCAACTTTCTTGCTTTCCCCTCCTTTTTTCAAGGAGGGGTGGCCTCCGAGTACTCGGAGGACGGGGTGGTACTAAGTAGCTAAATCTTGTATCAGAATTAAGTTTATTCCACAGAATTCCCGTAACTTGAATCAAAAAATGCACAAATATAACAATCATCCTTTTTTAAAAGATTTCCGACGGGATTTGCGCAACCATTCTACTTCGGCCGAGGCAACACTCTGGAAAACATTACAGAGAAAGCAGGTCGGAGGTTTGAAATTTCGCAGGCAACATTCGGTTGGTAAATATATTCTCGATTTTTATTGTCCGGAAATGAAGTTGGCAATCGAATTGGATGGCGAATCCCATGTTGGTCATTTTGCAGAAGCACGGGACCGTGAACGGGATGAGTTTCTGAATAGTCTTGGAATAGAAGTTTTACGTTTTGAGAACCGTTGGGTTTTTGAATATCCGCAGGACATTATTGATGCTGTTTTGGAGGTTAAAGAGAAGCGGGAGAAAGGGCTTTAATAGCTGCGTTTCTGTGTTTTTAGTATTGCATGTTTTGGCATCTCTTTTATTTCTTTTTTATAGTGAAGAATTCAACCACCTCCCCTTCGCTTCGCTCAGGTACTCCTCCTTTGCAGGAGGAGAATTTTTGGCCGGTGCAGATTTGGAAAGCCGGAAGTTTTATGCGGTTGCCAGTTGTGTTTTATGCAAGCTTTTTCTTTATTGTGATGATGAATTATTTCAGTACTTTTAATATAAGATTTCAAGATTTTATAAAAGTTACATTGACAGAAATGAAAGCTCTTGACCTTGTATACACATTCCCGATAAAAAACTGCCGATTTCGTAAAAGTAATACATGTAAAAATACGGGGCAACTTTGTGTAATCTCAACATCCCCACTAGTCCCGAATAATTATTCCGAGTTGTGTGACTTAGTTGCAAAACTGGCATATTTCAATCGGAGATATGTATTATTCTTTAGAGGACAGGATAAGGAATATAAGTTTAAATCAAGATTTCCTACAATATATCCTAATTATTTTAGGAAGTTGTTAATGAAACAGAACCCAGCAGATCAATTAAAAAAAGTTTTAGATGAAAATAGCAATAAATTAAAGAGGAAAATTCATGTCAGGAAAATACGGTTTCATGGTTCGTTTTATGTGGTTGGTAATGAGCTTTTACGTTTTGCATTATTACAACATTATGAGATATGTGATACTCCTTTAATTGATTTGACACAATCGTTATATGTGGCAGCTTCTTTTGCATTGCTGCCTCCAGTCGGTGAAGATGAGAGAGGATATAGGGAAGGAATTGTTTATGTGATTGCATTACCAAGGAATAATAAAATCTATCGTGATGATGTATCTGACAATATATTCTTAACAAATTTAGTTGGTATAACTCCTCCTCAGGCAAAAAGACCATACCGTCAAGAGGCTTATTCTGTTACCAGTTCGAATCTTAATTTAGAATTAATAGGAGATATTTCTCATTTTGATTTGGCAGGAAGGGTTGTATGTAAATTTAAGGTAAATAATTCCGATGAATTTTGGAATTGTGGAATGAACCCTATGACACGGGAATTTTTACTCCCTGAAGATGATAAATTTTTCGATTTTATTCTAGATAATGAACACCTATCGATGCATCGCTATCCTGCTGGCCTCAATTATTGCTGAAATATCTTCATCCGTATGGGCATCGGAAACAAACAAACATTCAAACTGAGAAGGGCCGAGATAAATGCCGCTCTTTAGCATATTTCTGAAATAGGCTGCATACCGGTTGGTGTCCGATTTTATAGCGCTTTCGAAACTGGTTACCGTTTTCTCTTCCGTAAAAAACAAGGTCATCATGGAGCCAATCCGGTTGATCACTCCGGGGACGCCTGCTTTTTCAAGGTTTTCCCGAAGTCCGTTGTCCAGTTTGGCTGCTTTGGCTTCCAGCCTTGTATAAATCTCCGGATTATTTTTCAGTGTTTTCAGCATAACAATCCCGGCAGACATGGCCAGCGGGTTTCCCGACAAGGTCCCGGCCTGATAAACCGGTCCGTCGGGTGCCAGCAAGTCCATTATTTCACTGCGTCCGCCATAAGCGCCAACAGGCAGGCCGCCGCCAATAATTTTTCCGAAGGCACTGAGGTCAGGCTCAATGCCAAAATATTGCTGTGCACCGCCAGCCGAGAGGCGGAACCCGGTGATCACCTCGTCGAAGATAAGCAGGGAACCATATTGCCGGGTCAGCTTTTTCAGGCCGGAAAGAAAACCGGGAGCCGGGAGGACAACACCCATGTTTCCGGCTACCGGCTCAATGATTACCGCTGCAATTTGTTCTCCGTATTCACGGAATATTTTTTCCACCGATTCAAGGTTGTTGTACCCGGCAACCAGGGTGCTTTGCGCAACTCCTTTGGTAATTCCGGGGCTGTCGGGCAATCCCAGTGTAATGGCCCCCGATCCGGCTTTTATCAAAAAACTGTCGGCATGGCCGTGGTAGCAACCTGCAAATTTCACAACTAGTTCGCGGCCTGTAAAACCCCGCGCCAGCCGGAGGGCGCTCATGGTTGCCTCAGTGCCCGAATTGACCATCCGTACCTTCTCAGCCGAGGGAACCATTTCGGTAATCAGTTTTGCCATTTCTGTTTCATGCAAGGTGGGCGCCCCGTAGCTGGTGCCAAGCAAAGCCGCCTGCTGGATGGCTTCAACAGTTGCATCGTGTGCATGTCCCAGAATCAACGGCCCCCAGGAAGCAACGAAATCAATGTATTCGTTATCGTCGATGTCCCGGATTCTGGAGCCTTTTGCTTTCTTTATAAAAAGCGGATCGGCCTGCACACTTTTAAACGCCCTGACCGGCGAATTTACTCCGCCGGGAATAACTTCCCGCGCTTCGGAAAATGCTTGTATACTTGAATGCCAATGAGCCTCTCCGAAGCCCTCCGAAGGAGGGGAATGAGACAGCCGTTTTCTATTGTGTTCCATCGGATATAACGAACTTGTTTAAAGTTAAAACTACGTTTATTGGTATCTCGTCATTTCTAAAATATCGAATGCTCTTAACGAACAGGAAAAAGTCAATGGTCATTAGGAAATTAAGTAAGGTGTACATTTTCTAATGACTAAATTCCCTTTTCCTCTTTTCTTTTTTTCTTTTTCCCGACACTCAACTTTTGACAACTTCAACATATAAATTCCTTCGCATGGTAGGTAATAATTACATCTGCCCCGGCGCGTTTTATCGAGGTGAGAATTTCCCGGATCACCCGCTGTTCGTCGATCCAGCCGTTGGCTGCCGCTGCTTTTACCATCGAAAATTCGCCACTGACATTGTAAGCCACCACCGGAATATTAAATTCTGATTTTACCCGGTGGATGACATCGAGATAACTAAGCGCAGGTTTCACCATCACCATGTCGGCGCCTTCCATGATGTCCTCCCGTACTTCGCGCAGGGCTTCGTCCGAATTGGCTGGATCCATCTGGTACGTGCTGCGGTCGCCGAATTTCGGGGCGCTTTCAGCCGCATCGCGAAACGGGCCGTAAAAACCCGAAGCATATTTTGCTGAATAGGCCATGATAGGCGTATTCTCAAAACCATTTTCGTCGAGCGTCTGGCGGATGGCGGCCACACGTCCGTCCATCATATCGCTGGGAGCGATGATGTCGGCTCCTGCTTTTGCCAGTGTCACCGACTGGGCGGCCAGTGTTCTCAGGGTGCTGTCGTTGTGCACATCGCCGTTGACGATGGTTCCGCAGTGCCCGTGAGTGGTGTATTCACAGTTGCAAACATCGGCAACGATCAGCAGATCGGAAAAAATTCCACGAAGCGCACGGATGGCCGTCGGGATAATCGCGTCTTCACGGCAGGCCACATGTCCGTGTTCATCTTTGCTTTCCGGAATTCCAAACAGCAGGATTTTATTCACTCCGGTGCGGTCAACCAAATCTTTGACTTCCGGTATCAACTGATCGACCGACAACTGGAAATTACCCGGCATCGACCGGATCGGGTTTCTGATATTTTGACCGGCAATCACAAAAAATGGCATGATCAGGTCGTCCTTGTTCACTTCCGTTTCGCGAACCATGCTTCGGATAATCGCATTTTTCCGAAGCCGCCTCAGGCGTGTAATCGGGTAACTCATAGTGGTATGGTGTTATTTTGTTTTTCCAGATAGTTAATACATGTTTCAGCCAGCGACTGGCAACTGCAATTTGCAGCAGTAGCCAACGGTTCCATTCCCAGCTTTCGGATGGCCATTGTGCTGGTTTGCCCGATGCTGATGATTCGTAGTTCCGGTGTTTTTTCATTCAGCAAAAAACAAAGATTTTTTATGGCCGACGGACTGCTTACAGTCAGTAAATCGTACCGGTCATTTTTTATCCGGTCGAGAGAGGCTTCATTTATCTTTTGTGGCAAAACCGTATGATAGACATTCACTCGGCCGGCTATAAAGTTATCCGCTAATTTTTGCTGAAGCATGTCGGGCGCCAGTTCGCCAAGCGCCAGTAAAATCCGTTCACCGGGTTTCAGTTGAGGTATCCATTCGTCTGCAAAATCAATTGCTGAATTTCCGCTTCCGGTGAAATCGGCAGTGTAGCCAACGTCTTCCAGCGCTTTTGCAGTTCCCGGCCCCAATACCGCCAAACGATTATTTTTCATCGGTTTTACCCGGCTGAAAAAGGGTTGAATGGCATTCGGACTGGTAAAAACAATCCAGTGGTACGAGGCAATTGGTTCCGGCAAATCGAAAGCGATCGGCAAAATTTCGATGGTGGGCATGGAAATCACCGTTGCTCCCCGTTTCCGGAGAAATTCCTCCAACTCATCGTGTGGTTTACGTGAGTGGGTAGTGATGATAATTTTGCCTGTTAATGAATTGTCTTGCTCTTTTGACTGTTCCAGTATTTCTTTTCCTCCCGAATTCAGTAATTGTTGTGCCAGAACAACGGCGTTCTCCGGGGCCTGCTCAATACTTCCGCTGATCGATTTTTTTATCAGCCTGCTTCCGTCAACTGATGAAATAACTCCGGTAATCCGCCATTCCTCTCCTGTTTTTTCAGAATAGCAGGCAGCGGGCGTCTGGCTTCCGTCGTCGAAACAACGCAGGAAATTCCGTTCCGCTGTAGTAATCTTCAGCGTTTCATCGTCCGAAAATCGGTCAACAATTTCCTGTATAAACGCATTGTCCTTGGCTATTTCAATGGCAATGGCGGCCTGACAGGGAGCCGGACAAACATCGGCAGGAGAAAAATACTCGCTGATATGGTGTGCCAGTCCGAGCCGTTCAACACCGGCAGCAGCAATCACCAGGGCATCATAATCACCGTCGAGCATTTTCTGAATGCGAACATCCACATTCCCTCGGATGTCGGTCACCTGCAATTGTGGATTGAGGTGTAATAGCTGGGCTTTCCGGCGCAGGCTGCAGGTACCGATTTTATCTTCGGCTGTCAGTTCCGCAAATTTCCGTCCGTCGCGGGTGATCAGCACATCGCGGACATCGCCGCGGAGAAGCGCCCCCCCAATGATCAGTCTCTCCGGGAGCTCAACAGGCATGTCTTTCATGCTGTGAACGGCCATATCAATTTCGTTTTGCAGCAAAGCATCTTCAATATCTTTCGTAAAAAAACCGGCATCTTCAATTCTCATTAGCGAAACCGTTTGATTCAGGTCGCCCGGTGTATTCATAACAACAATTTCGGTCTGAAGTTCGGGCAGCACCTGCCGTATTGCCTTTTGTACCTCGTTGGCCTGCCAGAGTGCGAGTTTACTGCCCCGTGTCCCTATTTTAATAACTTTCCTGTCCATAACCGGGTTTGAATAACTGGTGAATAATTTTTGAATACTGTTGCAGGTCGCCGTCTCTGCTGATGGTCTTCAGGTTTTTGACCATCGCACGGATCATCTTTTCGCAGATATGCCTTCCGTATTGTTCAATTTTTATGATTTCTTCTTCAGAATGAAAATTTTTGAATAGGGCAATTTCATCGGCATTGATCCGGTGAACGCCGGAAACGATTGACTGAATAGCCGGAACGAGGTTTTGCACGTTGAGCCAGTCCGAAAATTCGGTCACCTTTTCTGCAATAATTGATTCGGCGGCGGAAATGTATTCCTGCTTTTTTTGTATGTTTTCTGAAATCGCTTCTTTTAAATCGTCAACATTCAAAAGTGAAACGGCTGGTATTTCAGCAACATCGGGATGGATATTTCGCGGAATCCCGAGGTCGATGATCAGTACTTTTTGATCCGTATGGATATGTTGTTTCAGTATATTGGCATCGATGAGTGGCTCTTTGCAAAGGATCGAGCTGACGATAATTTCAGCCTTACCCAATTTGTTTTTTAGTTCCTGAAACGGCACAACTTCTGCTTCGTAGCGTTTAGCCAGTTCCTGCGATCTTTCGATGGTCCGGTTGGCAATGTTTATGTTTTTGCATCCTTTTTTTTGCAGGTTTTTAATAACCAGTTCGCCGGTTTCGCCAGCCCCGATCAGTAAAATATTTTTGTCCTGAAGGTTCGGAAAATGGGCGCTGCACTTTTCAACGGCAGCATAGCTGACCGAAAAAGCTTCTTTGCCAAGCCCGGTGTTGGTGCGAACGGCTTTCCCTGTTTCCAGCGCCTTGTTGAAAAGACGGTTCAGGAATTTACCGGTAAATTTGTTTTCGCGGGCAAGCCGACAGGCCTCCTTTATTTGCGAGATTATCTGGTATTCGCCCAATACAATCGAATCGAGGCCGGAAATTACCCGGAACAAATGCCGTACTGCTTCCTCATTCCGGTAGTGGTAGAACAAAAGTTTGCTTTCTTCGGGAGCTCCGACATGTTCCCGAAGCTGTGAGAAGATGGCATTTGATGCGCCGGAAGAACAGGAACCATTTGTTTTGAAATAGATCTCGGTGCGGTTGCAGGTCGAAAGGATGAGCAATTCATCGATCTTGGGGTTCTGTAAAATAGCTTCCGATAATTTGGCGCATTCCCGCTGATCCAGTGAAAATTTCTCGCGAACGTTTACCGGCGCCGACTGATGGCTTATTCCTGTTACTCCTATCATACGAATGAATTCAATGGTTTTGCATGGGTTCCCATAATGATCACCGAAGGCATGGCCGGTTCATTTTGTTTTAAAAAGTTATTGATATTACCAAGTTGGCAGGAGAAGAGTTTTTGCGCCGGACTTCCCACACAACTGGCTATTTGTACCGAAGTTTCGGGCGGCACACCGTGTGCAAGTAATTCTTCCGAAAGATGGACAAGGTTGTTCAGTCCCATGTAAACCATTACAGGGGCATTGGTTTTCAGTACATCGGCAACAATCGGAGCATCTGTGAATGTGCCGTCTGTAAGGTGTCCGGTATACAGCAAAGCCATGCTGTTTTGTTTGCGCAGAGTGACGGGAATATGAAAATCCGCCGCTGCTGCAAATCCGGATGTGATGCCGGGAATAACTTCCACATTCAGGTTTTCATTCAGACAAAATTCAAGTTCCTCTGCTCCTCTTCCGAAGATAAAAGGGTCGCCGGCTTTCAGGCGGACTACCCGGTTGCCTTCCAGCGCAAATTGTTTCAATTGCTGATTGATCAATTCCTGCCGTTCGGTTTGGCGCTGACCATCGTTGTAAAGTTTGCCCACATAAATCTTTTTCGTTCCGGGGCGGGTCAGGTTCAGAATTGCAGTGCCATGCAGGGCATCGTACAAAATAACATCGGCTTGCTCAATACGTCGCAACGCTTTTACTGTCAGTAAATCCGGGTCACCCGGGCCGACTCCTGTTATCGATATCAAATGGGAATTGTTCATCTTGTTTTCAGTACCGGTTAAACTTTCTAAATACTCCACCGGACTGTTAAAAATGAACCGGTAATTCAATATTCCGATCAGTTTGCTGCTGTCAACAATTTTGTACGGACCGGGTTGCTCATCGAACTGCGGCAACGGAAATCCCGATACCTGCGATGCTTTTTCGTAAAACTCTTTCTGTGCAGGATGTTCCGGGCAACAGGCGTTGAAGGTGTTGCCCCATGCTTCTTTTTCAATAATCTGCTCAATAATACGGATGCAATCGTCCTGATGAATCAGGTTTACCGGCTTTGCACCGTCGCTGTCTGTTTTCGACCGGCTCAGAAAACGGGCAGGATTCCGGTCGGCGCCGATTAACCCGCCAAAACGCAAAACGGTTGTCTGGAAATGCGGATTACCGGTAAGCAGTTGTTCTGCCAGCAGCAAGGCTTTCCCGGAAGGTTTTTCAGGCACGACTGCATCATTTTCCTGCACAATCCCGTTGGTTTCGTTGTACACCGAAGTCGACGAGATAAACAATACCCGAGGGATATTATAGGCTTCGAGCAGTTCGATCAGACGCCGGATTTGTTGCGGGAAAATGGCTTCTATCGAATCAATCCGTTTGGGCGGGATGGCGACGATCACCAGATCGGTTTGAAAGAAACTATTGTCAGTCAATTCCACTTGTTCAGGATGAATAATCAAATAGTACGGCCGTATCCCGGCTTCCTGAAGTTTTTCGGTTTTCGGGAGCGAGGTGACGGAACCTTTTACCTCAAAACCTTTTTCTTTCAGTTTCAATGCCAGCGGGAACCCCAGCCAGCCACATCCTATTATTGAGATTGTTTTCATCATAAAGGTTGGAGAGGGGCCTTTCAATGTCTGAAATCCCGTCCTTGTTTCGTTTCTTTTACATATCCTTTCCGGATCACAAAATCGCCGAAATACTCATCTTTCAATCTGTTCCCGGCGTAATCAGTGAGAATAGGTTCCAGTTCGCGAAGGATTTCCTCTTCCGATAAAGTTTCCTTGTACAGCGTGTTCAGGCGGGTACCAATGAAATTTCCGCCGAGATACAAATTGTACTTACCAGGCGCTTTCCCGATGAACCCGATTTCGGCAAGATAGGGGCGTCCGCAACCATTGGGACAGCCGGTCATACGGATCACGATTTCCTGCTTGCGGAGATTGAGCCGGTCGAGAATATTCTCCACTTTGCTGACCAGATCGGGCAGATAACGTTCTGCTTCGGCAAAAGCCAGTCCGCAGGTATTCAGCGCCACACAGGCAATCGAGTTCTGCCGGAGACCGGAAAGGACAGAAGGGGAGGCGCCGTGCTTTTTCAGCAGTGCATTCACTTCCTTTTTCCCTTCTTCACCGGTATTGGCGATGATGAGGTTCTGGTTGCCGGTCAGGATAAAATAGCAATTCACTGAACCTGCAATTTCACGCAGGGCCGATTTCAGGTTATGTCCGTTCTGGTCGCGTACCCGTCCGCCTTCCACGAAAAGGGTCAGGCTCCATTGGCCGTCTTCCCCTTTTATCCAGCCCAGCCGGTCGCCGTTTCGTATAAACTGAAATTCGCGTTCCGGTTCAAGTTTCCAACCCAGATAGTTGTTCAGTTCATTTTTGAACCAGTCGATCCCCCGGTTGTCAATGGTGTATTTAAGCCGGGCGTGTTTGCGGTTGCTGCGGTCGCCGTAGTCGCGCTGTACCAGCAACACTTTTTCGGCAACATCAATCACCTGTTCCGGTTTGCAGGAGCCAAGCACATTTCCTAGTCGCGGGTAGGTTTCCGGCATCCCGAACGTGCTTCCCATACCGCCGCCAACCAATACATTGTAGCCAACTATTTTTTCTTTTTCCTGAATGGCGATGAATGCCAGATCCTGCGAAAAAACATCGGTGTCGTTATACGGAGGCAGTGCCAGCGCCAGTTTAAATTTGCGGGGCAGGTACCGGCCGCCGTAAATCGGTTCATGATCTTTTTCGCCTCCGGCTATCAGTTGCTTGTCGAGCCATATCTCGTGATAAGCAGTAGTTTTTGGCAGCAGATGTTCCGAAATCTGCCGTGCCAGATCGGCCAGTTCCTTATGCGCTGCTGATTCCGCAGGATTGGCATGGCTCATCACGTTCCGGTTCACATCACCGCAGGCTGCAATCGTATCAAGCAAAACATCATTTATCTTCTGAAGAGTTTTTTTCAGGTACCATTTCACCACACCATGTAACTGGAAAGCCTGCCGGGTGGTCAGTTTCAGGGTATGGTTGGCATAGGTATCGGCCAGTCCGTCCATTTGTAGCCATTGTTTCGGGCTTACTTTTCCGCCCGGAATACGCACCCTGATCAGGAATGAAAAGGCTGGTTCCAGTTTTTGCCGTTTGCGTTCCTTTTCCAGGTCGCGGTCCTGTTGCTGGTACATCCCGTGGAATTTTGAAATTTGGGTGTCGCCATCGGCAATGGCCCCGGTTATGGGATTTGCCAAACTCCCGACCAGCGTGCCTCGTAAATAGTTGCTGTCGTGTTTCAGCTTTTCCATTTCTGAAAGCTTACTCCAATCAATTGTGTCGCTCATAATCTGGTAGTATTTTGTTTTTTAACGGTATAATATCGTATCGAAATCTATATAAGATGCTGTCCTGTCAATAATCAATGTTGCTTATATAAGATGTTCTTCGTGAATGCTTTGTGTCTTTTGTGTTTTTGTGGCAGGAAAAAATTAGCCACAAAGTCTCCAATTCACGAAGCATTCACAAAAAGCATTTAAAGTTTTTCAATTGCATCATTTTTTAAACGACAATTAGTCAGTTAATTACCTAGTATACATCTATCTGGAAACGTTTTTCCTTTTTCAGCTTTTTGATGTATTCCTGCGCTTTTTCTTCAGTCATTCCGCCTTGTGCCCGGATGACTTCGAGCAGTGCATTCTGAACGTCTTTTGCCATGTGTTTCATATCGCCGCACAGATACAGAACGGCTCCGTTCTGCAACCATTGGAACAACCGCTCCTGGTTTTCAAGGATGCGGTGCTGTACGTACACTTTTTCTTTCTTATCGCGTGAAAATGCAATGTCCAGCCGTTCGAGATAACCTTTCGCAATCAACTTTTGCCATTCTACCTGGTACAGAAAATCGGAATGAAATCTCCGTTCTCCGAAGAAAAGCCAACTATTCCCCTTTTGCTGAAGTGCTTCGCGGTGCTGTAGAAAGGCGCGGTAGGGGGCAACCCCGGTTCCGGCTCCGATCATGATAATGGGTTTTTGTACATCTTCTGGAAGTTTAAACGAAGGATTTTTCTCAATGAAAACGGATACTTTGTCGTCAATTTCAATGCGGTCGGACAAATAGCCCGAGGCTGCTCCGAGCCGTACCCTTCCTTTGTTTTCGTATCGCACCGTACTGACGGTAATATGAACTTCATCGGCAACGGCTTCCTGTGAGGAAGATATGGAATACAGGCGCGGCGGCAGATTACGCAATACGGAGGTCAGCGATTCGGAATTCCACGGGTGCGGATATTCTTCCAGCAGGTCGAGCAAATCATAACCATAAAACAGATCGTCAGCCTGCGATTCGGTTTCGGCGATACGCAACAGCTTTGCATGACCGGATGCACGGGCATATTTATCAATGGTGTCGCGCGTTAGGCGGGTGATCTCGAAATGATGCTCCAATGCTTCGCGAAAGCTTTTTTCCCCGGTGGCTGTGTTTACTTTGCTTTCGGCATCCAGCTTTGTTTTTTCGATGATCTGCTGTACCAGTTCCGGCGGATTACCGGCATACACACCCAACGAATCGCCCGGTTCGTATTTCAGTCCCGAACCTTCCAGTGAAAGTTCGAAATGGTATACTTCCTTGTCGGAATCGCGTCCGGTAATTTTTACCTTGTCGAGCACAGTTGCCGCAAACGGGTTCTTTTTTGAGTAAGCAGTAACGGTTTCGGTAACTTTATTTTCTGTAATTTTTGCTTCTGCCGAAGGTGCAGAAGCCAGCAGTCCGGTAATCCGGTTGATCCATTGTTCTGCTTCCTCTTCATAATCAACATCCGTTTTAGCAATTGGTAACAGTTCTTTCGCCCCTGTTTTTGCCAGCGCCTGGTCAATGTCAATCCCTGTTTGGCAGAAATGACTATAACTTTTGTCGCCCAGTGCAAACACCGAGTAGTTTAGTGAAGCAAGCTTGGGCGCCCGCTTCCCGGCAATGAACAAATAAAAATCTTCGGCCATTGACGGTGGCTCGCCATCTCCGTGGGTGCTTACAATAACGGCCAGGTTTTCAATCGAAGGGAGCTGGTTGGTTTTGAAATCATCCATCGGAAAAACTTCCGCCTGAATTCCTGCGGCGCTGGCTTTGGCCTGTAACTGGTTGGAAATGGATTGGGAATGCCCGGTGTGTGTGCCGTACAAAACAGTTAGTTTTTTTGTTGTCTGATTGGCAACCCGGGAAGTTAAAATCTCCGGCTTTAATGCATGTCCGTTTGTAAAACCGGCATGAAGCCGGCCCTGATAAAAACCAGCCAACCAATAGGCCTGAGCTTCATTCAGCCTTTTGTTCAGTTGGTCAAGGGCTTTTTGCTGTTCTTCTGTCAGGGGGGATAATTTCAGGTTCATATTTTTGTTTTTATGATTTGATTATTTTCCAGATAGTCCTGAATCACATTCCGTAGCCGGATTGATTCGTAAACATCTTCGGCATTCGAGCCAACCGATACGGTAATATTTCCCTTCTTGTAGATGGCGGGAGAGACGAACTGACACAGTTCCGGTTTGTCGTGAATATTGACCAGAACTCTTGCCTTTCGTGCATCGTTGGTAATTTGCCGGTCGAGGTCATCGTTGTTACTGCACGAATACACCATCAGAAAACCGTTCAGGTCGGATGGCTCGTAAGCTTTTATTTTTACCGGATGGCCGCTTTCTTTCACTTCGTTGCATACATGCAGCGCAATAATTTCAATCCGGGCATTGAAGCGGCGTAGCTGCTGAATTTTTTTTAGTGCGCTTTGTCCGCCGCCAATGATCAGAATCTTTTCACCGGCAATATCAATGTTAATGGGAAAGAAGTTTTTGTTCATAGCTTTAAATGTTATATTCTATTGGCGACTTGGTAATCCGGCCAAAATTCAACCTGTTCCAGGTCCGCTCGTGAAAAAAGTAAAGCAGCATTTTGGTGAATAGCTCAATGCCGCCAATCGTTACTGCAAAGTCGGGCTTGCCGGTAACCAACCACGAAATCACCATGGTATCAATAGTTCCGATCGTTCTCCACGAAATGGTTTTAACAATGCTCCGGTAAGGTTTTTCTGTCATAATCAATTATTGTTATTTTTTACCAAAAAAAAGCCCCTCTGCATTGCAGAAGGGCTATCCGGTATATATGAATATCTATTTAAATTTTATTTCACATCCTTCTTCTGCATAACGATTCCATTGCACATACAACACATACACATTGCAGTACACATGCTCATAATCGATACTATGCAGAAAATGGCTGACTTCATTATTTCAATAATTTGTTTTTATAAAAGACTGTTGTGTCTTTTATTTGTTTTGACAAAAGTAAAAGCATTTTTTTTAAATCAAAACAAAACAGGATAAATTTGTCTGAAATTTTCATTGGATGATTATTTCTGTTTAATCTATCAGGATAAAAATAATTGTGGAAAAAATCGTGATTGAAATATGAGCCCGAAAAGCAGATAATTATCCCTTTGGGATAAAATTTGAAGAAGAGGCTGTCCAAAAAATCCTAAAATCCGCAACTCGCGTCACCCTGTCCCGAGCGCTCGGGATCAGGGTCTGATTATTAGAACGATGAGATCCCGATCCCGAGTGCTCCTATCGTGTGGACACATCTTTTAAAGATGCCCTAAAAACCTTATTCTAACCGGGAAACCTCAGTAGCTGGTGCATTTACATACAACTTTTACCTTATTCCAGTAGTTTAAAATAAGGTAATAAGGTAGGATTACTGTTAGTTGCCAGGCTACTGAGGTTGCCTTATCGAAAATAAGGTTTTTAAAATACTGCAGATGCCAAACTACTACGCTTATGGAAACAAAATAGGTTTTTTTTATTTTTTATATCAGTACATATTTATTAATTTTAACAGCTATTAATTTTATTTTTAATACGTATTAAAAATATTTTTTATAAGTATTAAATATTATTTTTACAGGTATTAAAATTTTAAAATCAACTTATATCATGTCAATAAAGTACAAGATAATCAGTCAGGCACAGCCGGGAATTAAAGGCGGAGGTACGTATCGGTATTATGCCCGGGCCTGTAACCGCAGCAGGAAGGACCTGTACGATCTTTCGGAAATACTTTCGAAGAGATCGACGCTAAGTCCCGGCGATATTGCTGCTGTAATTATTGGATTAAGCGAATTAATCCCGGAATTACTGATGGAAAACAATACGGTAGAGCTGGGCGATCTGGGAACTTTTAGTCTTCATCTGAAAAGCGATGCTGCCGCGCAGCCCGAAGAAGCTGATTACCGGCTGATAAAAGGACTGAATATTCAGTTCAGGCCGGGAACGAGATTGAAAGCGGCCATCCGAAATCCGTCGTTCAGGAAGTTGCAGTAGTCATAGTTTTTGCGTGAGTTTTGACGATCAGCTTTTCCAAACCGTATTTTACCCTCTGAATCATTTCCGCAGCTATCCGGCGGGCAATTGCCTGAACTTGTTAACTTTGTTGTATATAAAACATTACGGATATGAAATTGCAGTTAATCATTTTTGCTTTTTTCCTGTTGGGTACGGCCGGTAATTGCATTGATCAGAAGCAGGTAATTCCTGACGGTGAGATTATCCAGGAGCCTCGCGACCGGGAAATCTTTGAGGAGATGATGCAGAAGTTTTCAGGAAAGAAAGGTGTACCGATGGGTGAACTGATCATTGCCATTGGCAAATCGCTGGAAGGAACGCCTTACGTTGGAGGGACACTGGAAAAGGGCGACGATGAGAAACTGGTAGTCAACCTGCGTGAAATGGACTGCACCACCTTTGTTGAGAACTGTCTGGCGCTGGCACGAACGATAAAATCGGGAGAACCCGACTACGACAGCTTTTTGCAGGAACTTCAGCAAATCAGGTACCGGAATGGCCTTCGCAATCTGTATCCTTCGCGATTGCACTATTTCAGCGAGTGGTTGCTGAATAATGCGGAGAAAAACGTAATTAGCCTGCCTGCCAAAGGGTTTGGCGAGATATATCCGAACCGGGTAGATTTTATGAGCAAACATCCCGGCAGCTACCCCTGTTTGAAAGCAAAACCCGAATTTGTTGCTGAGATGGAAAAGCTGGAAAGTATAATTTCAGCAAACGAATATTATTTTGTTCCAAAGGAAAAAATTGCGGCAATTGAGAATCTTTTGCAGGAAGGCGATTTTGCAGGAATCACCACCGGTATTGAAGGGTTGGATATTGTTCATTCGGTATTGCTTACCCGTGTAAGCGGACGGATTCATATTCTGCATGCTTCATCTTCGGCGAAAAAGGTAGTGGTAAGCGATGAACCTCTTGCTGATTATATTTTAAAAAGTAAGACACAAACCGGGATAATGGTTGGCCGGCCTTTGTGAATTTAACCGGAAATGAGGATGTCCAAAAAGTTCTAAAATCCGCAATTCGCGTCACCCTGCCCCGAAATTTCGGGGTATTTCAGGGTCTGACGATCAAAAAGATGAGATCCCGAAACAAGTTCGGGATGACTCGATCTCAGGCTTTTTGGACAGACTCATTGGCACACCAACAGGTGCTCTTCGTTATTTTGCGTTTACTTGTTCTTTCAGCCAGTCCGGGCGGTTGGTGGTAATTCCCTGCACGCCGAGCGCGATCATACGTTTGGCTTCCTGCGGGTCGTCCACAGTCCAGCAAATCATTTCCAGACCCAGTTTATTTGCATTCTTCATCATTTTCGCATCAATGATCGTATTGCGAAGGTCAAGACCATCGAGTCCATGTTTGGCCGCATCTTTAATTTTCAGTTTTACATCGGGGCCGACAGACGAAAGCCAATAGCATTTGTTGTCGGGAAAAGCTTTTTTGGCATCCAATATGGTTTGCCACCCGAAACTGATAAATTTGATCTGGTCTTTTTTTCCGCTGGCGTCAATGATTTCTTTCGTAAAAGGAATCACCTCGCTGCCGCATTTTATTTCAATAACCAGCAGCTTTCCTTCCGGAATGATCGAGACAATTTCTTCGAGGAAAGGGATTTTTTCGCCTTTGTACTTTTCATCTTTAAACGAACCGGCATCCAGTTTCCGCAGTTCTTCGGAAGTAGTGTCTTTTATTTTCCGGTCAACTCCGGTTTGCCTTTTTGTGTTACTGTCGTGATGAACCATCACCCGGTTGTCTTTTGTGAGTTGAATATCGATCTCCACGGCATCAGCGCCAACTTCCCATCCGAGTTTAGCCGAAGCAACCGTGTTCTCGGGAGCCACGTACGAAGCTCCTCTGTGACCGATATACGCAACCTGTGCCTCTGTTTTTGTAAACATTGCTAAAGAAATTAAGCATCCAAATACAATCTTTTTCATTTTTCAATTTTTTAAAATAGTCTTATTTTTTTGTTCTGTAACGATTCGTTGTAAATTACGTTGGTCTTGTTTCTACCTGCTAAAGTTATTTTTTCTTCTATCCTTTTGAGGGTAGATGTGCTTGCTTTCGGTTACCTTATCAACGAACTAAGAAACTGAAAAAAATCATCTGCGCCAAATATCACAGAACCTATTTTTTTGATATTTCTGAAGGCGGTATGCCGAAATATTTTTTAAAACATCTTGAGAAATACAACGGGTCGTTGAAGCCAACCTTATAGCTGACTTCCGAAACGCTCAGTTCATTCTTCGGATCAAGCAAAATTTGCCGCGACTCTTTCAGCCGGATATTCCTGACAAACTCAGTTGCCGACTGCCCGGTGAGTGTTTTTAGTTTCGAATAAAGCAGGGTTTTGCTCATGTTCATCAGGTTGCAAAACTGCGGGACATCGAATTCTGCATTATCGAGGTTCTGGAAAACAATTTCCATGGCCTTGTTTAAAAACGACTGGTCGCCTTTGTTGCTGGTAAAATGTTCCGCCTTGATTTGTTTGTTCTCGGCAAATCGTTTCCGGAGCCGTTTGCGGTTCTCGATCATCCCGAGGCAACGCGCCTTCAGTTCGTTCATGTTGAACGGCTTGGTAATGTAATCGTCGGCGCCCATGCTGATGCCCTGAACAATATTTTCCTCGGTGTCACGCGCCGTTAAAAGAATGACCGGGATATGGCTGGTTTCTTCGCTTTCTTTGATCCGTTGGCAGAATTCAATGCCGTTCATGCCTGGCAACATTACATCCGAAATCACCAGATCGGGCATCTGGCTCAACAGTTCCATGCCTTTCTCTGCCGTGGTTGCCGGAAGCACTTCGAAATAAACCGACAGTTCTCCGGAGACAAATTCAAGCATCTGTTGCTCGTCTTCAATAATCAGCAAAAGAGGTTTTTCATTGTTCTCGCCGGAAAGGGTTTCTTCTGAAATGATTGGTGCCGGACTGAACGTTTTTTCGGCTTTTTCCAGCGGAAGGATCACTTTAAACTCCGTGCCGTTTTCCCCGTCGCTGAACACTTCAATCGTTCCTCCGTGTAAACCAACCAATTCTTTTACCAATGAAAGGCCGATGCCGCTTCCGGGTATTTTATTGTGCTGATTGTTTTTCATTCGATAAAAACGGTCGAAAATAATCTTTTGCATTTCAGCCGGAATACCGGGACCATTGTCGGAAACCATAACCGTCAGTTTTTCTGAAGCCGAATTCCACTGTACCTGCAATTCGACCAGTCCGTTTTCGGGTGTGTATTTGAAGGCGTTCGACAGCAGGTTGACAATTATTTTTTCCAGTTTGTCGGCGTCGTAATTCAGCCAGAGTTCGTCGGTTTCGGTAGTCAGCAGAAAATTAAAGCCTTTTTCGTCAGCCAGTGGTTTGTAATAGTGAAAGATGGAGTTGATTTGCCGGATCACATCGCCCGGCGCATATTCCATCTGGATTTTTTTCGATTCCAGACGGCGGAAATCGATTACCTGGTGTACAAGAGTTGAAAGCCGTTCTACATTTTCGTGTATCAGGTCGATGTATTTTTTTGTTTCCTCGTTCTTGTTTTCCCTGTCCAGAAGTTTTTGCAGGGGTAGCATGATCAGGGTGAGCGGCGTTTTCAGTTCGTGCGAAATATCGGTAAACAAGCGCAATTTGAACTGGTCGAGTTCATGGATTTTTTTGTTTCGCATATAAAGCCGCGTAAGCAAAAACGAAATAATGCCGAGAAATGTTAAAATGGTAAGGATGAACCAGGCCCGTTTGTGTACCGGCGGTTCGACTACGAAATTCACCATGGCTGGTGTTTCATCCGTATTCAAATCCATGTCGCGGGCCCTGACTTCGAAGATGTATTTCCCGTCTTCGAGATCGAGCAAAAGAGCCGATTTATCGGACGAAAAAAGCGACCATTCGCCTTCGTTGAGGCGGTACGAAAACTGGAGCTTGTCGGGTGAGGTCTTGTGCATAAAGTCTTTTCCCTCAAAACGGATCAGCACATTGCCTTCGGGCGGAATTTCGTTTTCAGCAAATGTGATATAGGTTTCCGGCCCGTGCAGGTCGCGTTTGTAACGGATGGCTTTCGATATTTCCCGGGGTATCTCGCGGGTGTTTTTCAAGTCGTACAAATACCATTCACGTGAACCCTGGTTGATCCATATATTTTTGTCGGCTGACAGGCGGATGGTACCTTTTTCCCGCGGGATGCCAATGCTGGGGTGCATAATCTGGCTCACAAACTGTTTGCCATCGAAGCAGGAGATGCCGTTATCGGTAGCAATGAGCAACGATTCGTCGTTTTCGTAATACAGATTAGTAACCATGTTGCTGGCCAGGCCGTTTCGTACTCCGAAACGTTGCCACACTTTCCCGTCGAAATGAAACAATCCATAGCCTCCCTGCGCTATCCATATTTTGTCGTCGGGACTGATTGCAATATCGTCGGTCCAGCGCGACTCGTTAAACAGCGAATCAAGTTGGTACGTTTTCGTTCCGTCAAAAACAGAAACCGTACCTCCCGAAAACCATAGCTTGCCGTCGGAAGTTTGTTCAATGGAGGGAATCCGGAGCGGAACCTGCGGAGGATGATGCCTTCTCCATTTACGGCTGCCGTAATGGTATTCGATAAAACCTCCGGAATCGTGGCTGTATGAGCTTAATACCCCGTTGAAAGAAAATACGATGGAGGTATCGCCCAATTCCTTAATACCGTCGTAGGAAATGCCGAACTGAAGCGGAGGCAAGTGTTCCATGCTCCAGCGCTGGCCGTCAAAGGTTGCGATGGCTGCCCGCCCGTTATGGCTTCCTGCCGCCCAAAGCTGTCCTTTCTTTGAGTAATAAACCTGCATGGCCATGTCCATCAGCCCGTCGCTGGTGTTGTACCCAGAAAAAACATTCAGCAACGAATCGGCTTCAACCACGGTGCCGTTATTTGTGGTGAACCAATAGCGTCCGTCGGGCGTATTGCACTGAAAATTTAAATCCTGATAGGTACGGTAACTTCCCTGCATGTATTCCAGTTCGCGGAACATACCGGTGCCCCAAATATAAATGCGGTCGTTCAGGTCGGAGTAAATATTGATGGAGGAAAGAGGCAGCTTGACTTCGGGATACTGATAAAGTTTCCATCCTTCATTGCTGAGTGTATATATTTTGCTATGACCGCCGATCCAGATTTTGCTGTCGCTGGTTTTCACAATTCCTGTATGAAGATCATCGCCGCCGATGTTGCTTAAATTGACGCTTGATGATTTCTCTGTCTTTAGGTTTAAAATCTGCATGCTGATGCTGGGGCTGGCAGATGTAACCAGCAGCTCTTCTCCTTTTCTGTAAATACCTGAAATTGCTTCAGCAGGGATCAGGTCAACCTGGTGGTATTTCCAATCCGATTTGGTAAATACATTCTGAAGATTGCGTATTTCAGCAATTTCAAAGTCTTTGAATTTGCAGGCAACCCAAAAAATGTCATTATCGTCGGCATGAATGCGGTAAACCGGAAATTGTATTTCACGAATGTTTTTAACCACTGTGCCCAGATCGGAAAACGAGGCCACTTTATTGGTGATGTTTCCTTCGCTGTCGAGTTCAAAAATTCCGTGTGGATTGAAACAGCGGACATGCCAGGGTGTTATTTTTAGCAATCCGTGCTGCGACCCGATCCATACATATCCGTTTTGGTCGGTTATAAATTCATACCGATTTGAAAAAGAGATAGCCAGAAGTTTTTGGAACTGATTGTCGATGTAGCGATACAGGCCTTTCGATGTTGAAACAAGCAGGTTCTGGCTTCGCTCGTGTGCCATTGAATATAGCCATGAACTGTCAACCTGAAAAGATTCCAGTTTATACCCGTCGAAAAAGATAGCCTGACTGCCCGAACCGAGCCAAAAACCATCGTTGTTGCCCCGGCTCATACACGAAACGGTAATGGTGTCGAGTTCGTGGAATTCGGTCCACTGCCAGGGTTCCAGTACCGGATTGGAAATAACCGGGCGGTAGGGGTCTTTCGCCGAAACCCTGAAGACAACAGTAAACGCCAGAATTACCGGCAGAAGGAGCTTGATGAGTATAAAAATCGGACGAGCCATTCAAAAACGGGAAATAATTGTCCCGAAAGATAATGAATCCCTTTCTTTATGCAAAAGCGGAGAAAACGCATGATGAACAGGAATTCAGAACAGAATATCTTCGAAATACAAAATCAGGATATGATCTTCTTAGCCTTTTATCATCGTGAGCAACATCTTGAACCGTTCCACTGCCTGTAAGGCATGCGATATATTAGCAGGCATAATAATGGTTTGCCCCTTTTTTACCAGATTGGGATTTCCTCCGATAATGACCTGCGCTTCACCATCCAGTATCTGAACAACCGCATCAAAGGGCGCTGTGTGTTCGCTCAACCCTTGTCCCTGGTCAAAAGAAAATAGCGTAATATTCCCCGACTGATTTTTCAAAACCTGTTTGCTGATGATCCCTCCGGATGAATATTCTATCATCTCTTCCAGGTTCAGCACGTTTCCTTTACTAAAGATTTCCTGCATAGTTTATCGTTTTAATAATGTGTTTTTTGTTTCCATAACCTGCAAGTTAGGTTATTTTCAGTAACAACGAAAGGCGTTTAAAGTTTTTCACTTCCTTCGTTTGTAACAAGACGTCCGTAAGTTCTCGTCTGCGCTGGGATGACGAAAAAAGAGGATCGGCAGATTGGCCGCCACCGGCGACAGAAGAAAAAAGATTTAAAATATTGGACATGTCAAAAGCATAACTCCTTAATAGACTTTGATTAGTGAAAATAGATTGAGAATATCTATTGCGGATAGATAATTCCGATTAAAAAAGATGTCTTCTTATTTGGAATGAATGTGAATAGTGTTGTAGATTTGCATAAAAAGATACAGAAATCCTTTAATCAATAAAATTTAAATATCATGTCATTTGAATTACCAAAATTATCATACGCATACAACGCATTAGAACCTTACATTGATGCCCGTACCATGGAAATCCATCACGGGAAACATCACGGGGCATATACAAATAATTTAAATGGTGCAGTTCAGGGAACTGCGCTTGAAGGAAAGAAAATTGAAGAAATTTTAGCAGGTGTATCAGCTCATTCTGCTGTTGTGAGAAACAACGGCGGCGGTTTTTATAATCACAACCTGTACTGGGAAGTGATGGCTCCGGGAGGCGCCAAAAATCCGGCTGGTGAACTGCTTGACGCTATAAATGGCTCATTTGGGTCGGTACAAAATTTTAAAGAAGCATTTACCAAGGCCGCGCTCACACGATTTGGTTCAGGATGGGCGTGGCTGGTGAGGCAGGGTGATAGTCTGGTGGTTTCATCCACTCCCAACCAGGACAATCCGCTCATGGATGTCGCTGAGGTAAAGGGTACGCCGATTTTAGGTATTGATGTGTGGGAACATGCATATTACCTGAATTATCAAAACAGGCGCCCTGATTATGTTGACGCTTTCTGGAATGTCGTTAACTGGGATGAGGTAGCCAGGCGATTTAAAGGTTAGTTGATTTTTGGTTTTTTTCCCCCGGACAGAGGTTCCGGGGGTTTTTATTTTTATTTTTTTATATTGCAAACCTGAGCCAGTTGATCAATGAAACTTACTCCTTATATTCTTCCAGTTCCTGAATGTCAGTCAATAATTTATCTATTCTTTTTGTGAGTCCCTTAAGTTGTCGTTTTCTCAAAATAAAAGAAACCAGGATTAGTCCGATAATGAACAGCATCAGGTTTTGATCGAAATGAAAACCTTTCCATCCGATTAAAAGCACTCCTGCCAATGCAACAGGCATTGTAATAAATAGTGATTTAGAACCTCTTATTACCATTCTTTTGTAATCATTAATTTTGGTTGCAGATTCAATTACGTTGTCATTTATCAAATCAACTTTTCTTAGTTGACTGATCATTGTAATAAAATGCCATGTTGAATGTACTATCAATCCAAGCCAAAGCATTGCCCCTATAATGAATTTTGTATCCACATTACTAGCTTTAAATTGAGGATGCATGGCAACAATTAAAATGACAGGAAGCATAATAAGTCCATAATAATTTCGATACTGTAGCCAGTTGATTCTTTTTTGAGACTTCTTTGAACATGTTTCAAGAATCAATTTTTTATTTAGTTTTTCAAGCCTGTCAAGCTTCTGGTCGTATGTTTTCCACAGGATTTGTAATTCTTCGTATTCCATGATTGTTTTAATTTAATTGTTCGTTAAATGATTTTTCAACTTCAGTTTAATCCGATTGATTTTTGTTGCAACATTCGTTTTTGTTAACCCAATAATTTCTGAAATCTCATCGTAGTTGTAGCCATCGAGTTGAAGAAGGATAATGGCCCTGTCGAGTGTGCCTAGCAAGCCAATAGCACTATAAAGCCGGTCGTATAAGTCATCGAACGCAGGTTCATCATGAATCGGGGGAATCATATTCGTATACTCAATGTGATCTTTGTTTTTTACAAAGTCGCGAATCCATGAAACTGCTGTGTTTATTGAAATCCTGTAAACCCATGTACTGACTTTGGAATTTCCTTTGAACTTTGGGTATGCTTTCCATAAGTTGATGATGATCTCCTGAAATAGATCTTTTTTGTCAATTCCATTTTCGCAAAACATGTGGCTAACCTTATAAATCAGCTTTTTGTTCTCTTCTATCAGTTCCAGAAATTTTTCGGTTAATTGTTCATCAATCATTTTAATTCTGTTTTTTTTCGAACTATTAGTCGTGAAAAACAACTAATAAATCACACGTTGATTAACTTTTTTCAAACAGATAAATTTTTATAATCTTCCAATTGGATTGGTGAGGGTAGAATCCATTACTCTTGTTAATGTTGGTGAAAATACATATTACCTGAATTATCAAAACAGGCGCCCTGATTATGTTGACGCTTTCTGGAATGTGATCAACTGGGATGAGGTAGCCAGGCGATTTAAAGGTTAGTTGATTTTTTGTTTTTTTCCCCCGGACAGAGGTTCCGGGGGTTTTTATTTTTTATCCCCCCATCTGTTATTTCCCGCAGTCCTGAATATACGGTATTGTAAAATAAAATACGGAACCTTTTCCCGGTTGTGACGATACCCATATTTTTCCTCCAAGTAACTCAACATATCCTTTCGATATGGACAATCCAAGGCCCATTCCTCCAGATACATTTGAAAGCGTACTCTCTGCCTGCTGAAAACGTTTGAAAACAAGTTCATGTATATCCGGAGAAATTCCAATCCCGGTGTCCTCAATACGAAATTCCAGATAGCCTTCGGCTAATTTGTACCCGAAGTGTACGTGTCCTTGTTTTGTAAATTTTATGGCATTGTTGATAAGATTGGAGAGAATCTGGATGAGCTTGGTATTGTCGGTTTGGATTACTGCTTTGTCGTCGTCGAGGCCGCATGTTAATTCCAGCAATACGTTTTTTTGTTTCGCTTTCGGTTCGAATTGGGCATGCAATACTTTTAACAGGTTATTCAAATTCACTGTGCTTCCTGAAATCCGTTCCTGTTTTGCTTCCAGCGTGGCAATACTTACAATATCAGTAATAATTGAAAGCAATTGGTCGCTGCTTTTGCTGATGATGTTCGAAAACTCATTGCGTTTGTCATCCGGTAAATAGGGGTCTTTCAGAAATTCGGTGAACCCGATAATTGCATTCATGGGAGTTCTTATTTCGTGCGAAATATTTTGGAGGAATGCCGTTTTTAACCGGTCGCTTTCTTCTGCTTTTTCCTTGGCCTTCATCAGCTCATATTCCATTTGTTTGCGTTCGGTAATGTCGCGGGTAATTCCGAACAGTCCGGATGGTTGTCCATAATCGTCGAACATGGGGCATTTGATGGTATGCAACGTGTGAATTTTCCCGTCGGCCAATGTCAAAGTCTCTTCATAAGTTACAGGTACTCCGCCATGCATCGCTTTTTTGTCCATGTCGACAATCACCCTTGCTTCGTCTTCAGGAAGAATGAAGAAATCATCTTTTCCGATAACCGAGGAAGATTTTTTGCCTATTGCCTTTTCTGTCGCTTCATTGATGAGTAAATACTTGCCATTGATGTCTTTTATATAGATAATGTCCAGCGCATTGTTAATGATCGTCTGTAATAGTTTGCGGTTTGTTTTAGCTTCAATTTCAGCCTGTTTGAATTTGTTGTATTGCGCGGCTGCATCCAATGCCCGGCGCACCGCAAAGCCCAGTCTTTCCATCCGGTCTTTGAGCACATAATCTGTCGCACCCTGTTTCAGCAACTCAACTGCTTTGTCTTCACCGATTGTGCCTGAAATACAAATGAAAGGTATGCCGGGGCATATTTTTTTTGCATGTTCCAAAGCAAGCTGTCCGTTGAACCCGGGCAAAGTAAAATCGGCAAAAATGATATTGTAATCGTTCTTGTTCAGACTGAAAACATAATCGGATTCAGTCTGAACAACATCCAGTTGTATATCAAAACCTTCGTCTGTAAGAAGTTCAGAGAGAAGTTCAACGTCCTTCTGAACATCTTCAAGGAGCAAAGCATAAATTTTGGCGCTCATGGGAAATTGTATTATTGTTTTTCCGGCTGGTTAACTTCCGGAGGAATTTCATTAATAATTGCCCAGAAAATTCCCAGTTGTTTCACGGCATCAATAAAACCACTGAAATTTACCGGTTTCACAACGTACGCATTGACTCCCAGGTAATAACTGTTCAATAAATCTTTATCTTCCCGCGACGAAGTCAGCATTACTACCGGTAGCAGTTTAAATTCAGGGGTACTGCGGATTTCACGCAACACTTCAATGCCATCTTTTCGTGGCATTTTAATGTCGAGGAACAATACCGAAGGGTTTCCCGGATTGCGATTGGCAAATTTGCCTTCCATCCGGAGGTATTCCATTACTTCAACGCCGTCTTTTGCTACAATGACCCTGTTTGCGAGGTTGCTTTCTTCCAGCGCTTCCAATGTTAGTTCGACATCTTTTGGATTGTCTTCTGCCAGTAAAATTGTTTTAAGTTCCAACATATTAATCCTCCTGTATTTTTGGTAATGAAAAATAAAAAGTTGCTCCTTTGTCGATTTCTCCTTCGGCCCAGACCTGCCCGTTGTGCTTTTTGATGATCTGCTTCACATTTGCCAGTCCGATACCGATTCCTTCAAATTCGTCGTTCGAATGCAAACGTTGGAATACGCCAAACAGTTTGTGCGCGTAATTCATGTTGAATCCGGCGCCGTTATCCCGAATATAGAATACAAATTCCTTGTTTTCTCCGGTTGCTCCGATCTCGATGATGGCTGTTTCCCGCTGTCCGGTATATTTTATGGCATTTGCGATCAGGTTCACCCAGACCTGCCTGATCAGTGCATGGTCGGCCAAAACGACAGGCAAAGAATCGATCTTCCACTCTATTTTGCGGCCTGTCGTATCTCGTTTCAAGATGGTTAATGCATCTTCTATTTGTTTGTTCATATCTACTTTTGTCAGTCTCATTTCTGCCCTTCCGGTTCTTGAGAATTGCAGCAGATTGTCAATCAGGGCACCCATTTGGTTTGATGCTTCGGAGATGGAATTAAGGTAATGCTGTCCTTTTTCATTCAATTGATCGCCATTGCGTTTCACCAGCAATTCAACAAATCCGTTGATGTGCCGCAACGGGGCGCGCAGGTCATGCGATACAGAATAGGAAAATGCTTCCATTTCTTTGTTGGCAGCTTCCAATGAGGCAGTGCGTTCTGCTACCTTTTTTTCGAGACTGATATTTAATTCCCGTATCTCTTCTTCTGCCTTGTCCCGCTCTTCTTCTCTCTTTCGTAATTTCACAAGAAGATTGTTGAATTGTTGGTATAGTATTCCGACTTCGTCTTTCCCCTGTGGTTTCAACTGAACGCTGAAATCCTGATTGGTTGATATGGTCGCGGTTAACTCGGCTAACTTTAAAATAGGGTCCGAAATCAGTCGTTGTATTTTTGATGCAAGCACGTACGATAAAATAATCAGGCCAACTATCAGAAGGAGCATTACAATGATGAGTTGTTGCTTTTCAGCCTGAAGTTCTTTGGAATTGGCCCGAATGAAAAGCGTTCCTAATTCTTTTCCCTGAAATATAACAGGCTCGGTGATGTAAAAATATCCATCTTTATATATTGCTTTTTGGCCGTTTATTTCCGTCGGAATATTGGTTGAATCGAGTGAGTCGGGGTATGTGGCAAAAAGTTCTCCGTTTTCGTCGAATAGATAACCTGCTTCAACTGATTCGATGAATTTTAAGCGCGACAAAGTTTCCGCAGCCTGTTGCTTATCGTCAAAAGTAAGAGGTACGATGCAATAATCGCCGATCAGTGTTGCATCGAGCAATAAGCGTGACCGGGCTTCATTCCGTGAATGTTTAATATCTCTTGTTGCTATGTAGGTGAATCCCACTGAAATAACTGTAAACGAGATGAATAAAACAATGGCAATTATTTTATTCCGGATGGATATATCCTTTATGAACTGGAGCTTATTCATCTGTTTTTATAATTGTTGCTGAATCAAGGAGCAAACTGCTCATTTTAAGCCCCGATTTAGAAAGGGCGTTCCGGTTGATCTCGTAACGGATATAATCGTTAACCAAAAGCATGTTAATGATAGTGCCTTTTTTTCCGTATCCGCTGTTCTCGCTGATTGTCAGTATTGGTTTCCCTGTTGTATGATTGAGTATGTCGTCGAGTTTGTTGTCCATCTTTCCTGAAATGAACAATATCATGCAATCTTTCAATTCGTCAACCGATGAGATATACACAATCTCGGCGGTTTTGTCTTTTATTTTTACCTTGCTGAATATATCTTCCAGTGCATTGCCAAATTTGTTTTCGCCTATAACTGCTATTCGAAAAGTTTCAGAAGAAACAGTACCGGGCCATTCAATGAAGTGCGTGAATTTTTCGAGGAACCCTGCTTTCAGTAAATATTCTCTTGATTGCGCAAATGAATTTTCTCCATAAGCTATTCCCACAGAGAGAAAAACTATTGTAATTAACGTTTTTATATTGCGCATGCAGTATTCTTTCATCTTCCCCTGCTAATTATATCTTCTTTTTTTACTGAAACAAATTTTAAAAATTATACGCAAGTTTTATCGTATACGTTTGCTGTGGCTGCCTGTATCTGCCTGCAAAACGGTTCGACGGATGATAATATTCCGTGTTAAAAATATTATTGGCCTTTAGCTGAAAATCGAAGCCTTTTATATCGACTACTGACAGACATGCGTGAAATAAAAGGGCATCGTCAATGTAATTATCTCCCGTAGAGGGTATAACGAATGGATTAAGACGTTCACCCGAATAGTTTGTCCTGATATTCATTTTTATATTTTCGGTACAGGAATAAGTAATGCCCGCATTGGCTGTATGTTTTGCGATTTCAGGAATAGTTACCTTGTCCTGATCGTATGAATCGTTGAACGTGTAATTTGCGTAAAAACGCAGGTCCCGGATGATATAGTTGGCATATAGTTCAATTCCTGTTGTGGTCAGTTTGTTTTTATTAATCCACCGGTCAACTGTTTCGTTGGTCTCCTTTGTCAGTTTCTCGTTGATCCTGTTGCTGTACAAGGATGTTCCGAACAGGAGATTGTCTGTGACCTGATAGGAAAGCGATAATTCAAACGAGTGCATTTTTTCAGGTTTCAGATCATTATTTCCTGTTCCGTATTTGTAGTCCCAAGGTTCTGGCGATCTGAAAGCTTTGTTGTACAATGCTTTTGCTGTGAATTTACTGATGTTGTAGAGCAGCCCCAGGCGTGGGGTTACAACCTGTCCGTAGTAACTTGAAAAATCGTGACGCATTCCTCCTGTAAAAGCAAACTGGTTGGATAATTGATAATTTGCCTGCAGGTAATAACTGAAAAGCTGGTTATTCAGCATTGACGGTTTGGGAGGTTTTGGCGGTTCCGATTCCTGTGAATTGCTATACGTTATTGAGAATTGTTCCGATATATTTTCAATTTCTCCAATGATTCCGCCAATAAGCAGCAATTTTTCCACAGGTTTATAATTAAACTGGTTTTCGATTCCTGCGAGTTGGTTTGGACGATAATAACCAACCTGCTGTCCGGGATTTGTTTCGGTAGCTTTTATGATATGGTCTATTGTATTTGGTCTGACCGTGGAGTTACGGTAATAGGCCATTGAATTGAGCGTCCACTTTTCGTGTTTACTGTTTGTGTATTTTAAATAGCTATTCAAAAATGCAATGTCCCATAATGTGTTTCGGTCCAGGTATTTGTCGCCAATCGTTTTAAAATTAGTGGTCATCGATGATTGTTTTTCCTGGTAAACAACTCCTGCATTGAAGCTTTTTACTTTCATTCTGGCAGAAAGAGATATATCGTTTTCGAAATTTTCCATCTCATCGGTCCAGTTATTGTCCCCCTCACTACCAGACAGATTGGCTTTTTCTGAAGTTTTGTACATGGCAGAAACTGAATAGCCAATATTTTTTTCTGAATAATAGTTTTTGAGGTTAAAATCGGCCATCCGGGTTTTGAAATTTCCACTCAATAGGCTAATATGTCCTCCGCTTTTTTCTTCAGGGCTTTTTGTAATTATATTGATAATCCCAGAAACGGCATTGGTTCCGTACAGAGCTGATGCAGGCCCGTATACTACTTCAATTTGTTCTGCATCCGATAAATTGAATTGTCCGCCGCCATAAAATCCGCCTGAATTTAATTCGTTTATCTGGATACCATCAACTAATAGAAGGATAAGGTTGTTCTGGCTTGGGGCGCCTCTCATAAATACGTAGCTGTTAAAACCGACAATATTTCGAAACTGCATTCCGGGTAAGTCCGACAAAGCTTCTTCCAGCGTAAAATAGGCACGGTCTTTTATTTGCTGAGCTGTGATAACGTGAACTGTAGCCGATACATCTTTAATGGGTTGCTCTATTCTTGAAGCGCTGACTACTTTCATATTCATCAGGTCGGTAAACGACATTTTTAATATATCATCAGTTCTCAATGAGTCTGCTTCTTGTGAATAAGAAGCGGGAGTGAGGCCAGCAATAATAATTGCAATCAAAAAAAGTAAATTTCCTTTCATTATTGGATGGCGTTATAGTTTTTATTATCACGGTATTAATGTGATCCGGTTTTAAATATTATTTGTTGCTTTATTTCAAAGTATATTTAAAAACGGTTTTTAAACCTGAACGATAATGTGATCGATTAAAGATACAAAAATTTGATCTGAATTTTTAAAGAAAATGTTTGTTAAATAATTGAGGAAACATATTTTCCGGGGGAAAAGGATAATTTGGAGATATTCTCTTTTATCCGGATAGTTTTTATGTCGCTTTTTCTTTAGAAACAATCTAAATTGAGAGGCAAAAGGAAGAGATTAGAACTTTTGCTGTAATTTCATGTTATTGATTAAAAAGACCATAGTTTTTAGCATTTAACCTTTAAAAAATACAAATATGAAATTTGAATTACCTGCTTTGCCGTATGGAAAAGATGCTTTAGAGCCGTATATCAGCGCGCAAACTTTAGAGTTTCATCATGGAAAACATCATCAGGCTTACGTCAATAATCTGAATAACCTGATTGCCGGGACTGAATTTGAAAATGCTGATCTGGAAACCATTATCAAAAAATCATCCGGAGGCATTTTCAATAATGCAGCCCAGGTTTTTAATCACACTTTTTATTTTGAGCAATTTTGCAAAGATGGCTGCAAAGAGCCAAAAGACCAGTTAAAAGCTGCTATTAACGCTGAATTTGGTTCGTTCGAAGCGTTTAAGGAAGCTTTTACCAAGGCTGCTGTAACTTTATTCGGATCGGGTTGGGCATGGCTGGTAAAAGATGCTTCGGGTAAATTACGCATAGTGCAGACCAGTAATGCCGGTTGCCCAATCACTGATGGCTTGATACCGCTCATGACCTGCGATGTATGGGAACATGCCTATTACCTCGATAAGCAAAACCTGCGTCCGAAATATATTGAAGATTTTTGGCAGGTTCTGGATTGGAAAGTAGTTTCAGAAAGATTTTAATTGCAAAATAAGACCGAATAAAAAACTAAAATTATGAGCGTAGAAAAAGTATTGGCAGTAATGAGCGCTGCCGGAAAGCCGTTAAAAGCCGGAGAAATTGCCGAAGCCGCCGGTATGGACAAAAAAGCTGTTGAAAAAGCAATGGATGTGCTTAAAAAGGAGGGCAAAATTGTTTCTCCGGTTCGTTGTGCCTGGGAAGTGAAGAAATAGTCTTTTACTGATCATACCAATGTCAGTTAAGTGAAAGCAGAGAGAAATCTCTGCTTTTTTTATGCTATATGGTCATCGAAAATAATGAATAACGTGAGTTCGACATGAAAACTGCTGTATAACTGATATAGTTTATTACGTTTTCCTGTTTGCCCCCTAATCCCCCAAATCGGGGGACTTTTGGCCTGTACAAACATTGTTATTTCATGCTTTTTAGAACGGACATTGTTTTTTTCTCTGGTCAAACTCCCTTCCCTTTGTGGGGAAGGGTTGGGGATGGGGCAGTTTAATCTTGACTATCAGAATTTTGATCAACTTCATTATATCGAACTGACGTTGAATAGATATTCCCGGATGATATGTTTTGAATAAAAATTATAAAATCAGTATCAGTTAATAAAAAATTTTATAAACTTGTATCCGGTAAATGAAACTATTCACAACTTTATTGGATGGACTTATTTTTAAAAGACATAGAAGACGTGAACAATGAGAACCGTCAGTATGCTCAAAAAAGGAAAATTGTAGCGTTGCTTAATAAGTCGGAGAAACCTCTCACAATTCCCGGCATTTGTAAAAAAGTAAAATTAAGCGTTCCTACCGGGACGAAACTGGTTAATGAGCTGATAGAAACCCGGATTATTATTGAATCCGGGAAAAAGGAAACCGATAACGGACGGCGCCCTTCTCTTTACAACGTTGATCCAAATTATGCATACTGCATTGGCGCTGTGGTGTTACTAAAAGGGCTCTCGTTTTCTGTTTACAATCTTAAGATGGATGAAGTTTATTCGTTTGAAGATGAAAATTTCGTTCTTGAAAATACGCCGGAGTGTTTGGTTCGCGTTGTTGGGTTTATTCAGGAATCAATTTCAGATTCAGGAATTGACGGTAGCCGTATTTTGGGTATGGGTATGGGCATCACCGGACGGGTGAATTCACAAACGGGCCATTCGTATAATTACTTTAATTTCCTGGAAATATCACTTGCTGATTTTCTTTCCGGAAAATTTTCATTCCCGGTACATATCGACAATGATACACGCGGACTAGGCATGGCCGAGCAGTTTTTTGGCAAGGCAAAAAATATACGAAACGCCTTTGTTGTAAACCTGAGCCGGGGATTGGGCATGGCAATAATAGCCAATGGCGAAATTGTAGTTGGAGGACAAGGGTTTGCCGGTGAATTCGGGCATATTCAATTTGCTGATTCCGAAAGGCTTTGCATTTGTGGCAAAAGAGGGTGCCTGGATACAGAAGTGTCGGGTCATGCGTTGGAACAGAATTTTCAGCAGCAAATAGCAGCGGGAGAAATATCGTTGTTGCTGGCAAAGAAAGAAATCAGCGATACCCGGTATGAAGATATTATACAGGCAGCGTTGGAAGGCGATGCCCTTTCCATTTCGCTGATCCACAATATCGGTTTTAGACTGGGAAAGGCGCTGGGAAATATGATAAACCTGCTGAATCCCGGCGTAATTATTATTGGAGGAGAATTTGTGCCGGCAAAAGAAATCCTGATTGGCTCAGTAAAATCGGGAATGATGTATACCACCTTGTTGTTGCCGTTGCACTCCTGCGAATTGATGTTCTCTTCCGTTGGCGCCAATGCTGCATCAAAAGGGGCGGCGGCAATTGTGCTTCGCAGCTTAAAACTTGTATAACGAAATGAGCATGATTGACAGAAACACCAAACGGAATGAATAATTTTTTTCATGCGAATTCCATCTCGTTGCAGACAGGATTGAAACATTTAAATATTTACGGAGATTGTAGAAACCAAATTTGAAAATTTATACGGATGAAATCAAATAAAAACGAATATTCAAACTATTAAAAGCAGAATTTATGTCCCGACTCAATGTGTATCTCTATTTGGCATGTCTTGTAGCTTCGCTGGGCGGTTTCCTTTTTGGATTCGACACAGCAGTTATTTCAGGAACCGTTGGTTTTGTGGAAAAATATTATTCACTGAGCAAACTTCAACTAGGTTGGTTTACCGGTTCAGCGCTTATAGGCTGTATTCTGGGCGCTGTTGTTTCCGGGAAAATGAGTGACTTGTTTGGTCGGAAACCGGTGTTGATCTTTTCCGGTGTTTTGTTTTTTTTATCGGCGCTGGGGGCTGCGTATCCTATCGATTTTACGTTGCTGATTGTTGCGCGGGTTGTTGGCGGTATTGGAGTGGGAATGGCCTCTGTTGCTGCTCCACTATATATTTCCGAATTTGCTCCCCCAAAGTATCGTGGACGCATGGTAGCTTTGTACCAGTTGTCCATTGTAACCGGTATTATTGTTGCATATCTTTCCAACTGGCTGATTCTTGACAAATCGCAAACAGGAGCATTTTCTTCTACGCTTTTTACCGAACTTTTTGTGCAAAACCCGTGGAAAGGCATGTTCGGAGTCGGAACTCTTCCTGCTATTTTGTTCACTTTGTTGATGCTATTTGCCCCTGAAACACCCCGATGGTTGATAATTAACCGAAAAGAAGAAAAGGGACGAAAGGTGCTAAACTCGATTATGCCTGCTTCTGAATTGGAACATACTTTTGCCGAAATAAAAGCAGGGCAGATAAAAGAAAAAGTTGCGATTAAAGAGTTGCTGGCTCCCGGTATACGCAAAGCCCTTTTTATCGGGATTGCCTTGTCTGTTTTTGGTCAGCTTACCGGAGTAAATATTGTAGTTTATTACGGACCGTCTATCCTTGAAAAAGCTGGGTTGAATATTGGTGGAGCTCTGCAATATCAGGTTGCACTGGGGATCATAAATTTTGTTTTTACGGTCATATCCATGTTTATCATCGACCGTTTTGGACGCAGGCCATTGCTTGTCGGAGGAATGGCGATGGTCGCCGTCACGTTACTGTTGTCCGGATTTTTCTTCCTATTTAAAGCATCTGCAATGGCAATCATTATTGTGCTTGGCTTGTATATGGCTTTTGTTGCTGTATCTATTTGCGCGGTAATTTGGGTACTGACCCCCGAAATATTTCCAAACCGTTTGCGTGGACAGGCGATGTCGGTAGCTACATTTTTTAACTGGACAAGCAATGCGTTGGCTGCGATTATATTTCCCTGGGTTGTTGCTCTGATCGGTATCGACATCGTCTTTTTTGTTTTTGCGGCGATATGCACGGTGGGTGTCATTATCTTTTACCGCTCGGTTCCCGAAACAAAAGGTCGTTCGCTGGAAGAAATCGAAAATTTCTGGGAGGTTGGAAAATCTGCCGTTAGTTAGTTTTTATTGAATGAATGTCAGACCGTAATTTGAAATAACAGAAAATGGAAAAATTAGATTTTAAAAAGTTAGCAGAACAGTACAAAACGGAATTGTTTGAAAATGTGGTCCCTTTTTGGCTGAACAATTCGCAGGATAACGATTTTGGCGGGTATTTTACCTGTCTTGACCGTGAGGGGAAAGTTTTCGATACCGATAAGTTTATCTGGTTACAGGGGCGCGAAGTGTGGTTGTTTTCCATGCTGTACAATCAGGTGGAGAAAAAGCAGGAATGGCTTGATGCCGCTGTTCAGGGTGCTGAATTCCTGAAGAAGTACGGACACGATGGCACCCTGAATTGGTATTTTTCGCTTTCGCGCGAAGGAAAACCGTTGATTGAGCCGTACAATATTTTTTCGTACACCTTTGCAACGATGGCTTTCGGACAGTTGAGCAAAGCAACCGGAAATCAGGAATATGCTGAGATTGCTAAAAAAACATTCGACATTATCCTTTCGAAAACCGACAATCCGAAAGGACACTGGAATAAAGCTTTTCCCGGAACCCGCAATTTGAAAAATTTTGCGCTCCCCATGATTTTATGCAATCTGGCGCTCGAAATTGAACATTTGCTGGATGAAGATTTTCTGAAACAAACGATAGAAACCTGCATTCACGAAGTGATGGATGTTTTTTATCGTCCTGAATTGGGTCTCGTGGTGGAAAATCTCAATACCGATGGAACGCTGTCAGATACGTTCGATGGTCGTTTGCTCAATCCCGGACATGCGATCGAAGCCATGTGGTTTATCATGGATCTGGGTGTACGGCTAAACCGCCCCGAGCTGATTACGAAGGCCAACGAAATTGCGATACAGATGATTGAATATGGTTGGGATGAGCAATACGGCGGTATTTTCTATTTTCTGGATCGGCTTGGGCATCCGACCCAGCAACTGGAATGGGACCAGAAACTGTGGTGGGTGCATATCGAAACGCTGATTACCATGCTGAAAGGGTATCAACTGACAGGTTCTGAGAAAAGTCTTGAGTGGTTTAAAAAAGTACACGAATACACCTGGGCACATTTTAAAGATGCAGAACATCCCGAATGGTTTGGTTACCTGAACCGCAGGGGAGAAGTTTTGCTTCCGTTGAAAGGTGGAAAATGGAAAGGTTGTTTCCATGTTCCGCGTGGTTTGTATCAATGCTGGCAGACGTTGGAAAAAATTGATAAATCAGAAAAATGAAAGTTTTCCACATCATAAAAATTGCCGTACTGACAGGTGTTGTTGCCTGTTGTTTTTCAGGAAGCCGGGCATCAGAAAAAACACAATTTTTTGTTGCGGCGAATCCCGCTTTTCAGTACATGGGGCGGGTTGAAATCCAAAATGACAAAGCCACTTATAACTGGCCCGGAGTGTCTGTTTCTGTCGGTTTTTCCGGTAACGTACTGGGAATTCGCATAAAAGGAGGGCCCCGTAATTATTTTAATGTTTGGGTCGATGATTTCCCGGGAAAAGTTATCCATGCTGTAAACGATACTGTTTGGTGGTTCCCTGAAAAATTATCTTTGGGAGAACATCAATTGCGTCTGGTGAAACGTACCGAAGCCAGTATGGGAATGGCTGAATTTTATGGTATTTATATAGGGGCGGATAATTTGTTGAAGAGACCTGTTCCGCTTTCGGAGAGAAAAATCCTGTTTGTCGGGAATTCAATTACCTGTGGCTACGGAACAGAAGGAAAGGACAAAACAGAACGTTTCAGACCATCAACAGAAAATTGCGAGAAATCGTATGCAACCATCATTGCACGGGCATTTAATGCACAATACCAGCTTGCGTCACATTCCGGTTTGGGCATGGTGCGCAATTACGGCGATAAGAAAAAATTATCGGTTGAAAGAAAACCAATGCCTGCCCGGCTCGAATATTTGTTCGATGAAGATTCGACAACGCGGTACAATCTGCAAAACTTTATTCCCGCTGCGGTAGTAGTCAATCTTGGTACAAACGATTTTTCAACGCAACCGTTTCCCGATGAGGCGGATTTTGTTCAGGCCGGAGAAAAATTAATTGCAAAAATATTGGAAACATTTCCCGGAGTAAAAATTTTTTGCATCACCGGGCCAATGATCAATGAACCTTGTTTTTCATACACTAAGAAAATTGTTGAATTGGTACGGAATACAAAAACTACAAAAGATGTTGTTTTTGTTGGCGTTCCGGTCGATCTGCTGAATACCGGAAGCGATCTGGGTTCCGACTGGCACCCTTCGTATCGCGGACAAATAAAAACAGCCAATATGATCCTCCCGGTAATGGGAAATGTTTTGAATTGGGACTTTTCTTCTGAAGAAATTGACAAGGTTTTAAAAAACTGACAAACTGTTTAAATTTCACTTATTTTGATTTTTCGGGTTACTCATCCTGAAACTTCGGGACTGAAGGGAGCCCCCAAAAAATCAAAAAATCACTCTTCCTGCCAGAGTACCAGATTTAAAATTGAAACCTCGCAAATCATTGATTTGCGAGGCTTTTTGTTTTTATGGGGGTCGATTTGAGGAGGCAATAATTATCTGCAATTTAAATAGGCACTATACAAGGATTAATACGAAAACACTTTATTATGCTGTATATCTCAGAGTTTTATAGTATATTTAATAGCATTTAACACTATCTGCTATTCGAAATATAGAGATAGTACGTGGTTGATTGCCTGAAATTATAAACCTATCAAGATTGAAACTCTTCATCAAATACATGGTTTCGACACGCTGCAAAATGGTCGTGAGATCAGAGTTGGATAAACTCGGTCTCCATTATGCGAAGCTCGAATTAGGAGAGGTCGAGATTATGGAAAATATTACCGAAGAACAACGAAATCAATTGAAATACGGGTTGTTACAATATGGGCTAGAGCTGATGGACAGTCAAAAATCCATCCTGATTGAACGGATCAAAAATGCCATTATCGAAATGGTGCACTATGCTGATGAACTGCCAAAAGTTAATTTTTCTGACTACATCAGCGAAAAACTCAGATACGATTATACTTATCTGGCTAATCTTTTTTCAGAAGGAACCGGAGGAACCATCGAACATTACATTATTGCCCATAAAATTGAACGGGTTAAAGAATTACTCCTTTACGATGAACTCAATCTTACCGAAATATCCTATAAATTGAATTACAGCAGCGTCGCCCATCTATCCAACCAATTCAGGAAAGTTACCGGGTTAACGCCTACTTTCTTCAAAAACCTCAAAAATAAAAAATTAACACCACTGGAAGACCTGTGAATAATGTAACTATTTCCTGAAATTGTGTAACACAGGAAAGCTTCAATGTGCTGACCTTTGATCTGTAAAAATAAAAAATAACGATCATGGGAAATTTACTTTATATCATCGCAGTTGTTTTAGTTATTGCATGGATTATTGGATTTGTTGGATATAGTACGGGAGGAATCATACACATCCTGTTGGTTATCGCCCTCATTGCTGTAATACTGCGAATTATCCAGGGAAGAAGAATCCTCTAAAAATACCTCGTTTTCCCTTCTTCCACCCCAATTCTTTTTTGTGAATAGGTTGTTTCTGCCATAATGAAGATACTCCTCCAATACATTTAAATAACGAAAACATAAAATAATCATGAAACGAACATGCTTGCATAAAAACACAACTTGTCCCAATATGTATCCGGGAAACACGGATAGTTTATCCCGTAATTGCGGGAAACAAATTGCATGTGAGTTCCATCCGGTGGAACATTTTATTAAAATAGATAAACTTGAACCAGCAGTAAATCAGTAACTTTAGAAATTTGTATGGATGAAAATTAAAGCATTCGGAATTGTACTTGCCGCAATCGGCATAATCATGGTCATTTATACGGGATTCAACTATGTAACGAAAGAAAAAGTAGTTGACCTGGGCCCGATTGAAATTAAAAAGGAAATAAACCACCCTGTACAATGGTCGCCAATTATTGGTGTTGTGTTGCTCGTCGGAGGCGTTTTGATTGTATTAAGCGACAAAAAAGCAAAATCCTGAGATCAAGCCGCATTCTCGCGAATGTGTGAATTGTGTAACTTATCCTCACAATTGTGTAACATTTCCGATAGAAATGGATGCACCTTTGACCGCATTGGTTTAAACAATAAAGCAATTGAAAATCTATATAAAATACATGGTAAGCAACCGTTGCAAAATGGCGGTGAAAGAGGAGTTGAAGAAACTTGGCTTGCATTTTATCGTGGTTGATTTGGGTGAAGTTGAAATCATGGAGAACCTTTCGTACGACCAGCGCGAACGGGTAAAAATTGCCCTGTTCAATGCAGGTTTTGAATTGATGGACGACAAGCGGGCTGTTTTGATCGAACGGATAAAAAATACGATTATTCAGATGGTCCATCATTCCGATGAATTGATAAAAACAAATTTCTCGGTATTCCTCAGCGAGAAACTGAACTACGATTATACCTACATGGCCAACTTATTTTCGGAGGTACAAGGAACTACCATCGAACAGTTTATCATTTCCCATAAAGTGGAACGGATAAAAGAACTGATTATATACGGAGAAGAAACCATCACGGAAATTGCCTGGCGAATGAATTACAGCAGTGTTGCCCATTTATCCAATCAATTTAAAAAAGCAACAGGTCTTTCTCCGTCTCATTTTAAGCAATTAAAGGACAAGAGGCGCAGTCCGATTGAGTCTATTGGAAATTCAACAGGTCTCAATTTTAACGACGTTATAAAGTAATAAAATGGAACGAATGCAGTCACACGATTCTCAATACGCCAGAAGTTTAATCGAAGTCAGCCTCGATCCCTTAATTACCATCAGTGTTGAAGGGAAAATTACGGACATGAACGAGGCATTAGTCAATATTACCGGAATAACCCGCAAAGAACTGAAAGATACCGACTTCTTCGATTATTTCACCGAACCTCAGAAAGCTCGTGAAGTCTACAGGAAAGTATTTAAAAAAGGATCAATTACCAATTTTCCACTAACGTTTCTTCATCTGAATGGAAAACTGACCGATGTGCTATTTAATGGATCGGTTTATAAAGATGAGGATGGAAATGTACTGGGTGCAGTAGTCGTTGCCCGTGATGTTACTGAACATAAATGGGCCAAAGAGCTTCAAATAGCAAACAAAGAGCTTGCCTTTCAGAAAGATAAAGAAGAAAAGCGGGCGGCAGAATTAGTGATTGCCAATAAAGAATTGGCTTTTCAAAACGGAGTAAAAGAAAAGCGGGCGGCGGAGTTAATCCTGGCGAACGAAGAATTGGCCTTTCAGAATAATGAAAAAGAGAAAAGAGCACAAGAGTTAATTATTGCCAACAAAGAATTGGCCTTCCTAAATAAAGAAAAGAAAAAACGTGCGGAAGAGTTAGTCATTGCTGATAAGGAACTTGACTATCAAAACGAAGAAAAAGGGAAACAGGAAATTGCGAAAAAAGAACTTGAAGCATTTACTTATTCATTGAAATTAGCTTCTCAGTATTCGCTCAGTTTGATTGAAGCGAGTCGTGACCCGTTAATTGTGATAAGTCCTGAAGGGAAGATCACCGACATGAATGAGGCATTGGTAAATATTACCGGAATAACCCGCAAAGAACTGAAAGACACCGACTTTTTCGATTATTTTACCGAACCGCAAAAAGCACGTGAAGTTTACCAGGAAGTGTTTGCAAAAGGTTCGGTTGCCGATTCGCCGCTAACCCTTCGTCATGCTGATGGAAAACTAACCGATGTATTGTTTAACGGATCGGTTTATAAAGACGATAGGGGAATTGTGTTGGGCGTGGTGATTGTTGCACGCGATGTGACCGACCAAAAACGAATTGCATCTGAATTAACCGAAGCTATTGTGTTTGCCGAACTGGCTGTTGGAATTGCGGAAGAGGCAAAAGTAAAAGCCGAAAATGCTACCCTGACTGCCGAAAACGCAGTGAAAGCCAAGCAGCAGTTTTTGTCGAACATGAGTCATGAGATTCGTACGCCAATGAATGCGATTATCGGGTTCACCAAAGTGTTGCTGAAAACCGAAATATCGGCCAAACAAAAAGAATATTTACAAGCCATCAAAATGAGTGGCGACGCATTAATCGTACTCATTAACGACATACTCGACTTGGCAAAAGTGGATGCCGGGAAAATGACATTCGAACAAACTTCCTTCAAAATGGCCTCATCAATTTCGGCCATGCTCCATCTGTTCGAAGCAAAAATCCAGGAAAAAAATTTAAAGCTGGTGAAGGAATACGACAAAAATATTCCTGACGTTTTGGTTGGCGACCCGGTGCGGTTGCACCAGATTATTTTAAACTTGTTGAGCAATGCGGTAAAATTTACGGCCAAAGGGAAAATTACGGTCAGTGTTCGTTTGCTCGACGAAGATGAGAAGAAAGCAACCATCCAATTCTCTGTAACGGATACAGGAATTGGAATACCCGAGAATAAAATCGGGAAAATCTTTGAGAACTTTCAGCAGGCAACGAGCAATACCTCCCGCATCTATGGAGGGACCGGTTTAGGACTTGCCATTGTCAAACAACTGGTCGAACCACAAGGGGGGACCATTCATGTAAAGAGTAAAATTGATGAAGGTTCGACATTCAGTTTTGTGCTAAGTTTCCTGAAAACCGCCGACGATGCCGAAACGGAACCGGAAATCATCGAATTGGAAGGCGATCTGAAAAATATAAAAGTTCTGGTTGTTGAAGACATCGTGCTCAACCAGTTACTAATGAAGACTTTGCTCGACGATTTCGGGTTTGAACGCGATGTTGCCGACAATGGGAAAATTGCCATTGAAATGCTGCGGTTGAAACCGTATGATGTTATTTTGATGGACTTGCAGATGCCCGAGATGAATGGGTTTGATGCCACAGATTATATCCGTAATGTCATGAACTCGAATGTCCCGATTATTGCTTTAACGGCCGATGTTACCACCGCAGACCTGGCCAAATGCAAGGGAGTTGGCATGAACGATTACATCGCAAAACCCGTTGACGAGCGCTTGTTATACAGCAAAATAATTGGGCTGGTTAAGCGAAACAGCGGACAGGAAATAATTGTTAAAGAAGAAATTATCAATAATAAATGTATTGACTTGGACTATTTAAACCACCGTACCAAATCGCATCCTAAACTAATGATGGAAATGATTTCAGCTTATCTGGAACAAACCCCGCCATTAATTTTAGCAATGAAACAGAGCCTGATCGATAAAGACTGGGACTTATTGTACTCATCGGTACATAAAATGATCCCTTCATTTTCCATAATGGGTATTAGTATCGATTTCGAAAACATGGCAAAAAAAGTTCAGGAATATGCAGTTACCCAGAAGCAGGCCGAAGGAATACCGAACCTGGTATTTCAGATTGAAAAAATATGTTTGCAGGCATGCACCGAATTAGAAGAAGAGTTTAACCGGATTAAAAGTATGAACCAATGAACGACGAAAAGATTAAAATTTTTCTGGTTGATGACGATGCTGTGTATTTAAAATTACTGGAAATTGAATTCCTCCAGCATGGCGATTTTGAGATTGAAACGTATGCCACAGGCGAATTGTGCATAGAAAACCTGCAACATGCCCCGGATGTGATTGTGCTGGATTATTACCTCGACGGTATCAATAAAACCGCAATAAACGGAATTGAAACATTGGATAAAATAAAAGCGGTTAATTCGGAGATTGCAGTGATCATGCTGTCCTGCCAGGACAGTATCGACATTGCCATAAGCTGTATGCACCACAAGGCTTACGATTATGTCATGAAAAGTGAAACCGCCTTTCTTCGTTTGCAAAAAATCATTACCACCATTTTCAGTCTCCATAAACTGGAAAAGCAATTAAAGTGGTATATGGAGCGGATGTAGCCGAATGTGTGAATGATATAACTTATTGCTGAAATTATATAACAATGACATGAATTCCATGCAAGTGTACGTGAATAGAAAACAGTTCCTCTTTTCGCCTGATCCTTCCAGGATAATTGCCCGTTTTTTGCATTTGAGCGATGAACGGTCAGCCGATATAATACGGAATGTACTGGCAATGCCGAAAGAGGAAGTAAATATTGCCCTGAGCCAGTTACTGAGAGGTTATTCGCGGCGTCACCGGAATATTTCACGAATATTTGAAAACCATTTTGCCCGGCTGTCCCCGATATTTGATACAATTGAAGTGAATGAGGAAGATCTCAGTATACCTCAGAAAGCGCTGATAGGCTCGTATTTCACCATGGAATATTCCATTGAATCAGCCGCTTTTTTTAATCCATCGGTTGTGGAAGATCCGGATCAATCGGGGTTACGCACAAACGAAAAAAGGGTGATTTTTAGTTTCCGGGCTACCGGCGAAGGCCATATTTCATCCATTGTTTTCCGTTCAGGAATTATTGACCGGAACAATGACCTGATTATAGAACCGGTTGGAAAAATGCTGGCCGAAGCGGATAAAATCATACGGAATGTTTACGAAAAGAAAACGTTCAAGGAAAAGCTGTCTAAAACGAATGACCGGCATGATCTTATTTCCCCGGATTTCATCTTCGACAAATTGCAGGATACTTTTACGTATGGCGAATTGATGAAAAACCTTGCGATAGAGATAAATAATCCAAGCATCAACGAAGGCCAAATCAAGATAATCAATCAAATGATGTGGCTGGCTTCCTCGCACTACGAGATTAACTTTTCAATCGATTCAGCTATTTCCGAAAGGGTTATTTTTCCCGTATCGGCAACCGAACAGAAAGGAATTGAAGACGCACGTTTTGTCAAATTTACGGATGACAATGGAGAGATAATCTATTATGGCACCTATACTGCTTACGATGGGATAACAATTATGCCAAAGTTAATCAGCACCACCGACTTTTATAATTTCAAAATTCTGCCTATTAATGGTGAGATTGCCCAAAACAAAGGAATGGCTTTGTTCCCACGAAAAATTAAAGGCAAATATACCATGCTGTGCCGCATTGACGGGGTTAATAATTATATCGCATATTCTGATAGTATCAATGTCTGGCGCGAAGCTAAAATCATTCAGCAGCCGAAATACCCTTGGGAACTGGTGCAAATAGGAAATGCCGGATCGCCCATCGAAACAGAAGACGGTTGGCTGGTTATTACCCATGCAGTTGGTCCGATGAGGGAATATACGCTGGGAGCTTCGCTGTACGAACTGGACAACCCGGAGAAAGAGATCGGGAGACTAACCAGCCCGCTAATGGAGCCTAATGAGGTTGAAAGGGAAGGTTATGTGCCAAATGTGATTTATTCCTGCGGTTCAATTATCCACAACGACGACCTGATCCTCCCGTATGCGATGTCCGATCATTCATCGACATACGCTACGATTAATTTAAGGGAATTGCTGGATGTATTGAAAGCCTCCGGAAAATCCACCCAAAAATAAAATTGCGGCATCTCACGATTACAAAGCAATGACACGTTGTGCAAAAAGAGGTTGTCTCAAAAGCCTGGAATCGAGTCTTACCGAACTCGTTTCGGCATCTCACGATAACAAGGGAAGGCGCGTTGAAGCGACAGGCCCCGAAACCCCCGCTCCCGGGCGAATCCTTCCGCATGGGCTATCGCTTGTTCCATCTGTTTTGTTATAACAAAAAGGCTACACCTAAACGTGTGAAATAGTAAAATATAAGATAACTTTGGTGATACTGTATCAGAGTTGGCAACAACCTTAAAAAATGACACTGCAAACATTAAACTGACAATATGCTTTACCAACTAACAGGAATTGACACACATATTGACTTTGGTTTTGGAATAACAGGAGAAGCATATTACAGCTCTGCACAATACCTTTTTGACAATAAAGAAAGTATCAAGTCTGTTCAACAAGTAGAGATGCCGACTAGTTATTTATACAGACATTCAATTGAACTGTTCCTAAAATCATTGATCATTATTTTTCACAAACGACTTAAATTAGCCTATAACAATGAGCCATTCGACACAACCAAACCAAAAGTTTTTATTTGCGGAGCATGGAAAGATCTTTACACATGTCATTGGATAGATGAACTTTATAACTATTGGCTCAATGAACTTTTATTAAAGAATAAGTCAAAATTAGATGAGATAGCACCCAAAGGCGAATGGCAGGAAGAAAATACTATTTCAAAATTATTTCCACTTATAGCTGGTTATGACAGAGATAGCTCATTCTTCCGTTATCCAATAACAAAAAACTCTAGCCTTGACCAGAAAAAATATACGATGCAACGCCTTGATCTTAAGAGATTAGAATCAATTTTTAGTGGAGAGGATACTAGAAAAAACAAAAAGTTTGGTCGTGTTTTTATGCTACTCGAAAATGATGATAAAGAAATCGTTGACGGCTTTGAAAGTACAGAAGATGTTTTAGACAATGTAACACAAGCTTTAAAAGAAGTTTCTTATTACTTTTATTGCATCCACATAATGACTCGAATAACTTTATGCGGTGGAAATTGATATGACAGATAAAAAGAAAGGTTGTTGCTAACAAAAAATATATGATAATTGCCGTTTCCGTGCTGAATGCGGAGTTCACAGCCCGCAGTCGGCACTGCATATAGTTCCGTACGTTAGTCACAAGCATAAAAGACCTTAAGATGAGATACATACTGATAATTTTTATTAGCATTATTTGCCTGACTGGTTTTTCCCAGACTCAAGCAGAGATGAATAGAGAAGCAAGTGAATCGTACAAAAAAGCTGATAAAGAACTAAATGACATTTATAAAACTATCTTGACTGATTATAAGTCAGATACTGTTTTCATTAAGAATCTAAAAACTGCCCAAAGAATTTGGATTTCTTTTCGAGATGCGGAGTTAAAGGTTATGTATCCTGAGAGAGAATCGGGATATTATGGAAGTGTCTATCCAATGTGTGTTTCAATCTATTTGGAAAAATTAACTCGCGAGAGAATTACAACTTTAAAAGCATGGACAGAAGGAGTTGAAGAAGGAGATGCTTGTAGTGGATCATTAAAATTCAAAGGAAAATAATGAATGCCTGTTGCTAACAAATAGGACTTTGAGCGGTACGCAGTACCCAGCGATGAGTTGGTGTTGAACACGCCCGCTTCCGAGCGAATCCTTCCGCATGGGCTATCTCTTGCAAAATCTTCTTTCAGTATTAAAAAAGTTGGCTAATAAAACGAATTGGAAGGGCTGCAATTTTACAAACTACTTGCCTTTTTATCAGCACGTTTGGCGGCTTTTGCCGCCCTTTTTTCTTTCAGGTTTTTTTCCGGAGCCTTTTTGTTATTTTTCTCTTTTCCTTCTTTTTCTTTTACCATGATTTCAAGTTTTTAATTTATTTGTTTTCGAATTTTTTCAGCCCGCTTATTGTCTTAAATTGATGGTCATAAATGGTGAAGATTGCGGCATCAATAACTGATCCTGGCCGGTTGAAATAGGGCCATACAATTAATTTCCAGCATTTACGCATATTTTTGTCGGGAAAACTAATGAAGAAAACCGAATGGAACTGTATATTCATCTCATCGATACTTTGCGAAGTTCTCTGTATGTTGAGCCGATGCCCCAAGAGTGAAGCAACTTCGCGAAAATTGCAGGCAAACGGGCATCGTGTTGAAACCTTTATATTCATAATCGCATTATCGTTTACCAATGGCAAATGATAATCATGCGCCGACGTTTGTGAACGATTGGCATATCGGTCGGTCATATACATCCTCTGCGGTTTACCGGCGCTTAAATCAGCCAGAAAGAGCGGCATAGTAATTTTTGTTTCGTTCAAAATAAAATGATCGATTTGCGGATAGTTGCTGTGTTCCTGCGTGAAGAGGGGCCCTCCGGCAACAATCTTCTTATCCAGTTTCTTGCATACGGAAATTACTTTGTTCACCGATTCTTTTTGAATATACATCGCGCTTATAAAAACATAATCGGCCCATTGTATATCGACGGTGTGAAGTGTTGCAACGTTCATATCCACGAGCTTTTTCTGCCATGTTGCAGGAAGCATTGCCGATACGGACCCCAAAACGGCTGCCTTTTTTGATAAAAAATTAAACGCATGCCTGAAACTCCGGTAGGAATCGGGACACTGAGGATAAACCAATAAAACTTTCATTACTTCATTTCTATGATTTTAACTCTCGTCTGTATTTCTGCCATGGCTTTGACAGACAGATATAAAGTTCCTAAATCGATGATGAAAATGTGTTACAAAATTTTACTAAAAATTTGCATCATTCACACATCTGGGATCAATAAATATTTTCGTGGGATTAAGGAAGAATTTCATGATCCGGAAAATCAGATTCTGAATTATGACTAACTTTTCCCTTGTCCTCAAGCCGGACGGGCTCTTCCTTTTCCAATCGATGAAAAGGAAGCAAACCCCGATGGTTCGGGGTTGTCCCAACGAACCCTCTTCCGGGCGTTGGGACGGCCAACCCGCCTTTCTGAAGTTGCCAAACCAATAGTCCGTTCTTTTGGTTTTCAAGCCATGTCCATTCTAAAAAAACAACGCAAAACGGGGCTGTTGCCGCCTAAGGAGAAAAAAGCGTGAAGAAAACCGGTGGAGTGAGCGTGAAGAAATCTTCCCTGTTTGACGAGTGAAGCGAGGAGTTTGGAAGATTTTAGCGAACGCAGGCGGTTTTTAGCTTTTTATCCTTTAGCGGCGGCATTTTTTGTTTACTTTTTTTTGCTGAAGAAAAAAAGTAAAAGCCTGTCCGGCTGGAGGATAGGAGAAATCATATTGCGAATGGATTATTTTTTCCCACAAGAAATTCAATCATTTCTACATCTGGAATCGTTTTAAAATAAATAAAAGAGGCTGCCCTTTTTTAAGGACAACCTCTCTGCATAAATAGACGGGGGATTATTTTGTTTTGAAGATTTCAAACTCAACCCTGCGGTTCATGGCACGGCCTTCCAATGTATTGTTTGTCGCTTCCGGCATGGTTTCGCCCATTGCTTTTTGCGATGAAATACGGTTGATTTCAATCCCGCTTTTCAAAATTACTTTTACAACCGAATCAATGCGGCTCTGCGAAAGGATCATATTGTATTCGTTGGTCCCTTCATTGTCGGCATATCCGGTGATTTTTACTTTGTAGTCGCTGTTCTTTTTCAACAATTTTACAAGTTGATCGATTTTTGATATCTCGCCCATCTTGTAATTTGCTTTATCTGTATCGAAATAAACGGGGTCAACTTGTATTGGGAGTATTTCAATTGCAGTTTCAGTTGCGGCAGGTTCTTTAACCGGGCAACCCTTGTTTCCTTTTGGTCCGGCAACTGTAGGGCAATCGTCTTCCTGATCAACTATACCATCTTTGTCCTGGTCAAGCGGGCAGCCCGAGGTATCAACTTTCCAACCTTTTGGTGTATCGGGGCATTTGTCGTCTTTGTCGGCGACACCATCACCGTCCGTATCCGGACAACCCTTGAGACTGGCCGGACCGGCTATATCCGGACAAGCATCATTTTTGTCGGCAATACCATCTTTATCCGTATCGGGACAACCTTTATGAATACTTAAACCAGCCACTGTCGGGCAGTCGTCTACATAATCAGCAACTCCATCGCCATCGGTATCAATCGGGCAACCATCAGCATCAACTGCAACGGCGGCAGGCGTATCGGGACATTTGTCTTTTTTGTCCGAAACGCCATCCATATCCGAATCTTTGACTTTTCCAAAACCAAATTCGAGGCCCACGGTAGCTTTCAATATATTATCAGTGACATTCTGTCCTGCCCTGACAACTTCAATTCCATAGATATAAGCAGCATCAAAATACAATGCTGTATTGGGGCTGAAATAATATTTTGCCCCGAATCCAAGGTCAAAATTTAAACCCGATTCTGAATTGTCGTATAAATAGCCTGGTCCTCCATAAATGTAAGGACGAAAGGTTTTCATTTCGTTTAAAAATTTATACCGTAAGTTTAGCGTTGGGCCACCCCAATCGATATTACTCTTCAGCTTTGTGTTAAAAAGCCCAAGGTCACCTTTAAGCATCAGATCTAATCTGGGGCTTAAATACCTGCTGAGGTATAGTTCGGGAACGAATCCGGCCCCGGATTTTTCAGTTGTGCCATAGGCGCCAAGACCTGTTCCAATAGCCCATTTTTTATCTGAAGTCTGAGCATTTACAGTAGCTGCAAAAACCAGAATGAGCGAAAGTAAAATTATTCTTTTCATATTTTAAGAATTTTTGTTATTCTACTATTGATTATTACAGTTTGATTGTTATTCCTAATTTGCCTCCGGAGAAGGCATTTCCACTACCAAATTCAAGGTTTAAGCCAACCCGGTCAGAGAAGTAATACCTCCCCCCAATTTGAGCGCCTAACCCCAACCCTGAATTGTTGTCTCCATCGTAGTCATCGGGAGATGACCAAACATAGAACCCCAGGTTAAGTCCTGCATAAAAGTCCCATTTTTGAGGGATGTTGAATAAACTGTTGAAATGATAATTACCATTTCCTGAAAAACCCATGATGTTGTGATTGTAGTGTGTGTTTGCCCAATTCTCGCGATAGCTGCGATAAGATAGCTCGCCTCCAATGGTTATGTCTTTGTGTACACTGTGGTCGATGCCGATAAAAAACGGGACACCCCATCCGGATAACCCAACACCGGCATTGAACTGAGTTCTTCCGACCGGCAGGGGACTTTGGCTAAACGAGAAGCATGAAATTGCAATGAACATCACTGTTAATAATAGTATTTTCATGATTAATGATTAAAAGATTTCCCTACTCGTATGGCTTTTCAGTACCGCCTCCTTTCTTATTCACTGATGTGTACGACAAGTATTTGGATTGTTCTTTAATTTAATAACTCACGAAGAATATTTGAACTAAATTGTGAGTAGTAGGACAGGTCAATTAATTTGTGAATAAAACTGGTAATACAAATGTGATACACTTTGTATTGAAAAGTATTACACAATTCCAACTTTTAGTTACATCATTCACACATCTTCATACCGTATTATCGCACCCGGCAATGTGTGAATAATGTAAATTTTTCCCGGAATTGTATAACGCATCTACGCGCTGAGGGCTTCAACTTTGTATTGTAAAAATGATTTAACCACTAAAATTTAACAGAATGGATACTGCCGGATCAAAAAAAAACCTGAACGAAGAGAAAGGCAAACTTAAACAGAAATTTGCGAGCCTGACGGATAATGACTTGTTGTTTGAAGAAGGCAAGAAAGAGGAGATATTTGGAAAATACGAAGTCAGGCTTGACCAAACAAAAGAAGATTTGCAGAAAATTATCTCATCGTTGTAAACTACTTAAAACGTATCACACCCGGTAATGTGTGAATGATGTAACTCTTACCCGGAATTCTGTAATGCTTTCAGACTGAAGTTAAGGCACCTTTGAGCAGTGAAAATTCATTCACTGACAGAATAAAAAAAGATGAATGCAACCAACGGAACCGGGAACTGGGACATAACCAAAGGCAAGCTCAAACAAAAATTCGCTGTGCTGACTGAAAATGACCTGATGTATACTGACGGAAGAAAAGAGGAGATGATTGGACGGCTTCAAATTAAACTTGGTAAAACAAAAGAAGAACTACAAAGAATAATTGAATCGCTTCAGTCGTCAAAACGCAAAATTTTATTGCCGAAAAGCTAATGCACACAATTGCTTATCCTCTCAAATTGAAATTTTTATAATTCACTAACAATCAAACTACAACATGAATAATATACTTTATGCAATCGCAGTGCTATTGGTTGTCGCATGGGCAGTCGGATTTATTGGCTACAACGTCGGTGGTATCATCCATGTTCTTCTTGTTATTGCACTGATTGCTGCAATACTCAGGATTATTCAAGGGAATAAAATTCGTTAAACAATTAAATATTCACAATCATTAAAACAAAAGTTATGAGTTCAGGAAAAGTAGTATTAGGCGTATTGGCCGGTCTCGCTGCAGGTGCATTGGCCGGAATTTTATTTGCTCCGGCAAAAGGTTCGCGTACCCGAAAAAGAATAGCTAAAAAGGGAAAAGACTATGCTGACGGTTTGAAAGATATATTCAACGAATTTGTTGAGGACATCACCGAAAAATTTGAACAGGTAAAGGAAGAAGTATCTGAATTTGCCGAAGAAAAGATGGGCAAACAAACTGATACGAAGGATGGGAAGACTGCCCGGAGTTGAAATGGTACCGGGATAATGTTAGTCATTGAGCCTGCTTCGGAAGGTTGTTGTTTCGACTTTCCGGGGCGGATTCAATCAGGATACAAATACTAAAGAATAATATCAAGAAGAAAGCTATGGAAGATAAAACGACAACAATTGAAACACTACTGGAAAGAGCTGCTGATTACGGCAAAACAAGTTATGAGTTGGTAAAACTTAAAGCCATCGAAAAAACATCGGATATAATATCTTCACTTCTGTCCCAATCTGTTGTTCTGATTATGTTATTGTCATGTATGCTTTTCCTCAATGTGGGATTGGCTTTTTGGCTTGGTCAAATTCTTGGTGAAATTTATTTCGGATTTTTTATAGTAGCCGGATTTTATGCCATTGCAGTAGTTGTGATTCATTTTTTCATGCGCAAATGGCTGAAAAAGCAAATTGGCAACACATTCATTAAACAACTGCTAAAATAAATTACATGGAACCGATAACTTCTATTGACGAACTCAGAAATACGATTCAGATTTTAGAATTTGAACATTCAGTAAAAAAACAGTTGTTAAAAGAACAGGTCTATCTTACTTACGAAAGCCTAAAACCTGCGAATTTGATCAGGAATATTCTTCAGGAAATAAGCTCGTCTCCGGATATGGCCGATAATATTTTAAGTACGACAGTTGGTTTAGCTTCCGGTTATATTTCCAAAAAAATAGTCGTAGGCGGGTCAGCCAATATCATACGAAAATTATTGGGCTCTTTATTGCAGCTTGGCGTTACAACGATTGTTGCACAACACCCTGACACGATAAAATCAATCGGCCAGTTTATTTTTCAACATTTTCTCCGCAAAAAGAAATGAACCCGAACAAAAAGTGATAACAAAAGATATACAATTGCCATTTTTAATAAGAGCCTCCATCTTTTTTATCGGATTGGTTGCCTTTCTAACGATATTGTATGTCGCGCGGGGCATCATTGTCCCCATTGTGTTTGCCGTCATTATAGCTATCGTACTGCATCCGGTCGTTAATTTTTTTATTCGGATGAAAATAAACCGGATTATTGCAATTACGATTACCTTTTCCCTGGCATTTATTGTTATTGCTGCTTTAGGCGCTCTTATCGTTTCACAGGTGAGCCGGTTCAGCGAATCGTGGCCGCTGCTGGTCGATAAGTTTACAGAAATGCTGAATGAGTCGATTACGGGTTTATCAGGTTATTTAGACATAAACCCGGTAAAAATCCACGACTGGATTCTAAAAACGAAAGATGAATTTATCAATTCCGGCAGCGCCATGATCGGGCAAACGCTCGTAGCTGTTGGCGGTGTGGTGGTGGTATTGTTACTGGTACCGACCTACGTTTTTATGATATTATATTACCACCCTCTTATTATTGAATTTATTTACCGGCTTTTTGGCAAAGGCAATCATAGCCAGGTCAGAGAAATAGTTACCCAGACAAAAACGGTTATTCAACGTTATCTTGTCGGACTTCTTATTGAAGTGGTGATCATTGCGGTACTTGATTCTACCGCTCTTTTTATCCTGGGGATACAATATGCTATTTTGCTGGGTATTATAGGCGCTTTGCTCAATATGATCCCATATATCGGAGGGCTCGTGGCAGTTGCAATACCAATGATGATCGCTATTGCCACAAAAACATCGGGCTGGTATGCTTTGTATGTACTGATCTTTTATTACATCATTCAACTAATCGACAATAATCTGATTGTTCCGGTAATTGTTTCTTCAAAAGTAAAAATCAATGCACTTTTTTCAATAATAGTAGTAATTGCGGCGAATGCCTTATGGGGTATTCCGGGTATGTTCCTTTCCATACCGCTACTTGCCATTGTAAAACTCATTTTCGACCATATTGAACCTTTTAAACCCTGGGGATTTTTATTGGGTGACACCATGCCCCGCGAATTAAAAATAAAGCCGTTAATAAATAAGATTTTAAAATAAACACATGATATGAGTTTGAAAAAAGAAGGCCTGTTTCGTCAATAACAAAATCAACTCATAAGTAACAACTTAAACTACAAAGATGAATACAAATATGATTGTCCGTGAAATTGATGATGCGATACGATATCGACTGGAAACTTCTGAACTTGAAAACACCATTCATTCAATAATTGCCCATCAAAACAATGATCAGGAAGTTCATCAGAAAGATGATAATGAGAAGACTGAAATCCTGGTTATTACTTCCTATCCGCCGAGGGAATGTGGTATCGCAACGTATTCACAGGACCTGATCAAGTCGCTTAATCAAAAATTCAGCAATTCGTTATCAATTAAAGTTTGTGCATTGGAATCAGACGAAACCAATTATCCTTATCCGGAAGAAGTAAAATATATCCTGAAAACATCAATTGCCGGCGAATATGAAAAACTGGCGTTGAATATCAATAATGATAATCATACGAAGATCGTTCTGATTCAGCATGAATTTGGCTTTTACCGTGGACAGGGACAAGCATTTCAGCGATTTTTAGAAGCGCTTTCAATACCCGTCGTTATTGTATTCCACACGGTGCTGCCTCGTCCCGATGAAAAATTAAAATTAAAAGTTCAGTGTATTGCGGATGTTTGTCAATCAATCATCGTGATGACCCATACTTCGTCCGACATTTTAATGAACGATTATACTATTTCCCAACAAAAAATATCGGTAATAGCTCATGGCACTCATTTGGTCCCGCATTTAAGCGAAAAATTTCTGAAGGAAAAATATGGGTTGCAAAACCGGAAAGTGCTTGCCACATTTGGATTACTCAGCGCCGGAAAGGGCATTGAGACCACGATTGAAGCATTGCCTGCCATTGTTAAGCAATGCCCCGAAGTTGTATTTCTGGTCATGGGGAGAACTCACCCCGAAGTTGTAAAAAGTGAAGGAGAGAAATATCGCGGGATGCTCGAACAACGAGTTGAACAACTTGCCCTTCAGGATCATGTCCGGTTTATAAATAAATACCTGGCGTTGCCCGAATTGCTTGAATATTTACAGCTCAGCGACATTTACCTGTTTACGACCAACGATCCCAACCAGGCGGTATCGGGCACTTTTGCATACGCCATGAGTTGCGCCTGCCCGATTATTTCCACGCCAATTCCACATGCAAAGGAAGTATTGACCGGAGATACCGGGATTATTTTTGATTTCCGCAATTCACAACAACTTGCCGATGCCGTTATCCGCTTGTTCAACGACGATGAATTACGCAGAAATATGAGCACGAACACGCTTCAGAAAATCGTTTCAACAGCCTGGGAAAATTCGGCTGTTGCCCACGCAAACCTGTTCGAAAAGATTGTCGGAAATAACATGAATTTACAATACAACCAGCCGGAAATCAACCTCGAACACATGAAAAAAATGACGACCGGTACGGGTATCATCCAGTTTTCAAAAATCAACCAACCCGATATCGATTCGGGCTACACCCTCGATGACAATGCGCGCGCGCTGGTGGCCTCATGTATGTATTTTAAATCAACAGGGGATAAAACCATTTGGGATTACATTCAGAAATACCTCAGTTTTATTAAACGCTGTCAGCAGCCTGAAGGCGACTTTGCCAATTACATTGATAAAGGCCACCAATTTACCAGTCAAAACAACGAAGTTAATTTAGAAGATGCCAATGGGCGGGCTATTTGGGCATTGGGGTATCTGACATCAATGACGGGCCGGTTACCCTCCGAAATGATTTCGATAGCCGACAAGATCATTGAAAAATCGTTGTTTCGCATCGATACAATTCATTCGACCCGGGCGATGGCTTTCGCGGTGAAAGGCATCTACTACTATCATAAGACAATAACGTCTCCCGTGAATTTAATGTTGGTAAAAACATTTGCCAATCGTATGGTACAGATGTTTAAACACGAATCGGGCAAAAATTGGGTCTGGTTCGAAGGTTATTTGACCTATGCCAACAGCATATTGCCCGAAGCTTTGCTATATGCCTGGTTGCTTACCGGGGAACCCGTTTATAAAGACATTGCCATATCGTCGTTCAATTTTCTGTTGTCGCAAATTTTTAATGGAAATGGCATTGAAGTAATTTCCAACAAAGACTGGTTTAAGAGAGGACAGCAACCCCCACGATTTGGCGAACAACCCATCGATGTTGCCTATACCATCATGACATTAAGTAAATTTTACGATGTGTTTAAAGAGGAGGAATATCGCCGGAAAATGGTCGTCGCTTTCAATTGGTTTTTAGGGAACAACCGGTTACATCAGATCATTTATAATCCGTGTACCGGTGGTTGTTACGATGGTTTGGAAGAATCGAATGTGAACCTGAACGAGGGCGCCGAGTCGACGGTAAGTTACCTGATGGCGCGATTGACCATCGAAAAATACAAGGGTTTATATATCCCGCTCAACGAACAATTGAGGACGCACAACAGGGTGCATTCATCTCAAAAAAAGAGTATTGGGCCAGCCAGTTATAGAAAACATCCTGATCGGCTCACCGACATTTCATTGAAGCGTATTCATAATAATACCTGATTTAAAACAATACCTGGTAATTAATAAAAACACGGACGATGAATGTATTATTAGTATATCCGCAATATCCCGATTCTTTCTGGAGTTTTAAACATGTTATGCGATTTATAGCAAAGAAAGCATCTGTACCGCCCCTTGGCTTAATAACCGTCTCTGCAATGCTCCCTGCAACATGGAAGAAAAAGCTCGTGGATATGAATGTTTCAGCGCTTCAACCAAGGGATTTACTATGGGCCGATTATGTTTTTATCAGCGCCATGTCCATTCAAAAAGAATCGGTTGATAAAGTTATTGAGCTTTGCCTGAAGTATGAAGTTAAAATTATTGCCGGTGGCCCGCTGTTTACCCAGGAATACAGCAATTATCCGCAAATCGATCATTTTATTTTAAATGAAGCAGAAATTACATTACCCATGTTCCTGAAAGATCTGGATGATGGAATACTTCCTGAAAGAATTTACGAAACGGATGAGTTTGCCGATATTACATTAACTCCTGTTCCCGATTATCAGTTGTTGTCGGCGAAAGACTATGTTACCATGAATATTCAGGTTTCACGCGGATGTCCCTTCTCATGCGATTTCTGCGAAATAACTTCACTGCTGGGGCACAAGGTTCGAATGAAAAATACCAGCCAGATTATAGCTGAGCTTGAAATACTTTTTAATTTGAATTGGCGTGGTCCCGTATTTATTGTCGACGATAATTTTATTGGAAACAAAAACAAAGTAAAAAACGACTTGCTCCCGGCCATGAAAGAGTGGATGCAAACACACAACAATCCGTTCACGTTCAATATCCAATCTTCGATTAATCTTGCTGACGATGAAGAATTGATGTCGTTAATGGCCGAAACAGGTTTTACTTCCACATTTGTTGGTATCGAAACCCCGGACGAAAAATCACTTCATGAATGCAACAAGGGGCAGAACAAAAACAGGGACCTGCTACACTGTGTAAAAAAGATACAACATGCCGGGTTACAGGTTTCAGGCGGGTTTATTGTCGGTTTCGACACGGATACCTCATCTGTTTTTCAAAAGCAAATCGATTTTATACAGCAGAGCGGAATTGTTTCGGCAATGGTCGGGTTGTTGAATGCCCCCAAAAATACGACACTTTATAACCGGCTCAAAGCTGAAAACAGGCTAACAGCCCAATCGTCCGGTAACAATACCGATTTATCCATCAATTTTGTCCCCGTAATGGATCATCAGGAATTACTGGATGGGTATCAAAAAATAATTCAAAACATCTACGCAACAAAACCCTATTACAAACGAATCCGTCGGTTTCTGCTGAACTACCGGCAAATTCAGACAAGGCAAAAGAAAATGAAATTTTCCTATCTCTCCAGTTTTTTTAAATCGCTTTTTATTATCGGCATTGTAAACAAAGGCCGGAGCGAATACTGGAAACTATTGATATGGACGCTATTCAGGCGACCCACCTTATTAAAAGATGCATTGACATTTGCTGTGTATGGCTATCATTTCAGGACAGTATATGGACTGATGGACAAAAATAGTTATTCATAATATTCAGGTGAAAATGGGAATATTCATTTGGTTTCCCGGTAGTTATCGGGATCGTTGGTTCGGATTCAGTCAGAAAAACAAACGCGAATACAGAATTTACAAAAAACAAAATTGAACAGATGGAAACAGACAACCTGAAAATATTGCCGCAATTGACAAATGAAGAATTTGAAAATATAAATGCATACTGGCGGGCTGCAAACTATTTATCCGTTGGGCAGATATATCTCCGGGACAATCCGCTTTTGAAAGAGCCGCTAAAAATTGATCATATCAAGCCAAGGTTGCTGGGCCATTGGGGAACAACGCCTGGTTTAAATTTCATCTATGTACATTTGAATAGATTGATCAAAGATCACGATTTGAATGTAATTTACATTGCCGGTCCCGGACATGGCGGACCCGCTTTGGTCGCCAACACGTATCTCGAAGGAACATACAGCGAAGTGTATCCAAGTATTTCACAGGATTCTGTCGGCATGAAAAAGCTGTTTACCCAGTTTTCTTTTCCCGGAGGAATACCCAGTCATGTTGCCCCCGAAACGCCGGGTTCTATTCACGAAGGCGGCGAACTTGGTTATTCGTTGGTGCATGCTTATGGGGCAGTTTTTGATAATCCCGACCTCATAGCCTGTTGTGTTATTGGCGACGGTGAAGCCGAAACAGGTGCGCTTGCTGCGGGCTGGCACTCCAATAAATTTTTAAATCCATTATATGACGGCGTTGTTTTGCCGGTCCTTCATCTAAACGGATATAAAATTTCCAATCCAACCGTTCTGGCAAGAATAAGTCAGGAAGAATTGACCAGCTTACTGGTTGGCTATGGTTATAAGCCCTATTTCGTTGAGGGCGACGATCCTGAAATCATGCATCGGGAAATGGCCGCGACAATGGATAATATAATTGCTGAAATTCAATCCATTCAGGCAGATGTCCGGTCAAACGGGTTTACCCGGCGACCGCAATGGCCCATGATTGTCTTGCGTACGCCCAAAGGCTGGACAGGGCCGAAAGTGGTAGATGGAATTCAGATTGAAGGTACATCACGTTCACACCAGGTTCCATTATCCGAATTGGCGACCAAACCCGATCATATCCGGATTCTTGAAGAGTGGATGAAAAGCTACAAACCGGAAGAACTTTTTGATGAAAAAGGGAAATTAAGGCCCGAACTGTCTGATCTTGCCCCAAAAGGAACGCGTCGCATGGGCGCCAATCCTCACGCCAACGGGGGTATCCTTCTCAAAGATCTCAATATGCCCGATTTTCGCAACTATGCAGTGGCGGTAGAGATTCCCGGAAACACAGAAGCGGAAGCCACCCGCGTGATGGGCCAGTTTTTAAGAGACGTAGTCAAATTGAATGCTGAGAATAGGAATTTTCGGGTTATGGGACCCGATGAAACAGCCTCAAACCGGTTAAGTGCACTGTTCGAGGAAACCGATCGGGTATTTACTGAAAAGATTTTTCCTGAAGATGAGCATATTGCACACGAAGGACGAGTGATGGAGGTTTTGAGTGAACATTTATGCCAGGGCTGGTTGGAAGGATATCTTCTTACCGGAAGGCACGGGCTGTTTTCTTGTTACGAAGCTTTTATCCACATCATCGATTCCATGTTCAATCAACATGCAAAGTGGTTAAAGACAACAAGACACATTCCTTGGCGCAGGCCGGTTGCTTCTTTAAATTATTTGCTTACTTCTCATGTCTGGAGGCAGGATCACAATGGTTTCAGTCATCAGGATCCGGGCTTCATCGATCATGTCATTAACAAAAAAGCAGAAATTGTTCGTGTCTATCTTCCGCCCGATGCCAACACACTGCTTTCGGTGACCGACCATTGCCTGAAGAGCCGTCACTATGTAAATGTTATTGTTGCCGGGAAACAACCGTCTCTTCAATTTTTGGATATTGATGCGGCAGCAAGTCATTGTACTGCCGGAATTGGTATATGGGAATGGGCCAGCAACGACATGGGCGGTGAACCGGATGTGGTAATGGCTTGTGCAGGCGATGTGCCAACTCTTGAGGCGTTGGCCGCAGTTGATATTCTCCGGCAAAATTTCGCGGAACTAAAAATCAGGTTCATCAATGTGGTCGATTTGATGACTATTCAGTCAGCAAACGAACATCCCCATAGTTTGTCAGATAAAGATTTCGATGCACTTTTTACTCAGGACAAACCAGTCATTTTCGCATTTCATGGTTATCCGTGGCTGATTCACCGCCTGACTTACAGACGAACAAACCATTCCAATTTTCATGTACGTGGATTTAAGGAAGAAGGGACCACCACCACTCCGTTTGATATGTTGGTGATGAACGACCTTGATCGTTTCCATCTCGTTATGGACGTTATTGACCGGTTGCCAATGCTTGAAAGGATTGGGGCTCCCGTCAAACAAGCGATGCAGTCCCAAATATCAAAACATAAACAATACATTTTATCACATGGCGATGATATGCCCGAAATACGTGACTGGAAATGGCCGGGAACAAAAAAAGATTGATTATAAGTAAAATACGCAGGAGGCTTAAACTGAAATCAGTAATGAAAACCTTTTGTGCAATATATTATCATTAAAAGAATCAGAATGGAAACAAAAAGATTATTAGGCATTTGGATGGATCATTCAATTGCTCATTTAATGGAATTTAAGGATAATCGGATCGGAACGAATACGATTGTTGCACAGGTGGGAGAACAGGATGAACCACTAAACACACTCGATGAAAGCATGATACAAAACAAAGAGCAAAATGAACTCTCCGATTATTTTAAGCGGTTAGGCGAGGTTATCGCTGATTATGATGATATAGTCCTCTTTGGGCCAACCGATGCAAAAAATGAGTTAATGAACTCATTAAAAGATGACCGTCATTTCAATAAAATAAAAATCACGGTAAAAACATCCGATAAGATGACTGAAAACCAACGGTATGCTTTTGTAAAAGAATACTTTAATTCCGGAGAATAGGCATCAAAATGACTGAATTACGATCAACGTCTGTTGCCGTTATAGTTGCCCACCCCGATGATGAAACCTTATGGGCAGGAGGAACTATTCTGGGCCACCCATCGTGGAATTGTTTTGTAGTTTGTCTTTGCCGTGGAAGCGATACCGAACGTGCCCCTAAATTTTACGATGCATTGAAAGTTCTTAAATCAGAGGGAATAATGGGCGATCTTGATGATGGGCCTGAACAGGAACCATTGGCTGAAAAAGAAGTTGAACAAGCAATACTTGGTTTGTTGCCTCCAAAGCATTACGACCTGATTATTACCCATAACCCAACCGGGGAATATACCAAACATCTCAGGCACGAGGAGATAAGTAAAGCCGTGATATTGCTTTGGCAAACAAAGAAGATATCGGCCAATGAGCTTTGGACCTTTGCTTACGAGGATGGAAATAAGAAATATTATCCCAGGCCAATCGAAAACTCCTCTGTTTGCCGAACACTTACAAAACGGATTTGGTTGAAAAAATACAGCATCATTACAGAAACTTACGGTTTCGAAAAAAATGGGTGGGAAGCAAATACAGTAACAAAAGCTGAATCCTTTTGGCAATTTTCAAAATCAGATGAAGCTAAAGAATGGCTTAATAATGGAGGAATTATTTTATGAAACGAGCCATGAGAGCCATACCTCTCACACAAGAGCATGATTATTTTGGCGAGTTCCATCCGTTATTGAGGTAGATGAAAGAATTTCAGGAATATACGAGAATTTCAGGAACTAAAATTGAAAAATAAACAGATGAAAGTATTGGTATTATATGATTATCCTCCTTCACCAGGGGGGCTTGCAACCCAGGGGGATCTTCTGTATAGGGGGCTTCTTGAAATGGGTATTGATGCCCATGCAGTTCATTTTGAATCGGCGCAGGAAAAGGAGTGGTACTACCGCTGGTTCGAACCGGATGTTGTTGTTGGCGTAGGTTACTGGGGACACACGCCACAGTTGGTGCTTCACCCGCAACGATACGGGGTACAGCCTGTACCCTGGTTAGTAGCCGATGGTTACATTGCAAACTACCAGGAAGTTCTGAATGCCCTGCCATTGATACTGGTAACTTCCAATTGGGTGAAGGAGATGTATGTCCGCGATGGTATTAATGGCGATAAAATTGAAGTGTTACCGGTTGGCTGCGATACCGATTCGTTTATTCCATACAGCAAAGATGACCCGAAGATTATGGCTGTGCGCGAGGCATTGGGTATTTCACCCGACCAGTTAATGATCCTCACTGTTGGTGGCGACGCTGCCTCAAAAGGTGCCCAGGAAGTTATGCAGGCGCTCGCTATTATTGATGCCAAAGCGCCCGACTGGAAATATGTTTGCAAAGTATGGCCCCAACCACGCACCAAAGCTCAAAACTTGCTCGATCTGGAAATGGCAGTAAACCTGGGCATCGAAAAGAATGTCATTTATACTACCAATACGATTTCCAGAACGTTCATGCCATACCTGTTTGGAGCTTGTGATATTTACGCAGCACCCTCCCGTCTTGAAGGATTTGGAATGCCACAGGTAGAAGCCGGCGCCTGCGAAAAACCGGTTGTCAGTATAAAAGCCATGGGAATGCTGGATACGCTTATTCATGGAGAAACCGCATTTCTGGCAAAAATTGCACATAAAATTGTGGTAAACGAAGTCATACTTGGAGCAGAATCCGGTTTTGAGGATCAGCACAAAGTAGTTTTTAACGTGCCCCGCACAGTCGATTACCGGGCGAATGTTCAGGATATTGCCAAACACCTGTTGACCCTGATGACCGATCAGTCGCTGCGCGTTAAAATGGGCAAAGCCGGCAGGGAAAGAGTGGTGGCAAATTTCGACTACCGGGTTGTGGCAAAACGATTCGTACAAATCATAAACGATAAATTGGGAATATCCTAATTTAAAAATGGGAAGGACAAAATAAAGTGATATTAATTTTCAAAACTTCAAATCGTATCATCTTTAAATTTTAAAACATGCAGAATACCAACGGTCACGAAATTGAAAAGGCAAAAGCTGCTGCCATCGAAGTATTGCTTCACAATGCCCACGGGCCATTTCACGGACTGCCGCGAACTGCCGGTTGGGGGTATCCGGAACCATATACCCGCGATTTGATGTTCTCAATCTTTGGAATTGCCGTCTCCGAAAATCAGGAACTTCTGGCAAGTATCCGGAAGGTATTGGAAACACTGGCACAGAATCAGACTGAACGCGGACACATTCCTTCGTTGGTACACGATAATGATGATCGTGGTGCAAGCGATACTACTCCCTTATTTTTACTGGGTGTTGGTATCTTCAGAAAAGTAACAGGCGAAATGGACTTTCTGCACGAAGCAGTAGCGAAATCACTACTATGGATGGAATATCAAAGCCCTTCGGATCGTTACCTGGTGGCGCAGCAACCTACCAGCGATTGGCGCGACGAGCAATGGGTAACCGGATATGGATTGTTTGTAAATGCCTTGGTTTATAGTTATCTCCGCATTTTAGGAAAACACGACCGGGCTGATAAAGTCCGACAGGAGATGGGGCGGTTTACCATTGCCGCAGGTACAAATCACCATCATGTACACGAAGGACTGGTAGTAAAACACAAACCATATTACGCATTCTGGTCATACAAAATTCACAGCAGTGAAAGGTTCGATTTGCTCGGTAACTGCCTGGCCATTCTTTCCGGAATTGCTTCACCTTCGCGAGCCGATGAAATGATTTCATGGATTGAAGCAGAGTGCGATAACATGAGGGCAAGAGGTGAATTAGCGGTTGATTTACCCCCTAATTTCTTTCCCTATATTAGAACTCACGACCCCGACTGGCTTCCACGTTATTCATTATTTAATAATCCGGGCGAATATCACAATGGCGGTATATGGCCATTTATATGTGGATTTTATGTAGCTGCTTTGGTTGCTGCAAAAAGGTACACACTTGCCAGGGAGAAACTGGTAGCACTTACACTTTGCATCGAAACATCAAACTCGGGTACTGTTTATTTTGGGTTTAACGAATGGATAAAAGCTCAGAATGGTAAGCCGATGGGGCAGGACTGGCAAACCTGGAGCGCCGCACTTTTCCTGTATGCGGCAAAATGTGTTGAAGAAAAAAGAACACCTTTCTTTGATGAAATGCGGAGCGTGACTCATAAATCAGGTTCCGTGCAGTAAATAGCAGCAATGTGTGAATAATGTAACTTATTTCTAAAATCATGTAAAACATATCGCTATAAAAGACTTCAACTTTACCTTGTATTTATCAGACAACACTATTAAATTGAAAAAAGATGGACAATAATAAAAAGTACCAACGCAATCGGAAATCGGATAGCAAGTCAATCCCATCATCCGAGAAGAAAACAATAGAAAATCCACAAACATTTCCTGATTATCCGATTCCAAACGAACCAACCATACCTGCAATGCCTGATGAAAACCCCGACCACATCAGGCCGGAACCTGGGGTAAACAACCCCGTAAAAAATGACCCTGTGAAAAACGATCCTACACACATTGATAAGCCGCCTTCAATTTTTAACAACAAATAATTATGGCGAAATATTCAAAAAGAGCTCAGGACAAAATTGAAGAGGTCATGCATGAATTCAAGCATGGAAAACTAAAGTCGGGCAAAGGTGGTAAAGGTGGAATTGTAAAAAGCCGCGAACAGGCAATAGCCATCGGCATAAGTGAAGCGCGCCAGGCAGGATTAAAAGTACCGAAGGAAGAAAGTTAATCGAAGAGTAATCAAATAATTTATAAAACAATTAGTTATGGCACTATTAAAAGTAATCGAACTCTTAGCCGAGTCAAAAAAAAGCTGGGAAGATGCAACACAGAATGCAGTTACCGAGGCATCAAAATCAGTCCGCAATATACGTTCTGTGTATGCAAAAAATTTATCGGCTGAAGTGAATGAGGGAAAAATCACCAATTGGAGGGTAAACTGTAAGATAACCTTCGAAAAAGAATAACAACACCCGGAATTAAGTGAAGAAGATCGAATGAGATGCCTTACTGAAATCAGTACAGCATCTTTTTTTGCCTTCAAATCAACAAAATAGATCAGCCAAAAAGCATCTTGATATTCGCAAAAATAATATCGAACCTTAAAAATATCGTCATGGAAGCAATGATATCGGAATACTGGAATGAGAAAAAGGAAAAAATCAAACAAAAATATTCAAATATTACCGATCAGGATTTAATCTTATATGAAGGTAAGGAAAAAGAAATGATGGAAAATCTGGAATATAAGCTTGGAATTACAAAACTGGAACTGGCAAAAATAATTGAAGCAATATAAATTAGAGGAATAGGATTAAGCAGATAATTTACAATCTGCGATACATGCCATAAAATTCACTTATGATGATCAATTTGTTAACCTAAATATATTCGGGTGAAAATTAACATTTTTCAAAAACTCATAATCTTCTCTTTTATTGTTCTGGTAGGTAATGGGGTTGTAGGATATACCGTTTATAAAAGCAACAAAAAACGGTTGGATGCCGAACGATGGGTACAGCACACTCAGCAGGTAATTTATCAATCAGAAAATATAATTGCACTTGGTATTGACATAGAAACTTCTTCGCGAGGGTTTGTTATTACTAAAGACAGTTCATTCCTCGAACCTTTATTTACTGCCGAAAAAACAGTTTTTGCTTACATTCAGCAACTTAGACAACTTGCTTGGGACAATGCTACGCAACAACAGCGATTAGATTCTCTCCGTTATTATATGCAAAAACGATTGGATTTCTCACTCCTATCAATTGAATTAAGAAATAAACAAGGATTAGCAGCAGCAATCGCTCATGTTTCGACCAACCGGGGTAAACAATATTCCGACCATACTCGTCAAATTATCAATACCATTCAGAAGGAAGAACAAAATCTGCTTGAACAACGAAAGCAAACAAACGAAAACGAACTGAATGCTGTTAATAAGTTCTCAATGATTATGTTTTTTCTGATGACGACATTCACTATTTTATTGCTAATAATAACAGGTAAATATTTGATCCAGTCCAAAGAGAAAGAAAAGCAGGCATCAGACTTAATCATTGCAAATGAGGAACTTGCCTTTCAAAATGAAGAAAAAGAAAAACAAGAAGTGGAGAATAAAGAACTCGAAGCATTCAGCTATTCTGTTTCACACGATTTACGGGCGCCGCTTCGGCATATTGGCGGATTTGTTGATTTACTCATAAAAAACAATTCATCCCAACTCGATCAGGCAGGCTTAAGATATTTGAATATCATTTCAGAATCGGCTCACGAGATGGGAAATCTGATCGATGCTTTATTGACATTTTCAAGATTGAGCAGAACCGAATTGCAACGGACAAAAATTAATTCAAAAGACATGGTAACCCGGGTTGTTAAAACCTTTAGCGATGAATTAGTTAATCGAAATATTGAAATAAATGTATCCGGACTTCCGGATATAATGGGTGACGAAAACTTAATTACCCAGATTTGGGTTAACCTAATCTCTAACGCATTGAAATATTCCCGAAACGAGAAAAAGTCAATGATTGATATTGGAAGTGAAACAGGCAATGATAAAATAATATTTTACATCAAAGATAACGGTGTCGGATTCGATATGAAGTATGCAGATAAACTATTCGGCGTTTTCCAGCGGTTGCATAAAGCCAGAGATTTTGAAGGAATTGGGATTGGGCTTGCCAATGTGAATAGAATAGTGGTACGGCATGGCGGAACCTGTTGGGCAGAAAGCGAAGTCGGCAATGGCGCTAAATTTTTCTTTAGCGTACCAAATAAATAACAATCAATAATAACAACAACAATATGAACACAGAAGTAAAAATAATCCTAATTGTAGACGATAGCCCTAAAGATGTTGAACTTACCATTGCCGCGCTGTCTGAAAAAAATATTGCCAACGAAATTGTTGTTGCAGAAGATGGAGTAGAGGCATTGGACTACCTGTACCGGCGCGGCAAATTTACAGGCTGTGGCAATGGAAATCCCGCAGTTATCCTGCTCGACATAAAAATGCCCAGGATGGATGGAATAGAAGTACTTCGGCACATCCGGTCTGATGCGAAGTTCAAGTTAATTCCGGTAATCATGGTTACATCATCCCGCGAAGAAAAAGATTTGGTTGAGAGTTATCAGCTTGGTGCCAATTCGTATGTAGTTAAACCAGTTGATATTGTTCAGTTTGTTGATGCAATTAAAGTTCTGGGGCAATACTGGGCCATTGTTAATCAGCCACCGCCTGTCCGATTAAATCTTTAACCTACGATTGATATTTTCAAGTATGACCAATAAAATCAAAATACTACACCTCGAAGATTCTTTTAAAGATTCTGAATTAGTACATTCATTTATTGAAAGTGGGGAAATTGATCATGAGTATTTTTTAGCCGAAAACGAGAAAGATTTTATTCGCATTCTGGGAACCGAAAATATCGACATTATATTATCCGATTACAGCCTACCCGGTTATAATGGAAATGATGCATTAAAGTTCGCAAGAGAAAAATATCCGCAGTTGCCTTTCATATTTGTTTCAGGAAAAATTGAAGAGAATGCTGCAATTGATGCGATGCTGAATGGAGCGACTGATTACGTGTTAAAAAACAAACCCGAACGCTTGGTTCCTGCAATTAACAGAGCAATGTACGAACATGAACTTGTTATTAATCGCAAGCAGGCAGAGATAAACCTCAGAGAAAAAAACATACTGATAGAGGCTCAAAACCAAAAGTATATCCAAATCAATAAAGAGCTTGAATTTCAAAACAGGGAGAAGGGAAAACGGGCCGATGAATTAATCATTGCAAACATAGAACTTGCTTTTCAAAACAAAGAAAAAGAAAAACGAGCGGCTGAATTAATAATCGCGAACAAAGAACTTATCTTCCAAAACAGGGAGAAAGAAAAACGGGCTGATGAGTTTATCATTGCAAACATAGAACTTGCTTTTCAAAACAAAGAAAAAGAAAAACGAGCGGCTGAATTAATAATCGCAAACAAAGAACTTATCTTCCAAAACAGGGAGAAGGGAAAACGGGCCGATGAGTTAATCATTGCAAATAGAGAGCTTGCTTTCCAAAACAAAGAAAAAGAAATACGCGCAGCAGAATTAATCATTGCGAACAAGGAACTTGCTTTTCAAAACAATGAAAAAGAAAAGCGGGCCAATGAATATTCAATCCTGAACGAAGAACTGACAAGAAGCCTAAATCAAATCCAAAATATAAATAATGAGCTGGTTATTGCAAAAAATAATGCAGAGGAGTCAGACAAACTTAAATCTGCCTTCCTGGCTAATATGAGCCATGAAATACGCACTCCGTTGAATGCAATAATAGGATTTTCTGTATTTCTTTTAGATCCCGGGTTATCCAAAGAAAACCTGGAAGATTTTATTCAGATTATTAACACAAACAGTCAGCACCTTTTATCGATCATTAGCGATATTATGGATATATCAAAAATGGAGACAGGCCAATTCGCTATTGATTCAGAATTGGTTGACATCGGGAAATTAATAAATGAGTTATTCATCACCTATAAAAAATTAGTTGATCCCCAAAAAATAAATTTAAATTGTGTATGCGATCGGCCCAACGACCTGATCCAAATAAAAACAGATGGGAACCGGATCAAACAGGTAATTTGTAACTTACTGAATAATGCCATCAAATTTACGGAAAAAGGTAAAATTGAATTCGGATATAGAATAAAAGAAAATTTCATGGAATTTTACGTTAAAGACAACGGCATTGGTATTGCTCCTGAAAACCAAAATATTGTATTTCAGCGTTTTAGGCAAGTGGAAGCAACCAACCATCAACTAAATGGTGGTAATGGACTGGGATTATCCATTTCAAAAGCAATAGTCGAAAAGCTGGGTGGCACTATTTTCGTTCGTTCAGAACTTGGAAAAGGATCAAATTTTGTTTTTACCATTCCCTATAAAAAAGAAACTAAAAATACGGTTATTCCTGCATTCCCGTCCGAATCTGGGCAGTACTGATAGTGGAAGATGAAATGTATAACCAAATGTGTGAATGATGTAATTCTTCACTAAAATAATATAACACTTTCTGAAATTAAAGTATACAAATTTATACTCATGTGATCATTTAAAATGAATGCTATCTTAAAATCATGAAACATGAAGCTCTATATTAAGAATATGGTTTGCAATCCGAATGAAAGGAAAATAGAACTTGGACTGGACAAAATCAGGATTCAATACAATAAATTAAAAACAGGCGAAGTATCCGCAACGCAAAATATAACTACAGCACAACGCACCCATTTATCCGGGACCCTGAAAAACTGTGAATTCGAGCTGACAGACGATCTGAAAAATGAACTCATTGAAAAATTTAAAAAGTCAATTATTGAATTGGAGCATAACCCGGATGAAGATTTCAGAAAAAAAATTTCAGATCACATCCGTTTAGATGCAGGCGATAACTTTATTCCTCTCAAAAAGCTGTTTGCCGAAATTGAAGCTGTAACCGGAAAAAACTTTCGCGATTATAATAAGTCCGAAATTAAAAAGCTAATCAATATTGCTTCTGGTTTGGCAATCAGAAGATTGAACCTTCTTGAAAACCTTTTGGCATGGTCTGATTCGCAAAACAAAGAGAAAACCTTCAATCTGGTTAAAATCAATTTACGCGAATTAGTCATCTCTGAATTTGATTGTTTCGATACCTCAGCCGATCAAAAGCACGTAACAATGGACCATTCCATCGGCCTCAACTTGTATGTAACCGCAGATGTCCGGATGGTTAAAACAATATTCCGAAATTTGATCAGCAATGCCATAACGTATTCGAACACAGGCGGCAGCATTTTTATAAGCGCAACCGAAGGCAAGCAATTTGTTGAAATTGAAGTAAAAGACAACGGAATAGGAATTTCGGAAAACATCTGTAAAAAACTTTTTAAAACCGATGAAAACCATTCAACATCAGGCGCTGATAACGAACAGGGTACCGGACTGGGTCTTTTCATTTGTAAGAAATTTATTGAGGCGCATGGTGGAACTATCCGGGTTGAAAGCGATCCGGGTAAAGGAAGCAAATTTACATTCACGTTGCCTTGTTACATACAAGAATCATAAAACCGTACTATTACAAACTAACATATCGGGAAGACAAGATTAAAATTAACTCTTAAAAACTGCTTATATTTAGTTTTTTAATTTCGTTAGCAATTTTATATGGGGTGAAAACTTAGTTTCGTTCCGAGTGGGACGAAATATCATACGATATATTCGACTTTTACCCATATTTTGTGCCACAGCACAATTTTAATTATTGAAAATACGAGATCAAATAAGAACGAAATATAAACTTTAAAAACAAGGACTTAAAAATGAAACGAATAATAAAAAAAACAGTTTTTTGGTTGCTCGCTATGATTGTAATTCTTTCCTGTATTTTCATTTACGGGAAGTATTTCTATACTTATAGTGATGGGTACCGTGCCGGATTGTTACAGAAATTTTCTCACAAAGGAAATTTTATCAAGACCTATGAAGGTGAAATGATACTCAGCAGCGTATCCGGTAATCAAAACGTTACAATTGCATCTGAAAAATTCTATTTTTCGGTTACCAATAAAAACCTGGCAAGTCAACTTGATACGATCCAGGGACAAATGGTAATCGTTCATTACCAGCAAAAAAATGGCGTTTTGTTCTGGAATGGCGAATCGGAATATATCGTTGACAGCGTAAAACGGATACCATAGTAACTGATTGATTAAAATATGATATTTTTGTATAGGACCATGGTTGAGGCTACTAAACGGCATTTCTGCTAAACACAAATACGAGTGAAACCTGAAAAATCAAAAACGACAATCCCTTCAAAAGGAAAAACTTCTGATCAGGATCCCGATTTGTTTCCGATAGTTGGTATCGGCGCATCGGCCGGGGGACTTGAAGCACTGGAACAATTTCTGGGGAATGTGCCCGAAAATAGTGGAATGGCCTATGTCGTTATACAGCATTTAGACCCGACACAAAAAGGCATGTTGCCCGAACTGCTTCAGCGAGTTTCCAAAATGCGGGTTTTTCAGGTAAAAGACCATACAGTTGTTAAGCCCAACTGCATTTATGTCATTCCGCCAAACAAAAGCATGTCCATATTGAAAGGGGCGCTGTACCTTTTCGAACCGATGGAAATCAGAGGACTTCGGCTACCGATTGATTTCTTTTTCCGCTCACTTGCTATCGATCAGCAGGAACGAAGTGTCGGCATCATCCTGTCGGGTATGGGTTCCGATGGCTGCATTGGACTTCATGCCATTAAAGAGAATAACGGGATTGTGGTGGTGCAAGACCCTGTAACGGCCAAATTCGACAGCATGCCCCGCAATGCCATCGATTCTGTGCTGGTCGATATTGTTGCCCCGGCCAACGAGTTGCCTGCAAAACTCATAGATCTTATTGAGCATATCCCTACCCTCAAATCCGACGTGGAGGCAGAGATTATAGACAAAAGCGCTCTCGAAAAAATTATCATCCTGCTGCGTACCCATACCGGAAACGATTTCTCTCTGTATAAAAAAAATACCTTATACCGCCGTATCGAAAGACGAATGGGGATTCATAAAATTGACAAAATCATTTCATACGTCCACTTTTTGCAGGAAAATCCAAAAGAAATAGAGATTCTTTTTAAGGAATTATTGATTGGCGTAACCAACTTCTTTCGCGATGTCGCTGCATGGAAAAAACTGAAAGAGGACGTATTACCTGACATTCTTTCCAATTCAAAAGATAGTTCAACTTTGCGGGCCTGGATTCCAGGGTGTTCTACCGGCGAAGAGGCGTATTCATTGGCCATTGTATTTAAAGAAGCGCTTGAAAAAGTAAATCCGCATGGAGGAATTTCATTACAAATATTTGCTACTGATCTCGATAACGACGCGATAGAAACTGCCCGGAAAGGACTGTTTCCTGCAAATATTGCCACCGATGTGTCGCAAGCCCGGCTGAGCCGTTTTTTTATTAAAACCGATGATGGCTATCGGATCAATACCGAAATAAGGGAAATGATTGTGTTTGCACAGCACAACATTATCATGCACCCGCCTTTTACCAAAATCGATATTCTTACATGCCGCAACCTGCTGATATACATGGATGGCGAGTTACAAAAAAAACTGCTCGGGTTATTTTATTACAGCCTCAATCCCGATGGGATCATGCTGCTTGGCAGTTCCGAAACGCTTGGTACACAAAGCCCGCTTTTTACGCCAATTGATTCCAAATTGAAAATATACAAACGCGCTCATTCTACCTTATTACCTGAACTATTCGACTTTCCTTCTTCATTTTCACGTACAAAAATGACCAATATTGAAAATCAAATGCCAGCCAAATTGCCTCTGAATATTCAAACACTTGCCGAACAACTGCTGTTACAGCATTTTTCGCCTCCCGCTGTTCTGGTGAACGAAAACGGTGACATTATTTATATCAGCGGGCGAACGGGAAAATACCTGGAGCCCGCAGTAGGCAAAGCAAACCTGAACATTTTTGCCATGTTGCGCGAGGGCTTGCGCAATGAATTTCCGGTTGCTTTTCGCAAGGTGCTGACGAGTAAAGGACTGGAAATTCTACACCATATCAAAGTAGGTACAAATGGCGATTCACAAATTGTCGACGTTAACATTAAATGGATCGATAAGCCGGAAGCCTTGAGGGGCATGGTGATGGTTATTTTTACCGATGTGCCCGAAACCCTTGACAACAAACCCCGGGCAGACAGGAAGACCATAAGCAGCATCAAACAATCGGAGTTGGAGAAAGAGTTGCAACATGCGCGTGAAGAGATGCATAGTACACTGGAAGAAATGCAGACTTCGCAGGAAGAACTGAAGTCGACCAACGAAGAACTGCAATCGACCAATGAAGAGCTGCAATCAACCAATGAAGAATTGACCACCTCGAAAGAAGAAATGCAAAGCCTGAATGAAGAACTTCAAACAGTAAACGCCGAATTGCAGTCGAAAGTTGACGATTTTTCAAGAGTGAACAACGATATGAAAAACCTGCTCAACAGTACCGATATTGCAACCTTGTTCCTCGACAAAGAATTGAATATCCGTCGCTATACCAATCAGACCACCAAAATTTTCAAACTCATAAAAAGTGATGTTGGCCGTCCATTTACCGATCAGGTTTCCGACCTTATTTACCCCGAATTGGCTACCGATGCCCTCGAAGTACTACGCACACTCGTTTTTATACAAAAGCAAATTTCGACCAAAGACGGGCGGTGGTTTTCCATTCGCATCATGCCTTACCGCACCTTCGATGACAGGATTGACGGACTAGTCATCACATTTATCAACATCTCCGATCTTAAACAGATGGAAGTAAAATTACTCGATACAGAGCAAATGAACCGATTGCTAACAGACTCATTTCCTGATGTAATGATTAAACTATCGCCCGAATTGAAGATACTTGAGTTTAACCCGAAAGCCGAATTGTTTTTCCAAACGAAAAGGGAGGATGCGATAGGTCAAAATTTCATCCGGATGTTTATTTCTGAAACAGCGCAAAAAAAGACTGAAAAAGATATAAATAAATTTCTGAATGAAGCTCAGCATGGCAAATTCAAAATGCAGGGAATAGAAAATAAAACAAGTATTGAATGGTCCGTAAGTATATTGCTTAACCAGCAAGAGGTATCGACAGGAATGATTCTTACCACTAAACAATAAGGCTATGAATAAAGAAGAACAGGAATTTACAGATGCCCAAATGTTACGTCAAAAAGCTGAAGAACAACTGAAAGCGAAACAAAAAAAATCGTCCGATTTGCATACGGAAACGGATGTAACAAGGCTACTGCACGAATTGCAGGTACACCAGATTGAACTGGAAATGCAAAATGAAGAGTTGCGTCAGGCTTACGAAACGGCAGAAACAGCGCTGAAAAAATACACCATGCTGTACGATCTTGCCCCGATGGGCTATTTTACGCTCGATAGCAATGGCGGTATCTGTGAACTGAATTTCACTGGGGCCGATCTGTTGGGTGACAAGCGTTTCAGTTTGGTAAACAGTAATTTTAAGCTGTTCGTTTCGGATGAATCGCGGACTGTGTTCAACGATTTTTTCCGGAAGGTTTTTACCAGCAATGCAAAAGAATCGTGCAACGTGATGCTCGGTTACGACAATACTCCTTTATGCCGGGTTTACATGGAAGGCATTGTTACGGGCGACGACCAGAAGTGCCTTTTGTCGGTAATGGATATTTCAGGCTTCAAAAGCTAAAAAACTACAAACGATATCATTTCTTTTAATGTGTGAATGTTGCAACAATTACCCTGAATTGTGTAATGTTTGCGGGAATCAAAGCTTCTATCTTTATTCCTGAAATTATATTCACCATTTTAAAATAAAGAAATGAAAGCGCAAAAAATGAACGGCCTGATAAGAAATATCTTTTTAGGAGTTTTTGTAATAATGATTGGGCTTCCACTTACATCTTGTGCGAAAAAAATACCCTTTCTAAATTCATCGGTTGTTCCGGCAGCCAAAGGTTTTACAACTGTGAAAATCGACAGCAACAAGAATTTCGTTGTTAAAATAAATGTGTCGGATTTGGCTGCAGTTGAACGGCTGCAAACAGCAAAACTAACCTATGTGGCCTGGATGGAAACAGACCAGGGAAACATGGAAAATTTGGGGCAGCTAAAAAGTTTAACAAGTTTTTTTTCAAAACGGCACAAAGCGTCTTTGGAAACAGTGACTCCGTATAAACCAACGAAAGTATTTATTACCTCCGAAAGCGACATTAATGTCCAGTATCCGGGCACACAGATTGTACTAACCACAAATCCCTTTTAGCTTTATCGTCCGGTGGAGAAAGGGTGAATCATGAAACTCTTTCTGAAAGTCACATAACCTTTTCCGGTTGAATTGTACCTTCCTTTGTGTATGATGATTCATTCATTTAAAAGAAATTACGGCGATGCAAGTTCGTATAAATTTGTTCTTCATCTTTTTGATTCTGGCTTTATCTGTTAATGCCCAGGAGGTATTTACCCCGCCCGTCAAACCAAATACGGCTTTTCGGGTCGGCGAGAACCTTTCGTATCAAATCAGGTATGGCCTTGTGCTGGGAGGAATTGCAACTATTTCGCTTACCGATGAAATTTACAATAACAAAAAGGCGTTTCACGCTGTGGCAACCGCCCAGACTACCGGAATGGCTGAACTTATTTTTGGTGTAAAAGATAGTTACGAAAGCTGGTTCGACAAAAAAACCAACCTGTCGTACAAGCAGATACGCAACATCCGGGAAGGTCGATACCGAAAGTACAACGAAGTTACCTACAACCGCGAAAACAACACCGTCAATTCAAAACTTTCCGGGGTACATCCTGTTCCGGAGAATATTCTCGATTTAACTACAACTCTTTATTACATACGAAGGATCGACTTTTCGAAAGTAAAAGAAGGCGATACTGTTTTTTTGAACATGTATTTTGCCGACGAAATATTTCCATTTTACCTGAGATACAAAGGGAAAGAGAGCATCCGTACCAAATTCGGAAAAATCAGTTGCCTCAAAATTTCTCCGGTAGTTGAAGTGGGGCGCATGTTTAAAACGCCCGACGATTTAAGCATCTGGCTTACCGATGATGCCAACCAACTCCCTGTTTTGGTTAAAACGGATATCCGGCATGTTGGCTCCGTTTTGCTGAAACTTACGAAATATGAGAACATTTCAAACCCGTTAATCATACAGCAATAAATGTGTGAATGATGTAACTCTTTTAAAAAGTTGTGTAATACTTTAGGAGATAGCAGTTCCTAACTTCGTTCTATCAGTTGACAATTTATTAACTCAATTAAAAACCTATGAAAAACATTCTGTTTGCACTACTTGCCGCTGGTCTTTTAGGCGGATGCGCGCTAAATATGGTAACTGGCCGCAACCAGTTGAGTTTAATACAGGAATCGGAGTTACAGTTAATGGCCACCAGCCAATACCAAACCTTTTTATCGGAGAACAAGGCGCTGAGTAACAACAACAGCAATGCGGCAATGGTTGACCGTGTTGGCGCCCGCATTGCAAATGCAATCACAAAATATTACAACGATCAGGGGAAAAACTCGGTACTGCAAGGTTATCAGTGGGAATTCAACACCGTTGACAGCAAAGCCGTCAATGCCTGGTGCATGCCCGGCGGAAAAGTAGTTGTTTACACGGGCTTATTGCCTGTAACCCAAAACGAAACAGGGCTTGCCATTGTTATGGGACACGAAATTGCCCATTCTATTGCCAAACACGGCAACGAACGGATGAGCCAGGCGATGGTACAGCAATTGGGCGGTACGGCCCTGGAAGTTGCATTGGCCCAAAAGCCACAGCAAACAAAAGACCTGTTTCTGATGTCGTATGGCGTTGGAAGCCAGTTGGGGGCCATGTTGCCCTGGTCGCGGAGACAGGAAACGGAAGCCGACCAGTACGGGTTGATATTTGCAGCCATGGCCGGGTACGATCCCCGTGAAGCCATTCCTTTTTGGCAACGGATGTCGGCAGCAGGTGGCGCAAACCAGCCTGAATTTTTAAGTACGCATCCTTCCGATGAAACACGGATCAGAAACCTGGAAAAATTTATGCCCGAAGCCCTGAAATATTATACCGGTCGTAAGTAAATACAAATCAGCAATTCACGTTCTTACCTGCTCCCCTAGAGTCGGGTTTGAATTCATCCTGATTTTAAGGACAATTACTGTCCCTTAATTTGTTCTGCAACCACAAAGAAGCTGTCCGAAAAGTCTGGGATCGAGTCATCCCGAACTTGTTTCGGGATCTCATCTTTCTAATAATCAAACCCTGAAATAAATTCAGGGTGACGCGAATTGCGGATTTTAGAACTTTTTGGACAGCTTCTTTTTATACAACAAAAACCGCAATTCCCCGCCCACCCCAAAGCTACAACCAACGCATCAACCCATTCAATCTTTTGTACTGAAACTCCGAAAATAAAGCGCTGGGATAAAATTGTTTAACAGAAGTGAAAGATCAAAAAAAGTACTAAGTTTATGGTACTATTTATTAGTGGCAACTCAATTGAGGTCGCACTGACAATAAAAACATCAGAAAATATTAAATGGCAGTAAAATTTGTCAACATATCACGTGAGGCTTTTATAAAGGAATATAAGCGATTATATAGGTTTACAACTTTAGAAAGATTTATAGAGTCATTAAACTCCAATGAATTTGTTTTTATAAACCCATCATTTTGGCCGGACCCATTTGAGAAATTTTTTCTTGAACGGGACTTTATCGTAAATGACAAAAAATTAAAGCTTCCTGCAAAAGGTAAAATATTTGCTGTTTGTGTTTCGGGGACAATTAGCAGCGAAGCATACTGGAAAGTTTATGCTCCAAAAGAAGATGGAATAAGATTAACTTTTAATACAGAAAAACTACTGGGCAATTTCCTCGACAATATCACTGATGCTGACATATACATAGGAAAAGTAAACTACCAAATAACGAGAGAATTTCACAAAATTTCGTTTGACAAGAAAGGCTTAATTGAAGAGATAAATAAAGGTATTGTTGGAGAACAACAGGTTAGATTACTACTTAAAAAGCGTAAATCCTTCCTTTACGAAGATGAGGTTCGAATAATTGTAGTTCCCCATAGGAAAACAAAAAAAGATGTAGTATATAAAACACAAACGGACATAACTAAATTTACAACAAAATACACTCTTGATCCTAGGTTAGGTGAAAATCACGTAGATGTTTTAGAAGAATATTTTTTAGACAATTTTAAATTTAGAGTTTCACATTCACGGCTTTATTCAGAGATACAGAGAAATCCCATAGACTTAACAATCAGAATAACAAGAACAAGAAGACCAAAGGGCAGCCACTAATAGCAAAATACCCGGCAAGTCGGGTTTTTATCAGAAATGTATCAAAATATTTCCAGAAAGAACTCACCGTTTAACTCACCTGAATTTTGATCTTATTTGAATCAAGTTGAAATGAGTTACTATTTGTAATAGATACAAAATAATTGAATTTGATTTGGCAAAATATCAGTTGAATTGTAAACGTATGAGTCTATTATTTTATCCCTTATCTTCGTCTTCAGTAAATCATAAATTCTCAACAAAACACATTGGTCTCGATATGGTATAGTCTGATATTTAATTTATTACTAATTCCATATTAATTTTTCACCTCAGAATGTTTTCATTTTTGCGCGACGAATTTTGATATATTTCTAAAATGCACTATTTTTGCTGCAAAACAGAAATAAAACAGCAGTACACTGGTTTTTATTCTTAATTGTATGAACGATGAATTACCTGGAATTTAAAAATAAGATGTTCGATCTGGGATGTTTCAACATTCATCAGATTTATGCGTGGGAGCCTGGCTTCGACCGGAACAACTTTGTCCGATGGGTAAATAAAGGATTACTGATTCGTCTTCGGCAAGGATACTATACATTCCCGGAATACAAGAGTAAGCCAGACTTTGGACTTTACTTTGCCAACCGTATTTATCGCCCCTCATACGTGAGCCTCCATACCGCACTGGCATTTTATGGAATAATCCCCGAAGCTGTGGTTCAGATAACAAGCGTGACGACACTGAAAACCGTAAGTTTCAACAATGACTTTGGAGAGTATAGTTATAAAAGTGTAAAAGAAAACCTGATGTTTGGATATGATCTCAAGCCCATTTCTGATGGGCGCACTTTTCAACTTGCCAGTCCCGAAAAGGCCCTGCTTGATCTGCTTTACCTTTATCCGTTTTATAATACAATGGATGAATTGGAAGAGCTACGCCTGGATGAAGATTTTTTACACGATGATCTCGACCTCGATCTATTGAAGGAATATTCGTTGAAATTCGAAAACAAAGCCCTTGAAAGCAGGGTTCAACTTTTGATTAAAACATACGGTTTATGATACAACTGGAACTAATAAAAAATTATTTCCCTGCCGAATTAAGGAATAATGCTTCTTTTCAAAAACACATGCTGAAAGAATATCTTCAGCTACTAATCCTCGATTTTCTTTCTGCTACCCCCTACATTGGAAAAATTGTCTTTATTGGTGGAACAAACCTGCGACTTGTTAAGGGCATAGATCGTTTCTCCGAAGATTTGGATTTTGATTGCAAAGAACTCTCAAAGAAAGAATTTATGGAGATGACTGATGCCGTTTTGCAGTTTTTGCAGCGAAGTGGCCTTCGTGCTGAAGTGCGCGACCGTGAAAACGAACGGTTAAACGCTTTTCGAAGAAACATTCATTTTCCGGAATTGCTGTTTGATTTGAAGCTGACCGGGCATCGGGATGAACGTTTTTTGATCAAAATTGAAAGTCAGGATCAACAAATTTTATATGAAAGGATAATGGTCAATATTAAGGGATGCGGATTTTATTTCCCTTTTCCGGTACCATCTGACGGGGTATTGTGCTCGATGAAACTCTCTGCCATGCTTGCCCGCCATAAAGGACGCGATTTCTATGATGCCATGTTCTTGCTTGCCCAAACAAAACCTGACTATTCATTTCTTTCAGCGAAACATGGTATCCGAAATCTTGACGAGCTGAAAGCTGCTACGGTTGAAATGTTAAAAGCTGTGGACCTGAACATGAAAAAGAGAGACTTTGAACACTTGTTATTCAACAAAAGGAATAGCGAACGCATTCTTTCTGCCGGAGAATTCTTTCAGGAATTAAAATAATACATCCATTAATCCTTTCTTTAGATTAGGGAGAACTAAAGACCCCATTTTTAGTTCTTTTAGTTCCTCAAAATATAATTTGAACTCATACAAAATTCATATTTCATTTGCGATTTGCTATTAAACGGTGAGTCAAATGTAAAATAAAAAAGAACTCACCGTTTAACTCACATTTTTTATGATATTTCCTGATATGAATTGATATGACAAAAAACAGAAAAGCCTGTAAATCATACAACTTACAGGCTTTTGGGTTTCTTTGATTTCCCCTTTGGTCGGGATGACAGGATTTGAACCTGCGACCCCGTCGTCCCGAACGACGTACGCTACCGGACTGCGCTACATCCCGATCAATTTTTAAAGTGGTGCAAATTTAAAACTTTCTGCTTTAAATATCGATTTACTGCAAAAAAAATGCAGGTTTAACGGTGAAATTTCTCACCAATGAATTTCAACCCGTCATACAGGCCTGTACGCCAGTATTCCCAACTGTGGCTGCCTTGCCGTACGCGGTATTCATGCGGTATTCCCAAATCACGCATTTCGATATGTAAGGTCGAATTTCCCTTGTACAGAAAATCATCGTCGCCGCAATCGATATAAAACCGGATGGATTTCAGTTTTTCCATCGGTACTGTGCGGATCAGGTGGAGCGGACTGTGGGCTTTCCAGTTGTCCGTAATCCGGTTTTCTCCTTTCAGGTCGTTGCCGAATAACTTTCCAAAAAACATGTTGTACCGTTCATCCGGATAATTTATAATTTCTTCATCGGTAAATGTACCGGAACTCATGGCAACACAGGTTGAGAACAGGTCGGGATGGTTCATCGAAATTTGCAATGCGCCGAATCCGCCCATTGAAAGACCTGCAATGGCACGAAATTCCTTTTTCTGCCGGATGCGGTATGTTTTTTCGATGAATGGCATAAATTCATCCACGAACATATCCTGCCAAGGATCTTCCTTTTTGTAGTCGTTGCAATACCAGCTTACTTTTCCGTCGGGCATAATAATAATGGCAGGAGGGAAGTCGCCGTTTTCGACGCCTTGGTCGGCAATGGCATTTGCTTCGCCAAACTGTATCCAGCCGGTTTCGTTGTCGCTGTACCCGTGTAAAAGGTATACCACCGGGTAACTTCGTTGCGAAGTATTATAGTCGGCAGGTAAATAAATCGAGTATTTTACAGGGTAATTAAGTTTCGTGCTTTTGAATTCGAGGCTTTCGGTAACCGTTCCTTTTTGGGAGAAAGCCATCATGCCGATAAGGAATAAAAAGATTGTAAAGAAAGATTTTTTCATGGTATTTAAGTTTTTTGTTTTAACTCTGGTCAATAAAGCTATGAATCATTTCTAAAATAAAAAATGGTTCACCGGAAAAACCAGTGAACCATTTTCATATACGTTGATAAACAACTAGTAACGTCTGTCTCTTTGAGGTCTTCCACCACCAAAGCCACCACCACGGCTTGGTCTGTCAGATTTTTCAGGTTTTGGGCGTGCTTCGTTTACACGGATGTTGCGTCCTCTGATTTCTGCTCCTTCAAGCTCTTCAATAGCTGTTTTAGCGTCGCTGTCTTCGGCCATTTCTACGAACCCGAATCCTTTAGCTCTACCGGTGTCCCGGTCTTTTACGATCTTTACTGATACCACTTCGCCGTATTCGGCAAAAACTTGTTGCAACTCGGCCTCTGTTAAGTTAAAGTCCAAATTACCTACATAAATGTTCATAATAAAAAAAAATAAAAAAGTGAATAAAATCGACAGTGAAAAAAATGTCTCCAATAGAAGCTACCGTAAAGTTTTTAATGACAGCAAATTAAAAGAACAAATCAACACTCGTCTTAAATAACATTAACAAAGAAACCTTTTTGATTTCAAAAAAACAATAGGAAACCAAACTTAATGTATAATTTTTAAAAATATTTTTAATTTCTGATATTCAGTGTGTTATGAGCGTATGTCTGCGATTTTTGCCGGATTATTCCACATAAAGGATCAATCCTTTAAGATATTCGCCCTCCGGATGATAGATATTTACAGGGTGATCAGCAGGTTGTGATAACTGATCGACCACGCGCACCTGCCTGCCCGAAATGGCTGCTGCGGAAAACACTGCCTCCCTGAATTTTTCTTTACTGACTACCTGCGAACAACTGAAGGTGAATACAATTCCTCCCGGTTTTATTTGTTCGAAAGCCCTTGCGTTCAGTTTTTTGTATCCCTGCAAGGCGTGATGGATCGCATCGCGGTGTTTGGCAAAAGCCGGTGGGTCGAGAATGATCAGGTCGTATTTATTTTTGATGTCGGTCATGAATTCGAATGCATCGGTGGCAAAAGCTTCATGGCGCGGATCATCCGGAAAGTTCAATTCCACGTTTTCTTTTGTCAAATCGATGGCTTTGGCCGAAGAATCAACCGAATGGACCAGTTTGGCGCCGCCACGCATGGCGTAAAACGAAAATCCGCCCGAATAGCAGAACATGTTCAAAACACTTTTGCCTTTCGAATATTCTTCGACTAACCGGCGGTTTTCGCGCTGGTCGACAAAAAAGCCTGTTTTTTGGCCGCGTTCCCAGTCTACTTTAAAACGGTTGCCGTATTCGAGTACTTCTGTTGCTTCTGAATGCCCGAGTAAATAGCCGTCTTTCGCTTCAATTTTCGATTTGAAAGGAATGGTCTTTTCACTTTTGTCGTAAACAGCTTTCAGCTTGTCGCCGTAAATTTCTTTCAATATTTGTGCAAGTTCCATGCGTATTTGATACATGCCAATCGAATGAAACTGCATAACGGCTGTTCCGTTATAAAAATCGATAATCACGCCGGGCATTCCGTCGCCTTCGGCATGAACCAGCCGGTACACGTTGGTGTTTTCGCTGTCAGAAAGTCCCAGACTTTTGCGCAGGCGGTATGCCTGTTGCAGTTTTTCTCTCCAGAAATGAATGTCGGGTTCAACTTCAGTAAACGAAAAAATACGCACAGCAATGGAGCCGATCTGGTAATGCCCAAGTCCCAGAAATTCGTCGTGGTTCGAATACACAGCCACCACATCGCCCTCGGCAGCCGGGCCTTTTATTTTTTTTATGGCGCCCGAAAACACCCAGGGGTGGAAACGTTTTAACGACTGGTCTTTTCCTGACTTCAGGATAACCGGGGTATATTTATTTTGCATTTTAGTTGTTTAACGATTGGTAAATCAGATACGATACCCACGCATCGGTGGCGGCATAGTTTTGTTGGGCCTCGGTAAGATCAGGCGCTTCCCAGTTGGAAAGGCGCTGTGATTTGGAGATACGGAAACCCAGAATGATAGCGGTCATTTTTTTTAGCCCGAAATCCTGAATACCAAAACTTTTGACATGCTCCTGAAGTTCGATGAATCCGGCAGGTTTAAAATGCGACAGGCGCTGAAGGGTTTTAATGTCGTCGCGGATGGCTGCCCCAATTTTTTTAATATTCGGATTTTGAAGAATACTTTTTATCCCGTTCTCCAGCCCAAGTTGGTTTAGCCTGAACAGAAACGCTTTGTCGCGGGTTGCCAGTTGCAGAAGCGCTACCTGGTTAACCTGTCCCTTTTTAAAAGATGGTTTGGTTTCGGTGTCGAAACCCAGTACTGTTTCCTTACTCAAATAGTCAACGGCTGCATAATAATCAGCATCATTGTCGATTAAAAATATTTCACCTTCGAATTGCTGCAGCGGAAGTTCTGCCAATTCATCTTTACTAATGCTTTCCCTGTACATCCTTATTCCTCTTCATTCCTAAATTTCCGGTTCAGCCATTCGGGGCCTTCTGTTTCTTCTTCCTCTTTCGATTTAAACCGGATGGTTTGTTGTTCATCAAAATCAATATCGCTGAAAACCAATTGGTGAATGGCCCGCAGACAATTTACCAGTTTCTGTCCCCAGAATTCACTGAAGTTGTTCCGGCATTCCCACAAGCCCGATTCCATTGCTGTTTCGTTACCAATCTGGTACAGACTGACAAAATCTTTCAGGTCCTGGTAAATATCGGTCAAGTCTTCGGAAATACTTGCTGTTAATGCCGATTCGCTGAACTGCATACCCGCATCGAACACTTCCTGGTAATCGTCGTGTTCGCCCAGTAATCCGGCGATTTTTTGCTGAATCATGTTGTAATCCAGTTCAGAAACAAACTTTTCCGGTTCTTCGTCAAATTCCGGTTCCAGTTTGGGAACTAAACTCACTTTCAGGTACAGCAGGGGCAATAATTTCTGAATTTTTTCAAGGAAATCGCGTGTCCCGGTATTTTTTATTTTCTCCAGAAAGTTGCAATATTCACCTGCAACTGTCACAAATTCAATGACATTTCTTGAGTAAATCACACTGTTCAGACTGCCGCCTTCCATTAAATTGAATTTTATCAGCCTGCAAAAGTAATAAGAAAATCGGAACAACTAAATTTCAAATCCCAGTAAATCAAATCCTCGGTCTCAAAAGATAATATTCCATGCTTCGACAGGCACAGTAACCAATATCGAGTGATCAGTTTTCAGTCTCAGTTCCCAGTCTCAGAAAAAGCAACTGGCAGTTTGCCTCTGGCTGCTGGTCAAACAGCCAATAGCAATTTAACCATTCAACAATATCCGGAATCAAGTATCATTTTTTACGAAACAATTGTTCATTTTTTTACCACTGAAAATTTCGGGCGCTTAAAATTTTACTAATATTGATGTCCATAAATTAATCCCGAAAATACTATTCTAAGTGAGTGAAATAAAAGATTCAAACCGCGTTGGATTTGATAATGAAAAATACCTAAAGGAGCAGACATCCGCCATTCTTGAACGAGTGAGCCGGTTCAACGATAAACTCTATCTGGAGTTTGGTGGTAAAATTATCTATGATTATCATGCATCCAGGGTGTTGCCCGGATTTGATCCGAATGTCAAGATGCGGCTTTTGCATTTATTAAAAGACAAAATAGATGTAATTCTGTGTATTCATGCAGGTGATATTGAAAGAAAGAAAATCAGGGCCGATTTTGGAATTACCTACGATGTTGATGCATTAAAAACCATCGATGATTTAGGAGGGTGGGGGATTAATGTGACGGCGGTGGTTATTACCCGCTATCAGAACCAGTCAGCAGCAAGAGCCTTTAAAAACAAGCTGGAATTACGGGGAGTCAAGGTGTATTTGCATTACCCGACAAAAGGATATCCTACGGATGTTGACCTGATAGTAAGCGATGAGGGATACGGGGCAAACGAATACATTAAAACCACAAAACCGATTGTGATCGTTACGGGACCGGGGCCGGGCAGCGGTAAACTTGCCACTTGCCTGTGCAATCTGTACCATGAATATAAAAACGGTGTTACTGCCGGATATGCTAAATTTGAAACTTTTCCTATCTGGGACCTGCCTATCGATCACAAGGTGAATATTGCCTACGAAGCGGCTACGGTCGATCTGAAGGATGAAGTTCTTGTGGATGAACATCATTTGAAATCCTATAACATAGAGGTGGTGAATTATAACCGCGATATAGAAGCCTTTCATTTGCTGAAGAGAATCCTTGAGAAAATAACAGGCGGCAAGTCAATGTACCAGTCTCCGACGGATATGGGAGTAAACCGTGCAAGCGCAGGTATTGTGAATGACAGCATCATCGCGGAAGCATCCCACCAGGAGATTATCCGGAGGTATTTCCGGTGTGCCGTGGAATATGGCATGGGCATGACCGATAAGGATACCCTTAACCGGGCTGTTGAAATCATGAATAAAATAGGTGCCAAAGTGGAAGACCGGAAAGTGGTATTGCCTGCGCGCGAAGCTGCAAAAAACGGTGAAGAATGCGGAAAAGGTAATGCCGGCGTTTTTTGCGGGGCGGCTATTGAATTGCATGACGGGACAATTATAACCGGCAAAAATTCACCCCTGTTGCATGCCTCTTCGAGCCTGATCCTTAATGCCACCAAATACCTGGCCGGACTTCCTGATAATATGTATCTTTTGCCCAAAAGCATCATCGATTCGGTAACACATTTGAAAAAAGATATATTGAATGGAAAAATGGTTAGCCTTGATGTGGAAGAAACATTGATTGTTCTTGCCATAAGTGCGTTATCTAATCCGGCAGCACAAATGGCTTTGGAAAAACTGAAAGGACTGCGTGGTTGCGAAGTGCATACAACGCATATTCCCACTCCGGGCGACGAAGCAGGGTTCCGGAAATTAGAGGTAAACCTGACCTGCGATCCTGAATTTTCAAGTAAAAGTCTTTTTATTAGCGAATAACAGAATCAAAGAGGCCCCTTTAATTCCCTCAAAATGGGGGAGAACTTTGGTGACAATGATAACCGGAATTGGATCGTATCATGAGGATCAAATTTTTCGTAGCAAGCTCAACACCCCGTTGATAAAGGTTAACGGATGAACCGGATTCCCCGGAATGTAGAGGTCGATATGATATTTCGACAGGAAGCTGCGATCCAAGGCCGGGCTGTCGGCGAAAATACCACCGCTGATCGCATCTGTTCCGGCCAAAATAATAATTTTGGGATCGGGGACTGCATGATAACAACGTTCCAGCGGTTCGGCCATATTTTCAGAAATGGGGCCGGTAATTACAATTCCATCGGCATGGCGGGGAGATGCGACAAAATCGATACCGAATCTGCTGACATCAAACTGGACATTGTTTGAAGCGTTCAATTCCCATTCACAACTGTTATCTCCGGCAGCCGATACCTGCCTGAGTTTTAATGAGCCTCCGAATAACCGGTGTATTTCTTTGCGAATTAAATCCGGATTAACCAGAATGGGATTCTCATCACCTTCAATAATAATTAATTTTTCACGTTCGTTAGACGAAATTTTATAGTCGGAAGTAAAACGTATTTTATTGGGAAACTGAATAGCACATTCTCCGCAGAATGTACATTTACCTAAATCAATCCGCACCGGACCTTTGCTAATCGCATGGGTCGGACAGATTTCTTCCAGCGCTGTTTCATCTACGTTTTTGTTTGAGATTACAGGTCTGCCCCGGAATATGCCCGGCACTTTTGCTGTTGTTACATCGGGAATAAATTGTTTCCCCTGATGCCACATAATTTTCAGATTATCAAACATTTTGAAAAGAATTTATGCTTTACAAATCGTGTCCGCAGTACGACAAATTAAAACTCTTGTTGCATATCGGGAAATCCGATATTTCATTGCTTCTTACAGCCTGTGCCAGCGCCATCCAGTTGTGATGAGAAGGATCTTTGACCTTATAAACCATTAAATCGCCCTCTTGATCGGTAATGGCGCAATGACAAATTTCGCCACGCCAGCCTTCAACAAGAGAAATAGCAAACATCCCTTTTCCCGGATTCAACGTGAAATTTTCCGGCTTTTTAAATTCAGGTACTTCAGTAATTAATTTTCGGGCATACGTCATCGACTGCCTGATTTCTTCCCTTCGGATTTGTGCCCTTGAATATACATCGCCGTGATGTTTTATAATAGGAGTATGCACTATAGAACTGCCGTACATATCGTGGGGATGCGAGAACCGGATGTCGCGGCATAAACCGTTCATTCGGGCAGCCATTCCAACCGTGCCAATCTCGTATATCTGTTCGTAGCTTACCACACCGGTTTTCTCCATTCGTGAAAGGGCGCTGGGTAGTTTAAAGAACTTTTTAGTAATTTCTTCGAAGTCCGGTTCGTATGTGTTTAGAACTGTATTCAGCCGTGTGGCCAGTTCTTCCGAAAACGGATAATTGATTTTCCCCGCCCTGATCAGGCCTTTGGCAAGACGGTTGCCTCCCCATTCCTGAAAATAATTGACAATGGGAGTTCGCAGCCTTCCGTAAACCGAGTTGCCAAGTTGGTAGGCAATATCGGCACAAATGGCTGCCAGATCGCCTGTATGGATGGCCATCCGTTCGAGTTCCAACGCCAGTGTCCGGGAAAATTGCAATGAGCGGTCAGGAGTATATCCGCACAAACTTTCCCACAGATTCACGAATGCTGTGGTATGGCCGACCGTTGTATCTCCGGCAATATTTTCAGCAAGAGTGGTACGTTCCAGCAATTTTTTCTTCTGAATAAATAACTGCTCAATGCCTCTGTGCTGGTAACCCAATTGTATTTCCAAGTGCATAATTTGTTCCCCGTTGCAGATAAAACGGAAATGCCCCGGTTCAATAACCCCGGCATGAATGGGGCCAACCCCGACTTCGTGCAGTTCTTCGCTTTCAACCTGGTAGAACGGATAATTTTCGATTTTTTCATTTTTATCGGCACGGTTGTGGGCATATCGCATTGGTTTCAGCCAGGGATGATCGCTGTATTTTACTCCGAAATTTTCGTGAATTTCTCTTTCAAACTTTTCGAAATTGTGGTTTTTAGCCGTGAAGGATGGCAATTGGTAGCCTTTGTCCACAACTGTTGATGAGACAAAAATCTCGTGTAGATCGTCGTCGGCAATGCAGCAAATCAGTTTGATTTTATCGGCTGCACTATAACCAAAATAGTTCACACAGTGCCTTGCCGGATTACCTTTCATCAGCGCAATATTCGTTTCCATGAACATGGTGTAGGCATGTTCCGGAATGTCCTTTAACGCAATTGACTGGTTGTTATGTATGGAAATATAATTCATATTGTATTATGGTATAAGTTTTACTGCGTCCTGTAGCAAGGTTACAAACAGAGCAGGAGGGGCGTAGGCCAGATAAACGGCCAATCCCAGCAACAGGTATTGCGAAAGCGATTCCCAAGGACTGATCCGTGGTATTTGTGTTTCATCAATTTGCATCGGGGGCGTAAACAGTAATTTGAAAATATTTGAACCAAATCCCCATATAATCATGGTCAGGAGGATCAGGACAAGTAACAGGATAATGATGTAATGAGCTTCGAATAATGACTGGAAAATAAGGAATTCACTGATAAAAAGTCCGGACGGGGGCATGGCAGTTGCCGAAATGAACCCAAGTAGGATCGCTATGGCCCCGGCTTTATTGTATTTGAAGTAATTTCCGACATCGTATATACTTTTACTCTGATAAACCCTGTAAATTTGATTAAACTGAAAAAACAGGCTGGGTTTCACAAACGAATGAAGCACGATATGCAGGATAGCAGCATAGGTGCCAATGCCTCCGGCAGCCAGTCCCAGTATAACCAATCCCATGTGTTCAATGCCCGAATAGGCAAACATTCGCTTGATGTTTTTAATACGGGTCATGTAAACTGTTGCAACGAATACGGAAAGCACTGCTGCCACGATCATAATGGTGTTGGCCCACGGTAACAGGGGAGTGCGCGCAATGACCGCATAAAACCGAAAAATACCAACAAAACCGACATTCATGAGGACGCTTGCCAAAAGGGCTCCTGCCGGGGCCGGCGCTTTGTCTTTGGCATCAATTCCGGCAGTGTACATGGGAATTAATCCAAGTTTAGCGGTAAAACCGGTAAATATAAAAAGGAACGAAAGCTTCAGCCAGAAAGGATTTAGTGTTGAAGCGTTGGCATACAACGAATCAAACGATAAATCTTCAATTCCGGCCTGTTTTATCGAAAGGCTCAGGAAAAGAATGCCAATATATATGAAGGTAATACTGATTGCACAGATGAAAACATATTTCCATACGCCTTCCAGCGCACGAATATTCCGGTGATGATAAATTAAGGCGGATGCGCTGAGTGTTGTTATTTCAGTAAAAATCCAGATTACTGCAATGTGGTTGGAAATATAGGCAACCGCGCAGGCTGAAATCAGGATAACCATCGCAGTAAAAAATAAGCCTCTCGATTTCGGATTTTCTTCGTGCGTGGCAATATATCGGTATCCATGCCAGAGCGCGGGTATACTCACAACTCCGATGGTCAAAAGCAGCAATATCCCCAAAGAGTCGGGTTTGAAAAATTCCAGTTGGGTACTGTTTATAACGCCCAGTTCATGGATGCAAAAAGACCACAGCAATGCAAGGTAAATAACCAAAAATGAATAATTAACAACGGTATTCCGATTGAAAAACAATCCGCCGCTAATAAGTAATGTACCGATTAAAAATATACCGATTATCATTTAATTTAGTCTTTAAGGTTGCGCAAAAGGTTTACATCCGGGTTTTTCAAAACGTCCCCGATTTTGTTGAAGAATACCCCCAAAATAAGCACACTGGCAAAAATATCAAGCATGATGCCCATGTTTACCAATACGGGCATTTCGTTACCAACGGCCAGCGATAAAATAAATACCCCGTTTTCGATGATCAGATAGCCGATGACATGGGTGATGATTTTCTTGCGGGAAACGATCAGGTATAAACCGGTGAAAAGCGTTGACAAGGCCACGACAAAATACGTTTTATCGAGATTGGTATCTTTAATGGAATTCGAAAGAATGATCGTTGCCACGAAAATAAGGGTGACGATAATCAGCGATACAAAGTTGGGCAAATACGGTTCTGCTTCGCGGGTAATTCCGTTTCGTTTGATAACATGATTGATAAAATAAGGTACTGCAATTGCTTTGAATACAATGGTTTCGAGCATGATGAATATGAGGTTTGCAGTATTTATGTGGGTTAGTGTCAGATAGGTAACGCCGAAAAGGATAAATCCCTGAAGTACCAGGATGCGAAGGTAGGTCAACAACCTGTTTGCGATGCTTACATAGAGCAGCGACATGGCCAGTGCAATTAAAAGTATATCTGTCATATTATATAAATTTTCCAAGAACAAGCAATACTCCGAAGAATATCAGTAACGATACCGAAGTCAGGATAAAAATAAACTGGGGATTATGTCCCAACCGGAAACGTGCAATAAATGATTCAATAATTCCGACTACAACTGCAAAGCAGATTTGCACTGCGAAAAACAGTGGAATGGAAATTTCCAGTGGCAATACACCAATAAAGAAATTGGAAATAATAGCCCCGTACATGGCGAATTTCAGATGGGTCGTGTACATGATCAGTCCGAGGTCGAAGCCGCTGTTGTCCAGTATCATTACTTCGTGTACCATGGTTAGTTCCAGGTGGGTTTTCGGATCGTCCACCGGCATACGGCTGTTTTCGATCATCGCAATAAATATGAATACGAATGTGGCCAACCCTCCCAGCATATATGAAATATGTGAACCATAATGCAGCGAACTGAAGATCCCATGAAACGATGTTTGTCCGGTAAAAAGGGCAAAAGAGCCAATCAATATAAAAAATGCCGGTTCTACGAGCATCGAATACAAAGCTTCACGGCTTGCACCCATTCCTTCGAAACTGCTCCCGGTATCGAGCGCTGAAATGATCATCAGAAATTTGCCCAATGCCAGTACGTATGCAAACATCACAAAATCGCCTTCAAATGAAATGATGCCCGGATGATTTCCGTGCGGGATCATCAGTATTGCCATCAGCACCGAAGCAATATAAATGCTTGGTGCAATCTGAAAAATAAAGCTGGTGGTTGTGCTGTACACCGAGCCTTTTTTCCATAGACGGATAATATCTTTCATGGGCTGAAAAATCCCGGGACCTTTGCGGCCGGATGCAATACTTTTTGTCCGGACGACAATCCCTGTGAAAAATAAGCTTGTCAATATAATGAGTACAAGACTAACCATGTTACAAGTGATTTAAGAATTTAATGATTATTGCTATTTTATCGATGATTACCGGCAACATTACTGCCAGACTTATAAAGATGAAGCCGTATAAAATATAGGCTTGAATGTTCCCATTCTGAAGAAACCGGAACCGGCGCAGCAACTTTCTGAAATGAATCAGAGGTTTGTCGATCAGCAGGGTTTCGATCCAGTCGCCTGGATGCGTTTCCCGTTTTATCAGGCCAGGATAAAGACCTGTTGCATCCTTCTTTTGCTTTTTTATTAGCAGCAGCAGTTCCGCCAGTTTACGATAAGTACGGATGAACGACGATGCAGTGTATTGCATTTTCTGTGTTTCGCCGGTATAGCCGCATCCCCAGGTAGCATCGGCACTGTGTTTGTGGCGGGATACAAAATAAGATCTGACAAAATAAATCAATGCGCTCAGTGCAACAAACCCAAATGAGAACCAGCCGATTGTTGTTAGATTTTTAAGCAAATCCTGGATTTGAGAATAAACATCCGGGGTCATCCGGGGTACGTACAAAGCAATGATTTTGGTAAGCGGCTGGATCAGTAAAAACGGAAACAGGCCAATAAAGATGATTGCTGCCGCGATCAGATAAAGTGGCAACACATTTCTGGCCTTTTCCACAACCATATCTTCATGCTCATTTGCTTCCGTAGATAACTCGGAATTTTGAATTTTGAATTTTGAATTTTGAATTTGTGGTTTGTTATTTTCTCTGGGAATACCAAGAAAGACGATTCCGAAAGCTTTCGTGAAGCAAATCAATGCCAGGCCGCCGATTAATACCAGACCCAAAATAGAAAACAACATCGCCAGAATGAATAAAAAAAGATCGGATGACAACCCTTTGAACAAGCCGCTGTAAATGAAAAATTCAGATATAAATCCGTTAAAAGGAGGCAGTCCGCATATAGCCAGTGAGCCGATTAAAAACAGATACGCGGTGTGAGGAATGCGTTTTATTAGTCCACCCAATGCTTCAATCGTGAGGTTGTGTTTGATCAGGTATACATTTCCTGCGCCAAAGAAAAGAAGCGATTTGAAAAGCGAATGGTTCAGGGTGTGCAGCAATGCCCCGCCAAATCCGGCCACTGCCAGTAGTTGGTTCTCATATCCAAGTCCGAGACATCCCAAACCAATGCCAATGCCAATGATGCCAATATTTTCGATGCTGTGGTAGGCCAGCAGCTTTTTGAGATTATGCTGGACAATTGCCAGCATCACGCCGTAAACACCCGTGATTACAGAAATAAACAAAATGAAGTACCCAATGGTGACCATATCTGTTTTGATCAGCATCAACACCCGAAGAATACCGTAAATTCCTATTTTAATGATCACCCCCGACATGATTCCCGAGATATGAGCCGGTGCAGCGGGATGCGCCAGCGGCAACCAGGTATGGAAAGGCACAAATCCGGCTTTAATTGCAAACCCAAAGAAGAAAAATACGAACAGGCCGATTCCTGAAATGACAGGTTGCGAGGTCGTAAAATCAGTGATGGCTGCAAAATCAAACGAGCCTGTTTTGATCTTCACCCACATAAAGGCAATGGTCAGAAAAAGGATGCAAACATGAGATTGTATCAGAAAATTGATACCCGCTTTTAATGTCTCTTTTTTGTAATGCTCAAAAATGATTACAATAAAAGACGATAAAGCCATAATTTCCCAAACGACAAGCACCACAATTCCATTTTGTATCATACAGATGTCGTTCAGCGTAGTATAAACCAACAGAAATGCAATGACGTGAAGAGCAATATTGTCGGTTTGGGCAATATACTTTTTCATGTATCGGAATCCGTACCACGCGCCGGTAAGAAAAGTGAAATTGATGATGAGCATAAACCAGACCGACAAATAATCGATCCGGATTGGAATTTTCCCTGTAATCCACGATCCACCATAAATAAATTCTGCAGGCCCGTTTACGAAAACAGACAGGGCCAGTACGCTGCTTATTCCGGTCAATGCTGCAATCATGCTCAGCGTGAGTATTCCCCTTCCTTTCGTATTCAGAAAAGGAATACTTATTACAGTCGCAATTGCAATCAGGTTGAATATTTCAAACAGCAGCTTAGCCATAACAGAACAACGTCAGGTTATAATTTTTAAAACAGTACCTAAAAAGATAAGCATTATAAAGAACAAACCATATATGACATACGATTGTATTTGTCCGTTTTGTATAAATTGAAAATAATTTAAGAGGAAAGTTGACCTTCGGGCCAACGGAATAATAACATATTTTTCAAGTATATCGGAATAATAGGTTGAAAACGTGCGTTTTTCGGGGTACAATTCTGTTTTTTGAGTTTTTTTGTGGTTTTTCCGAATCCTGACAATGAAATCGAAGAGTGATCCGAATTGGCGGGCAAACGACCGTCCTGTATATTGAGCTTTTACAACGGGCGCAACATAACCGCATCCCCAGGTTTCATATAAAATAGCCGTCCGTTTTCTTACGATCAGCCATCGCAAGCCAAATACCAGGATGAATATTCCGATGAATACCATACTTATCAATCCAATATATTTCAGGTTGTCTGCTATCGGGCTTTCGTCCAATGGATTATTCCCTAAATGAAACGATGAAGCAACAATTTTCGATGCGTAATTAAAGTAGAATTGCGGAAAGAAGGCGACAGAAAGCATGGCCGCAACAATCAGGTATTGCGGCAGAAGCATGATAAATGGCGTTTCTGCTGGTTCGTGATGTAATCTGGTACGCGGATTACCAAGAAAAATAACTCCGAATGTTTTTGTGAATGTTAAAACCGATATTCCGCCGATGAGAGCCAGCCCGGCAATAGTCAGAATCAATAAAACAACCTGCGAAATGCCGGGAAAACCACTTAGCCCTTTGAACAAGCCCGAATAAATAATAAATTCGGAAATAAAGCCGTTGAAAGGAGGCAGGCCGCCAATAGCAATTGCGCCGACAAGAAAAAGTGCTGCTGTTTGCGGCATCTTTTTGATCAGTCCTCCCAGATGTTCGATGTTGCGCGTATGGGTTTGCTGATATACACTGCCTGCTCCAAAAAACAGCAATGATTTGAACAGCGAATGATTGAACGTATGCAGCAACGCGCCGCTGAATCCAAGAACAGCAAGTATTTGGTTATCACTCCCGATTCCCATAAGTCCCAAGCCAATACCAATGCCGATAATGCCGATATTTTCGATCGTACAGAACGCAAGCATTCCTTTGAAATCGCGCTTCACCGCTGCGTTGGCTATTCCGTAAACAGCGGTTAATACCGATAAACTCAGTACTATTTCGCCAAACAAAAGCCAATCGTACCGCAGGTTCATAATGATCCTGAAAATACCGTAAATGCCCAGTTTAACGATCACTCCCGACATTACTCCCGAAACGTGCGATGGTGCAGCAGGGTGAGCATGAGGTAACCATGTATGGAATGGGATAAAACCGGCTTTTATAGCAAAACCAAAAAATAGCAGGATGAATATCCAAACTGAATGTTTTGCCAAAGGAAGTTGCGACAATGCAGAAAAATCAAACGAACCGGTTTTGATGTTCAGCCAGATGAATCCGATGGTTAGAAATATTACACTGAGATGCATCTGAACCATGTAATTAATGCCGGCTTTTAACGTATTTTTTTTCTGAAATTCGAATATGACCAGCATCAGGGAGGAAAGCGACATCAGTTCCCATGAAATGATGAAGGCCAGACCATTTTCAAACATACAAACCCACACCATTGATATATGAAAAATGACATAAAATATCCAGTGTATTTCCCGGTTGGTTTTCAGTTCCGAATAGGCTTTCATATACCCGTTACCGTACAAAGCACCGTTTATCGAGGTGAAATTGATGATAAGGATGAACCACGCCGACAGGCTGTCGATACGGACAACAATGTTACTTAGAAGATGAGGCATAGCAAAACTGCCTGTCTGCGGGGCAACGGTTAATGCCAGTATTGCAGGGATTGATGTTAAAACAGCGTTTATCAGTACAACCGACAAAGCGGTAATTGATTTTAATTTATCCCGAACAACCATTATCCCCGCTATTCCGGCAATCAATACAATTGCAGTCCAGCTTGTTATCTGCGTAATCTCCATAATTCTTAAAACAAATCAAAAAATACAAATATGAACTCGCCCATGGGCTGAGTGCATTAACTTGTTTTGGTCAGTTTAATGGTTGTAGTTTTTTTAAAACCGAAACATTGTCTCTGAAATTCAGATGCTGTGTCTCGTGAAAATTTTAAACGCTGCAAAAATAGATAATTCATAATGATTGAATTTTGAGTTAGGTCAAGCTAAAAAATGATTAATGTCAATTTTTACTTTAATTTTGTTCCAAACAAATCGAGATGATAATTAATACGAATCCAATTGCGGAGCGTTTCATTTTTAAAAGTGCCCCGATATTTTCCGGTTTGCCCGAAAATATAAAAGAAGTGTTTGCAGCCCAGATGGTGTTAAAACAATTCCGAAAAGGGCAGAATATTTTTACGGAAGGCACCTATCCTGCGGGCATTTATTTCATAAAAAAAGGGAAGGTAAAAAAGTACAAAACACTGAATGGCGCGAAAGAACAAATTATTTATATATGCAGTGAAGGTGAACTACTTGGCTATGCCGCTTTTTTAGGCGAAGAGCGGTATCCCGATTCGGCAGCCGTACTAACCGACTCAACAATTGGCTTTATTCCGAAGGAGAAACTTTTAATCCTGATGAACCAATACGACGAGATATCGAAAATGTTGACGAAAAACCTCAGCCACGAATTCGGTGTACTGGTCAATGTGATTGCAACATACACCCGGAAAAGTGTGCGAGAACGGGTGGCCCTGACTTTTTTGATCCTGCATGAGAAATTCAAGGACAACGGAAATGAAACCGGGGAGGTTTTTATTGATTTGTCACGCGAGGATTTTGCCAATATTGTCGGGACGGCAGTTGAAACGCTGGTACGGTTGCTCCACGATTTCAAAGAAGAAAACCTGATTGAAACACAAGGCCGTAAAATCCTGATCAAAAACATGCCGCAACTATTGAAGATCGCCAATGTTACAGACGCGTTTTAGTAGTTGTGAATGCCCGAATATTTTCAGTCCTGTTAAAATCCGTTCAGTTGCATGGTTACTGTTGGAATTAGCAACAAGGCGCCCAGCGCAATTAAGATAATCATCAGCGGGATAATCCATTTAAACCATTTCTCGTAGGGTATCCGTGCAATTCCGATTACCCCGATTAATACCCCGGAAGTAGGGGTGAGCATATTGGTGAACCCGTCGCCCAGTTGATAAGCCATTACCGTCGCCTGCCTTGAAACCCCGACCAGATCGGAAAATTGTGACATGATGGGCATGGTAAGCGCCGCTTTTGCCGAACCCGACGGAATAATCAGGTTGATGCAATTTTGTATGACATACATGATTTCAACCGATGCGATTTTGCCGAATCCCTGCATCGACCGGGCCATATAATATAAAATAGTGTCGATGATCTGTCCGTTCCGAAGAATGACAATGATTCCGCCGGCCAGCCCAACTACCATTGCCGCCGAAAGAATATCTTTAGCTCCTTCGATAAATAATTTGGTCAGTTCGTTGGCAGTTTTACCCATGCTCAGTCCGGCAAAAACACCCATTGCCAGGAACAATGCTGCAATTTCCATCACGTACCATTGATAGCCCATCACCCCGATGACCAAAAATACAATCGTAAAAGCCAACAAGTTCAGGATAAAATAATGAACCGTTTTCCGGAGCGATAAAAAACCAAAAAACAGAAAGAGGGCTGTACTTATCGGTATAACCTGCAATTTTAGGCTACTGTTTCCTATTTTTATTTCTGAAATTGGAAAAAATACAGAATAAACAATCAACGTGGCGCCAATCAACAGATAAACCACCCATGCCCTGCGCGGTGTGTGAAAGTTTAGTTCTTCCGCTTGTTCAGCATTCCGTTTTCTCCAGTAAATATCATCTTCATAAACCAGCGATTTCTCCGGGTTTCTCTTTATTCTCCGTGCATACCAAAGTACATACGAGAATCCGGTCGTATTGATGATGAGCCAGCAAAACAGCCGGTATTCAATTCCGGAGAAAAGCGGCAGGTTCGATAAACCTTGTGCAATTCCAATGGTAAACGGGTTCAGGATAGCCCCCGCAAAACCAAGGGCCGCCGCCACAAAACACAAACTGACACCGATGATGGAATCATAGCCCATCGAAATAGCCAGCGGAACAAAGATGATGGTAAAGGCAATCGTTTCTTCGCTCATCCCGAATACCGCGCCAAATAAGCTAAAAAGCAACATAATGAGGGTGATGATGATATTTTCGACGCCTAGCTTGCGTACCAGCTTCCACCGTTCAAGTTTTTTTGTCGATTTTAGGAACGAAAAAATACCCACATCAATGGCTTTGCTGTCGTTCATAATCCAGAATGCGCCACCGATCATCAGGATAAAAACAATGATTTCCGAGGTATTCCGGAACCCGTCGAAGAAAGCAGAAAAAATCTGCCAGGTCTGGGGCTGTTGTTTAGTGAAGTGAAACGAATCTGCTTTGATGATCTCGCGATTGACCCCGTTTACAGTGACGGTTTCGCGGTCGAAACTTCCACCGGGAACAAACCATGTTAGTGCCGCTGAAAAAAGAATAATGTAAAAAACAATAACGTATGTGTGCGGAACTCGTTTTAACATCTTAACTTGCTTTTGAATTCTGCTCTAAAATAGATACAATTTTTGGGGCAGCTATGACAAAATCCATAAAATTAGCCGGATTAGTTTCCGTAATTGCATACAATTTTTGAAAAGATTTGACGTATGAAACTGGTTTTACAGAATATCAAAGAGCTGGTACAGGTTGAGAACAAAGCCCGGCAGTGGGTTGCCGGTGCTGAGATGGCAAAACTTGCAACCATTAAAGATGCGTATTTAATCATCAAAGATGAATGGATTGAAGATTTTGGCGAGATGAAAAACCTGAACCCGGATGCGTTTGACGACGATGACCTGATAATGGAAATTGATTGCCGGGGTAAAATGGTGTTTCCCTGTTATTGTGATTCACATACGCATTTGGTGTTTCCAGCCAGCCGCGAAACGGAATTTGTCGATAAAATAAAAGGCCTTTCGTACGAAGAAATTGCCCGACGGGGAGGAGGAATTCTCAACTCGGCCCTCCGGATGGAAAGCATTTCGGAAGATGAACTGTTTGAACAATCGATGGCCCGCATTAACGAAATCATTTCAACAGGAACGGGCGCTGTGGAAATTAAAAGCGGCTACGGACTGTCCACCGCTTCGGAACTGAAAATGCTGAGGGTAACCGAACGCCTGAAGATGAACACGCCTGTAAAAATTGTTTCTACTTTTCTGGGGGCGCATGCCATTCCTGCTGAATACCGCGAAAAGCGCGGGCAATACATCGATCTGCTGATCAACGAAATGATCCCTGTGGTGGCTTCGGAGCAGTTGGCTGATTACATCGATGTGTTTTGCGATAAAGGCTTTTTTACAGTTGAAGAAACCGAGCAGATATTGATGGCGGGCATGAAATACGGCCTTCGTCCGAAATTGCATGCCAACGAACTGGCCTTGTCGGGTGGAGTGCAGGCGGGCGTAAAATACAATGCCCTTTCTGTTGACCATCTTGAATTTATGGGAGATGCAGAAATTGCTGCCTTGCAAGGCACGGAAACCATGCCCACCGTGTTGCCGGGCGCAGCTTTCTTTTTAAACCTGAAATTGTCGCCGGTACGAAAAATGATCGATGCCGGGTTGCCGGTTGCGCTGGCTTCAGATTACAACCCCGGATCATCGCCGTCGGGAAACATGAATTTCGTCCAGTCGCTGGGTTGCATCCGTTACCAAATGTTGCCTGAAGAAGCGCTCAACGCGACGACCATCAACACGGCTTATGCAATGGGTATCAGCGATACGCACGGCAGTATTGCACGCGGGAAACAGGCCAATGTTTTTATCACCAAAGAAATTCCATCGTACGCATTTATTCCGTATTCGTTTGGTTTCAATCCGGTGGAAACGGTAATTTTGAACGGAGAGATCATATAATCACGGTAGGCACACAGATAAATATATAATTCGAATAATAACATGAAACAAATAATTGAATGCGTACCTAACTTTTCCGAAGGAAGAGACTTAAATATTATCCGGCAAATTACAGATGCAATAGAAAGTGTGGACGGGATAGAACTGCTGAATGTTGATCCCGGACATGCGACAAACCGCACCGTGGTAACTTTTGTAGGCGAGCCGGAACCGGTTATTGAAGCCGCGTTTCGCGGTGCAAAAAAGGCAGCAGAACTGATCGATATGTCGAAACATCACGGGGAACACCCACGGTTTGGCTCCATTGATGTTTGTCCGTTGATTCCCATATCGAATATCAGTATGGAAAAAACTGCGCAATATGCACATAAACTGGCCCGGCGCATGGGCGATGAACTGGGTATCTCAGTTTATTGTTACGAGTTTGCAGCAACCAAACCTGAACGAAAAAGTCTGGCAAACTGTCGTGCCGGCGAATACGAAGGATTGAAAGAAAAGCTGCAAAAACCGGAATGGAAACCTGATTACGGCCCTGTTGAATTGAATATAAAAGCCGGGGCCAGTGCAGTGGGTACACGTAATTTTCTGATTGCCTACAATGTCAACTTGAATACCACTTCCACCCGGCGTGCCAATGCCATTGCGTTCGATGTGCGGGAAGCCGGACGTATTGTGAGGGAAGGTGATCCTTTAACCGGTAAAATTATTACGGATGAAAACGGCGAACCAATCCGTATTCCCGGAACCCTGAAAAGTGTGCGTGCCATTGGCTGGTTTATAAAAGAATACGGCATTGCACAAATTTCGATGAACCTGACCGACATAACAGTTACATCGGTGCATCAGGCTTTTGAGGAGGTTTGCGAAAAAGCGCGCGAACGGGGCATGCGGGTGACCGGCTCCGAACTGATTGGGTTGATCCCGTTGCAGGCCATGCTCGATGCGGGAAAATATTTTTTGAAGAAACAACAACGTTCCACCGGGATTTCCGATGAGGAAATAATTAAGATTGCCATCAAATCGCTGGGGCTGGACGAATTAGCTCCTTTCGACCCGAAAAAACGAATTATTGAATATGTGATGGAAGATAAGAAGGAACGACTGATTGATATGAACCTGAACGTTTTTGTGAACGAAACGGCTTCCGAGTCGCCTGCCCCGGGTGGCGGTTCTGTTTCGGCTTATGTAGGCTCGCTGGGCGCAGCGTTGGCAACGATGGTGGCTAATCTGTCGTCGCACAAACGCGGCTGGGAAGACCGTTGGAAAGAGTTCTCTGACTGGGCTGAAAAAGGCAAAATGTATCAGGAAAAATTATTGAAACTGGTCGACGAGGATACCCGCGCTTTCAACCGGATTATGGATGCTTTTGCATTGCCAAAAGAGAACGAAACGGAAAAGAAAATCCGTACCGAGTCAATACAGGCTGCAACGAAAAATGCAATTGAAGTTCCGCTGGAAGTAATGAAAGCCGCTTTTGCCTCGATGGAAGCGATAAAAGCGATGGCCGAAATTGGCAATCCCAACTCGGTCTCCGATGCAGGTGTTGGCGCTCTTTGTGCCCGCACTGCCGTTTATGGCGCTTTCCTGAATGTAAAAATCAATGCGTCAGGATTGAAGGACAAAGTGTTTGTTGACCGGGTGATGGATGAAGCCGGTACCATCTTGCAAAAAACTATTCAGCTTGAGAAAGAAATTCTGGAAACGGTGGAAGGTAAGATGAAAATCAGTTGATCAGTATAAAAAACACGAATGGGAACTACTCTGTGACGAATAGCTCCCATCCACATCTGCAACCGAAGTTGCCTTCAGTGTCAGACTACGGTTATTATGGCCGGCTGTAATTTCGGACTTTCGTCTTACTTTGTTCAGCCCCTAGCTTTCCGGCAGGCGTGTTACCGCTCTGCTTTCCGGCTGTCCGTTCGATTTCCCGAGGGTCCTCTTCGCGGACGAAGCGCTTTCCGGACAAACCTTCCCGTTGCATGTCTTACGATATGCGCCGACGGCTTGTAAAACGTTCCCGGCCTTTCGGCCTTTCCGGCTTTTACCCCTGCTTTCCGGAACCGAAGTTCCTTTTTGCCGGGCACCTTCCAACTCAACCTGTCGAAGAACGCAAGCGACCTTTTTCCTGTTGACTGAACCTTCCGGACGAATCCTTCTTTGTTCAAACTTCGGCTCTTTTGTTGCGCCAACCCGAGGGTCGGGATGAAACGGGCCAAATTCCAATTAAGTTCTTCATTCCGTTTCCGCTTCTTCAGAGCTGCCTTTTATCGCTCATCTGATATATTAAAATTACACAATTGGAGCTATGCAAGTCAATAGTTTTTTCTTTTTTAAATGCACTTTGTATCAACCAGCGATATTAACAAAAGTTGATAAGTTTCTAATCTTAGATATTGTCAGTCAGTAAAGGAAAGTATGAGATTCTGTTCTGTCTCTGATAAGGTTATGAACAGGCTGTTAATAACTATTATGCACAAAAAGAGGAGCTTATTCTGAGAAAAAACCTTTTTGTCAGGATCATTAAAACGTCGTAAATTATTTCAAAGCATTGGACTCCGACCAATTTTCTTCCAGCGTTATCGATAATCCTTCTTCCAATCTGAATTCTGCTGTACCTACTTCTTTCTCCTTTAACGCCTCAATGAAACCCTCGTTCATCATTTTTCCGGCCATCAGCGGAAAATCGAGCAAAGCCGGATAATTTTCTTCATTTCCGGGGTGATGGAAAAATTCAAGGCAGGTTTCAATCCGGGTCGACAGGTAAATACGGCATGCCATGGGACGGGCTTCGTAGGCCGAACAGGCCCCGTTGATCAGTAGAGGACAAGGTGATTTGTATTTCAAAACACCGGCTTCCGAAAGTTTCTTCACCTTTTCGTTTTTTTGCCGGGCGCGTTCCAGAACGTTCAGCCGTTCTTCCTGTGTGAAATTCGATTTGATGTATTCCGACAAATAGTGCGTTTCATACGAATTGGCAAATACAGCCTGGTGGCAGCACCATTCACATCCTTTGTTGCAGGCAACCACGATATCCTGTTTTTCAGCAAAAGCCAGCAGCGAATCAGTCAGTATATCAATGGATTGATACATTTTTTTCAGAGTACGAAAAATCGAATCTTTATCCGCTTTTCCTTTTATTTCGGAAACCGCCAGTTGATACCCGTCATTGAAAAATACTTTGTTTGGATCCTGTTCCACCGCTTTTGTTTTTTTATGGCGTGCAAAATACAAATTATAAATGAAGGTTTTTTTTTGCAGTAATCAGATTCTTTGCTTTCCAGTCCGGTACTTATATCTTCTCCAAAACAGGAAGCGGGTGAATGATGTATAGCGAATAATTTCCCTGAAAACCGGCACTTTCAGCAAGTAGTGAAATATCCGGTAGGTGACCAGAAACGTAAGTATAGTTATGGAACCCGAGATGAGCGTGTCGGCAAAATCCCAAAGAATATTATCGGATGGAAGTTGTAAAAACCGGGAAATATATTTCCAGAACAACACCAGCAGCAACGAATGCGATAAAAACATAGCGCCGATAAAATAACCGTGTGCAGTTTGAATGGAGCGTTTGGGACAGTTGTTCATGCAGTGCATACAGCTCTCGCAACGGAAAGTCCAGAAGGGGCGGTTGTCTACTTTTTTTATGGCCTTAACGGGACATTCTTTGATACACAAATCGCAATTGTTGCAGGAAGAATCGGCGTAAAACGATTTGGCAAGAACAAACCGCCCGATGAGATAATAGAGAATGGCAATAGGAGAAATCAGCAGGTCCTGTACCAGGTCGTACAGGGCACGGTAATCGCGTTGGCCCGAAAACATCTTGTTGGCAAAGCGTTCTGTCTTCAGTTTCCAGTGTTCGTGAAGCGAATCAACCACTTTTGTTTTCAAGCCGGGGTGCAGCGGAATCCAGTTCGATGGCAGATCGACAGGCCGCATGCCCACCACTTTATAGCCTTTTAGCAAAAAAATAATGGCATATAAATATTGCGCCATACCGCTTAGTCCGGGCAGAAACAGTTTCGATAATTTCATTCCGGCCCGGGTATTTACAATGAAAACCTTGCTTTTCCCGCGTGGAAAGAACAACAAAAAGTGCATCATAATGGGTGGCAGGTTGAACCCGTGCGTTGGCGAGCAAAAGCCGATGAGAACGTCGTCCTCCGGTCGGGAGATATTTCGTCGTTCAGTTTTTGAAATGTCAATACAATCAACTGAAAAACCTTTGTTTTCGCCGGTTTTGCGAATCCATTCCGAAACCCGTTTGGAATTTCCGGTACCTGAAAAATAGTAGATGCGAGCTGTAGGCATATTCGAAAATGAAAGATCATGTTTTGTAAAGTTAAAGATTTTTCAGAAGCAATATATGGGCTTTCGTCCAGGTTTGGTGTTTCTGCCCGGTAAAAATCCGGTAATTTATTTTGTTTCTAAAGGTGAATCCATCTAAATTGCGGTCTCAAAAAATTAAAGACTAAAAATCGTCAATATGCAGAAACAGTTGTTGCTAGGGGTTGAGGCGATCGGACAAGGCGCGATTGATGGAGGAATGTCGGGCGTTTATGCCTATCCGGGAACTCCCTCTACCGAGATTACCGAATATATTCAGGAAAATACATTGGCGGAAGAACGCAATATTCACAGGCAGTGGTCTACCAATGAAAAGACTGCCTACGAAGCGGCGTTGGGAATGTCGTATGCCGGAAAACGGGCCATGACTTGTATGAAACATGTGGGGTTGAATGTGGCTGCCGATGCATTTATGAATTCTGCCGTTGTCGGTATTAACGGAGGTTTTATTTTAGCTGTTGCCGATGATCCGTCGATGCACTCTTCGCAGAACGAGCAGGATTCACGTTTCTACGGAAAATTTGCAATGATCCCTGTTCTGGAACCTTCGACCCAACAGGAAGCCTACGATATGGCTTACGAAGGTTTTCAGCTTTCGGAAACAACCGGTTTGCCTGTTATGCTGAGGATTACCACCCGTTTGGCGCATTCCCGTTCGGGGATTGAACAAAAGGAAGTGTTACCTGAGAATGCTTTAATACTGCCTTCCGATCCGAAGCAGTTTGTATTGCTGCCTGCCCTGGCACGGCGAAAATACAAAACCCTTCTGGCCAAACAGGTACAGCTTGAGAAATTGTCCGAAGAATCAAAATACAACATGTATTTCGAAGGGACAGACCACTCGCTTGGAATTATTGCCTGTGGAATCTCGTATAATTACCTGATGGAAAATTATCAGGGGAAAACATGTCCGTTCCCGGTACTGAAAATAGCTCAATATCCTGTGCCTTCCCGATTAATAAAACGGATGGAGCAGGAGTGCGATGAAATTTTGGTGTTGGAGGAAGGCGCTCCGCTGATGGAGGAAATGCTGGGTGATTTCTTTGGAAAGGGAACTCCGGTTCATGGCCGTCTGGATGGCGCTTTGCCACGCGATGGAGAATTAAACCCGGATCTTGTAGCCAAAGCGCTCGGCTTGACAACATTTGTTGGTTCAAATATTCCGGAAGTGGTTGCCAATCGTCCGCCTGCATTGTGCCAGGGATGCGGTCATCAGGACGTGTATGCAGCGATGAATGAAGTGCTTGCAGATTATAGCAAAGGCCGGGTGTTTTCCGATATTGGTTGTTATACCCTGGGGGCGCTGCCGCCTTTTGAGACCATCTATTCATGCGTGGATATGGGCGCTTCGGTAACCATGGCCAAAGGCGCTGCCGATGCCGGACTGATCCCCTCCATTGCAGTAATTGGCGATTCAACTTTTTCGCATTCCGGCATTACCGGCCTGCTCGATGCAGTGAATGAAAATTCAAATATTATAGTAGTTATTTCCGATAACGAGTCGGTTTCGATGACCGGGGGACAGGATTCATCGGCTTACGGGAAAATTGAAAGTATTTGCGAAGGGGTGGGGGTTGATCCGGCCCACATTCGGGTCGTTGTGCCGCTGAAGAAAAACCACGGGGAAATGGTGAATATTTTCAGGGAAGAACTTGCTTACGAAGGTGTTTCAGTGATTATTCCGCGCCGTGAATGTCTTCAGAAAGCAGCACGGAGGAAACGCAACAAGAAATAATAACAACCGATGCATCTATTTTACACACCGGGTATTTCGGGCAAAAATTATGTGCTGAACGAAGACGAGTCGAAACATTGTGTGCGTGTTTTGCGGCTTGTAGAAAAGGACTGCATTATTTTGGTTGACGGGAAAGGGGGATTCTATGAGGCGATGATTGTGGAAGCACATCCAAAACGTTGTTCGATAGAAGTGGTAAAATCGATTCAGGAATACGGAAAAAAATCATTTTATTTACATGTAGCCATTGCTCCCACAAAAAATATTGAGCGCTTCGAGTGGTTTCTTGAAAAAGCCACGGAATTTGGTGTTCACGAAATCACCCCGCTGCTTTGTGCCAACTCCGAACGGAGAACCGTTAAAGACGACCGGCTCGAAAAGATCATGGTTTCGGCCATGAAACAGTCGCTGAAAGCATACCTGCCCCGATTGAACCCGATGGCCGCATTCAATGATTTTGTCAGGAAAGATCAGAATGCGGATAGATTTATTGCCCATTGCGAAGATCAGGAAAAAATACATCTGAAAAATATTGTCAAACCGGCGCAGAATGTTGTTGTGCTGATTGGCCCCGAAGGTGATTTTTCATCCGAAGAAATCCGTATTGCATTGCAAAGCGGTTATCAGCCGGTAAGTTTGGGAGATAGTCGGCTCCGTACCGAAACAGCAGGTGTTGCAGCCGTTCATATTGTGAACCTTGCCAACGAATCGTAATTTTCAGCAGTACAGCCTGTATTTATTTGCTTCGTTTAAACCGTGCCTTTTCTTCTGCCGACATTTTTTCGCAGGCGTACTGCATAATCAGACGCGGCGCTGTTTCTTTCCATTTCAATAAGAATGCTTCCGTTTCATCCCGTTGTATCTTCCATGCCTCGCGCAGAAACCAGCCGACTCCCTGGTGTACTTCCCGTTCCGGGTCGTTCATCAACGGCTCTACAAAACTGATAAACGAAGAGACCTGCCGGTTTTTTTTCATCGGTTTTATAAATGTTACAGGAACACATCTCCTTTGGAACTTATATGGTGAGTAAAGCCAATCCCGGAAATCATCCATGGAAATTACGTTCCGGTCGATGAATTTGGGCAGGATGTACATTCCCAGCGTATCGGCATGGGCCCAATTGGTTATACTGATTGAAAACCAGTTGCCGATGGTTGTAAATGTTTCTTTGGTATATTCCTTCGGAAAGCCGTTTACCAGCAGCAAACCGAACGAAACTTCTTCGTATTTGCCGCTTTTCATCAGCATGGGTATTGCCTCCAGTACAGAGGACAGGCTGAGTTCTTTTCGGTGCAGTAACTCATTCACTTTGTCCAGAATCAGCGTGGTCGAAAGTCCGTAGCCATTGTATTCTTCTTTGAAATAACGCTGCGATTTGCGGGCCGTTTCTTCATTGGCATTCGATTGGCAAAAAGCCGTGATTTCCTGAAATAATGCTGTTGAATTCATAATTAATACGGATGTTAATGTTACTGGTTGAATACGGTTGCAAGTTACAATATATTGCTTAAAGCTGTATGATAAGTAAAAGGAATGAAATAATGTTGTATCCGTCTTTCAACTACCCCGAAACCCCAATGTCATATAGTTAAGGTATTCTTCGTGAATACCTTCGTGTTTTTTGTGTTTTTGTGGCAGGAAAAAATTAGCCACAAAGCCGCTAATTCTCAAAGGTCCACAAAAAATATATCAAATGTTTCAATTCTATTATTTTATTTCTGTTGCAACATAAGCTTAGTTAATAAATTTCAAAATATAAAATCGATATTTCATTGATTTGTAGGTGGATGTACTAAATGTATTTAACGACATTAGAAAAAATAATCTTGTTTGACAAAAATAAATTCAAAACCTATTGACTTTGTAGATTATATTAACGAAATTTAATCAGCATTATTTATTATTTACCAAAAGTCAATGAATCCGGAGCAACCCCTGATACAATTAAGAACAAATACCCGGCAAATTCTAAGTTGTCAATCCGATTTTCTGCTGATGAAACAATCGGTCGATCGGATGTACCAGTTGTTTAGCACGATAACAGGAATAGATATTTCCGGCTATCAGGAAGAAATTTTTCTGCCTTCAGGAAAAGCCATCTCACCCTCGGCTGCTGCGCATTGTTTACTGGAATTGAAACGGACTGCCGTTTTCCTGCGGGGTATCCATCAGGCTATTCTTGACAAAAAAGCAGAGAATCCGGGGCGGCCTGTAAAAATCCTCTATGCCGGTACAGGGCCCTACGGAACCTTGGTGATTCCTTTGTTTTCCGTGTTATCGCCTGCCGATCTTCAGGCCGACCTGCTCGATATCAATCCATGTTCGCTCAATTCGCTGAAGAAACTCATTAAGGCATTTGACATTGGTGAGTTTGTCGGGAATATGTACACCGATGATGCTTCGACATTCGAAATGATGCACGATTCCGATATTGTTATTTCCGAAACCATGCAGGCCTGCCTGAAGAACGAACCGCAGGTAGCCATCATGCAAAACCTTATTCCGCAGATGAAAAGCGGGGCCGTTTTTATTCCTGAAGAGATTAGCATTGACGCTTATTTAACCAACCCAAAAATGGAACACGACAGGCTTTTTTACAATGAGGGAAAAGAAATACCTTTTGAACGCATCGCCCTGGGAAATGTTTTTACAGTAAACAGGGAGAACCTCGAAACCGTGCGGCTTCGCAACACGCTTTCGCTTCCCGGCAAACTGGATTCGTTCCCCGAACTGAAACTCTTTACCGGCATCCGTGTTTACGGGGACGAAACGCTTGGAGAAAACGATTGCAGCCTTAATCTTCCCCAGAAATATTACGACTTCAGGGTGCAAAAAGCCGATGCAGTCAGGTTTTGGTACGAAACAGGTGAAATACCGGGAATCCGGTGCAGGCCCGAAGGCAGCAGCACAATCGTTTCCCGGCCCGGCAAGTACCCCCGCCCCGACTATTATCAACTTTATCTCGAAAAACAAGCAACTACCACAAACAATTAAATAATCAGGAATGAATAAAAAAGTTACCATATTATCTATCGATGGCAGGGGCATCTGCGGAATTCTTCCCGGGGTGATACCGGCCTGCATCGAAGAAAAAAAGGTGCAGCGCACCATACTATCAACCCGGAATAAGGGAATAAGATTGTGGGCTTTGATCGCTGATTTTCTGCTACTGAGGTTGCCATATAAAAATAAGGTTTAAAACAACCAACCTCAGTAGCATAAATATGAAATAGCAATACAACCAACCTCATTTTTTTTAAACAACCTCAGTAGAAGGAATGAAATAACAATATAACCAAACCTTATTACCTTATTTATGAAAATTGAATACAATAACCTATACACACATTTTGTCTTCACCACATTACACCGATTGCCTTTGATTGTTAATCCGCACAGGGAGCGAATCGAAAAATACATAACCGGAATAGTTAAAAACAATGAAAGTCACCTCTATGCCATTTATGCGAATCCGGAACACGTACACTTTCTTATCTCCCGCGCACCAAACATTTCTGAAGAAACAATCGCCTCATTAGTGGCGAACAGTTCGGAACGGTTTATTAATGAAAATAAACTTTGTCAGGGCAATTTTAAATGGCAGGATAGCTGTTCCGCTTTTTCAGTATCAAAAGGTGATGTTAGAAAAGTATGCAACTACATCCTAAACCAGCCAGAACATCATCGAAAGATTAGTTACATGGAAGAATATGAGACATTCATCAAGTTCTATCAGAAGACTATCAATCCGAAATAAGGGAATAAGGTTGTGGGCATTGAGCGCCGATTTTCTACTGAGGTGGCCTTTTAAAATAAGGTTTTTAAACAACCTCAATAGAAACAACCTCAGTAGAAACCAACTCAGTAATAAAAATGATTAAACCTTATTTTTTTAAAACTATCAGCAGACGATCAACCCGAAATAAGGTAATAAGGTTGTGGGCTTTGGGCGCTGATTTTCTGCTACTGAGGTTGCCATATTAAAATAAGGTTTAAAACAACCAACCTCAGTAGAAATGAAACAGCAATACAACCAACCTTATTTTTTTTTAAACAACCTCAGCACAAATATGAAACAGCAATACAACCAACCTCATTTTTTAACAAAAACCTTAGCAGGCTTTCCCCTGTTGCGGAAAGTCCCCCATAATTGTTGGCAAACTTTCCCCGTATGGGGAAACCTTCCAAATTTTTCAGGTAAGTTTTCCCCTGTCGGGGAAAGGGCAAAAAACGAAACGGTCGAGCTTTCCTCAGCCGGGGAAAGCTATTAGGGAGCAAAATCATTGTTTCCCCGGGTGGGGACAGATAGCTGAGAATAACGGGGATGAATTTTTGAATGGTAATTATATGTTGAATCAATAATGTTTAAAAAAACAATAACATGGAAATTCTGAATTTAAAATTAAGAGACCTCCGCAACGAGGAGCATTACAAATTCAATCTCGATTTTTCGGGATTAGTAACCCAATTTACCCCCGAAGCGCTGGGGATACAACCATTGTACCCTGTCTGGCAGGCTGCTTTCGACACCGAGGCTGCCGCGCTGGACGTGGTGCGGGCCAGTGTTTTTACCGACGACCTTTACGATGTCGATGTGGCCCGCGATGTGACTTTTAAGGGGCTGGCCGGTACCGTTACATCGGCCTTAAACCACTTTAACCCCGATGTAAAAGCTGCTGCTGCCCGGCTTGAGGCGCTGTTCGACACGTATGGCGACGTTTTCGGCAAACCCTACGACCAGGAAACAGCAGCCATCATCAAGCTCACCGCCGAACTTGAGGGCGCCTACGCCGCCGATGTGGCCACGCTGGGCATTGCAGGATGGGTGGCCGAACTGAAAACCCAAAACCAGGCCTTCGATGCCCTGAAGAAATCGCGTTACACTGAAAACACCGCCAAGCCGCAACAAAACCTGAAGCTGGCCCGCGTTGAAACCGACAATGCCTACCGGGCCATTATGAAACGCATCAGCGCACTGGTTGAAATAAACGGCGGCGAAGCCTATGCGGGCTTTATTGCCCAGTTGAACCAGCGCATAACCAATTACCGGCTTATACTGGCTCAGCGGAAGGGGCGTAGCGCCGCCAGGGGAAAAGCCCCCGAAAAAGCCCCCGAAGGTGCCGGAACCCCTAAAGAAGATGAGTAGAACAACACACAGATACAAACGGGGACATTGCCCCCGAAATAAACAATGAACAAACAGGTATTAATAATTATTTAAACATTAATGTTATGGACCCAATTTTAGGAACGATTCAGGCATTTGCCTTTTCTTTTGCACCGGTTGACTGGGAACTTTGCTGGGGGCAAACGATGCCTATTTCAGGCAATGAAGCATTGTACTCTCTTTTAAACACCACATTTGGCGGAGATGGCCGCACTACATTTGGCCTTCCCGATCTTCGCGGCAGATCAATTATTGGTGTAGGAGCTGCAACTTATTCAGGTCAAACTCTTATAACTTCACCTGTTGTGTGGGGACAAAAAGGGGGCGCTGAAACTGTTGCTATAAACGCAAACAATCTGCCTGCACATGCTCATCAACTGGTAAGCGGCGATGGTACCGGACTGACGGTGAAAATTACCACAAAAGTTCAAACTGTAAACAACGAAGCTGAATCCAATGAGTCAGACAACGGAGCGAATGCTCTCGGAACAGGAGGTAACATGGACTCTGTTTACAGGGAATCTCCCGCTGGAACCGATTCTCTTGGAGGAGTTTCTTCAACGATTAGCGGAGCAACAACTGCATGGGGAGTTAACCAGCCTGCTCCATTAAGTACCCGTAATCCCTACTTAGGGGTGAATTACTGTATTTGTACCAACGGATATTATCCAACAAGACCTTGATAAACATTTAAAATTTTAATATTATGGACCCATTTATAGGAACGATTCAGGCATTTGCTTTTGGTTTTGCACCCGTTGGGTGGGTAGCTTGCTGGGGACAGACCTTGCCAGTTATGGGGAACCAGGCATTATTTACCCTTTTAGGAACAACATTTGGCGGCGATGGAAGAACAACATTTGGTGTTCCTGATCTCCGGGGCAGGACAATTATTGGTGTAGGGGCTGCAACCCCGTCAACCCAGGTTCCCGGAACCTCAGAAGTTGATTGGGGCGAAAAAGGTGGAGCTGAAGTTGCATCTGTGACGGCGAGCAATATGCCAATGCATGTTCACCAACTGGTTAGTGGCGACGGAACCGGAGGAACTGTAAAAATCACCACAAAAGTTAAAACTGTCAATAACGACGCTGAATCCAATGAATCAGACAACGGAGCGAATGCGTTGGGTACCGGGGGCAATATGGACTCTGTATTCAGGGAATCCCCATCCGGGAACGACTCATTAGGTGGGGTTAGCTCATCTCTTTCCGGCTTTACAACCTATGCAGGCGGAGATGTTCCAATGCCAATCCGTAATCCGTACCTGGGATTATATTATTGCATTGCAACACAGGGCGTATATCCACCGAGACCATAAAGATAATTATTAACCGGGGCTGTCCGGAAAGTCCGGAATAGAGTCATCCCGAACTTGATTCGGGATCTCATCTTTCTGATCGTCAGACCCTGATCCCGAGCGCTCGGGACAGGGTGACACGGATTGCGGATATTAAAACTTTTTGGGCAGCCCCTTTTTATTAATAATATGACTTTAAAAATAGGCATACTTACACTCCAATCCAGTTCATACCCAACCATTGGGCGCGACTTTATCAATGGATTCGAATTGGGGGCTAAAAACAAGCAGATCGAATTTTTCGTTGAAGGCATTGGCTTTGGGGCCAACATTAACCAGGTTATCGACGCAACACAAAAACTGATAAACCAGCACCGGGTACACCTCATCACCGGGCTGATCGGACATTACCAGACCGACCGTTTGATACAACAGATGAATAGCTTTGAGGTTCCCTTATTATATTCCGATTTAGGTGCAAATATCCCCGCACGGCAAAAGTCGCCCTGGGTATTTTGCAATTCGTTCGACATGTTTTCATCGGCCATCGAGACAGGGGCATGCATGGTTGAAAACGGACATACACAGGTAGCCGTTTCGTCCTGTTACTACGATGCCGGGTACGGGCTTACCCAGGCATTGGAAAAAGGATTGTATGGTTCGGGCGGAAGCTTTGCCGGTCATTTTATAACGCCCCATATTCCCCGTGAAAACGAAGCCGGTTTGATGAAACAGTTTATGGAATCAGTCAATCCACAGGCTATATATGCCCTGTACGACGGGATATTTGCCCGTGAACATGCAAGTTTCCTGCAACAAAACCAGTTGTCGCTGCAATACCCGGTATACGCCTCGCATTTTGCCATCGACCAGGAAATACTCGACAATTATCCGGTTATTTTCGATCGGGTAAAATGTGTTACCTCTTGGATGCCCGAAGAGAGCAATCCGGCAAACCAACAGTTTGTACTTGATTATACCGACAGGTACGGAAAACAACCATCGGTATTTGCCCTGTTGGGGTACGAAAATGGTGCAGCAACCTGCTCCGCCCTTGAGAAAATTACGAAAAACACATCCCCGGAAATACGAAAAGCGCTGGAAACAACAGATTTTAATTCTCCCCGCGGTTGTTTTTGTTTTCACCCCGGATTAAACCGCACCATTTTTGACCAGCAATTATGGGCAATAAACTGGAAAAATGAAACCTATAACAAGGAAAAACTTGCATATTCTCCAAAAATGACGGAAATTATTATAAATTTAATGCAACAAGGAGATAGTACTACTTCTGGCGGTTGGTACAATGCTTATTTGTGCCGGTAATTAGTTGAATCGGAAAAAATAAAAAACCAAAAATATGAGACGATTTATACTTCATTTCGTTCTAACCTTTTCTTTATTGGTTGGTGGCCGGGCTGTAACTTTTGCCCAGACAACATTAAGCGCGGGGGATATTGCGTTTATTGGATATTTCAGTGATGGAGTGGATGGTACTACCCCACAATACTATGATGGGTTTACTTTTATTTTACTTAAAGATATTGCTGCAGGGACGATTATCTATTTTACTGATAATGGATGGTCTTCTTCTGGATGGGTAAATTCTTCATCAGAGATGCATGTTTCGTGGACAGCTACATCTAGTTATTCCATTGGAACAATAGTTTATATTTACGAATCAAGTTCATTAAATAATGGAGTTGCATCGATTGGATCTCTTTCCTCACTACTTTATGGAGATACTTGGCATTGGGCAAATCATCAAGACCAAATTATTGCATATCAGAGTAGTAGTGTTAGACCATCATCCCCTTCATTTATTGCAGGTCTTGATGTTGGTTACAACACTAATTTTGACGGAAGCGATGGATGGTCGACCGGATCAAGTTCCCTTTATGTAGAAAGCTATTGCTCTATACCAAGTGGATTATCAAATGGAACAAATTGCGTCGCATTATTAAATTCTTCCAAAACGACGAATTTCGACAATTTAAAATATAATGGTACTCTTACAGGCGAAGCAACAACAATTAGAACTGCAATCAACACATGGAGTAATTGGACAGGAAATGATGCCCCTCCATTTGATATATCATCTTCTGCATTTCCAACACCCAATATTACAGCAGCAACTCCCGAAATAAACCTAAAACAGTCATCAACCAGTATAGCTGATGGTGGTTCATACAATTTCGGAACTCAAAATGTAAGCACCAATACTGATGTTACCTTTACCATAGAAAATACCGGTTCCGCGAGCCTGACACTTTCCGGGTCGCCGATTGTGTCGATTACAGGAACCGACGCTAATCAATTCTCGGTGCAGTCGCAGCCTTCAAGTTCGGTTAGCGCTTCGGGAACGACAACATTTTCGATTCGCTTTTCGCCCACCTCGACAGGGGCCAAAACTGCCGAAATTGCTATCTCGAACAACGATTCGGATGAAAATCCATACAACTTAACACTCCAGGGTACAGGAGCCGCAAGCCCCGAAATAAATATAAAGGGCAATGGCGCCGATATTGGCGATGGCGATACAAGCCCAACAACAGATGACCATACCAACTTTGGGTCGGTAGCTGCTGCCAGTGTGACTATTTCACGCACATTTACCATCCAAAATACAGGTACGGCAACCTTAACTTTGGGATCGAGTGCTGTAAGTGTTTCAGGTGGTCAGTCGGGCGATTTTACCATTACCGACCAACCTGCTACTTCCATTGCTGCCGGTGGTTCCGATACCTTTACTATTGAGTTTAACCCATCGGCTGTTGGAACCCGGAGTACAACCGTGAACATTGCCAACGACGACAGCAATGAGAACCCTTATAATTTCAGCATACAGGGGACAGGGACCAATACAGCGCCCACAGCGACCGCCCCCAGCGCCCCAACAGTTACAGAAGATGCAACGAATGTAGCATTAAACGATAATATCCAGGTAACTGATGCCGACGGGGATAATCAAACCGTAACATTTACAATTACCGGAGGTACTGTAACACTGAGCACAGCAGGCATAACTTTTGGCGGAAGCGGAAACGGTTCGGCCAGTTTTACCGCAGCGGGTACGCTTTCTGATATCAACACAGCATTGGATGCCGCTACATTTACCCCAACAGCCAATCTTAATGGCGCCAATGCCGGTACTATTTCATTTACGACCAATGACGGAACAGTATCATCAGGTGCTGCTTCGGTTACTTTTAATATTACCGCAGTTAACGATGCACCAACAGCAACAGCTCCAAGTGCACCAACAGTAAGTGAAGATGCTACCAATGTGGCTTTGTCCGATGATATTCAGGTTTCTGATGTCGATGGCGATGCACAAACAGTTACATTTACAATAACAGGTGGTACGGTAACATTGGGTACAACAGGCATTACTTTTCCTTCAGGAAGCAACGGTTCTGCAAGTTTTTCTGCATCTGGAACATTAGCCGCAATAAATACAGCATTGGATGCTGCCACATTTACCCCAACAGCGAATCTTAGTGGCACCAATGCCGGTACTATTTCATTTACGACCAATGACGGAACTGTATCATCAAGTGCAGCATCGGTAACTTTTAATATAACCGCGGTTAACGATACCCCTGTTTTAGATAGTGCAAAATCGCCTGTACTGGCAGCTATAAATGAAGACCCAGGAGTTCCGACAGATGGTTCTACAGTAAATTCAACTTTAGTCTCTTCATTGATTGATAATGGCGGAGCAGTAAGCAATTATACAGATGCAGATAATGATTCACCCGGAATAGCTGTAACGGTAGTAAACCAGGGAACGCTATATTATTCAATTAACGGAGGAACAAACTGGACAGTCCTCGGAGCGGTTGCGGCAAACAGCGCATTGATTCTTAATGCAGACGCAAATACAAGGGTTTACTTTAAACCGAATGCAAATATAAACGGAACAGTAACAGACGCAATTGTAATAAAAGCCTGGGATAGAACATCGGGAGTAAATGGTAATACAGGGGTAAATACAACCGTAGGCACTGCATTTTCAACAGCTACAGATAATGTAGGGATAACCATAACCGGGGTAAATGACGACCCGGCAATGACAGGTTCGCCAACCGATATAACTGTTTTCGAAGATGCTGCAAGCAATGTCGACCTGTCGGCTGCAAGCCTGACCGATGTTGATGCTGCTTCAGGAACAGTTACCCTTACCATGGCAGTAGGCGCCGGAACGCTTACTGCTTCATCCGGAGGCAGTGTAATCGTTTCAGGTTCGGGAACAGGCACATTGGTTTTGTCAGGAACCGTATCAAACATCGACACCTATCTCAATACGGCTTCAAACATCAAATACACAGGGACATCAAACACCAACGGGAATAATGCCGCCACCCTGACCTTAACGGCCAACGATGGTGGAAGCACCGGTGCAGGCGGAGGTACAGATGTTTCTCTTGGAACAGTAAATATTGATATTACTGCTGTTAACGACGAACCTTCGTTTACTATTGGCTCAAACAAAACAGTGGCACAGAATGCAGGGGCACAATCGGTCTCCGGTTTCATTACGAATATTAACGACGGCGATGCAGATGTTTCTCAAACGGTATCTTTTAATGTTTCGAACGATAATACTACATTATTTAGCTCCCAGCCAGCCATCAGTTCTTCAGGAACACTGACCTTTACCCCCGATGCAACCAAGTTTGGAAAAGCAACGGTTACCGTTTCAATCTCTGATGATGGAGGAACAGCTAATGGAGGCGACAACCAGTCGCCCAACCAGACATTTAAAATATTTATCACTCCGGGAGGAATAACCATTAATGAACTAAACTCCTATAACAGTACTGACGAATTCGTAGAATTGTACAATGCCACTGGCACTTCTGTCAGTTTAAATGGCTTGGTATTAGTATTCTTTAATGGCGGTGCAACGGATGACGCAACGTATAGAACATCAATAGACCTGGATGGTTATACGCTTGCATCCAAAGATTTTTTTGTTTCAGGTGATGCAGGTGTAAGTAATGTTGATATTTCTACAGGATTTACCTCCAGCTCCGATATTCAGGATGGCCCCGATGCAGTAGCGTTGTTTGTTGGGGACCAATCCGATTTTCCGAATGGGACCGCCGCAACCGGTGATGGCCTTGTTGATGCAATTGTTTACGGAAGTACAGACGATGCTGTTTTAAGAGCAACATTGGGCGGAGTTTCATTATATGATGAAAATGCAAATAGCAGTAAAGCTACAGAAACCCTTTCGCGCACACCCGATGGTACAGGCGGGTTTGTAGCACAAACAGCTACTCCCGGAGCTACAAACGATGTAACGCCTCCAACAGTATCTTCGGTCAGCTCAACAACTGCAAACGGCACCTATAAAACTGGCGATGTGGTAGCGGTAACGGTAACTTTTTCTGAAAGTGTAACAATTACCGGTACGCCAACAATTGCACTGAACAGCTCCGGTTCTGCATTGTGTGCTTCCGGTTCCGGTACAACAACACTAACCTTCAATTATACAGTGGGAAGTGGTGACAACAGCGCTGATCTCGACTATTCCGCAACAAATTCTCTTGCACTGAACAGCGGAACGATTAAAGATGCAGCAGGAAACAATGCAACCCTCACGTTGCCAACCGTTGGCGGAGCAAGCTCCCTGGGCGGACAAAAGAATATTGTGATTGACGGAATTGCCCCCACAGTATCTTCAGTCAGCTCATCAACGGAAAACGGAACATACAAAACAGGGGATATAGTTGCTGTTACGGTAACCTTCTCCGAAAATGTAACGATTACCGGCACCCCAACAATTGCTTTGAACAGTTCCGGTACCGCATCGTATGCTTCCGGTTCCGGTACCGCAACACTAACCTTCAATTACACCGTGGTTGCCGGGCACAGCAGTACAGATTTGGACTATTCAGCAACAAATTCCCTTGCGCTGAACAGCGGAACGATTAAAGATGCAGCAGGAAACAATGCAACCCTCACGTTGCCAACTGTTGGCGGAGCAAGCTCCCTGGGCGGACAAAAGAATATTGTGATTGACGGAGTTGCCCCTACTGTTTCTTCGGTCAGTTCGTCAACGGCAAACGGAACGTATGGTCTTGGCGAAGTAATCAGCATCACGGTAACCTTTAGCGAAGCCGTAACCGTGACAGGAACCCCGCAACTGGAACTGGAAACAGGCCCGGTTGACCGAACCGTAAATTATACTTCAGGAACGACCACAAATGCACTGACTTTCAGTTACACAACCCAGGCCGGGGACGAATCTTCTGACCTGGACTACAAAGCGACTGGCTCGCTGGCACTGAACAGCGGAACCATTAAAGATGCGGCAGGGAACAATGCTACATTAACACTGGCAACCCCCGGGGCAGCCGGTTCACTTGGAGCCAACAAAGCAATCGTCATTCAGGCATTTCCAACCGTTACCCTGAGCGTTAGTTCATCCAGTATCGCCGAGAATGCAGGCACTTCAACGATTACGGCCACCTTATCTCAAACCTCAAGTCAGGACGTGATTGTTTCACTTGCATATTCAGGAACAGCAACTAACGGGACTGACTATAATAGTACAGCAAGTACAAGTATAACAATTCCGGCAGGAAACACTTCTGCAAATGCTTCTGTTGGTATCACAGCCACACAGGATACCGATGCTGAAGGGAATCAAACAATTGTTATTGATATATCAGGAGTAAGCAAAGGAACAGAAAGCGGTACGCAGCAGCAAACCATTACGATCCTGGATGATGATGTGGCAACAGTAACTTCAGTATCCAGTTCAACAACTAATGGCAGCTATAACGCAGGTGATGCTATAACTATTAATGTGTCGTTCAATTTTGCTGTTACTGTGACCGGCACCCCTCAACTCACACTGGAAACCGGGACTACTGACAGAGTCATTAATTACAGCTCTGGCACAGGAAGTAATACTTTGGTTTTTACTTATACAGTCCAGTCAGGAGATACAAGCAATGATCTGGACTATACGGCAACCAATTCACTGTTTACAAACGGCGGGACAATCCGGAATAGCGGTATTGATGCTATTCTTACACTTCCTTCTCCGGGAGCGTCTGGTTCTTTAGGAGCCAACAAGTCAATTGTAATTGACACAACTAACCCGACGGCGACAGTTGTACTCGACGATTCGGCATTGAGGTTAGGCGAAACAGCGACCGTAACCATTACTTTCTCCGAAGCGGTTACCGGTTTCACCAATGCGGACCTGACTGTCCCCAACGGTACCTTAACGTCGGTCAGTTCATCCGATGGCGGGATTACCTATACTGCAACCTATACGCCTTCTTCATCTGTCGAAGATGCAACGAATGCTATCGTATTGGATAATACAGGGATTGTTGATGCAGCGGGGAACAGTGGTTCAGGAACCACCAGTTCGGCCAACTTCACAATCGATACCAAACGCCCGACCGTCACGGTGGTCTTGGACGATTCGGCATTGAGGTTAGGCGAAACAGCGACCGTAACCATAACCTTCTCTGAAGCTGTGACCGGGTTCACAAACGCTGACCTGACCATTTCGAACGGTACTCTTTCGGTAGTCAGTTCTTTGGATGGGGGTATCACTTTTACAGCAACATTTACCCCTTCCGGAAATACCGAAGATGCAACTAACGCAATTACTCTCGACAATACGGGTGTTTCCGATGCGGCTGGAAATGCAGGCTCTGGAACGACCAGTTCGGCCAACTTCACGATTGACACCAAACGCCCGACCGCCACGGTAGTCTTGGACGATTCGGCATTGAGGTTAGGCGAAACAGCGACCGTAACCATTACTTTCTCCGAAGCGGTTACCGGTTTCACCAATGCGGACCTGACTGTTCCCAACGGCACCTTAACGTCGGTCAGTTCATCCGATGGCGGGATTACCTATACTGCAACCTTTACGCCTTCTTCATCTGTCGAAGATGCAACGAATGCTATTGTATTGGATAATACAGGGATTGTTGATGCAGCGGGGAACAGTGGTTCAGGAACCACCAGTTCGGCCAACTTCACGATCGACACCAAACGCCCGACCGCCACGGTAGTCTTGGACGATTCGGTATTGAGGTTAGGCGAAACAGCGACCGTAACCATTACTTTCTCCGAAGCGGTTACCGGTTTCACCAATGCGGACCTGACTGTCCCCAACGGTACCTTAACGTCGGTCAGTTCATCCGATGGCGGGATTACCTATACAGCAACCTTTACTCCATCGTCATCTGTTGAAGATGCAACGAATGTTATCGTATTGGATAATACAGGGGTTGTTGATGCAGCGGGGAATGCAGGAGCCGGTACTACCAATTCAGATAACTTTACCATCGAAACTACAGTTCCGACAATCAACAATGTAACATCAACAAAAGCCGATGGTACGTATGGTATCGGAGAAGAAATCAGCATCACAGTAACATTTAGTGAAGCTGTTACAGTAACAGGAACTCCTCAGCTTGAACTGGAAACAGGCCCGGTTGACCGAACCGTAAATTATACTTCAGGAACGACCACAAATACACTGACTTTCAGTTACACAACCCAGGCCGGGGACGAATCTTCTGATCTGGACTACAAAGCGACTGGCTCGCTGGCACTGAACAGCGGAACCATTAAAGATGCGGCAGGGAACAATGCTACATTAACACTGGCAACCCCCGGAGCAGCCGGATCGATCGGTGCAAACAAAGCAATTGTTATCCAGGCTTTCCCTACGGTTACATTGAGTGTGGGTTCGTCCGGTATCGCCGAGGATGCAGGCACTTCAACCATTACGGCTACTTTATCACAGACATCCAGTCAGGCAGTAACCGTTTCGCTTGCATATTCAGGTACGGCAACTAACGGGATTGACTATAACAGTACAGCAAGTACAAGCATTACAATTCCGGCCGGAAGCCTGTCAGGAAATGCAGTAACAGGTATTACAGCAACCCAGGATACCAGTCCGGAAGGAGATGAAACTATTATTATTGATATCAGTTCCATTTCAAAAGGATTTGAAGGCGGGACACAACAACAGACTATTACCATCATTGATGATGATGCGCCAACGGTCAGCAGTGTTTCTGTACCGGCAAACGGCACTTACCGGACCGGACAAAACCTTGATTTTACGGTAACTTTCAACCAGGCTGTCACAATCAACACTTCAGGAGGAATACCTTCTATTCCTGTAACGATTGGCGTTACCACTGTCCATGCTTTACTTTCCGGTACTGTTTCCGGTGCAACCGGCGCTACTTTCCGGTACACCGTATTAAACAACCAGGAAGACACCAACGGAATTACCCTTGGGAGCGCTATTGCCACCAATGGTGCAACTATCCAAAATGCGGCATTGCTCAATGCAATTACTACGCTGAACAACATTGGAAGTACATCGGCTGTTTTAATTGATGCGGTTGTGCCGACACTCACGGCATCGTTACCTGCCGATAATGCCTCAAATTCAACACTGAGCGGGAATATCGTCCTTACCTTTGATGATACAATGCAGGCCGGTTCAGGCAATATCACTATAAAGAAAAGCAGCGATGGAAGCATTTTCGAACAGGTTGCATCCAATGGTTCAAAAGTCACATTTGCAACCACACAGGTAACCGTGAATCCTTCCGGCATCCTTGAAAAGGGAACGGCCTACTACCTGGAAATTGACAATGCAGCATTGAAAGATGATGCAGGAAACCCGTTTGCCGGGATTTCGGGCAGCACAACCCTGAATTTCACTACCGTAAACGTGGTTGTGAATGAAATTGTGACCGACCCGCAACAAGACTGGAGCAGCACTTCGTTTGCATCGGTTCCGGGTGGTTCAGCCGGAACCAATGATGAATGGATCGAATTATTTATTCAATCCGATGGAATTGATCTATCCGGATGGACGATAACCGTAGATGATGGAGTCTTATTCTCCGGTGATCTTTCGAATACCGGAGCTTTTGATGTGTCAAACTACATTGGCACAGGCGTTTTCGGTAATACAAAATCAGGCGATTACCTTGTCCTCGGAAACCCTGACGGAAGCAATACATTGAATGACACTGGTCTGACTATTCAGTTGAAAGACCCGGGAGGCGCTGTGGTTGATGCTGTAACAATCGGCGGCGGTTCGGGTGAAGCGCCTTCAGGAAATGCAGCAGGCATCTACGACGAAGCTGTTCAACGATTCGCAAATGGTACAGATACCAATACCGACAGCAGCGACTTTACACGGGGAATGGCAAGCTTAGGGGCTGTAAATACAGGGCCTTCTGTTACTCTTACTTCATCAAAAACATCAGTTTCTGAAAATAATCAAAGCGCAACGATTACAGTTGCGCTGAGTGCTCCCTCAAGCCAAAGTACAACCGTTAACCTTTCCGTTTCGGGAACAGCTATTTCGGGAACCGATTACTCAATAGCATCGTCCGGTATTACCATACCGGCAGGAAGCAGTTCGGGAACAGCTATGTTAACTTCGATACAAGATGCCATCGATGAAGAAGATGAAACGGTTATCATCGACATCTCATCGGTAACAAACGGAACCGAAAATGGCACACAACAAAAAACAGTAACGATTACCGATGATGACCCTGTGCCAGCAGTTGCCTTCAATTTAACAAGCTCAAGCGGGGCTGAATCAGTTGGCAGCGCTAACTTACAGGTGGACCTTTCGGCTGCGAGCGGGCTGACTGTTACTATTGACTATACTGTAACAGGTACAGCCTCAGGAAGTGGAACCGATTACACGCTGGCAAATGGCACCTTGACCTTCAATGCAGGAGAAACCAGCAAAAACATCACCATTGCAAGTATTGTTGACGACCTGCTGGATGAAAACAACGAAACCGTAATTGTTACCCTTTCGAACCCGGTAAATGTAACGATAGGAACAAACGCCGTTCATACCTATACCATAAATGATAATGATCCTACTCCGACGGTTGCTTTCAATATTACAAGTTCAAACGGAGCTGAATCGGTTAGCAGTGCTAACTTGCAGGTGGACCTTTCGGCTGCGAGCGGGCTGACTGTTACCGTTGACTATACTGTAACAGGGACAGCCTCCGGAAGTGGAACCGATTACACGCTGGCAAATGGCACTTTGACCTTCAATGCAGGGGAAACCAGTAAAAACATCACCATCGCAAGTATTGTTGACGACCTGCTGGATGAAAACAACGAGACGGTAATTGTTACCCTTTCGAACCTGGTAAATGTAACGATAGGAACAAATACCACTCATACTTATACTATTACGGATAACGATCCTACTCCGACAGTTGCTTTTAACACTACAAGTTCAAACGGAACTGAATCGGTTAGCAGCGCTAACTTACAGGTGGACCTTTCGGCTGCGAGCGGGTTGACTGTTACCGTTGACTATACTGTGACAGGAACAGCTTCCGGAAGTGGAACCGATTACACGCTGGCGAATGGCACTTTGACCTTCAATGCAGGGGAAACCAGTAAAAACATCACCATTGCAAGTATTGTTGACGACCTGCTGGATGAAAACAACGAAACGGTAATTGTTACCCTTTCGAACCCGGTAAATGCGACGATAGGAACAAATACCACTCATACTTATACTATTACGGATAATGACCCTACTCCGACAGTTGCTTTCAATATTACAAGTTCAAACGGAACTGAATCGGTTAGCAGCTCTAACTTACAGGTGGACCTTTCGGCTGCGAGCGGCCTGACTGTTACCGTTGACTATACTATAACAGGTACAGCCTCCGGAAGTGGAACAGATTACATGCTGGCAAATGGCACCTTGACCTTCAATGCAGGGGAAACCAGCAAAAACATCACCATTGCAAGTATCGTGGACGACCTGCTGGATGAAAACAACGAAACGGTAATTGTTACCCTTTCGAATCCGACAAACGCAACATTGGGGACAAACACCGTTCATACATATACTATTGATGACAATGATGAGCCACCAACAGTTACCTTGTCTGTTTCTCCTTCAAACATCTCTGAAGCACCGGAAACATCAACTATTACAGTAACCTTGTCTGCCGTTTCGTCAAAAACGGTGATAGTGACCATTAGCGCAAATGTTTCCGGCACAGCTACAGGAGGCGGTACCGACTACACCTTGTCTTCAACTTCCATTACAATCAATGCCGGAGGTTTGACCGGAACTACGACAATTGTTTCGGTTCAAGACTCAGAGGGAGAAGGAGATGAAACAATCATTATTGATATTGTCTCTGTTTCCAATGGTATCGAGAGCGGGGAGCAAAAGCAAACGATCACTATTGTTGATGATGATGCTCCAATCGTCACCGGCGTTGCTGTTCCTTCGGATGGAATCTATCGTGCCTCTCAGAACCTCGATTTCACGGTCACCTTTAACCAGCCGGTAAGCATCAATACCAGTGGGGGAACCCCGTATATCCCGGTCACCATTGGATCAACAGTAGTGAATGCGTCACTAAGTGGGACGGTGACCAACAGCACTACAGCCCTGTTCCGCTACACGGTACAGACGGGACAGGAAGACACTGATGGCATTACCGTTGGGAGCGCTGTTTCTGTCAACGGTTCCACGATACGAAACGCAGCCGGTCTGGATGCAATAACAACCTTGAACAGTGTAGGTAGCACGACCAATGTAAAAGTCGATGCTATTGTCCCGGTTGCACCGGTTGTAACGGGGATCAGCACCGACAGCAATACCGCAGCCGATGGAATTACCAGTGACAATACCTTGCTGATAAACGGTACCTCAGAACCCAATGCAACGGTCGAAGTGTTTATCAACACCGTCAGTGCAGGCACAACCGCAGCCAACGGTACCGGCAACTGGCAGTTTGACCATACTGCCACTGTATTACCGGACGGCAACTATTCGCTTACTGCGAAAGCTACTGACGCTGCCGGGAACACCAGCGCCGCCAGTACAGCGTATACCGTGACTGTTGATACGGCGAAACCATCTGTTGTCATTACCGGGAGTGCCACTAATCCGACCAACAGCGCTTTTACCGCTACTTTCACTTTTAACGAGGGCGTTTATAATTTCGCTATCGGCGATATTACAGTAGGCAACGGCTTAGCCAGTAATTTCTCAGCCACCAGCGTAACGGTTTATACCGCGACCATCACCCCGGTAACGAACGGGGTTGTTACAGTTGATGTTGCAGCAGGTGTGTCCAACGATCTTTCAGGGAATACCAATACTGTTGCCACCCAATACAGTATTACCTACGACACGGTGAAACCGACTGTAACGATAAGCAGTCCGGCACTGAATCCGGCCAATAGTGTGTTTACGGCTACCTTCACGTTCAGTGAAGCTGTTACCGGTTTTACCATTGACGACATCACGGTAGGAAACGGTTCGTCCGGCAGTTTTACAGCGACTTCTGCCAGTGTGTATACCGCCACGGTGACTCCTCTCAGCGACGGGACTGTTACTGTCGATGTAAATGCTGATGTAGCACAGGATGCAGCCGGAAACAAGAATACAGTTGCGGCCCGTTATTCAGTTACTTATGATGCCACAAGACCGGGAGTGACGATCACTGGTAAAGACATCAATCACCTGAATAAATCGTTCACGGCCGAGTTTACCTTCAGTGAAGCAGTTACCGGTTTTACAGCAGGAGACATTACCCTCAGCGCCGGAACAGTAAATAATTTTTCAGCAGTGAGCAGTACGCTCTATTCAGCCCTGGTAAAAGATGCCTTTGCATCCAGTGTGCTGGTCGATGTAGCGGCAGGTTTGGCTATTGATGCGGCAGGCAATACCAATACAGCAGCCACCACGTTAAAGGTTGAATTCGACGAAACACCACCAACAGTTTATTGCCGGGACACGGTGCTTTATCTTAACCCATCAGGAAATGCAGGCATCACGGCACAGGACCTGGACAAAGGTTCACACGACCATTTCGGGATTGCAGGTATGAAGATTGACAAGAGTACATTCACCTGCGATAACTTAGGCAGCAACACGGTGATTTTAACCGTTACCGACAATTCGGGAAACATATCTACCTGTAATGCAATAGTTACGGTCGTTGATACAATCACGGTAAAGACAAAAGATATTACAATTCTTTTGGATGCAACAGGGAAAGCGGCGATTACCCCGGACCAGGTTGATGACGGATCGTTCAGCGCCTGTGGCATTGTTTCCTATAAACTGGATAAAACTGAGTTTGATTGCAGTAATTACGGAATAAATACGGTTATCCTGACGGTGACAGGCAGAGGTGGAAACACCAAATCGGGAACTGCTGTCGTAACTGTTGAATCCGTCAACAGGGCTCCTGTTTTCGACCCGGTGAGCAATGCAGAAGTACAGGAGGATGTGGTTTCCTTCACGGTGCAAATAACCGGTATTAAAAACGGCGATTGCGAAGGCGTTGCCCAACAGGTGAAAAGTGTAACAGCGGCTGCTACAGGTAGTATCATTGAAAAGACAGAAGTTGTCTACACGGCAGGACAGGAGTCTGCTGTTTTAACCATTTTCCTGAAGAAGGATGTTTCGGGAGAAGCAACGGTTACCGTTACAGCCAAGGACAACGGCGGAACAGCAAACAACGGGACAGATACGTATTCTTCCGGCTTTAAGGTGACGGTATTACCGGTGAACGATGCACCTGTATTGGCCGGAAACATCGACCCGCAAAAGGCGGAAGTTGGTAAGGCCTTTTTGTATACCTTGCCATCCGGTTTGTTCACCGATATTGATGAGGGCGATGAACTGACGTATTCGGTAACGGCCAAAACGGGCAGCTTCCCGGGATGGCTAAGCTTTGATTCTTCAACGCTGAGTTTCAGCGGTACGCCGGGCGAATCCGACAAAGGAAACTTCTTGTTGAAGATAACGGTAACCGACAAATCAGGAGAGTCGGCAAGCACCTACATGGAAGTTATTGTATACCAAACTACCAGTTCAGTCCTTGCCGGGTACCTTTACCAGAAAAGCGAGCTGTTGAACGGGGGAGCTACGGTTGCCCTTTACGAGCGGATTGGTGAAGTACCAACCACTGTTTTCAAGCTGATCACCCGGACTACTGTTTCGAGTCACGGCAGCTTTGGTTTCTACAACCTTTCACCGGGTAGATACATTGTGGAGGCCACAATTATTGACCAGGAAAAGTACGGCAACCTTTTGACCACCTATTTTGACAAGTCGGACAACTGGAGCGATGCATCGGCGGTACTGCTTGAGAACAACAGTACCCGGTATATCGATATGGTAATGCTGGAGAAGCCGGTGCAGAACCAGGGCAGCTTTATTATATCGGGTTTCATTATCCAGAAAACTGGAAATACCACTAAATCAGGGTTGATTGAGAAGAGTGCCGGTGCCGACTCAGGTGAACCACTGGCAGGTGTGAATATACAGTTGAAACAGGATGGAAAAATAATAGCAACCTGTATCAGCGATGAAAACGGGCACTATGAATTTAAAGGTCTTCCCGAAGGGGTGTACCAGATCGAGGTGATGGTACCCGGGTTTAGCCAGCAGGAGGTTGTAGCTGTGGAAATGAACGAGCAGTCCACGGTAGAAGAAGAGGTCAACTTCACAGTATGGGAAGGGACCAATGTGATTACCGACCTGGAAATACACAGGCTTCCGGTAGAGGTAAAAATTTACCCGAACCCCACTTCCGGAAAACTGACGGTTGGTATAGAGAACAGGTACACCTTTGTCCCTGAAATCCGCGTTTATTCGATTACCGGGCAACTGATCTTTGAGAAGACGGATATCCGGGACAAGAGCACTGTGATTGATATGTCGGGTCAGAATCCAGGCATCTACCTTCTTCGGGTAACCACTGGCCATGACCAGCAGACACATCAGGTGATACTGAAATAAAAATCGGTTTAACCGATCTAAGCGACGCAGGATTTTTGTGAAAAAGTTCTGCGTCGTTGTTTTAAGCAGGGAATTGTAAAGATTTTTAGGTGATGTATTTCATCTTTAAACGAAAAGTGATAATTTGCTTCAGTAATTTCAAAAAAACCAAAACGTAAAAAACCACTGTTATGAAAGCCAAATTTCAACTGCTGTTCATTGCCTTTGTATTTTTTTTAGGCTCGTGTGCCCCTTCTTTACTGGATGAAAAAATTGATCCGGCGACCCTATTCGATATGGCTGTAAAAATCAGGAAAGAATTGCCCGGATTGGAACCTGCAAAAGCGGATGTTCTTTCCCGTCTTGAAACTATCAACAAAGGGCGGGATGCTTTTCAGACAGCCGTTTCAGGGGAAGTAGTCAGTAATGAAAAGTTCAATATGTATAAGGAACAACTATTCAATTATTTCCTTTCGCGTGGCGCCACGTACAAACAACTTTTCGACGAGGTGGAAGTGATGAACGCTTTTGATGAACAATACGGCGACAAATTCAGGGATATTTACCGGCAGATCGATATTTTTTGTACTGAAAAACAAAACGATATTGATGAGAAGGAAAGACAGGTACAACGAACCATTGCCGGACTCAGCAAGTCGATTAATGTGAATATTATAAGTATCAGCAAAACGCGCTATTTTCAGCACGAATCAGTTGATGTGCTGGCACAGATCACCAACACAACCTCCGCTCCGATTGAGTCGATCGATTTCAACCTCTATGTTTCGAAAGGCGGAACTGTGATTGCAAAACTGCCCATTCACATGGATGACCGGTTTGTGAGTAATAAAATGAAGAAATTCTCTTTTACGAAAGAAAGCAATCCGGGTATTTTCAATGCGTTAAAGAATGTAGATGTTTATTCGGTCACATTAAAGGAAGAAGTCTACAAAATGAACCACGACGGGAAAATAACCGACGCATACGCCATCATCCGCGGGATAAAAAATCATCAGTACAAGTCGGCTGAGGCGCTGGATGGGACTTGCCCGTATCTTTCACCAAAAGATGTGTTGTATACTGAACTCGAACAGATGTTGAAGAAGAAGGAACAGGAATTAGCAGATGCAACACCCTGCCTTGAAAAAATTGAATATATCAGGGGAATGTTAAAGGCTGAATCATAATATCAATAATCGGTACGGAAAATTGTCAAAACATACTTTTATAGTCATATTTGATTATAAACTATCACGAAATATCGATAAATAATTTTAGATCATTATTTTTGCAGCAAAATTTTGAGCATGAAAGAAGCAAAAGATTGTCAGAATATTCAGGAAATAAGAAATGCAATTGATGAAATTGATTACCAGCTTCTGTCATTATTTGGCAAACGAAATGAATATGTCCGGGAGATTGTGAAATTCAAATCCTGTAAAGATGAAATTGTTGCAAAGGAACGTCAGAAAGAAGTCATACAAAACCGGAAAGAATGGGCAATACAATTTGGCCTTGATCCGGAATTGTTTGCAGAGATATACGAAACGTTGATTTACTGGAATGTGCAGAAAGAAATGGAAATTCACTGCAGCATGAAGAAATCAAATGTTAAACCATAAAATACGGAAGAATGTATAGAAAAGAGATCAAAGTTGTTGATTGTACGGTACGCGATGGCGGATTAATGAATAAATGGCAATTTAGCGATGAATTTGTAAAAGGTGTTTACGATGCTTGTGTCGAAGCCGGGGTCGATTACATGGAGATTGGTTATATCAGCAGTGAAAAAGCTTTTGACAGGAAAGAAATGGGTCCCTGGAAATTTTGTGCGGAAAAAGATTTACGAAGAATTGTCGGTGAAAATAATACGAAAGTCAAGCTTTCGGCAATGGCTGACATTGGCCGTATAGGGTTCGACGATATTCCAATGGCTGCCGACAGCGCGATCGATATGATGCGGGTGGCCTGTTATGTTCACCAAATGGACAAAGCCGTTGAACTGGCCCATCACTGCATGGACAAAGGCTATGAGGCAACGATCAACCTGATGGCCGTTTCGAAAGTGAACGAGCACGATTTGGAAGAAGCGCTTGCTGACGTGGCAAAATCGCGTGTCCCGATTTTTTATTTAGTCGACAGTTTCGGAAGCATGCACTGCGAATCGATTCAGCATTTGTTAACGAAATATCAGGAAGCTCTGCCCGGTAAAGAAATTGGCATTCATGCACACAACAATATGCAGTTGGCCATGTCGAACACCATCACTGCATTGATGGGCGGCGCAACCTATCTTGATGCTACTCTGCTTGGAATGGGACGTGGCGCCGGAAACTGCCCGGTCGAAATACTGATCGCTTTCCTGAAAAATCCGAAGTACCGTTTACTTCCTTTATTAAAAGCCATTCAGGAACAAATTCTTCCGTGGCAACAAAAAATTGATTGGGGTTACCATGTTCCGTACCTGATTACCGGGGCATTAAACGAACACCCGAGGAGCGCTATGGCATGGATGGATTCGGAGCGGAAAAACGATTTCGTGTCGTTTATGAAAGAAATGCACGATTACGAATTACTGGAGTAATACACAAATAGTAGAAAATAAAAAAAGAGGGTCGAAACCCTCTTTTTTGTTTTATCCATCGTTCATCGAGATTAGAAATTCCTCGATTGAATTTGATTTCATAATTCGTGTTTTCATGAATTCCATCGCTTCCTGCGAATTCATATCGGCCAGGTAGTTGCGTAGAATCCAAATTTTGTCCATCATTGCTTTTGGTATCAGCAAGTCTTCGCGGCGGGTACTTGATGCAACAATATCGACAGCCGGGAAAATACGTTTGTTCGATAATTTCCGGTCGAGCTGAAGTTCCATGTTGCCGGTTCCTTTAAATTCTTCGAAAATAACTTCATCCATTTTCGAACCGGTTTCAGTCAATGCGGTAGAAATAATGGTCAGCGAACCACCTTCTTCGATGTTACGGGCGGCTCCAAAAAACCGTTTTGGTTTATGCAGGGCGTTGGCATCAACACCACCCGACAAAACCTTTCCGGAAGCCGGTGATACCGTGTTGTATGCGCGGGCCAAACGGGTAATCGAGTCGAGCAGAATCACCACATCGTGGCCACATTCAACCAAACGTTTGGCTTTTTCAAGAACCATTCCGGCAACACGCACATGGCGTTCGGCTGGTTCGTCAAATGTCGACGAAATAACTTCGGCATTTACACTCCGGGCCATGTCTGTTACTTCTTCCGGGCGTTCATCAATCAACAGCACAATCATGTAAACTTCCGGGTGGTTGGCTGCAATTGCATTGGCAATATCTTTTAATAAAATAGTTTTACCTGTTTTTGGTTGAGCAACAATCAATCCGCGCTGTCCTTTTCCGATAGGTGCAAATAAATCAACAATACGGGTTGAAATATGATCGTGTCCATTGCCTGTCAAATTGAATTTTTCATTTGGAAAAAGCGGGGTAAGATGTTCAAAAGGTACCCGGTCGCGAATGTAATCCGGTGTACGTCCGTTAATTTCCAGGACTTTAATAAGTGGAAAATATTTTTCGCCTTCTTTCGGCGGACGGATTGTCCCTCTTACAGTATCCCCGGTTTTTAAGCCGAAAAGTTTAATTTGCGATTGGGATACATAAATATCGTCGGGTGAATTCAGATAGTTAAAATCCGATGAACGCAAAAATCCGTACCCGTCAGGCATAATTTCCAAAACCCCTGAATTGGTTACAATTCCTTCAAATTCATACGGTTTTTCTTGCGGAGCCTGATTTTGCTGAGGTTTATTTTGATACGGTTTTTGCTGATTGTTTTGCTGATTTGATTTCTGTTGATGGTTTTCCCAACGGGGTTTTTCGAAAGGTTTACTTCTTTCTCCATTATTTTCCTGCTGAGAGACTTTAATAACCAAAGGAGCTTCAGTAACTACAACTACTTCTGCCTTTTTTTCTTCCAGCTTTTCTGCGACTGTTCCCACTTCTTTTTTCAGCTCCGGCTCTTTTCTTAATTCCGGTTCTTTTGTATGTCGGGGTTCATTATCTGTCTTCCGGCTCGATGATCCTGCAATCATGGGGCCTCCGGAAGACATCCGTCGCCTTCTTCTTTTTGAATCTTCGGCTGCTTTTTGATCATTCTGCTCCTGTACAGGAGGCTGTACAGGCTGTACCGGTTCTGGATCTTCTTTTTTTAGAAAACTTAAAAGCTTCGGTTTTTCTTCCTTTTTCTGCAAAATATCGCGAGGAGATTTGAATTTCTTTTCTGCTGTTTTTTTCTCGGATGCAAGAATGGCCTGTGTGTCTAATATCTTGTAAATCAAATCCTGTTTCTTGTACGATTCGATTTTTTTAATATTAAGCTCCTTTGCAATATCCCGTAAATCAGGAAGCAATTTTCTGCTTAATTCAATAATGTCATACATAGTAATTGTGATTGAATTGTTAAATATCCAAAAGTCAAAGTGTAAAATAAAAAGAGGGATTGAGAATTTGGATAACTCTTTTCTGAAATTTTTTGCAATTATAACTAATAAGTCAGTATTACCAAAAAAAAAATGATCTTTTTACTGAAAAAATCGAACAACAAGTTATGATTTTTTTCGTAGAATGCAAATATCTAAAAAACATACAGATGTAGGGGCTTCATATATACACGATGTTATTTCATCAAAAAAAACAGGGGGCGTGAAAAACCACGAAAAAAAAGAATATTTAAAAACATTAATGATTATTTTCATCCTCGGGGTACCTTTAAACCTAAAGTGGGATAAATTGTTACTCTTAAGTGTAAAACAATATACCAAAAATCAAGGGAAATGAGACAATTGAAGATAACAAAGCAGGTGACCAACCGGGAGACTTTATCCCTTGATAAATATTTGCATGAAATTGGTAAGGTTGACCTCCTGTCTGCTGAACGGGAAGTTGAATTGGCAAAACGGATAAGAAAAGGTGACTGTCAGGCGCTTGAAGAACTTATCAAGGCGAATTTGCGGTTTGTAGTTTCTGTTTCAAAGCAATACCAAAATCAGGGACTGAGTTTACCGGACCTGATTAATGAAGGAAACCTGGGGCTGATTAAAGCGGCCCAACGATTCGACGAGACCCGCGGTTTTAAATTTATTTCGTATGCTGTTTGGTGGATTCGTCAGTCGATTTTGCAAGCGCTGGCAGAACAGGCACGAATAGTGAGGTTGCCCCTCAATAAAATCGGGTCGATCAATAAAATTAACAAAACTTTCTCGCAACTGGAACAGGAATTTCAAAGAGAACCAACCCCTGATGAAGTGGCCCGTTTGCTGGAATTAACCCCCGATGTGGTTGAAGATGCCATGAAAGTGTCGACTCATCATATTTCAATGGATGCCCCGCTGCGAGATGACGATGATAACAGCATGTATGATGTAATGTTGAACAATGAATCGCCTAGTCCTGATGGTGGTCTGATAGACAATTCCCTGCGTAAAGAAATAGAACGGACTCTATCGACACTGAGTGAACGGGAGGCTGATATTCTTCGTCATTATTTTGGGTTGAATGGTTGCCGGCAACATACATTGGAAGAAATTGGCGATATTTTCAGTTTAACCAGGGAACGAGTCAGGCAAATAAAGGAAAAAGCTATCAAAAAACTGAAAAGTAATTCCCGGAATAAATTGCTGAAAACGTATTTGGGGTCATAACGGTGCTTTTGGTAATTATGAAAAGATCGTTTTATTTGCCCGCAGAAAAATGTATTTTTGAGGCAAACTTTTATTGTCATGAGTAATCTGAAACTAATTGCACCATCTATTTTATCGGCTGATTTTAATCATTTGGGCCGCGATATTGAAATGATCAATCAAAGTGAAGCCGATTATATTCATTTTGATGTGATGGATGGGGTTTTTGTCCCGAATATATCTTTCGGTATACCGGTGATTGAACACGTCAGCAAAATTGCAAAAAAGCCCCTTGACGTACATCTGATGATCATTAATCCGGATTTGTTCATTGATCCGTTTGCCGATGCAGGCGCTTCCATTATTACCGTACATTACGAAGTTTGCAAACATTTGCACCGGACTATTCAAACAATCAAGAACCGGGACATAAAGGCAAGTGTATGTTTGAACCCGCATACGCCGGTTGATCTGTTAAATGATATCATTGAGGAGCTGGATATGGTTTTATTGATGTCGGTAAACCCGGGGTTCGGCGGACAGAAATTTATAGAAAATACGTACAGGAAAGTTGCTCAGTTGCGCAGTCTGATTGAAGATAAGAATCCGGAATGTTTGATAGAAGTGGATGGAGGCGTGAATTTCACGACCGGGAAAAAGTTATTCGACTGCGGGGCCAATGTGCTGGTTGCAGGAAGCTTTGTTTTTGGCTCTGAAAATCCGGAAAAAATAATTGGGGATTTGAAGAAGTTATAAATAAAAATCAAGTTCTTTTCTTGTTGGGCAGTTATCTTTGTTTTCCAGGGAAATTTCCTTCAGCATACATTCAGCAGAACACGAACCACACTTGGAATTTTTCTTTTTCTTTTTTACAGAAACAAGGAAAAAACGTGCTGATTTAAGGGCCACCAAACTTACTGCACCCCCAATAATAAAATATGATACGATCTCCTGAATCATAGCCAAAACTCTACTCCTATGAGTACAAACTTAATCACTTGTACAATTATAAACAAAATAAGAAATTCACAATCCACGTTAAGTTATTAACCGACTGATTTGAAAGACCAAAAAAGCAATCAGCCAAGCCATTGATGTTGTATAAACCATTGCAAAAATGGCCCATTGCATTTTTCCCGATTCATTCTTAATGGTAGCAATAACCCCAATACACGGGAAATATATCAAAACAAAAAATAAGAAAGCCAAAGCTGCCGGAACAGTAAATACCATCTGACCGACTTTTTTGCCGCTTGTATATTTTTCTGCCTGAAGTTTTTGAGGCAATGAGGTAGTAGCCGAACCATCTTCTTCCTGGTATAAAACTCCCATTGTGCTGACAATTATTTCTTTTGCAGGCAATCCTGCCAGTAAACTCACACTCATTTTCCAATCGAATCCCAGTGGTCGCATCACCGGTTCAATAAAGTGGCCGATACGTCCTAAATAGCTGTTTTGCAATTGCATTGTTGCCGGGCTTATCTGTATTTCTGTTGCGGAACTATTTTGTGTTGACAGTTCCGCTTTTATTGTATTTTCCCTCGGAAAATATCCCAATGCCCAGATAATGATCACTCCCACTAAAATAATACCTCCGATTTTTTTGAGGTATTGCTGTGTTTTATCCCACATGTGTACCACAATATTTTTCAGTGTGGGCATCCGGTATGGAGGCAATTCCAGCACGAAAGGTGTTTCTTTATTTTTGAAAAATGTCTTGTTGAAAACCTGTGCCGTAAGAAAAGCCAGTAAAATTCCGGTAAAATATATTGATGCGAGCACCAATCCCGGATTTTTCGGAAAGAATGCAGAAATAAACAAAACATATACAGGCAACCTTGCACTGCACGACATGAATGGAATAATCAGCATGGTCAGGAGACGGTCGCCGGGATTTCGCAGGGTGCGGGTAGCCATGATGGCAGGTACATTGCAGCCGAATCCCATTACCAGCGGAATAAACGACCGCCCGTGAAGGCCAAAGCGGTGCATGATTTTATCCATTAAAAATGCGGCGCGTGCCATGTAGCCACTGTCTTCCATCAGCGAGATGAAAAAGAAAAGGATCAGGATATTTGGAAGGAACACCAAAACGCTTCCCGTGCCGTCAATAATCCCGTTTATCAGCATATCTTTTAACATGCCATCAGCCATGTAATTGTTGACCATTGTTGTAATGAAAGCAATCAGGTTTTCAATCCATAGCATGGGGTATGCCCCCAGTTTGAAGGTTCCGAAAAAGGTAACAAGCATGAAAAATATAAATAAAGGGAAGCCCAGAAAAGAATGGGTCAGCAAATGGTCGATTTTATCGGACCGGTTTTTTAAAGGCTTCTTTTTTTGCGTCAGGGTTTCTTTCAGCGCCCCGGAAATAAAACCGTATTTTGCATTGGTGATAACTGTTTCGCTATCTTCATTATACAGTTTTTCAATTCGTGTAATTTCATTTTCCGAAGTATGGTAAATATCCTCGAAATTTTTGTATTTCGATAGTGTTGCAGATGTCTGTTTGTCACGTTCCATTAATTTTAAAGCCAGAAAGCGCGACGACATTTTGTCGGTTATAGGTTTGTTTTCCTTGATCTTGGATCGTATAAGCCCAATCGATTTTTCGATTTCCTGACCATAGTTAATGTGGATATGCCGCACAATGGGTTCCTGATCTTCGTAAACCTGAATGGTTTTCTGGATCAGTTCGTCAATCCCTTTTCCCTTCGAACTTATGGTTGGAATAAACGGGATGCCGATTAATCTTCCGAGACTATTGTAATCGAAATGAATTTCATTTTTCAGCAATTCATCATACATGTTCAGGGCAATAATCACCTTGATATCCATGTCGATTAACTGGGTCGTTAAGAATAAATTACGTTCGAGGTTAGAAGCATCAATCACATTGATGATAATATCGGGAGTTTCGTGTGTGATAAACTTTCGTACGTACAATTCTTCCGGAGAATATGCTGTAAGCGAGTATGTTCCGGGTAAATCGTAAATATTGAAGTGGTATCCGAATTGATTGAAACTGGCTTTCTTCGAATCAACCGTAACCCCGCTGTAATTTCCGACATGTTCCCTTGATCCCGACAGAAAATTAAATAGGGTGGTTTTGCCGCAATTCGGATTGCCCACCAATGCGATATTTATTGTTTTTTCCTGAAGCCTGGCCGAACGTTTCAGTACCTCCATATCAATTACGCCTTCGTATGCATTGGGCGACATTTGCATTGCGTCTTCAATACTCACAACTTCGATAAGTTTCGCTTCCGACCGGCGAAGGGTGATGTTGTAATCAAGGATTTTGAATTCGATGGGACCTTTAAACGGGGCATTTTTTACTACCGTAACTTCTTTGCCTTTAATAAATCCCATTTCGGTGATGCGCTTACGGAATGAACCATGGCCAAGCACCTTGGTTATAATTACTGTTTCATTATTTTTTATTTCTGAAAGCCTCACCTGTAAATCGCTATGCTAATTTAAATTAAATAAAAATAACCCTGCAAAGATATTTAAGTTTTATATATTTCGTCAAAAAAATAGCGTTTATTGAGAAAACGTGAAGCATTCGGTTAAATTTGTATTTATGAGAAAAGATCAGGAAAATATATACCGGCAAATTCAGGATGCAATAAACAACCTGCCTGACAATTTCAGTATACTGGAAGAGCAAATCGACGTTGAATTGCAACTTCAGTATTTTAATTTTTCGAAAGAACTGAAAAATGAATTTTCGAAAGAATATATTCTGGAACGAAAGGATGATTTGCTTGATGAAAATATTCCTACAGAGGAAAAAAAGAACCTGCTGGTTTTACTCGCGTCGGTTAATGAAGTTGAGGCGTACAGGGCTGTTGAAAGATTTGCAAAAAATCCCATCCCGGAATTAAAAGAGTGGTCAATCCTGGCCTTGCAGGAAAGCCGGATGTTATTACAAAGCACCTTGCTCGACGAGCAGCAGGTTTTTATTTCAACCGGCTTGGGCGGACAAGGACAAAAATTACGCTATTTTGTAGTATTGCGGTCGAAGAATTTGCAGGTTGAATTTACAAAAGTGCAAAAACAACTCATTGAAAGTGAATTGATTTTCATCATAAAGAGATACGATGGTGTTTTTGAGGAAATTGAATTTGAAGAGGGGTTTGCCAAAGCGCTTTTTCTGATGCCATTAAAAAGTGATATGCAGGAAATGTTCCGCTCCTTTATTGATGAATGTAATCAATATGGTGATTTTATGGATGAAGATGTAATTCTGACCAATGTCAGAAAATTGGAAAGCAGCGAAATACGTGATTTCTTAGATAACGGACTTATTGATATAGAAGGAAAAGATGATGATGAATAAAATAAATGTTGCTCTGCAGGTTTTACCTGTTTCAAGTAAAAAAGACAGTTATGATTTGGTGGATATTGCCATCGCAGAAATTGAAAAATCGGGGTTGAAATACAAAGTTTGCCCGTTTGAAACTGTTATTGAAGGAACTTTTGACGAAATTATGCCGCTCGTCGGGAGGATACATGAACTACTTTATGCCAGTGGTGCCGAAAAAATGATGTGCTATATTAAAATACAGAGTAGTAACAATCAGGATGTTTTGATCGAAGATAAAATGCACAAATACGAATAGGAAAAAGATTCAACTTTTTTCATATGAATATTCAAAAAGTATTATATTTGCAGCGCTTTTAGCGATAACAGCATGGCCCCGTAGCTTAATGGATAGAGCATCTGACTACGGATCAGAAGGTTGGGGGTTCGAGTCTCTCCGGGGTCACTAATATTTGAAACTCCGCATCAAAAAAGAGATTGCGGAGTTTTTTTTTATTTCCCAACCCACGAGGAATAAAAATAATCGGAATGTGCATAAACATTAGCCTAAAAAACATTTGGAGTAGTTCGAACTATTGGCCAATTTACAATTGTCTTCAAGACGTTATAAAAGTGCCAGCTTACCCATCATCACACTAGATTTATTTCGGTTAATATTTTATCCATTTTATTTATATTTTTGTATATTTGGCTAATATTTTAACTATAATAAAAATGTATTCTTTAGAATCAACTCCTTTAGAGGTGTGTAAAGCAATGGCTGAAAGACATAAATTATTGCGCAAAAAACTTCGCCTTTCGCAGAAAGAAATGGCTGAACGTTCAGGCGTTTCATTGGGTAGTCTGAAGCGTTTTGAAAATACTGGTAAAATATCGCTGGAAGCTCTTCTTAAACTTGCCCATTTAAGTGGACGACTTAAAGATTTTGACACAATCTTTCAACCCGGTGATGATTTAAGTGAGGTTGAAAAGCTTTTCACCAATAAATAAAGGCCATGAAAACAATAAATAAACTATTTGTTTCACTTAGTACTGAGGGCCAAAAGTACGAAGTTGGCGAATTGATACTCAAGGAACAAAAGATATACTTCAGGTATAACTCAGATTTCATATCTTCAGGTTTGAACCTATCACCAATAAAACTTCCTTTTAATAATGAAATTAGCACATGTCAAAAAGAACCTTTTGATGGACTGTTTGGAGTTTTTAACGATTCGTTACCCGATGGCTGGGGCCGCTTACTGCTTGACAGAACTTTAATTTCTAAAGGAATAGACATTTCAAAAATTACCCCCCTCGACCGATTGGCCTTTGTTGGCTCAGGAGGAATGGGAGCGCTTATATACCAGCCTGATTTTGAAGGCACCTCTAAACTTTCATCCTTGATTGAATTAGATGTAATTGCCAGGGAAATGAATCAAATTTTGCAAGGAACCAGTTCTGAAATTATTGAAGAGCTATTTCAACTTGGAGGCTCTTCAGGTGGTGCAAGGCCTAAAATATTTGTTGCTTACAATCCGGGTAATGAAGAAATAATTCATGGAGAAGAAGAGCTTCCAAACGGATTTGAAAATTGGATAATTAAATTTCCATCATCATCCGACCACCCTGAAATTGCCAAAATTGAATACGCTTACCACAAAATGGCAACAAAAGCAGGAATTGAGATGAGTGATTGTAAACTCTTTGAAGGAAAATCCGGTAAATTATATTTTGGCACCAAAAGATTTGACAGGATTGGCAATACAAGATTACACGTTCATACTGCTTCAGGCTTGATGCATGACAACTTTAGAGCAAGTACGATGGACTATGGACATTTAATGGACTGTGCATTTCGCCTAGAAAGACACGTAAATGCATATAGAAAAGTATTACGTTTAGCTGCATTCAATGTATTTAGTCATAATCGGGATGACCATAGCAAAAACTTTTCATTTCTAATGAATTCAAATGGAGAGTGGCAATTTGCACCTGCTTACGACCTTACTTTTTCATCCTCTTTTTATGGATTTCATAGTACAATGGTTGCAGGGGAGAGTCAAAGCCCAGGCAAGAAGCATCTTTTGAAATTGGCTAACCACTTTGGGTTAAAAGATGGTGAAATAATAATTGACGAAGTAAGAAGTGCGATTGCCGAATGGAGTAGTATTGCAAAAAAATATAATATAAGTTCAGAAACTATTAAAAACATACAATTATCTCTAAACAACATAGAAAAGTCTAATTGATTATAAGTCACATCTTCAATGTTTTCTTTTGCTTCTCAGCATTCATAAATTTCAATACCGCATCAAAATCTTCAAGTAAAAAGTTCGACATTTCTCCGCTTGGTATCACTTGAAAATCAATCTGTTGCAGTAATTAAAAACTGAACCGCTTTTTTATTTTATACACGAATTGATCCCTTTTCACTACTCAGTTTATTGACCTTTCGTAATGATAGCAGCGATTTAATGGTATACAATTTTATACAGCAGAATTGCTGGCGGAAGGTATGCTTTTATGCTTGCGTACCATCAGTGAAAGATAGGAAACACAGATTGTTGGTTGAAGTGGCTTCGGCGCGTTTTTCCATAATTTGATAATACTCATCATTTGAAACCGAATAATCTTCAAGCATTATAACCACCTTTAGTTGTATTCAGGCAAAGGAATTCCATTCGAAAGCAAAAATTTTAATGTGAGTTTGTCGTGCAATCCTAAAATACAGGTTTGGAGGTAAAGATTAAAGCGAGAACCAGTAATTGAATTTTACCATGAAAACATTCTGAGCTTTTGTATCGAATATGCTTCCAAAGCTATCCAGAATGGAATCGTTGTATATGGTTTCATTTTTTGAACGGGAGTGTGTCCATACAAAGTAAAAGGTCGACCCCGGTTTATATTCCCAGCGGGCGACAAAATTAGAACGTAGTTCCCTGAAATTAAAGTCGCGGTTGGCAAAGCGCAAATCAGAGATATTGTCTGAATTTTCATCGGCGTAATAGTACCCGTTTTCGAGTTGCAGCAGATTTACAGGACTATATCTTTGCGCGATGTTACGGTTCCCTGCATCTGTTACTCTCCGGAATTCGGAATAGCGGGCAATTGAAGCATACGGGTTGGCATAGTATTGTACCGACAGTTCAGGGGTTATAAAATACTCGGCACGAAACGTTGTTTCCAGTATTTTCCAATTGATCCGGCCTACCATAAATTCAATGCTGTTGTCGTTGCGATAAGCTTTTCCCGCATATTCATGGAGATCCACCATGTCGTAATATTTTGTGTCGCTTGTAAGTTTGAAGTTTTTACTGATTTGCCAACGAAGATATAAACGGTAGATTTGATACAGGGTATTGTGGTCGTTTCGGCCTGCGAAATTGGCCGATGCGGCAAACATTACATCTTTCACATTATTGGTTTGAAAAAACAACAGGCCGTCGTATAAATTTTCTTTATAGAGTTTTGGCCCGCCGCGTAATTCTCTTGTGTCGAAAGTTTTAAAACCTTTGCTGAGGTCGAGATGGATGAGCCACAAATTAGTGAAACGTGTAAACAGATGAAGGTTTAGCAAATCCCCGGTTTTTTCGCCTCCGTAGCTCCAGTTTTTTTCCTGACTGATCTCCCCGTAATAATCACGTAATATTCCTTTTGGTTTATTCACCTTGTAGGTGAGGGTAATTTTTTCACGGATGAAGTCGGCCTGTTTTATGTAACCGATCTCATTCAGATCGACTCCCGGCGAATGCCAACTGAAATTTCCGATTGCCCTGAATTTTCCACTTCGTTTTCCACCTGAAAAATCCCCTCCAAAGCCCGAAAGAGTAGTAATCGAATTATCCAAATCCAGATGGCTGGCATCACTTCGCTGGAAATAATGCACCGAGTTTGTTTGCAAACGATAAATGGCATTTTCACTACCTTCCACATTGCTGTAAAAGCTTTTCATGTCGATAAAATATTTCCTCTTTTTCCATTCGTGCTTGACATCGAGGCCGGCAGAAAATGCCGATTCAGGTAAAAAATTCAGATGATCGTCGTCGATTTTCCGGATTACGGAAGTTACCATTCCCCCAATAACCGTATTCCCTTTGTTCAAATCCTGTTTTATCCTGCCCACCAGATAGTTTGTGAAAGGTTCAACCGGGATTTTTTCTTTGTTGTTTCCTGAATAAATGGACGCATTTTCTTTTGCTGTAAAGCTCTGTATTACGCCCAGCGAAAGGCCTTTTTTGCTTTTTCCTGTAATTTTCAAGGCATTGATAATCGATGTGTTTTCCGGCATCGAAATGGATTCATCTTCTGAAACCGACGGGGTATAACTTGGCGCATGTCCGATCCGCCGTGAATAGAACAGAACGTCAGAGCCCATTTCATAATTCAGAATGGAATTTCCTTCCAGAAAAAATGGTCTTTTTTCATTGTAAAATACTTCGTATGCATTCAGGTTTAAAACAGAAGGATCTGCTTCTACCTGCCCAAAGTCAGGATTGATGGTATAATCCAGTGTGAAGTCTGACGAGATTCCAAGTTTTCCGTCCAGCCCGAAGTCACTGGTTGTTTTGTTTTTTAAATCTGAATCGGGTGAATATTTGAAGCTGGAATAGGGAAGGAGTTCTACTGTTTTTTTTGGGTTGATTCCGGTTATTCCACGTAACTCACCAAATAAATAAACCATTGCAGGGGCGTCAATCGGAATCAGTTTCCACTGGCTTTCCTCTTTGATCCGGTCGATCCAGCGCCAGATGTGCATTCCCCAAACCTGTTCTTCTTTTTTTGCAAACCGCAACTGGTTGAAAGGTATCCGAATTTCAGCAGTCCAAAGTGAATCGTTGACCTGGGTTTTCCCGTCCCACACGGCATCCCAGTTGGTGTCGAACTGATAATCCCCCAGATGTACAAGATCGATTTTTTGTCCTGCGGCGCTCACGTTAAATTCAAATGCGGTCCTTTTATCGTTGTACGAATCGAGGGCAATACCTGCCATATCTCCGTCAAATTCGTCACGGCGGCTTAATATGGGACGAATGCCGTTGGGAACGCTTTCGAAACATTGTATTGCAACATAGAGGTTGTTTTCATCGTACAGAACTTTAATTGTTGTTTCCTCGGACGGGGGACGGCCTTGTAAAGGTTGTTGCTGAATAAATCCGCCATCCCAGATGCCGGATGTCCAGCAAGCATCGTTTAATTTTCCGTCAATTTTTGGTCGTTCTTTGATCCGGATTGCATAATAGATTCTTTTGTTGCTTGCATGGATGTTAACCAGAGAGTCAGTAGACAAATTATATTTATCCTTTTCCTGAGCATTGAGTGACAGGCATGATAGAAAAAGGATCAGCATGCAGGTAATGTGAAATTTGACGAACATCGTTGTTTTATGAGATTGGACAAATATAAAAAATTTAACAAAGATGACTGTTTATGATAATATATTTTTGCCCGGAATATTGATTTTTATTTTTGTCTTAACAAACATTATTTGTTCGATTGGGTTTTATAGTGAGTGTTATTCTTTTTTACAGGAACAGATACTGTGTGCAGATTGATTCTAAATTTTAAATATGAGTAAAATCAACAAAATCCTGGTTGCCAACCGGGGTGAGATCGCGATCCGGATTATGCGGACCTGCCGCGAAATGGGAATTTCAACCGTTGCAGTGTTCTCTGAGGCCGACCGTACTTCCATGCATGTCAGGTATGCCGTCGAGGCCTATTGTATTGGGCCGGCTCCTTCCGCAGAAAGTTACCTGAATGCCGATAAAATCATTGAAGTTGCAAAAATGACCGGGTCGGATGCGATTCATCCGGGCTACGGATTTTTGTCTGAAAATGCCGAATTTGCCAGGAAATGCAGCAAAAACGGAATTATTTTTATTGGCCCTTCTCCGGAAGTGATCGAGCAAATGGGAGATAAAATTGAAGCCCGCAAAACCATGATCAAAGCGGGTGTTCCGGTTGTTCCCGGAACTACTGAGAGTATTAAATCGGAAGATGAGGCTGTAAAAATTATAAACGAAGTGGGTTTGCCGGTGATGGTGAAAGCTGCTGCCGGTGGTGGCGGAAAAGGGATGCGGCTGGTACGGGACGCCGCGGAAATTATTTCGTCGGTTCGTGCGGCCCGCTCCGAAGCGCTGGCTGCCTTTGGTGACGATTCGGTGTACATCGAAAAATATATTTCATCGCCCCATCATATCGAATTTCAGATATTGGGCGACCAACAAGGAAATGTTGTTCATCTTTTTGAACGGGAATGTTCGGTGCAGCGTCGTCATCAGAAAATGATCGAAGAGACGCCTTCTCCGCTTATGACCCCCGAATTGCGTAAAGTGATGGGGCAGCACGCTGTTGAAGCCGCTCAAACTGTAAATTACGTGGGGGCAGGCACAATCGAATTTTTGGTTGACAACAATTTGAATTTCTATTTTCTGGAAATGAATACCCGCTTGCAGGTGGAACACCCGATTACGGAACGGGTCACCGGGATTGACCTGGTAAAACAACAAATCCTGGTTGCCGAGGGCGAGGAGTTGTCCTTTAAACAGGAAGACCTGTTTCAACGGGGGCATGCCATTGAATGTCGTATTTATGCTGAAGATTCGGATAATAATTTCATGCCAAACCCCGGTAAAATACACAACATCAACCAGCCGCTGGGACTTGGCGTGCGTACCGACGGCTATGCCTATGAAGGGTATGAAATACCGATTTACTACGACTCGATGATTTCAAAATTAATTGTTTGGGCGCAAAATCGTGATGAAGCGATTGAACGGATGAAACGGGCTTTGTACGAATATAAAATCACCGGCGTAAAAACATCGATTAAGTTTCTCGAACGCATCATGGATTCAGGCGATTTCAGGTCGGGAAATTACGATACGAACTTTATCGAAAAGAACCATGAATTTTTACTTGCCAGATCGCCCTCTGCCGACGATTGCGAAGACATGGTAATCATCGCAACCTATATTGAATTCATTGATCAGATAAATCGTTCGTACACAAACAAGGAGTTGTACCCGGCCCAAAATCGCTGGACAAAATATACGTATAAGAAAAATTTTGAACGTTTATAAAAATCAGGTATGTCTATTGAGATAAAACTGGATAACCGTGTTGCTTCGGTTGAATTGCTGGAGCAAAATGAAAACCTTCTGAAAGTAAAAGTCGACGACAAAATTTATGATGTCGATCTGATGCACAACGACGAAGGTGTTTTTTCCATTATTCACGAAGGAAGATCATACAATATTGAGTTGGTACAATCGGAAAAACCGAAACATTATTCAGCATATACGCTTTATAATACGTACGATGTTGAAGTGATTGATGCCGAGTCGAGATATTTGCGAAACCGTGGTGTCGGCGGTCTGATCGGCTCGGAAAATACCGTGTCGTCGCCCATGCCAGGCAAAGTTGTAAAAATACCGGTCTCGGTAGGAGACCCGGTAAGAAAAGGAGATACTGTTGTAATTATTTCCGCCATGAAAATGGAAAGCGAATACAAAGCTCCGATTGACGGAGTAGTTTCAAAAATCAATGTTTCGGAACAGGAAACCATTGATGCGAACCAGGTATTAATAGAAATTGAATAATTGCAGATAACATGGATTTAAAAACCAAGTTTGAAAACTTTGCCGAAATTTCGAGGCAGGCTGAACTGGGCGGAGGCGCCGAGCGAATTGAAAAACAACACCAGGGAGGAAAAAAAACAGCCCGCGAGCGGATTATCCAACTGCTCGATCCGGGAACCTTTCAGGAAATTGATAAGCTGGTCACTCACCGGGCAACGGATTTCGGGATTGATAAAAATAAAATACCAGGCGATGGAGTAGTGGCCGGTTACGGTTATATTCACGGCCGGTTGGTATACGTTTTTGCCCAGGATTTTACGGTTTTTGGCGGAACGTTGAGCCGTGCCAATGCCGATAAAATCGTAAAAATACAGGAGCTGGCCGTTAAAATGGGGGCGCCTGTCATCGGGCTGAACGACTCCGGTGGTGCCCGTATCCAGGAAGGAGTTGAATCGCTGGCCGGTTATGCCGATATTTTTTACAACAATGTAATGTCGTCGGGAGTGATTCCCCAGATCAGCGCCATACTGGGGCCTTGCGCAGGCGGAGCCGTTTATTCGCCGGCTCTTACCGACTTTATTTTCATGGTCGACAAAACCAGTCACATGTTTGTTACCGGCCCTGAAGTTATTAAAACAGTGACTCACGAAGATGTTTCGAAAGAAGAACTTGGCGGCGCCGTGACCCACAGCTCGCGGAGCGGAGTGGCTCATTTTACGGGCGGGAACGAAGAACAGACTCTGATGATGGTACGCGAACTGATGAGTTTCATTCCATCAAACAATATGGACGATCCACTGGTAAAACAAGCTACTGATCCTATTGGACGTACCGACGAATCTCTCAATAATATTATCCCGGTCGATCCGAACAAACCGTATGATATGAAAGATATCATCATGAAGATCATTGACGATGAACATTTTCTGGAAGTGCAGCCGCATTATGCCGAAAACATGATCATCGGGTTTGCTCGTTTTGGCGGCCGTTCGGTAGGTATTGTTGCCAACCAGCCCGCGCATCTCGCAGGTGTACTCGACATTAATTCGTCGATCAAGGCTGCGCGTTTTGTTCGTTTCTGCGATGCGTTCAATATTCCGCTGGTGACCTTGGTCGATGTTCCGGGTTTCCTTCCGGGAACCAGCCAGGAATTTGGCGGCATTATTAAGCACGGCGCCAAATTGCTGTATGCTTTTGCTGAAGCCACTGTTGCCAAGATTACCATCATTACCCGGAAAGCATACGGTGGCGCCTACGATGTGATGTCGAGCAAGCACATTGGCGGCGATGTGAACCTGGCCTATCCGACTGCCGAGATTGCCGTAATGGGGCCGGAAGGCGCAATTAACATTCTGCGCAGGGATATTACCAGCGCCGAAGAGAAAGCCAAAGCTGTGGATGAATATCGCGAAAAATTTGCCAATCCGTATAAAGCGGCTTCTCTGGGGTATATCGATGAAATTATTTACCCGAAAGAAACCCGGGCGAAGATTATACAGGCGCTGGAAATGACACGCAATAAACGGAAATCGAACCTGCCTAGGAAGCACGGAAATATTCCCCTCTAACTTCGACATCACGCAGTATCCAGTATCAAACTAAAGTATACAACAATGGCATATACACTGACAATCGGGGCGAAAGCCCCGGCTTTTCAGCTTCCGGCAACCGACGGAAATACCTATTCGATTGCCGATTTTACTTCGGAATATCTGGTGGTTTTCTTTACCTGTAACCATTGTCCGTATGTTTTGGGCAGCGATGAGATAACCCGCGAGACTGTTCTGAAATTCAGGAACAAGGGCGTTGATTTTGTGGCGATTAATTCAAATAGCGCCAATACTTATCCGGAAGACGATTTTCCGCACATGGTTGAACGGATGGATGAACACCGTTTCCCGTGGGTTTATCTTCATGATGAAACACAGGAAATTGCTCTTGCTTACGGCGCATTGAAAACGCCCCACTTTTTTGTGTTCAACAAGGAACGAAAACTGGTTTATACCGGGAGAGCGGTCGATTCGCCGCGCGAACCTGCCCGCATTACGGTGAATGATCTCAACAGGACTCTGGAAGAGCTTTTGGCTGGCAAAAAAGTTTCTGTTCCGCTCACCAACCCGATCGGCTGCAATATAAAATGGGAAGGGAAAGATCGAAAATGGATGCCCGATGAGGCTTGCGATCTGGTGTGACGAACAATGTTTTGAAAAGCTGTTCCTGATTTTAGATTCAGTTACAGTGAATAGCACAAAATCAGAAGATGAGTAAAAAAATCAGATACGTTGCCCTGCTTCGGGGCATCAATGTGGGTGGACATCATAAAGTGCCCATGGCGGAACTTTGTAGTGTGATGACGGAACTTGGGTTTGAAAATGTTATCACCCTGCTTAACTCGGGAAATGTGATTTTTGATGCTTCGGCAAGGCGTGACGAAGAGTTGGAAGCGACCATTGCCGGACAGTTGGAGAAAAGTTTTGGATTTCCTGTTCCTGTGCTTTTGAGAAGATCAGAAGAAATTCGTGACATTGTCGATAACAACCCGTTTGAAAATATTGAAGTTACCAAAGATATTCGTTTATATATTTCTTTTCTGAAGCAGGTTCCCTCACTAAATCTGACGATTCCATGGGCTTCATGTGATAATTCTTTTCGTATTCTTGAAATCCGGGACAGAACCATTTTTAGTGTGCTGGATCTTGCCGTTACCCAAACCACCAAAGGAATGGATGTATTGGAGCAGTTTTTTGGAAAGGACATCACCACCAGAAACTTGAACACAATAGAACGGATTGCCGGTACAATCGGATGATTAGCTGAATAAATCTTCAACAGTAAAAAAGTTAATAAACGACAGATTTACCTGTTATTTCGGTTTGGTTGCAATACGGGTTATGCTGCTTTTTGAGATTATACGAAATTACATTTTCGTATCAGACAGTGCAGCCGGTTCCTTCCGTTTCACCCATTCAATCCGGATCATCAGTGCGAGTAACAAGCCAGTGCAAATAATTGCACGGATGGCATATACAGCCGCCAGTGTGCCTTTGCTTGTGATCAGTGAGATCATCGGGGCAATCATCAGGGCAATCCACACGGCGAAAGGTTCTGTATTTTCTTTCATAGTCAGCATGCGTTTTACAACCGGAAAGTAGGCGATTACCAGAATTAGTTGGATGCCCAGATTGGTGATCAGGTGGTTTTGCGAAACCAGCCAGAAAACAACGATGGCAATAACTGCGACCAGGCACCACATGTCGAAACGGTTGAACCGCGAACTTTTATCACCCATGAAGAAAATAGCAATGGTTACAAAAATGGTCAGAACCAGGTCGGTTGTGTTCAGTACATTATCCCAAAAACCAAAATTCCCCTCCTTCAAGTAAGTAATCAGGCTCATGGTAACTGCCAGACTGAAAAATAACCACATGGCCAGCGCCGGCTTCGAGCGTTTCCTGTATAAATTCCGGAAATAGGTTGCTGCAATAAACAGGTTGATCAGCGAAACGGTGATGATTACAAATGTCTGCATGGATGAATTTTTATGGAAACGGGAGATGGTCAAATAACGATTCAAAAAAGGTTAATTTCTGAAGTTATTCTTCTCTGTCAACTTCTGATAGAATTTCATAACCGGTTTCGGTGACCAGTATGGTATGTTCAAACTGGGCCGATAATTTATTATCGACAGTGCGGGCAGTCCATCCGTCTTTTTCGTCCACAAAAGTTCCCGGTTTCCCTTGATTAATCATGGGTTCGATGGTGAAGGTCATGCCGGGCCGCATCCGGGGGCCGCTGTTTCGCCGTGCCGAATGATCGACCTGCGGCGCTTCGTGAAAATAAATACCGACTCCGTGGCCACAATACTCGTACACCACACTGTATCCCTTCGCCCTTGCATAACGGTCGATCACAAAGCCAATGTTACCGAAATAATTGTCTGGAATCACCTGCTGAATACCCAGGTTCAGGCAATGTTCAGTAGTTTCAATCAATTGCTGTGCTACCGGTGAAACTTCACCAACAGTGTACATTCTGCTGGTATCGCCATAATAACCGTCCAAAATAGTGGTCACGTCAATATTCAGGATATCTCCGTTTTTCAAAATGGTTTTTGGTGAAGGAATGCCATGACAAACTATCTCGTTTAATGAAATACAAGACGATTTTGGGTATCCGTTGTAGCCAAGAGTCGCAGGCACAGCGCCGTGAGAACGAACAAATTCTTCAATTTTTTGATCGAGAAGCTCAGTTGAAACTCCTTCTTTTACGAATTGTTTAATATACGTTAACGTCCGGGCAGCGAGCTTACTGCTCTTCCTGATACCTTCAATTTGTTCCGGCGTTTTTATAATAATTTTTTCCATCCCTGAATATTATTTTTTGCAAAAGTCGTTAAAGCTTGCATTATTTCAAAATTGAACAATAATTTTGTCAAAAAGTTTAAATCAAAGTCTTTACAATGAGGTATAAAAAAGATTTTACCATCCACTCGTACGAGACCAATCGTTTTGGAAAAGCATCGCTTTCATCGGTTTTTAATTTTTTAATTGAAATTGCCTGGGAACATGCGCAGAAACTCGACTGGGGATTCGATGCTTTAAGAAGCAATAACCTGTTTTGGGTTTTATCGAGGGTTTTTATTCAGGTTGAAAAATATCCGGAATGGCAGGAAAAAGTTACGGTAGAAACCTGGCCAACCGGCACCGAAGGTATTTATGCCTTTCGCGAATATGCTATAACAAATGAGCAGAATGAAGTTATTATCCGCGCCAGTTCTGCCTGGCTGATTCTCGACCAGGAAAGCAAGCGGATTATCAGACCCGATTCACTAACCGATAATTTCCGGAACTTTGCGCAGTCAAAAATTTGCCGCTATCCTGTAAAAATTAAGACGAATGGAAGAAGCGAAAATCTGGTTTTTGCACCTGTTAATTTTACGGACCTCGACGTCAACCAGCATTTTAACAGTGTGAAATTTGTAGAACGGGCTTTAAATAGTTTTGAAATAAGTTTTTTAAGCAGGAATAAAGTAATTGAAATAGAAGTAAATTATCTGAAAGAAGGATTACCGCAAGATTCGCTGGCCGTCTCGCGAGTTTCTGTTACTGAGAATGAAGATATAGTTTCGCTGATACGTGAAGCCGACGGCGTTGATTTGTGTACAATGAAGATATCATGGAAAGCCAGGTAAATAATTTTCCCCTGTAAAAACAGGGCAAACCTAAAACTTAAATAAAAACCGATGACGACTAAAACTCATAAAACGACAACCATTTTCAGACTGATAACCATTGTTCTGTTCCTGTTTTCCGGAGTTTTTATCTCATGCGAAACCGGACCCGCTCCCGAATGGCCCGAAGTAACCAGCGAAACCCGTCCGTGGACACGCTGGTGGTGGCATGGTAGCGCAGTCAATCCGACGGATCTGACTGCCAATATGAAACAGTTGAACGATGCCGGTTTTGGTGGTGTTGAAATTACGCCCATCTACGATGTAAAAGGGTACGAAAATCAAACGATCAGTTTCCAGTCGCCTGAGTGGATGAAGGTATTTGAACACACATTAAAAGAAGGGCAGCGCCTGAATATGGGTGTTGATCTGGCCAATGCTTCGGGATGGCCGTTTGGCGGACCATGGATTCAATCTGAAGATGCCTGTAAAAACGTGCAGTTCAAACATTATAAGTTAAAAGCAGGCGAACGGATGAAAGAAAAAATTGAATTCATTCAGGAATCGTATGTTCGTGCCGTGGGGCATCAAGTGGATATTTCAGAAGTAAAATTTCCGGTCAGCGGCAATACCAACTTACAGAAACTGGCTTTGGATCAGGTGCGTTTTAAAACGAACCTTCCGTTGCAAACATTAATGGCATATAACGATGCCGGTGAAGCGCTGGATTTGACCACCCTTGTTGGCTCTAACGGAGTACTTGACTGGACGGCCCCCGCAGGCAACTGGCAATTGTATGCTGTATTTCAAGGCTGGCATGGTAAAATGGTGGAACGTGCCGGAACCGGCGGCGAAGGAAATGTGATTGACCATTTTTCGGAAGAAGCCACCCGTAAATTTTTGAAAGCGTTTGATGACGAAGCCAAAAACATTGACCTCGCCGGGCTTCGTGCTTTTTTCAACGATTCGTATGAAGTAGATGATGCACAGGGCGAATCAAACTGGACTCCCTTGCTTTTTGAAGAATTTAGAAACCTGCGCGGCTACGATCTGAAGCAATATTTACCTGCTTTGTTTGGAAATGATTCGGAAGAAATGAACAACCGGGTATTGTGCGATTTCCGCGAAACCATCTCCGATCTGTTGCTCGATCGGTTTACCAAAGTATGGGCCGATTGGACCAGAACACACGGAGCGATAATCCGTAACCAGTCACATGGTTCTCCTGCCAATATCCTCGACTTGTACGAAGCCAGCGATATTCCCGAGACCGAAGGACTTGAGCCGATGCGCATAAAAATGGCAACTTCGGCTGGTCATGTTTCGGGCAAGCCACTTATTGCCTGCGAGGCAGCCACCTGGCTCAATGAGCATTTTCTGGCCACTCTGTCGGAGGTAAAACAAAACTTCGACCGCTACCTTGCTCACGGGGTAAATCACATTGTTTACCACGGCACTCCGTATTCGCCAATGGCCGAAGAATGGCCGGGCTGGATGTTTTATGCCGCAGTACACTTTGCGCCAACCAATCCGTGGTGGAATGATTTGAAAGCGATCAACGAATATGTGACCAACTGCCAGTCGTTTATGCAGAAATCAGTTCCGGATAACGATATTTTGTTGTATTTCCCGATTTATGATGCATGGTCGGAAAAAGGGCGCAGTATGTTACCTCACTTTGGCGGGTCAGCAGAAAAGCTCACGGAAGAACTGAGCGGAATGTTGATTAGTAAAGGGTATACGTTCGATTATATTTCGGATAAACAGATTCAAAAACTGACCGCCGAAAACAAATTGATTAAATCACAAGGAGCTACTTATAAAACTATATTGGTGCCAAAATGCGAAAACATACCTCTTCCGACCATGCAGAAACTACTCGACCTGGCGAAATCGGGCGCGTCAATTATTTTTCAGGAACAATTACCGACCGGAGTTCCGGGATTTTCCGATCTGGAGAATCGTCGGCAAACATACAATGAACTGGTTCGGTCTATTCCGTTTGCGATAGATAGAAATATTTCTGTAAGTAAAAGGGGGAATGGGCAATTGCTGATGGGTGGACAGGTTGAGAAAATGCTGACAAAACTAAACATCCTTCCGGAAGAAATAGCCGGTCTTGGTCTTTGGTTTAACCGGGTAACCCGGAATGAAGGCACCTGTTATTTTATCAGCAACTGGAGCGACCGGAAAATTGACCAGTGGGTGACCGTCCGATCGTCTGGAAAACAGGCCGTGTGGTTCGACCCGATGAATAAAAAAATGGGGAAGGCTCTTATTGAAAGACGAAGTAACAATCAGGCAAAAGTATATCTTCAACTGGCGCCGGGTGAAACGTTGATCCTGCAATGGTATCCGTATACTGTTGATTTAAACGATTTTCCGCTTTGGCAGATTTCAGGAGAAAAAGTAATCTTGAACAATGAATGGACGGTTTCGTTTGTGAATGGTGGACCAACCATTCCGGCATTGTTTAAAACGGCTGAACTGAAATCGTGGACAGAGCAATCGGCTGAACTGAAGAAATTTTCGGGGACTGCCAGCTATATTACTTCGTTCGGGATACCAGCAGTAAATGCTCCGGCATACCAACTGAACTTAGGGAAAGTATGCGAATCGGCAACCGTTTTACTGAATGGAGAAAAGCTGGGAACGGTTGTTGGACCTGAATTTCATCTGGTTATCGACTCTTCTTTGTTGAAAAAATCGAACAAACTGGAAGTTCAGGTATCCAATCTGATGGCGAATCGCATTATTGATATGGATAAAAACGGGGTGAATTACAAGAAATTTTATAACGTCAACATTGCTGCCCGCAAACGCGAGAACATTGGCAATGATGGTGTTTTCACCGCAGCAGGCTGGAAACCTTTGGAATCCGGACTGATTGGGCCGGTCAGCCTGACGCCGTTACAATTAAAAAACTGATTTCAATCATGATTTACAAATTTCCGCAAGACTTAACATTGGATTAAT
>DOAQ01000019.1 GCA_003506435.1 Prolixibacteraceae bacterium
GGAACTAACCCCAAAGAGATTAGATGGTGCCATATTTAACGATGCCGGGAAAATAGTTGAAATTGAAAAGTCATTTTACAGAGGAGATAAGTACAAATTCTCGATTACAACCAAACCCCAACTTTTGGATGACAAAAAAAATGAAGATAAAATGTCCTAAAAGGTAGAAGCATATTTTTAAAATCAGTCAGGTACAGATAATAGATATCTTGAGTGCTTGCTATGCTCATATCCACTAGCAAATACTCCGCGAACTGAAGTTATAAAGTGTAATTTGTAGCCCAAATAATAAGCCTTATTAACGGAAGAATATTCATGTGAGGGACTGTTTTGAAGTTTTCATGGTAGATTTTGCTTCTATTTTCACTCGCAATGGGCAACTGGGACGGACAATACCCCCTATTGTGCATCATTATCCAAAGGGGCTAATAACGTTTATGACCCAACTGGCGGTGGATTTCTTGTGGCGAAAAGCTTTTCTTGGTCAATGTGAGCAAATGAATAGCTACAAACCAATAACGGAAGGGCAACTTTGAACCGTGCATGATGATGCCACTCCGCAAAGTTGTGCGAAAGTGGCATTTTTTGTACTCGTATTGCCATTTATCACTTTTCCAATAATATGCATCAACCGGAATATCGAACGAATCTGCGAGTGCCAGCACGGCGTTGACTATTTTGGAATGCAACATCTTATCTCCGACTCCAATTGGAACCACCGGGAAGCGATTGACCTGGCTGCCCGGCAAACCAGCAATTCCCTGCCGCGCAGGAAACTTATCGGGCTTATCATCGATGAAACGGGAGTGGTTAAAAAAGGGGACAAAAGCGTAGGCTGGCAGTATTGTAGCAATGTTGGCAAGACAGCCAACAGCCAGGTTGCGGTAGTGTCTTGTTTGTGCAATGGCGATTTTGCCTCTATAACCGATGCCCGCCTGTACCTTTCTCAGTATTGGGGCAATGATCCAGTTGGGATTCGAATCGGTTTTGCATCAGGCGACAAGCTTGGCTAAACGACCTAAATCCTCTAAGAAAAAGTTCGACATTTGTTCGGTGGAGACCACTTTTCAAAAGTAAACTCCTGTAAGCGCAATACTTACAGGAGTTTTGTATTTTATGGCTTCTGCAAAAAATGGATATGTAAAAATCCATGAACGAGCAATTAAGAATGGCCTTAAAAACGCCAAAAGGGTACTACCGAAATAGAACATTAATGTTTTTTTTGTTGAAAGTCTGGAAAAACGATCATTGATTTTTACGTCTAATTTTGAACTGGTAAAAGCGGCTGTAAAATCGCTCCACTTGATTTTTTTCTTTTAACCATTCAGTGTTAATGCCATGATCACCCCGCCTTTTGCTTTGCAAAAGCCACCCATGCTGTTTTTTCAGGAGGGAAACGAAGAAAGATGGCCTGTATAAATACTCCAAACCAACAAATTTATTGCTGACCAAAAATTCTACTCCTGATCAGGAGTAGTACCTGCGACACAAAGGGAAGGTGGTTGGATATTTTCCTCACTTCTTTAAAAGAAACAAATCCTGTGTGTTAAACATCTGCCGTCTTCTCTTTCTCACAAGTATTTGATTTTCATATTCTCACAAATTATTGTATTTTTGGCAATAGTTTGAGGAAATAAATAAGGTCGAAACATATTCATTAAAAATAAATATTTAGGATGGCGAAATCGCAACAGACTTACAACAAGAAAGAAAGAGAAAAAAATCGTTTAAAAAAACAAAAAGACAAACTCCAGAAACGGGAGGATCGGAAGTCAAATTCACAAGGCGGCGGCCTTGAAAACATGTTGGCTTATGTAGATGAAAATGGAAATATTACAGATACTCCGCCAGATCCAAGCAAAAAAATTATTGTTGATGTTGCAAGTATTGAAATAGGGATTCCCAAAAGAGCAGAGGAAGAATATAATCCGATTCGAAAAGGAAGAGTTGAATTTTTCAACGATTCAAAAGGCTTTGGTTTTATAAAGGACCTCGAAACACAGGAAAAATATTTTGTACATGTCAACAGTCTGGAAGAGGAAATAAAGGAAAATAATATTGTCTCTTTTGAGATCGAACGTGGCATGAAAGGAATGAATGCTGTTCGCGTGAAAAAGGAAAAAGTCTAAGATATTGTTGTGACTTTGTGTGAAAATTAAAGGCTTCATGTGAAGTTCACAATCCAATCATGATAATCTGGATTTATAAAAAAAGCACCTAAATCAAATTTAAGTGCTTTTTTGTTTTTACAATGTACCCCGGACGGGGCTCGAACCCATGACCTACGGCTTAGAAGGCCGTTGCTCTATCCAACTGAGCTACCGAGGCATCCTTTTTTGCGGTTGCAAATATATAAAAAATACGTTTAGCGATTACCGAAATAATAAAAAAGCCGGAATCTGAATTTCAGTTCCCGGCTTTTATCTCTTGTCTTTTATGTTTAGATAAGATGAATCTTGTTTGCAGCGCACTGTTCGATCATTTCATCGGGCCAGATGCTCGACTGGGTTTCGCCAATGTGGGCTTTGCGTAAGAAATACATGCAAAGTCGCGATTGTCCGATACCACCCCCAATTGAAAGTGGCAGTTCACCATTCAGCAGACGTTTGTGCCAATACAGGTTTTTGCGATCCTCAGTTCCGGTAATAGCCAGTTGCCGCAGTAGTGCTTCTCTGTCGACCCGGATACCCATTGATGAAATTTCAAAAGCCGATTCCAGAACCGGGTTCCAGATCACGATGTCGCCGTTCAACCCTTTGAAACCGTTGATGGTTTCGGTTGTCCAGTCATCGTAGTCAGGCGCGCGCCCGTCGTGTTTTTCTCCGCCCGGCATCACACCGCCAATACCGATGATAAAGATTGCCCCGTATTCTTTTGCTGCGGCATTTTCACGTTCTTTCGGGGTCAGTTTTGGGTAACGGGCTTCCAGCTCCTCAGCATGGATGAGCGTAATTTCTTCAGGAAGAATGGGTTTGATTTGCGGGTAATGTTCGAATACAGAAAACTCGGTACGTAAAAGCGCAGTGTAAATTTTCCTGACGATCTTTTTCAAAAAGTCCAGGTTGCGCTCTTCGGGGCTGATTACACGCTCCCAGTCCCACTGGTCAACATACAGTGAATGAATGTTGTCGAGTTCTTCATCAGGACGGATCGCATTCATATCGGTATATAAACCGTAACCTTCTTCAATTTCAAGGTCGGCCAGGCTCATTCGTTTCCATTTGGCCAGCGATTGTACCACTTCTGCTTTTTTGTCGCCCAATTCTTTCACCGGAAATGATACCGGGCGCTCAATTCCGTTCAGGTCGTCATTAATACCGGTACCCTGCATCACAAAAAGCGGGGCGGTCACCCTGCGTAATCTCAATTCGGACGACAGGTCCTCCTGGAAACTATCTTTTACCAGCTTTATTGCCTTTTCTGTTTGCTTTAAATCCAATACAGGCTGATAATTTTTAGGAATAAATAATTTCATTTTGTCGATTTCTTTGTTTTTTTTATATCATGTATTTTATAATTTCTTTTAAATCTTTGCGAGTTGCAAAAATAGTTTCTATTCGTTAATAATGAAGTTTTAATGTTGCGTTATAAAACATTTTCCGGTTCATTTTGGTAAAAAATGATGTGAATATGTAGCAAAAATGTATGTTGCACGTGAAAAACAGACATGTATATGTCTTTTCTTTATTTTTGGCATAAAAAGGAAGTGAAACAAATCCCCGGAAATATTCTCTATTTATACCTGATAAAAATCTCGAAATGGTTTAATCTGGTGATGCCTGTCGTGGTTCTTTTTTATCAGGAAAACGGCATGAACATGCAGCAGATTTTTATGCTGAAGTCGGTTTATTCTCTGGGAATTGTGGTCATGGAGATTCCTTCCGGGTATCTGGCAGATGTGTGGGGGCGAAAGAAAACATTATTGATGGGCGCTGTGCTGGGTGCGACGGGTTTTGCCTTATACAGTTTTTCGTATGGTTTTTGGGCTTTTGCAGTTGCTGAACTGGTTCTGGGGATTGGTTATAGTTTTGTTTCGGGCGCCGATGCGGCCATGCTTTACGATACGCTGAAATCATCGAAGCGCGAAGGCAAATACATCAAACAGGAGGGACGCATAACGTCGGCGGGTAACTTTGCCGAAGCGTTTGCCGGTATTTGTGGCGGTTTGCTGGCAACCATTAGTTTACGGATGCCGTTTTATTTTCAGTTTGCAGTTGCTTCGATCGCTATTCCGGCTGCGTTTTTGCTGAAAGAACCCAACATGCATGCAAAAGAACTTGCCATTGGCTTTAAAGCGATTTTTCAAACAGTGAGACAAACTTTTTTGCATGTTGAATTGCGCTCGGCCTTACTGGTATCGTCGTTTACCGGAACAGCTTCGCTTACTTTTGCATGGTTTGCACAACCCTATTTTCAAAAGGCCGGTCTGCCCGTTTCGTTGTTCGGGTTGATGTGGACCCTGTTGAACCTTTCTGCAGGTATCTCTGCATTCTGGTCATACAAAGTAGAACGCCGTTTGGGGCAAAAAAACTCCCTGTTATTTATTATTGCGGGATTGAGTTTTGGCTATTTTTTTGCAGCCTGGGAAATCAGTCTTGCCGGAATTGCCATTTTGTTTTTCTTTTATGTGATGCGCGGAATTTCACATCCAATCCTGAAAGATTACATCAACCGGCATACCGGGTCGGAAGTGCGGGCAACTATCCTTTCGCTGCGCGATTTTGTCATCCGTATAAATTTTGCTGTTATTGGACCTGTTCTCGGGTATTTTACCGATCATTTCAGTTTGGGGCTTGCCATGCTGATTGCTGGCGGAAGTTATTTGCTGATTGCCTTTGTTGCGGCATGGCCACTGTTGCGAACTGAAGTAAAATGAAATTTCAGGCTTCGACAGGCTTCAGCAACCAACATATCGAATATCGCCCCTTATATCCAGTGTCATGTATCTTTTTACAATTCAGCAATTGAACCTTCTAACTTCTGTATAACAGGTAAAAATCATACCGGAGTAAAAGAAAAAAAACTAGGTTTGTACAAAACAAATGATACGATGGCAAATTTAGAGACAAAATATATGGGCCTCAGCCTGAAAAGTCCGATAGTAGTGGCAAGTTCAGGGTTGACGAATACAGTAGAGAAGATTAAAGAGCTGGAATTGGCAGGCGCCGGGGCAGTAGTTTTGAAGTCTTTGTTCGAAGAGCAAATCAATGCTGAGGTTAGTCATCTGATCAACAAAAATCCTCAGAATTTGTACCCCGAAGCAGAAGATTATATATGGAATTACACACGGAATAATTCGATTACGAAGCATATAGAACTAGTAAGAGAAGCTAAGAAAGTAGTTTCAATTCCGGTAATTGCCAGTATCAATTGTGTGTCGGATAAAGAATGGACTGCCTTTGCAAAGGATCTTGAACAGGCCGGGGCCGATGCTTTGGAATTGAATCTTTTTATTTTACCAACCCAGCGAGATAGATCATCGGCAGAGATTGAGCAATTGTATATCGATGTGCTCACGAAAATAAAAAAACTGGTTAAAATTCCGGTTTCAATAAAAATAGGGTTCTACTTTACCAATCTGGCTTCGATGGCTGATAAACTGGTTGGTGCAGGAGCTCAGGCAGTAGTGATGTTCAACCGGTTTTATGAACCGGATATCGATATCAACAATCTTGAAATAGTTCCTTCCGAAGTTTTTAGTTCTCCGTCTGACATTCGCCGTTCGCTGCGCTGGGTGGGAATTTTGTCGGCTGCTGTGCCGAATCTCCAGATTGCCGCGTCAACCGGTATTCACGACAGCGAGGCGGTAATCAAACAAATTCTGGTGGGCGCACAAGTTACCCAACTTTGTTCCACTTTGTACATAAACGGGGCACAGCAAATTGCAGGAATACTGGATGATTTGAAAGAGTTTATGAAAAAATGGAACTTCAAAACCATTGATGATTTCCGGGGCCGCTTGTCGTACAAAAATATTCCCGACCCGCAATTGTATGAAAGGTCGCAGTTTATGAAATATTTCTCATCGAAGCCATGATTATCATTTCATAAATGCAACGATTATACCTGATCTTTCTTTTCCTATCACTTGTCTTTAATCTATTTGGGCAAGATAATATAACATTGCAGATTTATTCAGGTTACAGTTACGGTTCGCCGAAGACTTTTTGTTTTCAGCCTGAACGGGTTGCTCCAGGAGCATTAATTCAGGGGACAACAGTGCCCAACGAATTTAAAATTTCGATTACCAACTACAAGAAAGGGCAGGATACTTTATTATATAGTGGGTTAAATTCTGTAATAAAAGCTCAGTGGAATACCAATGGCTCGTTAATTTTGAGTGGTGCCACTACTTTGAAAGAATACCAGGATGCTATTCGGGAGGTGTTTTATAATAACACTTCGAAAAATCCGACAGAGGAAACGAAGAACATCACCATTACCATTGATGATGCTGACTACCTGCCTGCAACAGAGCATTTCTACCAGTTCGTTTCGCAACCGGGAATTACCTGGTCGGCTGCACGGGATGCTGCTGCTGCTAAAACACTTTATGGCTTTAAGGGATATCTGGCAACCATTACCTCGAAAGTTGAAAATGATTTTATATGGACAAAAACCAAAGGAACCGGCTGGATCGGAGCTTCTGATGCGGAAAAGGAAGACGACTGGAAATGGGTAACCGGGCCTGAAAATGGTACTTTGTTTTGGCGAGGCAGGGGGGCAAATGCAGGCGGGGGGCCGGTTAATGGAGCTTACTCAAACTGGAATACAGGGGAACCAAACAACAGTAATACTGAATATTACGCTCATATTACTTTCAATGTGGGCATTGCCGGTTCGTGGAATGACCTTTCGAATACCGGAAATACCAACCCTACCAATACGTATCATCCGCAGGGATACCTGATCGAGTACGGCGGAATGGAACCGGCTTCTTCATTGAAGTTATCTGATTATGCCGAGATAGAAATTGTTAATTTTAAGTTTTCAGACAAACTGGATGCAACGATTTGCCAGTTCGATACGGTCACTCTGAACCATGAGTCGGTGGGTGAATTTACATGGCTGCCTGCCGATGGCCTGAGCAGCGCGAATATTGCAAACCCGGTTGCTTCACCCATGCAAACAACTACTTACAAGGTACAGGCCAGAATTGGAACCTGTACTTTAAACGAAGATTTTAAAGTCAATGTAAAACCGGCGCCAATTGTCAATATAATTGGTGACGAAGATATTTGTGAAGGTGAAACTGCTGCATTGGAAGCAGTTCCCGCAAGTGCAGGAAGCAATTATTCCTATTCATGGAGTACCGGCGAAACGAATACTGCAATCAGCATTCAGAAAGAAAACTGGTACAAAGTGAAAACTGATAACGGAGAATGTACTTTTCAGGATAGTTTGTTTGTTGATGTGCACGAGTACCCGGTTTATTCACTTGATCAGTCGGATACGCTGGTTTGTGGCGATATAAAAGGGCAACTTAAAATTACTTCTACTGATCAGAATGTAATTTGGACAACAGATAACCCGGATTTGGCTATCGCTGCGCCGCTTCAGAAATCAACACAAATGAATGTCCCGGTTTATGGCGATTACCGTGTTTTTGTTGATCTGACAAGTCCGTATGGTTGCAAGGTTTCCGATACGTTGAATGTGGGTTTTCACCAGGTACCAACTTCGCCTTTTAATATTCTTGAAGATAAATGTTACGGTTATTCCCTGAATGTTGAATATACCGGGAATGCCACTGAAAATGCTCTTTATAACTGGATGTATATCGACACAATCTCAGGAATTGGGCTGAAAGACGTTAATATTTCGCTGGGAGTCAATGATAAAAAGAGCCGTTATTTACGTTTGTATGTACTTGAAGATGGTTGTCCAAGTACCATCACCGAAGAGTATATAAAAGTAATTCCCAATATGACAGTTTGGGCTGATACCACAGCCAATTGTGAGCCTTTTACTGCTAGTTTTTTCAACGAAACGACGGAGATTATCAACACGTACGAATGGAACTTTGGCGATGGCGCTATATCTTCAGAACAAAATCCGGTTCATATTTTCAATGAAGATGGCTCGTATGATGTGAGCCTGAAGATAGTGAGCGATGAAGGCTGCGAAAATACAGCCGTCTTAAAAGATTTTATTACCGTGCATCCCATCCCGACCACTGAACTCGATTTGAAACCTGATTCGTGTTACGGCGATACGCTGGAAATAAATTATGTCGGTACGGCTTCGGAAATTGCCCGTTATTACTGGGATTTATCGGATATGAATCCGCCGGAAATTGTTCATGATCCGGGGACCATTTTTGGACCGGTGAAAATCAGTTTGACAGATAAGCCAACCAGCAAAATCGGTTTTTATGTCATTTCGGAATACAATTGCAAAAGCCCGGAAATTGAAATTCCTTTTAAGCGGAAACCCTGGGTTTGGGCAGAAGCTGACAAGTATGAGGGTTGCCCCATCCTGGATGTTGGGTTTATTATAAATGCAAAAGATGCAGTCGATAAACTCAATTATAAATGGAATTTCGGAGATGAAAATTGGGTGGCCGGCGACAGCGAAGTAAACCATCTTTTTTCGGAACCCGACAGCTCATTCCCTGTGCGAACTGTTGCCCTTTCCGAAACTACCGGCTGTTCCGATACGGTGCAGGTTATGCGAGAGATTAAGGTTTATCCCATCCCAGTTGTTGATTTTGCTCCGGATGAGCCAGAAGTGAGCATTGTAAACCCGTTGATCACTTTTACTAATTTATCGCAAAATGCCATTCAGTATTTCTGGGATTTCGGCGATGGAAAAGGGGTTTCCGATCTCGAAAATCCAAGCTATACATACGAACAATTGGGGTATTTTGATGTGCAACTGATCGCGGAAAACGAATTATCCTGTCAGGACAGTGCATTTCATCAGGTGCTGGTTCGTTTCGAGAAAATTTTTCCGCCAACGGCTTTTAGTCCCAACTCTGTGAATCCTGAAAACCAAAGTTTTTTACTAGCTACTGACGGTGTTGAAACGGAGGGTTATCACGTACAGATATTCAACCGCTGGGGGCAGCTTATTTTTGAATGTAAAAACGAGCACAAAGCATGGGATGGCCGGATGAAAAATGGTCAGCCAGCGCCAGCCGGCACCTATATTTGGGTGCTCAATTATATAGATTTTCTGGGCGAAAAGCATCAGCAAAACGGAGCAGTCAGTTTGCTCTATTAAAATTCAGGAATAATCATTGCCTTGCGTGTATTACTTTTGATACGTTCCCCGAGAAAATAAATCAACGATAGTTCGTGCGAACTAAATGAATAGTTCGACAGGCTGGAAAGGCTCAAATCGTAGCTGTACCCAATTTTGAACTTTTCGCGCATGATGCCAATCATGGCTATAACTGCATCGGGCCGGATGCTAAGATTATTCCGGTACCACAAACCTCCGGCCAGCGGCCCGATATTCAGGTACATTCCAAGGTTCATTTGTCGAAAGCTACCCTGCTGCTGATAAATAATATTGGGTGAAAGAGTGTAGGGTTTTGAAAGCAGCCCGTTTCGTAGTTTTTTAGTTCGCGCCCCTACGTTTATTGTTATTTTTCGTGGCAGATAGCCCTTTTGGTCGCCTGCAATCAGCGATTCGTCGGGCTTCGTTAAATGGTGAATACTGAATCCGAAGAAACAGGAGCCGGACTGACCTAAAAGGCCAATGCCAAAATCAGGGTAAACTTTGCTGGCGTCTTCAATGTTCATTGATCCATCCGGAATAATAACCCCGTTCAATTCGTTGATTTCAGAAGGAAAAACAAGACCCGATTTATTGAATCCCTTGTAGGTGCCGCCTGCCTGCATCGCCGCATCAATAAAAAAATGGTCGTTGACTTTTATATGATGCGAGTAAAATAAAAATGCAGAAGAACTGGTGATTCTTCCTTCGGCTTCGGAATTATTGCTTAACTGAAATCCCAATCCACCATTCAGCGCTTTGTAATAGCGGTCGAACGAAACCGAATAATTCACAAATGTGTTGCCCAAACCGGGCCACTGATTCCGGTAATTTACCGAAAAACGCGGATATTCGGTAGTTCCGGTAAAGGCGGGGTTCAAATACAACGGATTGGCATAAAACTGCGAATATTCAGCATCCTGACAAAAAGAGCTGAAACTGAAAACACATAAAAAAAATAGTAGATACCACCTTCGCACAATTCTTATCCCCTGTTAATTAGGTTTTTTCAAAGGCGTTAAAAGTAAGAATTGTTTCCGGTTTTCAATCTTTCTATCGGAACTATTAATTGGAAAGTTCGGGCAAAAAATCAATAATGTCGATCAGTAATTGTTTTTTTTGTTCGCCCGCCTGATTCAGGACTGCTTCCATTTTGTCGGTTTCTGTATTCATCATTTCGGGAGTTATTTTTCCTTCCATATTGGTGATTACAGTGTATGCTTCAAAAGCAACTTCCAAATCTTCATTGATTACGAGATCGACAAATACCGGCAGATTGGCGCTGAAATCAAGCCCGTTTTCCCAGCAAAGCGAAATCAGGTTTTTGCGTTCGCCTGCATATTTTTCATTCCGAATGGCATCGAGCAATTGAGGTACAACTTCGCTGTGCTTAATGTCAGCCAGCAGGTTTATAATTTTTGAATTGATTTCAGGGTTTTCCGAAGAATGAAGTAATTCAATAAGAACAGGAATATAAGATGGATTGCCTGTATCGCGCAAATGGCTTATCGTTTCGATGACCAATTCAGGATTGGCAGAATTTAATTTAGAGATGATTTGCTGATTTGGTTTTGGTGCGTCGTTTTTTATCATTGCCTTCTTTTCGTATTATTAAATTGCAAATTTAGCATTTTCGATCAGATGCGGGAACATATCAACTTCCGAATTGTTGAATAGAATCGCTAGTTTTGCACACTCAAAACAGAAAAATGAACAGAGCCAAAGAACTGGAAAGCGCCAATATTTCCAGGTTGATGTTGAAATTTTTTATTCCTGCTTTCATTGGCGTTTTTGTCAATGCCCTGTATAATATTGTCGACCGGATTTTTATCGGGCAGGGGGTTGGTTCGCTTGCTTTGAGCGGTATTTCTGTAATCTTCCCGGTCATGTTGATTATGATGGCGTTTGGTATGCTGATTGGCATTGGCGCCGGAGTGCTGGTTTCCATTAACATGGGGCGAAAGGATATGGAAAAAGCTGAAAAAGTATTGGGCAACAGTTTTGTTCTGATGATCCTGGTTTCGATTGTTATTACTTTGGTTGGCTTTGCCATTAAAGGACCGATGCTTCGTTCGTTCGGCGCTACCCCCGAAACCATTGGCTATGCGAACGATTATCTCAATATTATTTTGGTCGGAGTTGTTTTTCAGGTCGTTGGTTTTTCACTGAATTCAGTGATTCGTTCCGAAGGAAACGCAAAGATTGCCATGTATTCTATGTTAATCAGCGCCGGAACCAACATTGTTCTTGACCCTATTTTTATTTTTTGGTTTGGCTGGGGTGTAAAAGGAGCCGCTTATGCAACGGTTATTTCCATGATGGTGCTGACAGTATGGGTGTTGTTGCATTTTAAAAGCAGTCGTTCTGTGGTGAAAATCAGATCAAAATATTTCAGGATCGATAAAAAAATAGTACTTGAGATTCTGGCAATCGGGATGGCGCCTTTTGTAATGCAGATTGCCAACAGTTTTGTTCAGGGCCTACTCAATAAAACCCTGATATCATTCGGAAGTGACATTGCCGTTGGGGCAATGGGAATCATCAATAGTGTGCTGACGTTGGTGGTCATGTCAGTTGTCGCGATCAACATGGCTTCGCAACCGATTATTGGTTTCAATTTCGGGGCGAATAAAAGTGGCCGGGTGAAAGAGGCGTTGCGTATTGCAATTATTTCTGCATCTGTGATTTCCGTTGCTGCTTTTGCACTTATTCAACTCATTCCCGATTCAATCATCAAACTGTTTGAATCGAAAGATGAACAGTTGCTGGAAATGGGCCGGAACGGTCTGCGGATTGCTGTTCTTGCCTTGCCTGTCGTTGGTTTTCAGGTGGTCGCGGGCAATTTTTTTCAATCGGTTGGAAAAGCAAAAATTGCGACTCTTCTGACCTTGCTTCGGCAGGTCGTTTGCCTGATCCCCTTGCTACTTATTTTTCCTTTTTTCTTCGGATTAAAAGGTGTCTGGATGGCCATTCCGGTTGCCGACAGCATTTCTGCAATAATCGTGACCTTTTTCCTTCTTCGCGAATGGAAACGGCTCGATGTGATTCAAAAATAGATTCAGGATACTCTGTCCAATACAATCTTTCACAAAAAATTCCCGGCAATCAGTTGTTGATGGAAGATATCAAAATGGATAAAAGAAAATATCCAAAATAGGAAGAGATTCCTCAAATCAAATCCTTTGATTTTTGTTTGTTCGTTTCGGACTTCTGTTTAAAATATTTTTCACGAGAATATTCATTAAACAGAAAAACAAATTAATTTTATTCGGCTTTTTTTGAATGATTTAATCCATTATTTGGTCGTATTTATGGCAAATGTAATCATTGGAATTCACGGACTTAGCAACAAACCTCCCAGACAGTTACTCGAACATTGGTGGAAACTGTCCATGATGGAGGGGCTTGAAAATCGTAATTTCAACACGGCATTGCCTAAATTTGAAATAGTGTACTGGGCCGACATCATGTACGATAAGCCGTTGGAGGTGTCGGAAACCAACGCCGATAGTCCGTATTTTATGGACGAAAAATATGAAAAGGGAATACAATCTGTTTTGGCGGAAGATCACAGTTTACGCAAAAAGACTGTTGATTTTCTGGGACGTCAACTGAACCGTATATTTTTGAATGAAGATTTCAGCCTGAATTATTCATTTATTACCGATACCCTTGTGCGGAAATATTTTCGGGATTTGGAAATTTACTATTCCGAAAACAATGCTCCGGGAGATATTTCCGGGCGTAAAGCAAAAGACCTGATTCGGGAGCGGCTTGCTCAGGTATTGGAAAAGCACAAAAATAACAACATCATGTTGATCTGTCATTCGATGGGCTCCATTATCGCATTTGATGTACTGACGTTTCTTGCTCCTCACATTAATATACACACGTTTGTCACCATTGGCTCGCCGCTCGGTTTGCCAATTATTGTCAGTAAAATTGCTGCCGAACAGAAACAAATGAATGCCATTGAAAACCACATGGTCACTCCGCCCGGAATTTTGAAAAACTGGTATAATTTTGCGGATATTCAAGATAGCGTAGCTCTTGATTATAAATTGGCCGACAATTTTTCGAAAAACAGTAATGGTGTGAAGCCTGTCGATTTTTTGGTAAAAAACGATTACGAAATAAATGGTATTCCCAACCATCATAAAGCGTATGGATACCTGAGAGCGCCGGAGTTTTCCAATCTGTTAAATGAATTTATACTTGCTGAACGATTGAATCTGAAAGAAAAAGTCGTCCGTCAAACGGTCCGGGTAGCCGACTATCTGAAGAATATTTTTATCAAAAATTAGGAATTCAAATCGGATTATTCCAATCAAGCAATCGTTGTTCTCCCTGTAAAGCCCTGATTTCGGTAACATCCTGGCTTACTTCAATTGTTCCCCGGTAATTTCCCTGATCGTCGCGCAGCGCAAAATAGCGGATGTGGATAAAGCGGCCTTTCATCTGAATCCGGAAATCAGCATGGTCCCGTGTCCCGTTGCGGAAAGCATCAACAATATCATTTACTACGTGTACACTTTCGCGCGGATGGCAATTTTGTACTTTTCTGCCAATAATGGCTTTCGAACGGGGGAAAATCCGGTGTTTAGTTCCTGAAAAGTAACATACTTCATCATTCTCATCGACAAAAGTAATGTCAACCGGAAGATTTTCAAATAGCAAAATTAATTGTGAAGGCGTAAGATAACCGGTACCTAAATCAACTGCTCCATCTGTTTCATTTGAATTTTGCCCCGATCGTTCGGGGTTGGTGTTTTGAATTTGTGGCGGTTCAATATAACACCAGCCAATTTCAGCGCTTTGCAGACTCATATCATTCCATACTTTGGCCGGAATTGACTGGTAAGCAACCGGGTAAAGAATTTGTTCTTCCCTGAAAATAATGGGCAGCACCACAAAAAAGAGGTCACCTAATGCTTTGTTCAGGCGGGCTGGTTCCAAATGTTTTTCGTTTAACATTCCGTCAATCGTTTTCAGCAACCGACGAAAATCGTCGTGAAACGACCACATGAGTTGCAAACAGCGGTACTGTGGAAAAGTGTTTTCAATATATGGGAACAGAATATTTTCTTTTTTGATATAGTGCAATTCGTACTTTTTCAGTGAAGACACCAATGTTTTTAACCGTTCAAAGTCAGGTTTTTCTGTTCTTGAAAAAGTTTTAATCTCCTGTTTCATTTCTTCCATGACCTTTTCAACTGCCCGGTTTTCGAGCATCAGGCAATAAAGGAAATGCCCTTCGCCGGGTTTCTCCCACACGTGACTTTTCAACGACTTATAAAACACATTCAGCAATTTGCCAATGTTTGCTTTTACTTTTTCAAAAGGAATATCCTCCTGTAAAAGCTGATCGATTACCTGCATGGTTTCGCGGTCAGTCACCGTATCAACCAATGACTGATAATCAGCGATACAATCTTTTGCATTTCCGGTTACAATTAATTTCCGCGAAAAAGCGAGGAGCCCTGCATTCCTGTCCGATCTGTTGTTTATATGTTCCGACATAATGAAAATAAAAAAGTGTCCTTCAGCAAAAATAAACCAAAGGACACTTTGTAAGGTATTAAATGCCTGAATTATTTCTTTTCAATACTCCAGCCACCTTTCAATCCGAAGATGAACCAGGCCAGAGAAACTGTTCCAAGTGCAAAAATGGTATCGCCGATTGCACGAAGCCATTTCAGTGTAACCATGTGGGGTTGTCCAAGGAACTCGGCCAAGCGGGCATACCAAAGTCCTTCATTAACACTGGCCACAGTTTGCAGTAATCCAATAGGTAGCACGCTGATCAGCACCATTAATGCCAATCCGATGTTGATACTCCAGAATGCAAATTTGAGCCATTTTTCTTTCCAGATCACCTCGGTATTCATGTCACGTAATACGAAAAGCATCAGCCCAATACCCAACATTCCGTAGACCCCGAACAGGGCAGTATGACCGTGTACCGGTGTGGTATTCAATCCCTGCATGTAATAAAGCGCAATGGGAGGATTAATAAGAAATCCGAAGATTCCCGCTCCTACCAGGTTCCAGAATGCTACTGAAATGAAACTGTAAATAGGCCATTTGTATGCTTTTATCCATTCTGAGCTCTGGCTGATCCTCAGATTATCCCAGGCTTCGTAACCCATCAGTACCAAAGGCACTACTTCCAGTGCGCTAAACGTTGCTCCCAGCGCCATGACTGAGGTTGGAGTGCCAGTAAAATACAAGTGGTGAAATGTACCTAAAATGCCTCCTGAAAGGAAAATAATGGTGGTAAAAAGTACCGCAGTTGTTGCTGTGGCTACTTTTACAATTTTCATTCGCACAAACAGGAACGATGTAACCACCACGGCAAATACTTCGAAAAAGCCTTCTACCCAAAGGTGAACTACCCACCAGCGCCAGTATTCAGCTATGGCGAGATTGGTTTGACGGCCCCACATCAGTCCTGCCCCGTAAAAAGCGGCAATGGCAACAGTCGAAATCAGGAACATGATAAGCAGATTGCGGTTCTCCGAACGAAGTTTTAATGCAGGCCACATGGCCCGGCCCATAAGAATAAGCCAAATTACGAGGCCAACAAAGAGGAATAACTGCCAGAAACGGCCCAAATCGACATATTCATATCCCTGGTGACCAAACCAGAAGTTTTCGACCAGTCCAAGTTTTTGCATTACACCAAACCATTGTCCAAGTAATGAACCAACTACGATAATCAGCAGTGCAATGAAAAGGAAGTTGACGCCTAACCGTTGGAATTTTGGCTCATGTCCTGAAATAGCTGGGGTATAATACAAGCCAGTGGCTAACCATGAAGTTGCGATCCAGAAAATGGCGATTTGTACATGCCATGTGCGCGAAATGGAATAGGGCAGCCAATCAGACAGTGGAATACCATAAAGTGCCTGTCCTTCAACTCCATAGTGTGCAGTTATAATTCCGAGTATAATTTGCACAACGAATAAGGCTGATACCACCCAGAAATATTTTAATGTAGCTTTTTGCGATGGGGTTTGTTTAATTCCACTTAAAGGAAACTCTCTTGAAGTCTCACCTTCAGCTTCTTCCCGTTTACGGGCGTAATACCAAACCATCAAGCCAATGCCTGCCAATAGAATAATCACGCTGAAGCCGGTCCACAGGATCATTGAACTGGTTGGTGTGTTAGCAACCAATTTTTCAGCAGGCCAATTATTCGTGTATGAAATATCAGAATCCGGACGGTTGGTAACACATGTCCATGAGGTCCAGAAAAAGAAAGTATTTAATAAACGTACCCGTTCCGGGGTTTTCAGTGAGTTGGCAGGAATGGCGTATGCATCGCGCAAATCGTTAAACTCCGGATCATCAGTAAACAGGCGGCCGTAAAAATCGCTGTTGGCAGCAATAGCCTCGGCCCGCAAGTCGGAAACAGTGAGGATTTTCGACTGCGGATCGTAGCGGTTTTTACGAAGATCGTTTTGCAGCAACACTTTAAGCGCAGCCTGCCGGTCGTTTGTTAGCTGATCGTAAGGAATACTGTCGTACTGCATGGCAAGTTTGTCCAACAGGAACTCCGCTTCCTTGTGCAGCCAGTCGGCACTCCAGTCGGGAGCCAGATAGGCGCCGTGTCCCCAGATAGTTCCTACTTCTTGTCCTCCAAGCGATTGCCAAACATTCTGGCCATCTTTAATATCTTGCCCGGTGAACAAGATTTTCCCGGATTCAGTCACCACTTTTTCAGGAACAGGTGGCGCTTGCCGGTAAATTTCGCTGCCATAATAAAGCAATACTCCAAATGATATCACCATAACGGCAATGAACCCAATCCAAAGGTTTTTTGTCTTCATTCTGTTCGATTTAATTAATAGTTAGATATTTATCTCTTTATTCTACTGTGTGTTCGCTTTTTCATAAACCTTCAATACATTTTAAAATTCTTATTTACTGAAGATAGATGGAAGCCAGAAAATCGATTTTGGCGATTGAATTTTCAGCATTGAATTCAGAATCAGCTTCGTTTTCGATTTCAGCAAATCGGACTAACAGGTTTTGTTGTTCATCAGTGCTAAAAACCCGGTCGGCCATGCGGAAGAGAATATTGTTTTCCTTCGAAATATGGTTTTGCAGCAAGTAGGCATAACCACTCATATTTTCGTAAATGGGCTGAAGTGCATTCCTGTTCCCTTTTTGTAATTCCGCGATGCCATCGCTTATTCCTTTAACGAAATTCCGACCTTGCACGTGTTCGTGCAGCATCACTGCCACAGGTCCTTGTTCAGGCGAAAAACCTTTTTCTCCCATAAGCGGAAACAACAAATCTTCTTCCTTGGCATGATGAATTCCGTCTGCAAACTTGCGGATCAGATTTACTACCAGTTCAAAATGTACAGCTTCGGCGCTATGTTTTTCGACCATAGCCAACATGATGTCTGTCAGACGAAGAATGTGGATATGGTCGTTTTCGAGGTTTTGTGTTGCTGTATCCATTTCTTATTTTTTTGCAAGAATTAATGCTTTTGGAAACAAAATATTGTTTTCGAGATGAACGTGTGTATGCAGATCGTCTTCGAACTCTTCGAGTAGTTTGAAAGCTACACGGTAGGTGTTGCAGGCATCAGCCGGGATTGAATAACCATTGGTAATCACATTGATTTTGTCCATCGCTCCGCCGGCAAATTCATGTTCACCATTCATCCGCGAAATTTCAATGGCGATGGTTGTTTTTGCCCCAGGGGTATTGTTTTTCATCACTTCTTTGATGGCCGGAAAAAGTACCTCTTCCTCTTGTTTCAGGTGTTGTAATAATTCACGATTTATTTCAAAGAATAATGAAGCTACTTTTATAAGTTCCGGATGGTTCTCTCCATGTACCTGAGCAATTTTTTGAGTGTAATGCACCAGTTCAGGGAGAGTTCTCAATACATATTTATGGTGAGTATTTACAATATAATCTGCAAGAAAGCCCAAATCCCAGTTTTTAAAATCGTGATGCAGAGCAGGTGTGCTTAATTCGAGTTCATTTAATTCGAGCGTCAGTTTCTGTACATCAACGTCCTTTTCGTTGCAGGCTACTTCTATACTTTTGTTGCCTCCGCAGCAAAAATCGATTCCGGCTTGTTTGAATATCGCTGCTGCCCGATAGTCGTCTGCTACAATTTGACCTATAGTCTTTTGATTTAATATTTCTGTTCTCATATTATTTGCTTTAAGAATTACAGATACAAAAGTATGAAATATTTTTTAAAAGACAAAAAGGTCTTTTAGTAAATTTTAAAAATATTTTTTATTTTTGTGAAAGTTTTTATCGGGAAAGAAGACAAAAGATCAGGAGATAAAAGAATGGAAGATAAAAAGACGGAACGATTTGGTAATTTTTCAAATATCGGATTTTATACATTCAATATTGCGCTATCGAATATCAACTAAATGACTAATGACATACAATAATGTTTAATAAAGAGACAGAATATGCACTCCGCAGCCTGGTTTACATTCAGCATCAGAATTACCAGAATCTGCGTCCGGGAATTGAAGAGATTGCCAAGGAAATTGAAGCGCCCCAGGCTTTTACTGCTAAAATACTTCAACGAATGGTGCGGTTGGGATTTGTCAATTCTATTAAAGGAAAGGGTGGAGGATTTCATTTCGATGAATCGAAGTCTGAGCTGTCGCTGAAACAATTGATCTTATCGATCGAAGGGGGAAAGATTCTTGATGGTTGTGGTTTTGGCATGAAACATTGCGATGCCAACCACCCTTGTCCTCTGCACGATCAATATGGTCCCATTCGCGAGGCAATTAACAAGCTGGTGAGTGAAGAAACCATTCAAAGTTTGGCACAAAAGACCAATCAGGCATTTAAAGTTTTAAACTTCTGATTTTATGTTTTTCAATAAAAATCTTCGATTACCGGTTGCTGTTTTTTTATTCACTTTTTCTATTTTGGCCGTGGTTCAATGGAAAATGGTGAAAAACCCGATTCTTATTGCCGAACGTTTTTTGAATGGTGCGGGATGGATTCAACTGACACTTATTGCATTATATGGCGCTTTTGTAGCCTGGAAAATGCAGGACCAAAAAAATGTACCTCAATGGCGAAGAATTACCTGGACACTGTTTTCTGTGGTGTTTTTTAGTCAGTTGCTGCTTGGGATACTGGGAGCTGAAAGATTTTTGATGACTGGGAAACTGCACCTGCCGATTCCCATGCTGATCGTGGCTGGTCCAATTCACCGCGCACAGCTTTCACTTATGACCATTTTATTTATCAGTACGATCATACTTACCGGTCCGGCATGGTGTAGTCAGTTGTGTTACTTTGGTGCCATGGACAACCTGGTTGCCCGGGGCAAAACCAAGCTGGCCAAATTAAAAAATCAGCGTGCCATCAAATCGACCATCCTGATTCTGGTAATTACCGCGGCTTTGGTTTTACGCTGGCTCAATGTTTCGCCGCTTATCACCACAATTATTGCAGTTGTTTTTGGACTGACAGGTGTCGGCGTTATGATTTTTTATTCAAGGAAACACAAAAAGATGGCACATTGTACGTTGTATTGCCCGATTGGTACGGTAGTGAACCTGACGAAGCCCATCAATCCGTTTCGAATGTATATCGATTCAAATTGCGACCTGTGCATGAAATGTACCAGTTACTGTAAATACGATGCCTTAAATCTTCAGGATATAAAAAACAAGAAACCGGGCTTTAATTGCACCTTGTGCGGAGATTGCCTCACTGCGTGCCGTCACAGTTCGATTAAGTACAAATTTTTCAGGCTCAGTCCGCAAACCTCGCGGAATTTATATCTGTTTCTGACGATTTCGTTACATGCCGTATTTTTGGCGTTGGCAAAAATTTGAATTCGGTTAATCACACCATTTGTACCTGCGCCGATTATCGATATGCTCAGTAAAAAGGGATTTCAGGTTGTTTCAATGCAAAAAGATGAAAAGGTAGTTAGTTGGGTAAAAAAATAAGAAGAGGCAATTACAAATCATGCAATTACCTCTTCTTTAAGTCGGTCTGCGGGGGCTCGAACCCCGGGCCCGCTGATTAAGAGTCAGCTGCTCTACCAACTGAGCTACAGACCGGTTTTTCGGGCACCAAAGGTAATTGTTTATCGGAAACAGGCAAAGTATATACAATTTTTTTTCCTTCTTTTCGGAATAGATAATTGTGATAGCCTGTATTTCTGTCAGAAGATTGGATCAAGCCGAATTGAAAGGAGAATATTCGTTAATGAAGCCAATTAAAAATTATAACTTTGGGATTTAACAGCCTTATATGTATCCATTTTTAAAGTTAACGATATGAAATCAGGAATAGTAGCCATCGCGATTTGTTTTCTATTTTCCATTACCGAATGTTTTTCACAGGATACAATTTCTGTAGAAGGTGTTTCTTCAGGAGAAATACAAACAGATCAGAAACTTGTTTATAAGTTGAATATCAAAGAAAACATTGCTCCGGCAATTTGGCGGCAAACACAACAGGCATTTGAAGCTGCCGACAGCCTGAATGCCGATTTAATGCTGATACACATGAACACGTATGGCGGGACAGTACTGGATGCCGATTCCATCCGTACCAAAATCCTGAATAGCCCCATTCCGGTTTACGTGTTTATCGACAATAATGCAGCTTCGGCCGGTGCTCTGATTTCGGTGGCTTGCGACCGCATTTATATGCGCAAAGGCTCGTCGATTGGCGCGGCAACTGTCGTCAATCAAACGGGTGAAAAAATGCCCGACAAGTATCAGTCGTACATGCGATCGATTATGCGGGCTACGGCTGAATCTCATGGAAAAGATACCATCATCGAACAGCAGGATACTATTTTGCGATGGAAACGCGATCCGCGTATTGCTGAAGCAATGGTGGACGAGGATGTTTATATAGAAGGAATTATCGATACGGGAAAAATACTCACTTTCACTCCGCTTGAAGCAGTGAAATACGGTTTCTGTGAAGGTATTGTTGAAAATGTGGAAGAACTGATGGACGAAGCGGGATATGAAAATTATGAAATTGTGGAATACAAACCAACCGGACTTGAGAGACTGATCGGCTTTCTTGTTAATCCGGTTGTTTCCGGAATTCTAATCATGGCTATTCTGGGAGGAATTTACTTTGAAATGCAAACGCCGGGAATCGGCTTTCCGCTTATAATTGCGGTTTTAGCAGCTATAACTTACTTTGCGCCCCTTTATCTTGAAGGCCTTGCTGCCAATTGGGAGATCATCATTTTTGTTGTTGGTCTGATTTTGGTTGCCGTTGAAATATTTGTTTTTCCCGGCTTTGGCATAGCCGGAATTTCCGGTATTGTTCTGGCCTTTTCCGGTTTGGTTTTAAGTCTGATTGGCAATGTTCATTTTAATTTCGATGGGGTAGAGCCGCGCCAGGTGATGGTAGCTCTTTCAACGGTTGTAATTGCAACTTTTACAGGTTTTGTCTTGTCGCTTTGGCTAAGCAAACGGCTTTTTACGACACAATCCGGAGTTTTAAAAAATCTTTCATTGCAGGATGTCCAGAAACGGGAGGATGGCTATGTCAGCATTGATATCCGCTTAATGGATTTGAAAGGAAAAGAAGGAATTGCCCATACCGTTTTACGTCCTTCAGGAAAAGTAAAAATTGAAGAAACTGTATACGATGCAGTTTCGGAACTGGGCATGATTGAAAAAGGAGAAGCTATAAAAGTAGTCAGAGTCGAGACGACACAGGTATATGTGGAAAAGATTTGAGAGCGAAGTGTCTAAAGCGATTTATTGCGGGCTGAGTTCAGTGCCGGATTTCATTTTTCAGGAAAACAGCGATTCAACAAATTCTTTTCTGCGAAAAATTTGCAAGTCTTCTATTTTTTCGCCGATGCCAATATATTTTACCGGAATTTTGAACTGATCAGAAATGCCAATAACGACACCACCTTTGGCTGTGCCATCAAGTTTGGTAAGCGCCAGTGCTGTAACTTCGGTCGCCTTGGTAAATTGTTTCGCCTGTTCAAAGGCATTTTGTCCGGTTGAGCCGTCAAGTACCAGTAACACTTCGTTTGGTGCGGTTGGAATAACTTTTTGCATCACCGTTTTTATTTTCGACAACTCGTTCATCAGGTTGATTTTGTTGTGCAACCTTCCGGCAGTATCGATAATCACCACATCGGCTCCCTGTGCTTTGGCAGAAGCAACTGTGTCGTAAGCCACTGAAGCCGGGTCGGAGCCCATTTTTTGTTTGATGATCGGCACATCAACGCGCTGCGCCCATATTTCCAACTGGTCGATAGCAGCAGCCCTGAATGTATCAGCCGCACCAATTATAACTTTTTTACCTGCTTGTTTAAACTGATAGGCCAGCTTGCCAATGGTTGTTGTTTTGCCGACGCCGTTTACTCCCACAACCATAATTACATACGGGATGCCACTTTCCGGGAGATCGAAATCGGCCACATCAGCCGAGTTATTTTCTTCGAGCAGTTCAGCAATTTCTTCTTTCAGGATGGTATTTAATTCCGAAGCATTCAGGTATTTGTCGCGCGATGCCCGGTTCTCGATGCGTTCAATGATTTTCAGGGTCGTTTCAACGCCTACATCCGAAGAAATCAGTACTTCTTCCAGGTTATCCAGTACTTCGTCGTCAACCTTCGATTTACCAATGATTACACGTCCCAGTTTTTTGAAAACACTTTCTTTTGTCTTTTGCAAACCCTGATCGAGACTGTCTTTTTTCGATTTGGTAAAGCTTCCGAAAATACCCATAGCTAAAAATTTTTGAGGCCGGCAAGTTAGTAATTTTTGACGGAATACAAGATTGTTGAATTGTAAACTTGTATGCAAAACGCCCCGGCTTTTTCCATTGACAGGAAGAGCCGGGGCGTTCTGTTTTTAATCGGTTGCCCGTTTTTATTGCTTACTTACGCTATTGTTCTTTCAGCCATTTATCCAGCCATTGCTTAAACACCCGTTGCCATAAAATACCATTCTGTGGGCTTAAAACCCAATGGCTTTCTTCCGGAAAGTATAAGAACTGTGCAGGAATATTGCGCAGTTTTGCGGCATTGAATGCAGCCATTCCCTGTGTATATGGAATACGGAAGTCTTTTCCGCCGTGGATAACCAGTATCGGGGTATCCCATTTATCAACATACAGGTGCGGAGAAAATGAGAACGAGCGTTGTGCGGCCTCATTTGTTTTATCCCAATATGGACCTCCCATATCAAAATTTTCAAACCACATTTCTTCAGTGGTGAGGTATTGTTGTTCGAAATTGAAAATTCCGGAATGTGAAATAAATGCTTTGAAACGTTTTTCGTGATGTCCAGCCAGATAATTTACCGAGAAACCGCCATAACTGGCGCCCACTGCACCCAAATGGTCTTTATCTATAAACGGTTCTCGGGCCATGTCATCGATAGCGCTCAGATAATCCTGTATATTCTGGCCTCCGTAGTCGGTACTGATCTGTTCAAGCCATTCCTGTCCGAACCCGGGTAACCCGCGACGGTTGGGCGCTACCACAATATAGCCGTTGGCTGCCATCATCTGGAAGTTCCAGCGATATGACCAAAACTGGCTCACTGTGCTTTGCGGTCCGCCCTGGCAATACAAAATGGCAGGGTATTTATTATTCGGATCGAAATGAGGCGGATAAATTACCCAAACCAGCATTTCCTTGTCATCGGTGGTCCTCACCAAGCGTTTTTCAACTTTTCCGCGGGTAAGCTGATCTAAAATTCCTTCGTTTATTTTTGTAATAGGTTTATCGCTCCCTGTTGCCGGATCAACCAAATACAAATCAGCCGGTTGTGACATGGATGTTTTTTGGGCAACCAGACCATTCGGCGTTTCTTCTACCGATCCGTAATTGTGAACGCCATCCGTAATACGGACTATTCTTCCATCGATCAAAGTCAGTTTGTATATTTCGTCGGTAGCATGAATATCGCTGATAAAATACAGCGATCTGCTGTCGGCTCCCCAACTCAGTCCATGTGAACTCTGGTCAAAACCTACCGAGTAATCTTTTTTCTCACCGGTTTCCATATCCGCCACAAACAAGCGTGCTTTATCAGCTTCGTAACCATCGCGCAACATGCTTTCCCAAGCCAGGTATTTTCCATCAGGTGAAAAAACAGGAGCTTTATCGTAACCCATCATTCCATCAGTGAAATTTCTCGTTTCACCACTTCTGATATCGTATATATAAATATCACTATTGGTTGAAAGCGAGTACGCTTTGCCATGAAGCTTTTTACACGAATAAACAATCCGTTTGCTTTCAGGGCTCCAGTTGATTTGCTCCATTCCGTCGAAAGGTTTGTCGGGACTATCGAATTTTTCACCTTCCATAATATCTTTACCCTCGTTCACACTACCATTCGAGTAGTCTGCAACAAAAATATGACTGTATGTATAATTGTGCCAGTTGTCCCAGTGGCGGTACATCAGATCGTTTTCCAGACGGGCATTTGCTTCGGGCAGATCGGGAAACAAATCATGAATATCTTCGTCAAGTTTCACATCTTTTGTATACAGAATGTGCTTCATATCGGGTGAATATTTGAACCCGTTGATGCCGCCTTCAATTTTCGACACCTGAACAGCTTCAGTTCCGTCGGGATTCATTTCCCACAGTTGCATGTTGCCTGATACCGGCGACAGATAGCCAATCTTTTTCCCGTCGGGACGCCAGGCTGCTGACGATTCTTTTACTTCTGTATCGGTAATACGTCTCGGTTTTCCACCTTTTGCCAGAACAGTGTACAAATCGCGGTACGATTTATTTTCGTCAACTTTAAAATAGGTTACCGAATACAATACGGTATTCCCGTCGGGCGATACAGCGGCTTCGCCCAGCCGTCCGAACGACCAGAGTACTTCCGGAGTCATAATATCTGAATCCAGTTTCGGCGTTTCAGGTACATAGTTTTTTACCATCTCTGTTTGAACTTCTTTTTTTGAACACGAAATTAATACCACAAGCACGGGAAGCAAGAAAAAAATCCGTCTCATCTGATTACTGTTTAATATTGTTATGATTTCAAATCATTAAAAAATTGAAGGAAGCAAAATACGGATTGTTCTTCAATAAAAAAACGACAAAAAAACACCTGCCCCAAAAAAATGGGACAGGTGCCTGAGAATGGGATCGATTATTTATTAATTGTTTCCATATTCAAATACTCCCGTGTCTTTGTAGGTGCCATCGTTGAAATCGACGCCGGTCACTTTAAAACTTGTTGAGCTTTTGCCTTCTATTTTTAAAGCATTTAGTTTGAAGGTAACAAAAGCCGTCATAGGCATGTAAGGAGCGTCATTCCGGTTGTTGTGCCGCAGTTCAAGTTCAATAGGTTCGTCTGCGGCAGTTGGTGTACCCGGTTGTTTTACAAGGTTGATGTAATGCACCTGACTATTCCCGTAATATCTCAACTCGAAAGTCAGCAAACTATCAACCAGCCATGCATCCACCACGTGGATAGGGTCGTTGCCAATGCTGTCTTCTGTTTCAGGCGTAATTTCAAAAATTCCTTTGTATAGAATTTCTTTCAGTTGATTGATACGCACATAATATTCTTTGTTGTTGCCCGAAACATTTTTGTCTCCCAGCACAGTGAAATTTACAAGTAAACGCTGGTCTTCTTCAATATCGAACCAGGGTATCTGGTTGGCAACCGGGTATAAAACTGATCCGTCGTCCATACGGATAATGAATGAGTCCCCATTTTCACTGACATTGTCAGTTAAGCCAAAGCCAATCCATGCGTCCGACAAAGAGTACCCGTCATCATCAAAATCACACGAACCAAGAAAAAGTGTCGTGAATGTAATCAGTAAAAAAATCTTAATTGTTTTCATCTTTTCCACTATTTAAAATCCAATTACAAGACAGCAGCAACAAAAAAATGGTTGCGTACAGGAAAAATTTTTTTTCCATTCTTAACTCTGGCAGAAACACTGACAAAAATTCTTTGCTGACAGATATTCAAGATTGGCATAATCGTTGTTATTAAAATATATAGATTTTTGCATATATTTGAAAGATATTTTTAGAAATTAATCATTAAAGTATAGATAACATGAAAAAATTAATGTTTGTTTTGGCCGTATTCGCAATTACTTCTTCTGCATGCGGAAATAAAAATACGACGGAAAGCTCTGCCAATGAAACCGGAGACAAAATCGTCAGCGCGGTTTCTGATGAGAATCCCCAAAGCGGAACTGTACATCTCACAAAAGAAGTATTTCTGGCAAAAGTTTGGGATTACAACAGTTCACCTCAGGAATGGAAATACAAAGGCGATAAACCAGCTATTGTTGATTTTTACGCCGACTGGTGTGCTCCGTGCCGCATGGCTTCCCCTATTTTGGAGGAGATTTCAAAAGAATATGCAGGCAAAGTGAATGTTTATAAAATTGATACTCAAAAAGAACAGGAACTTGCCAGAGTATTTGGAATCCAGAGTATTCCTGCATTTTTGTATATCCCGGTAAACGGAAAACCTGTAATGATGGCAGGAACAGGACGCTCAAAGGAAGAAACCAAAAACATGTTTATTGAAAACATCAACAAATATTTATTAACTGCAAATTAATTTTAAAGCAATAATTGCCTGAAGACATTTAGTAAAAGCTGCTCACTCAGGGGCAGCTTTTTTGTTTTTTCGAAAACTGAATCATTCCAATTTGGTTACCGGTAACAATCCATCAATCTGGTAATTTAGCAATTCAGCAATCCTGTAATCCCCGCGTAATTTATTAATTGAATTAGTTCATCTTTATTTTATCTTTGCGGGTGATAATGGACTAAAAATGTTTTTTATTATTACTGTTTACCTTAAATGAGAAAATGGCGCATTGAAGATTCTGCTGAGTTGTATAACATTAATGGCTGGGGCAGAAGTTATTTTTCAATCAATGAAAAAGGAAATGTGGTGGTTACCCCTAAAAAGGAGGGGCCACAAGTCGATTTAAAAGAGCTGGTTGACGAACTCTCGTTACGGGATGTTTCGGCCCCTATGCTAATCCGGTTTCCGGATATATTGGACAGCCGGATTGAAAAGATGACCAGTTGTTTTAAAATTGCTGCTGAAGAATACGATTACAAGGGACAGAATTTTATTATTTACCCCATCAAGGTAAACCAGATGCGACCGGTAGTTGAAGAGATTGTCGGTCATGGAAATAAATTCAATATTGGACTTGAAGCCGGCTCGAAACCTGAATTGCATACCGTAATTGCAACGAATACTGACAACGATTCGCTGATTATCTGCAATGGCTATAAAGATGAAGATTACGTTGAACTGGCGCTTTTGGCCCAAAAAATGGGACGCCGCATTTTTCTGGTTGTTGAAAAACTGAACGAATTAAAACTGATCAATAAAATTGCCAAGCGTTTGAAAATGAAACCCAATCTGGGGGTTCGCATCAAGCTGGCAAGCTCGGGGAGTGGCAAATGGGAAAATTCGGGCGGCGATGTCAGTAAATTCGGTTTAACATCGAGCGAACTGCTTGAAGCCATGGAATACCTAGAAACCAACAATCTGAAAGATTGCCTGCGCCTGGTTCATTTTCATATTGGCAGCCAGGTGACCAAGATTCGCCGCATAAAACTGGCCCTGCGCGAAGCATCTCATTTTTATGCACAGCTATGTCACGAAGGTTTCAATATTGAATTCGTCGATATTGGTGGCGGACTGGGTGTTGATTACGACGGGACCCGTTCGGCATACAGCGAAAGCAGCGTTAATTACAGCATTCAGGAATACGTAAATGACGCTATATCGACGATGGTGGATGTGAGCGAGAAAAATAACCTGCCACATCCGAATGTAATTACAGAATCGGGCAGATCACTGACAGCCCATCATTCGGTGCTGATTTTTGAAGCGCTGGAATCAACTTCGGTTCCGGAATGGGATGACGATGAAGAAGTAACGGAAGAAGACCATGAACTGGTTCAGGAACTGTATCAGGCATGGAATGCGCTGAACCAACCGTATATGCTCGAAACATGGCACGATGCACAACAAATCAGGGAAGAAGCGCTCGACCGTTTCAGCTTGGGTTTGCTTGACATTAAAACGCGCGCAAAGATTGAGCGTTTGTTTTGGTCGATCGGTCTCGAAATTTATCAGATGAGCACAAAGTTGAAACACATTCCGGAGGAATTGTTGGTTTTGCCTAAACTTCTGGCTGATAAATATTTTTGCAATTTCTCCCTGTTCCAGTCGTTGCCCGATTCATGGGCTATTGACCAGATTTTCCCGATCATTCCGATTCAGCGTCTCGACCAAAGGCCGGAACGGAATGCGACCATACAGGACATTACCTGCGATTCGGATGGAAAGATTGATAACTTTATTTCACCCAAAAATACATCGTATTACCTGCCCGTCCATTCGCTGAAAGCCAATGAACCATATTATATCGGCGTTTTTCTTGTGGGAGCTTACCAGGAAATTCTGGGCGACCTGCACAACTTGTTCGGCGATACCAACGCGGTGCATGTTTCGGTTGATAAAAACGGGTACAGCATCGATCAGGTGATTGACGGCGAAACGGTTGCAGAAGTGCTCGATTACGCCGGATATAACGCGAAAAAGCTGGTACGTACAGTTGAAACCTGGGTGACAACCACTGTGAAAGCCGGTATTATTTCGGCTACGGAAGGAAAAGAATTCCTGTCGAATTATCGTTCAGGCCTTTACGGATACACGTATTTGGAATAAAATCAGAGCGAAAATATATTCAGAAAGGGGAAATTTAGTTCCCCTTTTTTGTTATTCAGGACAATATGAAAATTTACAATTGAAAGCCCCTCCCCTGCCGGTGTTTTTATCCATTCGGGTAGCAGTGTGCCCCGTCCGGGTAAAGTAAAAAACAGGCGGTCTACTGAAATTTACTGATATCCCATTTCGGTTCCATGTTCTTCAGCGCCTCCGGGTTTACTGTTATATAATTCGGCACTACGTTCTCCGTCCCGATTTCACTGGTGGATTTGCCTTCCAGCACATCAACAGCCATCGTTCCGGCGGTTTTCCCGACGTCGTAATATTTGGCTCCCACACCAAAAATGACATTACCGTAAACTTTATACGGATTGTTGGTAAACAGCGGAATTTTCGCCCTCGCCGCCGCATTGATCAACTGGTCGATGCCCGCTTCCACCACGTTATCGCCACCCAGCCAAAGAGCCTCAACCCCGCGCATGGTAAGGCTCATCGCCGTCTCCAGTATTTGCGTAGAACTTTCCACGCTCATTTCCACCAGCTCGATTCCCAGTTCCTTGCATTTTTTACGGGCAAGTATGACACAGGCTTCGGAACAAACTTCGCTGGTACACCAGACAACACCCACCTTTTTTAGCGCAGGATACATTTCCCGGGCGGTGTCAAAAGCCCTTTCAACCGGTTGAAAAGTCCCGATTCCCACCAAGTGCGGCGGATGCTGATCGGGCGCGCTTCCGGTAATGCCGACACCCGAAATAAACGGGTCGGTCACCGCACAAAAAACATGTTTCACCTTGCCTTCCTTGTTGGCATTGGCCATGGTTTGCAGGGCCGGTGTACTGACGGACACCACGATATCGTAATTGCCGTTCACAATAGTTTGTGCAATCATGTTGCCGGTTGGCATGTCGCCTTCGGCACAATACTTTTTGATGGCGCAGTTTTTCCCGTCCACATAACCGCGTTCGGCCAGTGCATCCAGAACACCGTTTTCCGTTTCATCAAGCACCATACGGGAAGCTATTTTGTAAATGGCAATCTGGAAAAATTCCTTTTTCTTTTCGCTCTCGCGGTTTTCGAGATCGAGAAGCAACAAAACTGCCGCGGTGATTGCGAGCGCCAAAATGGCTTTTAAAATATTGAAGTGTTTCATGTGATTCGGTTTTGCAAAATTAGGCCAAACTAGTTTAACCATTTTTTTAGCTTTTGTGCCGCTTTGTCTTTTGTGTTGACACGCTCATTTACCGAATCATCAAGCCCCTTCTGCACTTTCTGAACAAAAATCAAATGATCAACAACCTGGTCTATTGTCAGTTTTTCAGGCAATTTGTCAAGCGAATTAATGATTTGAGTTTTTGTCAACATACCGATCTGTTTTAATCCAAAGATAGCAAATCCAGAAGTGGGTATAACATTTTTTTAAAGATGACAATTTTGAAAAATTCCTTTTTTCGGGTAAATCATCCGCTAAAGTCTAATTGAAAGCTCCAATTGTCCACCAAAACCAAGTTCAATAATTTTTTGAAGCGTCGAAATACGAGCTTCTTTTACATTATTCTCAATCTTAGAAATGTACGATTTAGTCGTTCCTACTTTTTCGGCAAGCTGTTCTTGGGTCATGCCCATTTCAATACGTGTATCATGAATTAAAGCTCCAATTTTGAAGTTTTCGTAACCTGCATCAAGTTCATCACGCTCTTTCGTCCCACTTTTTCCGTAGTTTTTTTCTTTGAACTCTTCAAGAGTTATCAAGTTCTTATTTTTCGTTTTCATATTCTGCTCTTATTTTAAGTGCTAATTCAATTTCCTTTTTAGGTGTCTTTTGTGTTTTCTTTTGGAAGCCATTTACTAAAACGACTAATTGTCCCTGGTCAAAAAAACAAAAAATGCGAAATATGTTTCTTCCTGATTGAACCCTGATTTCATAAAGTCCATCTGTATTCTCAATGTGCTTAAAATACGTTTCCGGAACCCTTTGTAATTCTTCAATTAAGTTGAAAGTCCAAATAATCTTAGCTTTTACCGTTTTTGATTGTTTCCCAAAAAAATTCTGGAAGTAATCTTTGTAAAACGCAATCGTCCTATATTTCCGATTTTTATCCACGATGCAAAGCTACGAAAGTTTCCCTAAAGTGAAACAACAAAAATAAAATAGTTAGCTATTCGAAGAGAAAAATCTGCCAAATTAGCTTTGGGTAGAGTACTAATTTTCCTGTCAACGAAGCAGCGAGACCCTACTTGTGGGTATTTTGCTGTTTATGAGCCTTTATTGTGTGTAGTGCTTATTTGTTTAAATTCATTTATTTCAGCTTCTGTAAAAATCTCATTATGCTCTAAAAAATAATCTTCCTCTCTAATCCTAATATATGACAAAAATACTCCATCGTATTCTTTATTAAACTTCAAATCTTTATCTTTTAAAGAATTAAAATCTTCACTGCTCCATGATAGTCTTTTTCTATTCGTTGAAATATTAGTAAAATACCAATGAAAACCGCCAATGCAATATACCTTAACTATCTTCTCAGAGAATGCAAATAAAGCAACAGCAACTAAATCATGTTGTCCTAACAAGTGTTTTTGAGAAAAAATTTCATCAATCTTATTTCTATTAACAAAATCATGTTTTACAACGTCTAGAACAGATGGAATCATCTCCTCTTCAGTTATTATTGAATCATAATGAGCTTTATACATTTCAGTTTGCTTGTAAGAATTGATATGCTCTATCCCAATATAATTTGCAATAAACTCTTTGCTATATCCTTGTGTCATTAATTGGCCAGTCCTATTATAAATATTTTCATCTGCTAATAATATTGGAAATGGGTCAATCACCAATCTAAATACAGCAATTGCGCCAATGCTTTGCTTGATAAAAGATTCAAAATCATTAATTAACCTATAATTCCAGTTCTCTTTTTCTTTATTGAAAGGATGATTCCTATATGTATAGTATTTATCAAATCCCTGTTTATGAACATATTTATTCAGCTTTTGCTTCGTCAACTCTAATTCATCAAAGTAAACTGACATTTTATCTCTTAAATCTGCAAACTCTTTTTTCCTTTGGTTTAATTCATTAATCATTTGATTGTGCAATGGAAACCTTTCTTGTTTTTTCCATTTTGATAATTGTTTTGAACGATTTTCTTTCTCATCATCCACGAAATAAATTATCGTTGTAGCAATCTCAAGCGATTGCCTAAGTGAATAAAACGAACAGTCAAAATAACCTTTTTCAAATAGTGAAATAGCATTAATTATTAATTGAATTGATTCTCTAAAGAAATCATTTGCAAACATTGCATCAACCCGACCAGTCCAACTTTGATGGATATTAAATAAGTCAAGATGATATTGTTCCTTATTTTTTAATTCAACTGGAACAATATTCTCTTCTTCTCTATTCTTTATAAAATCAAAATCCATAAATGTTCGGGATTTTTTTTAGCATTACACATAATAAATATCTACAAGTTTTAGGTACTTCGCCTCCAACTCACTCCTACACATACCCCGCTTCCAGCATCGCCGCCACCGCCGGGTCAATATTGTCTTTTCGGCGGAGTTCGTCGAAGAGGCTGAGCAGATCGTTCACCTTCAGGCGCTTTTTATCTTCTCCCCGAAAATCGTACGCCACCTTTCCCTGGTGCATCATAATAATGCGGTCGCCCAGATTGACGGCCTGCTGCATCGAGTGGGTCACCATGAGCGTAGTCAGTTGGTCGCGCGATATAACTTGCTGCGTGAGGTCGATTACTTTGCTTGCAGTTTTTGGGTCAAGTGCCGCTGTGTGTTCGTCGAGCAACAGCAACTTCGGTTTCAGGGCCGTTGCCATCAGCAAGGTGAGCGCCTGCCGTTGTCCGCCGGAAAGCTTTCCAATCGGGTTTTCCAGACGGTCTTCCAGCCCCATATTCAGCGGTCGCACCATTCGTTTGAAATCGTCGAGCAGGTGTTTCGACAGTCCCCAGCCCAGCCCGCGTTTCATACCGCGTTTCATGGCCAGCGCCAGGTTTTCCTGAATCGACATATTGGGCGCCGTCCCGCTAAACGGGTTCTGAAATACCCGGCCAATATATTTCGCGCGTTTGTGTTCGTCCCATTTGGTGATGTCAACGCCGTCAAGCGAAATTTTGCCCTCATCAACCAAAAACGTACCTGCAACGGCATTCAAAGTGGTCGATTTGCCCGAGCCGTTGGTTCCCAGCACGCACACAAAACTTCCTTCTTCAATTTGAATACTGACGCCCCGGATTGCTTTCACCTCGTTGGCAGTGCCCGGATTAAAGGTCTTTGTAATGTTTTCTATCTTAAGCATGGATTTTCCGTTTAAAGGTGAATTTCTTTTTATTCTTCATGATACCCGGAAGAATGAGCGCAATAAACACAAACAGGGCAGTGATAATTTTCAGGTCGTTCGGGTTCAGTCCCCAGCGAAGGGCAATAGCCACCAGCAGGCGGAACAACACCGAACCAAAAACAGCGCCTGTAATCACAAATCCCAAACTGTTGTCGTTGATGATTGCTTCGCCGATGATGACACTGGCAAGTCCCCACACCATCATCCCGATGCCCATCTGCACATCGGCAAAACCCTGATATTGTGCCAACATCGCACCAGCCAGTGCAATAAAACCGTTCGACAGCGCCACCCCGGCAATGATCATGGCTTTGGTATTTACGCCCAGCGCGCGGATCATCTGGTCGTTGTCGCCCGTGGCACGCATGGCCGTCCCGATGTTGGTTTTAAAGAACCACCAAAGAATGATGCAGAAAATGACAATGGCAATCAGGCAAAAAAGCAATAGCCACAAATCTTTTACAGCGACATCCCAGCCTAAAACCATTGTCCGTGCATCGGCACCCGACATCCAGACGGAAAAACTTTCGACCCACGAAAAAACGGTGGTCTTGTTCAGCAGCGGCACATTGCTCCGGCCCATCACATGCAGGTTTACCGAATACAGCGCGGTCATTACCAGAATACCGGCCAGCAGTGGGTTGATTTTAAAACGAGTATGAATAACGCCCGTCACCGCCCCGGCAGCCATGCCTGCAATGAAAGCGATCAGGCTGGCCAGCAAAGGGTTCATTCCGGCAACGATTAACGAAGCGGCAGTCGCTGCTCCGAAGGTAAACGCCCCTTCAGCGGTAATATCGGGAAAGTCGAAGATGCGAAAACTGATAAAAATACCCAACGCCAGCAGCGAGAGTATGATTCCGATGGTGATTGATCCTATTAACAGAGACATATCGGTAATTTATTTGGTTGAAACAAAATGGGTTGATTCGATGGGTACGATCCAGCAGAAGCCCTGTACAAACTGGCTTTCGCCCAAACCGGAAATTTCACGGTCGTCGTTTGTCAGATGAAGAATATCAATCAGTTCCGAAGTATTGAAGAGAAAATCGATGGTTTCGTTCAGGTCGATGGCCGTCTTCTTCAGCGGAACATACGGAAAGACAGCCGCGTGCACATGCCCCCTCGTTGATGAACCGGCTTGCAAAGGCCGTGTAAATTTCGCGGTTTCAGCATTTTTAGTAAATGAAAAATAACCAACCGACAGGGTCAGCATTTTATTATGGGCAGGCTCCGTCGTAAAATTCAAAGTTTCTTTCACTTCCGGAAAACTGAAAATTTTCTTTCCGTCAACCGGCGAGGCATTCAGCGAAGCGCCAATCAGACCGCCACTTTCAGCAACCATCACAATACCAATTTGATCGGCATTTGTCAACTTGCGGAAATTTTCGGCCAAACGGCTCAGCCCAATCGTCGATTTTTCATCGTTGCCCTGAAAGCGCAACAGATGCGGAAAATTCCCCCCGAAATGAATCCCATATAATTCGGTAAGCGATGCAATCAACTGGCCGCTGCTTACCATGTAATCGGGTTTTTTCGAGCCATCGGCAGGAAGATAGGCGATGTTTTTCCCTACCATCATGTATTCGCCAAAACGGTTTTTGCATTCGTTAAACGAATCGCCGATAGCGCCCAAACCAATGGCAAACTGTTTTTCTTCGGATTGAACTTTCCGGGCATTTTCAGCAACAAAACCCGATTGAAGCACCATATCCGGCTTTCCGTAGAAATTTGCAGCCGATTTTCCATCCGGCAAAAGCTCCGAAACCTTGAATGAAAATCCCCGATCCGCCCACTGTTCCGGAGTTTCTTCCTGCTGCTTTTCAACAATTTTCGTTACCGGTTTCTGCCGCAACATGTCAGCCATCCCCACCATGTTTAAAACCTGCCCCACATTGTCGGACATGGCCTGAATGTAGAAATACCCGTTTACTGATTTCAGGTTTTTGTATTGGGCAACCAGCGAGCGGATACCTGCCGAACTGAGGTACTCAATTCCCAATAGATCGAGCGAAAGGTGGTAGTGGCCGTCGCGAACCAGCCGGTCGATTGAATCGTTGAGATGCGTGGCCCAGTTGGCATCAAGCCGACCGGTGCATTTCAGAACCATCTCTTCGCCCTGATTTTCAATATTGATTTCCAGATTGTTCATATTTTTAAGAATTTGTGGCCTCTCCCCTAACCCCTCTCCAAAAGAGAGGGGAACTGGCCGGTGAAAACCCGGAGAGTTTGGCATTCATTTCTATATTGGTTATTTTGCTGATACTTATTTATTTTTTATTCGCTGTGTCTTATTCTCCTTTGTGTCTTAGCATCTTCCTGTACATTTGCTGTTCTATTTGGAATTTGTCATGTAATGAGCCGGAACTTTCACTTTGAAATACTTTTCCGCCTCGGGGTTGATTTTGATCAACGATTTGGTAACATAGCGGAACGGTATTTCCTGAGGCGACTTTCCATTCAGAATTTCGATAGCCATATTCGCTGCATCAACGCCTGCATAATAATAATCGCGGGCATGGGAAGCAACCGCCCCCTGCGCTACCTGTTTTTCGATAAATGCAAAATACGGGATGCGCGTGTCGTAGGCCACTTTAATAATGGACGCTCCGCAACTGGAAGTCAGGTTATCCGAAATTTGCGTGAAAGCCTGAATTCCCCGCGATGCAATCGACTGGGCAGCATCGGCAACCTCGGTAGCTGAATTGGCCGGAACCGCGATTAAACTTAGTCCGTGCCTTTTTGCCGCTTTTTCAAGTTCTTCTTTATAGACCACCGAATTGATTTCACCCGGAGTAAAAATGGTTCCGATCTTTTTTATTCCCGGCATCGTTTCAACAACCAGCTTTATCATACCTTCGAAATCGCTTATGGTCGATATTCCGGTCATGTTGGGAAGGTGCTTTTCGAACGATTCGCCCAGCCCGGCACGAACCGGATCACCCACATTGGTAAAAACAACAGGCATCTTCGTTATTTTTTTCGAAATAGCCTGAATGGTGGGCGTTGAACTACAAAAAACAAGGTCCCATTTGTTGTTTGAAATAGCATCGACAATACTGTTCAAGGTTGAAATATCGCCTTGCGCGTTAAAAACCTTCATGCTAAAATCGACGCCTTCTTCCAAACCGGCCTGTTTCAGTTGATCGCGGATTCCCTTTTCACAATCTTCCGAATTTGAACTGTCGATATAATGAGCCAGACAAAATTTAAAGTTTTTGCCTTTCAACGGATTTTGCTTCTGCACGAGATATTTTTCAGGAATCTTCACCTTGAAATATTTTTCAGCATCGGCATTCACATCCACATTCGTTTTCGATACATATTGATACGGAATTTCTTTGGGCGATTTCCCTTCGAGTATTTGTTTGGCCATACCAACACCTTCAACCCCGGCGGTATAATAATCGCGCGAAACGGCAGCAATGGCGCCCTGTTTCACCTGCTTGCCAACAAAAGCAAAATAGGGGATTTTTTTATCATAGGCCACTTTTATGATCGTAGGAGCGCAACTGGACGTCAGATTATCCAATATCTGTGTAAATGCCTGAATTCCCTGGGCAGAAATCGACAATGCAGCATCGGCAACTTCGGTAACCGAATTGGCAGGAACAGCAATCAGTTTCAGTCCCTGTTGGGCGGCTTCTCTTTCGAGTTCCTCTTTATAAACAACCGAGTTTACTTCACCCGGAGTATAGATTGTGCCAATTGTTTTTATTCCGTGTACCGACTCAACCACCAGCTTTACCAGGCCTGCAAAGTCGCTCACAGTAGAAATTCCGGTAAAATTGGAAAGATGGTCTTCAAACGAATTTCCAAGTCCCGCACGTATCGGGTCGCCGACATTGGTAAAAACAACGGGCATATTTTTTATTTTCCGTGCAAGGCTTTGCGTGGTTGGCGTGGAAGACGAAAAAATAATATCCCATTTTTCAGAAGCAATCGCTTCGGCAATACTGTTCATTGTTGAAATATCGCCCTGTGCATTGAACACTTTCATCGTAAAATCAGTGCCTTCTTCCAAACCCAGGCGTTTCAGTTCATCGCGTACGCCCTGTTCAGCATCTTCAGCATTCGGACTGTCGGTATATTCGGCCATGCAAAACCGGTAATTTCTACCTTTAATGCCCCTATTTTCCTTATTTTCAGAAGATTTACCCTGATCTTCCGAACCATTTCTGCGGTTTGTTAAATCCGAAACGAGCAAAATACCCCCGGCCAGGATCAATGCCAAAACTTCGTTTATTATTTTTTTGATTTTCATTTTTTAGTCCTGAATGAGATGCAATTAGCAAGAACCTTCAACTGAAGAAGGGAAAACAGGGCAGATTGAACTTTTGTCATAAAAAGGGATTTGTCATGATTAGTTTAGTTTTTACCAAATATACTAATTCTCAGGAAAAATTACGGAGCGTCAGGAAATGTATAAATCAGAAATATCCGGCACCCGAATTCATGAGAAAATTTAGGCCAATCTGCTGAGAAAAGCACACATTTTATTGTATCTTATGTGCAAAAATTGAACAAACCAGAAATCAATTGAAAGATGATCACAATACGCATTCAAACAGAACAATCAGTTCCGTGCATTACACCCGAAGGCCGGCTTGATACCGTTAATAGTTCTGCATTCGATGAGGCTGTCCGGCCGTTCGCAGACAATGAACTTTATCTGATCATTGATTTTTCGCAGTGCAATTATTTATCGAGTACAGGAATTCGTATTCTATTGGGAACATTTAAAAAATTGAAGGCAAAAGGCGGTTCCTTATTTATTTCCGGCATGTCCGCCGAAGTTTTCAATGTACTTGAAATGGCGGGATTGCATTCGGTTTTCTGTTTTTCAGAAAATGTTGAAGTTGCACGGGAGAAGATCAACCGGCTGAGGCAGAAGGGATGCATCGGTTCAGAATGGGAAACAGGCGGCTATCAGTTTCATTTTTCTCCGACAGAAAAAGAAAACGAACCGGCCCTGTTTTGGCTCAGTCAGGGAATTGCAGGGTACAACGAACTGGGATTTTCGGTAGGAATTGGTTCTCCAGCCGAATCCTCCGAAGAGGAAACGGGTGCCGAAGGTTTGTTTATTACAACCGGGAACTGCGCCGGTTTTATTCCCAACGATGCATCGCAACCTGCTGATTTCCGTATTCCGCACAAACCTGAACAGGCCGGTATCTGGGTGAAACAGGCAGTATCGTTTAAACAAAGCACCTCCGGTCGGATTCATTTGGCAAAACCGGGTTCAATTTCATTGAATCAACTGACTGATGCCATCTGCCGTATTGATAATGATCAACCGAAAATCAGGGCGCTGGCGATTGCCGATTTCAACGACAACCGCCCGTCAATCAGCCTGTGCCTTGTGGTCGATGATTTTTTGACTAAAAACCTGAAAGAAAAAGGATTTCAGGAGTTTTCCGCTTTAATCAAGGCTACAACAGAAGGCATTGGTCTGTGGGGTGCCCGTTTCGAGCTGGATAAAATCGCAATCCCTCCGAACATCCAAACTTTGCCAAATCTGTTAAAAGAAGTTTTGACCCTTGACAATATTTTAGATGTGAAGCACCTCGAAACGTCGGAACTACTGGTCAATCCAACAGTATGGATAGTAAGCGCTGAAAACCTCGAAGACGCTTCGTTGCACCGTATTGCGATTGAAGTTTCAGGAGAAAGTTCTCTTGAACCTGTCCGATCTTTCTTAATTCGCAGATTGTACACCGATTCGATCCGGGTGGAGTTAAAAAAACTGCATGGCGGCTATTCTGCGCAGACATTTCAGGTAAATTCCTATGACCGGGATGGGCGGAAACTGCGGCCCACCGTGCTAAAATTCGCAAACCGGGCAATGATCACCCGCGAAGCCGACCGCTGCCAGAAATATTCTCTTCCCTACATATTAAACAACAGCGCCATGGTGTTGGGTACCGAGTTTTTTGGCGATAATGGCGCACTTCGGTATAATTTTGTCGGAATTGGCGGCGAACAAACCCAGTTGAAATGGCTCACCCACTATTTCGAAAACTGGTCAACCGAACAACTGGAGCCGCTGTTTGATAAAATCTTCATGCAAATACTGAACCCTTGGTACGGACAGCCTGTGCACGAAGCCATCCATCCATTCCGTGACCATGATCCGACTTTCACTTTTTTTCCACATATTTACGACACAGCGTTCAGTCTTTTTTCCATTTCATCCGATGAAGAATTTTTCACTATAGAAGAAACCGGACAAAAGTTAGTCAACCCGTATTGGTTTCTGAAACATGAATACAAAAGACGACGTGAAACAGCCATCAATTACCACACCTCTATTTGTCATGGCGACCTGAACATGCAAAATATTCTGCTCGACCAGAATATGAATGTTTACCTGATTGACTTTTCGGAAACAAGACCCCGTTCCATTGTGACTGATTTTGCGCGCCTTGAAGCCATTTTCATGACAGAATATGCGCCTTTGGAAAATGAGGAAGATCTGAAAAAAATGGTGCAGTTCGCAACCCGTTTTTACGATATCAATCAGCTTGATCATCTCCCCGAAAATAATTATCAGGATATTCTGAACAAGAATGTTGCCTTGTCATTAAAAATGAGAGAATATGCTTTCAAAAGTTCCGGTGAAAACACCTGTATTGAACCCTATTATCTGGCACTGCTGGAATGGACACTCCCGGTAATTTGTTATTCACAACTTCCGCTGGTCAAAAAAAGATATGCAATGATTTTGTCAGCATTGCTATGCGAAAAAATCAGGAAACTATCTTAACCGGTATTTTCTGACGATTATGATTTTACAGTTTCGCTCTGCAATAATTTGATCCACGGAACCATAAAGAAAATGCCGATACCGAAAAAGCCGATCACAGCAAACGAGTAACGAAGGCCGAATGCAGCCGAAATGTAACCAATCAGCGGCGGCCCCATTAAAAATCCGAGGAAGCTCACACTCGAAACGGTTGCCAAAGCAATACCCGGAGGAATTTTGGAATGTCTTCCGGCTGCGCTATACACCGTAGGCACAACACTCGAAACGCCGATCCCCACCAGCATAAAGGCAATAGTTGCCGGAATAAGATAAGGAAACAGAACAGACGTAAACAATCCGGTTGAAATGATCAGTCCGCATATTTGCAACAGGAGTTTCCGGCCAATCTTCGATGTAAAATAGTCGGCAACAAAACGCCCGGTAGCCATCATGATCATGAATGAAGTGTAGCCCAAAATCACCAGCGAGGCCGGGGCATGAACCACATCTTTGAAATATACCCCACTCCAGTCGAACATCGCGCCTTCGCTGGCCATGCTGCAAAAACCAATAATCCCGAGCTGAACCAGCATTTTATCGGGTTTGCCAAAAAATTTTCTGCGTGGCTCTCCCTTTGCAGGATTATGATTGGCACGAACCAAAAACGGATAATTGATCCACACAATGATCCACACAATCAGAATTACCGTAACAAAATGCCAGTACGGAGGGACTTTCAGGTTAATCATGGCCAGCCCGATCAGCGCGCCGGTAAAACCTGCCAAGCTCCATGATCCATGAAATGAAGACATAATTGGCCGATCGTAAAGCCGTTCTGCAGAAATACCCTGTGTATTGATTGAAATATTGCACACATTTCCCGATACACCAAATAGAAACAAGGCAATGGCAAGCTGCCAGCCTGCGGTCACCAAACCGATATTGCTCAAACAGATTGTATAAATGGGTAAAGCGAAACTTAAAACTCTGTGGCTTCCAAAACGGGTAACCAGCTTTCCCGAAAAAGCCATCATCAGGAACTGGCCCACCGGCAATGCGAACAGGATACTTCCAAAAACAGCATCATTCAGATTGAGGGCGGTTTTGATGTCCGGAATGCGGCTTGCCCACGAAGCAAAAGAAAGCCCCATGCTGAAATACACCAGCGCCACAGCAATCCGCATCCGTCTTTTATTGGGAATTATATCGGTTTTTCTACTAATTCTGAAAGACTGAACTGTCATCTTTGTCCTTTGAAATACTTTGGCAAAATTAGGAAAACCCAGAGACAGATAATTTTTTACTAAAAAATATGACGGTTCGTTAAGAAATTGCGAAGTCAGGGATTATCCAAATACGTAAATTCGTCCGTCAACTGCGCCAATAATCAGTTTGTTGCCGTACACAGCAGGACTGCCAACAACCGGACTGCCTATTTCGTAACTCCAGATTTGTTTGCCGGTTGATAGTTCGTGAATGTATATCATACCATCCATTGTAACGCTGACCACTTTGTTTTTGCAAATTACCGAAGATGCATTGATCCGGTCGCTCAACCGGATTTTCCACGCCAACGAGCCATCGTTCTTGCGGATGCAATACAATTCACGATCTTCATTTCCAATCACCAAAAAATTGCCGCCCAGCACAGGCGATGCAATAAAGGGCAGGTTCTTTTCCTGATTATCGTAGGTCCATTGTATTTTTCCTTCCGCCAGATTAACAGCAAAAAAACGACCTTCGTAATCGCCCACATACAACAGGTCGCCTTCCACTACCGGCGACGAAGCCACATAGGTATCGAGCTTCACTTTTTTAACTGCCTTACCGGTTTCCATGCTCACCACATGAATAAACCCGTCGCAACCGCCAAATACCGCATTTCCTTTATAAATAGCTGGCGCACCATTAATAAAATTATCCGACTCGTACCGCCACAGACTGTCACCTTTTTCAAAGCCCACACCATGCAGGTTGTAATCGTAACTACCAACAGCCAGTTTATACAAACTCCTTGATTTGATAAAATTAGCCGATCCAACAATCTGATTATCTGTCTTGTATTTCCAGATTTGCTTTCCGGTTTTGGCATCAAGCCGGAAAAACCAGCCGTCCATCGAACCAACAATTACCGAGCCGTTCAGGTACAATGGCGGCGCCTCAATCACATTTCCGGCGTTGAACTTCCATTTTAATTTTCCTGAAAAATCGATGGCATATAGATTTCCGTCCGATGAGCCGCAAAAGATAGTATTTTCGGCCACTACCGGCGACGATTTAATGTCGTCACCTGTTGGAAACGAGAACAACAATTTGGGCTGCGCCGGAAGATCGGTATTTGCAAAGCCCGTCAATTGCTGGTTCCCGCGGAAAATGGGCCAATTGGTCTGTGCAAATAAGGGTATTTCTATCAACATAAAAACAATAAATAGAATGGTTGGCATTTTGACGTTTTGACGCATCACAATTATATTGCGGTTAACCGTTGTAGAGACAAGGCATGCCTTGTCTCTACAACAAAAACAACATTCTATTTGATTTTTCATTGAATTCATTGTCCTGATTTTAAATGTTCCTCTTCGCCGTACATTGCCAATGCACCGGTCGGGCATTTTTCGGCAACCAGGGCGGCCGTTTTGCGCAAGGCATTTTGCACGCTTTCGTTGAAGGGGACGCCGATTTTCACATCAAACCCGCGACCAATAAACGTAAAACCGAATTCTTCCTGATATTGTTGCGTCAGGCGCACACAAATGCCGCATTTAATGCACTTGGCCGGTTCGTAAACAATACCTTCGCGGTGAACAAATTTCTGCACAATTTTGCGTTCGCTGGTCTGGAAACGTTTTTGTCCGGCGTCAAATTCATCGGAAAACAGGCGCAGTTTGCAGGATTCCGGGTTTCGGCAATCGCAGTGCATACAGCGTTCAGCCTCTGCCCTCGCCTCTTCCTGAGAAAAATCGTTCTGTGTATCCAGCCTTTCCGCTTTCACCGATTCTTTCAAATATTCGTTGAATTCAACTTGGTACAGCTTCCCGAATTTCGAATTAAAACGCTCCGGATTGGCTTTTACAGTTCCCGATTTCAGAAAACGGTCTATAATTGCAGCCACTTCCTTTCCCTGTCCAACCGAGCGGACAGCCAGTTTCGACGGGCGCAAAGCATTGCCAATGGCAAACACTTTATCGTCCGAAGTCCGGTAAGTCAGTTTGTCCACATCAATACCCTGTTTCGAACTTTTCAGGCCAAAAGGATTCTCCTGTTCCTGTGAGCCGGTGGCTAAAACAACGGCATCAAATTCATTTTTTATTTCCTGAAATTTCTGTCGGTCAATCGTTTGATCAAACCGGAATTCGGCGCCACTACGGGCGATCACCGCAATTTCATTTTCAAGAATGGAAGACGGCAATATTTCCCGGTCAATTTTCAGAAGATCGCCGCCCGCTTTTTCATTTTTATCGAAAACAACCGCCTGATGGCCTTTTAGTTGCAGGTAATATGCAGCAGCCAACCCGGCAGGCCCCGCCCCGACAATGGCAACTTTTTTCCCGGTTGACGGCTGAGCTACCGGTAAATACGGAATTGTTTCTTTTAAATCTTCGTCGGCCACAAACTGTTTCAGGTGACAGATAGCCACTGCTTCATCGACCTGTTTGCGGCGGCAACCCGCCTCGCAGGGAGCCGGACAAATGCGCCCCAATACGGCAGGCAGGGCGATATCGCGTTTCACCACCTGCAACGCTTTGGCAAATTCGCCTTTCACAATCAGGCGGTTCATCAACGGGATGTTCATGTGTGCCGGACAAACTAACTGGCAGGGCGCTTCGCAGTCTCCCACATGCTCGCTGAGCAGTAGTTCGAGCGCCGCTTTCCGCGAATCGGTGCATTCTTCGTCGTTGGTTACAATGTCCATTCCATCAGCTACCGGCATCGAGCACGAAGGCATCAAACGCCCGTTTCGCCGGTCTTTCACCAGGCAAATCATACACGAAGTGAAATGCTCCGTTCCTTCCAAATGACACATCGTCGGGATGTCAATTTCCAATTGATGTGCAGCTTCCAGAATGGTTTTCCACTGCGGAACTTCAACTGTCTGATTATTAATCGTGAGTTTGATCATTTCTTTAAGAAGTGTTACGAGTTATGGGTTACGGGTTTATTCCAACTCGTTTCAACATATTGGATAAACTTATTGATTTTTGCACCCAATAATTCATATTCCTGAATTTTATCTTTTAAGCCAATATTTTCAAAATAAAGTTCATTAATCATGGTTAGCTGAGAAATTGCTTCATCACATGAAGAATGAGCAAATATCAAAAAACGAATAAATTCGTCTTTGTATCTTCTCCGTCCATATCCTTCAGCAATATTATCCTTTATGCTTTTCGTTGATCTCCTAACCTGACTCCCTTGCTCATAAAGTTCGTATTTTGGTAAGTTAAGGCTCATCCGATGAACCTCAATTGCCAATCTATAAGCTGTTTTATATATTTCCAGATCCTTGTAACTGTTCATTTTATTACTGATATCGTTTTAACTGAAACTCATAACCCGTAACATGAAACACGCAACGATTTTAACAAAAGATGATATTATTCTATTTAATCAGTTTTCGAATTACCGGATACATATTTTCCGCCATCCGCAAAAAACCCAAATCTGTCAGATGAACACCGTCCACTGTTGCCTCCTGATCGTCGCCAATCAATTTATCTGCTTTCAGATAATAAATACTCCTGTCCCCTTCCTTTTTCTGTTCAGTAAAAATCTGCTGTAAAGTTTCATTCTTCTGCTGAAGCGATGTAAAAACGGTCTGATCAAAATGCCTGTGCGGAAAAAGAATCGTTTCGACCAAAAGAATTGGAGTATTGGGCTTTTTCTCACGTATGATTTTCAGAAAACGGGAATATTTTTCGTTCATCTGGGCAACACTCACGTTGGGCAAACAATCAATTACAAAACAGGAAGCATCGATAGTTGCCATCGCTTCAGCAATTTCCAGATCGAGCTGTCCGTTGCCACTAAACCCCAGATTGACAATCTCCCGGTCAAGCATACGCGACAAAATATTCGGATAGGCCATTCCGGCACGGGAAGCACAACCGCCCTGTGTGATACTGGTTCCGTAAAATACTACCGGATGGCCTTTCCGGGGAGAATCGACCAGTGGTTGTTCAATCGTAGCCGTCGATTTTACTCCTATTTCAAGGCTGACCAATCCGTCGTATAGAGGCAGATACAACATGTATTCTTCGTCATTCCCCGCCATGTGATTAATAATTACAGCCGTGGTAGCTTTCTCCTTCGGCCGTGCCGTATTTACAAATTGCCATTTCCCGTTTTTCAGAGAATATAAATCAAGCCCTTTGATTCCCGTCATGGTAAAATGATTCATTACCACATCGCCGGTAACTTCCCATTTGGCCGCGATAATTGGTGAATTAGTTCGAAAACGAATCGCCAAACCACTGCAATTCTTCGATAGTGACCACACCGGCGGACGTGTCTTACCCTCCAAACTGGCAGGCAATCGTTCGTACATCGTTTGCGTGTCGGAAAATCCTTTTCCAATTATCTGAAACGTCTTGGCTTCAACATATTTTAAACTATCCAAGGAAGCAGCCATGCTACCCAAAGCCAGATTCAGGGACACAATAACAGTTACAAAAATATTTTTCATACGTTCATTTCATTTTCGTTTTTTATACTCTGCATTCTTTTTATCAAGTTTTAAAAGCCTCCAAAATTAATCCGGTTTTTCTTCTCTAAGTCCTCTTCTGAAATTTAAGGGCTTACAATTTCTACCGCTTCCACCGGGCAAACCTGCTTGCAGGCATCGCACTTGATACATTTTTCCGTATCAACAACATGTACTTTGTGCGGCTCAAATTTGATGGCATCGGTCGGACATTTCTGCGCACATTTGGTACAGCCGATGCAATCGTCGGTGATGTGATAACGGATCAAATCCTTGCATTTCCCCGACGGGCAACGGCCTTCTATATGCGCTTCGTATTCATCGTGAAAATATTTCAACGTTGAAAGAACCGGGTTGGGCGCTGTTCGTCCCAATCCGCACAAACTGCCTTTTTGCGTCCAGCCTGCCAGATATTTCAGCTCTTCCAGATCATTTTTCGTTCCTTTTCCTGAAGTAATTTTTTCCAGAATGTCGAGCATTCGCTTGGTTCCAATCCGGCAAAACGTACATTTCCCGCAGGATTCATTCTGGGTAAACGAAAGGAAGTAGCGGGCAATGTCCACCATACAATCCGTTTCGTCGAGTACCACCAGACCACCCGATCCCATCATAGCGCCAGCCTGGATCAGCGATTCATAGTCGATGGGTGTATCGTACATGGAAGCAGGGATACAGCCTCCCGACGGGCCACCAATCTGCACCGCCTTGAATTTTTTACCGCCTTGCACACCGCCGCCAATCTCTTCAACAATCTGGCGCACGGTAATTCCCATCGGCACCTCGATCAGCCCACCCCGGTTGATTTTTCCGGCCAGCGCAAAAACCTTGGTCCCTTTGCTGGTAGCCGTCCCGATAGCATTGAATTTACCTTCTCCCTCGCGAATAATGTACGGAACCTGGGCATACGTTTCGGTATTGTTGATCAGCGTTGGGTTTCCCCACAGCCCTTTTTCTGCCGGAAAAGGAGGACGGATGTGCGGAAACCCGCGATTTCCCTCGATGGAAGCCATCATCGCTGTTTCCTCGCCGCAAACAAAAGCTCCTGCCCCTTCTGCAATTTCAATATCGAAAGAAAAACCGCTGTCCATAATATTTTCACCCAGATAATGATGTTCCCGACAATTGGCCAGCGCCTGACGGATGCGGCGAACTGCCAAAGGATATTCAGCACGAATATAAAAATAACCATGAGTTGCTCCAACCGCTTTGGCAGCAATCACCATTCCTTCGATCACCCGGTACGGATACGATTCGAGCAACATGCGGTCCATGAACGCGCCGGGATCACCTTCGTCGCCATTGCAAATCAGGTATTTTATATCCGACTGCTGATTCTTCACCATCTGCCATTTCAACCCGGTACGGAAACCACCGCCTCCCCTTCCCCGGAGGCCGCTGTCGAATACTTTTTGTACAATCTGCTCCGAATCCAGTCTTTTAAGGCTGATGTATTGCGCTTTAAAACCGCCATACGATTTGTATTCCTCCATGTCCAGCGGGTTGATAACCCCGCGGTGTTCGGTGGCAATCGGTATCTGGCGGTCGAGAAAATCGGAAACTTTCTCTTCCCTGAAGTCAATGGAAAAACGTTGCACTCCCTCCCAAACCTGGTCGGTCTGTACTTTTTCGAAGAAATTGTACATTCCGTTTTTCATTTTATCAAATAAACCTGCTGGTTTGAAATGAGTTCCAATAATATTTTTGACATCTTCAGGTTTCACTTTTGCATATAAAACCGGCTTCTCATTTTTCGGGATTACCTCAACAAGCGGCACCTGGTGGCACATTCCCACGCAGCCAACATGTTTCAGTTGTATATTCACGCCGGTTCCTTCCACCGTTTGCTCCACTGCTTTTTGCACTTCGGCACTACCACTGGCCACACAACACGAACCCAGTCCAATGCGTATTTCACCCTGAAATTCCTCGCCATCGGCTGTACGGAACAATCCTTTTCTGCGTCCGGTTTTACCAACCTGGCTCTCAAAATCGTTGATAACATTCGCTATTTTGTCGGAAGCAACATGCCCATACGTTACATCGTCGATCTGCACCACCGGTGCCAACGTACAACAACCCAGACAGGCCACCTTTTCGAGTGTATATTTTCCTGAAGCATCGGTCTCTTCGTTTCCCTTTAAATTGAAATGTCGTTTGAAAGCATCGTAAACCAGTCCTGCGCCTTTCACATGGCAAGCCGTTCCGACGCATATTTTAATCCGGTGGTCGCCTGCCGGTTCCAAACGGAATTTCGAATAAAAAGTCGCAATTCCGATAATTTTTTCAGGAGTGATTTCCGTCAGTTCGCAAACCTTTTTCAGGGCTTCTTCCGGCAAATAGTTATATTTTTCCTGAATCGCCTGCAAAATAGGAATTACCGATTTTTGAACAGTGCCTTTCTCTGCAACAATCTGCTCCACCACCTGACTGATATTTGTCGTTTCGTTCACTTCACCCTCCCCTATTTTCCGATACAATACAAATTATCGAACCCGCGGATCAGGATTTTTCCGTCAGCAAAAACCGGAGCGCACACTGTTTTTTCACCCAATGCCGGTTCGGCAACCAACTGAAACTCCCTGCCCGCTTTAAAAATATGGCAAACACCTGCCATGTCGATCAGGTAGACATTTCCGGCAGCATATACCGGCGAAGCATAAAAACCATCGCTGTGCTCCTGCTCCCAAAGCAGGGTGCCGTCAGCCGTATCGAAAGCGGCCACCGTACCATAGCTGGTTGCAATAATTACCACACCATTCACTGCCAGCGGACTGGCAACTTCAGGAAGAAATTCGTCTGTCTGCCAAACAATTTCGGGCGTACTACCCGGTTTTATAGCTGCAAAAGTGGCATATTCATTGGCCGCAAAAACCAATCCGTCAGAATATGCAGCCGAAGGCCCCACCTCGCCCATCAGACATTTCACCGACCACAATTCTTTTCCGGTTTCCGGATCGTAGGAATCCACATTCGGATCGGTCGTCAAAATCAATTCCATGCGGTTTCCTGTATTCACCAAAACCGGCGATGACCACGATATTTTCGATTTACGGACAGTCGTCCACATTTCGGCACCTGAAGCAGTTGACAAGGCAATCAGTTTTCCGCCCTTGTTGGTATCGTATTGAATCAGCAGTTTGTCTTTATAAATTATCAGCGATGACGAATGTCCGTAATGATTGTCGGGAACCCCCAGATTTTTCGCCCACAAACGTTTTCCATCCATATCGAGAGCGAGCAAGTCGCCGGTAGCAAAAATGGCAAAAACCGAGTTTCCATTGGTAGCCATTGTTGACGCTGCAAAGCCGGTATCGGCAGTTACTGATGGCATTTTTGACGGCGAGCCGGGGATATTGTCAGCAAGGGCTGTCCATAACAATTTTCCTGAATTCAGGTCGTAACAATACACCTCGCGGCCGGCATTATCAGCACCGGTAATAAATACTTTATTTTTCCAGACAATAGGCGAACTAAAACCACGTTTTGGGAATTTCGCCTTCCACAAGATATTGGTTCCGGCAGCGCCATCCCATTGCGTAGGAACATTGGTCTGCCAGGCAATTCCATTTCCTTCTGCACCCCGGAAAAACGGGTAATTGGCCCGTAAATCTTTCTGAGAAGCAACAAACACAGAACTTTCCGTTTTTGCTGCCGTTTCGGTTTTCACTTCCTCTGCGACTGTTTTGGGTTCCGCTTTCATTATTTCTTCAGGAACAATATTTTCCTGGGTTGCAGCGGCAGTTGTTTCTTCCACAATTTTTTCTTCGGAAGTTTGTGCCGTTTCAACAACAACTTCATCAGTTTTTACTTCCGACTTCGAAAACTGATAGGCATTCAGCGAATTATACGATAAAATGCCCGAAACAGAGGCCAATACAAACAAGCTACCCCCCACATAAATAATCCATTTACGAGCTAAAACGGAATCTAGGTACGGTTCTTTTTCAATCTCCTCCAATTCTCCGAATTTTGGTTTGTTCGATAACACATAACGAACCGACAAAATCGTAACGATGATACCCAGCAAGAGCAGATAACCGCCTGTACGTAATTGCCACTGGCTGGTGAAATAGGCTTTTCGCGCCAGCAGATCAAATGCCCGTATTTCGTTGATCAGCGCTTCGTTTTGCGGATCAGATTTTAGCCGTTCGACGAGCGCTTTCAGGGTTTCGCTTTCAATTGGATTGACCGATTTGCTTTGAATAAAATTGACAATCAGCAAAACGCAAATAATTACAGAGAAACCGGCTGCCAGCCAGGCTATCTTTCGTGCAATGTTTATTTTATCGTTTGGTTGCAGGTTCATAATTTAATAAATTAATAGGCCTCTCCCCTGACCCCTCTCCCAAAGAGAGGGGGAATTGGCCGGTGAAAATTCAGAAGGTTTGGCGCTCATTCGATATTGGTTATTCAATTGGTATTTGTTGCTTGATATTTATTTTTATTCGATATTTCTTGTTTCCCACTTTGGCCGTTAGATCATTTCATTTCAATTTTGGCTTGGCAGAACGGCCACTTTTCTGATCTGATTTTTTCCCCGGGGCGTTGCCCCGGGCTATTATTATCCAAGCCTTTCAGGCTTGTAATCGGCTTTTCTTTTTCCAGATATTCGTTATTCATCATTCTTTTTCAATATTTTTCGTTTCTTTCCATTGGCTGTTCAATTTGGATTTTGCCCCGAAACTTCGGGGTTGAAACCTGAATTTTCTTTCTTCACCGGACAATAGTCCATACATCGCCCGCAACTCAGGCAATTCACTTTATCGGGAACGTAATCGTTTCGTTTTCTGAAAGTAGACAATTTGATCAGGCTGAAACCGATGACCAAACCGAGGAACGCCCCCAAAATCCAGCTTCCGACATAAAATTGTGAACGGATTTGCTGCGCTTCTTCCACCAGTTGGTCAACCGTTTTTCCGGAAGTCATGAAAGTCCGTACATCAATATTATCCGGGTCGTTTTTCAGTTCCGGGTGTTCTATGATTTGCTCAGCCAGATACACATTGGAATTAAATTTCGACAGCGGAACATGAACCAGCGAACCGGCAAAACCGCCAATCAGTGCCCAAACAGGCAATAACATTACATAGGTAATCAGGCGGTTGACATTCTTTCTGCGGTTGCCCTGCTCCACTATCGGTTCGTCAATTGCGCCAAACGGACAGGAAGGAACACACAATTTACATTGAATGCATTCGGCGGGGGTAATCGTCAGATGTTTGGATGAAAATTTTGACATCCAGCCCAACAAAACACCATACGGACAAAAGAAACGACAATACGGGCGAGCCACGAAAATTCCGATCAGTAAAAACAGTCCGCCCAGCACAAACATCTGGAACTCGGCATCGAAACGAAAAATTCCTACAAACGGATCGTAACGGCAAATGATGAATTCAGATTTGGTAGCTGCATACAATACGGCCAGTCCGAGATACAAATATGGAATGAAGCCCAATACTTTTTGCAGCCACTTCGGTAATTCCATCGGTTTCAAAATAACGATATCCTGAATAGCGCCCAGAGGACAAGCTCCGGCGCAAAATGTCCGTCCGGTAAACAGCGCAAACACCAGCGGGATCAGGAAAAACAGAAGTGCAGTCAGCGGGATTGTATAGGTCGGGTCAAAAATTGCCAGCGCCACATTCTGGATGGAACCAACCGAACAGATGCAACCTTCGCGGTAAAAACCAAAATACAGAAGCGAAAATACCGACGTCCAAAAAATGCCGCTGCGGGAGCGTTTTTTCAGGGCAAACCAGGAAATAAGCAGTAATACAACAAGCAACACAAATACATCCACATATTCCATCAGCAACATACGCGGATCGGGAACTGTTGGTTGGGGTTGCTGGTAACCGGTTTCAAATTCAGGCTTCGGGAAACGCTGCTGTTGCGCCCATACGGGCAGGCTCACCGTCACAAAGCCTATCAGAGAAAATATGTATTTTGAAACTTGCTTCATTCCTGGTTTTTAAACGCGAAAAAGAAAAAAAATGTCATGCAGAACTCGTTTCAGCATCTGTACACAGATGAGACCCTGAAACAAGTTCAGGGTGACCTGATTCATATCGTATAATTTTATCATTCTTCGCGACTTTGTGTTTGATCTTTATTATTTGCGGTGAAATCACCTTTAATTTTATACGGCTCACTGGCTGGTACACGCGAAATGGCATCTGCCGGACAAACCCGCGCAATGGCACATTCATTACAGTTGTCGCAAAGGTCGTGGCGAATCTGCAAATGCAGCGAACCATTGCCAAACGAGGTACAACCAGCCACACACTTGGCGCAACCAATACACAAATCCTCAACAATTTCGTATTCGAAATACGGCTCTTCAATAAATTTCCGTTTGATAGCCGCAGTCGGGCAAAGCTGGTTCTCGGCGCCGGTTGCCTGTGCAATGGCATCGGGTTTCAGGTAACCACCGCACAAATCGCAATAACCGCACAAATCATAAGCATGAACACATTTCACTGCCGATGGTGTTTTCACACAATAGTCGGCACAACGTCCGCACTGCACGCATTTGAACGGATCGATCTGCCAGACCGTGTCACCTTTGGCTGTTTTCAGGGCAGCCATTGTCCCGATGCCGCCCAGTGAAAGCGCCAGCGTAAGGCGCATCCCTGTTTGGATGAAATCGCGCCGTTGCATGGTTTTGCTATGTTTTTGGTCTGTCATCAATTATACTATTTATCAGCCTCTCCCCTAACCCCTCTCCAAAAGAGAGGGGAACTGGCCGGTGAAAATTCAGAGGGTTTGGCGTTTATTTGAATTTTGGTCATTGGATATTTCAATATTGCATGTTTTGTTATTTTTATCTCAGACATTCAAAAGCGCAATCTTTCGTTGCCCACATTCCTTGATAATTCTATGTTTCACATCTTCAATGTTATCTTCTACTTCCTCATTAGTAAAGCGTAAAAATTTTAGCCCCCATCGTTCCATTTCTGCCTCCCGGCCAATATCATATTCTCTCTGCTCCCTTGGTTTATGGATACCACCGTCTATCTCAATCACAAGTTTTAAGGAATGACAATAAAAATCCGCAATAAATATATCTATCGGATGTTGCGGACGAAACCGACAATCCAACATTTTCTTCCCTTTCAGTATTTCCCAGACTATTAACTCGGCCTTGGTCATTTGTTTTCTCAACATTTTCGCTTTTTCAAAGATGTGTGGTTTTGCACCATAAAACATTGAAACGTTGTCACTAATTGGCATAAGTTTTAAGTTGAAGTTCCGTATTCTATTTACCCCTATCCCCTAAAGGGGGACTTTCGCCCTGATCAATGCCTTCTCAAATTCAATCTTTTACTTCATCAACTTGTTCTTTCCTTCATGTCCCTCGCAATCTCAAGCCCTAAAAGCCCCTTTAGGGGTTTGGGGTGAAAATGAGACAATAAAGAGTTTTCATCCGTTACTTATTTCGTTCTACTCTATACTTCTTTGCTTTATCAACCTCACAACCCTTCAGTTTTGAACAGTTACCGCACATTTCGGAATTGTCGCACGAGGCAGAAATTCCGTTTCGGGCAACCAGATATGCCGAGCCACCAACCAGTCCGGAAAGCATCAGTAACTGCGATGCACGTTTCAAAAATTGCCTTCTTTCGTTCATTTTATTTCTGTTCAAATATTCGTACTGACTTTCTTTCAAAATCGAGGGCAATGATGCGATTTTCGCCGTCAACCACCACTTCGGGAGCTATTGTTGCCCCGCGGTCAAATGCAGCAGGCGGCGCCACTACCCCCTTGAATTGGCCGTGCTGATCGTATATTTTTATACGCACCAGCCCTTTTTCGCTGGTCACAAACAAATTGTCGTCCATAACGGCAAAATGGGCCGGGTTGCAGCAACCACTGAATCCTTCAATATTTACAGAACTGGTTTTCCATGAAGTACGTAGCGAACCATCGGCATTGTAATTTTCGAAGCTGTGACGACCGGTATTTGCAGCCCAAAGAAAGCCTTCAGCATCAACTGCCACATCGAAATACGGGCTGGGAATTACATACCCGGGAATATCTTTTTCTTCATTTTTTTCTCCTATTTTCCGAATCACATTACCCTGCTTATCGCACTGATAAACTACCCTTCCACCGGCATCGGCCACAAAAACAGATTCGCCGGAAACAACAACAGAAGTAATCACTGTATTTTCGCCAAACGAGTTCCAGCGCGAAAGCAAGGTTCCTTCGCCGTCGAACAGACGAATATGATCACGCATCCCTACCAGAAATTCGCCATTACATCCGCAGGCGATACAGGTTGGCGAAGCTCCAAGTACCTTCCTGAACAATAGATTTCCTTCCCTATCGAACTTCAGAAATACATCTTCGGCAACGATATAAATCTGGTTTTCGCATAAAGCAATTCCCTTTGGTATTTCAACCTGAACCGGAAAAGAGAAAACTTCCCGGTAAAGAATCAGCGATGAATCGACCTGCCGGAATTCATCAATATTGTATTCGTAAGCATTTTCAATGTTTTTGCCTGATTTATTGACGATAAAATCGCGTCCCATGATCAGGGCAACCGCCACAGCAGCAATAATCAGAAAAATATTGATCAACTTTTTTTGCATGATTACTTTTTTAAATCGATACAAAACATGGTTTTCGAATCCCGGAGTATCATTTTCCCGTCGGCTATTGCCAGCGGCGCCCAGGAATCATGCCCGTCAAAAATTTTCTTTTGAGCCAGTTGCCTGTAATTTTTTGTATCCGGTTTAATCATCGTCAGTGTTCCGTCGTCGCTAAGTACAAATAGTTTATTGTCCGCTATAAGATACGGTCCAAGTCCGAAGCGGGTTGTCTTTCCCGACGACCAGACAATTTTTGTAACATCATCAGGGTGTACGCAAACCAGTTGATTTCGATTTGCCCCCGCATCTTTCGGAAGAATTCCCAGTAAATGACCTTCCCATATTACAGGCGTTTGCTGTTCGCAGGCCAGACCGTCTTTCGGAAGGTATTCCTTCAACACTTCTGTCGTGTATGAATTGCCTGTTTTTCTCACCTGAATCATCATACTTCCGGCGCCATATCCGGCAGTCAGAAATATTTTTCCATCGGGAAAAGCAACCGGAGAAGGCGCCACAACAGAATGGTTCCATGCAGTGGATTCCCAAAGAATTTTACCTTCATCACTGCCTTCGGCAGAAATACCGCAAACCCCGCCAACTGCACTGTACAAATACATTTTCTTTCCGAATAATGTTGTAGGGATAACCGATGAATGCGACATTTTCCATGCTTTTGGATTCGGCGTTTCCCAAAGTATTTCTCCTGAATCCATATTCACAGCAATCATCAGAGCATCGTTGCCGGGAGCAAGAATGGCTTTGTTTCCATCAATTAAAGGACATTGGCCTGTGTACCAAAACGGCACCTCGGTATTGTATTTTTTCACCAGGTCGAGCCCCCAAACCAGGTCGCCGGTTTCGCGTTCGACACACATCACATGGCATTTCGGGCCCATAGTCAGAATGTATTTTTCATTGACAGCCGGAACCGTGCGCGACATGCCGTGGTTCCGTTTCAGGTTCACATTGTATGAACGCTGCCAAAGTTCTTCGCCTGTTTCGAGCGAAAAACAACGAAGAGCGTCTTCGCGTTTGTCTTCTATGTAGTCGAGAATATAAACTTTTCCACCGTAAATAGCAGCTCCGGCATGGCCTTCGCCCAGCTCAACCGACCAAAGCACGCTGGGTTCATCGGCTTGCCAGGTATCTTTTAATTTTGTTTTTGATTTGCTGATGTTATCAACATCTTCACCACGAAAACGGGTCCAGTTTTCCGATGTACCGGTAATTATATTCTTAAAAACCTGAAATTTCTCGCCAATGTTTACAATCTGTTCAACCAGGGTTTTTGCCCCCCGGTTGTCGGAACCGGGCATACTGGCTTGAAGATCCCTCGTCGGATCGCTGGTTATCCACCATAGCAAAACGATAAAAAAGATGGCAGCAGATCCACCTAAAACAATATTTACATACCGTTTGCGCACTAGTTTGAGATTTTATAAACCATCAGCACTTCACCGTGCCGTACAAATAATTTTCCACCGTATATCGAAGGGTGCGCCCAGTGTGGGCCGGTTCCTTTTTCAATTTTAAATGAACTGACAATATCGAATTTTTCAGGATTCGGCCTTACCAATGCAAGATTACCGCCCTTTTCTTCATAACAGTACAACATCCCGTCGGCGGCAATCACCGAACCCTTGTTGTTCCAGGTTTCTTCGTACATGGTTTTGCCAGTTTTCCAATCAAGACAGGCCCAGTTTCCGCCGGTATTGCTCGCCCAGTTCGAACCGAATATTTTTCCATCCACCATTACCACACCACCAATATGGCAATCGAGCGTATCGTTTTTCCATTTCAATGAAACCGATTTGGCATCGTCAGCAAGTGAAAACATAGTTCCGGGATGGTCATAGCCACTGGTCACAAAAATTTCATCGTTATAAAACAGGGCTGTATTGGTTTGTGCCCCTTTTCCCATGCGGTGGGTGTGATACTGAAAAAGATCGTACGACCACACAACATTTCCGTTGGCAGGATCCAGGGCAATCAGGTCATTTGAGGTCTGAGCAAGAATCAACATCATCCCGTTTTTTTCAATCAGCGAGGGAGAAGCATACGCCCTCGGCCCTCCAAGACTTTTCGATTTCCATAACAAATTGCCATTTATTTTATCCAGCGCAATCACTGAAGTTTCTTCGCCTCCGACTGTATAGATCGCTGCCCTGTCGGTAAGCAAAACCGACTCGGCAATACCCCAGTTCTGAAGTTCACCTTTAAATGTTGAATGGGCATCGACTTTCCAAACTTCATTTCCACTGACAGCATCAAGGCAAACGACCTCGCCCATTCCCGATACAAGGTAAATCTTTCCGTTCTCAATGGTTGGCGTCGACCGGTTTTCAGGATACGAACGATACCATGCCCTTCCGTACACCTTTTCCCATATTTTTTCACCATCCATTTTGATGGCAGTAATAATATCGGAACTATCACGAATACCCGTCACGTAAATTACATCATGATAAACTACCGGCGATGAATAGCCTCCTCCCAATCCATCTACTTCCAGAAGTAATTCAGGCCCGGCGGCGGGCCATTCTTTTAAAAGTCCTTTGTCCGGATAAATACCACTACGATCAGGCCCCCGCCACTGTACCAAATCCTGTGCAACCAAAGCACCGGTTATCAGCAAAAACAATGCAACACCAATCAATTCCTTCATTTTATGCTTTTATTTTGTATACCATCAATACATCGCCATGACGCAGAAACAATTTTCCGTCTCCAATAAACGGATGCGCCCAGTGCGGTCCGGTTCCTTTGCTCACCTTGAACGAACTGACCACCTCAAAACCTTTTGGATCGGGCTTTACCAGTCCAACATTTCCTGATTTTTCCTCATAAACGTAGAGCATGCCATCCGCATAAACCATAGAGCCTTTTGTGAACCAATCGGTAACATAAGCAACTTCTCCGGTTTTCCAGTCCATGCAAACCCATTGACCATCGCGGTTGCTTTTCCAGTTCGAACCGTAAATTTTACCATCCACTTCAACTACTCCGTGGTGGTGATTGTCGAAAGTGTTGTCCACCCATTTTTTGCTGACAGAAGTTCCCAGCGAATCCATTTTCAGCATAATCGAAGGAAAATCATACCCCATTGAAATATAAATTTCGTCGTCCTTACAAATTGGTGTGTTGGTCCAAATTAAACCGGGTTGCCATTCCCATTTGCCTTCCTTGAAATAATCGAAAGTGCAGGCCACGTTACCGGTTTCGGGAACCAACGCGATCAGGTTATTAGCAGTGGTTGCCAAAATATAACGAAAATTCTTATACTGAAAGAACGTCGGTGAAGTGTATGCACGTTGTCCTCCAACACATTTGCTTTCCCAAATTAGCCTGCCATTCATTTTATCCAGGGCAACTACCGAAGTCCGGTTTCCGCCGGGAGTGCAAATCACTTTATCATCAACAATCAGAGGAGTTTCCGAAACGCCCCAGGTATGCCGTTCCGATTCAAAGTTTTTATCTGCATCCACTTTCCAGATGATTTCGCCATTTGTTTTGTTGATACAAACCAACTCGCCCTCACCACTGATCACATACAGGCGGTCGCCGTCAATGGTGACCGATCCTCGGGTATCGGGAAACGATTTACTCCACGATTTGCCGTATATAGTTTTCCACTTTATCGTTCCCGACATGTCGATACATGAAGCACAGTCCATCGAATCGATCATTCCGGTAGTATAGATAAAATCACCTTCTGCAATCGGCGATGAATAACCTTTTCCGATGCCCTCAACTGTCAATAACAGTTCGGGGCCTGTGGCAGGCCATATCTTCAGCAAACCGGTTTCATTGAATTTCCCATCCCTGTTTGGCCCCCGCCACTGACCTACCTGCGCTTCAGAAAAAACGGCAACCAATAAAAATAAATTAATCAGAAGAAAATGTTTCATGGCTATAATCAGATCAAAACATTTATAAATAGCTTTTTAATTCGATATTTTATATGCAATCAACGTATTGCCATGTCGCAAGTACAAAATTCCGTCGTTTATTACCGGATGGACCCAGTGTTGGGCAGTACCCAGTTCAACTTTGACTTTGCTGATCAGTTTAAATTCGGTAGGGTTTGCTTCAGCCAGAAACAATTCCCCTTTTTCAGAATAGCCAATTAGTTTGTTTCCCGAAGCAATTACAGCCCCTTTTCCCACTTCTGAAGATTTGTATTTAGTTTCGCCGGTTTTCCAGTCAATACACATCCATTCGCGGTTGTTATCGCCCGAGCCGTACAAATAACCATTAATCAGAACAACTCCTCCCATACGGCTATCGTAATCGGTTGAGAACCATTCTTTACTTACTGAAGAGCCATCGCTGCTTAATTTCAGTTTTACGCCACCCTGACCATAACCGCTGAAGCAAAAAACAGCGCCGTCGGAATAAACCGGTGTATTGGCATGTACCGACCAGCGGTTGGTTTGTTCGTAGTTCCAAAGCAATTTTCCGTTGGAAGCATCAATACCAAGGATATGGCTGGCCATCATGGTAACCAGGATTTTCCGCGTCGGCAGTTCAATCAGCAAAGGCGTATTATAAGCCGACTGTTCGCCCAATCCGGCGCAAGCCCATATTGTTTTGCCCGAAAAACGGTCCAGTGCAACCACATTATTCGTTTTTCCGCCCGGCGAGCAATATACGCGGTCGCCATCCACAACAACCGATTCAGTAACTCCCCAGGTGATGTTTGTTCCCGACAGGTCGGCAATCAGGTCAACAGTCCATTTCATTTTTTCCGAATCCAGATCGAAACATGCCAGTTTTCCATGTCCGCTATACAAGTATGCCAGAGACCCGGCTACGGTCACGGTTGAGCGCGTCCCGGGATAACTTGTATCCCATTCTTTGCCGTATTCGTACTTCTTTGCAGGCGTCCCGTTTTTGTCGATCACGAATAAAACTCCCTGCCCGCCAACCATGCCGGTAATATATATTTTCCCGTTGGCAAATACCGGAGATGAAAAACCTTCACCCAAATCGCCAACACTCCAGATAATATCAGGTCCTGCGGCAGGCCATTGCGCCATTAGTTTTTCAGCCGGATAAATTCCCGTTGAACCATTTCCCCTCCATTGGGTTGGCTCCTGAGCTTTGGTGAATAAAACAAACAAACAAAATGTCAGTGTGGCTAGCTTCTTCATGGGTCTATTTTTAAATCGTGATTAATTGATAGTTGCTGTAATTTTGATTTTTCAGTTTTGGTAAAAGTAAGCATTGTTCCTATTCGATAGAAGGTTAACCCCAAATTTAATCAGGTTCTAAATAGTTACATTTGTTAACAAATATTATGTATGCAAGGGCGTTTTTAAGAGAAATTTTTGGATCAGATGAACATTCGGGTTTATTTATTATTTACGCATAAATCTTAGCCACTCTGAAAAGGAAAAATTCAATATCTACGACACCTCTTTGAGTAGCCCTGAAAGCCTTAAGTTTAGCGTTGAAAGATTCAGCAGAGGCATTGGTGCTTCGGTTGTTAAAGAAGTTTAATATCTCGGGATAATGCGAATAGAATGTTGCTGATATAGTATTGAATGATTTAAACCCGGATTCGGTAACGTCATTGAACCACTTTGCCAGTTTGGTATAAGCCACGCCTTTATTTGTGTTTTTGGAGAATATCATTCGAAGGGAATGAGTCAGGGAATAGGCTTGTTTTATATCCGGATAAAGCTCAAATAATATTGCAGCCCTTTTCTTTTGTTTATCAGTCCACTTATCACCGGATTTAAACAGTAAATAACGGCTACGGGCGAGCAGTTGTTTCTTTGTGTCCCCATTGCTTAAAACCTCTGGAATATATTTTATGCCATCTGCTTTTGCATTTTCAATGGCATTGGTTTCTTCATTTATTGCATCCCATCAATGGGCAATACGCATTTCTTGTAATGCGTCATAAGCTAGTCCTTGAACATGGAAACGGTCGATAACCCTGCTGGCTTTTGAAAAACAGCTCCGAACTATTTTATGCATTGAATGAGCCATGTCAAGTGTTACTTCTTCAACTGTATTTCTTTTCTCTTCGGGGATTGTTTCTAAAACTTCGATAACAGTTTCAGCGTCTGTGCCTTGGATCATTGCAACCAATGCGCCTTTCTTCCCTTTGCCTGCTTTATTGGTCACAATTGTATAAAGTTCCCCATTGGTAAGGGCTGTCTCGTCAATGCTCAATTGAGAGCCAACATTCTGAGGGAAAAGTATCCATTGCCCTGCATGGGGCTTTTGGTCCCAGACATGAAAATCACTCAAATGTTCTTTATACTGTTGCCCAAAGTAATCCCCGTTGATGTGATAATGCTTTTCTAAACTATTGGAGCTTATCGGATAATTATCCAAATAATTCTTTTAAAAAAGCAGCAAACTCTTTGGTGTAGCTGGTTCCATTGGCTATTAAATCCCATCGTGTGCTGTAAATCTTTCCGGTGTCCTTATCCCTCCATTTTCTCCGTCTGACTATAAAATATACACTTCGCTCCCTTATGGGAAAATCTTGTATGCGTACTGCTTCATCAAAACCATATAAAACCAATTCTTTGCCTGAATGGACAATGGGCTTGATTGGTTTCTCGTCCAAACTCAACTCTAATTGATTTGTTCCTACTTCTTTGATCCCAACTAAATCAAAATATTCAAATATCTCCTGGGGTAACAGGTAACGAAGTAATTGTTCTATTTCCATAAAACAAAAATAACCTATTTCGAATTTACAACCCAAATGTTAAAGTGATCCGATATTTTCCGGTGAAATGTAACAGCAGCAGTGCGGCATAACTAAGCGGTGGTCCCGGTATAACAGGCAAAATGCCGCCCAGAATTCCAAGTATCAGAAATAAAATTCCCAACCCGATCAGGAAATAATCCATAGGAATTAGTTTTTAGTTGATTGTTTTTTCTTTTCGCGGTTCATGGTTAACAAGGCTATCAAAATAAGGCTGAACAGAATGATCAGTCCGCTAACCTTCATTTGATCGTTTTTCGGCATCAGGTAAAATGAAAATTCATTGATGCTGTCCATGTATTCGATTGATAACAATACCAGTCCGTTGTTGATTGCGTGTCCGGCAATACAGGCGAAAATATTACGGGTTCGGATCATGATCCATCCCAGCAGCAACCCCAAAATAAAAGTGGCCGGAAACTGCCAGGGGTTAAGGTGAAACAACGCAAACAGCAAACCGGAGAAAAAGATGGCAATCACTTTCGGATAATTCCGCATCAGCCCGTGCATGATGATCCCCCGGAAAATGAGTTCTTCGATAATTGGCGCGATCACAACGATTTTCAGGATGGCCCCGTAGATACCGTAATCGCTTTCAAATATTTTATTGAAAAGTTCCCAGAACCAGGGCGGGGGTGGGATTTGTTTGTCGACCCAGATATTTACTTCGTTTAAAAAATTATGCGATCCCCAAAGAAACAGCGCTATTGGAATTAAAATGAGTGGGTTGAAAAATTTAACCGGAAACAGTTCGTTTACTTTGGTTTTTGCTTTCCGGTAACCATAGTACAAAATAAAAATGACAGAACCGACACCGAGAACGACCTTTTTTACCGGGTTGTAGAGGTAATCTGTATCCTTGAAATAGTCGATCAGGGCTAATGGAAAATCAATAATAGTTTGGATAAAAATGTACAGAACCACCAGATGAATGGCTCCCAGTATTGTTGGGTAATATGTTATTTGTCGTTTTTTCACTATCGTAAAAAGTTCAGCCTAAAATACGCAACTTTTATCACTGTTTACTGCGACTGGACACTATTCTGCTTCAACCAGATACCGGTTTGCAGTTTTGAATGTGTAAAACCGCTGAATGAAATAACTGTAGCCAACCACGATTCCTGTGGTGACCGCTTTCGAAAAAGTGGGCCACATACGAAGGTATTCAACAAAAAACTTGAGGAGGATATAATTCAGCAAAATGGAGCCGCTAACACTGATTCCATATCGAATGAACTGGACTTTTCCGCGAATAACCGACTGGGTGAAGGTAATGTATTTAGCCAGCAGAAAGCCGCTGGTAAAAGTGATTGGGAAAACAATTATAAACGCAGCAATATGTGGGCTGATGACAAAAATTCCAAAATCGAGGTTATGTTTGTCGAGTACAAAATTGTAAAAAAGAAAGTAGAGAAGAATGTCGAACATGGTATTCATCCCACCGGTAACTGCATAACGGAATGTTTCGGGGGGAACAAACGATTGAAAAAACGGGTAGAAAAAATTAATCAACCATGATACGGCCAGCCTGATATAGTGTAGCAATTTTCTCATTCAGTTTATTAAGATCAGAAGAACAAAAATAAGATTTTATATTACATTTGGGAGTACACAACGTAAATCTGTATTATAAATCTTGAAATGAATGAAAAATAATATTTTACTGATATGCCTCGCTGTTGTCCTGTTTTCTTGTGAAAAGCAAGATCAATTGCAAAATGCCGGGCAGATTCTAAATAAAATAAAAGCAGAAGCAGCTCCGGATAAAAGAGAAGCAATTTTTGATGTTTCCTTTGCAAAATCAAGAGATGGTATAATTGTTCGTGGTGAAACGGATTTGCCTCAGGCAAAGGCAGCGTTACTTTCAGAATTAAGCAAAAACGAATATGTTGTAACCGACAGTCTGGTCGTTTTGCCCGATGAAAAAAGTGATTCATTGAACTGGGGCCTGGTAACCATCAGTGTATGCAATTTACGATCACTGCCCTCGCACGATGCAGAGTTGGCATCACAGGCTTTGCTTGGTACCCCGGTGCGGGTATTCAAAAAGCAATCAAATTGGTACTTGGTGCAAACCCCTGATAAATATATCAGTTGGGTTGACTCGGCTGCTTTGTTCCTTTTATCAAAACAAAGGTTTGATAACTGGAGAAAGCAGGCAAAAATGATTTATCTGCCTTCTTTTGGACTTGCAACGGAACCAAACTCCGGAAAGCCGGTTACCGATTTGGTCGCAGGCTGCATTCTCCAATTCATGGAAAAATCAGGAAAAGACTGTTTATTGTCGATGCCTGACAGGCGGTTGCTTCAGGTTCCATTGGCAGATGTCGAAGACTTTGAAATCTGGAAAAAAAGGGCTGTTCCGTCTGTTTCTGAAATATCAAAAACTGCCGAATTATTTATGGGGCGTCCCTACTTATGGGGTGGTACTTCAGCAAAAGGAGCCGATTGCAGTGGCTTTACCAAGATGGTTTATTTTCTGAACGGGATCATTTTGGCACGCGATGCTTCGCTTCAGTTCCGGCATGGCGAAAAAATTACCGAAGAACAAGGATGGAAGGATTTACAGGAAGGAGACCTTGTATTTTTCGGGCGAAAGGCAACGAATGAAAAACCGGCAAGAGCTACTCATGTTGGCTATTATCTCGGGAACAGCGAATTCATTCATGCTTCCGGATTTGTAAGGGTAAACAGTTTTGACTCAGCGAAAGAAAATTTTTATAACCGAAAAATTGATTTTCTGGGAGGGCGGAGGATCATCAATTCTCTTGGTTCGGATGGCATTGTAAAAGTATCAGATCATCCCTGGTATTAAAAAAAAATAATATGAAGACAAACAGACGTCAGTTTATCGGGACAGGTGGTGTGTTGGCAGGGGCAGCCGCATTGACTCCTTTGTTTCAGAGTTATAAATCGGATCATTCAAATTTCAGGAAAAGTAAAAAGGGTTTGCAACTATCGTTTGAACCTTATGAACTACAGTTGAAACATGTGTTTACCATCGCTTCAAATTCGAGGAAGACGACACCGGTGATGCTGGTTAAAATTGAATGGGAAGGTTTTACCGGTTATGGCGAAGCATCGATGCCTCCGTATTTGGGCGAATCGCACCAAACGGCGACCAATTTTCTGGGCAGCCTCGATCTGGCTCAGTTTACCGATCCGTTTCGGATGGAAGAAATTCTGGAATATGTTGATCGAAAAGAACCCGGGAATGCAGCGGCTAAAGCATCGGTCGATATTGCCTTGCACGATCTGGTGGGAAAATTGATGAACCAACCCTGGTACCGGATTTGGGGATACAGTCCCGAAAATACGCCGGTTACAACATTTACTATCGGAATCGACAAACCGGATGTTGTCCATGATAAAGTAAAAGAAGCAGCGCCGTATAAAATGCTGAAAGTAAAAATCAGCGATGGCACCGAAAAACAGATGATTGAAGCAGTGCGGTCAGTAACCAGCGTGCCTTTGTGCGTTGATGCCAACCAGGCATGGACCGACCGGCAAAAAGCCCTTGAAATGATTTACTGGTTTAAAGAACAGGGAGTGGTTTTTGTTGAGCAACCCATGGGCAAATCGAATTACGACGACAATGCCTGGCTGACTCAAAACAGTCCGCTTCCGATAGTTGCCGACGAAGCCCTACAACGGCTGGGCGACGTGCAAAAAATTTCCGGCGCTTATTCCGGAATTAATTGCAAACTGATGAAATGCACAGGCATGCGGGAAGCACATCGCATGTTGGAACTGGCTCGTTCTCTGGGCATGAAAGTTATGCTCGGCTGCATGACGGAAACTTCGTGTGGTATTTCTGCTGCGGCACAACTTTCACCAATTGTCGACTGGGCTGACCTCGATGGAAATTTATTAATCTCAAACGACCCGTTTAAAGGGGTTGAAATAGTTGACGGAAAAGTTACTTTGCCTGAATTGCCGGGAATTGGGATCACTAAAATTTAAGGATAAAATTATTTGTTGAAATTTTCCAATACGGCTCTGACAGAACCATGTAATAATAGTAATCGTCTGGCTTCGTCTTTTCGTATCCCGAGTTCGTCAACAATCATTTCAGTTCCCCGTTCAACCAGCTTTTTGTTGGTCAGTTGCATATCGACCATGCGGTTGCCTTTCACCCTACCGAGTTTTATCATCAGCGAGGTTGTGATCATGTTCAGTACCATTTTTTGCGCTGTTCCTGCTTTCATGCGGGTACTTCCGGTTACAAATTCAGGCCCGACAATGGGCTCAATAGCAATTTCAACTTCCTTTGAAATCGGGGAATCGGGGTTACAGGTGATACATGCGGTAAGCAGACCATTTTTTCGGGCATCCCGCACACCTCCGATAACATAAGGCGTTCCGCCGGATGCCGCAATTCCAACTACTGTATCTTTGCTGTTGATTTCAAATTTTTGTAAATCTTCCCAGCCTGCATTCAGGTTGTCTTCTGCCATTTCTACGGCTTTGCGGATGGCTTTGTCGCCTCCGGCAATCAGTCCGATAACAACTCCTTCGGGCATTCCGTATGTCGGCGGAACTTCCGAGGCATCGATAATGCCCAGTCGTCCGCTGGTGCCTGCTCCCAGGTAAAACAAACGTCCTCCCGACATGATACGTTGAACCAGCAATTCAACCAGTTGCTCGATTTTGGGGATTTCTTTATTTACGGCGATATGTACTTTGCTGTCTTCCCTGTTGATGTCTTCCAGTATTTCCCGGATCGACATTTGCTCCAAGTCATTGTACAACGAAGGTGATTCTGTTACTTTCATTGGTTGTAATTTTATTTTGACAGATGGTACTCCATTAATCCGTCAATTGGTTTGTGCAGGATTTTCCCGGTATTGATCTTTCTTTCATCAGCAACTTCCAGCAATATGTTTTTGTAATGGAAAGCAATTGAACCGACAAAGTTCACCGGCAGCTCGCGGTAATTTTCGTACCGTTCGACATTATTTGTGATAAAAGCCTCAAACCCGCTTTTTACCAATTCTTTGAAATAGGGGTGTCCGATGTTTTTCGTGATAAATTTTGAAAAACCGGCCAGATACCTGTTGGGATATTCTTCCCGGTATACAGCAGCTAAAACCTTCGGCATTTCCAGCTTTAATTCTTCATCAATAATTGATGTGAGATCGGGCGGGATTGCCCGTTTAAAATAGTTATTCAGGAAAATTCTGCCCAAATAGGCGCCGCCGCCTTCGTCTCCCAGGATAAAACCGAGGGTTGGCACTTTATCGGTGATTTTTTCCCCATCGTATTTGCACGAATTCGATCCGGTACCGATGATACATGCAATTCCGGCCTGTTTGCCCAGAAGTGCGCGCGCCGCCCCAAGCATATCGTCTTCAACTTCAACTTTTGCTAAAGGAAAGATACTTTTCAGTGCCTGGATAACCGTGATGTCGGATGCATTTTTAATACATCCTGCACCATAAAAATAAATGTCGGTTACCTGGCTTTTTGTTTCTTCCGGGAAGCAGGGAGATAACTTTTGGACAATTTCATCCGTGTTCCGGAAATATGGATTGATTCCCGGCGTCTCAATCGTTCCCGAAGGCTGATTATCTTTCAATAATAACCAGTCGGTTTTTGAGGACCCGCTGTCTGCAATTAAAATCATTTTGACTATTTCATTGTTTGTTCGGGCAAAGATAAGTTTTTAGATTATTGTATCGAATCCTGATTCCCTGTTTAAAAGTTTATAAAAACCAAGAGGGGCGGAATATGCATGATCCCGCAAATTTTTAATTTCTTTACTAAAGATTAAACTTATTTGAAGATGGCAGTGATTTATAGTTTTATCCCGAATAATATAGTGAACGACGTGAAAGACCTGATTTGCGAGATGAAAAGCAACGCGCAGGTTGAAAAAATAGTTGTAAACGATTCTTCGGAAACGGAAGAAAATGAAAAAATAAAACGGTTTTCCTACGAAAACTTTACGGGAACCGACTTGTTGAAGCGGATAGCAAAAGAGTCGGAAGGGGCTGATTATATTTTGCTTGTCACGAAAGAAACATCGGTGAAGCCCGGGCAGTTTGCCGTTGAGCGTCTGGTCAGTGTGGCCGAAGCAACCGGGGCCGGAATGGTGTATTCCGATTATATGGAAGTGAACGATGGAAGCTTTTCGGCGCATCCGCTGATCGACTACCAGGAAGGCAGTTTGCGCGATGATTTCAATTTTGGGCCGCTGGTTTTGTATTGCGCCAAAGCTTTCCGCGAAGCTGTTCGCGAAATGACGCAACAATTTTCGTACGCCGGGTTTTATTATTTGCGGCTGAAAGTTTCGCAAAAGCACGATATTATTCGTATTCCTGAATTTTTGTACATCATCGATGAAACTGACATTCGCAAAAGCGGGCAAAAAATATTTGATTATGTCGATCCGAAAAACCGGCAGGTGCAAATTGAAATGGAACAGGCAGCGACGGAGCATTTAAAAAATGTGGGCGCCTGGCTGAAACCCGAATTTGCCCCGGTGAATTTCGCTGAAGCTGAATTTGCAACCAAAGCATCGGTGATTATCCCGGTGCTGAACCGCGAAAAAACAATTGCCGATGCCATTCAGTCTGTATTGAACCAGAAAACCAATTTTCCATTCAATCTTCTGATTATCGATAACCATTCAAAAGACCTGACAGCCGTAATTATCCGATCTTTTTCAGAAAAAGACGAGCGGGTAATTCATCTTATTCCTGAACGAAATGATCTGGGAATCGGCGGTTGCTGGAACCTGGCGGTACACGATCCACGTTGCGGAATGTTTGCCGTTCAGCTCGACAGCGATGATATTTACAAAGACGAAAATACGCTGCAACGGATGGTTGATGCGTTTTACCGCGAAAACTGTGCGATGGTGGTTGGTACGTATCAGTTGGTGAATTTCAAACTCGAAGAAATACCTCCCGGAATTATTGACCACAAGGAATGGACGCCCTACAATGGCAGGAATAACGCACTTCGAATCAATGGGCTGGGCGCTCCGCGGGCTTTTTACACGCCGGTTCTGCGCGAAATAAAAATCCCGAACGTGAGCTATGGCGAAGATTATGCGGTGGGTCTGGCTATTTCGCGCGAGTATCGAATTGGCCGCGTGTATGAGAATGTGTACCTGTGCCGTCGCTGGGACGATAATTCGGACGCGGCGCTTGACATCGAAAAAATGAACAAACACAATCTGTATAAAGACCGTATCCGCACCATTGAACTGAAGGCGCGGCAACGGAAAAATAAATAAGCATGTCCGATTTCACTGGAAAAGTAAAACAGTTACTGATCGACCAGAAAAATAACTGGCCGACGGCCCGGAAAAATTATTCGGAACTGGAAAATGTTCAGGTCCGGGTATTCGATTTTGACGGCTTTCAGATAAAAGTTCAGTTTAATCCGGCACGCATTATTTCCTCTTCGGCCAAAGTCGATCAGCAGTCGATTGCCAGCCGGAAATGCTTTCTGTGTGCGGAAAACCGTCCGGCAGAACAGCAGCAACTTACTTTTGGTAACTACGAAATACTGGTGAACCCGTTCCCGATTTTTCCGGAACATTTTACCATTCCCCGGATAAGTCATGTGCCGCAATTCATTCCCGGAAAAATCGGCGATATGCTCGACCTGGCAAAAGCATTGCCTGATTTTACCATTTTTTATAACGGTCCGAAATGCGGGGCTTCGGCTCCCGATCATTTTCATTTCCAGGCCGGAAAAAAAGGTTTCATGCCGCTTGAATCGGAAATCGAATTTTTGAAGGAAAACAAGGGAATAAAACGGTCAGAAAATCCGGTTGATATTTGGGCGATAAAAGATGGGATTCGCGATTTTCTTTTCATGGAAAGTTCAGGAAAAGAGGATGTTGAATCGTGTTTTAATTCGATATACGAAAAGTTGTCGGATTTAAATGAACATGCTGGCGAAGAACCCATGATGAATATTTTGGCCGGATTTGAAAACGGGAAATGGCAGGTTTTTGTTTTTCCGCGGTTTCGGCATCGTCCCTGGCAATATTTCGAAGAAGGGGAGAAAAACATTCTGCTCAGTCCGGCTTCTGTTGATCTGGGCGGTGTGCTGATCACCCCGATGGAAAAAGATTTCAGCAAAATTACAAAAGTTGATATTGCCGATATTTTCCATCAGATTTTGTGGCCCGAAGATAAATTCAATTTATTGGTTGAAAAACTATTTTAGTATGAATAAAATACCTGTGATATCGGTCGGAATGATGAACCGGGAAAAAATCGATTTTTCGCTTACCGGGGATTTTCTTCTCTCCGGAAGAAATGAAACGGTCTCCGGAAATTTTTCAGCTTCTGTCGAAAACGGTGAGATTTCTGTGTCCGGGCCTTCCGGAAAAATTTCAGGAAAAGAAATTGTTTTCGAGCCTTCAAATATCGAATCCTGCGAACTGGAATTAAAGAACGTAACTATTGGCGTTAATTTTCACTGGGAACAGAACGAAAATCAGCGTTTCCAAGGGGCTTTGAAATTGATTGTTGAAGGTGGAAAAATTACGGCGATTAATGTTTTGCCCATCGAGAATTACCTGATCAGCGTTATTTCTTCGGAAATGAGCGCCAAAAGTTCGCTGGATTTATTGAAAGCTCATGCCATTATTTCGCGGAGCTGGTTAATCGCGCAGATCGAAAAACAAGGAAAAATCAGCGGTTCGCAGACCGCATATAAAAGTATTTCGGAAACCGACGACGAATATACTCGTTGGTACGACCGCGAAGATCATCTGCATTTTCATGTTTGTGCCGACGACCATTGTCAGCGTTATCAGGGCACGACCCGGTCGCACAATCCCAATGTGGTCAAAGCGGTGAACGAGACTGCCGGGGTGGTTTTATCGTACCGGGGAACAATTTGCGATGCCCGTTTTTCGAAGTGTTGCGGTGGTATTGCCGAACTGTTCGAAAATTGCTGGGAACCCGTGAATCACCCGTACCTGACCAATGTAATTGATAATCCATCGGTTCCGGCAGGTTTTGAAACGGATTTGACAATCGATGAAAATGCAGCGCGGTGGATTCATAGCAGTCCCGACGCATTTTGCAATACCCGCGACGAAGAGGTTCTTCGACAGGTGCTGAACGAATACGACTGGTCGGCCAAAAATTTTTATCGCTGGAAAGTCGAATACTCGCAGGAGCAGATTTCGGATTTACTTCGCCGTCAGTCGAGGCGCGATTTCGGACAAGTTATCGATTTGATTCCCGTTGAACGCGGAAAATCGGGGCGTTTGGTCAGACTAAGAATTGTTGGTTCGAAGAAAACGATGATTGTTGGAAAAGAACTGGAAATTCGCCGTTGGCTTAGCGAATCGCATTTATACAGTTCGGCTTTTACGGTTGAAAAACAAGATATTCACGATGGTATTCCGCAGAAATTTATTCTGCACGGTGCAGGCTGGGGGCATGGCGTGGGCTTGTGCCAGATCGGCGCTGCTGTGATGGGCCACAAAGGCTACAAATACGACGAAATTTTGCTCCACTACTACAAAGATGTGGATTTGGAAAAGAGGTATTGACAAAGAAATTATCTATTCATACCTAATAATGAATGAACTAAAAGAAATAAAGGCGACATTTAAATCAGGAAAAGAGTTTCTTACAGATAATGGATTAAACATCCAATACCAGTTGTTGGATTTTTGGCGTTGGAGTGTTTCTGATATTTTAAGTAACGCAACACGCGGACGATTTGCTGAGTTTATTGTTGGTACAGCAATAGATTTCAATCCTGAAGATATTAGGGATGAATGGAATGCCTATGATTTGTTAATGGATGGAAAAATAAAAATAGAAGTCAAATCGGCAGCCTATATTCAATGTTGGAATCAAAAACAATACTCTCCAATCTCGTTTTCTATAAAATCTGCAAAATATTGGGATCCCGTAACAAATATTGAAGATGAATCTAAACGACATGCTGATTTATATGTGTTCTGTCATCTGAAACATAAAGACCAGAATACCATTGATCCATTAAAAATGGAACAATGGGACTTCTATGTTTTACCTACATTTCGACTTGATAATTATAAACGAAGTCAAAGTAGTATAACTTTAAAGTCGTTGCAAAATATGACAAATGCAAAAGAATATTGCGCATTAAAAGAGGAGATATTACAAGCGTATAATGAACAGATTGAAATATCTATGGTAACAGGCTTAAATGTTTTTAATCGAAGATGATAAACCTAAAAACGATAAACGTCCTGAAGGGACAGCATAATATAGCCCGGGGCAACGCCCCGGGGTTAGGTGAAACTAAAAATGTCGTCCGAGAAATAACCTTGTTAAATGAACAGTCTTTGTTTCGGACGAAAGGGAGGAATTGTTGGATGTTGAAAAACAGTATGGCACAATTCCGTCCGAAAGAAGTTTTAGCATTTATTATCTTTGTTCTTCGGACGGTTTTTCTTATATTTTCAATTCCCGGGACGTTGCCCCGGGCTGAAATATATTGGCCTTTCAGGCCGATAAAATTATTGGCATGATAAATTTTTATGAACGATACCTTTAAACAACTATAAAAAGCAACAGGATGGAAAACGCAACCAAACGCAATCCCTGGTTTTGGGTGCCTTCGCTTTATTATGCCGAAGGAATACCGTATGTCATTGTAATGACGCTTTCGGTAATCATGTACAAACGATTTGGTATTTCGAATACAGATATTGCTTTGTACACCAGTTGGTTGTATTTGCCATGGGTGATCAAGCCACTTTGGAGTCCGCTTGTCGATTTGTTGAAAACCAAGCGGTTCTGGATTGTTATCATGCAGTTGGTTATCGGAGCAGGTCTTGCCGGGGTTGCTTTTATGATTCCTGTCGAACGGTTTTTCCAATATACACTGGCTTTTTTCTGGTTGCTGGCTTTCAGTTCGGCCACACACGATATTGCTGCCGATGGCTTTTATATGTTGGGCCTGTCGTCGGGCGATCAGGCTTTTTTTGTGGGTATCCGGAGTACTTTTTACCGTTTTGCCATGCTTACCGGACAAGGGTTGCTGGTTATTCTTGCCGGAGCCCTCGAAACAGCAACCGGCCTGGCTCCGGTGCATGTGGTGGTGAATGCTCAAAATACCACAACGGTCCCGATCGAATTTAATCCGGATGAATATTTATCCTCAAACGAAGGAACAGGCCTGTACTTTATTTCAGAAGAAGAACTTAATGTACCGATTGCTGCTGTCGGAAAGCAGGAAACTGATTCGATATACCGGTTGGTTGAAAAATGGAATATTGAAAATCATTTTTATACGGAAGAAAATCGGGCGTCACAAAAAGATGATCGTTCTGGTTGGTGGAGCCGTCTGGTTTCGCAACCGTTGAAAGCATTTCTGAAAGATAAATTTGGACAGCAAACGGTGACAACCGGGGGTAATTTTACCGGAAACATGGCCATCGTGCCGGTTCGTTTGTCGCAGCAACCGCCTGTCGGTGAAAAAGTGGTGCTGAATTTCAGTTTTGAGAAGGGCGACAAAAGTATCAGGCTGATGCGTAATTACCGCTACGAATTCACGGAAAAGAACTGGAACAAACCTGCATTTGCCATGGTTCAGCTCGACCCCAAACTAAAAAAACCAGCATCGGCAACATTTACCGGTCGTTCGGGAAACATCACTTTTGCGTGGTCTGTTGTTTTTATAGTTATCGCTTTTACGTTTCTTTTGTTTTCGCTGTATCACCGTTTTGCCCTGCCCCGGCCATCTGATGATAAACCAAACAAAACGAGCGAAGGCACTGTGTTTGGGGAATTCTTTTCAACCTTTGCCAGCTTTTTCAGAAAAAAGGAAATTGGTGTTGCTTTGCTGTTTATACTGATATATCGGCTTGGCGAGTCGCAGATTGTAAAAATGGCTGCTCCTTTTCTGCTTGATTCACGCGAAGCGGGAGGAATGGGCATTACCACCGGTGATTTGGGACTTGTATACGGCACCGCCGGTATGATTGCTCTTACGATTGGCGGTATTTTGGGCGGAATTGTTGCATCGCGTAAAGGCCTTAAATATTGGCTGTGGAAAATGGCTATCATCATGAACGTGCCTCATATTGCCTACCTTTTGTTATCGTGGTTCATGCCCGATTCGCTGGGCTGGATTACTTTTGCAGTGGTTATCGAGCAATTTGGTTACGGATTCGGGTTTACCGCTTTCATGCTGTATATGATTTACATTTCGGAAGGACAGCACAAAACCGCTTATTACGCCATTGGTACCGGTTTTATGGCCCTGGGAATGATGCTCCCCGGCATGTTGAGCGGCTGGTTGCAGGAAATCATCGGTTATCAGAATTTCTTTATCTGGGTGATGATTTGCTCGGTTCCTCCGTTCCTTATAATTCCTTTTTTGAAAGTTGACCGCGAATTCGGGATTAAAAAGAAAGAAGAGCAATCTTAATTTCAATATCAGAGGAATTGCTGCTTTATTGTTAATCGTTGGTGATTTTATTCCGACCGCTTTTGATGATTTGCTAGCTGGAAGAAATCAGTTGATAGCTGCACAGCTAAATTCAATAATTGGGGCCGTTCCGCTATTGCCATTCATGTGGAATATACCTACCTTGAATAAAATTTCATTGAAAATGGAAGAAGCGGTCTCTTTTATTAATTATTTCAGGAGTTCTCTTGATAAAGAGATTCAGGAACCCGGATTCGGAGAAAATATCAGCAAAGACTTTTTCTGCGATTTTATTCAATTTACTCCATCGATACTTCGTGAACTTAGCATATATATTGACGATAAGCGAATCGGGTTGTTTTATAACCGTTTGAATGATCTAAAATATTTGTGTGTTTTTAATGAAAACCTGAATCTATTTTGGTTTTCAATGAGGGCGCTTTCCGGAACTTTATTCAGGTTGAATTCTCCCGGAGGACTGGAAAATGCTAAAAAACTTCACTGTTATTACCTCGAAAAGTACGGAGACCGTAAAGTTCTGCGCGATGAAAACTGGTTTGAAAACAGACGGTGGATTTTTATAGATTCACTGGAGAAAGTTACTACTGAAGAAGAATTATCAACTCTAATTGAAAATAATCGCATTGTTCTAAAATGCTTTTTGGAAAATTATCAATTTCATCTCGGACGTTTCATCGAAGAGGTCAGAACTACTTTAAGTATTCGGTAAGTTTATTAACTTTGACAGGATGTTGAAAAACGAACAGCGCTTTTGCCTGCTAAAAATTTTGGGAGATGATGAGAGAAGGATTGAATAGTGTGCCGGAGGGGTTTAAAATTTTACTGGCTGAAGATAACCCTATAAATCAGCGTATTGCTGTTTTGTCTTTAAAACGCTTGGGAGCATCGTGCGATATTGCAGGGAATGGGAATGAGGCATTGATAAAGTACATTGAAAACAGGTACAACCTGATATTTATGGATATGCAAATGCCTGTACTTGATGGCGTCGGAGCTGCAATTGAAATCAGGGAATTTGAAAAAAACAACCGGATCGAAAAGCCGGTTTGGATCGTTGCCGTAACAGCCAATTCTTTTTCAAACGACAGGGAGGAATGTTTCGAGGCGGGGATGAACGATTTTATAAATAAACCATTTTCTGAGTTTGATCTGAAGCGGGTCATTGAAAAATGCCTGCATAGTAATTCTTAGATTTTGATAGCAGGTTTGGAAATAGAAATTTCGGATCATTAATGGTTTGAATAGCATTGAATTTTGTTTTTTTTGAGTAAACGGGATGATGTCCGATCAACCAACTTCATAATAAAGCTTTCATTGATCGATCCCGACATGAAAAGCTTCAGAAAAAATTTGGATCAATTCTCAGGAAGATTTTTAATTATCTGGGCAGTCGTGACTATTGTTGTTTCTATACTCGATTATATCATCCCAGCCTGGGGAACGAAAAAATTTGGAGGCAGCAAACGGGGCGTTTTGGGCAGCATGATTGGCCTGCTTTTCGGTCTTTTCCTGTTTCCGCCGTTTGGAATCATCATTGGCCCGTTCGTCGGAGCCGTTCTCGGTGAAATAACCGGGGGCAAAGACAACAAAGCTGCGCTGAAAGCCGGGCTGGGGTCTTTTGTTGGTTTTCTTTTGGGAACCCTGATGAAACTAATTGTTTCGGGAATGATGGCCTGGTATTTTATCGCAGAAATTATTAAAACAGTTGCGTAATTATCGATTTCAGGTTGATAGTATCTCCATTGCTTTCTCAAAATTAACAGCCCCTTTCACCGGATTTACCCGCCGGACCGGACCAGCAATGCAACCTCCCTCGCAAGCCATCACTTCTACAAATTGTGCCGATCCTTTTCCTTTGGCAAAAGCCTTCAGCAAACCAATTGATTTTTTATTCAGCCCGTTAATGGCCAGAGTTTGAATATCCATCTGCAAATCTTCATTTTTCACCGCTGCAATAACTCCGCCCGAGCGCGCAAAACCACGCGCATAGCGACTGAAGTTTTGTAAACCGGTTGCTTCAAAGTCTTTCACTGAAATATTCAGCCCTTCGAAAATGGTATCCAGTTCTTCAAAGCTCAACACAAAATCCACGAATTCGTCGTCAATTCCTTCTTTGCGTTTGGCAACACAAGGACCAATAAAAACCAAAACGGCATCGGGACTTTCGCGACGGGCCAACTCTGCCGTATAGTGCATAGGCGAACGTGTTTCCGACACAAAAGGCGCAATCTCTGTGAGTTTTTTCCGGCTCAGTTCAACATAGGCAGGGCAACACGAGGTGGTCATGAACGGCGCTCCTTTGTGCAATCGTTCCTTCAGTTCTTCTGTTTCTTTGGCAACAGTTATTTCAGCGCCTTTTGCAACTTCTATTACTTCAGAGAAACCTATTTTTTTAATGGCCTCAAAGACTTGTCCGGGATGACAATCATACTGGGCCAACAAGGCAGGTGCCACCATAGCAACGACCTTTTTCTTTTGCTGAATAGCTTTCAGCACGTCCATTAGGTGCGATACTTCAAAAACAGAGCCAAACGGACAAGCATTCAGACAACGTCCGCAGAAAATACATTTCTCTTCGTCGATCTGCTCAATGCCGCGTTCATCTTTCGAAATAGCTCCTACCGGACATACTTCTTCGCAGGGAATCGGCATATATACAATGGAATGGTACGGACAGGCTTCCTTACATTTTCCGCAGTTAATGCAGGTCTCCGACTTAATTTCGGCAGCCCCCGTTTTATTAAAACGAATGGCATTTACCGGGCAATTCATGATGCAGGGACTGGCCACACATCCGCGGCACAAGTTGGTAACCACGTAATTGGCTTTTACACACGAGGTGCAGGCCTCGTCGACAACCGTTAATATTTTTCCCGAAGGTTTTTCACGATCGAGCGCTTTTTGTGCATACACAGAAAGAGGTGTCAGTTCGTCGGTTTCCTCATCCACTCCCAAACCCAGTATTGGCATCAGTTTGTAGCGGGTGACGGCACGTTCCTTGTATATGCAGCAACGCCGCTCCGGCCCTTTTTCGCGGGGCGACATTTCCAACGGAATACGATCAATTGTTTCCACCAGGCAGCCTTCGAAAAATCGCTGGACAACTTTTCGCACAAGACGCCGACGAATAATCATCGTGTTATCGAGATAGGGCATAATTGTAAGTTTTCGAGCCGCAAAAGTAGTGTTCCACTTTTCCCCAAAGCCTGATAAATACTCAAATTGAATAATTGACACGGAAAATTAATCTTCGATTAACAGCCTTTTGGCAATTTTATCTGTTTCCGAAAGGTCAATACAAAAATTAATCAGCAAGGAAACTTAATACGCCGCGTGCTTTCCATATTTCGCAGATCATTTCAACTGCAACATTATACGGACTGTACTCTTTGTTGTCGGAAACCAGTAAAAGATGGTTTTCGTCATTCAGGTATACCCGTTTGTACACCAACCCTTCATTTCGGGTAATTAAAATGTAGGTCTGTCCGTTTTTCAAGTCACCCAAACCGGCAACAAACTCGCAAAAAATATAAGCTCCCGGAGGCACCGGTAACATGCTGTCGCCTTTTATCTGGAAAACGCGGTACGTTCGCTCGGACGACAATTCAGGAACGGGCATCGAAAATCGCGGCAATTTGCCAATAAATTCAGGGTCTGAAAGGCCATTCAGGTAACCGGCCGACGCTTTCACCGGAACAATAGGAATCAATTCCCGGTTATTGTCGTCAACAACGATGGGCAAAATCTGCAATTCTTTTTGTTTTTTCTCGTGCCCGGAAATCGGGTTCGCTTCCATATCAGAATTAATCAATTCATCGATGCTGATATTGAAATGGTCAACCATTTTCTGCATCACAGCTATTGGGGGTTTTGCACGACCTTCTTCGTAGGCACCTATCAGCGAACGTTTAATTTGTAAATGATCGGCAAACTGTTGCTGCGTGAGCTTCTCCAGCTTCCGGAGGTATTTGATATTTTGGGTCAGATAGTTCATCATTTTATTCACGCAAAGCAGTGAAGGCGCAAAAATATTGCCTCTATTTTGTTTCTTCATAGCATTATTTCTTTCTTCGCGTCTTTGCGCCTTTGCGTGAGGTATTACAAATTATTTACAATCCGGGTAATCCCATTTTTATCAGTTTTTCATTATTTCTTCTCTGTTATCCAGAATCTATGATCCTTGTCAAGAAATACAATATTGAAAATGTTGTCATCGAAATATCCTATTACACACTCTTTCCCTTGAATGTGCATTGAGCACCAAGCGATATCTGGAGCAATGTGTTTTGGATGACTAAAGTCTGAATTTGGAGGGAAAATACCCTTGGGATATTCTTTAATTATTTGTTGTCTTGTAGCTTCTAATCTTGTTAAATTGCAAACTTCGTGAAGTTTACTTACAGCCAAAGCAAGTATTTCATCTTGCTCCCAGTCATTAAAACTTTGACCTTGATTTCTATCAAAATCTCTAAAACTTAAGACAATTAGAGGATCTTTTCTGCCTTGTCGAAGTTCAACACCTTTAAGTTCCCTTTTGTAGGAAGCAATACTTCGTTCGTTAAATTTCTTCTGCTTTCCTTTTTCCATACAAAAGTTGATTTAATTTGTCATCGACATTAAAATAAGGTATTGCTCCATATTTCCCATCTAAATAATTTTTATCAAATGCTGATTTGTTTCTCACTTTATCTGTCTTATAATCACCAAGAGATATTAGTTGAGAAACACCAAATTGATTCTTCTCAACAAACCAAATTTGATCTCGCCTGAATATATCTTTATTGAGCAAAGAAATATCATGAGCTGCACATATTAATTGAGCGTTACCTTGATTAAACTTATGAAAAAAATCGACAAGTCTTAAAGTCAAATGGCTATGTAGTCTTGAGTCTAATTCATCAATAATTAGCACCTTACCATTTTGCAAAGCATCATACCAAGGCCCCAATAAATAAAGAAGTTTTTTAGTTCCTTCAGATTCTTGTTCATCAAAATTGAATGGGATTGTATCGACTAACACATTGTTCTCATCATATTTTCTATGGTAGGTGAGTAATAAGTCTCGTTTGGGTTGCTTTGATTGAATTTTCTGAATACTAGTAAGTAGATTTATTATTTCTTCGTCTTTCTCTTTTTCTATGAGCGTTTCCAAATCGATTTCATTAACATCTTGTTCTGTCGTCGTCAGATTTGAAATTTCTAAGTATTTTACAAAATGTAAAACCCAACTAAAAAAAACAGTGTCTGATTTTAACTTATCAATAGTATATCTTTTGTGTCCACGATCATGAATGCCTTCAACAAATTTGAAATTATTAAACCATTCTACAATGTTCGAAGAAATATCTTTTCCCAAAGTTGCTAAAAGAGAAAGAAACAAAACATTGCTCTTTACATCGTCTTCTTTTCCAATTCCTTCTTTAAAAGCAGATTTATTCACTTCAATTTTCTGATAATCTCTTTTGAATAAATAAACCTCCTTACTTGTTGTGTGGTATAGCCACTCTGCTATTACTCTGTCATAATCAACTTCAAATCCATATCGATATTTTACCCCCTTTTGTATGAATGAGATTTCAAAAAAACTTGATTCATTATCCGACTTTGTATTAAGTGCAAATTTTTCTAAAGGGAACTTCCGGTCACCCTTTTCAATTAATGCATCTCTGAAAGAACTTAAGATAGTAACTTTCATAAAACGCATAGCTTCAAGTAAGTTGCTTTTTCCACTAGCGTTATTTCCATAGATAATTGCTGATTTCAAAAGTGTCAGCTTGTTCTCCGTGTTAATAACATGACTGTCGATATGTTCCTTAAATGACTTTGCTGCTACCATCGAAATGGTTGTTAAGTCTTTAAAAGAGAGGAAATTCTCTACGCTGAATTCTATTAACATTGTCCTGTTGTATTTAAAGTTTCAGAGTGCAAATATACAACTAAATCTAATATTTGAAATTAAATTGCAAATTATGATTTTTAATTACCCGCATTATTATTTTTTGATGATGCGCTGTCTTTTTAACATGACGCATAACATGAATATTGCAACAGGCATTCACAATCACTTTTGCTAACTCATTTTCATTCATTGTTCTTATTTTTTTATTTGCGTTTTCGCGGCTTGGCGTGGAAAATTTTCTCGCAAAGGCGCAAAAGCGCAAAGTTTAAAACCACAAAAAATTCTTCTTCAAAAATAATCTAAATATTTTAGTATTTACTTATTGTTTTAGTATTTTTATTTCCTGAAATCATATTTTTAAAACACACAATAAATCAGAAACAAAATATTATAAATCAAATCATTAAACAAATACAACAATGAACAGTTCGGTTCAGGAAAAACTAAAAATATTAGCAGACGCAGCAAAATACGACGTTTCATGCGCATCGAGCGGGAACAACCGGCGCAACCCGGGCAGCGGGCTGGGCAGTGCCGTCGCCTGCGGAATTTGTCATAGTTTTACCAACGACGGACGCTGCATCAGCCTGCTGAAAATTCTGATGAGCAACCATTGTATTTACGATTGCGCCTACTGCGTCAACCGAAGGAGCAATGACCGCCCACGCGCTTCATTTACCGTTGACGAACTGGTCGACCTGACCATTAATTTTTACCGGAGAAACTACATTGAAGGGCTTTTCCTGAGTTCCGGGGTAATCAAAAACCCCGATTTTACGATGGAACGTATGATGCTGGTTGCCAAAAAACTGAGACAGGAACAACGCTATTACGGCTACATCCACATGAAAGCCATTCCCGGGGCAAGCCCGGAGCTGATCCACCAGGCAGGTTTATATGCCGACCGGTTGAGCGTCAACATCGAGATTCCAACCGACCCGGAACTAAAACGACTGGCGCCCGAAAAGAATTTCAAAAGTGTGCTGACCCCGATGAACCAGATACATGAAGGCATCCTGACATACAAGGAAGAGCGGGCAAAATTCAGAAAAGCGCCCGTTTTTACCCCGGCTGGACAAAGTACACAACTGATTGTTGGCGCCACCCCCGAAAGCGACCGGCAAATTTTGCTTCTCTCGTCGAACCTTTACCATGAGCAGCAACTGAAACGGGTATATTATTCAGGTTATCTGCCGGTTAACGATTACGACAAACGGTTGCCTGCCATCCAGTCGCCACCATTGGTGCGCGAAAACAGGCTGTATCAAAGCGACTGGCTGATGCGGTTTTATGAGTTCAATGCAGAAGAAATCCTCGATCCGGCACACCCATTCCTCGATCTGGATGTAGATCCTAAACTGGCCTACGCAATACGGAATTACCATCTTTTCCCAATTGATGTGAACCGGGCCAGCTACGAAATGATCCTGCGCATTCCGGGCGTCGGCGTTCAGTCGGCCAAAATGATTGTAGACGCACGCCGGTTCAGAAGACTGAATTCATATCATCTGAAGAAAATCGGGGTGGTGATGAAACGGGCGAAATATTTTATTACCTGCAACGAACTTCCATCGAAGGCTTATACGTGGGAACCGGAGCGGCTGAAAACCCAGATTGTTTCGGAAAGCATTTCGAAATACAAAAAAGCGGGCGACACCCAACTGGAACTTTTCCCGCTCGTTCTGCAACCGAAAAAAGAAGAACAAAAAGCAATTATGGTATGGCAGCACTGAAGGCCCCTCTCCCAGCCTCTCTCCAAAGGGGAAAGGAGTTTGAACGGATGCATCGGATTCTGATGAAGTCTCCATGAACTCCCGATTGCAGTCATGCAGGTATTTAAGGGTCTGATTACTTGAAAAATGAGATCCCGAAACAAGTTCGGGATGACTCTATTTCAGACTTTTGGGACTGCCTCTTTTTTACTTACGACTAACGACTATATACTAACGACTTGAATGGAATACCTGACCTACGACGGCAGTTTTGAAGGCTTTTTAACGGTGGTTTTTGAATGTTATTCAAGAAAAATTTCACCGATTGATATTGGAAAGGAAAAAGCTTTTCAGGAAAAAATATTTGCACAAAAAGAATTTATTGCCACCTCATCAGAAAAAGCTGAACGGGTTTGGAAAGGCATGCAAAATAAGCTACATACGCGCAACAAGGAACTGCCGCTGTTCGCATTTTTGTCGGAAGCGCCCGGGATTGAAATCATGCTGTACCGCTTCATCCGCCGCATTTTCAACACCAGTTTCAGTATTGAAACCGATTTTGGCGACCCCGATGTGCTGGAACTGAAAAAACTGGAAAAGAAAGTGATGCGCGAAGCCATGCGCGTCCCGCAATTTGTCCGGTTTCAGAAAACCAGCGACGGCATCTTTTTCTCGGGAATTGAGCCTCAGTACGATGTGCTGCCTTTTGCCATCAAGCATTTCACCAACCGGTTTGCCGACCAGCAGTGGCTGGTTTACGATTTAAAAAGAAACTACGGAATTTATTACGACCTGAAAAAAACGCACGAAGTGGTGCTTTCGGAGAAATCGTTTAACACCACCAACGGAAAAGTCGCCGAAAACCTACTCCAGGAAGGAGAAAAAATTTATCAGGCACTGTGGAAAGATTATTTCGACCACATCTGTATTGACGAACGGAAAAACCTAAAACTCCAGCGTCAGCACATGCCTCAGCGCTTCTGGAAATTTTTGCCGGAAAAAAATTATTCAAACTGAGTGTTTAGCTTATTTAAGTATGTGGTTTTAATTTGTATTTGTACTATCCTAAAAAAACATCTACTAAATATTTATGCTTATTTTCAAAAAAATGACATACACCATTATATACTGTTCCAATAGTTTGTTTTATTTGCAATTAAATACCAAACGCTATACTTTAGCATAAGTATTTCAGAAACAATGTATAATTAAAAAAGTAATTCAAACAGAGAATGAACAAAGTTTTAATCATTGGTGCCGGCGGGGTTAGCAACGTAGTTGTGCAGAAATGCGCATCCGTACCCGAGGTATTTGGTGAGATCGTTCTGGCCTCACGAACTGTCAGCAAGTGCGATGAAATCGCTGAACGCGTAAAGCGCAAGTTTAACCGGACAATAAAAACAGAGAAACTGGATGCCGATAACGTGAGCGAAACCGTTGCCCTGATACGTAAACACCAGCCCAATTTGGTTATTAACGTGGCCCTTCCCTACCAGGACCTGAACATTATGAATGCCTGTCTCGAAACAGGAGTCGATTACATCGATACGGCTAACTACGAACCGCTTGACACGGCGAAGTTCGAGTACAAATGGCAGTGGGATTATCAGGACAAATACAAAAATGCCAACATCATGGCTCTGCTTGGAAGTGGTTTCGACCCGGGTACTACCAACGTCTTCTGTGCTTATGCGCAAAAACATTTGTTCGACGAAATTCACACGGTTGACATTGTTGACTGCAACGGCGGCGATCACGGGAAAGCTTTTGCAACCAATTTCAATCCTGAAATAAATATCCGCGAAGTGACTGCCCGTGGCCGTTATTTTGAAGGTGGCGAATGGAAAAGCACCGATCCGCTTTCGGTTCACCAACCGTTCGATTTTCCTGGCGTTGGCGTTCGCGAAATGTACCTGATGTACCACGAAGAAATGGAGTCGCTCGCAAAAAATATCAAAGGCGTGAAACGCATGCGTTTCTGGATGACCTTCGGACAGGAATACCTGACCCACCTGCGTGTTTTGCAAAATGTTGGCATGACCCGCATTGACGAAGTAGAATACAACGGACAAAAAATTGTTCCGCTGCAATTTCTGAAAACCGTACTGCCCGATCCAGGCTCGCTGGCTGAAAACTACACCGGAAAAACCAGCATTGGTTGCGTAATTGAAGGTCTAAAAGACGGCCAATTCAAACGCGTATTCATCTATAATATTTGCGACCACGCCGAAACCTACAAGGAAGTGGAAGCACAGGCCGTTTCGTACACCACCGGAGTTCCGGCCATGATTGGCGCCAAAATGATGCTCACTAAAAAATGGCAAAAAGCGGGCGTTTACAATATGGAAGAATTTGATCCCGATCCGTTTATGGACGATTTAAACAAATATGGTTTACCCTGGCAAGTGGTTGAATGGAACAGTTCGGTAGAATAAACCTCACACACGAGCAATTGGCCGGGCTGGAAACGCCCTGTTACATTGTAAACGAAACAAAACTAGAAGAAAATCTAAAGATTCTTCATAAAGTACAGGAGCAGGCAGGATGTAAAATCCTGCTTGCTTTTAAAGGCTTTGCCATGTGGAGCATGGCCCCACTGGTACGCAAATATCTGCCCGGCGTGGCAGCCAGTTCTGTTTTCGAGGCTGAGCTCGGGCGCAGGGAATTTGGAGGCGAAGTGCATGTCTACGCCCCCGCTTTTTCTCAAGCCGATATTGATGCGCATATCCAAATGGCAGACCACATTGTTTTCAACTCGGTGAACCAGTGGGTAAAATACAGGAATCAGATTAAACAGCACCCGCATATCCAATGCGCGGTACGCCTCAATCCCGAACACAGGGAAGCAACTACTGAAATTTACGACCCGAGCGCGCCCAATTCGCGGCTGGGAATCACGCTGAAGAATTTCACCGAAAACCTCGACAAACTGGAAGGTTTGAGCGGTTTGCACTTTCACAATCTGTGTGAACTGAACTGCGATGCGCTCGAACGCACGCTGGAAGTAGTAGAAGATAAATTCGGTTTCTATTTCAATAAAATCAAGTGGATTAATTTTGGCGGAGGGCATCATATTTCGCGTCCCGACTATGATGTGGACAGGTTGATCACGCTGATTAAAAACTTCAAAGCTAAATACGGACTAGATGTGTACCTGGAACCGGGCGAAGCCATTGCCCTGAATACCGGAGTGTTGGTCAGCCGGGTACTCGATACCTTCAATAACGGAAAAGACATCGCCATTCTCGATACTTCGGCAACAGCGCACATGCCCGATGTGTTGGAAATGCCCTATCGTCCGTACATTCTGAATGCAGATGAGCCGGGTATAAAACCATACACAATCCGTTTGGGCGGGTTAACCTGTCTGGCCGGCGACGTGATTGGTGATTACAGTTTTGATCAGCCCCTGAGAGAAGGTGATTTCCTGGTTTTTGGCGATATGGCCCATTACACGATGGTGAAAAACACCATGTTCAACGGGGTACGGCTCCCGGCCATATCCATTTTCAATTCAGAAAAAAATGAAATCAGGCTGGTACGGAAATTCGGATATGAAGATTACAAAGACCGGCTGAGTTAGAGGCCCCTCTAAATCTCCCAAAAGGTAAGACCTCAAGAAGGCTTTTGGTGAGGGTTTCACTTTTTGTGAAGCCCTGCTAATTTATTTTCAGAAGAAAATATCCATCAAAAGATTTCGTTTTCCCAAATAGCCATCTATTTTTGTGGTTCATTAAAAAAATCAGCATGAAGCGGACATTAAAAGATTACCTGATCATCACTCTGAAAGGTATTGGAATGGGGGCAGCCGATGTAGTACCGGGCGTATCAGGCGGGACTATCGCATTTATTAGCGGGATTTATGAAGAACTTATCAATTCGATAAAATCAATCAATCTTTCCTCGTTAAAACTTTTGCTTCAGGGAAAAATAAAAAATTTCTGGAATGCAATTAACGGAACCTTTCTGATCAGTTTAGTTGCCGGAATTTTTATCAGTATTTTATCACTGGCCAAGCTGATCGAATTTTTGCTGGAAAACTACCCCGTGCTCATCTGGGCTTTTTTCTTCGGATTAGTTGTCGCTTCTGCTTTTTTCGTTGCAAAAAAAATAAAAAAATGGAATGCAGGTATTATTACCGGGGCCATTGCAGGAACCGTTATCGCCTATTGGATTACCATTATATCGCCGGCTGAAGCCAATACCTCGTACTATTTTATTTTTCTGTCGGGGGCTATTGCAATCTGTGCCATGATCCTGCCGGGTATTTCCGGAAGTTTTATTCTGGTTTTGCTCGGCATGTACAAATTTATCCTCGGTGCAGTAACTGATTTCAATCTACTGATAATCATTACATTTTTAGCAGGGGCTGTTATCGGCATTATTGCTTTTTCCAATGTATTATCGTGGTTGCTCCGCAAATTCCATGACATCACCGTGGCCGTGCTGGCCGGATTCATGGTCGGTTCGCTCAACAAAGTATGGCCATGGAAAGAAGTCACCGAAACATTTACCAACCGCCACGGGGAAATCATACCGCTGACAGAACAAAATATTTTTCCGGGGACGTATGCCGAAATCACCGGACAAAGCGCTATGACCGGGGCTGCCATTGCACTGGCAGTGGCCGGCTTCGTCCTGATTTGGGTTGTTGAAAAAATTACGGATAAGAAATAACAGCATGAAGACATTTGGATTGATCGGTCACCGTTTGGGATATTCTTTTTCGAAGAAATTTTTCAGTGAGAAATTTGAAAAAGAAAATCTGAAGGAACATGAATATGTAAATTTTGAGCTTGACTCAATCGATGAATTCCCCGGAATTTTCAAAAAAAATCCAAACCTTGCCGGACTGAACTGTACCATCCCGTACAAGCAGCAAATCATGAAATATCTGGATGAAATTAATCCGGAAGCGGCTGAAGTGGGCGCCGTGAACACAGTGAAGATTATCAGAAAAGACGGAGCAATGAAACTGATCGGCTATAATTCAGACGTGTATGGTTTTGAAAATTCGCTAAAACCCATGCTTTCCGAAAAACACAAAAAAGCGCTGATACTGGGAACCGGCGGCGCTTCGAAAGCCATCAAATACATATTGACAAAACTGGGAATCGAATACATTTCTGCTTCCATTGAGGAGCAGCTTTTTGAAAAGGAAATTCGGTATTCTGATATTGACGAACAACTGATAAAAGAGCGTCTGATTATTATCAATGCCACGCCGCTTGGTACATTCCCGAATGTTGACAATTGCGCCGACATTCCTTATCAGTTTATTTCTTCCGATCATGTGCTGTTCGATTTGGTCTATAATCCCGAAGAAACTCTTTTCATGAAAAAAGGAAAAGAAAGAGGGGCCGCCGTAAAAAACGGGCTGGAGATGCTTCACCTGCAAGCCATCCGTTCATGGGAAATCTGGAATATGTAAAAAGAAACAGGTATTACCCAAAAAATCACGGCTCAGCAGAACCGCGAAAAATATCCAGTATTGTTTTCGGACGGAGCAAATCCATCCAGGTGAAACCGGGCAGTTTGGTATCTTCTTCCTGTAACTGAGGAATCGGATTCAAAACCCCTTCCGGATTGGAAACAAAGGCAATCCGTTTTACCTTGTTCTTTTCCATGGTAATTGTAATGCTGCTGCTTTCGGCCTTATTCAAGCCAATAATTCCTTCCTTGTCGCGCGCATAATACAGCGATTGCCCATTGCCGTCAACAAAAATCTTAAACAACTCGTTGTTGCGGACATAACCGGTCATGTTTCGCCCTTTTATTTGGTTAAAACGGATCGAATCGGGTTCCATGGCAATGATGAATGCATCATTTTTCATCATTACTTCATCAGGTTTCCCTGTATTTTTTATCATCTCGATATAACGGGCAGTCATCTGGTTTCCACCGGTCCATATTACCGGTTCGTTGAACAATTGAATCGTTGAATCTTTCGACCAGTAGACTAACGAGTCGCATTTTCCCTGCATATCGTCGCGGTAAAATTTCACTTTATAATAGGCTTTTATCAGGCGGGCATCAACGCCGGTAGTATCGGGCATCATGCGCAGGGTATCGGCATGCAGATACAGCGAATCTTTTTCGGAATACTGAATAAACAGGGCTGAATCGGTAGCCAGCGAAGTATTCTCAAGTTCATTAAAAACAACCCAATTCCCTTTCACTATCATCCGGTTTTCAAAATCTTCGATGTGTACATCTCCAACGGCGCGACCATCACCGGTTATTTTATTATAAAAAATAGAATCAGCTAAAACTTTGTGTTTTCGATCAGTAATTTTTGGATTCTTCAGTAATTGTGTTTCTCCGGTTACCGTGTTGTAAAAGCCGTTTTCGGTGTAAAGAGTCGTACTGTCGTCCTCTATAGTAGTCGGGCCCACAATGTACGCTGTTTTTTCGCTCACTTTGTAAATAAGCGTATCCGAAAACAAACGGTATTTATCGGTTGTGGCAACCACATCTTTTTTGAAATGGGCCATGTCGGTTTGGGTAAAATACTGCCCGATCATCGATGTAAGTACATTGGCACTATCGGTTATCGTACCAAAATAATCGTAATAACCAACATTTGCAGCCATGTTAAAATCAAGGGAATCGGTGATCAGGGTAGTTCCTTTATTTTCCAATTTCACATTTCTGCGCGCTTTTGCAAACTTCCGGTCGCCGTCGTAATTAATGAAGTCGGCATATAAATTCAGTGTATCATCTTTCAGGATATGAACGTGCCCAAACCCATCAACCATGTTTTTATCGGTGTACGACCAGGCGCTGTCGCACCACATCAGGATTGTATTGTGACGGATCAGCACATCGCCGATTATCCGCTGGGCATTGGCAACAATCTTATCGTTGTACTCGAACGAATTGGCCCTTTCAATTTCAATCCTTTTCTTTTCTTTCTGGGCTTCTGCCTGAAAAGTAAAGAAAAAGTCCAAAACAAAAATCAGCAGGGCAATTTTACGGTATTGAAACAACGATACAACCATTTTCTACTTCAACAGCTCGTTAATAATATCTTCCACCGAAATATTTTCAGCTTCAGCCTTGTAATTTTTGATTACCCGGTGACGGAGGATATTTACGGCAACAGCCTTTACATCTTCAATATCGGGCGAATATTTTCCATTCAGGGCTGCATGGGTTTTGGCTCCCAGTATCAGGTACTGCGAAGCGCGCGGGCCTGCTCCCCATTTCAGGTACTTATTGGCAATCGGTGCAGCCATTTCGGTTCCGGGCCTTGTTTTTGCTGACAGGCCAACCGCGTATCGAAGTACATTGTCGTTTACCGGAATTTTCAGGATCAGGTCCTGAAAAAAGCGGATTTCGGTACCCGTAATTACTTTCGACAAGTCTGTTTTATGATCCGAAGTCGTATTTCTGACAATCGTCAGTTCGTCTTCGAAACCCGGATAATCGAGCCATATTGAAAACATAAAGCGGTCAAGCTGGGCTTCGGGCAACGGATAAGTACCTTCCTGTTCGATCGGGTTTTGGGTGGCCAGCACAAAAAAGGGCTTGTCGAGCTCAAAGCGTTCGCCGGCCGCTGTAACCGCGCGTTCCTGCATGGCTTCCAGCAGGGCAGCCTGAGTTTTGGGCGGCGTACGATTAATTTCATCAGCCAAAATCACATTGGCAAACAGCGGCCCTTTTACGAATTTAAACTGATGATCTTTATCGAATATTTCGGTACCGATAATATCGGAAGGCATCAGGTCGGGCGTAAACTGGATGCGTTTGTACTGGAGCCCCAATACCTCGGCAATGGTATTCACCAGCAGCGTTTTTGCCAGGCCGGGGACGCCGATCAGCAAACAATGGCCCCGGCTAAACAGGGTAATCAGAGTTTGTTTTACAATCTCATCCTGCCCGTATATCCGTTTTTGTATTTCGTTCTGAAGAAGGTCAAATTTCTCCTTCAGGGCGTCCATCGCTTCAACGTCGCTTTTAAAGTTTGTCTGCATGATCATCGTTTACTTTTCCCATCCGGAATACTTAAACTGGCAATTCGCATACGTATCGTCGATGTGAATATAGGTTGCAGCTTGTTTTTCCCTGATCCATTTGTCCAGCGCTTCCTGCTTTTTCTTTTCCAGGTATATCTGGCTCAGTTCGATATAATCGTCGCTTACGTTTGCTTTATGCGTATCGGTTTTCTTTACCAGTTTCACAATTTTATAGACAGTTTGTTTACTGGTTTCGTCGATAGTTTGGAATGGCTTACTAATTTCATTGATGTTCATATTCGCTAACACTTTACTAACATCGGGATCAAGTTCCGTAACTTTCCATTTCGACGACATAGTCATTGGATTGATAACCAGACCTCCGTTATTGCGCGAATTTTTGTCCCACGAATAGGAACCTGCTGCCTGCTCGAAAGTCAGTTTTTGTTCCCTGACAAAATTGGCAAGGCTGTCCAGACGCTGGCGTGCCTGCTCCATGGCTTCCTCCGAAATTTTAGGTTTCATCAAGATATGGCGGGTGTTCACCTGTTCCCCTTTGCGGTCGATCAATTGGATAATGTGATAACCAAATTCACTTTTTACAACATTCGAAACACGGTCGCCTTTCAAATTAAAGGCAGATGCTGCATAGGTAGGATCAAGTGATGCACGTCCTGAATACCCCAATTCGCCGCCCACAGGAGCCGACGGACATTCAGAATAAATTACTGCCATGGATGCAAAACTGGAACCGTCTTCAATTCGCTTTTTCAATTCACGCAGGCGGTTTTTTACCCGGTTTTCTTCCTCCGGATCAATTTTAGGACGAAAGGTGATTTGCTCGTATTCAACATACGCGTCAATTAACGGGATTTCTTCCGCCTTCAGGTTCCGGTAATGGTAACGAACTTCAGCCGGGGTAACCTTAACATCTTTAATGATCTTATTCTGCATTTGAGAGGTCAACTGCTGGTTGCGAATCACTTCCTCCAAATCGGCCTTAATTTCGATGATCGACTTTTTGAAATAATTCTCTACTTCCTTTTCAGAACCAAGATTATTGACAAAATACTGGATTCGCTGGTCGAGGTTTTGGTTGATCTGACTGTCGCTCACTTCAATAGTTGTATCGAGCAAGGCTTCGGCTACCAGCAATTTTTCAATCAGTAATTCTTCCAGCACTTCACATTTCATGTCGCCATCCGATGTAAGTCCCTGTGCCTGTTTCTGGATGTACATCCCTTCTATATCCGATTTTAATATTGTGTTCCCTCCAACTACTGCTATAATCTGATCGATTACTTTATCCTGGGCCTGCGAAATACCCACGGACAAAAAACCTGCGACCATTGTTAAACCTATCAGTTTCTTCATCATAAATATGATTTTTATTTATTAAAAATTTTCACTCTGTGATTATCAATACCCTCTTTGTACACATCATCCTCAGTTTGTTTCAAAAACTGAATTTTTCGGGTGTTCAAAATTAAGTTTTTTACCTGACTTTCCACATAATCGATTGGGGCAGGCTGCCCGACAAAACAAAAATCGCGGATACAAACCAGATAAAAATAGTCATTGTCCTTACTTTCAATGAATTTGTTCCGTCTCAGAAAACGCTCCGTATCATCAATTTTTATGGGAACATGGTCCAGCACAAGGCGGGCAGGTACCCAACTATCATTAAATTTATCGTACTGTTTGGCGTAACTCAGGCAATAATCGTTCAATTCCGAGAGCTTACCCGGATTTTCATCGACGCACAAACTTTTCATCATTTTCGGATCGGCAACTTCCAGGGGGATTTTTATATAAATAGCCTTTATAATTTCCTGCGTCAGGAAAAATTTATCTTTATGACCTTCGTAATACGTCATTATTTCCTGTTGCGAAACCATCGTGTCCATTTTCTGAGCGACCAGTTCATTTTTATACCTGAATATGATCATCGAATTCCGGTATTCTTCCAACTCTTCACGCAGGTTCTTCTGTTCAGCCGAAAGATTGCTTTCCGCCTTCATGATTAAAAGTTCTTTCCGTATCCATTTGGTAATATAATCATCGGCCCAAAGCGAGCTGTCGGCTCCTTCAAGATTTTCGGGTATCAGTTCCGCCACCTGATGTTCATACAATGTATGGTCGCCAACTTTCACCAGCGGCACTGGTTCACCGGCACGCCGACAGGCTGAAACCAACACAATTAGAAAGATGATATGTACCCAATATTGTTTCATTTCACCGAAGGGATGCTTTTCAGCAACTTCTTATTTATCTTCACTTTGTACTTTGCACGCAACTCATTCAACCATTTTTCTTCCAGATCCGTTTGATAATCGGCAACATGAAGGCCCCGCGATTCCTCCAGCGTTTTCGGCTGCGGCGGCACTTTATCGCCCCTCACGTAAACCAGCAATTCGTTCATATCAGCCGGTTTAGGCTGGTTCCAAACGTAAAAATCAACCACCGGGTTATCTCCTTTTTTAAATATTCCCTCATTAACAGAGATTGCTCCGGGCTTGCCCGTATTTATAATTTGCAGCAATACCTCTTTGCCAATTTGCTCCTGAGCTAAAATTTCATCGGCACGGGCGCGGGTTTCCCTGTCAGCACACGTAATAACCCAGCCCTTGAACTGCTCGTCGCCCGGATATTTCATTTTGTTCTTCTCGTAAAAATCCTTCAGTCCAAGCGTATCTTCCGATGCTTTGTTCCAAATCATTTTTTCTGAAATAGTAAATAACAAAATACCGTCGTGATATTCCTGCATCAACATTCTGAATTCCGGATATTTTTCTTCCAGACGGTTGTTTTCCAGCCCGATCAGTTTTTCGTCGGCATATTCATTAATTTTTGCAGCCAGTTCCTCTTTCGCTGCCAGTCCTCCTTTTTTATTCTGAAACGAAATAAAATCGCCGATCGTGTATTTTTTTGTGTAAAAGCTGAAAAGTGTCAGCGTTGTATCGAGCCCTTCTCCTGGAATTATCTTCCGCGAATCCGGCTCAACAGAGAATTGCTCCGACAACCGTTTTGTATTTGTTTCGTCCATGTTGAAGTTGTATTCCTTCTTCAATCCTGAAATAAACAGATCGCGGCTGTGCTTGCTGATGAGCGGGTTCTTTTTAATATTTTCTGCTAACTGGGGCCTGATTTCATCAAATTCAGGCGCAGAAATACGTTTCAGACGCTTAATGATGTGCCAGCCATACGGAGTTTCCGTTACCGGCGAAATATCGCCATCGTTTTCAAGTGCAAAGGCTGCATTGGCAAACGAAGGAACCATTCGTCCTTCTGAAAAAGGCTGCAATTTACCGCCTGTACGGGCGCTGTACTGATCGTCAGAATATTTTTGGGCCAGCTCTTCGAAGTTGGCGCCATCCTGCAACAACCGGTATAAACTGTCAATTTCGATGCGGATGCTTTCGCGCGACCGTTGTTGGGGCGCATGACCGTGTCCGTCGTCGGGCATATTGGATTGCGGAAAACGTTTCATAATATGGGCAACGCTGATCTGCCCTTTCGATGCGCGCTCGTCTTCCACTTTTACCAGATGATAGCCAAACTGTGTACGCACCGGCATCGAAATTTTGCCAACCGGAGTTTTGTAGGCTGCATCTTCAAATGGGAAAACCATCATGAAAGCGCTGAAATAACCCAGTCCGCCACGGTTCTGTTTGGCCGACTGATCCTCAGAATATTGAAAGGCCATTTCTCCGAAATCGGCTCCATTTTCAATTTTATTCCTGATTTCCATGATGCGCTGATAAGCCTTTAATGTATCAGCGCCCGGAGCGACACTAATCAGGATATGGCTGGCCTTTCGTTCATATTTCGTCCGGTAGTAGGCCGTTTGTAACATTTCTTCATCGTATTTGATGTTGGTCAGATACGGATGAGCCAGTTCATCGCGGTAGCCTCTCAATTCGCTGATAAACGACGAAACAGTATCCAGTCCCAACGCCTGCGCTTCCAGTACCTTCAGCTTAAAATTGACAAAAAGCTCCATGTATTCAGATGGCGTTTTCACATCTGCATCTTCTGCCAGCCCGGTATTGTTCTTGTTATAAATAGTCTGAAATTCTTCCTTGCTGAAGAAATGATTGTCGATTTGCAAAATGCTGTGTTTTTTATCTTGAGCAAAACTGCCGACTGAACTTATCAGCAGGATAAAAACAATATACCTGTAAATCATGGCTGTTCTCCGAATAATTTGTAAATGATTGTTTCGTGGCTTCATCCGCTATTTCGAACTGTAATTGGGCGCCTCGCTGGTGATAATCACATCGTGCGGATGGCTTTCAGCAATACCCGAATTGGTTATTTTAGTGAATTTGGCATGCTGCAATGCCTTGATATTGACAGCTCCGCAGTAACCCATTCCGGCTCGCAGGCCGCCAATCAACTGAAAAAGCACTTCTTCCAGCGTACCTTTGTAGGGAACACGTGCAACAATCCCTTCCGGCACCAGTTTTTTTATGTCGTCTTCCACATCCTGGAAATAGCGGTCTTTCGAGCCGTCGTTCATGGCCTCAACAGAACCCATCCCCCGGTAGGTTTTAAATTTTCGTCCCTGGAAAATGATGGTTTCGCCCGGTGATTCTTCGACCCCGGCAAACAGTGAACCCGCCATAATCGAATGCGCCCCGGCAGCGATGGCTTTCACAATGTCGCCCGAATAGCGGATACCACCATCGGCAATCACCGGCACACCGCTGTCTTTAATCGCTTTGGCCACATTATAAATGGCCGAAAGCTGCGGATAACCGACACCGGCCACCACCCGGGTAGTACAAATCGAACCCGGACCAATACCGACCTTCACCGCATCGGCTCCCGCCAAAACCAAATCCGATGCCGCTTCAGCCGTGGCAATATTTCCGGCTACAAAATCAATCTCCGGATATTTTGCCTTGGCCCGTTTCAGCATTTCGAGTACCAGTTTTGAATGTCCGTGCGCGGTATCAATAACAATCGCATCCACCTGTGCCTGTACCAGCGCGTCAATGCGGTCGATGGTATCGTGTGTCACCCCCACTCCGGCGGCAACCCGCAAACGGCCCAGCTCATCTTTGCAGGCCAGCGGCTTATCTTTGGCTTTGGTAATATCTTTGTAAGTAACCAGCCCTATCAGCCGGTTATTTTTGTCCACTACGGGCAGTTTCTCTATTTTATAATTCTGAAGAATTTCAGAAGCCCTTTCCAAATCGGTAGACTCAGTAGTTGTCACCAGATTTTCTTTGGTCATAACAGACGAAATGGGTTTCATAAAATTGGTTTCGAAACGAAGATCACGGTTGGTAACAATGCCCACCAACTGCATTTTTTCATCCACCACCGGAATACCGCCGATTTTGTAGTTTTTCATGATGTCGAGGGCGTCTTTCACCAGCTTGTCGGCCGTAATGGTGATGGGATCGAAAATCATTCCGTTTTCAGCCCGTTTAACCGTAGTTACCTGTTTGGCCTGTTCTTCAATACTCATATTTTTGTGGATCACTCCGATCCCTCCTTCCCGTGCAATGGCCATCGCCATGCGGGCATCGGTAACTGTGTCCATGGCAGCCGTTACCATCGGTGTATTCAATTTTATATTGCGGGTGAAATATGAGCTCAGGTCCACTTCACGGGGAAGCACTTCGGAATACGAAGGAATTAAAAGGACATCATCGAACGTTAAACCTTCAGAAACTACTTTATCGGTTAAAAACGACATTTCCCTGATTTTTTGAATTTATAGTTGTGAACAAAACTACGAAAAATTTACGGTATAAATGTCCGGCTTTTTCAGCAACCAGCTTCCCTATAAAAATTAAATTTCCCTAAAATTTGTTAAGCTGAAGAGTATGCTGAATACCAGATCAAGGTCGAAAATCAAAGCTCAATCCATCCCAAAACAAAAAAATGTATCTTTGATACTATCAGAAAGCAATATGATATTGACTCATGAATAAACCTCTTGCTTATTTCCAGTGAGCGAATTCCGACAAATATTGACCAAATACTGGGGCTACTCCAACTTTAGGCCATTGCAGGAAGAAATTATCCGGTCGGTTGCCGACGGAAAAGATACGCTTGGCCTGATGCCCACCGGCGGCGGTAAGTCGATCACTTTCCAGGTTTATTCGCTGGCGCGCGAAGGTATTTGCCTGGTCATCACGCCACTTATTTCGCTGATGAAAGACCAGGTGGAAAACCTGAACCAGAAAGGGATCAAGGCGCTGGCTATTCATTCGGGGATGACGCAGCAGGAGATAAAAATTGCCATGGACAATGCCGTTTGGGGCAACTACAAATTCCTGTACCTGTCGCCCGAGCGACTAGCCACTCCCCGCTTCCGTGAGCGAGTCGGCGACATGAAAATAAATCTGGTAACGGTTGACGAAGCGCATTGCATTTCGCAGTGGGGTTACGATTTTCGCCCGTCGTACCTAAAAATCCAGTTGCTGCGCGAACTGCTGCCCGATGTTCCGGTGCTGGCGCTTACAGCCACCGCCACACCCAAAGTAGTGGAAGACATTCAGGATAAACTAACTTTCCGCGAAAAAAATGTACTACGAAAAAGCTACTTCCGCGAAAACCTGATTTACATGGTCCGCAATGTGGAGGACAAGCTAAACTATATGATCCAGTCGGTGCAAAAAGCAAAAGGCACGGGCATTGTGTATGTGCACAGCCGCAAACTGACCCGCGAACTGGCCGAATTGCTTCAGAAAAACAAGATCTCGGCCGATTATTATCACGCCGGACTTTCGGGCAAAAGCCGGGCCGCTAAACAGGAAGACTGGAAAACAGGCCGCACCCGGGTGATTGTGGCCACCAACGCCTTCGGGATGGGCATCGACAAGCCGGACGTACGTTTCGTGATTAACTTCGATGCGCCGGATTCGCTGGAAGCTTATTTTCAGGAAGCAGGGCGCGCCGGACGCGACGGCAACAAAGCCTACGGGGTGCTGCTGTTCAATAATTCAGACAAGCTGAAATTGCAGAAAAATGTGGTCAAGACGTTTCCCGAGCCGGAGGTGATCCGGAAAGTGTATAATGCGCTGTGCAACCATCTGCAAATAGCCGTTGGCTTTGGCAAAGACCAGGTTTACGACTTCAGCATTGCCGATTTTTCGCGCAGTTATAAAATAGATATCACGACCATTCTGAGCAGCCTGAAAATTCTGCAACGCGAAGGGTATCTCGAACTGACGGAAGAGCTGGACAACCCGTCGCGCGTGTATTTTTGTGTCGACCGCGACGATCTGTACCGTTTCCAGGTGGCCAACTCATCGTTCGACGGGTTCATCAAACTACTGCTTCGCTCGTACACCGGGCTTTTCTCGAACTTTGTTGCCATTGACGAAGACCTGCTGGCCCGGCGCGCCAATATTTCGATGGATGCAGTGTACAAATTCCTGAACACGCTCGACACGCATAAAATTGTCAATTATGTTCCGCGCAAAAAGACGCCTTTCATTATCATGAATGTGGAACGGGTTGAAATCGACCGGCTGAGAATATCAAAGGAAAATTACGACGACCGCAAAAAAGACTACATCAACCGGGTGCAGTCGGTGATCCATTATGCCGAATCGAAACACAAATGCCGCAGCCAGTTGCTGTTGCACTATTTTGGCGAAACGGATACCACCCGCTGCGGAAAATGCGACACCTGCCTCGAACGAAACGAGCTAAACCTCAGCAAATACGAGTTCGACATGATCAGCACGCAGGTGAAGAAAATACTGGAAACACCTTGCTCATACGACGACCTGCTGAAAAAAACCGAAGGCAAAAAAGATGACGTAATAAAAACCATACGCTGGATGCTGGATAACGAAAAGATTATTTACCGGATTGACAATTTGCTGGAGTGGAAAAAATAGGAGGAATCCAACCCGCACCGGGGTGTGAATTCACTTTAAGTGAGGGTTTCACTTTGAGTGAAGCCCTCACTTGCTTGCCGTTCCGAAACAACCCCTAAATTTCGACGGATTCCCATAGATATAAAATTAGGGAATTTTCATCATGTTGCGATAGATATTGGGATTACAAATCCCTTACTAAGAGGTGCAGATTGCAAATCTGCACCAGCCGGGACTAATCTGTAACCAACTGTCCCTCAATTTATTTTAAGTGGACAGCAATGTCTTTAAATAACAAATAAAATACCCCAATTTGTGTTAAAATAAAAACTTTATTAACTGAAGTTAGAAGTTTTTTGTCTATAAGGGATTTACTTATCTTACTATCATATTTTAAATCTGCTTTAAGTACAGTAAAAGCATTTTCACGATTAAAATTTTGAAGAAAATCCCTTTCTTCATTTGTTAATTGATTTTCAACTTGACTTAAAATTCCTATATTTTCTTCAAATTCTATTTTTAGCAACTCATTTATGCCTATAAAATCCACTGAATCTATATCTTTCAATTTTAAAAGCAATGCTGATAAATTATTCAAGAACATATAATATCTTTCATCTTTTTTTCTTATCACTGCCTTATTTGCATCATACAATCTTTGTAATTTAATAAGATCATCAGCTAACTCAGAAATTCTATGTTTTTTTGATTGTATTGTTTTCTCTAATTCACTAATTTGGTTATTAGCCTTTTCTAGATTGGCAATTACCATTTTAACTTCTTTTTCTTTATTGTAATTATCTCTTCTAATTTCTTCTATCTCATCTCTCTTTTCATTATAAAATTGGTTAAATTCAACCTCAATCTCTTTTATCCTACTTTTCAACTCAATTGCTTCTCTAATGGGCAAATATGCTGTCTTGTTTATGTTAAAATCAATTTTTATTCTCCATGTTTTATAGATTTCATATACCCAATGGGACAAGTTACCAAGCAATGGATATACGAATACAATAATGAAAGCAGATAAAACAGGGTAGACTATAAGTTCGCTATAAGATAGCTTTAAAGATTCTATCCTTGAAATTTTTATATCCGGCTCGATTGAAGAAAATAAATAAATTATCACTTTCCAATGAAAAATAATCCATGAGAAAAATAAAGCGCCAAAAAATGGGTTTGTAATTCTATTTTTCATGGTAGAAATTAAACTTCTACCTAATTCTTTATAATTCATATTCCTTAATCTTTCTATAAATTTCAGACTTTTTTTGAAAAAATTAAAATCCGATTCTTTTCTCCCACGATTTTTTGATTCTATCAAATAAATTTATAACTGTATCAAGATTCATAGTATAACTTTGCTTTCTATAACATCATTATCTCTATTTTCTCATTATTATCAGGAAGAAGTCCTTATCACTCCATTTTTAGGACGATAAAAACAACCTATAAAAAACTTAGCCCAATTTACGAAAAGCAACTGAACAAAAGGACAATTTTAAAAACAAAACCCCGAAAATTCGACGGATTCCCATAGATATAAAATTAGGGAATTTTCATCATGTTGCGATAGATATTGGGATTACAAATCCCTTATTAAAAGGTGCAGATTGCAAATCTGCACCAGCGAGGCAGCGAGGGGAAGCCTGATGGTTCTTCGCTGCCGCAACTTGCTTATCTTTTGGAATTTGGTTTATTGATCCGTCGACCGACTGATAAGATTTGTTTTATTGGATTTTCCTTATTTTTCACATACAACATTTTAGACCGGCTCTTCGGACTCTCCCGCATCTCTATCTCAAATTTGCCTATCGATTTAATTAATAGGGTCAGCTTCTGAAAACCGTAGTTCCGGGGGTCAAAATTCGGTTGTTTCTTTTGCAGCAAACTCCCGACATCTCCCATTGATGCCCATCCATCGTCATCAGACAGGTCAGCAATGGTTGTCGCAATCAATTTGATTTCACTGGAAGTGATTTTATCGACTGTATCTGTATTATCCTTCGTCAAATCTTTTTCATTTCCCGATTCTCTTTCTTTCGATTGATTTTTCAGAATTTCAATATATACGAATTTGTCACATGCAACAATAAAGGGACTTGGAGTCTTTTTCTCGCCAATTCCGATTACCTGCATCCCGGCCTCTCTTAACCGGGTTGCCAGGCGGGTAAAATCACTGTCGCTCGAAACGATACAGAATCCATTCACTTTTTCAGAATACAGAATATCCATCGCATCAATTATCATTGCCGAATCGGTGGCATTTTTTCCGGTTGTATAGCCATATTGCTGAATGGGGGTAATTGCATTCTCCAGCAGCAGGTTTTTCCATTTCGACAAATTAGGTTTTGTCCAGTCGCCATAAATCCTTTTGATCGTTGGATTTCCGTATTTGGCTATTTCTTCCATCATCTCTTTCACATACGCTGATGGTATGTTGTCGCCGTCAATCAGTACTGCCAGATTTGAATTCATATCATATCTATTTTAGTTCAACATATCTACTATTTTAGTTTTCTCTTTGATGCAAACAAAGACCGACATTCGCAAACCCGCAGCCAGCAATTTAAATACATTGTTGTGCGTGTATGTGTCACTTTGCCAATCTTTCTTTTGCTTCTTCCAGAGAGCTTACAAAATTTATTCGTCCGTATTTATTACTCTCAAATATAAAATCTCTCAAGCTTTTACTGGTGTATTTCGAAAAGTCCCCAACAATGGCAAGTTGAACATTATAGGTTGAGAATTTTTGCAATATATCGCCTGCTAGTCCGGACTTTAGATCAAAGAAATCAGGAATTAAATGTTTTTCGTCTATTATTATTTTGTAAGCACCATGAAATCCGGAATCGGCCATTATATCCAACGCATCCTGGGTTTCCCGAATCAAAACTTCATCGGATTGCAGCACAGCGATCTTTTTCCCTTTTATTCCGATAATCTCTATTTCCATTTTTTAATTCAAATAGTCGTTTTAGCAAGTATATGATATAATCATTATTTCATCCTGGTCGATAAGAATAGCCTGCGAAACTTCAGACCAATTTACGAAATGTAACCGGACAAAAGAACATTTTTTAAAAATCCCGTCCAGCTTATGTAATTGACGGTTATAAATGAAACAGCTTCGATCTTCTTCCCCCAAATTCTTCAGCCTAAACGGCATTTCAGTATATTTTTTTAAATCTTTTCGGATAAGTTGAAATTATTATAATTTTGCGGCATTCTATTATACCTGCAAAACAGGTTTAATTGGTTTAGGTTTACAAAAAAAAGTCCGGCAGAGGCCGGACTTTTCTTTCAATAAATAATATCAAACTATTTCATCGGCGATACAACATTGCATATATGTGGTGTGAATTAAGTCATCACAGGCGACAGGAACAGAACGCCCTCGTTACCGTTGCACTCAAACGAGGGAAAGTTGGTCTGTTCATCAATAACCTTATACTGCCAACCGTAGCAGGTAACAACCATTTTTTCAAGTGCACAATTTTGCCCGTTCAGCGTATTAAATACGGGATTTTCCTATTTTTAAGGGAAATTTCAGAAAAATGGAAAAAGCAGCAATCAAACAAAAAATACAAACCCTCCGGGAAGAACTGGAGCATCACAATTACCGGTATTACGTACTTTCACAGCCGGAAATTGAAGATTACGAGTTCGACATGAAGATGAAAGAGTTGGAAAAACTGGAAGCCGAAAACCCGGAATTTTTCGATGCCAACTCCCCCACTCAACGCGTGGGCAGCGACCTGAACAAAGAATTTCAGCAGGTAGAACACCGATACCCCATGCTGTCGCTTTCCAATGCCTATTCGGAAGGAGAACTGCGCGATTTCGACCAGCGTATCCGCAAACTCACCGACCAGTCGTTTGAATATGTTTGCGAGCTGAAGTTCGACGGGACTTCCATTAGCCTCCAGTATAAAAACGGTGAATTGCAGCAGGCTATCACCCGCGGCGATGGGGTCCGCGGCGATGATGTAACCGTCAATGTACGCACCATCCGCAGCATTCCGCTGAAACTAAAAGGAGAAAATATTCCGGAAGAAATTGAAATACGCGGCGAAATACTTTTGCCGTTTGCCGTTTTCGATCGGTTGAATGCCGAGCGCGAAAAAGAAGGCGAAGCGCTGTTTGCCAATCCCCGGAATGCGGCTTCCGGCACACTGAAACTTCAAAATTCATCGGAAGTTGCCAAACGCAAACTCGATTCGTATTTGTATTACCTGTTGGGAGAAAGCTTGCCGTCCGACGGGCATTTCGAAAACCTGCAGGCGGCTGCCCGCTGGGGCTGCAAAATCTCGGAACACAGCCGCAAATGCGCTACTATTGATGAAGTAATTGCTTTTTGCCGCGAGTGGGACGAAAAACGGCACGGCTTGCCGGTTGCAACCGACGGCGTTGTTATTAAAGTGAATTCGCTCCGTTTGCAGCAATACCTTGGTTTTACAGCCAAATCGCCCCGCTGGGCCATTGCCTTTAAATTTAAGGCCGAACAGGTTTCCACTATTTTGCAATCGGTAAGTTACCAGGTTGGGCGTACCGGCGCAGTTACACCTGTTGCCAATCTCGAACCGGTTTTACTGGCCGGAACCACCGTAAAACGGGCTTCGCTGCACAATGCCGACATCATTAAAAACCTCGGTTTGCATATCAGCGACACTGTATTTGTTGAAAAAGGCGGCGAAATAATTCCGAAAATTGTAGGTGTCGATACCAGTAGCCGCCACCCGATGGCACAGGCTGTTCTGTTCATTAAAAATTGCCCCGAATGCGACACTCCGCTGGTACGAAACGAAGGCGAAGCAGCTTTTTATTGTCCGAACGATGCAGGTTGTCCGCCGCAGATAAAAGGGAAAATGGAGCATTTCATCAGCCGTAAGGCGATGAATATTGACGGGCTTGGCGAGGAAACCATTGATCTGTTTTACAACCAGGGAATGATCCGCAATATAGCCGATATTTATGAACTGAAGAAAGAGGAGATCAGCCAGTTGGAACGATTGGGCGATAAATCAGCCGAGCGCATCCTGAAAAGCCTCGAAGAATCGAAAAATGTTCCGTTCGAGCGGGTACTTTTTGCTCTGGGAATTCGTTTTGTAGGTGAGACAGTAGCAAAAATACTGGCCAACAAGCTCATCAATATTGAAACTATTCAGTCGGCAAGTGTTGAAGAACTGACTAACATTGATGAAATTGGCGGACGAATTGCTGAAAGCGTATATAATTATTTCAGAAATGAAGAAAACCTGCAATTGATCGAACGGCTAAAAGCTCACGGGCTTCAATTTGAACTTAACGAAACCAGCCTTCAGAACCGTTCTGAAAAGCTAAATGGTTTATTGATCATTATTTCAGGTACATTCGAACAGTATTCGCGCGACGAGTTAAAAAAGATGATCGAACAAAACGGAGGTAAAAATGTAAGTTCTATTTCGAAAAATACCAGCTATCTGCTTGCCGGAAATAACATTGGCCCAAGCAAGTTGGAGAAAGCTCAGAAACTGGAAATTCCAATTATTTCAGAAGAGGAATTTTTGAAAATGTTGGAATAACAAACTCTCATTTGCTTATAATTTTAATAAATTTTGAAGCTTTTACTTATATTCTGAAACTTTTTGGGTTTTATCGACCTTCAGAAAAAACAAATTTTTATTTTTGCCACAAATTATGAAACTACGATTAAAATTGGCTCATTGGGCGCTAAACCGCAAGGCAGGCAAGCTGACCCGGAAAACAGAAGTTCATAATTTCGATACCGCCAAAACGGTTGCGGTTCTTTGGAGTTTTGATGAAAGCGATGCATTCGGGATTCTTCAGCGCTATTTGCAGACAAGGAAAAACATGAGTGTTACAAGTTTGTATTTCAATTCTGAAAAAAAGGCAAACACTGAAGACGGGAAAAGTTTCAGCAAAGCGCAGTTAAGCTGGCTGGGCTTTCCGAAAGAAGGACCGGCAATCGGTCTTCTTCAGCAAAAAACGGACCTGCTGATTGACCTGACAGTGAAAAAGAAATTTCCGCTTCAGGCGGTTGCCAGTTTATCGGGAGCTGCGTTCAAAGTAGGCTTTGGTGCTGATGACTACAATCCGTACGACCTGAACATCGATATTCAAAATAAACCCGAACCCACTTATTTGGCAGAACAAATAATAAACTATTTGAACCAGATTAATAAGAAAGAAGCATGACAACACATCCGTTTAAAGGTGCAGGCGTTGCCCTTGTAACCCCGTTTAATGAGGACAAAAGCATCGATTTCGGCACCCTTGAAAATATTATTGAAGACCAGATTCGCAGTGGAATGGATTATCTTGTGGCTCTGGGGACCACAGCCGAAACTCCTACCCTTTCAACGGACGAACAAAAGGATGTGGTAAAATGTGTTGTCAGTAAAAATAACGGACGTTTGCCCGTTGTAGTTGGGATGGGTGGCAACGATCCGGTGAAGATTATAAAAACCATGCAAGGTTTTGATTTTACTGGTGTTGACGGAATTTTATCGGTGACGCCATATTACAATAAACCGACACAGGAAGGCCTGTTCCGGTTTTACCAGGAAATTATAAAAGCTTCTCCTCTGCCAATAATTCTATACAATGTCCCGCCACGAACAGGAATTCACATAGAACACACAACCACTCTTCGTGTCGCCAATTCCTCAAATAAAGTAGTTGGTATTAAAGATGCTTCGGGTGATTTGACGCATTGTGCCTATATGAGCCACAATGCCCCTGAATGGTTCAAAGTAATTTCCGGCGATGACGTGCTTACCCTGCCTGTAATTGCTGTTGGAGGTACCGGAGTTATCTCGGTAATTGCCAATGCCCTGCCCGGAAAACTTAGCCAACTGGCACATCTTGCCAACGAGCATCGCATTGCAGAAGCACAGCAAATTCATTATCAATTGCTCGATTTGTTCAAGCTGCTTTTCCGCGAAGGTAATCCGGGCGGTGTAAAAGCATTGATGGAAATCATGGGTAAAGCAAAAAATGTAGTACGCCTTCCGTTATGGCCAGTAAGCAATGAAACGTACAGTATGATTGAAGAAGCCTACCGGAAGCTGGAGGATTGATATTGGGAATTCTAAATTTTGAATTACTAAATGTATGAATGGCTGAATTGCTAATGGTTAAAGCATTTTGAAATACGAAGCCAGGAATCTGGAACAATACATTTAAAATTCAGCATACAAAATTCATCATTTCCGCAGTTTATCACTCAACGACTTTCCGCTACCAACTCACAAATACGGATAATCACTTCGGTGGCTTTTTTCATCGACTGAACCGGCAGGTATTCATACGGCCCGTGAAAATTATGACCACCTGCAAAAATATTCGGGCAGGGCAATCCCATGTACGACAGGCGTGCACCATCGGTCCCTCCGCGAATTGCTTTTATTTTCGGCTCCACTCCAACTTCCCGCATGGCCTGTTCTGCAATATCTACCACATATTTTACCGGTTCAATTTTTTGCTTCATATTATAATATTGATCTTCCAACTGAAGCTGAACCACATCTTCACCGTATTCCAAATTGATCAGCGAACAACATTCTTTCAAAAAGTTTTTCCGGGCTTCAAACTTTTTGAGGTCATGATCTCGTATGATCATCTCAATTCTCGCCTCACTTACATTCCCTTCCATCGAAGTAATATGGTAAAAACCTTCGTACTTTTCGGTATGCTCCGGCCGTTGCTCTGAAGGCAAAAAATTGACAATCTGATTGGCAACCAATACGGCATTGATCATTTTATCCTTCGCATATCCAGGATGGACACTCCGTCCCCGAATAGTTACGATGGCTCCGGCAGCATTAAAATTTTCGTATTCAAGCTCGCCAATTTCCCCGCCGTCAAGCGTGTAAGCGAAGTCTGCTCCAAAAGCTTTTACATCAAAATGATCAGCCCCCTTTCCGATTTCTTCGTCCGGAGTGAAGCAAATTCGTATCTTCCCGTGTTTTACTTCCGGATGAGTATGTAAATATTCCATGGATGAAACAATCTCGGCAATCCCTGCCTTATCATCAGCGCCCAGCAATGTTTTCCCATCGGTAACCAGCAAATCCTGACCAATGTATTTCAGAAGCTCCGGAAACATTTCCGGCCTCAATTCTACCTGCCCGTCATTGCTCAACTGAATATTTCTGCCCTGATAATTTTCAATCAACCGCGGGCTGACATTTTCTCCCGAAAAATCGGGACTGGTATCAATATGGGCAATAAAACCGACCACCGGACATTTTTTGTCCGTATTAGCCGAAAGGGTCGCTGTTACATATCCGTACTCATCCGTTTTCACATCCGACAGACCGATCCAGCGCAACTCTTGTTCCAATTGCCGTGCAAAATAAAGCTGTCTTTCGGTGCTCGGGAACGACTCACTTTTTGGGTCGCTTGTTGTATGGATTTTTGTATATCGAATAAATCGCTCAATTATTTTTTCCATGTTTTTTCCATTCATTCATCATTCATCATTCATCATTCATCATTCATCATTCATCATTCATCATTCATCATTCCCTAAACATCATCTGAATTAAATTTGAACCCCAGACGTTTACCGGTTTGAATTTTCGAATGGCTGATTTCCACCATCATCTGCTCCACCGAAGCAATTTTCACATTGTCGTACGGAGGCACCAACAAATCGAAATCGATGGCATACTGAATCGATGTTTCAATGATTTTACGAAGAATTTCCTTGTGAACGGTATCCTTCACAAAGTCTTTGACCACCTCGTCAGACTGGCGTTTGCCCTGCACAAAAAAATGGTTTTCCCAGTTTATAAAAATCCGGGCGATCAGATAGCCCAGATCGTCCAACCGGTTGTATTTAAACGAATCGGACAAAAAATTATAAATATTGATCACCCCACAATACGAGTTGGCCCCGTTTGCCTTCACATATTCAGTTTTCCAGATTGGATGTTCGCGGTCGAACACAAAAATATTCGAGTGCATGCTGAAAATCAACAAATCGCCCCCGATTTTAAATTCGGCCTCAAATACGCCTTTTTCCATAAAAACAGGCAATACGTCGTCGTCAACTTTTCCTTTCAGTGCATCGTGATATTCTTCAACCAGCTCTTTCAAAACGGCCTTCAGAAGGTTAAAAGCTTCGAAAACATTTTTATATGCCAGTTGCTTTACCGTCGATTTTGCGATCAGGTTTTCAAACTTATTTTGCTCTTTCGATGATTTCGTCATTTTGGTTCAATTAAATTTTTATAAAAATAAGAAAAGCAGTCAAAATCTGACTGCTTTCAATGTATTATCATCTCCGGTATTTTAATACGCAACAGCAAACAGCACCCTGCCTTTCGACGGTTTCCCCGAATAAATGCAGGTTCCTTCTTCTTCCTCCTGTCCGAAAGGAATACAGCGGATGGTTGCCTTGGTTTCTTCTTTAATTTTCTGTTCAGTTTCTGTGGTTCCGTCCCAGTGAGCCAAAACAAAGCCACCTTTGTTGTTCAATATTTCTTTGAACTCGTCGTAGCTGTCAGCTTTGGTTGTCTTTTCATTCCTGAAATCGAACGCTTTTTTGTAAATATTCGACTGAATATCATTCAGTAATTTTTCGACGTATTCGTCAATATTATCAACCGAAGCCACTTCCTTGGTCAGCGTATCGCGGCGGGCCACTTCAATTGTCCCATTTTCCAAATCACGGGGTCCCATTGCCAGACGCACCGGAACACCTTTCAATTCGTATTCAGCAAATTTCCATCCCGGTTTTTTGTTGTCGTTATAATCGTATTTTACTGAAATCCCGCGGGCTTTCAATTTGGCAATTATCTCATTTACCTTTTCTGAAATGGCATCCAATTGTTCTTCATTCTTATAAATTGGAACAATCACCACCTGGAAAGGAGCCAGTTTTGGAGGAAGAACCAGACCGTTATCGTCGGAATGAGCCATAACGAGCGCACCCATCAAACGGGTTGAAACGCCCCACGAAGTAGCCCAAACTAATTCTTCCTTACCATCTTTATTCGTGAAAGTAACATCGAATGCACGGGCAAAATTCTGTCCTAAAAAGTGCGATGTACCCGACTGCAATGCTTTTCCATCCTGCATCAGCGCTTCAATAGTATAAGTTTCCAGAGCGCCCGCAAAACGTTCGTTTTCCGATTTAGCGCCTTTTATCACCGGCACAGCCATGAAATTCTCAGCAAACGTTGCGTACACGTTGATCATCTTCATAGCCTCATCCATTGCTTCCTGTTGCGTAGCATGTGCAGTATGGCCCTCCTGCCACAGAAATTCGGCAGTGCGTAAAAATAAGCGGGTGCGCATTTCCCAACGAACCACATTGGCCCACTGATTACACAAAATAGGCAGATCGCGGTATGATTGTATCCAGTTTTTATAGGTACTCCAAATGATGGTTTCTGAAGTTGGCCTGACAATCAGTTCTTCTTCCAGTTTGGCATCGGGGTCAACCATCACACCACTTCCATCCGGATTATTTTTCAAGCGGTAATGCGTAACAACAGCACATTCTTTGGCAAAACCTTCTACATGGGCTGCTTCTTTACTAAAAAACGATTTCGGAATAAACAGAGGGAAATATGCATTTACATGTCCTGTTTCTTTAAACATCCGATCAAGTTCAGCCTGCATTTTTTCCCAAATTGCATAACCATAAGGTTTTATGACCATGCAACCCCGAACGGCTGAATTCTCTGCCAAATCAGCTTTTACAACAAGGTCGTTGTACCATTGCGAATAATTTTCACTCCGCGAAATCAATTCTTTTGCCATCTCTAACTTTTTGGTATGGTATTTGTCTTTTTCTTCTTAGTTTTGAAGCTACAAAGAAAGCAAATATTTTAAAAATTATAGGAGGAAGAATTATGAAAACGAAAGTAACACTCATGCTGGCTTCGCTGCTGATACTCGGGGCCTGCAGCACCGGGACTTACGTAACTCGCACCTACGAAGACGATATTTATTTTACTCCTGGTGATATAACACTCCCACCTGTTTCGGGCTATTCAGAAAACAGAACGCAAGGCCAGCCTCAGACTGACAATGCAGCAACAATTGATAATCAGCAATTAATCATCAGTCAATCTGAAACCTATCAGGATGGTTCAAAAGGCTTGAATAACTATATTTTTCAGGACAACGAACAAGGCGACTATTTGCGGGCCGACATGGATGCACTGGACGAATTTGACCTGGTAGCTTCCGACACAACAGTGGTTGGCGATGAAGAAGATTATCAGTACATCATCAACAATTATTATGAAATGGATGATCTGGGGTATTCCTACCGGATCAATCGTTTCCACCGTCCGTACTTTTATGGTTCATTTGGATGGAATTACGGGTATTGGGATGATTGGTATTCGCCATATTCTTCGTGGGGTTACGGAGGATGGGGTTACAGCCCATTTTACTCAGGCATGTACTGGAATTCATGGTATTCTCCATACTATTACGGAAGCTGGGGATGGCCCTATTATGGTGGATATTATAGTCCTTACTACTCCGGTAATTACTGGGGTGGATATTATGGTGGCGGATATCATGGTGGTGGATATTACAACAGCGATGATTATCACTATGGACAGAGAAGAGGATCGTATTCAACCGTTGCCGATGGCAGATCGGGAAGCTATTCATCAACCATTTCGAGATCACGTGATACCGGCCTAAAAAGCGGAAGCACAGAAGGACGTGAATACTCATCAGCCCGTGAAGGACTCACCTCGCGCAGAGACCGTTCCGTTAACGGGAATCCGCAGGAAACCAAAAGTGCAACCCTTACTGAAAAGAGAAGGGCTGTTGATGCAAACTCAAATCAAAGAAACATTTCAACAGGCAGGACTTCGGAAAGAACCGGTTCGCAAGCTTTAGAAAGTATTTCCGGAAACCGCAGCAATTCTACGGTGATCAGAAATAATGAACCAAGTACAACAAGCAGAACATATCGATCGGGAACAACAACACAGCAACGCACCTACGTGCCCAGTTATAACAAACCCCGCACAGTAACCCGTTCTACTTATAACAGCAACAGCTACAACCGTTCTAACTCCAATAGCGATCAGGCCCCGACGGTTAACAGCCGCAGCAGTTCGAACTATTCGAAACCGCAAAGCAACAGCTCAGGGAGCGTAAAAAGTACGTATCAGTCAGGTTCTTCATACAACAGAGGATCGAGTTCATCACCAAGCAGAAGTTCAAACTCGTCATATAACAGATCAAGTAACAGCTATAGTCAGCCGAGATCATCAGGCAGCAGCAGCTATAACTCAGGAAGTTCGCGCAGTTACTCATCCGGCAGTTCCGGCAGTTCCAGCAGCGGATCATCAGGCAGTAGTAGTGGCGGCGGCGGCGGCGGTTCCCGTTCAGGAAGCAGTTCCGGCAGACGTTAAACCATTGGACTTATAAACGAGTTATAAAGACAATAATATTAAATCAATCAGCCATGAAAAAGATAATATATACACTTACTGCAATTTTATTCAGCACCGGCATTTATGCTCAAAACTTAGTTGACGCATTGCGCTATTCCGATTACAGAACCACAGGAACTGCACGTTCAGTAGCCATGGGAAATGCTTTTGGAGCCCTTGGCGGAGATTTTACCTCATTGAGCATTAATCCGGCAGGTTTGGGTCTGTACCGTTCCGGAGAATTTGTTTTTACTCCTAACATCAACAAGTCAAATGTCGATGGTTTGTATTTGGATAATACTGTTTCCGATTCAAAATATAATTTTTCTCTGGACAATATAGGATATGTAGCAACAATCAAACCCGGCACAGAATCCAGCCTGGTAAGTCTTAGTTTTGGAGTTGGTTACAACCGGTTGAAAAATTATTCGATGAACATGCTCGTCTCTGGAGCCAATGCCCAAAATTCAATTCTCACCGGATTCACAAACCGGGTAAATGATGATTACCTGGCGCCTGAAGAATTTGACCCATATTATGAAGCGTTGGCTTACGACACTTACCTGATGGATTACGATGAAGAAAACGATGAGTTTTTCAATGACCTTACAGATCAGGGATATGGACAATCGCAACGAAAAACAACCAACCGTCGGGGATATATTAATGAATATCTGTTTTCTCTGGCAGCAAATTTCAATCACAAATTTTATGTGGGGGCAACCATCGGCATTCATGATTTATACTTTAAGGAAGGTACCGATCTGTACGAATTCGATGCAACTAACGACATTGATTATTTTAACGACCTTAACTTTTTAACCGATCTGAGAACCTCAGGTACCGGATTTAACTTCAAGCTCGGAGCCATTTACAAACCAACCAATGACCTGCGTTTAGGAATTGCCATTCATACTCCGACTTTTTACCGGTTGCACGACACCTACGAAAATACCATGCTTTCGAATATGACATTCGACGGAAAAACAGAAAGTTTCGATGCAAAATCACCGTACGGTGAATATGATTATGATCTGGAAACGCCTCTTCGTGCTGTGTTTAGCGCTGCATACATAATTGGTAAAAAGGCATTGATTTCGGTAGATTATGAGTTGGTAGATTACGCTACTGCTAAACTACGGGATGGCGGAAACCAAAATTATCAGTTCACCGATGAAAATGATGATATTGCAGAAGCATATAAATCTGTTGGAAACCTACATATCGGAGGAGAATATCGTTTGACCGATAATTTCAGTCTGCGCGCCGGTTATGAAAATTATCCAAGCGCTTTTAATTCGTATGCATTTGAAGACAATCAGCTAAACAGCAAAGCTGATTATTCAGCAGTATCAGCCGGTTTGGGCATTAAACAAGGAAACTTTTTCATCGACATGGCTTACAAACACAGTATGAACGAAGAATACAATACCTTGTATGGCGGTTCTGAATTTGCAAAATACGATATTGCGAACGATAACTTTATCCTGACGTTAGGATTTAAATTTTAGATAAAAATAAAAAAGTGGCTGTTCAAAAAGTCTGGAATAGAGTCATCCCGAACTTGTTTCTGGATCTCATCTTTCTAATAATCAGACCCTGATCCCGAGCGCTCGGGACAGGGGTGACGCGAGTTGTGGATTTGCAGACTTTTTGGACACCCTCTTTTTTAGCATATCTCCACTCAACGGAAGTGTTTATAAATACTAACAACGTGTTCATAATTTGACCTTCCGGAATATATCTTTCGCAGCCAGTTATCCGTAAATTAGTAAAACAAAGTTTAGGTATGTTTAAATTCAAACAAATAGAATATTTGCGTTCGCTGCATTTATTTGAGAATGCAGAAAAATCTGGTCTCCGGATGAAGATGGGCGAATTTGACACCTCAAAATGGCTGCAACGCGAAAACATTAAATTCGACGACATTGTAAGCTTTTCAAGGCAAATGCCTGATGCCAAAATATTCATTATTGGTTCAGGAAGCGACCAGGGCTTTTATATTTACTCACAAAAGCAACAAACCTGCTTTAAGTTCGAAACACAGCTTCAGGCTGTATAAAAACAGTCCCCTCTCAATATGAACGTACCATCCATTGATCCGCTGGGGCAGGCAATCCACGATTACTTTACATTGAAAATTGATCACCCGATCATTATTCATTCTGAGGACTTTGATGACGATACGATGAAACCATCATATTTTTTCAGAAATTATAAAAACATGCCTCCCCTGGAAAAAAAAGCGTTGAACCTATGTCGTGGAAAAGTGCTTGATGTCGGGGCCTGTGCGGGTTCCCATGCCCTTTGGTTGCAGGAAAACGGATTTGATGTTACCGCCCTGGAATGGTCGGAAAAATGCTGCGCGACCATGCAGCAGCGCGGAATAAAAAAAGTAATACATAGAGATATTTTTGAATACAACCATGATACATTTGACACGATTTTGTTGCTTATGAACGGAACCGGCATTGCCGGAACATTAGTCCGTTTATTTGATTTATTTGTACATTTGAAAAAATTACTCCGTCCGGGAGGCCAGATACTGATTGATTCGTCGGACTTAATTTATTTATATGAAGACGATGAGGGAACTGCATCCCTCAATATAAATGCGGAAAAATATTATGGAGAATTGCACTATCAGTTTGAATACAAAGGAATGAAAGGCCAGCCGTTTCGCTGGTTGTATGTTGATACGGAATTGATGCAGCAGATCGTATCTGACAGTCAATTGGAGGTTCGGCAACTAATAAAAGGAAGTCATTACGATTACCTTTTGCAGATTGAAAAACAAAACGAGTAAAAGCACTTGATGAATATGAAATACCAACACCTCAAACCCGATCAAATAAACCAACTGATAACTAACGGATGTACTTGTTCTGATTGGGGGAAAATCAGGGTAAGTGAAGGTTTCTCTGCAAATCATGTACAACATACCGATTTTTCAGGAGAAATTACGATCGGCGACAACCAAGGTACTGTTGAATTTTACGGGGGCGTTAAAAAACCGTGTGGAATTTACAACTCGTCAATCCATAACTGCACGATTGGCAACCATGTGTACATCAATCATGTCACCAATTATATTGCCAACTACGATATTGAGGATCATGTGATTATTGAAAACCTCGAACTATGTGCGATGGAAGGGGAAAGCTGTTTCGGCAATGGCTTTCAGGTGGAAGTACTGGACGAAACAGGTGGCCGCAAAATCATGATTTACGATTATCTATCGGCCCATCTGGCATACATTATGGCGTTTTACAAGCACCGAAGCTGCGCGATTGAAATGCTGGAAAAAATGATTATAGAATATTCGGAAGGGGTAAAATCGTCGCGCGGAATTATTGGCAGACATTCAAAACTGCAAAATTGCCGGCAAATCCGAAACGTACGTTTTGGTCCCTACACGCAAGCCAACGGAGTTAATCGCCTTGAAAACGGTTCGGTAAATGGCAACCAGCACGCTCCTGTAATTTTGGGAACAGGAATTACTGCGCAAAACTTCATTTTTTCATCCGGATCAGAAATCAGCGATGGAACTATCATCGCCAATTGTTTTATCGGGCAGGGATGTATTCTCAGCAAACAATATTCGGCCGAAAACTCTCTGTTCTTTGCCAATTGTCAGGGTTTTCACGGTGAAGCATGTGCCGTTTTTGCCGGCCCGTATACCGTTACCCACCACAAATCGACCTTGCTGATTGCCGGGATGTTTTCGTTTTGTAATGCAGGAAGCGGCTCGAACCAAAGCAACCACATGTACAAACTGGGCCCCATTCATCACGGAGTTGTTGAACGGGGATCGAAAACAACCAGCGACTCATACCTGTTGTGGCCCGCAAAAATTGGCGCTTACACCCTGGTCATGGGTCGTCACTATAAAAATATTGACACTTCCGATCTTCCATTTTCCTATTTGATAGAAAACAAAGACGACAGTTGGCTGGCCCCGGCAGTAAACCTGCAAAGCGTGGGAACCATCCGCGATGTTATGAAATGGCCTCGCCGCGACCGGAGAAAAGACCCGAAGAAGCAAGATTGCATAAATTTCAATCTGCTGAGTCCGTTTACCATTCAGAAAATGCTGAACGGGCTTGAAATTCTGAAGAACCTGAAACAGGTTTCCGGCGAAACAACCGATACATACGCCTACCACAGTACCCTGATAAAAAGGCATTCGCTCGAACGGGGTATCGATCTGTATTCCAAAGCAATGTATAAGTTTATTGGGAATTCCATTATTTCGCGCCTTGACAAATGCGGAGTCGAAAGTTTTTCGGAAATTATGGAATGCCTGAAGCCCCGGAACGATATTGGTTCTGGCAACTGGAGCGATCTGGCCGGACTAATTGCCCCGCAAACAGAGGTACGAAGAATTTTGAACAGCATTGAAAACAGCACATTTGTTTCGTTGGAAGAGATTGAAAATGAGTTCCGGCTGCTGCACCAAAATTACTACGACTATGAATGGGTTTGGGCCGCTGGTTTATTGAAAGATATAACAGGCAAAGCAGTAGAAGAGCTAAATATAAAAGACCTAATTGACCTGATCGGGAAATGGCAGGAAAGTGTGGTTGAAATCGATAACCTGCTTTACAAAGATGCCCAAAAAGAATTCAGGCTCGATGCAATGACCGGCTTCGGAATGGACGGAAACAAAGCTACCCAGAAGCTCGATTTTGAGAAAGTAAGAGGAAATTTCGAAGACAATGACTTTGTCAAGGAGATACTCGACCATATCGAAAGAAAAACAGCATTGGGAAAACGCATTATCAACCGACTTGAGAATATTGAAAAACTGCAAATACAAAGTACAAACTAAAAATGCTTGTTTTTGCCCGACTGTCAACGATTGTTAACCGGGATCAGGTATATTTGTTTCAAACAAAAAAACATTCAACTTGGAATTAAAAGCAAAGGAACAGCTAATTAGCCTGTTCGAAAAATATTATAATGAGGAAGTTATTGCATTCGAACAATTGCCGGCTTCCGGGTCGTACCGGGAATATTGTCGTTTAAAAAGCAAAAACCGCCAGGTGATTGGCGCATTCAATAATGACCTGAAGGAAAACCGGGCGTTCATCGAATTTACAAACCACTTCGTCAGGCACAACCTGCCTGTTCCTGAAGTTTATACAGTTTCCGACGACAAAAAGTATTATCTCATTGAAGATTTGGGTGATGTAACTCTGTTCGATTTTCTGGAACAACACCGGCAACTGGAAGATTTTTCAGAAAATATTGTCGACCAGTACAAAAAAGTTCTGGTTGTTTTACCTGAATTCCAGATCAGGGCGGGAAGTGACCTCGATTATTCCAATTGTTATCCGCGCAATGCTTTCGACAAGCAGTCGATGATGTGGGACCTGAATTACTTTAAATATTATTTTCTGAAACTGGCCCAGATACCTTTTGATGAACAGGCGCTGGAAGACGATTTTCAGAATTTTTCAGATTATCTTCTTTCTACAGATACCAACTATTTCCTGTATCGCGATTTCCAGTCGAGAAATATCATGTTAAAGGACGGAAAGGTGTATTTTATCGATTATCAAGGCGGACGAAAAGGCGCCCTGCAATACGATCTGGCTTCGTTGCTTTACGACGCGAAAGCCGATATTCCGCAGCATATACGAACCAAATTACTGGATTTTTATCTCGATCAACTGGAAAAACATATTCCGGTAAACCGGTATGAATTTAAATCGTATTTTTCAGGATATGTACTGATCCGCATCATGCAGGCTATGGGCGCTTATGGGTTCCGTGGTTTTTACGAGAAAAAGGAACATTTCCTGAAAAGCATCCCGTTTGCGCTCGAAAATTTACGGTACATTCTTAGCAATCACACTATTGGCATTCAGGTTCCTGAACTTTTCAGCGTATTGCAAAAGGTGATTGAATCGAAAGTTTTGCGCGAAATTGCATCAAAAGAAGGAAAACTGACGGTGCAAATTACCAGTTTTTCATACAAGCGGGGAATTCCGGACGACCCTTCGGGTAACGGGGGCGGTTTTGTATTCGATTGCCGCGCCATTCACAATCCGGGACGATACGAAGAATACAAACATCTTTCAGGAAAAGACCAGAAAGTGCAGGAATTCCTGGAAAACAATTCCAACATCAATGATTTTCTGAACCCGGTTTTTAGCTTGGTAAGCCAGTCTGTGAAAAAATATTTATCACGAGGGTTCTCACACCTGAATGTTTGTTTCGGATGTACCGGAGGCCAGCACCGTTCTGTTTATTCGGCGGAAAAATTAGCCGAATACCTGAAAAACAAATTCCCTGTTGAGATTGTTCTTCAGCACAGAGAACAGGAAAATTGGTAAGAATGGCGAAAACACTTTGTAAAAGAGAAGAGGAAAAAATTTACGACAACCCGAAATACGTTTGCAAAAAATGCGGACGAAAAGCGAAAAAGGAAGAAAAACTTTGTAAACCCAGACAACTCGGAGAGAAGTAAATTAAATTTTGAAATGCAGAGAAATACCCGTTACGTTTTGATGAGTCCATCGGTTTTCTTTGTTAATCATGTTATAGCAATAAAACAGGTTCGCTTTCAGAAAACGAATATCAAAAAGGTAAGCTCCTCCAAACAGCCGAAAATTGTAAAAACCATCATCATTAAACTTTACAAACATTTCCTCCGCCAAAAAGGGACTGATTTTTAGTTTTGTATAGCTACGTGGGAATATGACTGTTAATTTGTTCCTGTACCGGGTTCGTTTAGCGCCTGTATCAAAGTTTTGAAAATCGATACGGTTCGACCAATTAATAGAAAATTTATTCAGCGAACCTTTGTAAACCCCGTAAATTTGAGGTGTTATTTCTGAAACCCAGTTGTTTCTTCCTCCTGAATAAGCATTTCGCAATGCCAGACCAACCGAAAAATTCTTATGAATATCGCGGTACAATATAATATCAAACTGGTTATAATCCGATAATTTTTCCGAAAGGTTATAATGTACTTTTTCGCTGAAAACAATTTGCGTTTTTTCGTTAATGTCTTCACTCAGCGAAGTGTAGCTCCATAGGTAATTTTCAACTTTTTCATCCTGTCCCAAAGCAAATAATCCCGACAACAATGCAATTCCAATCAACACAAATTTCATTTCCAGCTTTTTAAAATTCGCCGCAAAAATAATGAAACCATTGATACGGGCAAAAGCCCGTCGAATTGATAAATTTAAGGTGAATCCACAGGATAAGGCAAATAGAAAAAAATTGCAACCATATAAAACCGGAGATAACTGGGATTTTTGTTTTTATTATACCCGTGAACAAAAAGTTAATTCGTAAATAAAATTTTTTATCTTCGTTTCTAACTAATTTAACTTCAGATGAGAAAAATTGTAACTTCTTTCATTTCTTCTCTTAGTTTACAAACTCCTCCTCTGTTTTTTTGAGCATTTAATAAATTAACCGAAAAGAATATCTGGTCGCATAAAAATTTCATCGACAAAAAAATGACTAAAAACTAACTTATGAAGCAAATTACATTTCTGGCCGCAACGATATTGTTTGCCTCGCAGTTGCTGATGGCGCAAGGCAGTAAAGAAGAACAACTGGTAAAAAAAGGATGGAACTTTGGCGCACTGCCAACCATTACTTTCGACACCGATCTCGGTTTTCAGTATGGCGCTTTGGTGAATTTGTATAATTACGGAGATGGCAGCCGTTACCCCAATTACAACCATTCGTTGTATTTTGAAGTTTCGCATTTCACCAAAGGAAGCGGCATTTACCGTTTTTATTACGACTCCGACCAGTTGATAAAAGGCCTGCAAACATCGATGGACCTTTCGTATCTGCCCGATCAGGCGTATGATTTTTACGGCTTCAACGGATATGATTCGAAATACAATGCAGGCTGGGTCGATGATGAAGATCCTGCGTATGTGAGTCGGATGTTTTACAAATATCAACGGAAACTATTCCGCTGGAAAGTGGATTTACAGGGCAAACTAAGCGGCGACAAGCTACGCTGGATTGCCGGGTTAAATTTCCTGAATTTCGATATTTCGTCAGTCGATATTGAGAAACTGAACAAAGGCAAGGAAGGCGACGATTTGCTTCCCGAAGCGGATGGCCTGTTTGAAAAATACCAGGAATGGAACGTTATCTCACCGGAGGAAGCGGATGGCGGTTTTGTGCCTACCTTTAAAGCCGGACTGGTTTTCGATACCCGCGACAACAAACCCAACCCGATGAAAGGCGTTTGGACTGAAGCGGTGATAGAGGCTGCACCCGAAATACTGGGTTCCGAAAGTTCATTCTCGAAATTAAGTTTGACACACCGCCAGTATTTCACCCTGATTCCTGAAGATCTGTCGTTTGTTTATCGTTTGAATTATCAAACCACGCTGGGAGGAGAAGTACCTTTTTATTACCAGTCGCAGGTCATTACTTCCATTCTGAAAGGGGCCAGTTCCGAAGGTTTGGGCGGCGCCAAAACGATGCGCGGGATTATGCGCAACCGTATTGTCGGCGATGGTTATTTTCTCGGGAATGCCGAAATGCGCTGGAAATTCAAACGTTTTCAGTTCATCAACAATAATTTCTATCTGGGACTAAATGCCTTTGTTGATTTTGGTATGGTGACAAAAAAAATTGAAGCGCTTGATCAGCTAAAACCAATTAGCTCAATTCCGCAACCATTGTATTTTAACTGGGATTCCGAAAAACTGCATACTTCGTATGGTCTGGGTTTTCGCATTGCCATGAACGAGAATTTCATCATTTCTCTGGATTATGGCCTGGCAGCCAACGAACAGGACGGAAAATCAGGTTTTTATATGGGCCTGAATTATCTGTTTTAAAAACATAGAGTAAAAGATAAAAATACCTCGCAACGGAAGTTCGGGGTATTTTTTTGACTTTAAAGAAAGGATCGCTTAATTTTTACTGAAGTCTTTGTTTACATTGCATTTCCGGTTAGATTTGTGGCAAATAACCTTTCAGCTTAAAACCCGATGAAGAATATTTTTCCTGTTTCACTGTTGCTTGCGCTGGCATTTATTTCTCTCTCCTATACTTTTCAAAAAGAAAACTGGACACAGCTTCGCGGCTCAACAGCCGATGGCATCTCAATGAGTGAAACGGCCCCGGTAAATTGGAGTGAAACTGAAAATATTGTATGGAAAACCCCGGTGGCAGGCCGTGCCTGGTCATCGCCGGTTGTTTACGATGAACAGATTTGGTTGAGTTCGGCTACCGAAGACGGAACACGAATGTTTGCCGTTTGCATCGATTTCGAAAGCGGAAAAATCATTCGGGAGATCGATCTGTTTCAACCGCAGGAAATTCAGCGAATGCACGTCACCAACAGTTATGCAACACCGACTCCCTGTATCGAAGAAGGCTTTGTTTATATGCACTTCGGAACCTACGGAACAGCCTGTATTGATACAAAAAAAATGGAAGTGGTCTGGCAGCGTACCGATTTGAACTGCCAGCACATGCAGGGCGCTGCATCGTCGCCCATCCTGTATAAAAACCTGCTGATTGTTCATCTGGAAGGTACCGACGTTCAGTTTATTGCAGCACTTGATAAAACAACAGGACAGACAGTATGGAAGACCCACCGTCCGACCGAAAAATACGAAGATGTTCAACCTGTTTACAGAAAATCGTATCAAACACCGCTCATTATAAATGTAAACGGGAAAGACCAGTTAATCAGCAATGGCTCGTTATTTTGTATAGCATACGAACCGGAAACGGGGAAGGAAATCTGGCGGATATTTTATGGTGAAGATTCGACAGTTGCCATGCCTTTGTTTTTTAACGGAATTGTCTATGTTAATTCGGGATGGGTTTTGTCGCAGGGAACTCCTTTTTTCTGCCGCCTTTACGCAGTCGATCCGACCGGTACCGGCGATATTACCGAAACGCACGTTAAATGGATGAGCGAAGAACACATTCCGCAAACCAGCACTCCCGTAATTGTTGACAGCCTGATGTATGGAGTAACCGAACGCGGAATGGTTTCGTGTCGCGATGCCGTAACCGGGCAAATTATCTGGACTCAGCAATTGAAGGGGCATTTCGATGCTTCGATGATTTATGCAGCCGGACATATCTATTTTTCCGAAGAAAAAGGGACAAGCTACGTTATTGAACCCGGCCGGGAATACAAACAGGTTGCCGAAAACAAACTGGAAGGGAAATTAAAATCGACACCTGCCATTTTGCGGAATTCGATATTGATGCGGACAGACAGCAGCCTGTACAAAATTGCCCTGACCAAATAGATTATAGTACTTTTTAGCGTAACAACAACTTTACTATTCGCATTTTCCAGTTCGAATACGGCGCATATTTCACCGGAATATCAATCAGAATACTTGATTTTACAACCGCCCGGTGATTGCTGAACGTATCGAAACTCTGTTTGCCATGGTATTTCCCCATGCCGCTGTTGCCCACGCCTCCAAACGGAAGATTCGAATTGGCAATGTGAATAATGGTATCGTTAATGCAACCTCCGCCTGCACTGGTGCCTTGCAATAATTGATTTATTTCTTTTCTATCGGATGAAAAAATGTACATGGACAGTGGTTTCTCCCGGCTGCTTATAAAATCAATCGCCTGTCCGGTATTTTCATAAGTTAAAACAGGCAGAATGGGACCGAAAATTTCATCCTGCATTACCGGGAAATCCGGTTTTATTTCGTCAATAACAGTAGGTGCAATATATTTTTCAGAACGGTCGGTTTCTCCGCCGCAAACCAGTTTGCCATGTGCCAGTAATCCCGACAGACGGTCAAACGCATTTTCATTTACAATCCGCGGAAAATCGGGACTTTCCTTCGGATTGGCGCCGAATTGCCTACATATTTCTGATTTTATCAACTGCAAAAGTTCATCTTTTACCGAAGCATGTACCAACAAGTAATCAGGAGCAATACAAGTTTGTCCGGCATTCAGGAATTTGCCCCATACAATTCGCCGGGCTGCCCGTTTCAGGTTTGCATTTTCCGAAACGACACAGGGACTTTTTCCTCCCAGTTCAAGCGTAACCGGGCAAAGATGTTCGGCTGCCGCTTTCATCGCCAGCTTCCCCAACTGCGGGCTCCCGGTAAAAAACAGGTAATCGAATTTTTGCTGAAACAGCAACTGGTTCACCTCCCTTCCGCCCGAAACCATCGAAATATATTCCGAAGGAAAAGTTTCGGCAATGATCCGGCCAATTGTTTTTTCGTATTCCGGAACATAAGACGATGTTTTCAGCAACACAGTGTTGCCTGCAGAAATAGCGCCAATCAGCGGTTGTACCAGCAATAAGAACGGGTAATTCCATGGCGCCATGATCAATATGCTCCCAAAAGGTTCTGTATATATTTTACTGGTCGACGGGAACAATGCCAGCGGGGTCGGCCTGCGCCTGGGTTTTGCCCATCGTTTCAATCTGCGGCGGTGAAAATTCAACTCTTTCAAAACCACGCCAATCTCCGCTTCGTAACTTTCAAATGCCGATTTGCCTAAATCCTTTTTCAGTGCAAACTGCAAAGCTTCTTCATTTTTCAGCACAGCATTTTTTAGTTTTTTCAGCGCTTCAAGCCGGAACGCAACCTTCCTGGTTTTCCCGGTTTTAAAGAATTCCCGCTGCCGTTCGATGATCGAAATAATTTCTTCGTGCTGCATACCTCAAAATTTACGATGAATGTTACTCTTAACACAAATCCGTTCGGGTTGGGCTTTTGTTCCGGTAATGAAACCTGCAATCCGTCCGGGTTCATTTTCTACGATATTTTTTCAGTGCTTCCCAACATTTTTACAGATTGAATTTTCAGCATACTTGCCATAAAGGAAGTAAAAAGCCCGATCGTTTCCCTCTTTGAAACTCTTCCATAAATCATAGTCCTTATTTGGTTTCTTCAGCATAATCAGATATTCAGTCGAAAGCCAGGTCGACAAAGAACCTTGAAAAGTTAAAGTTAGAATTAATTTACAAAGAATTTATGGAAATATAGATTCGAACCTGATTGAGGTTAATAGAGCCGTATCCTTGTACATTTACGGGAACCGGAAACCGGCAATATTAAGTCGTTCTTTTTGATAATCTTCAGCATGTGATAAAAAATTTACAGGGAAATATTATCGTTCTTTTGTTCTATAATAAGAAAATGACAATTTAAACACAAAATTTCTGATGAATAATTCTTTTTTGGGACGTGAGCAGGAAATGGAATTTCTGTTAAAGTCAATGGCTAATTTTAAAAGTTCAAATACTTCTTTACTTCTCGTTGAAGGACTTCCCGGAATTGGTAAAACAACTTTAATTCAACAGGTTCTGCTGAACTATAAAAAGAAAAAATGCTTCAGGTTATATGGAAAATACAGCAATCAACCGGAGCAGGTACCTTATCAGGCATTTCAGCAGGCGGCGAAAGACTGGATCAATCAAATTCTTGTATTATCCGAAGAAGAATTAAATGAATTGCAGGAAAATGCGATCTCGGCGTTGCAAAATAATATTGGTACCATCACTTCTGTTTTTGAAGAGCTGGAGCTGTTTTTCGATAGGAAAAAGTTCAATATTGTACCACCTGTAAAAACAGAAGCACATCAGATAAAATCAAAATTCTATCATTTCTACAATAAATTTCTCAAGTCGATTACCCGTTCCGGATACCAGATCATTTTCTTTTTGGATGACCTGCAATGGGCTGATAATGCTTCGTGGACGTTAATAGAGGAACTCATTAACAGCAATGCTGTACCCGATTTAATCATTACAGGAGCCTACCGGCCCTTTGAAGGCCGAAATGATTTGCAGGCGAAAGTCAGTAAGTTAAGAGAACAGAACCCACACAAGACTCTTGTTTATACTTTAAATCCCATTGATTCGCAATATTTCAACCTGCTCATTCCTACCCAATGGCAATTCACACAGCAGGAGTCCGAAGCATTTAATAAATACCTGGGATATGAAAGCGAAGGCAATCCGTTTAAAATTAAAGAGATTATCAAAGCCATTGAAAAAGAGCAATTAATTAAAAACAAATCCAACGATGATTTCTCCTTTTGGATAAATCTGCCAAAATTCGACCGATCAAAGAGTTCAGAGCATTTTATTTTGGAACAGCTAAAATTATTACCACCAGAGCAAAAGGATGTTCTTTCTGCCGCTTCCTGTGTCGGTTATTATTTTAACGCCGATCTGTTAAAACAATTCATTGATTTACCGGCAGAAAAAATTGACCGGATTCTTGTCGAATTGACGAACGATGACCTGCTGGTCAAAAAAGACTCAACCTATTTTTTTGTACACGACAATATATTTTCAGCAGCCAACGCACTATTATCAGAAAATAAGAAACTTATACTTCATCAGAAAATAGGTCAGATCATTTTATCCGGTATCGAAAATTATCATCAGGATGGCTTTTTCCAGGCAATCAACCATCTCAATACAGGTCTGGAAGCGGAAAACCAAAAACAGGAATTTAATCCCGAGCATATCCTTTTAAATATTCAGGCCGCGCAATTAGCGATTAAAAAATCAGCATTGGACCGGGCCTGGAAATATTATTCGTTTGCTGATCGATTATTGAAACATTTTCAACCTGATGAAATAGTAGTCAGCGATCAAAAACTAACGAATGTATTTGAAACACAAAAGATAAGCAATGATGATGTAAACTATTTCATTCTGTTCGGATATGCCGAAACAATGTTCCTGATGCAGAAATTTGATCAGGCTTTGTTCTATTCAAACGAAGTATTGAAATTAAAAATAAACCGGCATCAAAAGATTTTAGCTACTCTAATCAAGATAAGAATTTGCTCTGCTTTGATTTACAAAAATGATGTTCAGGAAATTCTCGTGGATGGGATCAAGAGTCTTGAATCAGTTTTTAATGACTTTGGGATTGCCTTCCCTGATAACCCGGATGAGTTAATTCGACAGGTAGCTGTAGATTCTCGCGAGGTTCATCAACTGGCCTCCGGATTAAGTGAAGACACTGACTTTAATGCCTTGATAAATTCGGATCAGGAATATCAGGATTTAATGAAGCTGGCAATAAATTCCCTGACATTCGTATATTATATGGATGTCAGGAAAAACCTATTCATGGCTACTAAATTTTTATTGCTTAGCTTTAAAAAAGGCTACACACCGATGACTCCTGTTTTATTTTCAGCCAGCTTTTTATCTGCTTCATTTAGTAAATCGCATCTGGAGATAGCATTCCTGCTGGGAAAAATTTCCCTTCGGATGATTGAAAAACCTCCTTTTAACAGATACACACATATCGTCTATTATATTGCTACCCTCAACTTCTTTGCATGGGAAAACCATTACAAAGTATGTGTGAAAAAATTAAGGGAATCGGTTCAGTTGGCCAAAGAAACGGGCGATCATCATTATGCTTCATTTTGTGCTACAAATGTCAGGCTATTGAATATTTACCGTGGGAAAAATCTCAAAAAACATGTTTTATATTCCAAAAAATTAGAAAGCCAGAATCAGCATATTTTTTTTATAAGCAGCAGCGATTCCGATCTCAGTAATTATCTTGTAGGAATTAAACCGGGATTTACGGAAGGTAAATTTGATTTTTCAGAAGACTTGATCAGAGAGGCAGAATACAATCTCAGTGGCAGGTATCATTTGTACCTTGCCCTGCATAAACTTTATTATATATCGGGAAACTATACCCGATCTCTGGAAGCCGGAATGATCTGCGAAAACCTCACAAATGTTTATCGTGGTTTTCAGATTGAATTAGAGCATTATCTATTTTTCTGTTTAAGTCTTCTGCAATCGGCATACAAAAACCCTTTATTGTTGAATGAGGTTTTAGAAAAGGTCGCACCAAAACTCGAAGAATTCCGGAGACTATCAACCTTTGGATCGGGTAATTATCTTCATAAAGCCTTGTTGATTGAAGCCGAAATAGCCAAATGTAAAGACGAATTTGAAACGGCTACATCCTTGTATGATCAGGCCATTCAGGAAGCGAAAACACAAAAATTTATTCATCATGCTGCCATTGCCGCCGAATTGGCCGGAGAATATTATCTCAGCAAAAGCAGGCATAAATTAGCCGTCATCTATCTGAACGATGCTTTAAAATTTTACTCAAAATGGGGAGCCGATGCCAAGGTGGAATGGATGAAACAAAAATATCCGTTTCTGATAAAAGACAAATCTTCTGTTAAAACATCAGTACTCCCTGATTATCAAAAAATAAGAACCATCATTAATAAAGCGGTTTTAAGCCGGGAAATGGAATTGGCACAACTCGGCAGGTTCCTGCTATCGAACCTGGTTGAGCAAAGCAAAGCACAATTTGGTGTCATACTGGCGCTTCAAAAAAACGTATGGCAGGTCCTTTTAACAAATAAGCCCGAATTGTCGGGTTTGGAAAACATGCCCCTGAACCGGGTTGAAAATCAGTTGCCATGCAAAGTTCTAAATTATGCGATCAACAAAGCAGAAGAGTTCATGCTGGAAGATGTAAAAAAAATTTCCCATTTTGCTGACGATCCTTATTTTATTCAATCCAATCCCGTCAATGTATTTTGCTATCCTGTTTCATCCGGTTTGAGAACTGAAGGATTGATCTATCTGGAAAACATCAATGCAGATACCACGAAAAAGAATGATTTGTTTTCATTAATGATTGAACACGCTTCTATTGCGTTGGCAAATGCACTGTACAATGAAAACTTGTACCGACTGAATCAGGAAATCCAAATTCAGGAGCAGAAGAAAATTGAAGCTGTAATTGAATCGCAGGAAAAAGAACGAAAGCGGATCGCAGAGGAATTGCACGATAGTGTCGGACAAATGCTGGCATTGGTAAAATTAAATTTGTCGAGGGTTGAAACAACCAACGAAGATTCAAACCCGGACAACAATACACTCATCCGGCAAACGTCAACGTTACTTGATGAAAGTATAGATGAAGTCAGAACGATTTCCCACAATCTGATGCCTCCGGATTTAAAAAGTAAAAGATTGACTGAAATAGCAGAGAATTTACTGACCAGAAACGGATTGAAATACCAATTTCAGGCGTATGGAATATCGGATGATTTGACGGAAGCAATTAAATTTACCTTGTACCGCATTATTCAGGAAATCATCCATAATATCATCAAACATGCTTCGGCAAAGCAAATTACCATGAGTATTACTCAAACCGACGACGGGATCAACCTGATGGTGGAAGATGATGGAATCGGATTTAATACAAGTCTGATGAGTTCGGGTTTAGGATTAAAAAACATTCACTCCCGGGTGAAATTGATGAATGGTTATTTTGATGTTGACTCATCATTGAACCGGGGGACTATTTATAATGTTACTATTCCTTTAAATGCTTAACGGATGGAAAAAATTAAAATTTTACTGGCTGATGATCACCAAATGTTTTTGGACGGACTGAGCGCTTTGCTCACGCAAATCAATCATTTGGAGATAGTTGCTGCCGTCAATAATGGAGCCCAGCTATTGGAAAAGCTAAAAACGACTGAAGCCGATCTGGTGATTATTGACCTGCACATGCCTGTTTTGAATGGACTGGAAGCAACAAAAATGATCCGTAATCTATATCCTTCTGTAAAAGTACTGGGACTGACAATGGACAATGAACTGGACTCAATTAAAGATATGCTGGAAGCTGGAGCTTCGGGCTACATCCTTAAAAATACAGGTAAAGCAGAACTGGAATTAGCCATTCGTCAGGTAATAATGGGCGAGAATTATTTAAGTCAGTCGTTAAGCAACCAACTGGCCCAAAGTTTACTTCTGAAAAAAAAGACAACTATTGAAGAAAGCGAATTAGACATGCTGACAGATCGGGAGGTTGAAATTTTGAAAATGGTCGCATTGGAAAATTCGAATGCTGAGATTGCCGAAAAATTATACATCAGTCCTAAAACAGTAGAAACACACCGCAAAAATTTAATGAAGAAAATAGGTGTGCGAAATTCGCTTGGTATCTACAAGTTTGCCTTGAAATACAAATTGCTCAACTAATTCCATCTCAAAAAATACCTTCTACACGGTAGATCAATTCCTGTTGATCAGGTATTTCATATCATACTGGTTCATGGCATTTTTGCATCAACAATTAAATTTTACAGAAAGTCATGAAAAAAGTATTAATCGTATTGTTAGCATCATTGTTTCTATTCACCGGATGTGAAGAAGAAATAATTGATAATCCCCAGGTAAACACATTGGAAGCTAACGCAGGAGCTGATCAGCAAACAGCAACAAATCAACAACTTGTTTTAGATGGATACAAATCGAAAGATTTGATGAATAAAGCATTTGAGTATTTATGGACTATAAAAAGTAAGCCCGAGAATAGTCAGGCTTCTTTAACGGATGCAACTACTTCATCACCCAAGTTTACGGCAGATAAAGCCGGAAATTACGTAGTCGAGCTAAAAATTCATAATGGAGTTTTTGATGACACGGATGAAGTTTCCATTTCAGTCACTGAAGTTGATAATCCTCCGGTTGGAAAAACAGTTATCCTAAACCAGAATATTACTGAAGAACGCCGGCTGGTTAATCTTATCGAAGATCCCGCTATTCCGGATTATTTAGTCACCGAGGATATTCATGTAACGAGCCTCCTCACTATAGACCCCTATGTTACCATTGCCTTCGAAGAGGACAAAGCGATATATATCGACAATCCCGGAGCTATTATTGCAATTGGCTGGGGACATAAGAATATTATTTTCACCGGAAAAAATAAAACTCCCGGATATTGGAAAGGATTAATTATCAATTCGTCCAGCGCTTTGAATAAACTGGAAAGGGTGACCATTGAATATGGGGGGAGCAGCCCGGCCTCCGGAATCGAATTCGCCGCTAACCTGGTTTTAGACAATGCAGCTCCGGGAAAGATAACATTGGTGACTACGACTATCCAATATGGTGCAGGCTATGGCATGTTGGTTGAAACAGGAGCAAACTGGCACACCGATTCGTTCTGCAATGTTTTCAATAATAATCAGATACCACTCCGGATTCCAGCCTCTCAGGTGAAATCAATAGACGGACTTTCTTATTTCTATGACAATTCGATCAGTGTTATTGAGGTAATTGGAACTACTGTATCTGATTCAGAAGAAGTTCAATGGGGCCGGGCACTTACACTCAGTACTCCTGAAGCCACAGTACCTTATCTCATAAAAGGAAAAGTTGAGGTAACCGGAGGATTGAGAATACACAAAGGAGTAGAATTTCAATTCGACTCAGATGCCGAATTTACAGTAACACCAACCGGGTATTTAAGCGCAATAGGCACAGCCGCAGAACCCATTAAATTTCATGGGGTTGAATCAGCAGAAGGAGGTTATTGGAGAGGCATTGCCATCAAATCGAATCACGATAAAAACGAATTAAGTTATGTCGAAGTTTTCGACGCCGGAAACGAAGATATGAGTGGCTTTGACCGAAAGGCTGCTGTTGCCCTGGATGGTGAGAATCATGCAAAACTAAAACTGACCAATTCTAAAATTGAAAAAAGCGGAGGTTTTGGGCTTTTTGTCGAGAATCATGCTGAATTAATGGACCTGACATTCACCCGATTTGAAAACAACACATCGTCAGCAATCGCCTTGCCTGCCAACGAAGTACGAAAAGTCAACAATATGGTCGCTACTTCATTTATTGACAATGGTCACAATGGAATTGAAATTTTTGGTTCGGTATTGTTGAACCCCAACAAAGAAGAATCCGTCTGGCCTGCCTTAAATTTCGGGGCAACTTATCTTGTAAGCGGTTTCGTTGGGATAGCAACAGGCTTGAAGGTACTACCAGGTGCAGCTTTTAAATTTACCAATGGGAAAGGGCTAGTTGTTATTGGAGATGGTTACCTAAACGCACAGGGATCGGATAATTTGAAAATTGTTTTTACCGGGGCAAATGAGACGAAAGGTTTCTGGAATGGCATTCATTTTCGGACGAATAGTGACCTGAATGTATTACGCAATACCAAGATCCAATTCGCAGGGAAGAACGAACTACCCGGAGTACCCACGGCGAGCATCTATGTTGGCGGGAATTATGTGTCGAAGCTAAACATCAATCAGTCAACGATTGCACATGGCGAAGGTTTCGGAATAGTCATTGGCACAAATCTGGGCACCATCAATAGTGATTTTGAAACTGCAAATCAGTTCGAAGACTTAACATTAGGAAATGTTTATAAATCTGACATTTAGTAGAAGACCATAACTTCAAAAATACAAAGCAATGACAAAAAAACTATCTTTTTTATTACTCGTTTTTGCCACAGTATCCTTAATGACGCACGGGCAAGACACCTCCAGATATGAACTACGATTAAGTGTTCCGGTTCTTGATTTTCCGCAAAATAGTTCATTGCCTTATCATGCCCCCTCCATGAATCAGGCATTGGAATTGTCAAACGATTTTTATGAATTCGGCTTCTGGGGAATTGACAAATTGGGAGACCGGTTATTTATTTCGGAAATAAAGCCCTATTCAAAATGGAGAAAATTTTCAAATAATTTATTCAAGTATGGATTGGGGCTGGGCTTCTCAAAATACGGTAGCGAACTGCCCATTCCGCTGGGTGTATGGGCCCACGAAGAATTCCATCGGTCTGTTCTGGGAATAAATGATATTTCCGCAAAAAATGGAAACTGGTTATTGAACCGGTGGGATGGAACGGTATATGGTGTTTCTGACGCACAGTTAGGACATTTGAAAAGCACTAACATCAATCAACTCCTTTATTCGTATGTGGCAGGTGTTCAATACGAAATTGCTTTAAATGAAAAAATAACGCTGAATGATTTTTACAAAAAAAGAACGTTAGCAAAGAATGCTTTGCTTTTGTACAATGCATTTTATGTATTTGATTACTTCCGATTCTCGACCAGCGCAGCTAGCGATTCGGTTAAAGTACTTGCTCCGCCCAACGAAAGTAAAAATCCGTTGGAAAGAGATTTTGCAGGCGCCGACCTGACTGCATGGGTTTTCGACATGTTTAATCCGTCAGCTCCGTTTAGTTCAAGGGAATCCTTCCCGAATGGTGAAGGAGTTAACCGAAGAATCGGATTTTCAGATCTTTCTTCTGAAGCACAGTCGTATTTAGTGAAACAAAAAAAGATGTCGCTCCTGAACTTTCTGAATCCTGCAATATTCTTCATTAACAGGATCAAATTAAATACCGATTTCTCATTCAACTTTTTTACGCAATATTCACCAACACACTTTGGTAATGACGTGGCGGTATTTCTGCCAGTGCAATACAAAAAATACGACCTCCTGATCAATGTTCATAATTACAACAACAAAACAAGTAACGGATTAGGAATTGGTTTGGGCCTATATAATTTCAGACTGAAAGAAAAAATAGAGTCCAACTTCACCTTGAATATGTGGAATCAGCCGGAATCATTTTTCGATAACAAAATGATCTTTGGCGGGTTGGTGAATGTAAACACGAAATATTATTTCAGGAAAAATTTTGCCGGGTTTGTTGCCGTTGAGGCTAAGACGCAAGGCTGGGCAATGGACAATCCGCACTTGAAGAATAATATTTCAGTTCAACTGGGATTTAATTACAACTTAGTTCGATGATAAAACCCACTAAATGACATCGTATGGATCTATCTGAATTATTTAAAAAAGTACTGATAAAGGATGATCAATATGTGCTTTCAACCAATTCATCACAAACAATCGTTTATCAGGAATGTTTTAAGAATAAATTACTGAATAAAAAGCAGATCAGGAAAATCCATGATTTAATTGAAGAAAACCAGTATGTTGCCTGTGTTATAAAAGTAAATGAAGGAAACCTGATCCCTTATGAAGATGAAACATGGGTGGAAAAACTAAACCTTCCTGTTTTATATGATGCCGGGATCTTATTTATTGCTTATATATCGCAAAACAATGTGTTCAGTAATCTGGAAATTGAGAAAGAAATCACGAACGATGCAAGTAAAAAGATCAAGATAAGAATTTTTAAAAATGAAGAGGAAGCAATCAAATGGCTCAAATCGGTTAACGCAACAAAATAAAGATCAATGAATTTTACAAATAACATATTACAAAAACCCACATGTATGAAACAATTAATCATTGCCCTATTTTTAATCGCCGTGGCAGGGTGCAAAACGCCACAAATGTATGTCGCCCCGGAACTTAAAAATGACAGCCAGCTATTGCCTGTAAAAGGAAGACTAGGTTTTCATATCAAACGTAGCCTGTCATTTGGCGAATATAGTACCAGCAAGGTAAAGCAGGGCTGGGTAAAAGGTTATGACATTCCATTTTTTGTACGATTTCAGGGAATGAAAGAAAAATTATCATTCCAGCAATTTGGAAAACCCGGACAAGTAGCCGAAGTATATTCAGTAGGAAAATTCAGAAGTACAGAATTGCCTGTTTTAAAGGATCATTTCAATATCATTTTGAAAGAAAAGAATCACTTTGCCGGTACGGTGATCATGAATGAAGGACAAGATGTTTGGGAATTTCTGCTGTATAATCCCGATGGTGAAGCATTCCGTTCACGAAAAGCAGGATTTGCCCAAAAGAACAATGAAGTAATTGAGATAAAAGGTGTAAATAACCTGGAATACGGGAATAACCTTTCCTCTAAATTTTTGGGCTATGAATTTATTTATAATAGACAGACAGTGGGAGCAGTGGAAATAATCGATAATGGGAAAATATGGTTAAAAACGGACTTGCACGATGATCTGAAATTAGTCGTGGCCAGCCTTTCATCCAGCCTTTTATTACGAACCAGCCTGGAAGAAAAAATTGAGTGATACAATTACGCATCGGAAATAAGACTAAATTGTAATTGATTTATAAATGAACTACCCATCAGCAGAACTGACGAGGTAGTTCATTCTTTTTTCGGGTTAAAAGTTCTGAACTACTCGTTTATTCTCAGGTTTTCCTGCTCAAACTTTTCCATAGCATATTGTAACAGAAAATACAGAAATCGATGTTATGAAGTCAAAAATAAGTACGACTTACTCACCATTAAGTATTTTTGTAATTTAGGAGCCTAAACTTTTTAACTCAAGGAGCATTGAAGTTTACTAAAGACAATATCACTCAGGAATTGTTGACCCGTTTAAAAAACGGGGATATGCTGGCTTTTGATCAGGTTTATGAAATATATAGCCATAAACTATTCTCGTTTGTTTTCAAAATCTTAAAGGATGAAACGGATGCCGACGATATTGTACAGGAGGTTTTTGTAAAAATATGGGAATCAAGAGATAAGTTGAAAGATCATAAATTATTGAATTCCTATATCTTCACCATTGCATACAATCACTCTATCAGCCTTATCAGGAAGAGGATTAGCAATAAAAAATACATGGATCACTTGAAAAATTCCTCTGTCATTCAAACTACGCCAACCACTATCAACGAGATTGAATACAACGAACTGGCCAGTAAGGTGGAAAAACTGATTGCAAATTTACCGGAAAGGCAAAAGCAGGTTTACATTTTACACCGGGAGAAAGGCTTAACGTATCCGGAAATTGCAGAGCAAATGGGAATATCCAAAAATACGGTTGAAAACCACATGGTGAAAGCCTTAAAATATCTCCATCAGAACCTGGATAATTCAATGCTGATCAATATACTGTTTATCCATCTCTTCCTCTGAAGGTGATTTCAGCCAGTCCCAGCCGTTATTTATTAACCCAATTAATCTCTTATTATTCTTTATTTATCTCAATAGGGATTGTCCTGAATTCTTTTCTGTGAAAAAATATCTTTAATTTTCACAATTGAGATAGTGGTGTTTATAAAGAAAAACGTATCAATGATTGAAACGATTTTTTATTCGGGTTGATTCTTATAAAATTTTCGTTTTGGAAGACGGTATTTTTAAGTGAGGCGTAAACAAAAATTAGTTTTTAAAAGGATATCCATGACAAAAGATTTATTCATAAAGTATTTACAGGGGAATTGCACAGAAAAGGAATTTGAAGAACTTCTTTTATGGATGAAGAAAGAATCCCAAACGAATTCAGGTAAAAGAATAGTTAAAGAGATTTGGAATGAATTCGAACCGGATGCCGGACCTGTGGAAAGAATAAAATACAACCGGCTATTGGATAAAATTCATCATCAAATTAATATCAGTCAGAATCCACAGCAGTTAAAAATTCCGGAAATCTCAACCGGAAAAAGGATATTGTCAGTAATGACCCGCGTTGCTGCAATCTTGCTTCTTCCCGTTTTACTATTACTTCTATATACCAATCTTCCTTCGAAAACTCAATATGCTGAAAATTCGAATGATCTAACTATTGAGGCCCCTGTCGGTTCCCGGATACAGATGGAGCTTGGCGACGGTACGAAGGTGTGGTTAAATCACAATAGTAAACTGATATACCCCTATCGGTTCCAGGGAAAAAATCGCAAAGTGTTTTTGACCGGCGAAGCCTGTTTTGAAGTAGCCCACAATAAAGAGGTTCCATTTATTGTCGAAACCAACCGGTTGGAAGTTAAAGCTACCGGCACAACATTCAATGTCAATGCATATCCTGATGACGATGTAATAGAGACCACACTTATTGAAGGGAAAGTTATTGTGTATGAAAAAAGCAGCAATCGGGAAATAAAAGCAATGTCGCCGGATGAATACTTGAAATTTGATATGAAAAACAACACATTCTCTGTTGAATCAGGCAATACCGCAAAATATATCGCGTGGAAATCGGGTTTGTTGGTATTTAAAAACGACCCCATTATAGATATTGCAAAAAGGTTGGAAAGATGGTACAATGTTAAAATCGAATTTACAAACGAAAAAGTGAAGGAACTTACTTATACAGCCACTTTTGCTGATGAAACATTGCCACAGGTATTGGAACTGATGGCTCTGGCCACTCCTGTAAGCTACAGATTAATTCCAAAAGAAAAATTACCTGATGGTAGTTTTTCAAAACAAAAAATATTAATCGGACTGAGAAACAATTAGATAGTAATACTGTTCAAATTTAAAAAAAAGTGCCTATGAAATAAATATCGAAAGATACAAATCAAAAAAACAGGAAAATGGTAGCACACTTTCCTGTTGTAAGATTCAAAAAACGTCAAAATACATTTTGACAATTTTAAACCATAATCAAAACAAAAGTATGAAAAAAAATGCATGGGAACATGCACGAGGAATTACATTTCCAAATGCAGTAAAAATTTTATTGAAAATGAAACTAACATTGTGCATTATTCTGTTTTCGCTTTTTGGAGCTATTGCTTCGGAGACGTATTCTCAGACAACCAAACTTTCCCTGGATCTGAAAAATTCAACGGTGCGGGATGTTTTGGAAAAAATTGAGGACCAAAGCGACTTTTTCTTTATGTATTCTGAAAAAATTATCGATGTAACCCGAAAAGTTAGTATCGATGTTCAGGAAAGTACTGTTGAAAAAGTGCTTGACAAGGTTTTTGAAGGCACTAATGTGACTTATACCGTAAAAGGCAAGCAAATCATACTATCATCTCCTGAAGCAAATGACATGTACGGGGGAATAGTATCACAAGGAGAACAAATCAAAACGGTTTCAGGTAAAATTACCGATTCCTCCGGGTTTCCGCTTCCGGGTGTTTCTGTTGTAATAAAAGGAACAACAAACGGTACAATCACCAATGCGGATGGAACCTTCTCACTACCCAATGTTCCCTCCAATACAACACTGGTATTTTCGTTCGTAGGAATGAAAAGTCAGGACGTGAAAGTGGAAGGAAGAGCGACGGTGAATGTGGTATTGGAAGAAGAAACAATTGGTATCGACGAAGTGGTGGCCATCGGATATGGAACCCAGAAAAAGGTTAACCTGACTGGTAGTATCTCACAGGTAAAAGCCGAAGAACTGACAGAGATACCAATGCCAACCCTGGCTCAGGCAGCCATGGGTAAGGCTTCCGGCGTTTTCATTAAAAATGTGAACGGCCAGCCCGGTGACGATACTGGCGTTCAGATCAATATCCGTGGTTTTGGGACGCCTCTTTTTATTGTTGACGGCATGCCTGTTTCTGAAAACGTTTTCCAGCAACTTGACCCTAACGATATTGAAGATTTTAATATTTTGAAAGATGCTTCAGCGGCGGCCGTTTATGGCGCCAGGGCAGGTAATGGAGTAATCTTGGTTAGGACTAAACGAGGCAACATCTCAAAACCTGAGTTTACCTACAATGGGAACTACAGTCTTCAGTTCATCACGATCAGACCCGATTTTGTTTCGTCGGCACAATATGCTGAAATGGAAAACGCATCACGATATAATGAGGGTTTAACCCCTATTTGGACCGCAGAAGAAATTCAAAAATTTCGTGACGGCTCAGATCCTGTTCATTATCCGAATACCGATTGGTGGGATGCGACACTAAGACAATTTGCCCCACAACAGCAACACAATATCAATGTCAGGGGAGGAACCGATAAAGTCAAATATTTTGTCTCCGGTGGATATTATAAACAGGAAGGTATGTTAAGATCAGACGATATCAAAAACAACCGGTATAATTTACGTTCAAACCTGGATATTGAATTGACCAAAAAATTAAACATGGGAATCGATATTTCAGTATCCAACCAAGACTACATTGGGCCGAGGAACCAATTGGAACGCAGGGGCGATGCGGTAGGGATTATGACCATGCTTTACCGTGTCCGTCCGTATTGGCGAAATGATACATCATCGCCTGACCCTAATTATGTACTGGATACACCAGACCAAACTTCTCCAGTAGCTATTTCGAAAATAGAGAATGTAGGTTATATGAAATGGACCCGATTGGTTGGCGATGCCAAATTAAATTTCTCCTACGATTTACCTTTGGGATTTAAGGTAAGGGCTATATTCAACTTTAACCGTGCTTATTACCGGTACAAGGAAAAAACTGCAAAAACTCCTCTTTATTATTACAATCCGGATACGAAAGTATATACGTTTAGGGAGAATACAAATGATATTTCAAGAATCTTAGAAAGGCAGGATATTACCAATAACCTTATCCAACAGTATTTTTTAACGTGGGACAGAAAATTTAATGATCATAACCTCAGCGCATTGTTTGTTTATGAAAAGCTGTCGGATAACTATGATACTTTCAATGCTTCCCGTCAGAAATATGATTTTGATTTGGATTATCTTTTTGCAGGGCCAGATCTGGATAAAAACAATGGCGGATCTGCTTCTGAAGGAGGCCGAAAAGCCTATATCGGAAGGGTTAATTACGATTATAAGGGGAAGTATCTTTTTGAGGTAAGCAGCAGATACGACGGAGCAGTGAATTTTCCTTCAGAAACAAGATGGGGATTTTTCCCCTCAGCTTCAGTTGGCTGGCGTATTTCTGAAGAAGGTTTCTTTAAAAATAAATTACCATTTGTTGATAACCTGAAACTACGCGCTTCGCACGGATTGCTTGGTTATGATCCTACAAGCGATCCAAATAGTTCAGTCTATGGCTCTTTTCAGTATCTTACTACTTATTCCATTAACTCGACATATATTTATGACAATTCAAACGTGTTGTTAAGAGGAATCAGAGCTGATGCGCTACCAAATCCCGATATAACCTGGGAAAAAATGTACACGACCAATGCAGGTATTGATTTCAGTCTTTGGAATAACAAGCTTGCAGGTTCTTTCGATTACTTTTACCGGAAACGGACCGATGTTTTGGGAGCTCGCCTGAGTTCAATCCCCGATATCGTGGGGGCAAATATGCCAAATGTAAATTACAGGGAATATGACAACAGGGGCTGGGAAGTCAATCTGAACCATGAAAATCAGGTTGGCGAAGTAAAATACAGCGTTGGTGGCAACCTCTCGTTGAACCGTGAAAAAACGTTGTTCACTGACCAGCCTGTCTATGCCAGTAAAGAAATTGAGCGTAGAAATAATTCAATTGGAGAATGGACAGACCGCTTTTGGACCTATCCAACCGATGGGCTTTTTAAATCGTTCGATGAAATACAAAGTTGGGCTGATATTGACGGAAAAAATAATGCCACCATTAAACCCGGTGATGTTAAATATATTGATTCCAATGGCGACGGACAGATTACAGATAATGATATGATTATTGCCGGACGGGGAGTCTATCCAAGGTTAACCTATGGGCTCAATATGTCAGTCGCATGGAAGGGGTTCGATTTCAGTATGTTGTGGCAGGGGGCATCTTTATATAATTTTAGTCTGAGAAATTCTCCTGACCTTGCATTTCCTTTTTATGCCCAGAATTCCCCGACAACAGATATGTATTACAATTCATACGTTCCTGAAGGTAACCCATGGATGGAAGCAAATACTGACGGGAAATGGCCGCTTTTCCGAACTGATGGTACCAACAGGGCTCATAGATCATATAATCTCAATAATCAGTTTTGGTTGATCAACGGTGCATATATCAGGCTTAAAAATGTCCAGTTAGGATATACCATTCCTCAAAAACTGATTGGAAAATGGGGAATCCAAAAATGCAAGGTATATGTTTCCGGTTATAATTTACTGACTTTCTCAGCGCTTGATTTTATAGATCCTGAGATTGATACCAGCCCAGCCAGAACTTTTGGCGATTATCATCCACCGGTTGGCGCCTATAATGTAGGGGTAATCGTAAACTTTTAACCAAATAAAAAATAATCAGATGAAAAAAATAAAATTCATATTTATGCTGTTTGTTGTCTTCCTGGCATCATGTGAAGATATATTTGACAAACAACCATTAAACAAGATATCAGAATCTGATGTTTGGCAACAAAGGCCAATGATTGAGGCCTATGTGACTAATTTGTATGCCAGGTTTCCATGGACCGGAACAACAATTGCTGCAACTAGTTCTAATCCAAGGTACCATAATCCGTTTAGTCATTACCAATGGCATACATGGTCTGATGAAGCGACTGCGTCATCAGGAAATACAACCTCTACCAATGTTCCCCGTGGAGGAGCAACCCGCTCAAACGACGAACCTGCATTTTGGGATTACGGTTATATCAGGGATATGAATCTCTTCCTTGAAAAAATTGGAGGTACCACACTCTCTGACGATGTAAAAGCCCAATTGGAAGGTGAAGTCAGGGTAATCAGGGCGGTTACCTATTTCGAAATGCAAAAGCGATATGGAGGGGTTCCTTTGGTAGATGTGACGATCGATCCATTTGGTGAAATTGACGAGAAATATACAAAACGCAGTAAAGAAGAGGCCATTGCTGATTTTATCGATTCAGAGTTAAGTACAGCTATTGGCTTGTTGTCAGAAACAGCAACATCAGGTAAAATCAATAAATGGACTGCATACGCTTATAAAGCAAAGGCCAATTTATGGGCAGGTTCAATTGCCAAATACGGAACGGTCCAATTAGATGGTTTGGTTGGCATCCCTTCGGCAAGGGCCAATGATTTTTTCACCAAAGCATCTGCGGCAGCACAGGCAGTGATAGGTTCCGGTAAGTATTCACTGTATAAGAAAGTCGCTGATAAATCAGAAAATTACCGTAAACTTTTTCTGGATGAGAACAATGGTGAAACAATTTTTGAGAAAATATACGATGGCGTGAATATCGGACATAGCTGGGATTTACAAAATGCTCCTCCATCTGTTGCTGCCGGGCGGGGGGGAGTTACTGATCCTATGCTCGAATTCATTTTGGGATATGAAAACATCGATGGTTCAACAACTCAACCTGAATTTGGAGCGAATAATTTATACAATAACGCGTATGCCCCTTTTGCAAATAAAGATCCAAGGCTTAAAGCAACGGTATTTTTCCAGGGAGATGTATGGGCAGGCACAACAATTAATACCTATGAGGGGATAGATCCCAGTGCCACTCCTGATCCCACTAAAATTCTACCCAGTAGCGCTACCCAGTTATACAATGGGATGCCTCAGGCAGGGGCTGATTCCAGGTACGGCAGCAGCGACGATAAAACTACTAATTCAGGATTTATAGTTAAAAAATATATCAGGGAAGAAGCCTTTGTCGGAAGCGGATTGAGCTCAACCAATTGGATCGCATTGCGGTTGGCCGAAATGTACCTGACAAAAGCAGAAGCCGAATTTGAACTGGGGCATTTAGATGTTGCGGCAACAGCCCTTAACGCCACCCGTGAAAGGGCTGGCATCAGTTCGGTCACTGCAAGTACTATTACGCTGGATAAAGTGCGTACCGAACGCAGATCTGAGTTGGCTTTTGAAGAAGGAAACCGCTATTGGGACCTTCGCAGATGGAGAATTGCTTCGGATGTTTTAAATGCACACCGGTTTCAGGGACTACGGATAATTTTTCATTATCCGACAGGAAAATACTATTTCCTTCCAATGAATTGTGAAGGATTTTCACGCACATTCAATCCTGAACATTATTATAATCCCATAACAACTGGGCGGATCAGTAATAATCCGGATTTGGTAGAGAACCCCTTGTATTAACAGACTTTAAATAGATAGAGTTATGAAAAAAATAAATAAATATACATACCTGTTCGTCTTTTTAATGATGATTGTGGCTGCCTGCAATGAGCCGATTACCGAATTTGGCTTTGAAGGCAGCTTTTCAGGAAAGATTGTAGATCAATCGGGAAACATTGTTGCCGGGGATATTACCAGCGGGGGATTTGTAGTAGAAGCCCTTGGTGAAAATGACCAGGTAGCGATGGTATTACGGATCAAAGGGGATGGAACTTTTGCCAATAACAAGTTATATCCGCAAGTATATACCGTTACAGTAAAAGGTCCTGTTACTACTTTTCCACCAGTCAGTATTGACTTAACCGGAAATAAAACAGTTGTACAGGATTTCGTGGTGACTCCTTTCTTAACGGTTTCTGCTCCAATACTTAATGGAAGTGCAACTTCAACGGAAATAAAGGTAAATTATAATATCGTTGAGAATGGTAGCTACATTGCTTCCACAAGGCAACTTTATTGTAGTAACATTCCTTATCCGAATGCATCAACAGGTAGCGGGACTGGCTATGCAACAAAAATAGTAACACTAAGTGCAAAGCAAGGTACAGCTATGATAACTGGTCTCACAGCCGGAACCAAATATTTTATTCGGGTAGGTGCTAAGGCAACCGGAGCAACTGCTTTCAATTACAGTGACCAACTTATAGTTACAACTCCATAGTAATTATTTTTAGGCCAGAAGAGGCTGTCCAAAAAGTTCTAAAATCCACAATTTGCGTCACTCTGTCCCGAGTAATCGGGACGGGATGACTCGATCCCAGACTTTCCGGACAGCCTCTTCTATTTATACCGGGAAATTCCGTATGAGTTGCGGAAACAAGATCAACAACGTGTTGCCGCGGGGGTTTCATTCTCCGTTCAGGAGAATGCTCGGCCCGATTGGTGGGCATTGCTATTCCTCCGCCATACACCCAGTTTTTTATGCAATTGATAATCAGAGTAAAATATGAAACAACAATCGTTTATACGCCATACCGTTGAGAGAACTGCGGCTATTACATCAGGGACTTTTGCCGGGATACTGGGTTCCTGCGCAGAACACTCCCCCAAGGCACAATTCATAGGCTCCCTCCATATCCAAATGAGTAATCATTTACGGATAGAGAAGTTTTGAATATTACCAAAAATAACTTCGATTTTTTGTCCAGATTTTAAAACTCATGCTCTCTAATTAAATTTAAATCATCAGAGATTATAATCATTACAGATCATATCATACCGAAGACTTTTATTGTGGATGAGACTTCATCATATCTATGTCTCATTTGTAAAGAATATGCAAAAGAACATCTATTTCAGGGATTTTAAGTGGAGATGAAAAAAACAACAGATATTGACAATAGAGATGCCTGGAAAATTTTTATTTCAACAGGATGTGAAAAAAGTTTTTCAGTGATATACTATAATCATTTCGACCTGTTGTATTACGTTGGTTTAAAATACACTTCCAACAGGCAAATTATTGAAGATTCAATACAAAATATTTTTATTTATCTGTTGAAGAAAAGAAAGAATTTAAACCTTGTAACCAATGTTAAAGCGTATCTGCTCAAATCTTTCAGACGACAATTATTTCTGGATCTGAAAAAACAAAGCAGGTTCTCATTTTCTGATCAGTTAACCGAAACCCAATTCAATTATTTTAATGGTACTGAACAGTCCATTTTTGAAAAAGAAGAATTGAATATACTAAAAAGAGCTATAAAAAAAAGCATGAAAAATTTGTCAGCCAAACAACAGGAAATCATTTATCTCCGGTACGATTGTGAACTGAGTTATGAAGAAATTTCAAATATTCTGGAGATTTCTGTTGATTCTTGTTATAAATCCGTTTACCGTTCAATAAAAATCATGAAAACAAGCATCGAACAGATGACCACCACGCACGTGGATCTTTTTTTCTGATTTATTTTCAGTTGCAAAGATCATAAACAACTCATTGAAAAACGACTATGAATTTCACCAAAAATAACTTTGATTTTTTGTCCAGATTTTAAAACTCATGTTCTCTATTCTAAAAATTTAAAATCATCATGGATTATAATCGCTACAAATCCTATGCAACTGAAGATTTTCTTCTGGATGAAAACTTCATAAAGCTGGTAAATGGCAATTCTGCTGATGGCTGTACGCTCAATCAGCTAAAAAACCATCTTCCTGAAAAAAGTGAAGAAATCTCATTGGCCATCGGCATATTAAATGAATTAAAAACAAAGAAAAGACATATCTCAATTGAGCAAAAAGAAGAAACACTGAATGCAGTCTATCAAAGTTTCAGACACCAGATCAGATTGAAAATATTCAGGTATGCCGCAGCGGTTTTGCTATTTGCCGGGACAGGAACTTCAGCATTCTTCATTTTGAATAAACAATCAGATATTGAAGATTTTGTATCATCGTCCGATACCCGTTCCGAAAAGGCTGAACTCATTCTGGCTGATGGTAAACGGATTGAGATCGACAGCAAGCAGTCGAAAATTGAATATGCTGCCAACAGCGCTTCTGTTTCATTGAATGATACTGCAACGCTGGAACAATCAGAGCCGGTTAACGGAAATAGTTTCAATCAGATAATTATTCCTTTTGGTAAACGTTCAGATATTCTGCTTTCAGATGGAACCAAAGTTCAGCTAAATTCAGGATCAAAATTAGTTTATCCCCCGGTTTTTAGGGGAAAAAGCCGCGAAGTATTTGTAGAAGGAGAAGCATATTTTGAAGTTTCAGAAAATAAAAACAGACCGTTTTTTGTGCGTACCGAATCGTTCAGAATTAAAGTTTTGGGGACCAAATTTGTGGTTCAGGCTTATAAGAATGAAGAAGAACACAACACGATACTTGTTGAAGGAAAAGTAAGCCTTACAACAACCGACAGCAAGACGCGTGCAAAAACGTATGAATTATCACCAAACCAAAAGGCTACGTTTTCTGAAAACAAAAATGATTTTAGCATATCCACTGTTGATAACGTGGAAAGTTATATCGCCTGGATTCATGGATACCTGAATTTTGAAAATGAAGATTTGATCAGTTTGACAAAACGGATCTCGCGTTATTACAATGTTAATATTGAAATAAATACACAAAATATAAATTCAACATTCTCAGGAAAGCTGGATTTGAAAGAAGAACCGGAAAGAATTCTGAATGGATTATCAATCATTTTTAAAACAAAATATGAGAAACGAGGAGACAAGTTTGTGTTTTATGAATAAATAAAAAACCGGCAGATGCTTCCATCATCGGCCGGTTACATAATAAACATGCCGCAAGGCAATATTTAAAACTTCAAACCAAATTTATGAAAAAAACTGTAATCGATTACTCCTCCGGAAAAAGGGGGAGATTTAGAGTTATTTTTTTAACAATGAAGTTACTAACTATTCTAATGTTTGTTGGAACAATGGCAGTTTCAGCGAGTGTGTATTCCCAGAAGACGAGAATCGATCTTCAGCTTATGAATTCGACAGTAGGGACGATTTTGAAATCGATTGAAGGTAGTAGTGAATTTATCTTCATTTACGACACTGAACTGGTCAATACACGAATCGAAAAAAGTATCTCAATCAGGGGTGCAAACATCGAAACAATATTAGATGAGCTCTTTAGCGATAGTAACATCGCTTATTATGTCGACGACCGGCAGGTTTTCCTTTATAAAAAGGACGACATAAAACAACTTGAACGCTTGAAATCAGCACCTGTGGTTACGGTTATCCAGCAACAGAAAAAGGATATTTCAGGTTCGGTAAAAGATCAGGGAGGTCTTCCGTTACCGGGTGTAAGCGTAGTCGTTAAAGGTACCACCACCGGAACGGTTACCGACCCAAACGGGCTGTTTAAGCTTGCTGTTCCTGCTGATGCAAAAACACTGGTCTTTTCGTTTGTAGGAATGAAACTACAAGAAGTTGCCATCGGTGGAAAAAATTCATTCAACATTACGCTGGAAGAAGAAACTCTCGGCGTTGGAGAAGTTGTGATTGTGGGTTATGGCCAGCAGAAGAAAGAAAGTATCGTTGCTGCGATTGCCCATACCTCAGGCGAACAACTGGCTAAAACAGGTGCCACAACCAATCTTTCGCGTGCATTGCAGGGACAACTCCCCGGTGTAACAACCATCCAGATTTCGGGAGAACCCGGACAAGAAGATCCCCGGATACTGATCCGTTCCCAGGGAACCTGGAACAATTCTTCGCCGCTGATCCTGGTCGACGGAGTAGAACGTAGTATGAGTGACATCAATGTCAGCGAGGTAGAATCAGTATCCGTTCTGAAAGATGCTTCTGCTACCGCTGTGTTTGGGGTAAAAGGAGCAGAAGGGGTTATTCTGATCACAACAAAACGCGGTTCTATCGGCAAACCACAGTTGGTAATAAATGCAAATACAAGTATGAAGTTCCTGTCCAGAACACCTGATAAACTGGACGCATACGAAGGTTTTCTTTATCGTAATGATGCCATTGAATATGAACTTGCTGTCTCTGAAAATTCCTGGCCTTATTATATGCCGCTGGATATTGTTGAGCACTATAAAAGGCCGCAATCAGAAGCAGATAAATATATTTTCCCGAATGTTGACTGGCGGTCCGAACAGTTGGACAAAAATGCAAGCTCATCTCAGGTAGACCTGACTGTTTCCGGAGGTTCCGAATTTGCCAAATACTTCGGAGCAATAAGCTATACCCATGAAGGAGACCTGCTGAAATCAGGCCTGGATAACGGGAAGGGGTATAATACCAAAGTTGCCTATGATCGTTTTAACTTCCGGTCAAACCTGGATTTTAACCTAACCAAATCGACTATTTTTAGTGTTAACCTGTCCGGTTATGTTGGAACAAAATGGGGAGGAGCAGAATATAACGGTGGACAGCAGCTTACCGCATCACACTGGGTCTATGATGGCTTTTACTTCTTATCTCCATCCGTCATGCCGGTACGCTGGCCCGATGGGTCCTGGGGTTATAATCCCGATGCTCCCAATACGACGAACCCAATTGCTTACTTGAATAACATTGGAAGAGTAAGAAATGTAAGGACCCAGATCACCACTGACTTTATCCTGAAACAGAATCTTGATTTTATAACCAAAGGATTAAGCGTCCAGGGATCTTTGTCTTATGATAATCGTTTTTACAGTCGCGGAGGTATGACTGATCCAGGCGGTACACTGGTCAAATACATCGATCCTGATGTGATTGATAAAGCGCCGGGAGAAACGGAGTGGGACTATACCTACGGTTCTATCAAGAACCCTGGCATTAACGATTATGACTTTGTGCGCCAACCAGTTAATTATGTTTCGGAAAACACTACGGGTAAAACCGTTCGTCGTCTTTATTATTTGATTCAAACGAATTATGCGCGAACCTTTAAAAAACATGATCTTGGTCTCACTTTCCTGATGAACAGGGAGGAATTTACAGAAGGAAGTGAGTTTCCCCGGTATCGTGAAGACTGGGTTGGACGTATCACCTATAATTATGATACCCGGTATTTTTTTGAAACCAATGGCGCATACAACGGATCGGAAAAATTTTCTTCAAAGTACCGGTTCGGTTTCTTTCCATCCGTGGCTCTCGGATGGATGGTATCCAATGAACAATTCTTAAAAAAAGACTGGCTGGATAAACTAAAACTCCGCTATTCGTACGGTAAAGTCGGTAATGATAATACCGGCGCTTCCCGTTGGGGTTACGAAACAAACTGGGCAATTGATGGTGCCTCGACAGTTTTTGGAAATAGTTTTAAGGGAAGTCCTTATACGCAATACCTAGAAGCTAATGTTGGTAATCCCGATCTGAATTGGGAAGAATCAACAAAACAAAATGTCGGCCTTGAACTGGCCGTATTAAAAAACATGTTCAACCTGAATGTGGATGTATATCAGGATGACCGTTCCGGCATTTTTATGAGCAACACGCAAAGACAGATTCCCGATTATTTTGGGGCTGCTGCACCTTCGGCTAACCTTGGAAAAACAAGATCAAAGGGGTATGAAATTGAATTCAAGTTTCAGCGGACAACCCAAAGTCAGCTCAACTACTGGGCGACCCTAAGCTATACCAATGCTAAGGATAAAGTGGTTTACATGGAGGATCCGGTTTTATTATCAGCTTATTTGCAAAAGAAAGGTTTTCAAATCGGGCAATCTACTGGTGTTTTAGGAGACGGCTATCTGAACAATTGGGATGACGTTTACAGCAGCCTTGGAAAAACCCAAAATAAGCAAAAACTCCCGGGAGATGCCAATTTGATTGATTTTAACGGGGACGGAAAAATGGACAGTTACGATGCAGCTCCATTTGGATATCCGGATCGCCCGCAACATACCTACACTGCTGGTCTGGGGGCATCCTACAAAGGATTCAGCATTATGCTGCAATTCTACGGCGTTTATAATGTCTCGCGTACCTATGGATATTATCTGTATGGATTCAGCGATGAAACCAAAACGGTCGTCTTCGAAAATATGCTGGATACCTGGAGACCCTGGAATACAGATGCAGAGTGGTCAGGTCAGCGTTTGGTCTCCAGTGGAGATATGGGAACTCAGCGGACAGTCGATGGATCATACATGAGATTGAAAAATGCAGAAATTGCTTACACCTTCTCGGGTAATTTGATTAAAAACATGGGAGTGAGTTCAACCCGGCTCTATATCAACGGGAATAATCTCCTCTACTGGTCAAAAATGATGGATGACCGCGAAACCAATAACGTAACAAATGGTGCCGCTTACCCGATGTTCGGGACGATTACTTTTGGAATGAATGTTAATTTCTAAGATATGAAGACAACAAAGAAAATCTTATTCAAATATATCGGTGTTCTTTTGTTCGCCGTTGTAATGAGCACATCGTGTGTGGATTACCTGGAAAAGGCCCCGGAGGTCAGTATCAGCGAGGAGGATATCTTCACCAAATTCAACTCTTTTCAGGGATATATTGAAAATATATATCAGAATATTCCCGACCTGCAGTTAAGTGTGGATGCAACAAACGGGTGGAACTATGGAGATGACGTTCATCCTTCGAACACCGACCAGATGTGTGCCTACTGGGAAAGAGGGGCAACCAATGCATGGAACTATAAACATAGTCCGTATGCCGGCCGGGTTGGCGGCACTTATGTAGTAGATAATACAAATAAACGAAAAGGTTACTGGCACAATGGATGGCTTGGTATCAGGCAAGCTAATATCGGACTAAAAAATCTAGACAAATTTGTTGGCACCCAGGAAGAACGGGATATCCTTGAAGGGCAATGCCTGTTCTTCAGAGGGCAGTTCCACTGGGAAATTTTGAGAGCCTGGGGCGGCGTTCCGTATATTGATACCGTCTTTGCTGCCACTGATAAACTGATAGCCCCACGCCTTTCCTACCTTGAAACAGCAAACAGGATCAGTGTTGATCTCAAAAGAGCAGCAGAACTTCTGCCCGCTTCTTGGGATGAATCAGGTCCCGGACAGGCTACCCTGGGAAGTAATGCAGGCCGTATTACCAAGGGCGCTGCCTACGGATACCTCGGCATGAACCTGCTTTATGCTGCCAGTCCGCTTGCGAACGGGGTAGAGACCGGAAATTATGAATACAACACCGAACTTTGCAAACAGGCCGCCGAAGCCTTTTATGAGGTGATCAAGCTGGCCAATATGGGATATCATGGACTTGAAACATGGGAAAATTACAGAGATATTTTTTACTCGCTCACCGGTAAAATGCCCAATGCAAACAAAGAAGTTATTTTCTCCAATCCGGTTTACATGTACAAAAAATATAACCGGGGAGAAGGCTTTGTATATGCCGTCGCCGCAGGTGCCGGTAGTGCGGTTACTGCAAATTATGTGGATTATTTCGGAATGGCAAATGGTCTGCCCATCGATGCAGAAGGCTCAGGTTATAATCCAGCCGATCCATGGGTTAACCGCGATCCCAGGTTTTATTACAACATCACCAAAGATGGTGACCGGATCATCCAGAACACCAACAATGCGGATACCTATGCACAATTCTATGTTGGCGGGAGACACAGCACCTATAAAGCGATCAACATTTCTTTTGTTTACAAGAAATTCTATCATATTACCTGTAATAACTACGATGTGGGCTGGAATAGCTGGTATTCCGAAACACCGCATTTACGGTTGGCCGAAATCTACCTGAATTATGCAGAAGCCGTTAATGAAGCTTATGGTCCTAACGGAAGTATTCCGGGTGGGATTACTGCTGTTAAAGCCGTAAATATTATTCGCAACCGTGCCGGTGTTCCCGATGTTGATACCCGCTATTTAAATGACAAGGCTGCTTTTCGTGAGATTGTCCGGCAGGAACGCGCGGTGGAACTTGCATTTGAAGGTCACCGGTGGAACGATTTACGGCGCTGGCATATCGCCCATTTGATGAAATACAGGGAAAAATATCACCTGGAATTTGATAAAAACCACACATACTTTAAGAAGGTACTCGATGTAACCACAGTTCACGAGGAAAAACATTACTGGCTTCCTTTCGAAGTAGATTTGGTTAACATGTACGAAGGATTCAAACAAAATCCGGGATGGTAAATGATTTCACATTTATATTATTTGAAACTTATGAATAAAAAATATATTCCATTTCTTATAATAATGCTTTTCCTGGGACTTGTTGCCGGAAAAGCATTTGGACAAGAACCACATGAACAACTGATAAAATTTGAATCAGTTGTTGTGGATGAAAACGGTACGCCGATACCCGACGCTGTTATTTCAGGAAAGGAAGGCAGTATTGAAGTTTTATCCGATTCGGAAGGAAAATTCGTCATTGAGGTTCCTGCTAATTCAAAACTTCTACTGGAAGCAAAAGGATATAATGATGCAATTGTAATCATCAACGATGATATTAAAAAGATCACCATGAAAAAAACTCTTTTCCTGATGGATGATAACAGTACCGTCAATATTGCATTCGGAAAGGCCAAAAAGAGAGAGCTCGTAGGTGCCGTCAGTGCTGTTAATACCGAAGAAATTATTAAGTATGATAATTCCCAGTATGTTTTTGATGCGATCAGGGCACGTGTTCCAGGCCTCCTTGGCAACACAAATATCCGGGGTATTGGAAATGCGATATTTATTGTCGATGGTTTTCCGCGTGATGCTTCGGATATCAATTTGGAGGAAGTAGAGCAAATTACAGTGCTGAAGGATGGTAATGCGTCTGCCCTTTGGGGAACTCAGGCAAAAAACGGCGTCATCATCATTACCACAAAACGCGGGCAGGCTTACAAACGTAAAATTAATATTTCCGTCGAAAAGGGCATGGCTAAACCCATTGTATTTCCCAAATACCTTGGATCAGCCCAGTATATGCAATTATATAATGAAGCTCTGGCCAACGATGGCCTTCCTACAGCCTATGCCGATACAACGATCGCACACTATGCGGCTGGTACCAATCCTTATAAATATCCGTCGGTGGATTACTATTCAAGTGAGTACCTGCGCAGCAGTAAACCATACACAAAGTTACTCTCTGAATTTTCGGGTGGAAACGATATTACACAGTACTATGCTACTGTTGGATGGGTGAGTTCCGGATCGCTTTATAATCTTGGAACCGGAAGCGATGCCCGGTATGACCGCTTTAATATCCGGGGAAATGTTGATTTCAAGGTCAATAATTACATCAAGAGTTTTGTGGATGCCCTGGTAATTATTGAAGGTGATAAAGGGCCACGTGGAAATTTCTGGAGCAATGCATCCACCCTTCATCCGGAATACTTTTCTCCTTTGCTCCCGGTATCTATGATTAAAAGCAATGCCACCTGGCCGAATGGAGGCGATCTGGCCCATGCACAAATCATTAATAAGGGCTATATCTTGGGAGGTACCTCGCAATATATGGACAATGCCTATGGAAATATGTTCCTTGCCGGATATACCCGGAGTATCAGGCGTACAGCAAGGTTCAATACCGGGCTTAATATTGATCTCAAGGGTATTACCAAAGGACTGACCTTTAAAACTTTAGTGAGCCTCGACATTTATAATGCCTTTTACGAATCTGTCGAGAACAAATATGCTGTTTATCAGCCAACCTGGTCGTCCCATTCCGGAAAAGATTCCATTTCTTCCCTGAATATAATAGGAACAGATGAGAGTTCAGGTGAACAGATAATTACAGATGGTGGATATACCCGCCGCTTCGGAACCTATGCCACAGTGGATTATGCCAGAACTTTTAACGACCATTCTGTAACGGCAACCTTTTTAGGTTATTTTGACAACCTCACCACGAGCGCCGTTATTATTGATGAAAAAGATTCGCATCTGGCACTAAGAGTCACCTATGACTATAAGAAAAAATACTTTGTCGATTTCAGCAATGCTTTAGTAAACGGGTTCAAACTCCAAAAGGGGCACAAAGGTGGTTTTTCTCCTTCCCTGGGACTTGCATGGATTGTTACAGACAAATCGGAAAAGAGTCTGATTGATTATCTTAAGCTTAGGGCATCAGCAGGGATTACCAATTACGAATTTACCGGAAGTAATTACAGACTGTATGAAAATGCTTTTGAGTCAGGCTCTAACTTTGCATGGAACGATGGTACAAGAACCATCAAACGCACCCTTATTTCCCGTTCAAGCAACCCTGATCTGACCTTTGAAAAAATGAAAAACATCAATGCCGGACTGGAAGGTTATTTCTTCGACCGCTCTGTTTTCGTGGATGTCAATGCTTTCTATACCAGAAATTCCGGACAGGTTGTACGCAGAAGTATTTATGCACCATACGTTGGAAATCTCTATCCATACGAGAACTTTGAAGTAACTGATTACAAGGGGGCAGAACTGGGAATCAACTGGACCGAAAACCTCGGTAATTTTTCCTTTACACTTGGAGCAAATGCTTTGTTTTACAACACCAAAGTGATAACGCGTGATGAAACCTGGAGCAACGCCTATCAATACAGACAGGGACGTGCAGTCGATGCCATGTTTGGACTGGAAGCGCTGGGATTTTTCGAATCCCCGGGAGATATTGACAATAGTCCGGTGCAGGAATTTGGCGAAGTCAAGCCTGGCGATATCAAGTACAAAGATCAAAACGGAGATAGCAAGATCAATGCGGATGATGAAATTCAGATTGGAAATCTGGACAAAGCAAGGATTTTCTATGGGATAAACTTAACATTGAAATACAAGGCATTAAGTTTATTCGCTTTGGGTAACGGACGCTATGGATCGGATGCTGTTTACAGCAGCGCATATTTCTGGGTGGACGGAACAGACAAGTATTCGGAAGAAGTGCTTAACCGATGGACTCCTGAAACGGCTTCAACTGCCACTTACCCGCGGTTAACATCAAAAAGCAGCCTGAACAACTTCAGAAGCTCAACTTTCTGGTTGTACAGAAATGACTATTTCACACTGGACCGTGTACAGTTGAGTTTTGAAATGCCAAAAAGTATCGTCAGCAAAATCTTTTCCAAAGATCTGATTTTATATCTGCGTGGCGAAAATCTGGCCAGACTTTCAAAAGATGCAGAAAAACGGCAAATCCGGGTTGGAGCAGAACCTATGTACCGTAATTATGCACTTGGACTGAGAATTATGTTTTAATAATAAAGAATTATGAAGATGAATTCATTTAAGATAGTTACACTGATCCTGGGACTTATGCTTTTGACCGGCGCATGCGAAATTTTTACTGAGCCGGGGAAAGACAATCAGTATGATATAGACCGGGTGATTCATGACCCTTCATTTGCAGAAGGCATTCTGGCAAATGGTTACCTGGCCCTGCCCCGATCCTATAGCCTGGATGAGGAAGCCGCTACTGATGATGCAGTATCGAACGATAATTCCAGCCGTTTCAGGCGGATGGCCACAGGCGAATGGTCTGCCAAATACAACCCTTTTGATATCTGGGCCGATTCATACATTGAAATTTCAAACCTCAATTATTTTCTTTCAATAGTTGATTCAGTGGAATGGAGCTGGCAAAGTCCGCTTAGAAATGAACTGTTCATTAAAAAACACAAAGGCGAGGCCCTTGCATTAAGAGGTTACCTTTATTACCGCCTGCTGGTCAGGTATGGAGGTATCGGTGCTGACAACAACCTGCTTGGTATTCCTTTGGTTACCGACCCCATCGGTGTTAATGATAATTGGAAGCTGCCCCGTAACACATACCAGGAATGCGTTGATCAGATCAATTCAGATTATAATTTGGCCATTGCCCTGTTACCTTACATCTGGGAAAATAAAACCACGACAGATGAAGAATCTCTGGCCTATAACAAGGTCTTCGGAATTCAGAATGCAAACCGGATAAACGGTAAAATTGTTATCGCTCTTAAGTCAAAATTAGCTCTTCATGTTGCCAGTCCGGCATTCAATAATGGTAGTTTTGATGAAACTAAATTCGCAAATGCAGCAACCATAACCGGACCTCTGCTGGTTGAAAAGGGAGGAAGCGCAGGATTTCCAACTGATATTAAAATCTTTGACAATGATAATGATATCACAAATACGGATATTCTTTGGAGAAGCGATCATTTTACAAACAATACACTGGAAGGTCAAAATTATCCGCCTTCACTATTCGGGAATGGACGCATTAACCCGACCCAAAATCTGGTTGATGCCTTTCCGATGAAGAACGGATATCCTATCACGAATCCTTCAAGTGGTTTTAGCCCTGCTTCGCCGTTTAATAACCGCGACCCCAGATTAGCTGTTTTCATTCTTTATAACGGAGCATCGTTTAAAAGTGTAAAAATTAACACCAGCGTAAACAGCACCACATCTGACGGATTGAATAAGGTCCCCAATTACTCTACCCGCACAGGATACTACCTCCTGAAATGGTTACGGAGCAATATCAATATGGACCCGGCAAAACCAACCACAGCAAGGCATTTTTACACCCATATAAGGTTTACGGAACTTTATCTGAACTACGCTGAAGCTGCCAATGAAGCATGGGGCCCCGATGGCGATCCAAACGGGTACGGATTTACTGCACGTACTATTATCAAGGCTATTCGCAAACGGGCAGGAATAACCCAACCCGACCCCTATGCTACCTCGGTTAGCGATAAAGCAGCTATGCGGGAATTGATCCGCAACGAACGCCGACTGGAACTTTGCTTTGAAGGGTTCCGCTTCTGGGATATGAGAAGATGGCAACTGGACCTGACAGAAAACGCAAAAGGTGTATCCATTGATAATAATGTCTATACAACTATTGATGTGGAAAACCGCGCTTATCCTTCTCATGCTTATACCTGTCCGATTCCAAATGATGAAATTCTCAAATATGAAGGATTAATTCAAAATAAGGGTTGGTAAGGATTACTATTAATAAAGAAAAAATGACTTATATGAAACAAATAATCGCATTTGGCTTAATTATCCTTCTCATGGCAGGACTATTTTCCTGTGAAAATGAGGATTGGAGTTTTCCTGATTTTGACTATACCACTACTTATTTTCCTTATCAATATCCGGTAAGGACACTGGTGCTGGGAGACTATTACTTTGATAATACCAACGATAACCTGAATAAATTTCTGATTGGCGCCCACATGGGGGGCGTGTATATGAATAAGGAGGATATCAAAGTAGACATTCAGGTGGACAATTCCCTGGCAAATAATTTATACAATGCTACTACAGGAAGTCCAATGAAAGCTCTTCCTGCAAATTATTATACTCTAAGCAATAATTCTCAGATCATCATTCCTAAAGGTGAAGTTTTCGGTACTGTTGAAGTGCAGTTAACAGATGCTTTTTTTGACGATACACTCACGATAGGAGCCAATTATGTCATTCCGATGAAGATTCTGAGTTCGACTACCGATTCCGTGCTTTCAGGAAGAACGCAAAAGACCGATCCTGATCCCAGAATCGCCGCAGACTGGACCAACGCTCCTAAAAATTTCACCTTGTTTGGCATCAAGTATGTGAATGAATACCACGGGAAATACCTGCTAAGAGGAACCTCCGTGGTTAAGGATGCCGGAGGGAATACGCTTGAGACTATTGTTTACCGGCAAAAATACGTGGAGAGAAATCCTGTTGTCATGGTTTCGACCTACCGGAAAAACGCAGTTCTGTATACCAACTCCATCCGCCGTACAAGTGGAAGTCCCGGATCATTCGAAATAAGTATGGCTTTCAATGCAAACGGAACAGCGGCTATTGCCAATACTCCTAAATCCGCTCAATTCCCAACTACCGGAACGGCAAAATTTGTTAAAAATGCGGATGAGTGGGGAGGTAAAGAACGGAATGCTATTTATCTGGATTACAAAATCCAGGTTGGAACAGAAACCCATGAAATTAAAGACACACTTGTTTTCCGTGACAAAGCTATAATTTTTGAAGAATTTGTTCCCAAAATTGTCGTACCGTAACCTGGTATAGCTACCAGTCTCATAACTTTCTCCCTGTGTCGGGGAGCGTCCCGTTATACTTCACCGTGTGCCATGGCGGTACATGGTGAAGTGCGTACGGGGGGATCACCGTCTGTCAGGAGAACGTCAGGCAAATGTTTACGTGTAAAGTGTATAGTTATTTTTTAGAATCAAAATTATTTCTTAATCGTTAAAGTTTAATTTGGATGAACAAACCACAATTTGGAGTATTGATAATATTTAATACCCAAGACTCTAACTCAATGCGAAATGCTATCCATATTATTCTAAATCTATTTTTCTTAATGAAAAAGTCAATCATTTTCAGTCTGGTTTTTTTATCAGCAATTCTATCTGTTTGTTGCAGCAAATCCGAAGATGCTCCATCTGTTGAGGTTGCAACTAATCAGGACAAGTTTAATATAGTTTTTAGTTTGAACTTCAATAAAGACAATACAGGGGCTTATAATATAGAGCAGTGGAAGATCGACTGGAATTTCCCAACATGGGCGAATAAGAAGTATGGTTACGGAACAATAGTACAGGAAAGTACCAATAAATATTTAATGCAGACTTTTGTTCCTGGCGCATGGTTGGCAGCAGAAGGATATCAGTGGCATGGAAAATTTAGTCAGGGTTATAATGAATTATACCTTTCTTATAGAGTTAAATTCTCCAGTGCTTTTTCAAGCAGAGATTTGCATGGTAAGCTTCCAGGTTTGTCCGGTGGAGCGTCAAATGGAGGAGGTGACTTACCTACAGGAGAAGACGGATGGAGCGCAAGATATATGTTTCATGGTACTTTAATAAATTTTTACTTGTATCATCCTGATATTTATAAGGACGCTGGTGATTCACAACCCGTAGCAGGTAAATCTTACTATGGATATGGCCCTGAATTATATCCTGGTTTTATATTAAAAACTGATACATGGTATACTGTTACACAACGCGTTGTCATGAATACACCTGGAAAAACAGACGGACTTGTTGAAGGATTTGTCAATGGTAAGTTATGTGCAGTTCAAACTGGGATTCGTTTTCGTGATATTGCAACTCTGCAGATCGACCGGATTTATTTTGCCAACTTCTTTGGTGGAAGTGGTGTAACGCCAACGGAAAATGGATCTATTAGTTTCGACGATTTCGTAGTATATACTTATAATACTTCTGTTAATGTGGCTCGTAATAATGTTGCCAATCCGGCAGGAACAACAATTTTGCTTCCTAACCTGCCACAGTAAATCTAACTTTAATAAACTTATCCAAGACTTTTCACTTAGTCTCTGAACTTTTAAATTATATGAAAAAATTATTAATTATAGCTTTTGTATTGGTTCAGCTCGTAGGTAAGGCCGAGTATGATAGTACTTATGTATTGTCGATCACTCAAAAGTACGCAATTCCGGAGAATGTCTCCAACGGAGATGATGTTGGAACATGGAAGAAAACATATACCTGGGCTTCGGTCGGAACCATCAGCTATTCCATTGAGCAGAACTACAACAATGCTTTTTCCATTAATTCTTCAACAGGACTTATTACCGTATCGAATGCCAGCCAAATTAACGGACAGGTTTCGCAACAAGACATGTTGATCAACCTGATCATCCGGACAACCGACTCGAATGGTGGAAGTCCTGTGATTGAACTGGATACGGCTAAAATATGGGTAAAAGAAAATGCGTATTGCAAGTTCATTGATTATGGTTATTCGGGGACAGAGAGTGGTACCCGAACCCAGCCATACAATGATTTCAGTGATATTACAGTCACCGCTGGCTACGGTTATTTCATCAAGCGTGGAAATGCGCCTACCGACAAGAAATACAATATTTCAGGATTTCAGGCCTCTGCAGCTCATCCTACCATCATATCTGCTTATTCGACTGGGAACAATCCAATGTTCAACGGTTCAGGATTGGGATCTGCCGATGGAGTTTTTTATTTCCTAAATACCCCCTCTCCTTCCGCATATTGCTATATTTTCAATATTGACATTAAAAACTACCCTGTCTGCGCACTTAGGATAGCAACAAGGAGCAACCGTTTTGCAGTGTACAATTCTTACTACGAAGGCAATTGCAGAATTGGGTGGAATGGACAGGCCGATATATATTTTTATGGAAGCCCTGCCGATTCTCTGACGAATTGGGGGCATGAACTGATTAATCTCGAATCCTATCATTGTTTATCGGCTATTTTAAAAACTGATGCCAGTGGAGTGTATGCATACAATATTAAGGCAGCAGTAAACAATCCAACTGAGGCGCCAAATTTCAGGTTTGCAATCTCCTATTATTCAAAATTATCTCACTTTTTATTCATTGGGGGCGACAGGTCACTTCAAACCAGATTTCCTGATGTTGTTATCACTGACGGAATAATTACAGGTGCGGATGAGGCAGGCATGTTCCTTGTAACAGATGTTACCTATAATGGTAAACCAACCAATTTAAAAATTCATAATGTGCTGTTTAAGGATAATAGCTATGGTATTTATGCTTATAACAAGGATGTTAACAGAACAGCCATCGAAGATTGCAGGTTTGAATCAAATACCAATGACGGTATTTATTTTTATAACGGGGGTTTCAATCGCATCATTCAGCGTTGCTCATTTATAAATAACGGAAGCGACGGAATTCACTTAAATCGTAGTAGCCAGACAAGTACAAATTTAATGATCAACTACAACCTGTTTTACGGCAATACCGGATATGGGATTAATACATCTGGTGCCAGTTGCGCTACCGGTTTAAAAGTTTATAACAATACAGTTGATGGAAACATCACGTTAAGCGGAACCTCAGGTTCTACCGTACGGAATAACTTCTTTAAGGATCTGGTCGAAGGCAGCACACCGACCAAATCCAATAACCTGGACATTGACGACATTTCTGTAGCAAATTATTTTGTCGATTACGCAAACCATGACTACCGTTTAAGAAGTACAGCCATGTTGTCCATCAATAAGGGATATAATGTATCCCTGACTTCTGATATTGCTGGTACAAGCGTTCCGCAAGGTAGTGCCCCAGACATTGGCGCTTATGAGTATGCGGGAGAAATAACAAGTAATCTTCCAATCAAAAAGAATAATACAAAAGGGATAAGTATATACCCTAATCCAACGGACGGGATAGTTTATATCCGTTTTGACAATTTCATTGAGGATATGCATCAACCCGAATGGTTGAAAGTTACCGACCTGTTTGGCCGTCCGATTTTTCGAAAACCTTTAAATACGTTTCTTAAAGAAAACCAGGGGAAAATTGATTTATCGGGACTTTCCAAAGGTTTTTACATGATTGGCCTTGAACCCCAAATGATGGAAAAGCTGGTATTAAAGTAAAAAATTGTAGTTATCCTAATTTTAAACTATTAACGAATGAATAAGTTGCTAATTATTGTTTTTCTACTGGTTCAGCTCGTGTGCCGGGCCCAGTACGACAGCACCTACGTACTTTCTGTTACCCAAAAATATGCCATTCCTGAAGATGTTTCCAACGGAGACGATGTTGGAACCTGGTTGAAAACTTGGACGTGGGTTTCTGTGGGAACGATCAGTTTTTCAATGGAGCAGAATTTCAACAGTGCTTTTTCCATTAATTCCTCTTCGGGATTAATTACGGTGTCGGATGCCTCTAAAATAAAAGGGAAAGTAGTTCAACAGGACACCTTGATTAACCTAATAATCCGGACGACAGATTCAGGTGAAGGATATGAATTGGACACAGCTAAAATATGGGTAAAAGAAAATGCGTATTGCAAATTTATTGATTATAGTTATTCAGGCACAGAGAACGGAACCCGTGTACAACCATATAACGATTTGGACGATGTTGAGAAAACCCCGGGGTACGGATATTTTATAAAACGCGGGGTTCGTTTTAGCCAGGGAGCAACCCGGATAAAGGGACACATGGCAACTGCTTCCAACCCTACTATTTTTGGCGCCTATGGAACAGGCGAACGCCCTACATTTGACGGCAGAGGCCAGGGGCATTGTTTTTATTTCGGAGAAAATGCCAATCCTGAAACAGACAAAGTAGAAAACGTCAAATTCTATGATATTGCTATTAAAAGATATCCAAATTGTGCATGGAAGATACAAAGAAAATCATCCTTTCTGGGATGGTACAATTGTGTAAGCGACAGCAATGCCTTCAAGTATTCCGAAGCCCAGTTAATCATTAATACAAGCAATTACCTCGATTCGGTAAATTATCTGCCCAATGAACTTATTAACTGCACATTCAACAGAACCATTGATGATCCGGCTGTAGATGAAAATAGCTCGCTGATCAAGTGCGGAAACGGGCCGCTTACTACTGTAAACTGCTACTTTTCAAACAGTGTCCATGCTTCATGGAGGGCAACGTGTGGAAGAGGGTCATCATTAAAACACTCAATAATTGAGAACAGCGGGATTAAAGGAATACAGATCAGGGATAATAATATCACGATTGAAGATGTCCGGATTATTAACTCTGCGCAAGATGCCATCGAAATTACCGGTAATACAACAGGAAATTATTACATGCCCAATGGCACAACCATAAAAAACTGCTTTATAAAACAAGGAGGATCAGAAGCATCAATCATTGTCAGGGAACCTTCGTCAACTTTCCAGATCTGTCACAACACGACCATTGAAAATTGCCTGTTAGAAAACGGCAACATCGGCATACAATCAAATGATAGTTACAGTATGCAGATACGAAAGAATAAAATATCCGGATTTTCTTCCTACCCTATCCGGATTTACACAAATTATTCAAATAAAGTATTCAATCCTGCAATCACGTACAATGTCATTTACAATTCAGGTGCATTGGTTGTCGAAGACGGGATGGGTGCGAAAATCTATAACAATACAGTAGACGGAGAAATTAATTTGACCGGCAGTTCTGGTTCTATGGTAAGGAATAACTACTTTCAGTCACTTACCAACGCTGGAACTGAATCCAACAATCTGGATATTGACACAATTAATGTGGCCAATCATTTTCTGAATTATCCGACACACGATTATCGATTAAAATCCACTGCCCATAGTTCAATTAATAAGGGGTACAATGTATCCCTGACTTCAGATATTGCTGGTACAAATATTCCGCAAGGTAATGGACCAGATATCGGAGCTTATGAATATAGGGACGGAACAACAAGCAACATTTCAATACAAAGAAATCATCAGAAAGGAATAAGGATTTATCCTAACCCGACCACAGGAACTGTACATATTCGTTTTGATAATTTTCCTGAGAAAATTTATCAATCCGAATGGCTCATAGTTACCGATTTGTTCGGGCATTCACTGTTTCAAAAGCATGCGGAAGCTTTTAACGGAAACATGGTGAAGATTGATTTATCGGGATTTCCTAAAGGTTTTTACTTGGTTGGCTTTGGTGACAGAATAAAGGAAAAACTGGTGTTGCAATAGGGATTTGTTTGCTGACCGATTAATGCTGACTTTTTATAAGTGGTGGATTTTAGATTTAAAATTTAAGAAGAATGTAATGATAAAACGAAAGACTATTTGTGCTCTTGCTTTCATGCAGGCTTTATTACTCACTACGGGGGTAAATACACTTCATGCAAAAGTTAGGTTGCCAAAAATTTTTAGCTCTAACATGGTACTCCAGCAGGGTCAAGCCAATCCTATATGGGGGTGGGCTGATAAAGGAGAAAAAGTTGCTATTAGTATTGCCGGGAAATCAATAATTGCGAAGACCGGTAAGGATGGAAAGTGGAAAGTTTTTCTTCCTGTTTTGGATTACGGTGGACCTTATACACTTATCGTAAAAGGAGATAATTTGATTGAGCTAAATAATATTTTAATCGGAGAAGTATGGGTGTGTTCGGGCCAATCGAACATGGGGTGGCAGCTTAAGTTGTGCAACAACGGTGCGCAGGAAGTAGCCAATGCCAACTACCCCCGAATTCGGCTTTTCACGGTGCCCAAAAAGATATCTCAATTTCCGCTCGATGATATTGAAGCTGGCGAATGGGTGGAATGCTCTCCTGAATCTGCTCGTTATTTTTCCGGAGTAGCTTATTTCTTTGGCCGGAATATCCATCAAAAGCTTGACGTTCCTGTTGGGTTAATCCATTCGTCCCGGGGGGGTACCGTGGCTGAGAGCTGGATGAGCACCGAATCGCTTCAGGAAGACCCTGATTTTAAGGACAACGTGGCAGCGCTCAAGGTGGCCGATTTTTATAAAATTATTCATGAGCGCGAAAGCAATGTAATGAGCAAGTTCGGGGGCGTATTGCCTGTGGATTCAGCTTGTAACACTTGTCTGAGTTCATTTTCATCTGTTGATTACGATGATAGCAAATGGGCTGATGTACTGGTAAATAAGCGCTGGGAAGCCAATGGTTATACCAATATTGATGGCGTGGCCTGGTACCGCAAAGTAGTTTTACTGAACGATCAGAAGACCCGATCTGATCTGACTCTCCGCCTGGGACGGGTGGATGAGTCGGACACGGTGTGGATGAACGGTCACTTCATTGGTTCGACCCGTAATGACTCCGGAACTGAGCGTGTTTACACGGTTCCAAAAGAAACCTTAAAAACAGGCAAAAATATAATCCTGGTGCGGGTGGAAGATACCCGTGACAGTGGCGGTTTGCTGGGTCTTGCGGGCGGGCAAAGCCTCGAAACTCCGGATGGAATCGTGGATATTTCTCAGGAATGGAAAATCAAATTTACCTGGACAAAGCTAAATCCGATTCAGATTAACCACTATGAATATCCAACCATGTTGTACAACGGGATGATACATCCCATTTCCGGGTTCGGTATGAAAGGAGTGATCTGGTATCAGGGTGAATCAAATGCTTCACGTGCGAGCCAGTATCAGCGCATCTTTCCAAATTTAATTACCGATTGGCGGAAACACTGGGGACAGGGCGATTTTCCGTTTTTGTTTGTATCTATTGCCAATTACAGGCAACCTCAGCAAGTTCCGGGCGAGAGCGATTACGCAGAACTCCGTGAAGCACAGACAATGACACTTAGCCTTCCAAACACAGCTATGGCTATGGCCATTGATATTGGAGAGGCCGGTGAAGGAGTTCATCCGCCAAACAAACAGGATGTGGGATACCGATTGGCTTTAAATGCCTTAAAAATAGCATATAATAAAGATGTCGTGTATGCTGCTCCATTGTTTGCTTCTATGCAGATATTTGAAAATAAGGCAGATATTGTTTTTAGCCACGTTGGTGGTGGATTGATGGTAAAAGACCGTTATGGATATATCAATGGATTTACTATAGCCGGGAGCGATCAGAAGTTTTACTGGGCAAAAGCGGAACTTATTGATGATCATACTGTACGGGTTTATTCACCTCATGTTAGCAATCCGGTTGCGGTGCGCTACGCGTGGGCCGATAATCCGGGAGACATTAACTTATATAACAAGGAAGGTTTACCTGCCAACCCATTCAGAACCGATAGCTGGCCCCGAAATACGAAATAAACACTTAAAATATAATAATTTAAGAGAAATGAAGAGCATACTTGTCTGTTGTATTTTGATTGTATTTTTGAGGATTCCGCTTCTATCCCAGACATTGAACTACGACCCTGATCTTTGGATGCCGGATACCATTCCTCTCGCATTTGGAAATACGATTGAACTATACAGCAACAACATCGCGTTTGTAAAGCTTAATGACGGATTTATCAATTTTAAATGGAGGTGTCCAGTGGGAACCTCAAATAGTTCAGAGTGGACTTGGACAGCTAATCAAATAGGGAATTTCAAACTTTCCCTGAATTGTTTTTATAATGGAAGTCCGGTAGATTCAGTTCACACCATTATAAAAGTCGTTGACAAGGTTAATGTCGGAAAAAAGAATATACTGGCTATTGGAAATTCCCTGACAAACAGTGGCTACGTGTATCAATTTCCACAAATATCAAAAGATGTCAACTTTGAATTGAATCCAATAGGAACCCGGGGGTCCACCATAAAACATGAAGGACATCCCGGCTGGCTTTTTGATAGTTTTTTAAAAAGCGGTTCTCCTTTTTACATCGACAACCGCATAAATTTCAAAAAATACATTGAAAATAATAATCTTCCAAACCCGGATATCATACGCATATCGCTGGGAATTAACGATTGTTTCCTCAGTTCATCACATCCGTTGGATTTGATAATGAAAAATGCCACCCATCTGGTTGATACCATTAACAATGATTACCCGAATTCAGCAATTATTATTGCGTTGCCGAGTACATGCGAAAGTACAGGGATCGGCTGGCAAGTCGCTTATGGCAATTTAGATAACTATGAACGGTACCAATTGCACATGAGGGAGTTGCGCAAAAGAATGGATGCCAAGTTTGGTTGCGGTCGCTATAAACCAAACATACGGGTAAGTTATGACGGTTTTTGTATTGACCGTATATACGGATATCCTAACAATGGTTCACATCCTAATTCAAGCGGATATGCCCAATTGGCAAAAGGATTCTCGAATACACTTAATAACATGTTATGGGAAAGCCTTTCAACCCTTTCTATAGAACGAAATACATCTAACCAGATTTCTTTATTCCCTAATCCGGGCAACGATAAAATTACCATTACAGGATTTAATACGGATTCAAAACTGCGGGTGATGAATGTTCTTGGTAAAGAAGTTTACCGGGTTGAAAACATATCATACAGCACAGAAATAGACATCAGCAATTTTATAAAAGGCATATACCTGATTATCATTAACGACAGGGGAAATTGCCAGATAACGAAATTTATTAAGAATTAAATGTTTAAAGAGGCCAGTCTATGGAATGGAGCCTTTCAAAATGAAAAACTATAACCATTTATAAATCAATAAGAAAATGAATACGAGTAAAATTATTCAAATACTGAGCGTAATTACAGCGTTTATATCATTCACTGCTTCTGGACAAAAATTACCCAAACTTGAAGTGAGTAATAACCATCGTTATCTGGTTCAGTATGATGGTACCAAAGAAGGAAAGCCATTTTTCTATGTAGGCGAAACTGGTTGGGAACTGTTTACCCGGCTGACGAATACTGAAGTTGAAAAATATCTTCAGGTTAGGAAGGCACAGGGATTTAACGTGATCATGGTATATTCCGATAACGTAACAGGAGACCAGGATGCAAAAATTTATGGCCTTGTTTACCCGAATCAGGAAGGCTTCATGCCTTTTAATAATGGGCGACTATTTATTCCTGAAGAAGTTATAGAAGGATACTGGAAACACATAGACTGGGTTATTCAGAAGGCTGAAGAATATGGATTTTACATCGCTTTTTTGCCCTATTGGGGAAACCGGTTTGTACAGAAAGAAAGAGCGCCTGTCATCGCCACAAATGATATGGCTTATAACTGGGGCTATTATTTGGGAGAACGGTATAAAAACAAAACAAACATTATTTGGACACTTGGAGGAGACTTCGAACCCAAGGATTATAATAAAAGCAGGAATCCAAACGAATGGATGTATAAGCCAGTAGATTCAGTGACAAAAGACCCTAAAACTTTCGATCAGGGTGAATATATGATCACCATTGCAACAGCCGAGGGGATTGCCGACGGGATTAACGGAGCAGAAAAGAAATTTGACGAAGGAAAAGCTGATTACAGCACCTCCCTGATGACCTATCATATTTGTTCCGGGGTTTCTTCTTCCAAATATTTTCACGACGAAGATTTTCTCGATTTCAACGGAATGCAATCCGGCCAATATAAATGGGGATTTGCAGGTAATTATCAAATGGTGCAAAAAGATTATATGAAACAACCGGTAAAACCGACAATCGATTTAGAGCCGTGGTACGAAAATTCAGTCTGGTACGAAAATATTATCGCAAAACAAGACGGGCCAAGATGCACTGCGTTTGAGGTCAGGAGAAACGCGTACCGTTCGGTACTTGCCGGGGCAATGGGCTTTACCTATGGCAACAACAACGTCTGGATGTTTCATAGAAAGAATGAAAATCACAAAGAAAAATACCAGCCAACCAGTGATTGGGAAGGCAATGAAGGGATTTACGATGAAGCTGCTCTGCAAATAATCTATTTTAAAAATTTGTTTACATCCAGACCTTTTTATCAATGTATTCCTTCTCAGGACTTAATTAATAACGCATTAGCCGGAGAAATTGAAGAAACACATATTCAGGCCGCGATAAACAATTATAAAAGCTATGCCATTATATACATTCCGACCGGACAGGTTTTCAATGTTGATTTAACACAAATATCCGGAAATATTACCTGCTGGTGGTATAACCCTGTAAATGGGACTATTTGTGACCAAGCAGGAAAAGAGATGAAAGCAAAAAAACCTTTTCAAACTATTTCCCAACAAAAGAAAACCAGAAATTATCAATTTAACTCTCCCTCAAACCGGGATTGGATATTGATTTTGGATGATGCATCAAAGAAATTACCTGTTCCGGGATTGGTTGTCCCTGAAATAACAAGAAAAGGATGAAAATTAATTGTTGATATAATACCATTGAATAAAACCGATCAAGCAAAAAACTCATAAAAATGAAAAATCGGATGTATTTGAAAATATTCATGGCCCTGATTATTCTGTCAACCTCATTAAACGTTGGTGCACAGAATAAAATAGAATTAAAAACATACCGTTTTGCGGGCCTGAAAAAAGACGACAGTATGTGGAGTGGTATATATACCGCGAAATCAGGTAAAATATATATTGGTCTCTGCACCCATGCCGATGCGGCAAACTTTTATGAATTTGACCCCTTAACGGAAAAAATGGAGCATATAGCCGATTTGACCATTTTCAAAGGCGAACGTGGAAGCGGCATCAGAACCAGTGGAAAAATCCATGTTACTTTTGTCGAAGACAAGTCCGGTAACATTTATTTCGGCGATTTTTGTGAAGATAACGGCCCCGAGTGCATTGACCCGTCGAGTTACCGGGGAGCCCATTGGTTTAAATTTGATCCGAAATCAAGAATCCTGACCAATATCGGGCTAATAAGTCAAAATTCAGGATTACTGGGTATGGCCATTGATCCCGAAAGAGGACGTTTATACGGTTTGGCCGAAGACGGGCACTTATACATGTATGACCTCAATAAAGGCATTACCACCGACAAGGGACGTGTGGACGATTGGGATATATGCAGGACCATTGTAGCTGACGGTAAAGGAAATATCTATGGCGCTTTCCCGGTAAATCGTATTTGGAAATACAATCCGGAAACCGACCGTACTTACGATTTGAAAAATGTTTTGGTTCCGAATGACCCGAATGTATCGCCCCGCACCATGTCAAACCCTCAAATTGATAGAAAAACACTTTGGCGCATCCTGAGATGGAAACCTGATGAAAAGGTATTTTACGGGATAACAAATGCTGATAGCCGTTTATTCAAATTTGATCCGTATGAAGGGAACGAGGGTTCAATGGCTCCATTGGCATTGATGTGTGCAGACCGCTATTTGAATGGTGACAAGAAAAAAATTCCAATTGCAACGCTGGCGTTTGCCATAGCCGACAATAACAAGATATACTTTGCACCTGTAACTACCGTGGCTTTTGACTATTCGGCAGAATCATGGGACGTAAGGGACGAGAGACAATTTACATCCAGGTTGAATAACAAAAAACAGCCGCCATTATCTGTCCTGGTCGAGTACGATATTAATTCCGGTAACCGGAAAGAGCTTGGGTCACTAATAACCGGAGATGGCCGGGAAGTTTTCGGGCTTGGGGGAGCGTGTTACAGCCATCTGGACAACAAACTTTATTTTGCCGGTGCAGTCAGGGAAGATGATCCAAAATACATTGCCGGTCAGATTGATGAAACATGGAATTATTGCATGATGCTGATGAGCTATGATCTTAGTTCCGGCAAATAATTCTCTTTTGTATAAACAACACAAATAACGGGTACACCATGAAAAAAGTGATTATATTCTATATTCTTACCATAAACAGTATTTGTTCATTTGGACAAAAATGGGTAAGTACAAATTACGATGCACACCATCTCGACTATCGTGATCTGGGATATCCGGGAGTCAATGAAATTGAAGCCGATAATAGCCGGATTTCTGCTCTTATCACAGGTGAAAATGGGTACATATATGGTGCAACCAGCGGAAAACAATCCCATTTATTTCTTTACGACCGATATATAAACAAAGTCAGGCTTCTTGGAAAAATATCTGATGCAAAAGGAGTTTATCATACATTGGCTCAGGACGACAACCAAAGTATTTATATAGGAACAGGTCTAAATCTTTTGGATGAAATACCACTAACAAAGGATTTTCCCGGAGGACATCGCCAGATTGAACAGCAGCTCTGGAAGGATATTAAATCGTATCATGCCAACTTTGAAGGCGGTCATATTTATAAATACAACCCGGCCAAACATGATGAAACGGTGTACTTGCAGGAAGATGATGCTGCCCTGGAAGACATTGGTATTGTAATCCCGGAGAACTCAGTTTATGCAATGACAATTGATCAGCAACGGCACAAAATATATGGTATTACCTATCCCGATGCTCATTTTTTTAGCGTTGATCTCGCAACAAAAAAAATCAGTAATCATGGTGAACTTCTTGATACCATAGTTTACGCTGGTCCGGAACATACCTGGCGGAGTATTCCCCGTTCATTGGTTTGTCTTAGCAACGGTCACGTGGTGATTTCTGGCAATGATGGATTAATTGAAGTCTTCAATCCTCAAGACGGCAAATTCACGAAGACAAAACTTCGTATTCCGGGTGAATATTGGGAATCATGGAATTATACCGGGTACCCGGTTATCGAACAATTTGTCTATGTTAGTGATAGCCTGATTTATGGTTCCACAAACGATGGTTTCCTGTTCAGGTTGAATATGATTGATCTGGAGATGATTGATCTGGGGAAAGCGCGATTAAGCCGCAGGGTCAGGGGAATGGTTTTAGGGAATGACGACCAGATATATATGATATGTGGCGAATTGGGTGAACCATGTAAATTGTTTTCCTATAATACGAAAGCCAATCAGGGATATGTGAACCGGGGATATATTTCCGTTGACCGAAGTCCCTATTATCAGAAAAGAGCTTATCAATTTGATGCCATGACCGTTGGAATTGATGGGGCTATTTTTATAGGAGAAAGCGACCGTCGTGGAAAATTGTTCATTTATACTCCTGGGGCTTCAACCTATGACGGAGGCCTCAATCCTAAAAATCCGCGTTAAGAAACGGGAATAATAGCATACAAACTTTTACCTGAAACTTAAATTAACAAAAATGAAAATCAGTATTTTAAATATCCTTCTTTCATGTTTGATTGCCATGTGCTTTTCTGTACAGGCATTTGCCCAACAGACAGAAAAACAATACCTGAGCGGTTATGGCAAAGACAATACCGTTAATTGGGAATTTTTCTGTACCGCAGGCAGAAATTCCGGGAAATGGACCACCATTCCTGTTCCGTCAAACTGGGAATGCGAAGGTTTTGGCGCCTTTAATTACGGGCACGATAAAGACGAAAACAGAGGAATAGAAAAGGGATTATACCGCTATCGTTTTGCCGTTCCTGAAAGTTGGAAATCAAAAACCGTAAATATTGTTTTTGAAGGATCAATGACAGATACTGAAGTAAAGGTTAACGGAAAACTTGCCGGTGCTGTTCATCAGGGTTCCTATTACCAGTTTGGATACGACATTACCAAACTCCTGAAATTTAAAGGTGAAAACCTGCTGGAAGTGACCGTGTCCAAACATTCTGCCAATGCATCTGTCAACGATGCTGAGCGTCGGGGTGATTACTGGATTTTCGGTGGAATATTCAGGCCGGTTTATCTTGAAGCAAAGCCGAATGAACACATTACCCGAATCGCGTTAAATGCCAAAGCCGACGGTCAGCTAGACGTGAATATTTACCTACAAAACATTGTAAAAGCAAAACAACTCGAAGCCCGGGTTACAACGCTAAATGGACAACCGGTTGGAAAGTCGTTTTCTCTTCAGCTTGAAAAGGAAACTCAATACGCCCAATTGGGTGAAAAACTGCGCGACATTAAAACATGGACACCCGAAAGCCCCAATCTTTACCTGCTGGAACTTCGCTTGACCGAAAATAATCAAATAGTTCATCAGGTTAGCGAACGTTTTGGGTTCCGGACAGTGGAGATAAAAGATCGGGATGGAATTTATGTCAACGGGGTAAAGGTAAAATTCAAAGGGACGAGCCGGTTTTCGTTTTGGCCTACTTCGGGAAGGACCACCAACAAGCAGATGAGTATTGATGATGTGAACCTGATCAAAGAGATGAACATGAATGCAGTGCGCAGTGTCAATTATCCGCAGGATGTCCATTTTATGGATGTATGCGATTCTTTGGGACTTTTTGTATTGGATGAACTCTCGGGCTGGCAAAAGAAATATGATACTGAGGTAGGTTCAAAGCTTGCCAGGGAAATGATCTTCCGTGATATCAACCATCCGAGTATTGTTATTTGGAACAATGCGAACGAAGGCGGTTGGAACACCGAGCTGGACCATTGGTTCGACGAGCTTGATCCTCAAAAACGTCCCGTGATTCATCCATACAATGTTTTCAGGAAAACGGATACGGATCATTATCAGGCCTACGATGCCGGAACAAGCGTCCATCAGCATGGGAACAAAGTTGTATTTCCAACCGAATTCCTTCATGGTTTATACGATGGAGGACATGGCGCCGGATTAGAGGACTACTGGAACCAAATGTGGTACAACCCGATTTCTGCCGGTGGCTTTTTATGGGATTTAGCCGATCAGGCCATTGTTCGCAACGATCAGGGCGGAAAATTGGATACTGACGGAAACCATGCTGCTGATGGAATAGTCGGACCATATCATGAGAAGGAAGGCAGTTTTTATACAATTAAGGAGCTCTGGTCGCCGGTATTTTTTGAAAAACGTTTCATCACCCCTGAATTTGACGGACAGTTTACCGTCGAAAACAGGTACCATTATACCAACCTGAAAGACTGCCGCTTCACCTGCCAGTTGGTCAGCCTTCCTTTGCCGGGCCAAACGGACAGGAAGATCGATTATGAATCAGAAATTGTTTCGCCTGATATTCAGCCCACTTACAAAGGAATACTTCGGCTTAATCTGCCCAAGGATTTTACCAAAAGCGATGTGCTGTATATCACGGCAACTGATCCTTCCGGACGGGAAATTTATACCTGGAGCTGGCCGATCAGCCTGCCCGAAAAAATAGCGCAAAAAATTGTTCCCCAACCTGAAAAAGGACAGATTGAAGTGAACGAGACAGCCGACTTTTTGAGCCTGTCTGCAAACAATGTCAAAATCAAGTGGAGCAAAACAACAGGACTGTTGAGCGGGGTCCAGAATAAAAAGGGGGAAATCAGTTTTACCAATGGCCCGGTACTGATCGAAGGTGAAACCACGTTCAAAAACCTTAATCATTTTGAAGAAAACGGAAACCACATCGTTGAAGCGGTATATGAAGGGATAATGAAAATGGTGCGTTGGACAATCTACCCCAACGGATGGCTCAAATTGGAAGCGAAATACGACCCGCCGTCCCAGACTACTTTTATGGGCATCAGCTTTGATTATCCGGAGGATCAGGTAAAAGGAATGCGATGGATGGGTTACGGGCCTTACCGGGTATGGAAAAACCGGATGAAAGGGAACCGCCTGGATGTATGGGAGAAAGCCTACAACAACACGGTGACAGGAGAAAGCGGATATATTTATCCTGAATTTAAAGGATATCACAAAGGTTTTTACTGGGTCACCATTCAATCGAAAGAACAGGATTTTGATATTATTTCGACCAAAGAAGACATTTTCCTGCGCATGTTCACACCTGCGTCCCCTAAGGGGTTGCCGAATGCAGAACGAATAGCTCCCCGTTTCCCGGTGGGCGATATTTCTTTTATGCATGGAATTAATCCTATCGGGACAAAAATCTGGAACGCTGAAAACCTGGGGCCAATGAGCCAGAAGAATATCTATTCAAACCGGAGAAAATATTACTCAAAGGATATTGAGCTATATTTTAACTTCATTGGCAAATAATCGTAAATAGCAGAAAATCAAATGTATTATTTATACATAATTCGGAGCAATGATTAAATCTATTTTAAATACGATCTTATTAATTTTCATGCTTAAGGTAGCATTTGCCGTAAACCCTGAAAAAAATGATTGTATAAATTCGTATTGGCCTAATGGGGCGCAGGCTGCCGTTTGTCTGACTTACGATGACGGGAGCGATTGCCATCTTGATGCTGTTGCCCCTGTCTTGGAAAAATATGGATTTAACGGGACATTTTATCCCCACGCAACCAATTCAATATACGACAGGATGGACGAGTGGAGGGAAATGCAAAAACGAGGCGGACATGAACTCGGAAACCATACTTTATTCCACCCCTGTAAAGGGTCCAAGCACAAATTTGCGTCAGAATTTGATTTAGAGAAGTATAGTTTCTTACGCATCAGAAAAGAACTCCAATCTGCAAATACTTTATTAAAGGCAATTGATGGAAAAACAGAGCGAACGCTGGCATACCCCTGTTGTGAATATGAGGTGGCAGAAGGAAATTTTTCCGATACCATCAGGGATATGTTCACTGCGGCACGGGCCATCGGGCCAATCCCTGAAGATATGGATGGATTTAATGTATTTATGACCCCAAGCATAGCTGCCGAAGATATGAGCGGTAAAGATTTGATAGCATACGTGAAAGAGGCACAATCAAAAGGAACTGTGGCTATTTTCATGTTTCACCATGTTGGGAATTGCGGGCCACATAAAATACCTGAGACAGCGCATCAGGAATTATTGGAATACCTGGCGGCTAACCGGGAACTGATATGGACCGATACTTTCCAAAATGTAATGAAACATATAAAAGATAAAAAATGAAAAAAAACATTGTACATCAGGGCTTACTATTGCTATGCCTGTTCTCCATAGCCGTCTCTTCATTGGCTCAACAATTGCCAAAGCTCAAGGTCAGTAATAACCATCGTTACCTGGTTCAGGATGATGGTACAAAAGAAAGAAAGCCATTTTTCTATTTAGGGGATACGGCTTGGGAGTTATTTACCCGGTTGACTAAATCCGAAGTTGAAAAATATTTTCAGGTCCGGAAAGAGCAGGGATTTAATGTAATCATGACCATTTCGCATAATGAGGTAAAAGAAAAAAATACTCAGAAGGAAGGCGCCAACTATCCCAATCGTGAAAGTTTTACACCATTTTTAGATAAAGACCATCTCTTTATACCGGAAAGTATTGTGCCGGCTTATTGGGAACATGTTGACTGGGTATTCAAACAGGCCGAAAAGGATGGTATGTACATAGCCCTCCTTCCATATTGGGGCAACCTGTACGCGCAAAAAGAACGTGCAAATCTCATTAACAATAATGAGATGGCATATAACTGGGGTTATTTTATGGGCAACCGGTATAAGGATAATACGAATATTATCTGGGTAATCGGCGGTGATTATGAGCCTTGGGATTATAAAACAAAGAAATTTGATCCGGAAGAATACATGGTTTCCATTGCAAATGCCGAAGGGATTGCCGATGGGATAAATGGGGCGAAAAAACAGTTTGATGGAGGAAATGCTGATTACAGCACTTCACTGATGACTTATCACATTAATGAGGGGCTCTCTTCTTCCAAATATTTCCATCAGCTCGATTTTCTGGATTTTAACGGAATTCAATCGGGGCATAATATGAAAGATATAGCACGCAACTACCAAATCGTAGAGGAAGATTATAATAAAAGCCCCATTAAACCAACAATTGATTTGGAATCGTGGTATGAGTATATCAAGGTCAGAAAAAACGGGAAATGGGAAGACCCCCGATGCTCGGCTTTTGATGTCAGGAGAAATGCTTATCGGTCAATTCTGGCAGGTGCAATGGGATATACTTATGGAAACAATAATGTCTGGTTGTTTTTCAGGAAGAATCAGAATTACGAAGACAAGTACAACCCAACCAATAATTGGGACAGTGATGAAGGTATCTACAGCGATGGAGCCCGGCAGATGATTTGGATGAAGAATCTGTTTGCATCCAGACCCTGTTCCAAGTGCATTCCTTCTGCTGATTTAATTCCAGATACCATTCCTGGTGACATCGAAACACATATTCAGTCGGCATTGGCAGAAGATAAAAGTTTTGCCCTCTTTTATATCCCTACAAAGCAGGTTTTTAATGTTGATCTCACACAAGTCACCGGAAAGGTAGCTTGTTGGTGGTATAATCCTGTAAATGGAATTATTTGTGACCAGGCCGGGAAAGAGATGAAAACAAAAAAGCCTTTTAAAACTATTTCTCGGCAAAAGAAAACCAGAGATTATCAATTTACCTCTCCCACCAATCAGGACTGGGTACTGATTTTAGATGATGTTGCAAAGAAAATGCCTGTCCCCGGAACGATTGATTTACAGACTAAATAAATTAGTTTTTGACACCTAACTGTTAAAAATATACAGATGAGGAAGTTACAAGCTCTCTTAATAAGTCTCCTGATGGTTTTGACTGTTTTTGCGCAAAGTAAGAAAGAGACGGCAAAAGGAAATGAGAAGGTGCATCAGCCCAGGTACGGACTGTTCTACGATAACCATACGATGCCTGCCGTTCCGGATGTCGGCGAAAATTTCGATATTGAAGCGTTTACCGACAGGATCAAAGGTTGTGGCGTGGACCTGTTAACGTTTCATGCCCGGTGCAACCTTGGAAATGCTTACTATGATACGAAAATCGGAACGAAACACCCGTCGCTGAAGTACGACCTGTTTGGCAAACTGGCAGAATCGTGCCAACGGAAAGACATTGCTTTGGTCGCTTATTTTAACGGTGGCATCAGCAGTTCGGAGGGGCTCCTTCACCGGGACTGGACCACATTGTATTTTGATGGGCGGGAATATCGGGAACCGCGCTTTACCCCTTTTGTACGGACCATGTGCTACAATTCTCCCTATCGGGATCATCTGATTGCCATGATAAATGAAGTCGCGACGAACTATCCTGTATCCGGATTTTTTATTGATTGCATGGGCGCATTTCCATGTGTTTGCCCAATCTGCGTTAAAGCAATGAAAGAACAGGGGATAGACTGGAATAATAAAGACGAAGTGATCAGATTTTCCGATTCTTCAGCGCTGCGTCTTGCTCAGGATATTTCAAGGTCGGTTAAAGCGATAAATCCCAATTTTCTTCTCTATTTCAACGGAATAGGATTTGAACAACAGTTAGATATGTGTACACATCTGGAATGCGAGTGTCTTCCAAATGGCTTCTGGGGTTATGAATATTTGCCAGTATTGTCACATTATATGCGCACTCTGGGCGACAAGCCGGTACTGAACATGACTGCCCGTTTTTACGATTGGGGCGATTTTGGCAGCCTTCGTCCTGAAGCGGCAATTAAATTTGATCTTCTGTACGGTTTGGCCAATGGTATGCGTCCCAATGTCGGAGGACATTTTCATCCCCGGGGCGACCTCGAAACTGCTGTGCTCGACCGGTTAGAAAAAATATACAAGGAACTGCAAACCATGGAACCATGGTTTGATCAGGCTAAAAACATAACTGAAATAGCCATTGTTTACCCAAAACCAAACAGCAATCTTCGCAACCAGGCTCGCACCGGCCAGTTGACCGCGGCGGAGCGTATGTTGAGCGAGCTGAAACAGCAATTCGATATAGTTACCGATTTTTCCGACTGGAGCAAATACAAAGTCCTTGTAATTCCTGATGACATCACCTTTACCGAAGAGATCACCCGTCGTGTCCGGGTACACATTGCTGCGGGCAAGGCAGTCATTTCAAGCGGAAAATCAGGACTGAATCCGGAGAAAACACAATTTGCACTGGAAAAAGAATGGGGCGTGAAATACATTGGTAACAACGACTTCGATCCGGCCTATTATACTGTGGGTAAAAATTTCAATCGTGATATGCCCGACATGCCGTTGTCGCTTTATTCGAAAGGTATTGAGATGGAAGCTTTGCCAGGAACCTCTGTTGAAGCATACCTGGTGAAACCTTATTTCAACCAGGGTTGGGACGGAGAATATGCTTTTTACTATACTCCGCCGGATAAAGTAACCGATCAACCTGCCCTGACCATTTGCAACAAAGTGGCGCATTTCAGTCACAATATCTTTTCAGGTTACAACCTTCAGGCTCCCGTAGAACTGAGACGGTTGTTTGGGAATGTGCTTGAAAAATTTCTGCCTGAACCTGTATTTAAAACTGAAAACCTGCCTTCGTACTCAAGGGCATTTGTAACAGAACAACCCGGGAGAAGAATGGTGCATATCCTTTCGTACGTACCTGAACTAAGAGGGGGAAAGACCCAGATGATTGAAGAACCGATAGAGCTTCATGATGTGAAGATTGCGCTCCGCGTTGACGGAAAGGCGCCAAAAAAAGTTTACATGGCGCCCGATAAGAAGGCCCTGCCATTTAAACTTAGTGATGGCTATATTCAGGTAACTATTCCTATAATTAAAGGATATTCCATGATCGTTTTTGAAGAATAAATGCAATCGCACAGAATTTTAATCATACATAAAAAAAATAGAACTATGAAATGGCTCGCAATATCACCTGATACACACCAATCCTCAGTTATTACTATTGGGGTAAAAGTATTCGTTATTCTCCTGTTTCTGAATGTCATTTCTGCATCTGGACAAGTATCTTCCGTTAAAAAGGCGAAAAGCCCATGGCATGAACACCCCGAACTGTTTTCAGCACCCGAAGTAACATGGGTTGATAGTGTAGGACCCGACTATTCTCTTTTTTATGAGGGCGGCATCTGGCAGGGAAAAAAGACAAAAGTTTTTGCGTACTATTCTGTACCTGAAAAAACTTCAACAAAAATTCCTGCCATGGTACTTGTGCATGGAGGGGGAGGAAAAGCTTACCAAAACTGGGCCAAACAATGGGCCGGTTATGGGTATGCAGCCATTTCCATGAATTTATATGGGAAGGACAATGAAGGAAATCAAGTTGGGTATCTTCGGCATATTGATACGGATGCTGATTTTAATGTTGAAGAAACAAAGCTTTTTGATTCGTGGTATTACCAGGCAGTTGCCGCAATTATCCGGGCGGTATCTTTTCTTGAATCACGAAGTGAAGTGAATAAAGAGAAAATTGGCATCATGGGTATTTCGTGGGGAGGATACAATACATCTGTAACGGTGGGGGTAGATGAAAGGTTATCGGCAGCAATTATTGTTTACGGATGCGGCGAATTGTATAAAAACTCGGTATGGACAAGGGAAGGACATGTATTTAGTGAAACCTATAAACAACAATTAGACCCCGCCAACTATTTGCCCAATGCAAAAATACCCATCTTTTGGCTGAACAATAACACCGATCATTTTTTTCCACTCGACAGTTTCCAGTCGAGCCGGAAATTAACCAAAGGAAAGAATTATGCACGGATTCAGGATAATTATTCGCATGGATATGAAACGCCTTGGAAAACGGAGGACATTCGCCGGTTTGCAGATGCATTTCTGCTGAATGGAGATCCGTGGCCTGAAATCCGTTCTTCCGGGATAAAAAAGAGCATGATCTGCGCAAAAGTTGATCAGAAGATTGAGAAAGCGTGGATGGTTTATACTTTGGAAACAGATTGGATGCATAAATCAGTCAGAAAAGAGGGACATGAAATATGGGTCCAAAAAGAAGTGACGACAGACAAATCGGGAAAAGCAGTTCAATCTGAAATTCCGGAAAACGCTGTTGCAGTGTACCTGCACATGAAAGACAGTAAAGAAAGAGAGTTCTCAACCGATTACTTCATTCCCAAAGACAGAAAATGAAAGAAAAACACACACATTATATGAAATATTTAGGAATACGAATATTTATCTTGAATATATGCATCTGCTTTCTGCTTCCGGCAAAAGCAGAAGTGCGGTTGCCGCATATTTTCAGTTCCAATATGGTATTGCAGCAAGGACGCGAAAATCCAATCTGGGGTTGGGCTGACAAGGGAGAAAGAATCACTTTGGAAATAGATGGGAAAACAATCAAAACAAAAACCGGACAGGATGGAAAATGGAAAGCCCTTTTGCCGGTAATGAATTACGGAAATCCACATACTCTAATCATAAAAGGGAAAAACACCCTGCAACTCGACAATGTTTTAATCGGTGAAGTCTGGGTTTGTTCCGGACAATCCAACATGGGAATGACCGTTCAATCCAGCAAAGACGCTGAAAAAGAAATTGCTTCTGCCAATTATCCGCAGATACGCCTTTTCTCTGTTCCAAAAGCGCTGGCACAATCACCCAGAGAAGATATAGAGAAAGGAAGCTGGGTTGAATGTTCTCCTGAAAATATTCCGGGTTTTTCTGCTGCCGGATATTTCTTTGGCCGGTATATTCATCAGCAACTGAATGTTCCGGTAGGTATTATCAATTCTTCAGTCGGAGGAACAAAAATCCAATGCTGGATGAGTGAAGATGCTGCCCAAAATGATCCGGACGTGATTGTTCCATACAAATACATGAAAGAGCTGGCCCCGGAAAAAGTAGAAGACAAAATACGGAACGAATTGGCTTCTGTGTTGTTCAATTCTATGATTTATCCGATAATTCCGTATGGAATAAAAGGCGTTATCTGGTATCAGGGTGAATCAGACCGGGGACGTCCGGAACAATATCTGCGAACCTTTCCCGGCCTGATAAACGACTGGCGTAAACACTGGATGCAGGGAGATTTTCCGTTTCTGTTTGTATCGTTAGCCAATTACCGGAACCCGGTTGATGAGCCGGGAGAAAGCGACTGGGCCGAAATCAGGGAAGTCCAAACCAAGACACTCAGTCTTCCCAACACAGGAATGGCGCTGGCAATTGATATTGGTGAAGCAAACGATATTCATCCAAAGAATAAGCAGGAAGTAGGCCGGAGATTGGGATTAAATGCTATGAAAATAGCGTACAACAAAGATATTGTTTGCTCCTCTCCAATATTTTCTTCCATGCAGGTTGAGGGAAATCATGCAATTGTCCGTTTTTATACTGACGGAAGCAGCCTCATGGTAAAAGACCGTTACGGATATATCAAAGGTTTTGCTATTGCCGGGAGCGACAGAAAGTTTTACTGGGCAAAGGCAGAACTTCTTAATGACCAAACAGTAAAGGTTTATTCCAACAAAGTAAACCATCCTGTTGCAGTTCGTTACGGATGGGCGAACAATCCTTCCGATTTGAATCTCTTTAATCTCGAAGGACTCCCGGCAAATCCTTTCAGAACTGATGATTGGCCCGGAATTACAAAATAACGCTTCACGTTTTTAGGCATGCGAATAATTTAGAAATATTAATACTTGATTAAAGAAAAATGGAAATGAAGAAGTATTTAAATTATTTATTGACAGGACTACGAATTTTAGTGGGCTGGCATTTTCTGTATGAAGGTATTGCCAAATTAGTAAGCCCCGGATGGAGCGCCAAAATGTACCTGATGAGTACGCAATGGATTTTTTCCGATCTTTTTCACCAGATGGCCGCGTCACCTGGAATAATGAAAGTGGTCGATTTCCTGAATATCTGGGGGTTGATACTGATTGGCCTGTCGCTGTTTGCCGGGCTGCTGGTCCGTTGGTCTTCGATAGCAGGAGCGGTACTGTTGCTCTTTTACTTTGTGGCCTATCCGCCTATTCCCGGCTACACGTTCGGAACGGTGACCGAAGGAAGCTACCTGTGGGTGAATAAAACGCTGATCGAATTTTTCATTTTACTGGTCTTTGCCGCGTTACCTGCCGGTATGTCCTTTGGGGCCGACCGCCTGATCAGGCGATGGAAGGAAGAAAAAGCCAGTACACCGGTGCCTACGGTAAAAGAAGAAGGGGCGTCCATGCAACGGCGCGAAGTGTTGCGCGACCTGATCAGCGTACCTTTCCTGGGGGCATTTGCTTATGCGGTATACAGAAAAAAACAATGGGACAGTTTTGAGGAAAAGTTACTAACAACAAAAAAAACCGATGCAACTTCCGGGGCAACCTTGAAAAGCTTCAATTTTGCTTCCCTGGAGGATTTAAAAGGACAGGTACCCAAGGGGAAGATCGGCAATCTTGAGCTAAGCCGGTTGATCATGGGCGGTAACCTGATCGGGGGCTGGGCCCATACCCGCGATTTGATCTATACGTCAAAACTGGTCAAAGCTTACCATACCGATGAACGGGTGATAATGACGCTGCAATTGGCCGAGCGGTGCGGGATCAATGCCATCATCACAAATCCTTCACTTGGCCGGATCATGAACAAATATTGGCACGAGACAGATGGAAAGATCCAATTTATTTCTGACTGCGGGATCAAAGAGGGTTTTCTGGAAGGGATTCGTCAATCGTGCGAAACGAATTCTGTTGCCATGTATTGCCAGGGGGGAATGGCCGACCGTTTGACGTATGATGGCAAGTTCGATGAAATTGTAAAAGGCCTTGAACTGATCCGTAGTTACGGCAAACCAGCGGGAATAGGGGCACATCGGATTGAAACCGTTCAGGCGTGTGTGGCACAGGGGATCAAACCTGATTTCTGGGTAAAGACACTGCACCACCATAATTACTGGTCGGCACAGGTCGATCCGGAAAAGAAGAGCACTGTTGACAAGGGGTATAAAGACAATATTTTCTGTTTTAAACCACAGGAAACCATTGATTTCATGAATGGTCTGGAAGAACCCTGGATTGCATTCAAGATTTTGGCAGCAGGAGCTATCCAACCGAAAGACGGCTTTAAATATGCTTTCGATAACGGGGCTGACTTCATCTGTGTGGGCATGTATGATTTTCAGGTTGTGGACGACACCAACATCGCGCTGGATACCCTGGCAAACGTAAACAGGGTAAGACCGTGGAGGGGATAAAATATTTTTGAACAACAACAATACTAAAAAACTTATTAAAATGAAACTGAAATCGATCTTTATATTACTATTGGCATTTTATCTACAGACAGTTAATGCCCAGGGGCCGTCCGCATATACGGCAGAAGCTGCTTATGACCTGATCAATACCATTGAACCGTCGCCTTTTGCACACACTACTCACCCTGATGCACAGTGGTTTCCTTCTGCCGGTATGGGACTTTTTATGCATTGGGGAATTCATAGTGTGGCAGCGCTGGACCCATCCTGGGCCATGATCAAAAATTGTTTTTGGGTAAAACGCGACTGTCCCATTGCTACGGAAGATTATTATCGTTTAGCGGAAGATTTTGATCCGGTCGCGTACGATCCTGAAAAATGGGTACTCGCCGCCAGACAGGCTGGTTTTCAATACATGGTTTTAACTGCCAAACATCACGACGGCTATTGCCTGTGGCCATCGAAATACGGAGAATGGAACACCGGCAAATACATGCAGGGTCGCGACCTCTTAAAACCATACGTGGACGCTTGCCGAAAATATGGTATGAAAGTTGGTTTTTACTATTCTCCGCGTGATTGGGCCGATCCGGATTATGCCCATGTATTTCCATTTCAGGATAACGATCTAAACCAAAAAAGAGTTATTACGCTAACGCCGGAAGAAAGCCAGCAAAAATTTGATCACTTTTTCATGACAGTCATCGGACAGCTCAGCGAATTACTAACCCGTTACGGAAAAATTGATGTGCTCTGGTTCGACGGCGTTGAATGGCCGAGGGTAAACACCTATCCGGACAAGGTTCATGCTTGGCTCCGCACCCTTCAGCCGGGCATGGTAATCAATCCACGGTGGAGTACAAATGGCAAAGGTTCTTTTGGCGATTACAAAACCGAAGAAGGTAGCTGGCGCGGTCATCTCCCCGAACATCCTAAAAAAGTAAACGATGGCGAATGGTGGGAATTTTGCGAAAGCTGGAGCGGTCACTGGGGGTATTCTCCACTGGATAAATACCGCAGTCTGGATCAGGTTATGAAACTACTCATTTATGCCCGGTCATACGGAGGTAATTACCTGTTGAATATTGGCCCCGCCCCCGATGGCACCATGCGTAAGGGATATTATACCGAATGTGAAAAACTGGCCAACTGGATGAAAAACAATAAAGAATCTGTGATCGGAACCCAAGCCGTTCCAAAATGGAAGGAAATGAGTAAATACCCGATGACAAAAACAGATCAGGCTTACTATGTTCATTTACTGAATGATACCCTTAACACTATTGAAATAACAGGAATTGAAAAACCGAATCAGGCTGTTTGGCTTGATTCCGGAGAGAAATTATCATTTAAATATCTTGAAGGGAAAAAACTTCTTATCGATCTTAACGGAGAACGAAGCCACCCGTTGGATGCAGTCATCAAAATCTATAGTGAATAGTTTATGAATAACCTAAAATTTATATTCCTGTTTCTAATCATTCTTGCTCCGGTATCCTTGCTTGCTCAAAAAACCGAATATCAGTATCTGAGCGGTCACGGGAAAGACAATACAGTCGATTGGGAATTTTTCTGTACCGCAGGAAGAAATTCAGGGAAATGGACCACGATCCGCGTTCCGTCAAACTGGGAATGTGAAGGTTTTGGAACCTTTAATTACGGACAGGACAAAGATGAACTGAAAGGAAAAGAAAAAGGCTTGTACCGATATCGTTTTACTGTTCCTGAAAACTGGAAATCGAAAGTGGTAAAAATCATTTTCGAAGGATCGATGACCGATACCGAATTGAAAATCAACGGAAAACCTGCCGGTCCGATCCATCAGGGAGCTTTTTACCGGTTCAGCTACGATATTACCAGTCTTTTAAATTTTGGTAAAAAGAATTTGCTTGAAGTAAATGTCAGCAAACATTCCGGAAACAGCTCGGTCAATGATGCCGAACGAAGAGGTGATTTCTGGACATTCGGGGGAATATACCGGCCGGTTTATCTGGAAGCAAAACCAAACGAACATATCGACCGCATTGCCCTCGATGCAAAGGCAGATGGCTCCATTAAAGTGGATGCTTTTCTTCAGGGTATCCAGAAAGCAAAACGTTTGGAAGCCCAGATTACAACACTGAATGGGCAACCGGTTGGCAATCCGTTTTCTGTTCAGCTTGAAAAAGAAAGTGATTATACCCGTTTGGAAGGTGAAATTCACGGTATTAAATCATGGAACCCTGAAACACCTAATTTGTATCTGCTTGAACTGCGTTTGTTCGGGGACAATAAAATCATCCACCAGGTCAGCGAACGTTTTGGCTTCCGGACAGTGGAAATAAGGGACAGGGACGGTTTTTATGTGAACGGAGTGAAGATCAAATTCAAAGGCATCAACCGGCATTCATTCTGGCCGACTTCCGGAAGAACTACCAACAAGCAGATTAGCATCGATGATGTGAACCTGATCAAAGAGATGAACATGAATTCCGTGCGAATGAGCCATTATCCGCCTGATGTCCATTTTCTGGATGTCTGCGACTCGCTCGGACTTTTTGTTTTGGATGAACTGACCGGCTGGCAAAGGGCTTATGATACGGAAGCTGGATCAAAACTTGCTCAGGAATTAATTATCCGGGATGTCAATTATCCCAGTATTGTTATCTGGGACAATGGAAACGAGGGAGGCTGGAACACCGAGCTGGACCACTGGTTCGATGAACTTGACCTGCAAAAACGCCCGCTGATTCATCCGTACCAGGTTTTCAGAAAAACCGACACCGATCACTACATGGAATACAATTACGGAACCGGAGTACACCAAAACGGTACCCGGGTTGTTTTCCCCACCGAATTTCTGCATGGCCTGTATGACGGCGGACATGGCGCCGGACTGGAAGATTACTGGACCCAGATGTGGAGTAATCCGATTTCCGCAGGCGGTTTCCTGTGGGATTTTTCCGATCAGGCTGTTGTGCGTGTTGATCAGAACGGGAAACTGGATACACATGGGAATCATGGCGCTGACGGAATATTGGGACCCTATCGTGAAAAAGAAGGAAGTTTTTACACCGTTCGCGAAATATGGTCACCTGTATTTTTTGAAAAGCGCTTCATCACTTCGGAATTCAATGGACAATTTACCATCGAAAACAGGTACCATTACACGAACCTGAAAGATTGCCATTTCAAATATCAGTTGGTAAATCTTCCATTGCCCGGGAAAGCGGAAAGAATAATTAATCACGAATCGGATATCCTTTCGCCCGACATTCAACCGGGATACAAAGGAATTCTTCAATTAAATCTGCCCAAAAATTTTGCGCAAAGCGATGTGCTTTATATTACGGCAACCGATCCTTCCGGAAGGGAAATTTATACCTGGAGCTGGCCAATCTCTCTTCCTTCAAAAATTTCAGAAAAAATAGTTCCTGAACACGGACAAGGTCAGGCACAGGCTGAGGAGGATGAGAAATCGCTCACCTTGACGGCCAGTCAGGTCAAAATAAGCTGGGACAAAGCTACCGGCCTTTTGAGTTCGGTTGAAAACAGCAGGGGACCGATCAGTTTTAATCAGGGCCCCGCATTAATTGAAGGAGAAACTACATTTAAAGCGCTTCGTCATTTCAGGGAAGGAGACAAGTATATTGTTGAATCTGAAAATGAAGGAGCATTTAAACAGGTGCGCTGGACATTTTTCCCGGACGGATGGCTTAAACTGGAAGTAAAATACAACCCGCCGGGACAGACTGATTTCATGGGAATAAGTTTTAATTACCCTGAAAATCTGGTAAACGGAATGCGTTGGATGGGTTACGGACCTTACCGGGTATGGAAAAACCGGATGAAAGGCAATGGCCTGGATGTTTGGGAGAAAACATACAACAATACCATCACCGGAGAAAGCGAATACCTCTATCCTGAATTCAAAGGTTATCACAGGGATTTTTACTGGGTGACCATTCAGTCCAAAGAGCAGGATTTTAATATTATCACCGCTACCGAAGGCATTTTCCTCCGGATGTTTACGCCTGCTTCTCCGGCTGGGCTTGTTGCACCACGGATCGCTCCACCGTTCCCAAAAGGCGATATTTCCTTTATGCACGGAATCATGCCCATTGGAACAAAAATATGGAATGCCGACCGTCTGGGCCCGATGAGCCAGAAAAACATTTATTCGAACCGAAGAAAAGAATACTCAAAGGATATTGAGTTGTATTTTGATTTCACTGGCAAACAGAAATAAACATTAAAAAATGAGTACGATAAATTTAAAATCAACACGACAAAAAGACAAATTATCTTCGACCGGAATTACAGGGATGAAAGCTGTTTTCTGTTCTTTTTGCGTATTTATTCTGTTTTCTTTCACAATAACCGGCAGCGCAAAAGACAGAAAATCAAGCTCACCAGTTTCAATATATACCCAAAACTCCTACTATTTTCAGGATACCGAGGGAAAACCTTTCATGTTCATCGGGAACTATACATGGGAAACATTTTCCGGAGTGAATTCCGACTTCACAAAGATGTTTGACTACCTGAAATCCCGGGGTATTAACCTCGCACGTATCTGGCTTTGGTGGGGTTGCGAAGAGTTGCCTGCCGGAAACGGCTTTCCTGAAAAAAACAAGTTGCATATTGAACCGTTCCTGCGTGAAGGTCCGGGGCTTGCCAACGACGGAAGGCCCAAATACAATCTCGACAAATTCAATCCGGCTTTTTTTGAACGGCTTGTTCAATTTTGCAAAGCAGCCGATCAGCGCGGTATAACATTGCAATTAATGACGATGGATGCATGGATGCTCAAGAAGCAACATCTGTGGCCATTGCATGCTTTCAACCGAAACAACAACACCAACAATGTGGATGGCGATCCAAATAACACAGGAAAAGGGATTGACGGAAAACAGGGATTTTGTTCGATGGGCAACCCCAAAGCACTGGAATATCAGAAAGCATACATCCGCAAGGTGGTTGAAACGGTGAACAGGTTCGACAATATCTATTTTGAAATCGCAAATGAGAACTTTTACAGCGAAGAATGGGAACTGACCCTTTGCGATTTTATAAAGGAAATTGAATTGAAAATGCCCAACCAGCACATGACTATCCGGCGCGACTTTCCCAGCCACCATTACGTTGTGCAGAAATGGGACCCATTGACAGTCCATAACGGCATCATGGAAAAGCGTAGTCTTAAAGTTCCGTTACTTTTTGATACCGACTGGGAGATCAATGAGAATGGCGATGAAGTCCGTAAAGCCGCATGGTCGGCGGTTGCCAGCGGAGGCCATTTCAGCTATATGGACGATGCCATGCAATTCCGCACAGATACGGCTGATATCGAAAATAAAAGAGCAGTGCTGCACAAGCAAATCGATTATCTGGCAAAATTCATGAAGAAACGTACCCCCTGGGAAATGACGCCGGATGATTCCCTTGTTAAATCAGGGCTTTCGTTTGCAATGGCAAATGATAAAGAGTTATTCGCATATCTGCCTGCGGGGGGCGAAATTTCTCTTGATCTCTCTGATATGAAAAGCAAAATGGTAGCAAAATGGTATAATCCGTTAAACGGGAAGTTTAGTAAAGACTTCAGGATAATGGGAAAACCGGAAACAGTATTCCTTGCACCGGATGTAAATGACTGGGTATTAATCATTAAAGTAAAATAAAGAGGTTATCTCCACAAAATATCTACTTTCTGAATATCATGAAACGCGCATTGAAAGGTCGAAACCACATTAAAAATAAGATTCGCTAATTGTATAAAATTAAAAAACAAACACATGAAAGTAACATGCGGGTTCACAATACCCATAACCCTGTACGGACTTCCACCTCGGCTGGAAAATCTGATAAAAGTGATGAAAGAAATCTCGGACGCAGGCTTTTCAACCATGGAGATGGAAATTGTTGCCGGTGAATGTCCGGATTATGAAGAAAACTGGCAACAGGTGATTGACCTGTCAAAAGAACTCAAGCTGGAAGTAGTCAGCATCATGGCTGTCACCTATGACCTGTTTTCCCTTGATAAAGGAAAACGGGAAAAAACGCTAGTTGAGTTGACAAAGATATGTAAAATGACAGCCGCAATAGGTGCCAAAATGACCACAAACTGTTTTTATCTTCCTCAGGAAATGGTCCCAAAAGAAAGAACATCCATTTACCACGGGGGCCCGGCTGTGGCAGTTGATGTACCGGAAAACTTCAAGTGGACAGAACTCAGGCAAATTGTGATTAACCAACTCCGGAAAGCATCTGAAATTGCAACCGCCCACGGACTTCAGTTTGCCATGGAAATGCGGGCAGGTGATTTTATCTCATCGGTCGACGGAATAATCAGTATTTTCAATGATTGTGGAGTGGAAAACATCGGAATGGTGTACGATGTGGCCCATGCACATGCCATTAATGAGTACCTGGACCTGGGCATTTACAAACTTGGCAAGTACCTCAAACTGGTGCACTTTTCCGACAATGACGGGACCAGGCCGTATCATTACCAGCCAGGCAAAGGGAATATTGATTTCAAAAACATCATTGATACGCTCAAAAGGACCGGCTATGAAGGTTATGTAGTCGTTGACATCAGCGGTATTCCAAATATTATGGAGGAGGCAGTGAAGATGAAGGCCATGCTGGAAAAATTAATTGCAGAGTAACTCTAATTCTGATGGCAAATACAGCAACCGGTTTATTCGGATGCTGTGTTTGCCAATATGTACCTCCTGCAAATTGAACCTGCAGGATAGATTCAACAATAAATCATTTCAAAAATGAAACTGAGTATTTCCACAAAATTATATTGCAACTATACCCTGGAGGAAACCATTAAACGGGTTGCCGGTCTCGGTTATCCGGGCATCGAAATCTGGGGCGGGAGGCCTCATGCCTACTACCGTGACATGGACCAGCAAAGCATTTCTTCCGTCAAAGACACGATTGATAAAACCGATATCTGTATTTCGGGGTTCATCCCTGCCCAGTTCGGTTATCCCACCTGCCTTTGCAGCCCCATTGACAGCATTCGGAAAGACAGCGTTCAGTACATTATAAATTCCATCGATACTTCTCTTGCCCTGGGTTGCAAAAAAGTAAGCCTCTGCCCCGGGCGGACCCTATACGGACAAGGATACGAAAAAGGAATGCAGCAACTCACAGCCAGCCTGGATGAACTGGTGGATTATTCGCTCAAAAAAGAGGTGCTCCTTTTGCTTGAACCTGCCCACATGCTGGAAAGCGACTTGGTTTTGACCATTGAAGAAGGGGCCCGGCTAATCGAAAACCGGCAGTATCCGAATATGGGCATTGCACTGGATACAGGCCATTGCCACGTCAATAAAGAATCACTGGTCGACAGCCTTTATATCCTGCTTCAAAAAAAGATACCCCTGCATATCCATCTGGATGACAACAACACGCTCGCTGACCAGCACAAAATACCGGGCGAAGGAACCATCAACTTCATTCCGTTTTTGCAAACCCTGCATCAGACCGGATATGACGGTTTCCTGACCGTTGAACTGGGCTTTGATTATACGTCCAGCCCCGATGCGGCTGCTTACCAGAGCAGACAAAAAGTTTTGGCTCTGCTTAAAGAAGCAAAAGAAACCTCAGTAAGTCCGATTTTATCATGACAGCCCGGGGAAAAATAGTAAAGTCAGCATTAAGAACTTCTGTCGCCCTTGTACTCTTTGCTGCAACTTTTCTGAATTGCCAGCCAGCCGGGGCCCAGCTTCGGGCCGGTACCGGAAAAAACAACATCACAGCCGCTAATTGCGGTGATGTACACGATTCCCTGTTTGTAAAAGCGCTGGTCCTTGAAAATGCCTTTTCCCGTATTGCTATCATCACCATGGACGTAATTGCCATTGGTGGTATCGGCGACATCCCCGACTCGTTTTTACCTGCTGTTTCAACCAGGCTTAAAACTGAACTCCGGATTGATCATGTCCTCGTCAGTGCATCGCATAACCACCTGGATGGTTTCTTAAACGGAGGGAAAAAGATTACGGCAGATGTGGAAGGCAAAACTATATCGGCAGTTAAAAAGGCCATGGCCAACCTGGAACCGGTAAAGATTGGAGCAGGAACAGGTTTTGAAAACCGTTTTGCCATGAACCGCCGCATCAGGCTAAAAGACGGAAAGGTGTTCACCATCCGTCATGCCAACCCCAATATGCCCGATGATCAAATTGCCGGTCTGGGAGAAATTGACCCCGAAATCGGTATTCTGAAATTACAGCGCAGGGATGGAACGATCAAAGCAGTTGTTTTTAATTATGCCTGCCATCCGTATACCGGCGTCCCGGACAAAGGCGTCACTGCCGAGTACCCCGGTTTTGCTTCCCACCTGATTGAAGACCAACTGGGGTACCAGGCCATGGCCTTATTTATACAGGGCGCGGCAGGAGACATTACCGAAATCTTATATAAAGACACCAACCATCCGAGGAACTGTGAACCTTTTGGACAGATGCTTGGGCTTAGTACGCTGAAAGCCTTAAAAGAAATTGCTGTCGGCAAATCCGATCAATTATCAGTGGTCAGTGAATCAATCAAATTACCTTTACGTACCGACATTCCCGTTTTGCTGGATACCTTGTTGCAGGAAGAAAAAAGACTGCTTGCTTCCCTTCGTTCAACCAGCCTAAATTTAAAAACTTTTATCCCTTTATACATTAAATACAACCTCTCTCCCGATTTTCCCTCTTATTATGCTGAACAGTATTTGCTTGAAAAAAAGGCAGGGTTTTCAGGATTGGATAAAATGGATGAAGCCAATAAAAAGGATATAGATAAATATCTCCAAAATGTACTTGCTATGGAGAAGCTTACCCAAATACAGGAAGACCGTCACCAGCTTTTACTCCGGCGGGACGAAATTGAACGGCTGGGAGGAGATCAAGTTTCTGCCCAAATTATAGTGCTGCGTATCGGAGATTTTATCCTTGCTTCATTCCCAGGGGAAGCATTTTCAGAGGTGGGATTGAAAATCAAGGAAAACTCCCCTTACCCCAACACCTTTGTTGCCGGTTATTCAAATGGCTATCTGCATTATGCCCCCACTGAGAAGAGTTACAGGCAGGAAGGATATGAGGTTATGAATTGTATTCTTGCCCCGCAGTGGCAAAAAATATATCAGGAAAAAATCATGGAACTTATAAAACAATTGTAAACATCGAAAATAGCAATATGGAAATGAAAATACCTGTTCACTACGGTGAACAAACTATTGACCTGAGCATTCCTCAGGAAAACCTGTGTTTTAACTTACACCGCAATGAATTCCGCCCGCCGGAAAGTGAAGTGGAAGAAATAAAAAAAGCAATACAACATCCCATCGGTACAAAACGGCTGGGTGAAATTGTCCCAAAAGATGCATCGGTTGTCATCCTGGCCGATGACCGCACAAGAGTTACCCCCCAGAAACTGATTATCCCGGTGATCCTGGAGGAACTGCACAGGGCCGGAGTAAAAAATGAACAGATCAAGCTCATTATTGCTTACGGGACACACCGTCCGATGACCGAAGAGGAGATAGAAGAACGGTTTGGCCGGGAACTGATGGATCAGATATCCATCCGGCATCACAATTGCCATCATAACCTGGTAGTTCACGGGGTAACCCGCCGGGGAACACGCATTGTAGTCAACAAAGAGGTGATGGAAGCAGATTTCCGCATCGGCGTTGGCGGTGTATTGCCGCACCATCCGGTGGGATGGAGTGGCGGCGCCAAAATCTTTCTTCCCGGGGTAGCCGGGACAGAAACAGTGAATGCTATGCATCTTCTGGGGGCAACGGAACAGCAGCTTGGAAAAATACTGACACCCTGCCGCGAGGAAATGGAAGATTTTGCAACTGAAGTAGGACTCCATTTTATCGTCAATGTGATCCAAACAGACAGCGGTGACCTGCTCAAAGCGGTTGCCGGGCATTTTATCGATGCACACCGTGAAGCTGTGAAATGGGGAATGCATATATTTGGCGCAAAATTTTCAGAAAAGGCTGATATTACCATCAGCAGCGCCTACCCTTCCGATTACGATTTTACCCAGGCCGACAAAGGTCTGTTCTCTGCCGAACTGGCCACAAAACAAGGAGGCGACATCATCCTTCTTTCGCCCTGCGATGAAGGCATTGCCCCCACCCATGGGGAAGAAATTGGCCGACTCGCCCGGTACGATGACCAAACTCTGTGGAAAATGCTTGAAGACAATGTTATCAAAGACCGCTTTGGAGCTTCAGAGTGCATGTACCTGAACCACATAAAACGCAATTTTAAAGCAACCTTAACCATGGATAGTGTGCTGACCAACATTCTGGGATTTCATCATTTGGATGTGAATAATGTGCAAAAATACCTCGAAACAAGGATCAGCCTGGATAAAAAGGTAAAAATCGGGATTCTTCATTACAGCAGCGAAGTACTTCCTGTACCGGCATCTGAAAGTTAAAATTACCGGACGATGATAAAATTCAAAACGGTATAACCAAATAATAAACAACAGAATGATAAAACCCAGAACAATTCCCTCTTTAAGATGGTGGATAGCCGGCCTGCTTTTTCTTTCTACCGTTTTGAATTACATCGACCGGCAAACACTTTCTGTACTGGCACCTTTTCTCAAAAGCGATTACCAGTGGACCAATGCCGATTTTGCGCTTATTGTGATTTCGTTTCGTATCGCCAATGCGATTGGTCAGAGTGCTGGTGGTCGGCTGATTGACCGCATCGGTACACGCAACGGGCTATCGCTTACTGTTCTCTGGTATTCAATTGCAGCCATGATGACTTCGTTTGCAACCGGATTAAAAAGTTTTTGTACGTTTCGTTTTTTCCTGGGAGCAGGGGAAGCCGCCAACTGGCCGGGGGCAACAAAGGCTGTATCCGAATGGTTCCCAAAACGCGAACGCGGTCTGGCGGTTGCGCTGTTTGAAAGCGGTGGTTGTATTGGAGCAGCCATTGCACCATTCCTGGTGGTATGGCTTTATCATACCTTTGGAGGATGGAGATACGCCTTTGTGATCACGGGATCACTGGGTTTTTTATGGCTGGTCCTTTGGCGTTTGCTTTATCACCGGCCTGAGAACCATCCGCGAATCAGTGAATTGGAGCGGGATATAATTCTGAAAGACAGGGAGGACAATGAGGAGGATTCTTCAAAATCTTCCGTCACAGGCTGGCTGCAACTGCTCCGGTTACGCAAAACATGGGGAGTGATTTTCGGGCGGGCACTCATCGATCCGGTCTGGTTTTTCGTCGCCGACTGGTTCGTTATCTATTTGGTGAGTAAAGACATTAACCTGGAAGAAGGCCTGTTGGTTTTCTGGATCCCGTTTGTTGCCGCCGACCTGGGTAATTTTTTCGGAGGAGGCATCTCAAGCTGGCTGATTCATCGTGGCTGGTCTGTCGTCTGTGCCCGTAAAGCCGTGGTTGTTTTTGGCGGACTGGGAATGTTTGTCCTGGCTGGCGCTGCATTCACCTCAAGCCCGTTCGCACTGGCTGCTATCTTTGGATTCTCCATGTTTGCATACGCTTCATTTTCGACGATGGTACTGACCCTGCCCTCCGACCTTTTTCAAAGCAAATCGGTCGCAACAGTGAGTGGCTTGTCTGGTACCGCCGCCCAGATAGGCACTATTTTATGTACATTCATGATAGGTTATATTTCTGATCACTATTCATTTACGCCTATTCTGATTGTGGCCAGCATTATCCCGGTTATCGCCGTAGTCATGGTACTTACTTTGATACGAACCGTCAGAAGTTAACGATCGGGCCATCCACGAACCGCACAATTAGAAGTTTTGTTGTATCTTCCCGCCGCGGAAGAATTTAAATGGCAATGGCGAAATTCATTCAGTTTCTGGATAAATATTTTGGTGTGTTTTTAATTACAGGATTAATTATGGGATTAATTAATCCCTTTTACAGCAGTATTTTAATGCCGATGCTTAAACCATTTTTAATGGTCACGTTATTCCTGGTATTTTTAAAAACAGATGTTGCCCTGGTATTTCAAAAAATGAAGAATTACAGGCAGGTAATATTCTTCACGTTCATATATATGATAGCTATACCCGTCTTGTTTTTCCTTGCAATTCAACCATTCAACCGGGAACTTGCTGTCGGTATTTTACTTCTTACAGCCATGCCTGCCGGAACTGCTTCTCCTGCATTGACAGATATTGCAAAGGGAAATACGGCGCTGTCGACAAGTATCGTGATCATCACTTCAGTCATAGCTCCGGTTACTGTTCCTTTGTTATTCTGGGGGTTAATGATCGGCGACCTTTCTGTAAATTCATGGTTTATTTTCAGAGATCTTGCATTGCTCATTTTTTTACCAATGGCTGCTTCACAATTGATTAAAAGATATTTCCCGGGCATAATCATAAAAAGCAGTCATTTATTCACTTCCATCAACGTGCTTCTGCTGGCAGTCATGGTTTATGCGATTATTGGTTCACAGCGGGACACTATTTTAAACAATCCCGTAAAAATTCTTTGGCAAACCGGACTTTTGTACATCGTGTTTATTCTGCTCCATCTTATTGGTTTTTTCATGGGTTACAAGGAAGACAGAAAAGGAAAAATAGCTACGGCAATCGGAGCGGCATATATGAACAATGCCATGGCCATCGTACTGGCAGCCATCTATTTTAGCCCTTCCATTCTTGTTTTAATGGTCCTTTCAGAAATTCCATGGAACACCATGCTGGTTCCCTTCCGGAAAATAATGAATACAAGTATCTTTCCACGCAACTTCTCGAATCGATAGAAAATGAGACTGAAGATTGTACCTTTGTACCGGCTTTAAAACTACCAATTATGATTCTTCAGGCGCTTTTAGTAATTTCCATTATACTGCAACTTTTTGCAGTGGGCGTAGCCATCAAACTCACCAAGGTAACCAAATACAACTTCGCGTGGATTCTGCTGACCGTCGGGTTCGTATTCATGGCTGTCAGCCGTCTGGTGGAGTTCCTCCCCTACATCAGCGATTTTGTGCCACAGGACTTCCGCGAAGTATTCATCTGGATCGGGGTTACCACTTCTTTGTGTTTTGCTATCGGAGTTTTTCTTATCCAGAAAATTTTCAAATACATAAAACGAGTGGAAGACTCGCGCCGGCTAACAGAAAAAATGTTTCTGAATGCCATTATCCAGACCGAAGAAAAAGAGAGAAAACGCTTTGCAAAAGACCTGCACGATGGCCTCGGACCGCTGCTTTCGACCGTTAAAATGTCGGTCTCGGCACTGTCCCAACTCGAACACGATTCATCTTCAAAAGAAATTGTAGATAATACAGAACTGGTAATCAACGAAGCCATCAAAAGCCTGAAGGAAATATCGAATAACCTGAGTCCGCACGTACTCGATAATTTTGGACTATTGCGCGCCATCACCAACTTCAGTAATAAAATAAACGCTGCGAAGGCAGTACATATCGAAATTGATTCGAACCTGAAAGACGACCGGTTCGACAGCAACGTGGAAGTAGTTTTGTACCGGGTTCTTTGTGAGCTGATTAACAACACAATAAAGCATGCACACGCGAAAAATATCCGCATAAATTTGAATAAAGAAGAAAATTATATTACCATTGTTTACAAGGATGACGGGCACGGGTTCGACGTAAAACGGATAACCGACCATCCTTCCGGCTCCGGAATGGGCATGTCGAATGTTTTCTCCCGTATCAGTTCGCTGAAAGGAGAAATATCGGTTGAAAGCGAAAAGCAAAAAGGTACATTGGCATACATTAAAGTGAAAATTGAAAATGAGTGAACGAACCTACCGCAAAATAATCATAGCTGACGATCATACCCTGTTCCGCAACGGGCTTAAAATTCTTTTAAATAACCTGAAAGATTACCGTGTTGTTGCCGAAGCATCGAACGGGAAAGAGTTTCTCGACGTATTGGAAACCATCCAGCCCGATCTGGTTTTACTCGATATTGAAATGCCGGTAATGGATGGCATTGAAGCTGCCGAAATTGCTCTTCGAAAATTTCCCGCATTGAAAATTATTACCTTGTCGATGTACGGTGAAGAAGATTACTATTATCAAATGGTAAATGCCGGAGTGAAAGGTTTTGTACTGAAGAACTCGGATATAAAAGAAGTAAAAGCCGCGCTGGAAACGGTATTCGACGGAGGAAGCTATTTTTCATCGGAATTATTGGAAAACCTGGTCAACAACCTGAAAACCATAAAAAAAGACAAAGAATCGCACACCGAGCTTTCGGAACGCGAAATGGAAATACTTGTACTCATTTGCCAGGGCTACTCAAACCAGGAAATTGCCGATCAGCTTTTTATCAGCAAAAGAACGGTGGATAAACATCGCGCCAACATTCTCGAAAAAAGTGAAAGCAAAAATACAGCCCAGTTAGTGGTATATGCCATTAAAAACCGGTTAGTCGAATTGTAATTACTCCGAAGTTATTTTGTCGCCAACAATGAAATCATCTCTGGATTTCATTTTATCGACAATATAAACAGCCATATAAAAAAACGGAAGGATCATACTGAACGGGCTTAATTCCTCGCTCAATTCGTCTTCATTCATTTCGAAAAAACTGGCTCCGGCATTTTCAATCGTTTTTATCAGGGCTTTGGTCCGCTCGTAATATTTTCCTGAAGGGTTCAGCACAATTACAAACGAGTTGGATGCAGCTTCTTTCAATCCATAATTATATTGTGTGGCAGGAAGCCCGATGAACGGGAGTTTCGTGGTTTCAGTCAACATCTGCGCAGCCTGATGAACCGTTCCGATATTAGGTCCGTTACCAATAATATAGAAACCTCTGTACCTCTTCTTTCTCAACTTTTTCAACACCATATTTCCCATAGTTTCGCCCAACTCCTTGAAATAATTGAAGCGATTATGGATGGTTTCGAGGGCTGGCGCCGGGTTGATCCCGTGCCCCAAATAAAGTACCACTAAAGTATTGATGAATGTTTTAGTTGATGAATGTTCTTCCGTTCCGGCATGCAAATAAATTATTTTCCTTGCATTTTCCAACTTAGCAAGTTTGCTGTCGTCGGAATTTACAATACCACAAAACGATTTGAATCGCTTTGCACAGGTAAGTGTTTCGAGACTTTCACCTGACTGTGAAATAACAACTGCATCTTCAAAATCAGATTCTTCTTCATGGCATAAACAATACTCTGAAGCAATTTCAACAGCAATATTTATCCCTAAATATTTGATTACTTCGGCAGCAAAATACGAAGCGCCCATGCCAATATATGGCACTTTTTCCGGTAAGATCAACCCCTTGTTTTTATCAAAACAAAGTTTAGCCCGATAAGGGATTTCAAGAATTTCCGTTTCCACCCATTTAATTTTTCCCGATACAATTTACGAATATTTTTAAAAAGCAGGTACTGCCTTTTAAATAAACTGCAATGCAATTTGGGTTGCCTGGTTTAAATAGGAACCGCCAAACAGATAATAGTGGTTTAAAATATGATAAAGCTGATAAATTTTGTTGCGATCTTCCCAACCGTCGGGCAACGGATACATTTCCCGGTATGCAGCCCATACACGGGACGGGAACCCGCCAAACAGCGCCATGATTGAAAGTTCCATCTCGCGGTCGGCATAATACGTTGCCGGATCGATCAAAGCCGGACCATTGGCGGTATACATGTAATTGCCCGACCACAAATCTCCGTGAATAAGCGATGGCATTGTTTCGTGCAATAAAATTTCAGGAAGTCGATCGATCAATTTTCCGTACATATCCATTTCTCCGGAAGATATTCCCCGCGAACCTTTGATCAGGCCCAGCAAATACCCAATACGTTGCTTGCCGAAAAATTCGATCCAATTTACATTCCACATATTGTCCTGTACTGTCAAACCACAATAGTTATCATGATGAAAACCGAATTGCAAGGCAGTTTTTTGGTGCATGACAGCCAGCCCGCGACCGAGTTTTTCGTCCTGTTCTGAAGTACCGCCGGAGGATTGAAGATATTCCATCAACAACAAACCGGGCAACTCGTCCATCTCCTTTGCCCAGATAACTTTAGGAATGATCAGGTACGGATTTTCAACCGAATACATTTCCTGCAAACCGGCAGCTTCTTTCAAAAACATATCGCCGGGACATGATGAATTCCATTTCAGGAAAAAATTACCCTCGCTGCATTTCAGCAAAACCGTATTATTGATGCAACCTCCGCCAACATACTGTTTCCTTTCCAAAGTAACTTTCTGCCCGTACTTGTCCGATAATTTTGCAAGACACAGTTGTATGATTAATTCTTCTGTATTTTGGTTCATAACTTTTATTTCACGAAAGAACCAGTTTACGTATACCGATTTTTCAGACAGAAAAACACAAGAAAACTCCAGCAATTATTCTTGTTAAAAACATTGAACGATCTGTCTGATTTTCAACAGTTTCGTTAGCAAATCTTCCAGCAAATCGAGCCGCAGCATGTTGGCGCCATCCGATTTGGCAACGGCCGGGTTCGGGTGGGTTTCAATGAAAATACCATCCACACCAACTGCAATGCCCGCTTTGGCAATGGTCTCAATCAGTTCAGGCTTTCCACCGGTAACCCCGCTGCTTTGATTCGGTTGCTGCAACGAGTGGGTTATATCCAGAATCACCGGGCAATTGTTCTTCTGCATTTCCGGAATTCCGCGGTAATCAACAATCAAATCCTGATAGCCAAAAGTTGTTCCGCGTTCGGTGAGCATCACCTTGTTATTGCCGCTGTCGCGCACTTTATTCACAGCAAATTGCATAGAATCGGCAGCCAAAAACTGTCCCTTTTTTATATTGACCACTTTCCCGGTTTTTGCCGCCGCCACCAGCAAATCGGTCTGGCGACAAAGGAAAGCCGGAATCTGGAGCACATCGACATATTCGGCGGCCATCGCGGCTTCTTCTGCGGAATGAATATCGGTCACCACGGGGATATTGAATGTGTCGCCTACTCTTTTCAGAATACGCAGGGCTTTTTCGTCGCCAATGCCCGAAAACGAATCGATGCGCGAACGATTGGCTTTCCGGTATGAACCTTTAAAAACAAAAGGAATATGCAAACGATCGGTTATTTCAAGAATTTTTGCGGCAATTTCGAGAGCCATTTCCTCTCCTTCAATCACGCACGGACCGGCAAGCAACAAAAAGTTCTCGCCCTCATATTTTAGTTTTGGAATCATGCTTTTAATTTTTGTACGAAGATAAAAATTAGTGTTGAGTAAGGTCGAATATGAAAGTGAATTTCTTCGGACTGCATCAATACTATTCAAATCAATAATCAGAAGGTACCAGGCATTTTAAACCATTTGGAATAATGCTGACGTCAACTCTGTCCACGCCGCGATTTATCAATTCGCCATCTATCTGAAAATAATTCAGGGCAGGACGAAACTCCACAGTCAGTGCTTTCACCCGATGCCGGATGTATTGAGGATGATCCGATGGTTTCCGTAAAATCAAATAAATTGCTTTAAACATATTCCGGCTGTCGATAATAAGCAAATCCAGAAATCCATCTTCGGCTTCAATTCGGGAAGCAATTTTCACATTGTATCCGTATTGGCTGGTATTAAATATTGAAAACAAATATGGTCGAACCTCCAATTTTCTATCTTCCAGCAGAATTGTACAACACGGTGGTTTAAACGTAAATATACTTTTTACTCCAGCCACAAAATAGGATAAAAAACCTCTCATTTTTGTTGAAAGAGCATTAAAAATAATATCTGCATCAATAGCAAATCCGGTATTACTCAGAAATATTTGATTGTTAACGACACCCACATCAACACGGATTATCCTCCCCGAAATGGTTGTTTCAAGAGCCTCTTTCACCGGAAATGGTATTTTAAAATGACGGGCAAATCCATTCCCCGATCCAATGGGAATCATGCCAAGAATAACTTCAGAACCGACAAGTACACCAGCTACTTCATTCAGTGTCCCATCCCCACCGGCAGCCACCACTATATTAGCCTTCCATTCAATTGCCTTTACAGCAAGTTCGCGTGCATGATTCGGATATTCAGTAAAATGAATTTCATATTCATATCCATTTCGTGAACTAAAAAACCGTTCAATAATTTCACCGACAGTCGAATTATCGCTGGTTCCGGATATGCGATTAATAATGAAAAACAGTTTTACCATACAACTATTCAGAGATTTTAACAGCCTAAAAACTTACTTTACGCGATACAACATTTTTTGATACTGGTGCGATGCCACCACCTGATATGCACGTGCATCATTTAAAAATTCCCTATCAATAGCTTGTTCTATGGCCTGTCCGTCCGCGCTAAGTTCAAACTGTTTGAAAACACTTCCCGGCTGCAAAACAATCATTTTATTTTCAACCCGGTACGCAAACGATGAGTAAAACTGCATAAAACTTCGCCCCGGCACAGAGTCGGCCAATTGCACCAAATCATGTCCGAATGCAGGTATTTCACAATCGACGCCTGCAAGGTCCAATAAGGTAGGAACCAAATCGAGTTGGCTGCACAGTTTCGTATATTTTGAATTATTGATTCCGGGTGCAACAACGACAGCCGGAATATGAAATTTATGCACCGGCACCAGCATATCGCCATATACCCGGGTATTGTGATCGGCAACTACCACAAAAACAGTATGGTCGTAATAATCGGCGCTGCGAGCCAACCTAAAAAACTTTCCGATTGCATAATCGGCATATTTTATCGCATTATTAACGGTATTTTTAGGTTGTTCGAAAAGCTGGATTCGCCCATCCGGAAATTCAAAAGGCACATGGTTTGACGAAGAAAATATTAACGAAAAGAAAGGTTTATCGCCATACGACAAGTATGTTTCGTGTGCTTTTTGCACCAAATCTTCATCCGAAACACCCCATGTACTTTTAAAAACCGGAGATTCGTAATCCGTTTCATCTATTATTTGACGAATTCCATTCCCCGAGAAAAAACTGCCCATATTATCGAAATTGCTCATTCCGCCATAAATAAAACTGGTTTCAAAGCCAATACCTTTAAGCAGCGCCGCAATGCTGAAGAAATTTTGCTGCGATTTTCCCAATTTCACAACTTCCCGTGATGGGGTCGGCATAAAACCGGTAAAAACAGCTTCGATACCTCGTACACTTCGGGTTCCGGTAGAATACATATTGGTGTATAACAAACCGAGATTTGCCAAACTATCAAGCATTGGGGTTAGTTTGCTGTTTCCCAGACATCCGGTATATTCAGCGCCCAAACTTTCCTGCAAAAAAATAACAATATTGCATGGTTTCGAACGTGGGGAAACTGATTTTTGCTTGTGCACCAACGAATATTTTTCGCCTGAAAAGTCAGTTTCCTGTACAGCCATTAATTTCTTCACCCGCTGATACGATTCATCCAGGGGAAACTCACCGTACATTTTCGAAACATTTTCTTCACCTTGAAGTCCCTGGGCAGCATACAATATCGTATAAAAAGAATTTAAGCCCAAAGCATTTACAAGCTGATCATTTGAAAAGGCAGCAACACTCGGATTGTCAGGCCTTGGCTTTGTGAGGTTACCCCGGGCTCCCCAGAAAAGAAAAAACAAAATAATCGGGTAAACAACGAGTTTACTAACCCAATGAATATTCGTAAAAGCAGGCAGTTTTTTATAATTCCTTTTTATGAAATAGATGCAAACTCCCAACACAGAAAATGCCAAAACAGCTTCCATCCAAAAGCCTTTTGCCAACATCGAAAGTAATTCTTTCGGATAAATTAAATATTCAATGGCAATACGATTGGGGCGTGTATCGTATTCATTAATAAATGGAATGGTGCATAACTCAATAAAAATGACAAATAAAAGAAAGAATATATAATAAAGAGAAATGAATTTACCAGTCAACCGTAAAGTTCGTTTAAAAGCGATAACCGATAAAAAAATCGGAATTGCAAGGATGTAACTCAAAATCATACTATCAAACTTCATCCCATACATCAATACTTTTCCGATCATCTCTAATGAATCAATTCGCTGGTGATAAATCAGCATGTATGAAACTCTTGATAAAAAAAGGAAAGAGAATAATAATACGGCAAAAATCAGGTGCAAGCTGAAATGAGAGAGGATTTTCTTCATCTGGTTATATCGTTTTGTATTTACTGCATTTTATTTTTCAAACCGCTTACCCCACCAGCTTTTCAGCTTCTCCAGAATTTTCGCTTCGGTTGGATTATTCTGCGGAAAATAAAAGCGTTCGTTTTTTATTTCCTTCGGAAGAAACTCCTGCTCAACGAAATTATTATCGTACGAATGCGCGTATTTGTAGTCTTTTCCGTAGCCCAAATCTTTCATCAGTTTGGTTGGCGCATTGCGTATGTGAAGCGGAACCGGCAAATCGCCGGCGCTTTTAACCAATGCTATGGCCGCGTCGATAGCCGAATACGCCGAATTACTTTTGGGCGAAGTCGCCAGATAAATAGTACATTCGGAAAGAATGATGCGCGACTCGGGCATTCCGATTTTATGAACGGCATCGAATGTACTTTGCGCCAGCAGCAGTGCATTCGGGTTGGCAAGTCCAACATCTTCGGCAGCCAGAATAAGCAAACGGCGGGCAATAAATTTCGCATCTTCCCCACCCTCGATCATGCGGGCCAGCCAGTAAACTGCCGCATCGGGGTCGCTGCCACGGATGCTTTTTATGAAAGCCGAAATGATGTCGAAATGCATCTCGCCGTTCTTGTCGTAAATGGCCAGATTTTTCTGAAGACGGTCGGTCACAATTTCGTTCGTTATTACAACCTCATCGCCATCTTCAGCATTGATAACCAGTTCCAGCACATTCAGTAACTTCCGGGCATCGCCGCCTGAATACCGGAACATGGCCTCATTTTCTTCAATCGTTATCTTTTTCTCCTTCAGTACCAAATCTTTGGTAATTGCCATCTCAACAATTTTCGCCAAATCATCTTTTTCGAGATATTGCAGTACATAAACCTGGCAGCGCGACAACAACGGGGAAATCACCTCGAACGAAGGATTTTCGGTGGTTGCGCCAATCAGGGTTACAATGCCCTGCTCTACCGATGCCAACAGCGAATCCTGCTGCGACTTGCTGAACCGGTGAATTTCATCGATAAACAATATTGGATTGGGCCGATTGAAGAACTGGGTCTTCTTTGCCTTGTCGATGGCTTCCCTGACATCTTTCACCCCCGAACTCACTGCGCTCAATGTGTAAAACGGGCGGTCAAGTGTGTTGGCTATGATTTTGGCCAGCGTGGTTTTGCCAACTCCCGGCGGTCCCCACAGAATGATGGAAGAAATATTTCCCGATTCAATCATTTTACGTAATACCGCTCCCTTGCCAACCAAATGTTGCTGACCAATATAATCGTCCAGTGTTTTCGGACGCAAACGCTCTGCCAGAGGTTGATTGCTCATCATTAGCTTAGTTACAATACCGCTTAATTACATTATATGCATTCTGAATGCCCAGCTCGCCGGCTTTACTTAAATCGGCTGCACCGCCTTCCACATCATCCATAAAAATACGAATCAACCCACGATTAAAATATGCTTCTGCAAAATCAGGCTCCAATCGTATGGCTTCGTTTAAATCAGTCAAGGCGCTTGGGTAATTTTTCAATTTGCACTTCACATACGCGCTGTTAAAATACGCAAACGGAAATTTTGGGTTCAACCGGAGACATTCGTTATAATCAGCCAACACGATGTTATAATCGTTGAGTACCACATTATCATTCGTCTGTTGCAACACTCCTTTCATCGGAAGTTTCAGCTCTTCCGACGGATCATTGAGCGATTCTATTAGTTCAGCCATTTTCACCCGGTAATTTGCACGCGAAAAATGCGCAAGCAGGTTTCCGTTTTTCAACTTTATCGCCTTGTCGAAATCATCTATTGCCCCCTGATAGTCAATCACCAAACCGCGGAAGATACCCCGATCCAGAAAATTTTCGCTCAAGTTGTTGTTTACTTTTATCTTTTCATCAAAAAAGAGCACATAGTTTTTGAATGTTTCCAAAAAATAATCCGTTGGATTATTTGTAAGCATTATGGTTGGATTGTAATTATTGAAACCGTTCAATTCTTCCAGCGCCAGATTATAATATCTCGATTCACTGAATTCGGCCGAACTGTTATCGTAAGCGCTCAGGATGAAAATTGGTTGCAGTTCGATAATTATATTTTTATTCTGAATGCGTCCATCGTCAACTTCTTCTTCCTCCATTTCGGGCAGGTTACGGGTATCGGCAAGCGCCAGACGGAACCGCCGACGGTCGCGGTCTTCTTTTGTTTCCGATTGGGCAGTCTGCTGTTGCGACCCGCTTTGCTGAGCAGACGATTGCTGAGGCGCTGCCTGTTGCTGCGACCCGCTTTGCTGGTTTGTAGCCTGTTGTTGCGAATTACCTGCTTTTTGTGAACTTGCAGCGCCGCCCGAAGCTCCTGCCTGCTGATTTTGCTGTTGTTGCTGTTGCTGGTTCTGTGCAAACACATCAGCATTCATTTCACGCAGCGCAAGTGCAAATTTCGGGTCCAGTCTGCCCGCAATCTGGTAATCCTGCATATACCCTTCCATCTTCAACACTTCCTTTGCAATTCCTCGGTTCATATAGGCATTGGCCATCGTCGGGTCAAGATAAATAGCAAAATCATAATCCATGATTGCCCCATTGAAATCTTCCAGTTTTTGTTTCACAATTCCCCGGTTATTGAAAGCAAAAGCATTTTTCGAATCAAGTTTGATACACTGATCAAAGTCTCGCAGGGCTGCCGCATAATCTTCCAACTCGAAACGGGCCAGACCGCGTAAAAGATAAGCGCTTGCAAAGTGTGGCCGGATGATAATTGCCTTATTTAAATCGCGAATCGCCTCCCGAATATCGTTTTTCATAATTCGGGCATTACTCCGGTTGATATAGGCATTCGTAAATTTAGGATTCAGTTCAACTGCTTTATCGTAATCAGCAATTGCACCATCAATATTTTTCATCGACATTTTGGCAATCCCCCGGTTATTGTACACGGCTTCATTCCGCGGATCAAGTTCCACTGCTTTATCGTAATCGGCAATACACTTTTCGTACTCATGCAGCGACAAGTAAGCCAATCCGCGGTTCATGTATGCTTCCGGGTAATATGGTTTTATTTCGACAGCCTTGTTATAATCGTCAACCGCTCCCCTAAAATCTTCCAGATTATGCTTGGCAATTCCCCTAAAAAAATAAGGTTCAGGCAAATAGGGTTTGAATTTGATAACAATATTGAAACTTTCAATTGCACCTACATAATTTCCGATTTGAACACGGGTACGCCCAACACGCATAAAATGATCAATATTCAACTGGGCTACCGAGCTGATGGAAGTCAGTAAAAAAAATATCAGTAATGTCTTTTTCATAAAATATGCGAATGGTTCACCGGTTCATTTATTGGTTCAGAAAACGGATGCAATTTATGCACTCCGGAATCTGCCTGCAATTTAATAAGGGTAAAAATAATAATTTGCATGGCTTGGGCTGTATTTTCGGTTTTTTATTTAAAATTTGAAGTTTTTAACAGCCAGCAGTTCGGTGATTTTTAATCAAAAAAAGACAGAAACTTTTTCCTCCGGCGCTGGTTATTTAATATGAATAACTTTAAAATCAGTTTTCTATGAAAGAGCGATGCAGTTGGTCAACCAAAGATCCGTTATACATTCAATACCACGATGAAGAATGGGGTGTTCCGGTTCACGATGACAAAAAATTATTTGAGTTCCTCATTCTCGAAGGCGTTCAGGCCGGACTAAGCTGGCTGACAGTTCTTCGGAAACGCGAAAATTACCGAAAAGCATACGATGATTTTGATGTCAGGAAAGTTGCCGTCTACGGACAGGACAAAATTGATGAGTTGATGAATAATGAAGGTCTTGTCAGAAATAAACTGAAAATTCTGGCAAGTATTACCAATGCCAAATGCTTTATCGAAGTACAGAAAGAATTCGGAAGTTTCGACCGTTATATATGGGGCTTCATCGGAGAGAAACCAATTGTCAACCATTGGGAAAGTTTAAGCCAGATTCCGGCGACCAGTCCGGGTTCAGATGAAATCAGCCGCGACATGAAGAAACGGGGTTTTAAATTCGTTGGCTCAACCATTATTTATGCCCACATGCAGGCAACCGGCATGGTTAACGATCATTTGACAAGTTGCTTCCGGCATGGAGAATGTAATGATTAAATTGTTGAATTGTTTGATTGTTTGATTGTTTGATTGTTGAATTGTTGAATTGTTTGATTGAAGAATTTAAGGTTGGGAAATGGAGAAATTGATTAATATCTGAAATCTGTTTTTCGTTTACCGTCTCACTACTCAAGACTCATTTCTCACTACACACCCAGTCTATAAAAAACAAAAAGGATGGTTCCTCTGAACCGATCCTTTTCTCTTAACCTAACTAAACTAACTAAACCAATAAAACTAATCAAACCTAAACTTATGAAAAAAAATCTACGACAAAGATATGTCCAAAAACACAATCATGTGTTAAGCGAATATTAAGTTTTGTGTTTTACAGCATTTTGTTTTTACGAAAAATTAGCTAAATAAAGCAAAAAAAGCCCCGCAATAAATGCAGAGCTTTAAATATCAATTAATTACATCGATTTATTCTTGTTTCTTGCTGTCCTCTCCTGCAATTGATTCCCGCATCGAAGTATCGGCCATGATGTTTTTATATTTCATGTAATCCATAATCCCAAGGTTTCCGCTTCTGAAAGCTTCGGCAATTGCAAGAGGAATTTGCACCTCAGCTTCAATCACTTTAGCTCGTGCTTCCTGTGCTTTGGCAATCATTTCCTGTTCGAGAGCAACAGCCATTGCACGGCGTTCTTCAGCCTTTGCCTGGGCAATGTTTTTATCAGCTTCAGCTTGGTCCATCTGAAGTACAGCGCCAATATTTTTACCAATATCTATATCTGCTATATCAATCGAAAGTATCTCAAATGCAGTACCGGCATCCAGTCCTTTTTCAAGTACCAGTTTCGATATTGTATCAGGGTTTTCCAGCACCGACTTGTGACTGAACGATGACCCGATGGATGAAACGATGCCTTCGCCAACACGGGCAAGCACAGTTTCTTCGCCAGCCCCTCCAACCAGTTGCTTAATGTTTGCACGAACCGTAACACGGGCCCGGCAAATAAGCTGGATGCCGTCTTTAGAGACAGCACTTACAGGAGGAGTGTCAATCACTTTCGGGTTCACCGACATTTGTACCGCTTCGAAAACATCACGGCCGGCCAAGTCGATTGCAGTAGCCATGTTAAACGGTAATTCAATGTTTGCTTTGGCAGCAGATACCAATGCATGAACCACTTTTGCAACTTGTCCTCCGGCCAGATAATGAGCTTCCAAACTGTTCCTGTTCAAGGGAACATCAGCTTTGGTGCCTTCAATCAGAGCGCGGACAATGACCGATGGCGGTACTTTTCTGAACCGCATCAAAAACAACTGCATAAGCGAAATGCGGACGCCTGAAACCAGCGCCGAAAACCACAACCCGATCGGGATGTAGTATAAAATGATGATCAGCAGGACAATGATCCCTGCAATCAATCCAAATGTTCCGTAAAATTCCATTCGTTTTAGTTTATAGGTTCAACAATAATTTGCGTGCGTAAAATCCCGATGATCTTCACTTTTGTGTGCTGGTCAATAAAGTTGCCGGTTGATTTGGCTTCAACAATTTCCCCGCCAACCCGTACTTTTCCTATTGGGGCAAGGCGGCTTACCGTTATACCTTCATCTCCAATCCGGACAGTTTCTGCTTTTATTTCAGAAGAAGTACCGGTAATTTTCGAATCGAGCATCATTTTTTTACCCATTCGCGTTTTAAACATCCGGTAAACCAGAATAGGGGAAACGATCAATACGAACAACAATGCAATTATTCCGGCAACCGTTCCATAACTTTTGAAAGCCAGGTAAACAGCCGCCCCCAGCATTAATAAACCGCCGATTCCGGCAACAGTAACACCCGGGAGAATGGCAAACTCGATGAGCAAAAGCACAATCCCAAGGAAAACCAGAAATAGAATGACCAGAATATCCATAGATACAAGTTAAAAGTAAAAAAACGTATGAAAAACACGAGAAGCCATTGAAATCTGTGCATGGAAAAAATCCCGGAATGGCGAATACTCCTGTTAGAGGAATATTTACGTTAATCGATGGTCGCTTTCAGTTCACGGTCAGTCAATGCTTTTCTCATTGGACTAAGATACGTAAAACTTCCTTTTTTAACATCACATTGTCCTTTATAATGTACCAACATGGTGCATTGGATTGCCTGGTTGAGTTCGTGACCACATACATCGACCAATGCATCAATAACATAGTCAAACGTATGGTAGTCATCGTTATGAAGAATCAGAAAACGATCCTCTTTCAATTTCCCTTTTCCGGTTACCTTTTTCTCTGTTTTTTCTTTTGCAGCCATCCTATTCACCATTAATTTTCCGGGCCTCGCTGACCGTAATCCGCACCCCGTTGTTATAAGCAGCGACACTGGCATTTTTAATGCCTTCCAGTTTTACCTGCTTTTGCATCTCAACCGCATCGGAATATGAACGCAATTCGCCTGTTGTATATACAGTGACGCCATTTTCGTCGGTATAGTTGCTTATCTTTCTGATTAACGACAACTTTTTATATAAACGTTGTGCCCAGTCGGGAGGTTCTTTACTGAAGGCGCCAATTTGTATTTTGTACACAACTCCCTTCATAACTACCTCTGTATCTTCCTCTTTTGGTTCTGTTTTTTCAACAATAGGAAGCACAACGCTCTCGGGTGGCAGAACATCGATTTTTTCCTGTTTTCCGGCACGCAATAATTCCAGACTGTCGGTAATCGCTTCGTTTTGAGCAAGTAATTTTTCTACTTCTTCTGAAGACGGATTTTTCCAATATTTACTTTCAATTTGCCGGGCAATCAGGTTGTATCCGGGTATTTCCCGGTTCAGCGAAATAACTTTTTGCTCGTTACTGAGTATCTGTCCTGAAAACAATTGCTTTTCGTCTGAATTCGCCCGGGTATATTGCTCTCTCAAATTATCGGTAAACAACACGATTGAATCAAGTTCCTGCTTTTTGATCCAGCCTTTTACAAAATTCATCTGTGCTTCCTCACTTTTAAACTGACTGATCTTCATGTATCTGATTTCCTGATTTACCTGAAAAACGATGACCGAATCAAATAATTTTTTTGGAACAATAAAATCGGGGACAACCTCAGCAGCATCGGGAACTACAACCGTATCACCAATCGCTGCAACCGATTCGGTATTTTGCAAAGGTTCAACTACCGGTATTTCTTCTTTTTCAGCAACAAAAGGATTAATGCCCTGTTCACACAGTCCAATTAGCTTCTGATAATCAACTGATTTTTTTGTTTTGCTTTTTGCTTCTTTTTCAAACTGACTGTAGTAATCGAGTGCCGCCAAATATTCATTCTCAGCATGAAACGCTATTCCCAGATAATAATTAATTTTTTCAGGATTGCTCTTGCTAACTGAATTCAGCAATGCCTGACGGGCACGGGCACCGTAATCTTTTGTTTCAATCAGGCAGGCGCCCAGATAATAGTTCAGTTTTTTATCTTCCGGGTATAAACTGAGCAAATCTTCAAACACCGGCAATGCCTGATCGAATTTGCCTTGTTCGAAAAGAGCAATGGCATTTTGTTGCGGATCATCGGGGATATCTCCAGAAGCGCTGCAAGGCAAAATCAATTGAAGGACAGATAATATAAGTATATAAAAATAAAATCGTCTAAACATTTTTGATTTGGTTGATTAAGGCATTAAAATTACAAAAATTGTGCAAAGGACTTAAAAATAACCTACAAATTAATACAATCTTTTTCGATAGAAATTCCTTATTCTACATTGATATTATTGATTTGACAGCCATTCATTTATGCGGTAAGTTTGAACCGGAAAGAATTAATTAACTCATTCAGATTTTAAAAGTTATGGAAGAACAAGTATACCAAATGCCAAGAATCGGAGATATGGCCCCCGATTTTACTTCAAACACTACGTACGGGCCAATAAAATTTTCGGAATACAATAAAGGGAGCTGGGTAATTTTATTTTCACACCCGGCTGATTTCACACCGGTTTGCACTACCGAAATGAGTGGTTTTGCTATTCGATCGGATGAATTCAAAGCGATGAACACAAAACTCATCGGATTGAGCATCGACAGTATTCACGCACATATTGCCTGGGTTAATAATGTAAAGAAAAACTCCGGTGTGCTGTTTAATTTCCCGATCATTGCAGACATCGATATGAAGGTATCGAAATTGTACGGTATGTTACAACCCAACGAGAGCGAAACGGCTGCTGTCCGCGCTGTGTTCATTATCGATCCGACGGGTAAAGTACGGTTGATCATGTATTATCCACTGAATGTTGGCCGCAACATGGATGAAATTGTTCGCGCGCTTACGGCCCTTCAAACTGCCGATCAGCACAAAGTTGCACTCCCGCTGAACTGGAAACCGGGAGAAAAAGTAATTGTTCCTCCGCCAAAAACCGTCGAAGAAATGGAAGAACGCGAAAAAAGCAATTACGAAATGATGGACTTTTACCTTGCAAAAAAAGATTTATAAAAATTCATAGTTTGGTTTAGTTAGTTAGTTTATAGTTAGAGTAAAAAGAGGAGTCGAAAGAATCTCCTCTTTTTTTTTACGATCGTATGCCGATTTGTATTAATATTGCACAAATTTTTCAGGTACAGAATATGTTGACAATCATCAGGAATATGCAGATTTTACGAGGGTTCACACGAAGCCGTAAAATCCTTATTTGCCTGATTATTTTTTCCGAGTTTTAAGAAACGTTACCCTCTCTGCCCCTTCTCTTTTTAATATTGAATGTTTACTTATCCAAACAAAAAATGAACGCCTATCATTCTTTTCTGAATGAACTGATTAATGAAAACCATTCCACTTTCAGGAAATTTGAAAACCTGAAATGGATCAACCCATATCAGGCTATTGAATACGAGGAGGAAAGGGACGAACTAATCCATTCGTTTTCAGAAAAGGTAAAATACGAATTTAAAGACACCAAACCCTGGATCAACCAAATATCGAAAGGGTGCCGGTTATGCGGAGAAGGTGAATGGTCGTGCCTGTTTATCACCGGAAGGTGCAACGCCAACTGTTTTTACTGCCCGGCGCCACAGGACAGCGACGACCTGCCGACAGCCCAGAAACTGGAATTTGAAGATCCACGGATTTATGCCGATTTTATTAATCACTTCGGATTTAAGGGTTGCAGTTTCAGCGGCGGCGAACCGTTGCTGGCATTCGACCGGGCCTTGCATTTCCTGAAGACCATCCGCGAAAATTGTTCTCCTGAACTTTATATCTGGATGTACACCAACGGTATACTGGCCAGCGAAGACAAATTCAAGGCTCTCGCCGATGCAGGAATCAACGAGGTGCGTTTCGATATTGGCGCTACAAACTACAATTTGAAAGGACTGAAAAAAGCAGGCGGCATCATCCCAAACATCACGGTTGAAATCCCGGCAGTTCCCGAAGAGCTCGACCGGATGAAAGAACTGATTCCGCAACTATGGGAAGCCGGTGTTACCAACCTCAACCTGCACCAGCTCCGGCTGACGCAACACAACGTACAAAAAATAGCCGACCACGGATACACCTATTTACATGGAGAACAACCGGCTATTCTGGAATCGGAACTGGCAGCGTTGGATATTATCCGTTTTGTGGATGAAAACAACCTGGGAATAGGCGTCAATTACTGCAATTTTCAGTATAAAAACAGGTTTCAAAAGGCCGGATACCGTTCGAAAGTTGCATCGAGAGTGTTTTCAGAAAATGAAACAGTGACCGAAAATGGTTTTATCCGGAAAATTCATGTTCCTGTTGATCCATCAGTAAAACCGGATGCAAATGGTTTCATTGAAACACCCGGTTTATTCCGTACCATATCAGCTGATGATTTTTTGAAAAACCATCAACAATATTCTTATGCAGTGATTGAATACTCCGGAATTATTCTTCATAACCAGAAAAACAAACAACCACTTTTCGAGTTACTGAATATAAACAACGAAGTTTACCCGTTCGAAAGAGGGAAACCCTGTAACCCAATAATTCTGAAAAAAGAACAATTTCCCCGTTTCATTGCTTTATTAAAAGAGAAGGGTGAAAATATTCCGGACGAGCCGGATCTATTCACCCTCTGGAAACATGAAAAAATTGAATTCGGACGAAGAAATTACTTTTAGAAAAAACTGGTATTATTTTATTCGAATATGAGTTATCTGTTTAAAACGGCAAAAAAAGTTGAAAAGGTTTTTTCGGAACTGGACAAACAAATTGCAACTTTCCAAAACCAGAGCGGGCTGCATTGTGCCGCAAAATGCAACCTGTGCTGCATGAAAAAGGATTTGGAAACATCGGTACTTGAATTTTTGCCGCTGGCAGTTTACCTGTATGAGAATAATTTACACGAGCAATTTCTCGACGAACTGGCCAAAGGACATGATTACTGCGTTTGCCTGTCGCATTTGAAGGTAGAAGGAAAAGTTACCGGCTGCACCCAATACGAACATCGGGGGCTGATCTGTCGTTTGTTTGGTTTTTCAGGTCTGGCGGGCAAAACCGGCGAGAAAAAAATATACACCTGCAAGGTGATCAAAACAGGGCAGGCAGAGGAATACCAATCGGCCACGGCCCGCATTAATACGAAGCTAAAAATACCGATGGCTTCCGATTTCCAGATGAAGATGGACCAGATTGATCCTTCGATGGCAAATGACATCAACCTGATCAATGTAAGTATTGAAAAAGCGATTCTGAAGGTGGCCTATTATTACAGCAATAGTCCGGGAAAAGTCCCCAAAGCCGGTTAATTATACCGATTTTACCGCAACCGTTTCAATTTCGATCAACACACCCAACGGCAATTCTTTAGCAGCAAAAGCTGCACGCGCCGGAAGGTCTACCAAATAGTAGCTTCCATATACTTCGTTCATGGCCTTAAAATTTGCCATATCGCTCAGCAGGCAGGTCGATTTTACCACATCCTGAAAAGTATATCCGGCTGCGTCCAGAATAGCGCCAATATTCTTCATTACCCGGGTCGTTTGTTCGGTAATGCCGCCTTCCACTACTTTTCCGGTTTCAGGATCAATGGCTATCTGGCCCGAAATATATAAAGTGCCGTTTATTTCAACGGCCTGACTGTATGGCCCGATAGCAGCAGGCGCATGTTCTGTTTTGATAATTCGTTTCATTTTGTTATTCTTTTATGTAGAGATGCTGAAACAACCCCGCTTCGGGGCAGCATGACGCTGCAAATTTAATTATTCCCTAAAATCAACGGCATTCCTTCTTTTCCGCTTCCAATAACGACCACCTTTGTATTCGGGGATTTTGCCAGTTCCAGGGTGGCATCGATCCCTTTTTGCTTCAGGATTTTGTCCGTCAGACTATTGCTGATAATAAGGTTGTATGCCGAAATCCCATCGGCTTCAATGCGGCGGCGTTCGGCCTCTGCATGTTCTTTATCGAGCCTGAATTTATACGCAAGCGCTTCCTGTTCCTGCTGCAACTTGCTTTCGATAGCCGTTTTTATTTGTGCAGGAAGATTAATGGAACGAATCAGCAACGCCTTCATATCGATGTTGTTTGCCTTCAATACTTCCTTGGTTTCATTAATAATGGCAGCCTCCACCTCGCTGCGTTTGGTCGAATAAATTTCTTCAGCCTGGTAGCGTCCTGCCACCTGACGCACCGACGAACGCACTTCAGGAATAATGATCTGTTCGATATAACGTGTTCCGAATATTTCGTGCAAATAGCCAATCCGGTCGTAGGTGGGATTAAAACGCACCGACACATCCACGTTTAGTGACAGCCCGTTTTTATCGAGAACATCCATCGTTTCTTCGCGCTGCTGTTCTTTTACATCATACACAAACATATTGTTCCAGGGGGCAATAATGTGAAACCCGGGTTGATAGATGCGGTCTTTGTCGAGACCACTTGTAAACTTCCGGAAAATCACGCCCCGTTCTCCCGGCTGAAGGGTGACAAACATGCCGTTGCCAAACAAGATCAACAAGATAATTGCAACTACCGCAATAATAATGTACGACGGCTTAATATTCATATCCGTAAAACTTCTGTTCATAACTTCCTGTTTTTATTAATTATCATGTCTAAAAATACAGGAAATTAATTCAGCATTCCCGATAAAATGATAATTTGTTAATAACTGTCCGAAAAACTACTAATTATAAAATCCGGCACCGGTTGTTCTTTCTGAACTTTTTATCTAGTTTTATGGCTGACCATAAACCGTTTGTCATGATCCAGTCTTCAGAACTTATTATAAACAAGGATGGAAGCATATTTCACCTTCACCTCCGGCCGGAGCAAATTGCCGACGATATTATTTTGGTTGGCGATCCCGGACGAATTAATCTGATCGCTTCCTACATGGATCATACCGAATTCAGGATTCAAAACCGGGAATTTGTTTCCATTACCGGAAGCTATAAAAACAAGCGGATAACCGTAGTTTCAACCGGAATTGGAACCGACAATATCGACATTGTTGTAAACGAACTGGACGCACTGGCCAACATAGACCTTGAAAAACGCGAAATCAAACCGGGTCACCGGGCCTTGAATTTCATTCGCATTGGCACGTCAGGCGGCTTGCAGGACTATATTCCGGTGAATTCATTTGTTATTTCAAAGAAAGCTATCGGGTTCGACGGGTTGCTCAATTTTTATGCAGGGCGTAACCGGGTTTCCGATCTGGCTTTTGAGAAAGCTTTTAAAGCCCACACCGGCTGGAATCCCTTGCTGACTTCGCCGTATGTGGTCGATTGTTCCGAAACTCTTTTCAACAAAATACACAGCGAAAAAACATATACCGGTGTTACCATTTCGGCTCCGGGTTTTTACGGTCCGCAAGGACGGGTTTTGCGTATTCCTCTGGCCGACCCGGATATCAATTCAAAAATTGAAGCGTTTTCATTCAACGGCCTGAAAATTACCAATTACGAAATGGAATGCTCTGCGATTTACGGGCTTTCTGCTTTGCTGGGACATCAGGCGCTGACGGTTTGTGCGATTATTGCAAACCGGATAGTAAAAAATGCCAACGAAGATTATCACGAAGCAATTGAACAACTGGTACGGCTTGTTCTCGACGGGATCAGCCAAAACGAATAATTTGCCGGTCATGAACGACAAAAAACTGTTTGCACTCATCACCCTTCTCGACGATCCTGATGATTCAGTCTTCAGAATGGTTGAGCAGGAGATTTTAAAAGAAGATGCAACAATTGTCGAGAAACTGGAACAAATCTGGGAAACCAGCCTGGATGAACTGATCCAGTCGAGAATTGAAAACCTCATCCGGCAAATTCAGTTTAATGATACCAAAGAACAAATAAAAAAATGGTCGACCCAAAAAACGGTTGACCTTTTTGACGGTTTTTTCCTGATTTCACGGTACCAATATCCCGATTTAAAACTGAAAAATATTAACAGCAGACTGGATAAAATCACCAAGGACATTTGGCTGGAATTTAACAACTCGCTGACAGCGCTCGAAAAAATAACTATCGTGAACCACATCATCTACGATGTCCACAAATTTTCGGTCAACCATCACAACATTACTTCGCCGCAAAATTGCTACCTGAACCAGTTGCTCGAAACACAAAAAGGCAATCCGGTTTCATTGGCCATTCTGTATGTGCTGATAGCCCGGAGGCTAAATTTACCTGTTCATATCATCGATTTTCCAAGAAATCCGCTCCTCGCCTACTTCGATCCGGGGATTGCCGAACTAGCGCTTGGAAAAAATGCCGGCAGCCCTATTCTTTTTTATATCAACCCATCGAACAAAGGAGCCATTGTTGGCAAACGTGAAATTGATTATTTCATCCGGAAAAATGAAGCCATTACCAACGAACTGGTAACCACCCCCTGCCCCGACAAAATCATTATCCGCAAATTGCTCGAAACACTCATTCAATCGTACGAAGAGCTGGGTCTTCAGGACAAAGTTGACGATTTAGGGGAAATTGCTTCGATGTTGTAGCAAAAGAGAGGTGTTTCTGATTGATTTTTTTTCTTATTTTGTGGCTGCATAATCTATCACATAAACCAAACAAACTAATAACTAATAAAAATTCTATGAGTTCAAGAGAATCATCAAGACGTACGTTTTTGAGACAAAGTCTTGCCCTTGGCGCACTGACTGCGTTTCCGGCAATTCTGACAAAAGCTGTGTCGGGAGCTGAGATGCCCCTGTCGCAACTGGCTGGTGCAGGCGAACGGGTCAACCTTGCCTGTTGCGGAATCGGAAACCGGGGAGGTGAAATTATTCAGGCGCTGTACAACACCGGTTTGGCTAACATTGTAGCTCTCTGCGATGTCGACATGGGAGCGCCCCACACATTGAAAGTACTGGAGAAATTTCCGGATGTACCGCGTTTTCAGGATTTCAGGGTGATGTTCGATAAAATGGGCAGCCAGATTGAAGCGGTTACCGTTGGCACCCCCGATTTTTCGCATTTCCCGATCACCATGCTGGCCATGTCGCTGGGCAAACATGTGTATGTTGAAAAGCCGATGGCCCGCACATTCAACGAGGTTGAACTGATGATGAAAGGCGCGGAAAAGTACAAAGTAGTGACCCAGATGGGCAACCAGGGGCATTCCGAAGGAAATTATTTCCAGTTTAAAACCTGGGTTGAAAAAGGCATCATTAAAGATGTTACCGCAATTACAGCCCACATGAACGGCAACCGCCGCTGGCACGGGTGGGATCCGAAAATTACCAAATTTCCCGACGGGCAACCTATTCCCGAAACCATGGACTGGGATACCTGGCTGATGACAGCTCATCACCACGACTACCATAAAGATTACGTAAACGGTCAATGGCGCTGCTGGTACGACTTCGGTATGGGAGCTTTGGGCGACTGGGGAGCCCACATTATGGATACAGCCCACCAGTTCCTCGATCTGGGGTTGCCTTACGAAGTAGACCCGGTTAAACTCGACGGACACAATCCGTTCTTCTTCCCGATGGCCTCAACCCTTTCGTTTAAATTCCCGAAACGCGGAAAAATGCCCCCGCTTGAAATTACCTGGTACGACGGAGTGAAAAATGTTCCTGCTGTTCCTGAAGGATACGGGGCTTCCGAACTCGATCCCAACATTCCGCCGGCAAGCAACGGAAAGATACAACCTGCCAAACTGAACCCGGGTAAAATAATTTACAGTAAGGACCTGATTTTCAAAGGCGGCTCGCATGGAAGCACCTTGTCAATTATTCCGGAAGAAAAAGCAAAGGACATGGAACCGAAATTACCGGAGGTACCCAAAAGTCCGTCGAACCACTATGCCAACTTCCTGCTGGCCTGCAAAGGACAGGAAGAAACCCGCTCGCCGTTCTCAGTTGCCGGACCGTTGAGCCAGGTTTTCAATCTGGGCGTTTTGGCACAGCAGTTGAACACCAAACTGTTGTTCGACCGAAAAACCAAACAAATTACAAACAACAAAGTGGCCAACCAGTTGCTTGTCGGCACTCCGCCGCGCAAAGGCTGGGAACAATACTATAAACTGTAAAACAACATGAAGAAAAAATCTGTTTTATTACTGGCGGGCATTTTCGCCATTCTTTTAGCAAGCGCACAGGAGAAGCGTCCCGACCCGCAACCCGCTCCCGAAACCGGGGAGAAATTCAGGGTGGGCATGGCCGGATATACTTTTGTAAAATTCGATCTCGACAAAACACTGGAAACCATGCAGCGCGCCGATGTGCATTACCTGTGCATCAAGGATTTTCATCTGCCAATGAACAGCACCGACGAGCAAATCGCTGCATTTCATGCCAAATTAAAAGAAAAAGGGGTTACCGGATATGCCGTTGGCCCGATCTACATGAAATCGGAAGCCGATATTGACCGCGCATTTGACTATGCAAAACGGGTTGGGGTGAAACTCATAGTAGGTGTCCCCAACTACGAATTACTACCGTATGTCGATAAAAAAGTGAAGGAATACGGGTTCAACTATGCAATCCACCTGCACGGCCCGGATATTAAAACATATCCCGATGCCGATGATGTATGGGACCATGTAAAAGACCTGGACCCCCGCATCGGGATGTGCCTTGATGTTGGTCACGACACGCGTAACGGGAAAGACCCGGTTGCCGACCTGAAAAAATACCACAGCCGCGTATTCGATGTACATATTAAAGATGTAACCGGGAATACCAGGCTGGGCTATTCCGTTGAGGTTGGCCGGGGCATTATCGATTTCCCCGCATTTGTTAAAATGCTTCGGAAAGTAGGCTATACCGGCGTTTGCAGTCTGGAACACGAACGCAACATGGACAATCCGTTTATGGGAATTGCCGAATCGATTGGCTATTTCAGGGGAGTGATCCGCACCACAAAGGAATAAGCATTTTAAGGATTCTATTTTTTATATAAACTGATCCGGTGAATTCGAATTCATCGGATCAGTTGGTTTTCCACCCCACTTTATCACCAAGCAGATTGTATTTAACGAGGAATTTCATGCGTTTCACAAACGGGATTGGCCATTTAACCGATTCATACTGTTGTTAAACCGGCGACTATTGCCTGTTCACGAACGGTTCCAGCCTTCTCACGAAGCATTATAGCCTTCTCACAGAGCATTATAGTCTTCTCACTAAGCATTATAGTCTTCTCACGGGCTCTTTCATCCGGCTGAAAGGTCCGTGAAAAGACTGAAATGAACTGAAAGATCGTTTGCCTGATAAACGGGACATTAAAATGCTAAAATAAATTTGTTTAATAGAAATGGAAGATAAAAAAAGTACTAAGTTTATGGTGATATTTTCAAGTTGCCGCCAAGTGTAAAAAAGACAGTACATTTATGATAAGTTTTAATAAAATATAAAATTTAAGGGGACAGATGAGATGGCTGGAACAATACGTTTAGCCCAATTCTACCACGCTAGAATATACGCTAGCTGGAAAGGCAAATACCAATTTCCAAATGATTCAATAGAATTAATGAGGAAACTGTTGTTAACAATGCTATCATTGGCATTGTTCGCCTGAAATTGTGTCTGCTGGATTGCTTCATAAGCATGTTAATTGTGTTTAATGATGTTGATACAAAGGTGACAATTTCTATACCTAGATAGAGTAGCGTAGCCCAACTCTTAAAAGAGGGAAAGCTTCGGGGTTTTGCGACCCGAGCATTGTATGTTCTAAACCTGCTGCTTAACCTGTCCCCTTTCTATTTTTATGGAAAAGTTAGAAGAATGGTTTAAAATTAAGAAGTACCCTCATATAGGTAAACCAATTACAATTAAAGATTATAATTGGGTAAGAAACTATGTGAATAATGCTCAGAAAATAAGAACACATAGTTTCCTCCCTCTTATTCATAAAACTATTGTTAAAAGAAAATTTCGCTCAGACAAAGAGACTAATTTAAAAAATCCGAGTGGAAAAAGGCAACGAAAAAAATATGATCCAAAAATTAGAGATACATTTTTTGCTTCACATTTGGACTCAATAATTTTTTCAAAATACAATTATGTATTAACAGAAAAATACGAAAAGTATATAAAGGATAAGCCATTCAATGAGTCAATTGTCGCCTATAGAAAAATTCCTCTTATTCCCGGTAAAAAAGGGAATAAGTGCAATATTGATTTCGCAAAATCAGTTTTCGATTTTATTAAATCAAACAATAATGAAAAACTTACAGTGATTGTCGCTGATATAAGTTCCTTCTTCGACAATTTAAACCACAAAATATTAAAGAAAAAATGGGCGGAAGTTTTACAAATGAAAACATTGCCACCTGATCATTATAATATTTTCAAAGCAATAACAAACATAAAGTACATTGAATCACAACAATTATTCGAGTCATATGACAAAACGATGATTGTCGAGCGAGGTGTTGCAAACTCTTCTTCAAGAAAAGAGTATGTCAGAAAAAAGATAAATGACTCAAAATTTTTCAAAGAAAAGAATGCCGTATCGTATTGCGATAAAGATGAGTTCTTAAAGAACAATTTAAAACTCATAATATCAAAGAAAAATGAAAGAGGCATTCCTCAAGGAAGTCCCATAAGCGCGACATTGGCAAATATTTACATGCTAGATTTTGACAGTGAAATATTTAATTATATTGGAAATACCGGAGGCTTTTACCAACGTTATTGCGATGATCTTATAATCGTTATTAATCGAAAGTTTGAAGATGAAATTTTAAAGACACTTAATGATACAATTAAATCGGTAGATCTTCCATTAGCTCCGGAGAAAACAAAATTGTATCATTTTGAAAATGTGAATCTTGTTTTTACTGGTTTTGCAATTGATCTTGTCACTAAAGAAGTTATTAGCAACAAACCGCTCGAATATTTAGGTTTTTCATTTGATGGTAAAAGAGTTCTTATAAAAACTCCCGGTTTTTCTAAATTTTATCGCTCAATGAAAGGGGCATTCAATAGAGCAACTTATAGTGCGATATTTGGTCAAAATGCAGACAATAGACTTTTCAAAAAACGCTTATATAAAAGATTCACTTTTCGAGGTGCCAAAAGAAAATTACTCTATAGACAATCAAAAGAAAATCCCAACATATACGAAAAAACTAAAAAATATGACTGGGGTAATTATTTGAGTTATGTCTACAAAGCAAATGAAACTATGAAAACAATTAATGAGAATGATGATGTAAAAAGACAAGCTCGCAAACTATGGCATAGATTTCATAAGTTGATAATAGAAAGTGAACAAACAATAAAAAATAAAACACCAGGTGGTAGTCGAGTAGGTAAAGGGGAGTTTCACCCCTAAACCTCTCTCAGAACCGTACATGAACCTCTTGATTCAACTTACCCCTCGTTTGAGCTTTAGCGGTAACGAAGGGGTTTGCAAATTCTCGTCTGCGACGAGTTAATCAAAAACCTAAAGAAGATTACGAACTGTTTAGTACGTGATCGCACCCCGCAGGTGAGATATTCCATCTCTGCGATGCGTTATCGTACCTTCGCGGTGCGTTATCCCACCGTTTTGATGCGTTATCGCACCAAATCGGTGCGATTGTCCACCAAATTGCTAAGTGGACGTTGCAATTTAGTGCGATCACGCACCAATTTGCTAAGTGGACATTGCAATTTGGTGCGATCACGCACCCCAGCGGTGCGTTGTCGCACCAATCAGGTGCGATTGTCCTTTGCCAATAAAATATTTGCAGGCTTAAAGTCTCCCCGCTTGGGGAGATTTAGAGGGGTCTCATTGCATCAGAAGTTACTGTCACTTCTTAGGTTTTTTGGATAGTGGTGTGCGATGAGATTCCGGCCTGCGCCGGAATGACAAAATAAAGGGAGGAATGGCAGAAAAGATGGGGCTGTTCCTATGTGTGTCTATGTGTCTATGTGGTTCACCGGCTGTTAAAAGGGAATCAACCACCTCCCCCTTCGTTCCTCGGGTACTCCTCCTGTCCAGGAGGAGAAATTTTGGGCAGTGACAATTTGGAAAGCCTGGTGGTTCTTCGCTGCCGCAACTTGCTTCTGTTTCCCCTCCTTTTTTAGGAGAGCTTATCCCGGAAAACGGGAGGTGTCCCGGTCCCAACCGGGACGGGGTGGTTGTAATTCCTTTCTCTTTGATAAATAGAAAATTACATCTTTAGCTTGACGGCTATGCCTTAAAGGAAGTTGGGGGTAAAAAATACGACAATAAATAGCTTCCATTACTTACAGCGAACGACACGCAAAAAAATCTGTTGGAAAAATCGCAAAAAGAATTGCGTAGTTAAATAACTACATTTATATTTGTAGTCAAATAACTACACAATGGAATAGTCATGGTTTATGAACGTTAATCGTAAATAAATGTTTCTAATTATGGCTATTCCATCTGGCTATTAAAAATTAAATTGTATACAGATGAATTTAAGACGCGACGTATTTCAAGCCATAGCAGACCCGACAAGAAGGGCTATACTAATGTTGGTTGCTTCTCAATCAATGACAGCCGGAGCGATTGCCTCAAACTTTGACACAGCAAGACCGACCGTTTCAAAACACCTGCAAATACTCACCGAGTGCGAATTGCTTGGACAGGAGCAAAATGGCAGAGAAATTTACTATCACCTGAATCCTCAAAAGATTAAAGAAATAGCCGACTTTATTGAACCATTCCGCAAAATGTGGGATGACCGGTTTAATAAATTGGAAGCCATAATGAAAGAATACAAATCAGAAAAAACAGAATAGTATGGAACGAAAAACAAAAGTTCATGCCGAAGACGGCAAACAGGAAATCGTGATTACAAGGGAATTTGATTTGCCATTGGAAATCCTTTTTAAAGCATATATAGAGCCCGAAATTATTGAACAATGGATGGGAACGAAAGTGCTGAAATTGGAGAACAAAAAGCACGGTGGTTGGCAGTTTGAAACATCGGATGCACAGGGAAACGTGGTATTTCGGGCCAATGGGGTAATCCACGAGTTTGTTCTGAACCGGAAAATCACACGGACATTAGAAATGGAGAATACGCCTTTTCCCGTACAGCTTGAGTTCTTCGAATTTGAAAAACTCACCGACGACACCAGTAAACTCAACATGCACATCGTATTTCGATCGGTTGCAGACAGAGACCAATTACTGAAGATGCCTTTTGCTCAAGGTATAAATATGGCACATAACCGGTTACAAGACATCGTAAGCAAATTAAAATACATAGTATGAAGAAGAGAAATAAAATTATCTATTGGGCCGCCACTGTCTTTCTTGCCGTTGGAATGCTGGCAGGAGGAGTTCAGCAATTGTTGCAAATAGGAGGCTATGTTGAAATTGTTGGTAATCTGGGGTATCCGTTATATTTGTTGTCGATCCTCGGCGCCTGGAAAATTTTGGGAGTTGTGGCAATCCTTGTTCCAAAATTTACTTTAGTGAAGGAATGGGCTTATGCAGGTTTCTTCTTTGCCATGTCCGGAGCAGCAATTTCACATATTGTAGTGAGCCATTCGGTGAATGAAGCATTTCCTTCGCTGGTACTTCTGATTGTAACGGTAGTATCGTGGTATTTCCGGCCTGCCGACAGGAAAATCATTTCAGTAAGTCAATAATATAAAAGTATGAACCACATGAATAGCAGTGAAAAGGCCAGTCGTCCGACGAGGCAGAAGTTGTCACCGGAAGAACGCAATGAATTACTCACCACATTAAAAGCCCGATTTGAGAAAAACATGAACCGCCATAAAGGTTTGGAATGGGCTCAGATACAAACAAAACTGGAAACCAATATCGAAAAACTGTGGCCGCTGAATGAGATGGAAGAAACCGGCGGTGAACCGGATGTTGTTGGTCAGGATGAAAAAACGGACGAATACATCTTTTATGATTGTTCGGCAGAAAGTCCGAAAGGCCGCAGAAGTGTTTGTTACGACCATGAAGCGCTGGAGGCAAGGAAAGAACATAAACCGGGAAATAGCGCTATTGAGATGGCTGCTGACATGGGTATTGAGCTTTTAACCGAAGAACAATACCGGGAATTGCAGAAACTTGGAAATTTCGATACGAAAACATCGAGCTGGGTGAAAACACCTGCTGAGATTCGGAAACCCGGCGGCGCCCTCTTTTGTGATCGTCGCTACGGCCATGTTTTCGTGTATCACAACGGTGCAGAATCATATTACGCTGCCAGGGGATTCCGCGGCTCGCTAAGGGTCTGAATTTTGCACATATCCAATATTTCCTCCGGTTTCCAAAATAAATATCTGCATAACAGGCTGGTTGTCTCATAGGATTAATTTAAATTTCGGGAAACATTAAGTACAACGCTAAAACATTGGCAACAATTTGGCGCAACCAAATTGAGAAAAATGTAATCTATAAAAAGTAAAATGTAAAAAATTAGCGGATATGAAAAAACTTATATTATTAGTCGTTCCTACATTATTCTTATTCTTTTCTTGTGAGCAGGATGATATCTTTCCCCGAGTAAAAAACACAACAAGCGGGGAAAAATGGACACTTCAAATAGGGAGCTCTCCAACAGAAGTCTATAATCAACTCCAGGAGTTAGGGATAGAGAAGGAATTTGATGCGGTAGCCATAGTGCATAGAAAACCTTTTTCAAAACCAGAAGAAATACAAAATTATCTTGGTTTATATTGGGCTATTACTTTGCAAAGCAAATCAGGAGTTGTAGAGCGGGCTCTTATCCAATTTAATCAGGATAAAGTGAGTTCCATAGAAACAGGTGGAGCTTTGTTGGACTATATTTCCACATGGCCTCAAGGCACATCAGATGAAATTGCAATCCATGTCAATGACCCGATTGATAAAATGTATGAAAAGTTATTGGCTATATACCAAATCCCAACATACAGTGATTATCAGATTATCCTTCCGGACAAGTCGCTGGATAAACCTTTCGATCCGGATATGGCAAATTACGACGAATGGGCATTTGATTTTTCAGAAGCTATCAGTACAAGTAAAGTCGGAAGGTCTTTCGTAAGATTATTTTTCAACAATAAAAAACTAGTTAAAATTACACACGAATATAACGAGAACGAAGTAATTAATTAAAGATTCAGAAACTACAGGCAACAAAAACAATGATTAATCAGAACAATGACTATGAATAAAAACTGTTGCAAATCTAACGGAGTTGACGGCTCCGCCGGTAGTCGCTGACGGAGTGTGCCTCTCACTGCAATTACTTGCGTAATTGTGTACAGTTCTCGTATACAGCGGTTTCCCGAGTCCTTGGGCGGGAAGCGACTTTCCGTAATAATAGATACAGCCTCAACCGATTCCGGTTCCCAAAAAGAACAAATTTTTAAATCTGCCTGAATTATTTCCCCCTAATCAGCGAATCATGACGAATTAATTATTTTTGTCACCCTGCGCCTTTACGGAGAGGTGCACGATCTGCAAAATAATGATAAATAACCTATGTATGAATACTAAACAGAAATCAGACGCCCTGAATTATCATTCGGAGGGACGTCCCGGAAAAATCCAGGTAATTCCAACTAAACCGCACAGTACACAACGCGACTTGTCGCTGGCATACTCACCGGGGGTGGCAGAGCCATGCCTCGAAATTGAAAAAGATCCGCAATATGCGTATGATTATACAGCGAAAGGTAACCTTGTTGCTGTAATTTCCAACGGCACAGCCGTATTGGGCCTTGGCGATATAGGAGCTTTGGCCGGTAAGCCCGTAATGGAAGGCAAAGGCCTGCTGTTTAAAATATTTGCCGACATCGATGTGTTCGACATTGAAGTCAACGAAAAAGATCCTGCAAAATTTATCGAAGTGGTGAAAGCCATTTCGCCTACCTTCGGCGGCATTAACCTCGAAGACATTAAAGCTCCGGAGTGTTTCGAGATCGAAGAAAAACTCAAGGAACAGCTCGATATTCCGCTGATGCACGACGATCAGCATGGCACAGCCATTATTTCGGGCGCCGCCCTGCTGAATGCCCTCGAACTGGTCGGAAAGAAAATTGAAGACGTGAAGATCGTCGTGAATGGCGCCGGGGCTGCCGCTTCGTCGTGCGCACAACTGTATATGCACCTGGGCGCCAAACTCGAAAACATTGTGATGGTCGACAGCAAAGGAGTTATCTCTACCCGCCGCACTGACCTTAACAGCCGCAAGCGCCCCTTTGCTACTTCGCGCGAGATAAGCACTCTCGAAGAAGCAGTACGCGGTTCTGACGTATTTTTGGGACTTTCGGTTGCCGGGGTTCTTTCGAAAGAAATGGTGCGCAGTATGGCCGAAAACCCCATTGTATTTGCACTGGCCAATCCCAATCCCGAAATATCGTACAATGATGCCATGACTTCGCGTCCCGACATTATTTTTGCTACCGGCCGCAGCGACCATCCGAACCAGGTGAACAACGTACTGGGCTTCCCGTATATCTTTCGCGGTGCGCTCGATGTTCGTTCAACCAGTATTAACGAAGAGATGAAGGTGGCAGCTACACTGGCTATTGCCCATCTGGCCAAGGAGCCCGTACCGGAAGTGGTTACCTCGGCTTACAATACGTCGCACATCAGCTTTGGCCGCGAATACATCATTCCAAAACCGCTCGATCCCCGTTTGCTGGTAACTGTAGCGCCAGCCGTAGCCAAAGCAGCTATCGAAAGCGGCGTGGCCCGCAAAACCATATCCGACTGGGATGCTTATGCCGATCAACTGCGTCTTCGCATGGGACTCGACAATAAGCTCATTCACGGACTCACTGAAAAAGCCAAGGAAAACCCTAAACGCGTGGTGTTTGCAGAGGCCAACCATATCAATATGCTTAAAGCAGCCCAGGTGGCGCGTACCGAAGGTATCTGTATCCCCGTTTTGTTAGGCAACGAGGAACGTATTGCCAAGATTATTGCAGAGAACAACATCGATCTCGAAGGAGTTGAGATTGTAAACATGCGCCACGACCGGGAAGAAAGCCGTCGGCAGAAATATGCCAAAATGCTTGCCCAAAAACGCCAGCGGGAAGGAATGACCTACAACGAAGCATACGAGAAGATGTTCGACCGCAACTACTTTGGCATGGGCATGGTGGAAGCCGGCGACGCCGACGCATGCATTACCGGCGTTTATACCAAATATACCGATGCCATTAAACCAGCCATTGAAATCATTGGAATTCGTGAAGGATTGAAGCACATTGCCGGACTGAACATTGTAAACAACAAACTGGGTACTTTCTTTTTTGCCGACACGCTGGTCAATAACCATCCGAACGCCGATACCCTGGTTGATGTGGCCCTGCTTACCAACCATACCGTACAGTTATTTAATATTCAGCCGGTGGTGGCCATGTTATCCTATTCCAACTTTGGAGAACGCAACATAGGTAGCCCTGCCACGGTACACGATGCCGTAGCCCGTATTCATGCCGAACACCCGGAAGTACTGCTCGACGGCGAAATGCAGGTAAACTTTGCCCTCGACAAGAACCTGCGCCGCGAGAAATTTCCCTTCTCGAAAATCGACGGAATGGATGTAAATACACTGATATTCCCGAACCTGAATTCGGCCAACATATCGTATAAGATGATGCTTGAAATTGGTATGAGCGAGACCATCGGGCCAATCCAGATGGGATTGAACAAACCGGTGCACATCCTGAACATCGAAAGCTCGATACGCGACATCGTTAACATGGTAACTATTGCCGTTATCGATGCTGGTTTTGAAGAACAGAAGTTAAAGAATAAAGCATAATGAGATAATTCTGAACGGGACAGGAGACATTTTAGCCTGAACAATCGGCAAAATTTTCTTTTGATTCTCATTCAATACATTTGAAAAATCAACCTTTCCCTTGATATAGGGTAAAAAGGTTGATTTTTCAGTTTTTACCCGTTACTACTCATACGGAAAGATAAAATCCATATTTATCGACCCGGAATTGAAATTCTTTTTATGAAATTTAGAACTATTATTTGTTACATCCCTTCGATTTCAACTTCTTTATGCACTGTCTATATCGAACGTACAAAAAAAAGCGGGTTATCTGCAGGATAACCCGTTGTCCATAATTTAGTTTAGCTAGATCGGAAAATAGATATTGGTTAAAAGAGAAAAGGTAGATATAAAGTTTTAATATAAAAGCTCTTATCTAAAAAGCGATGCTAATATAGTATTTCTTTCTTTACATTTTTTAAGAATTATTAAGAATTTAATAATGTTCGGAGAAACTCTTTTTTTTGCATTTTGTAAAAGACAGCATATCAGACAATAAAATTCAAAAACATGTTATAAAATATATTTGAGGTATTTGAATACGAAGAGGACGGCTAAACAAAATATTGAATTTTTGACCGGAAAGATTCAAAAAAATAAGGTTCTTTTTCAATTTTCGAAGCAGATAGCAGCAGAATGAAAAAAATAACTAAAGATGGTTTCTATTTCCTGACACGGGAACTATCCGGAGATGCAGGAGTAAAACTCAGGGAAACAGAATTAACACAATGCCGGGTATTTTTAGAGGTAAAGCTCTCTCCATAAAAGACATGCCCAAGGTGTCCACCGCAATTGGCACAAACAATTTCGGTCCTCCTGCCGTCAGCATCGGGAACTTTCTTTACAGCGCCTTCTATTTCATCGTCGAAAGAGGGCCAGCCGCAATGCGCATCAAACTTATCAGACGAACGATACAACGGGGCATTACATCGTTTGCAAAGATACGTGCCCTTTTTATCGTACGTATAATATTCCCCTGTAAACGGGCGCTCTGTCCCCTTATTAACGATCACAAATTTCTCAAATTCGGTCAACGCATTGTAGGCATTCTCCTTTTTTGTTTCCTGAGCCATAACTTCTGAAGTAATAACTATGAATAGTAAAATAAAAACCTGCTTCATCTCTTTTTTATTAATACAACCGGAAGCCAATAATTGTTCATACCAGTTTTAATTCTACTTTAACACATTAGAAAAATCAACCTTTTTTTACCCTTCCCGATTGCTCGGGACTGAAGGGAAAGGTTGATTTTTCAGCTTTCACCCTTCAGGGACGGGATAAAAAAGCTGAAAAATCTTTCCCTACGGAGAATCTGTAAAAGTAGAATTAAGCGAAAAAATGAAATTCGTATATTTATTGGTTCAAAAATTGAGAATTCAATATAACACTATAAACACACCAGTAATGAAAAAAACATCTGTCCTTTTCCTGATATGGGGATTTTGTGTAGCAACCGTTTTTTCACAGGAACAATCTATATCAAAACTAATGGAAAATTTCCATCTTTCAGCTTCCAGAGAAAAAGGGGGTATGGGAAACCAACTCGACTATTCCAATATTCCGGGAACCCCGTTTTTTAATGACAATTTCAAAAAGGGAGAAGTTACCACTACCAGCAACACAGTTGTCAGCAACGTTCCTCTGCGCTATAATGTTTATGCTGACGAAATTGAATTTGAAGAGGAAAGTAAAAAAACGTTCTATCTCGATAAATCGACGGTAAAAAGTGTAAAAATCGGAGACTCAGAATTTATTTACAAAGCCTATTCCATGAATAATAAGCTGGGACGTTCGTATTTCGAGGTTTTGCTTCAGGGCAAGGCAACACTATTAAAACAATACCGTGTACAATTTGAGGAGGCCAAACCGGCAAAAGCCTATGAAGATCCCACTCCTGCTCAATTTAAATCGGCAACTCCTGAATTCTATATTGCTTTTGGCGATGCAGAAGCCGACCGGATTTCCAGTAGCAAACAATTGACGGAAATACTTTCGGATAAAAAAACGGAAGTAGCAGAATACATGAAGAAAAACAAACTAAAAATTGGTAATCAGGAAGATATTATCCGGATTATTCAATTTTATAATACTGGAAAATGAACCGGAGGCTGCTTTTTTTGTTGCAATTTTCAGAAGCGCTTCTCCCGCATCTTAAAATACTCTTAAACCTTTGCCGATAAATCAATGCAAAGGCCGCTGTTCTTTATAAATCTTTATATTTGTTTCTAATTCATTTGAAATAAAAAACACAACTATTAACGCTCTATTTACGTCACAATGTCTGAATTTTTATACCAAAAACCATTTCCAATTTTAAAGGATACAACCAATTACCGTTTGCTGACCAAAGAATTTATTTCGATCGTTGAAGCAGATGGACGTACCATTTTAAAAGTTGCACCCGAAGGGCTTGAACTGCTGGCCAAAGAAGCATTTACCGATGTATCGTTCTACCTGCGCAGCGCCCATTTGCAAAAACTTTCCGATATTCTGAAAGACGGGGAAGCAACCGACAACGACCGTTTTGTGGCATATACCATGCTGCTAAACCAGGTGATTTCTGCCGAAGGTGAACTACCTACCTGCCAGGACACGGGAACGGCAATTGTAATTGGTAAAAAAGGTGAAAATGTATACACCGGCGTTTCCGATGCCAAACATTTATCGAAAGGTATTTACGAAACATACCGCGACCGCAATCTCCGTTATTCACAGGTAGTACCTTTTTCGATGTTCGAAGAAAAAAACACCGGTAACAATCTTCCTGCACAAATTGATATTTATGCAACCGAAGGAAACGAATACGAATTTTTGTTTGTAACCAAAGGCGGCGGATCGGCAAACAAAACCTATCTGTACCAGCAAACCAAATCGCTGTTGACAGAAGAAAATCTTGCAAAATTCATTAAAGAAAAAATTAAAGACCTCGGTACATCGGCATGTCCGCCTTATCATTTGGCCGTTGTAATCGGCGGAACATCAGCCGAAGCAACCCTGGCAACCGTAAAAAAAGCATCGGCTGGTTATCTCGATCATCTGCCAACTGAAGGAAATGCAGGAGGCCAGGCTTTCCGTGATCTGGAATGGGAAGCAAAAATTGAGAAGATTTGCAGGGAAAGTGGTATTGGCGCCCAGTTCGGAGGTAAATATTTCGTACACGATGTGCGGGTAATTCGTCTGCCACGTCACGCCGCTTCGTGCCCGGTAGGTATCGGCGTAAGTTGCAGCGCCGACCGCAATATCAAAGCAAAAATCACTGCCGACGGCATTTTCCTTGAAGAACTCGAAAAAAATCCAAAAAAATATCTTCCAAAAGAATCGCCTCACATGCAACCGGCAGTGGATATCGATTTGGATCAACCCATGGAAGAAATACTGAAAGTACTGACTAAATATCCGCCAAAAACAAGGCTAAGCCTTTCCGGAACGATGATCGTTGCCCGCGATATGGCACATGCCCGCATCAAACAGATGATTGACGCAGGCGAGCCAATGCCTGAATATTTTAAAAACCATCCGGTATACTATGCAGGACCGGCCAAAACGCCAAAAGGAATGGCTTCTGGTAGTTTTGGGCCAACCACTGCGGGGCGAATGGACCCATACGTTGATGAATTTCAGAGCCTGGGCGGATCGATGATCATGGTTGCCAAAGGAAACCGCACGAAACAGGTTACCGAAGCCTGCAAAAAACACGGCGGATTTTACCTGGGCTCAATTGGCGGTCCGGCTGCAATTCTGGCGAAAGAAAATATCAAATCGGTGGAAATTGTCGATTTTGAAGAACTCGGAATGGAAGCCGTACGAAAAATCAGGGTTGAGAACTTCCCCGCCTTTATTATTGTTGATGATAAAGGAAACGACTTCTTTGATGAATTTTAGAACACTGTAACGAATAGATAGAGGGCGTTCCGGTTGGGATGCCCTTTTTTTCGGATCACTGTATTGATGAGTATTCATATAAATACAATTTATTAATGGAATATCAATATTCTTCGCAATACGACACCATTTTTGAAAAATATTTTAATAAATTCTTATATTGCACCCCGAGAAACTTACAAATCATTATTCAACACAATCCATTAAAAACATCGGAATGAACCCACAGGCTGCAGAACTTAACCAGATCATTCAGGAAAAAAATCCTGTAGTTTTCGAATTGTTATCAGAGCGGGGAAAAAATATTTTCTTCCCCAAAAAAGGAATTCTCGGACAAACAGCAGATGCCAAAGGCACCAAAATAAATGCAACGATCGGCGCCGCCATTGAAGACGATGGTTCGCCTATGCGACTGGAAGCCATTGCATCAAAAATCAATCTCGATCCGTCGCTGGTATTTCCTTATGCCCCAAGCTTCGGAAGACCCGATATCCGTGCCAAATGGAAAAGTATGATGTACGAAAAGAACCCATCGATGGCAGGGAAAGAATTAAGTCTTCCGATCGTGACCAACGCACTCACACACGGTATCAGCATGGCCGGTTACATGTTTCTGGATGAAGGCGAAAAATTCATCGTTTCCGACCTATTCTGGGGCAACTATAACCTTACTCTTACCAATGCATTCGGGGCAACTGCCGATAAATTCAATCTGTTCAAAAACGGCGGTTTCGATACCGAAGCCTTTCGTTCCAAGCTGGAAGAAGGCGGCATCGGCAAAAAGGTAGTTATACTGAATTTTCCAAACAACCCGTCAGGTTACACTCCAACGGTTGAAGAAAGCAAAGCGATTGTTCAGGTGATCCGCGAATCGGCAGAAAAAGGCAACAAACTGGTTATTATGACTGACGATGCTTATTTTGGACTGGTTTTCGAAGAAGGCATTGCGCAGGAAAGTATTTTTGCCGACCTGTGCGACCTGCATACCAATGTTCTGGCAGTTAAGATTGATGGCCCAACGAAAGAAGATTACGTATGGGGCTTCCGTGTCGGATTTATAACCTACGGCATAAAAGGCGGCGATGCAGCTTTGTATTCAGCGCTTGAAAACAAAACAGCAGGAGCTATCCGCGGAAATATTTCCAACTCGGCCAACATCTCGCAGTCGTTGTTGCTTCAGGCATTCAGCAATCCTGAATACCATCAGCAAAAACAAGCCAAGTACAACATCATGAAAGAACGCTACGAGGCAGTAAAAGAAGCTTTAAAAGAAGAGAAATACAGCACATATTTCATGGCGCTTCCTTACAATTCAGGCTATTTCATGTGCGTAAAACTAGCCGAAGGAATCGACGGAGAGGAACTGCGCCATTTACTGATCAGTAAATACAGTATTGGAATTATCAACCTGAGCAATATCATTCGCGTGGCGTTTGCAGCCGTTGCCGCAAAAGACATGAAAGCGTTGTTCGAAGGAATTTACAATGCCTGCAAGGAGTGCAAAAAATAGAAATACAATAGCTTATAATCGAAGAGAAGGCAATCGAAAGGTTGCCTCTTTTTTTGAATTGATCTGATTTGTGTTGATGAACTTGCCCGTATTCATTTTTACGCATCGGTAAAAACCGCCTTCCTTTAAAAAATTCATCTGATTCCTCAGTATAAAACATACAACTTTGACTCTCTTCCAACAGATAATTTTTCGTTTAATTCCTATTTTTGTTGAAACCCGATTTATATGAAAACAAACGATCCGTTTTATAAACTAAAATCGCAACTCGAAGGCGACGTTTATACTGACAATGTCCAGAAGATTATTTATGCAACCGATGCCTCGTCGTACCGCGAAATCCCGGAAGCCGTTTGCAAACCAAAAAATAAAAACGATATTCTGAAGATTCTCGCTTTTGCAAAGGAAAACGGTTCGTCAATCATCCCGCGTGGAGCCGGTACTTCGCTGGCCGGGCAGGTCGTTGGCAGCGGTATTGTGGTTGACATTTCGAAATACATGAACCGGATTTTGACTTTCAGCAAAGAGGAAAAATGGATAGAAGTTGAACCCGGTGTTGTTTTGGGCGAACTCAACCAGTTCCTTGCTCCGCACGGATTGCAGTTTGGCCCCGAAACATCGACTGCCAACCGCTGCACAATGGCCGGAATGCTGGGAAACAATTCCTGCGGTTTGCATTCGCTGGTTTACGGAAGCGTCCGCGAACATGTACTGGAAGCGGATGTCGTCCTTTCCGACGGATCGGAAACGGCATTTAAAGCGCTCAGCAAAACAGAATTTGAAGAAAAATGCAATGGTCCGGAAAGTTTGCTCGAAGCAAAAATTTACCGGAATATCCGCGACATCCTTTCCCACCCGATCAATCAGGAAAAAATAAGAAACGGTTTCCCCGACCCGAAAGTCAGGAGAAGAAACAACGGCTATGCCATTGATGTATTGCTCGAATCGGAGGTTTTCACCGAAGGAGGCGAAAAATTCAATTTCTGCAAATTACTGGCCGGATCAGAAGGAACACTGACTTTTGTTACAAAAATCCGGCTAAACCTGATTCCCCTGCCTCCCAAATACAAAGGACTGGTTTGCGCCCATTTCAATACTTTGGAAGAAGCTTTCCGGGGGAATATTGTGGCTCTTCGCCATCAGCCCGATGCCATTGAAATGATGGACGACATCATTATGGATTGCACGAAAGAAAATATAGAGCAGCGGAAAAATCGCTTTTTCATCGAAGGCGACCCGAAAGCGATGTTAATGATTGAGTTTTCAGACAATTCGGAAGAAAAAATCAGGGAACGGGCCCAAAAACTGGAACAAGATATGCGAGCTGCGGGATACGGGTATCATTTTCCGCTGGTCACCGGGGAGGCCAACATAAAAAAAGTGTGGGCATTGCGCACTGCCGGCCTCGGCCTGCTTTCAAATATTCCCGGAGATAAACGAAGCACCACCGTTATTGAAGATACCGCCGTTGCCCCCGATTATCTGCCCGAATACATAGCCGAATTCCAGGAACTTCTTGAAAAATATAAACTGAACTGTGTTTTCTATGCCCATATCGCAACCGGCGAACTCCATCTTCGTCCTTTGCTGAATTTAAAAGACCCGGCCGACGTTGAAATTTATCACAGTCTGGCAAAAGATGTGGCAGCACTGGTAAAAAAATACAGAGGGTCGCTCAGTGGTGAGCATGGCGACGGGCGTTTGCGCGGTGAATTCATCCCGTTTATGCTGGGCGAACACAACTACGAATTGATCAAACAACTGAAAAAAACATGGGACCCGGATATTGTTTTCAATCCCGGAAAAATTATTGATACGCCGCCTATCACCGAAAGTCTGCGATACCTTGTTGGCCAGCCGGTTCCCGACCCGGAAACTATTTTCAATTTTTCAGGAGAACAAGGGCTGTTGCGCGCCATTGAAAAATGCAACGGCTCGGCCGACTGCCGTAAATCGGAACTGGCCGGTGGAAGTATGTGCCCAAGTTTTATGGCTACCCGTGACGAAGACAAAACCACCCGAGGGCGGGCCAACATATTGCGCGAATTTCTTACCCGTTCAGAAAAAGCGAACCGCTTCGACCATGACGAAATTTACCGGGTGATGGATTTGTGCCTTTCGTGTAAAGCCTGCAAGTCTGAATGCCCGTCGAATGTAGACATGGCCAAGTTCAAAGCCGAATTTTTGCAGCATTATTACGATCTGCATGGTATTCCGTTACGATCAAGACTGATCGCGTATTTGCCGCAGATCAACCAATTGGGGATGGTATTTCGCCCCGTTACCAACCTGCTCACGGCAAACAGCCTGTTTAAAAAAGCAATTGGTTTTGCCCCACAAAGGCATATTCCTGCCTTATCGAAACTCAGCCTGCGGAAATGGTATGGCAAAAGCTCCGGCAACGGCCAATTTCCAAATGGAAAAGTGTACCTGTATGCTGACGAATTTACCAACTACAACGAAAGCGACATCGGCATAAAAGCCATTCTGCTGCTAAATAAACTGGGCTACGAAGTGGCCATTCCAAAAACAAGGGAAAGTGGCCGCACGTACCTGTCGAAAGGATTGGTGCGCACGGCAAAGAAAATTGCCACACAAAATATTCTATTACTGAAAGATCTGATTTCAGAAGAAACTCCGCTGATCGGTATCGAGCCGTCAGCCATCCTTTCGTTTCGTGACGAATATCCAGAACTGGTTGATCCGGTATACATTGAAACCAGCCGAAAACTGGCAGTGAACAGCTTGTTGTTCGAAGAATTTATCATTCGTGAAATCGGGAAAGGAAAAATAAGCAGCCATTCGTTTACCAAAGAAAACAGGCAAATAAAGATACATGGCCACTGTCAGCAAAAATCCATTGCCTCTACTCTTCCGACCCGGCAAATGCTGGAACTTCCGGAGAATTATTCAGTAACAGAAATTACCAGCGGCTGCTGTGGAATGGCCGGTTCGTTCGGATACGAAAAAGAACATTACGAATTGAGCATGAGTATCGGAGAACTGGTACTTTTCCCGGAGGTACGAAAAGCAACAACAGATGTTTTAATAGCTGCACCGGGAACTTCGTGCCGCCATCATATCGCCGACGGAACCGGGAAAAAAGCATATCATCCGGTTGAGATTTTGTACGGGGCACTTGTCTAAACCAAAAACGTAGTATTATTCTCCTCGTTTAAAACGGACTGGTACATGCTGGCGAAACTCGCATGAATCCACATCAGCGCCGGAAAAATACCGACAATAAAACAAATGAGCCCGCCAATTATAATGAAAAATGAAAGAATGCCCATCCAGAAGATTTTCCACGAATGACCGCGGGTCATCCGCCAGCTTTCTTCCAGCGCTTTGATCGGATCAAGATTTTTATCCATCACCAGATAAGAAACAAATGAAAACCGCACAGCACAAATAATTCCGGGAATAATAAAAAAGATAAAGCCGAGAATGGTCAAAGTTACAGCCAGAAGATTTGCAAAAACAATATCGAAATATTTAAAAAATCCATTGAATATATCTTTAAAATCAATTTCCTCTCCTCGGACAGCCTGTAAATAGAGATACTGTGCGCCGTATTTAATAACCGGCAGAAAAAATATGGAATACAAGAGGACAAAAAAACCGAACATCACCTTTATAAAAGAAAAACTCTCGATTTTAAAGCTCGACTGAGGCCCATTAAAAATTCCGACAATAACAACGATTAGAAATATTTGCAGGAAATATTCTTTCATTATTTCCCAGCCGTAGCTGAAACAATTTGAAATACCAGGTTTGATGGTGTAAAATGGTTCTTCTTTCATCGTCTTTATTTTTATAATTCTGAGTCAAATCTATACTATGATTTTATAATATCTGCAATACTAAAGTTGGAAAAACAAAAAATCCTACTTTAGTATGTACCTTTAAATCATTAATTTTTTTGAATTTCGGGCCGATGCAATTTTTCCTGTACATACTCACATTCGGACTTTCTATCGGACTTTGTGCAATCGGGGTGACAACCTCCTATCGCATGAAACTGGTTTTTCCTGAAAATCATTTTTCGAGCCTTTTCTACTTTCAGGCGTTTTCGTTCATCTACGGTTTTTACGGCATCTGGGGAATCATAATCAGCAAACTGATTATGAATAATTTATCGATATCCGAAAACATCATCGAAAATATTATTTTGCTTTTTCCTTTCCTGGGTATCCCTTTTTTAATTGCATCGTGGTACCTGCAACTAATATTTACCTTTGAACTAAAATCGATAAAGACACCCCGTTATTTTCCAATTCTGTTTTTTTCGGTCTTTTCGCTTGCTTTTTTAGGCGCCGGGCTTCTGTTTAAATATTTTCTGGATGGAAATATCTCAATAAACCTGAACGATATTATCAAATCAATTCTTTTGCTGAATTTGCTGATTTCCGTATCATCCGGTTTTTTACTGATTGTAATACCACGCAGGTCGGTCGTGCCGGTAGATTTTTTGCGCCGGATAGCCCTAATTTTTATATTGGCTCCGTTTTCGTTGATTATTTTCTATTTCTTGTCAGGTTCGTTCGCTCTAGCCGGAATATTCTTTGTGTTGTTTTATTTCATTACTCCGGCATTGGTTTCAGCACTATTCTTCCTGAACGAAAAACCAGCGTCAGTCCGGCCTCAGCATTTCGACTCATTATTGAGTTTATGTCGCGAATTCGGTATTTCGAACCGCGAATGTGAAATTATCAGGGAAATATGTGACGGAAAATCGAACCGTGAGATTTCAGAAAGATTATTTATTAGCCTGCAAACCGTGAAAGACCACAGTCACCGCATTTATTCAAAAACCGGCGTTTCGAGCCGGGTGCAACTTGTAAACCTGGTAAATGAAAAGATAAAACCAGGGCCGACGCCTGTTAAGCCCTGATTTTAAAATCGATAGCTATGAGACTCTCATTGTCTCTGTTTATTCAACAACAGAACATTCTTTTTGTTGACGACAACGGCAAAAGAATTTTATTTTGAGGCTCATTTTATTTAGTTTTTTAACTGCCGGTTTAATGTTATTTTTGGTTCTCCTAAAAATTGAGAAGTTGAAACTTTCGTTTGAAAATGACATTGCTCCGGTTCTGTTGCTGGTTTTCGCCCTGCTTGCGGTTGCTACCAGCATGATCGCTTATTATAAAAACCGCGAAAATGCTGAATTTTCTGTTTCCCAGATACGGGTTCTGGCTGTGTTACGAACTGTTGGAATTTTCATTTGTCTGTTATTGCTTCTCAAACCCATCATTATTTCGAGGAAACAGATAAAGGAAAAACCCGTAATTGTTATTGCTGTCGACAATTCACAATCGCTGGCCAAATATAGCGTTCCGATAAACGAAGCAGTTGAAAAAATCAGGAAAGAGTTGTCGTACCAATACGAACTTGATCTTTGGCTTTTTGGCGAAAGTGCAACGAAAAGCGATACCCTGAACTTCACCGGTAATAAATCGGATTACAGCGAACTGATGGCCTCGGTTTCCAACCAGTATATCAATAAAAATGTCGGCGCGCTTATTCTACTTGGCGACGGTATTTACAATGCCGGACAAAATCCTTCGAATCAACTGAAGGCGTTCGATTTTCCCGTTTACACGATTGGGTTCGGCGATACGGTCAGTGTTCCCGATATTCGGATACGGGATGTAAAACACAACAAATCAGTATTCATAAACAACTATTTTACCGTTGAGGCCGATATTCATTTCGAAAAATTGGCCAATCAAACGGCCCGGTTCGAATTAAGTTGCGAAAATAAAGTGATTGAAACGAGAGCCATTGCAATACCCGGCAACAATTATTTTGTTACTGAAAAATTCAGCATTCAGGCAACCGGGAAAGGATTGCAAAACTACAAGATAACAGTTATTGCGTCCGAACCGGAAATCAATACAGCCAACAACAGCTACGAATTTGTGATTGATGTGATCGATACCAAAAACAAGGTGTTGGTACTCAGCGACGGGCCGCACCCTGATATCGGTGCAATGAAAGGAATCCTGGAAAGTTTCAGCAATTTCGAAGCTACCCTCGTAAACGGCAATACAGCACCCGAAAATATGGACGCATTCGATTTGTTCGTCCTGTACCAACTGCCTTCTGCTCAAAATCAGAATAATCAGGCACTGCAACTCATTCTCAACTCGAAAAAACCATTGCTGTTCGTAGTCGGCGGAACGACCAGTCTTCCGCAGTTAAATAATCTTCAATTGGGCATCAGCTCACCCCCGGCAAATGGGTTCAGCGAAAGCCAGATTGCCTATAACAAGGATTTTTCGCTTTTCAGAATTGAAAATGAATATGCCGAAAACCTTGAAAGTTTTCCTCCGGTTTATGTCCCATATACCGAATTCAGTATGAACAGCAATTTTCAGGTGTTGGGCAGGCAAAAAATTAAAGGAATAACTACAAATAACCCGTTGGTTGCTCTTGGAAGCCTGGATGGGCGAAAAGTCGGATATATTCTCGGCGAAGGAATTTGGCGCTGGAGGATTCACGATTACAACATGAACCATCAGCACAAAACAATCAATGAATTTCTATACAAGATTTTCAATTATCTCGTTTTAAAAGAAAACGATGAAAATTTTAAGTTGTTCTATTCTACCGTGTATTCTGAAAATGAAGATGTTGTAATTGGAGCCGAATTGTACAACGACAGCTACGAACTTGTCAACTCACCGGATGTTTCGATGATTTTGCAAAAAGACAGCATTTCTGAATTCCGGTTTATTTTCGACAAAACAGGAAACAAGTATTCGTTAAATCTGGGAAAACCGGAAGCCGGCATTTACCGGATGGAAGCCTTAACAACGCTAGGGAACAAAGAATTTCGACAGAACGGTAATTTCAGGGTGGTACGGATAAACCTGGAAGAACAGCAAACAGTCGCTAACCACCAGATTCTTTACCAACTGGCATACGAAAGCGGAGGCCGTTTCTTTCTTCCTGAAAAACAAGATCAATTGTTTTCTGAAATAAAGTCGAATGAAAAGATAAAACCTGATAAATTTGTACATTTCACACAAAACGAATTACTGAATTCAAAATGGCTTTTTGCGCTGATCATTTTGATATTCGGATTGGAATGGTTTTTGAGAAAGTACTGGGGAATTTATTAAACTGATTAGCCATGTCACGAAGTCATCTTTCATATATTTTTCTGACAATCATTGCTGTCGCTGCATTGTCGTGTTCACCGTTTCGCTCAGTTACTATTGAAAACCAGTATCCTGCGAAAATACAGATACCCGAAGAAATACAGAGTCTGACTCTGATGAATCGCTCAATGAGCGGCGAATTCATCAATTTCAATGAAGATTCACTGCAACGGTATTTTTACAGAAAAGAGTTCAATGTCAATACCAACGTGCTCGACAGCATGGCTTCGGATACCTGTTTGCAGGCCATCGGGGAACTGATTTACGAATCGGGCCGCTTCGACGTAGTGATACCGGTTGAACGGAATATTCCGAAAGATTCGAAATATTACATAATTGAACAACCACTGGATTGGGATTACGTGGGTGAAGTATGCAAAACCTACAATACCGACGCCCTGTTGGTAATGGAAAAATATGTGAACCGTGTGAATACCCGTTTCCAGGCAGAAGTCGACCATATATTACCTGATGGGTCAGCAAATTATTCTTATTTCTACGCATCATTCGATGTTATTTACAATTCATTTTTCAGAATCTATTATCCTGAAAAAAAGGAAATTGTCGGGCAATTTTTCATCTCCGATACCATTTTCTGGGAAAACGGCGATGTCGATCAGCGAACTCTTTTCAAAAATCTGGGAAGTATAAAAAAGGGACTAATAGCTACCGGCATTAAAGTAGCGCTGGATTTGGACGGTTATATTTCGCCTTCCTGGGTACCCGACGAAAGAGGTATTTTCATTATCGACAAAAAGAACAAAACAGAACAGAAATTGATTGATGCGAGCGACTGGGCACAACTTGCAGAATACTGGCAGCCGCTGACAGAAAGCAAAAACCGGTCGGTACGCAGTAAGGCCGAATTCAACATGGCACTTGCCAGCGAACTCGATGGCAGGGTTGATGATGCCATCGTATGGGCAGCGAAATCGTACCAAAGCTCGTTCAGAAACCAAACGGATATTTACATAAAAAAGCTAAAAGAGAGAAAAGCCAAACTATTGCGGCTGGAACAAACCAAAGCAGAAGAAAAATAAAATGCCGGGAGCTTTTAATCTTCACCGGCATTTGCATCCGAAATATATCAATCAGTTAAAATGTCCATTCAACCCCGAAATTTGTGTTGAAACGTTGCAAGGCCCCGTCATTTTTATCATACAATTTATCGAAGAAAACAGTATAATCCGGTGAAAGAGTGAATCCCAAATGCTTTGTCAGGTTGTATTTAAAAATCACTCCCCCTACAAATCCCGACATGGCATCCTTGTAATCAGTACTGATGTAATTTCGGGTTGAAATTGCGCCATCCGCACGGATTGACTCCTGATCAGCGTTCATAACATATTCCAAACGCAATCCGGGACTCAGAAATAATTCAAATTTATTCTTGTTCCAAACCCTGAAATCAAGCCGGGGATTGATATCCATGCAATTCAGGGTCATTTCTGTTTCAAGAATATCGACTGTTGAAGAAGGGCGCTGTCCGTAGCTGAACTCGTTGTAACCAAATTCCAGACGAAAACGGAACCAATCATTCAGGCGGTAGCCAAGATCCAAACCATAGTTGAAATCTGTTTGTCCATCCTCAAACTTTTCGTAACCATTCGGACTGAAATACTTGTTGGTGTTAAAATCAAGTCCACCGTTAAGGTTCACAAAGAAACGTGACTGGGAAAATCCAACCAATGAAAATAACATGCAAAATAATGCGATCTGAATTTTTCTGACCATTGTTTTCTAGTTTTTGATTTCTGTTATTACGCAATACAGAAATCAAATATTGCCTGAAAAACAGGACTAGTCAAATCATCCGGACAGATACCGCTATTTTATCGATATTTTACACGTATTAATCGACGTTTCGGTTTTTATACCGAAATAAAAAATCGTTGAATATTTGTACATCTATTCTTTCACTGCCGACAATAAATAGTCAACAAGGTTCTGAGCAGCTTTGTTATTTTCGAACGATTCGGGCAACAGCTTATGCCCGATGTACTCGTTGTACAGCCACGGATCGCCAATGGCCAGCACTTTTCCCTTGCCATACGAAGTTTCAGCAATATACACATTGCCGTTATCGGCCAAAACAGGACGGGCGTCGCCGCTGAGTTTGACAGGAGCAACTTCTTTCATGTATATTTTGCTGACACCTTTGAAAAGCGGATGATCAGGCAAATTGGTTTCTGCACCCATTTCCCAGTCGCGGTTGAGAACCGGGTTCAGGGTTAACGGAACAAAACGAAACCCAAATGTTTCGGCCAGTTGGTTGAAATGGGTAAACTCACAATTTGGTCCGTCGTTGGCCATCAGCAATAGGACACCGCCATTACTCACCCAGTTTTTAATTGAATTGATTGATTCCGGATTGATATAATTTGGATTTTTACTCTCAGTCGTTGTGTCGGGATCAACAATAATAAAAACATCAAGATAGCCCAAGGCAGCTTTCGAAGGTTCCCGTCCAATTGTTTTAAGCACACTGCCCTGGTTTTTAAACAGGTCGCCCAGTTGCGAAAAGCCACTGTTCTCGGTATCGGTCCAGGTGTAATGATACAACTGGCCGGTTTTTTTGTGGTATTCGCGATTGAACCAGTTATCGAGGCCAACCACTTTTTGTTTTTCGACTACATGTTTTGCCAATCCTACCGGAAGTTTTTTCAGTTCCTGAACGGCCAGTGAAGCAAATTTACGGGCGCCGTCAACGCATAAATGAGAATTATCTTTTCGGCCTTCCGGAAAGCGATCGTTAGCTTCGGTCCACAAATACAAACTTTTCGATTTTTCGTCACCCAGCGATTGAACCAGTTTCCCGGTACTTTTTTGAAGATCGACCAGCGGCACATCCATTTTCCTGGCCAGTTTCCGCATGGCTGCCGGGTAATCGCCGTGCGTATCTTCCAATTTCCCTTTCTCATTGAATTTCCGGCGAGCAATCGAAGTAAAAAGAACAGGAATTGCTCCTTTGTCGCGGCTTTCAGTAATATATTTCGTAAGATTTTCAGTGTAGCCTCCAAAAGGTTCAGTATAGCGTTCAGGCGATTGTATTTTCTGGTCGTTGTGACCAAACTGAATAAATACATAATCACCTTTCTGAAGACTGTCGAGCACTACCTGCCAGCGGCCTTCATCAATGAAACTCTTTGAACTGCGCCCGTTCATTGCATGGTTATGAACGACCACCTGATCATCGAAAAATTGATAGAGTACTTGCCCCCAGCCGGTTTCCGGAAAAACTTCAGCTTTTTTATTCGCCATAGTCGAATCGCCGATGGTAAATACATTTATTTTTTCCTGGCAGAAAGAACTTTTAAACAGCAACACGAAAAACAATATCGATAAAATCCTGAAGGTCATAAAGTGATTATTTATTGGTTATACTTACAGCATGGAATACATATTGCAACCGATTGCGCAAATTACTAAAATTCTGCTTTACACCTGAAATTTTTTAAAACTATCTGTTTTCGGAAATTGATTTTGCTAAAAATTACCGGGCTAATTCATTCAAATATTCCTCCAGATTGGTATAGCCGTCATTATCCCGGTCAACGTTTCGGTCGGCAGCATCAAGCGGATTTAAACCTTTTCGTTTTTCCCACCGGTCGGGCATTCCATCGCAGTCACTGTCTTTTGGGGCAGGAACCGATTTCAGCACAGGCCATCCGCCCACCGATTTCTGGCTGTCAATAATTCCTGATTTCGCACCCCAATTGCCTCCATATTTACAGGTACCGGTTTTCACTTCTTTCACAATCCGCTGGTCAACAACATCCCGCTTCGGCTTGATAGCCCCGGCTTGCTTTAAAACCAAATGATACGCCTCTTTTGCAGGCTGAGTAGTTATCGGTTCAAAAGGGAACGGCGTACTAACTTTCGATTTCAGTTTTTGTTCCGGGGTAGCTTTTTGCACGCCATATTTCCAGTTATCGCTGGTTGCATCCGGAAACCCTTCCACCACATTTCCATCGATAAAAAACAGCCCGGCTCCAAGCGTATCAGGATTGATTTTCGGATCATAGAATTCCTGTGTCAGAGCTAAAATCCGGTACTGAAGTTCACCTTTTTTTGCAGCCGGACCAACCTTGTAATAATTATTCACCATGTTTTGCCTGCCTTCTTCGCCTCCATAAGCGTTTTGAAAGCCCCAGTTAAAAATTACATTATTTCGATAATCAACCAGTTCGGTTTCCGGTTTGGTCGAAAAACGGGCGCCGTTAAACCGGGGCAACCGGCTGGTGTGATGCGCCAGCAGATTGTGATGAAAACTGGCTCCTTCCCCACCCCAAATTCCGCCGTATCCATGTTCGCCTTTTTCGTGCCCCGACTTGTAGAGGCTTTCACTCAAAATGCACCATTGCAAAGTGAAATTTTTGTTGTCGTAAAACGAACCTGTTTCGTCAACCGACCAGCTCAGCGAACAATGATCGATGATTATATTTTCAGAGTCCTTGCCATTCATTGCATCCTGGGCGCTGCTTTGCAAGGTTTCGTCGCCGCAACGAAAACGTATGTGGCGTACGATCACATTATTGGCTCCTATGGTAAATGTGTAATTCTTCAGACAAATGCCATCACCGGGAGCTGTTTGTCCGGCAATGGTCAGGTCGCCGTTTTTCACTTTCAGCGGACCTTTCAGCGAGATGGTTCCGGAAACAGCAAAAACGATGGTTCGTGCCCCTTTTTTATTGATTGCCCAACGCAATGAACCTTCCGGTGAATTTTTAATTTCATCGTTTAAATTATTAACAATGTACACATCGCCTCCTCTCCCGCCGCTTGTAAAACGGCCAAAACCTTCGGCCCCGGGAAAAGCCAACTGCTGCGCCTGCATGCAAAGCGGAAACAGCAAAAACAAAATTGTCAGTCTTTTTATCATCGTTTAGTGCTTTTTTACATGAACCATTTCTGCATTAACCTTTTCTCCCAAAATCAGATATTTATCAGGTTCTTTATCCGAAATAACTTCAATAGTTACATTTTCAGTTCTTTCGCCATTTACAGAAATGACCGGTTGTTCCGATTCAGGCAAAACAAGTTCTTTTATTGAAATATTCTTCGAATTATAAAAATCAAAAGCCGGAAGTTTTTTCGTTCTCAGAAACAAATTACGGATCGTCACACCATTTACATCCATGCAAAACAGGCCGTTATCGGCTTCCATATTAATATTTTCAAGAACGATATTTTCGAGGTTCATTTCGGGAAGCCCCTGCAAATAAATGCCCTGCAAAGCGCCTTTGCAAGTTACATTTCTGATGATAATGTCCTTAAACTGCGGCGTTTCTTCCGAAACTTCAGGAATTGTGTCAACCTGAATATTCATTTCCTGATCGCTTGCCAACATTTCTGAAACAGAAAGGCCGCCATAATACAAGTCGAACGAAATTGCATTGGTCGGAATATTCATCATATTGACGTCCGAAATATAGATTCCCTCGACAACTCCGCCCCGGCCACGATTACTTTTAAACCGGAGACCAACATCGGTGCCAATGAACGTACAGTCCGAAACGTGCATGTTTTTCACTCCACCCGACATTTCGCTACCCACAGTAACACCACCGTGCCCGTGATAAACGATACAATTTTTTATAATCAAGTTTTCGGTAGGCATTGCCCTGTCGCGGCCATCCTTGTCTTTGCCCGATTTGATGCAAATCGCGTCATCGCCCACATCGAAAGTACAATTGTAAACAACGCTGTTTTTGCACGATTCAATATCGATCCCATCGCCGTTTTGCGAGAACCAGGGATTACGAACATCAATATTCCGGATGATCAGATTTTCGCACATCAGCGGATGAATGCACCATGCCGGCGAATTTTGGAACACAGGGCCATCAAATAATACATTTTTACAGCTCACTAAACTGACCATCACCGGACGCAAAAAATCTTTTATCGGCTCATATTCTTCCTTTTTACTGAACTGGCGGGGAACATTCATATCGCTTATTTCAGCTCCTTTTTTAAAACTCTCAGATGGATACCAGTTATTTCCTTTTTCATCAACAATGCCACCGGAAGCCACCAAATCCTTCCATTGCGATTCAGTCAGCTTCGAACGTTTTACAAATCGCCATGCTTCACCCGAACCATCGAAAACCCCTTCTCCCGTAAACGCAATATTCTCAAGATTTTTCCCGTAAATCGGGGAAAGACAGCGAACCGTATTCAATCCTTCGAAGCTGGTTTCAATAAGCGGGTACAAATTTTTATCCTTGCTAAAAACGACCAAAGCCCCGGCTTCAGCATGAATATTGAGGTTGTTTTTCAAAATAATGGGGCCGGTAAGCCATATACCCCGAGGAATTACAATTTTACCCCCGCCTTTATCAGTCACATATTGAATGGCATCGGCAAAAGCCTGTGTATTTAGCGTATACCCATCGCTGACCGCTCCAAAATCGGTTATGGAAACCGAAAGATCAGGAATTACCGGTTCTTTTATAATGGGCATTTCAAACTCAAGCCCTTCATATAAATCATCCTTTTCCCGGTTATCTGCTGCTTTTTCATTGCATGCAAAAGCAGCAAACAGATACAGGATGAACCAACTTCTCTTTATTTCCCCCATCGTCTTCATAGTTTATCTTTTTGTCTTTATTTTTCTATTCTGAACCAGTCGATGTCGGCATTTCCGGCATCGTTAATTACCCCGTCCCGCAGAGCAAAGAAACCGATTTTCGCGCCAATCCAACGCCCGGGAACCGCACGAAAAGCTTCTCCTGCTTCCGTAAATTTCTTCCCATCCATACTGAAGCTGAAACTGCAAAGGGCCCCGCTCTTTATTTTTATCCGGAAATAAACGGTATTTGCCGGAAATTCCTTCTGAAAAAGTTCCTTTTCAACACTGCCCGTTCTGGCATTATCGCATTTTACAACCCGAAGAATAAGTTTTCCATCGAGCCTTTTCAGCGAGACGAACTGATAGCTGTCGCCCATCACCACAAAACCAATTTCCTCTCCATCGAACCGATGATTGAAAGTCAGTTTTGCCGTCGCGGTAAATTCCTCTGCCGGAAATTTCTGAAGCAGTAAATTCGGGACGGTCCACAAATTCACGAAATTATCGGTTTTCGGGATGCAATTCAAACGATAGAAACCCATATTCCCGGTTGAGAAACCCCACATAAGTTGCGGATTGGCATGCCATTGCCATTGCAAACTCAATTGAGGAGTGTCAAACTCATCGTTTTCAGGTGGAGTGATCACCGTTGATTTCGTGCCTGCGTCTGATTTTTTATAATCTGAAACCGGTTCACCAATTCCATTGCCGTCGTAATCAACTCCGATTACAGGCCAGTCGTTTTCCCATTTCACCGGTTGCAGATGCACAATTCGTCCATAAGCTCCCTTATCCTGAAAATGGATAAACCAGTCTCCACCGGTCGAAGTATCAACCCATGCTCCCTGATGCGGACCATTGATTGTAGTGGAACCTTGTTCCAAAACTATTTTCTCTTCGTATGGACCAAACACATTCTTCGAACGCAATACCAGTTGCCAACCGGTCGAAACACCGCCCGCAGGTGCAAAAATGTAATAACAGCCGTTTCGCTTGTAAAATTTTGGGCCTTCCACTGTCGGATGGTTTTTGTGTCCATCGAACACCATCACCGGATCGCCCAAAAGTTCAGTGCCATCAGCCTTCATTCGGCTGACCAGCAAAATACTTTTCACCCCGGCACGGCTTCCGGCAAGCGCAAAAACAAGATAGGCATTCCCGTCATCGTCCCAAAGCGGCGATGGATCAATCAGGCCTTTTCCTTCTTTTACCAAAAGAGGTTCCGACCACGGACCTTTTGCACCGGTAGCTTTTGTGAGGTATATTCCAAAATCAGGATCAGGGTAATAAATATAAAATTCGCCCTTATGGTGGCGGATGCAGGGAGCCCACACACCATTGCCGTGCTGCGGTTTGTCGAACACGTCAAACGGAGGTTGCTTCGGCAACGCATACGAAATCAATTCCCAATTGACCAAATCTGTTGAATGCAGGATTGGCAAACCAGGTACGCAGTTGAACGAAGAGGCTGTCATATAAAAATCGTCGCCAACCCGAATCGCATCCGGATCGGAGTAATCGGCATGTAAAATCGGATTTTTATAGGTTCCGTCGCCATTATCGGCCACCCAAACCTTTGAAACGGTTGAATTTTCAGTTTTTATCCGCTGTGCTGAACCAGAACCAAACACAAAGGATAATACAACGATCAACGACAGATTTACATTCAGTTTCATGTGTTCATTTTTTCAAAGTTGATCGAAAAATTTTCGTATTAACTTTTGTTTTTCAATTAAGTAACCAACGCATGGAATAGCCATAAATCATCATTCTCGGTTTGTATGAGCTTTGGCTCTTATGGCTATTTCATATTCAATCTCTTTATTTCGACGGTTCTTTAAATGGTTTTCCGGGAATCCACCCTTCGAAGATATTTTCCAATGTGTATTTTTCCCGTTCTTCATCCGTTAGTTGTTTTGACCACGACACCCGGCTTTCGGGATTTGCACCCGCTCCGGTGTTTTTATATTCGGCATAACAAACGGTTTGTTCTGCCTCTTTTTTATTCCAGTTGTGCCACCCTTCGGGTTTTATTACTTCGCCTAATTCGCATTCGATGAAGGCTGTTTTTGCATACGGGCGCCACGGTCGCCCCAAATAAACCGATTGAACAGGAGCGCTTCCATGAATTTTGCAGTTCAGAAAAATAAAACCAAACGCAGTTTCCGGCAGTGTAGAAGCGGCAGTGACATAACCGGGCGCTTTGCAAAAAATTTCACAACTATCGAAAACGGCGGTCGACCAGCCAAAAATAAAATCGACAGTTCCTTCGATACGACAATTTTTATAATACTGGCGGCTTTTCTCGCCATGCGGATAAAGGGTATCCTGAAAGCCCAGAAAACGGCAATTATTGAAATAAATAGGATCGCCATCCACACGAACTGCAACGGCCTGCCCCACTGGTCCCGCTGAATTCTCGAAAGTAATATTTTCGGCTGTAAAATCGTTGCCAAAAATAAAAAAACCAGATGAACCTGTTGTTCCCATTTCTTCGCCGAAGATATTCTTTTTCGAAGCGTAGTCGTCGCAGGTAATGATGGTTTTCTCAACGCTTTCACCAATCAGGGTAACCATATTTTTCGAGGACGGAAGGATCAGTTTTTCTTTATAAACTCCGTTTTTCAGGAAAATGATCGTCGTATTTTTCCGGTAATCGGGAACCGCAATTATCGCATCATGAACCGTTGCAAAATCGCCGCAACCATCCGTCGCAACCACAAAATCGCATTGAATATCCGACATTCCGGAAACTCCTTGAAAAGAAGCAGTCAACAGTACTATTATTGCAATTTTTAACCGTATCATTTTTTCAATATTTTATTCTATAATATGATCAGGCCAAACTTATTTTACAACTTTTGCTGAGAATACTTTATTTTGTTCATCCTGAATACGAACCAGATAAATTCCGTCGGGCAGCTCTCCCAACCGGATTTTCAACTGTTTGGAACCACCACCATGAATTGCTTTCATTACACTTCCGGTAAGCGAATAAATCTGCACATTTTCAATTGCATTTTCATGATGGATATTCAATTCGCCGGACGAATGGTTATAAAACAGCTCCGCCTGATTTTTGCTTTTCGTTAACCCGGAAGCAAAAGTTATAACCCCACCCTTATTTTGATTCTCAATAATACCGGAAACCAGACTATTAATATAAACTTCAACATTTGGATATTCGCCGTCAACTGTTTTTAGCTGTGCATCGGACGCACTGTTTTTGTTCAAACCTTTTGCATCTTCCCAGGTATCGGGCATTCCGTCGGCATCGGTATCCAACGGGGCATCAGCCGATTTCAGTTCGGGCCAGCCGCCAACCGCACTTTGGGTATCAATAATTCCGTTCGAACTTCCGTTTCCACCAGTCATAAAAGTGGCAGTACCGGTACGTGTATCGTGTATTATCCGCCTGTCAACCGTATCGCGTTTCAGGCTGGTGCCTGCATAAGCAAGTACATTTTCATACGCAACCGGCGCATCGTGTGTGGTAACGGTAGCAAACAAAAAAGCGGTTTCAGCCTTGATGTCGTTTTTTGTTACCCCGGCGGCATACGAACCAAACGATGAATGAAGCGAAACACCCTGCCAATTGTCGTTTGAAACAGCAGAACTTCCGGAGACATAATTTCCGGAGACATAAAATTTACCGTAAATACCGGCCTTTTGACTATTCGTACCATCGTCGGCATACGGTTGTAGTATTCTGAATTTTGAGGATGATGAAGTAGCCGGGCCCGCCTTATAATAATTATTCACCATATTGTAATTGCCTCCTTCGGCGCCATACGTTGTGTTGCTTCCCCAGTTATAAATTACATTGTTACGAAAGTCGACCAACTCAGCAGCCGCATTATTGGAATAACGGCTACCGCAAAAACGAGGATTGCGGCTGTCGTGACCGGCCAGTAAATTATGATGGAACGAAGCATTTTTGCCGCCCCAGATACCGCCATATCCATGTGCACCTTTGCCATGAACAGAATTCCGGAGACTTTCGGAAACAATACACCACTGCATAGTGAAATTTTCATTGTCATAGAACGATGAACATTCATCGGTACTCCAACTTACAGAGCAATGGTCGATCAGAATATTTTTATGATTGCGCCCCCACAAAGCATCATTTTCTTGTTGTGTTTCGTCGCCCATGCGGAAACGAATAAAGCGAATAACTACATTATCGGCACTCACTTCAACCGGATAATCGCGAATGCAAATTCCATCTCCGGGAGCGGTTTGCCCTGCAATGGTAAGGTTTCCGTTGGTAATTTTCAGAGCCGATTTTAATTTGATGGTACCTGAAACTTTAAACAAAACAATGCGTGCGCCAGTCAGGGCTACAGCATACCGCAATGAACCCGGGGAAGAATGGTCGTCCATCGTAGTTACATAAATAACCGCGCCTCCCCTGCCTCCTGTTGCATATTTCCCGAATCCTTCAGCTCCGGGAAATGCAGGCAAATTGACGGTTTGTCCGTAAACAAGAACAGTAGAAAAAAGGAATAAAGCAATATGTAGAAATCGTATAATCACCCTCTGTTCGTTTGAAATAATTAAGCCCGTCAGATATTTTCTGAATAATTGAACGACTAAAAGGAAATATCTTTTAGCCGGAAGTAAAAAAAGAAAGGAGGCTGTCCTAAAAGTTCTAAAATCCGCAATTCGCGTCACCCTGAATTTATTTCAGGGTCTGATTATTAGAAAGATGAGGTCCCGAAACAAGTTCGGGATGACTCTATTCCAGACTTTTTGGACAGCCTCTCTGTTCTTCAGTTCTAAGTTTTCAAAAAATCAGTATAAATTAAAATCGTCTAATTACTGTCTCCAGCGAGGATCACCAATCGCATTGTCAATCAACGTTTGGTTGGTAATTTTAAAGTTACCTGACGCTGCATTTACAAAACCCGGATCCAATAAAGTATGAGTGCCTGATATATCAAACTTGGCCCCACTGACAGTTGAACCTCCGGTAATAAAACCAGGCGCATTAAAATAATTGTTCTTCGAACATTCGGGCTGCGCAGAAGTTGATTGGTTTGTATAATATCCGGCAGTTCCGGCAATAATGCTGTTGGTAACAGTCAATGTGTTTGTTTTAAAACGAACATATAAAATTCTCCTGGAAGTACTGTTTGATACTCCAAAAAGAGTACAATGATCAATCAGCACAGCGCTTACCTTACCCGGATAAGTACCAGAAGCATCGTCGAGCCGGATAAAATCGCGGGCCGGGGCGCAATTATTAAATGTACTGTTTTTCAGGCTCAGGCTGGCAAGGTAACTGGTCCTGAAATCGATACAATCTGCTCCATCGGTTAAGACATTTGTCACGACGCTGTTATCCATTGAAATGCCGGCAACCGTTGCTGCAATGCTACTTGCAGAGAATAATGATTTGAGATAATCGTGAATGGTACAACCATTTACTTTCAGACTTCCGTAATCAGTACCTGCTGTATTGTACTGGAATGCATGGTCGAGTTTTGTTTCGAGCGTTGTAGCTGGATCAATAAAAAGACCGTCCATTTCAACATCCCGTATTTCAAATGCCTGCACGCCGGTTTCAAGTACAAACTGAATATGTATTAACGGCTTGTTGTGCGGATACAATCCTTTTATTGAAATGGATTTATTCAGCGTAATCTTTCCGGTATAAGCCAGGTATTCGCCCGGGAACAGAACAAGTACAGCGCCGTCTGCTGCCGCTGCAACCATTGCATTTAGATCATCTTCGGGATGCACAGCCGTTGCATCTCCAATATCAATCAGTGTTTTAAATGTTACCAGCCCTCTTTGCTTGGTTCCTTTCATCATCTTTACCGTGTATTCTGTTTCTCCGGTAAGCCCTGTAATTGTAGCCTGTCCTGCTGCTTTTTCCGGAACAGTAATAGTCCGTTCGGTATTTCCCGGGGTGATGATAAAATGGGTAACATCGCTGGCGGCAGGCCATTTCAACGTAACGCTGGTTGCTTTAATATCATCGCCTGCCACTGCTGCAAATATATTTTCAGCTTCAGTACTGAAAATGCCGGTCACCCATTTGGAATCGCTGGCACCGCTGTTGCTAACTGCCTTAACACGTGCCGAGTATGTGGTTTCACCGTCCAGCAACATGCTGTAAGGCAATTCTTCAGGTTTTACATTTGCCGTTTTAACAATCGTATTGAACTGCAAATTGTCCTCGCTTAATTCGATCACGTAATAACTTGCATCATCGCGAACAGTCAGGTTAAATTCGGCCGTTGTTTTATTCCTGATCTTTACTTCTATGCCAATCGGCGAGAAAGCTCTGTCAAATTCAAGTGACTCAACAACCGGGTCAATTTTATCCTCACATGAAGCCATAAAGAACAAGGAAAACAGCCCGATAATAAATCCTATATTTTTTAATATTCTTTTCATAAACATCAATTTATTAGTATCCATAATCATTTACCAATTGTCCGTTGCTGGCATCCAGAAATACCTGCCAGATTGGCCAGAATTGCCATTGGTCAGGGTTCCGGGCATAAATGGCTTCAATTTTTGAATCGACCAGTTTCGATGGAGCTACAAATGATACGTTGTATTCGTATTCCGAAGATTTATCTGCTGTTTCGCCTCTGTTAAGTCCATAAATTACAAGAGATTCTCCATTGGAAGCGTACTTGTAATAAAGTTTCTCAGGAACATCGGAATAGGCACCAGACCGATCTCTCAAAGCATACATTTTAGTCTTGGCTTCATCCAGTTTTGTTTTCAGCAAATTCCAGCGGATTAATGCCTCTTTCCGTACCATTTCACCGCAGAATTCGAATTTATGCTCTTCGACAATAGCTTTTAACATCGCATCTTTAGTCGTTAAAGCATTCACGTAAGCATCTACTTTGGCAGCCCACACGCCTGACGGGAAAGCCCGTTGACGAATCATTTTCAGATAGGGAGCAGCAGCAGATGGTCCCTGTAACTCATTTGCCGTTTCGGCGGCCATCATTATTACTTCGGCGTACCTCATGTACTGTTTATTGACACCATCATCGTTGGTTGAAGTTACAATCCGGTTCATCCACTCATAGCGAAATTTGCCGAAACTCCATTTATTCAGGCTAAGCAACACCTGCTGGGAAATGCCATTCACGGCTTTACCCCATTCGTAAGGAACCACTGTAACATCGCGCCGTGTATCTTTTACATCGTAATCGTAGAACAGATAAGGCACCGGACCGGCGCTTCCTCCGCGAGCCTGGCCGGTATACTGGTCAATGCTGTTATGCTTGATGGCAAAGGTGAACAACATACGTCCTCTTCCGTCGGAAAACGGGATTTCCCACAAACCTTCACCTCCGGCGGCAACATTATCCTGACAATTCTTTTTGAAAACCGTTTCGAAGGAAGTTTCAAGTTTACAAGTACCGCTGTTTATAATATCGAGGCATTCCTGATAAGCAATGGGATACATTTTTGCCACCGTCAATTCCGGATCTGTACTCCTTCTGATCCCATCGGGATATTGGGAATATCCGCTGGCAACCATACAAAGACGTGCACGCAGACCTTTTACAAAAGCTTTGTTTACCCGCTCGATAGAAGCAGTATTACTTGTTTCGTTTGGCCATGGAACCAAGGTTGATGCTTCTTCCAAATCGGCGATCAATTGCTTGTAAATTTCATCGCGATTGGTTTTTGGAAGATACATCGTTTCAGAATTTATCGGTTCGAACCGGGCCACAACATCGCCCCATGCCCGTAACAGATCAGCATAAATTACGGCTCTCAGAGTCAGGGATTCACCAAGCAAATAGCCTAATTCGGTTCCCGGTTCGGGATTACCATACGCCCTCAAACCCCGGATGCAAATATTTGCACGTTCAATTCCGGAATACATTTGTGCCCAGGCATTGTTTGTTGTATTCATATTGCTGTTGCTGGGCGTGGCAAAATACACGGCAAGGTCGGCACTCCCGTCACCTACTTTTTCCGAAGAATTGTACCACTCGATATCGGTATTCATTCCATACCATGGCAAAAACCGGCCGCGGTACGAGTTTGTTTCTCCAAATGGAATTTTAATGCCATCAACAGCACCTTTTGCCAGGTCGGGGGTTGAGAAGATAACCGATTCATCCAACGAAGACTTTGTAGGCGCTTCCAGGTAGTCACTGCACGACATCATTGCTCCTGCAATCACTATTCCGATTATGTATTTTATTTTTTTCATATTCAATAAGATAAATCAGGTTAAAAATTGAGGTTTAATCCAAAAACAATTTGTCTGCTCCTTGGATAGGCCGAATAATCAACTCCGGGAGTCAAAGCCGTTCTTCTACGGGTTGAAACTTCAGGATCGAAGCCAGAATAATCGGTAAGCAGGAATACATTATACCCGGTTACATAAAACCGAAGATTCTGAATATTTACCTTCCTAGTTAATGTCGATGGAACGGTGTATCCTAATGTTAATGTGCTCAAACGAAGGAACGAACCATCTTCAACAGCCCAGTCGCTAAATACGTACCTACTCATATAAGGTGACCACATGGTTGTATTGGCGTTCATACTTGCCAAAACAGAAGGGTCGTTCACCAAGTTCCCTGTTGCAGGATCGATGTTTGTCCATCGTTTTCCTTCTCCCATCATTTCGATCAGATTCCGGTATTGGTACCGCGGAGTTAATGTGGTATATTCAATTTTATTGGCATTGTAAATATCATTTCCATAACTCCAGTTAAAAACAGCAGATAAGTCAAAACCATATACGCGTCCGTTGATTGTAAAACCGCCGGTATTTAATGGGTTGGCATCACCAATAATGGTACGGTCGTCAATCGTAATTTTGTTATCGTCTCCAACCATATTCTGAAGTTTTACCATACCCGGACGAAGTGTGCCAATTACACCAGAGGCATCGGCAACTCCCTCTTTCAGTATCCATTTTTCTTCGTCAGCGTCGTATCCTGTGAAGTCAGACACTTCATATCGGCCATCCGAACGATATCCATACATCTCACCTACCGAACCACCTTTGGCAATCCAAAAATCGGTACCGATTTCTGTTGAAGCCCATCCTGTTTCAGCGCCAAAGTTTTCCATAACGCCCAAAGATTTGATTTCATTTTTATTGAAGCCAATGTTAAAATTGAAATTCAAACCAAAGTCTTTTTTATCGATGGCCAGCCAGTTAATTGACAGCTCTATTCCTTTATTTTCTGTTTCACCCATATTCCGGTATTGTGTATCATAACCAGTACCTGCTACCGGGAATTCAATCAGAAGATCTTCCGTGTTGTTCAAATAGGCTTCGAAGCTACCATTGACTTTGCTTTTGAAAAGCGAAAAATCCAATCCAATATTTCGGGTATAAGTAGTTTCCCATTTTAAATCGGGATTGGCCATTGTTTTTGATGCTGACCAAAAGCTATCAAAACCGTTGATCCAGGCAGTAGTGTTCGACACAAAAGATTGGGTCATCTGTCCGGATGGAATAATATTATTTCCGGCAGTACCATAGCTCAAACGTAATTTCAAATCATCTAACCAAGATGAAGTTTTTTCCATGAAATTTTCTTCTGAAACCCGCCAGGCAACTGCTGCTGAAGGGAAATATCCCCAACGGTTGCCATCCGAAAACCTACTGGAACCATCGGCACGGAAAGTCGCAGAAAGAAGGTATTTATTCTTATAATCGTAATTCAACCGACCAAAGAAAGATAACAGTTTATCATCGGGACTGTAATTATTATCCGTAGAAAAAGGAATTCCTTGTGTCGTCAGTTTTTGTGCTTCATCAAAAGTAAACAAGGTTGGAAATCCGTGTATCGTAGCCGTAAGTTCCTGAATGTTGGTTTCGATCATTTCGTGCCCCAACAACAACATGGCTTTATGATCTTCACTCAAAAAGTCTTTGAAATCATAACTCAGGGTATTTGTATTTCTGAATCGTTCCTCTTTCCTGTCCCGTAAAATAACAGCAGGTTGGCCCTGATTTTCAGAAGCAGGAGCATTGTCAACATAGTAGGTTGTTACACCGTAAAAACGATTGTCATTGTAATTGTAGTTATCTAAACCGACTTCTGTCTTGAATTTGAGGTTATCTATAATTTCCCATGAAAAACTACCAGCCATGTTATAATTTTTCCGTTCCTGTGCACGGTCATTATCCTCATTTGCTATTATCGGGTTGATTAAATAGCTGGCAATTTCTTCATCGGTGTCATCAGTGGTTAATCCATTTAAGGGTATTGGTGTATAAGTCACGCTGTGTTTTAACCTTGAATCTGCTGATGACTTTTCGTTTTGCTCATTGGCGCCACCACCATTAATTTTTGTATTGGAATACCGCATTGAAAATGCAAGTTCAACTTTATCGTTGGGCTTATTATTAAGTTTCAGGGACACATTATCACGTTTGTAATCCGATCCGACCATAATTGCCCGTTCATCGACATGAGCATAATTTACTGAATACATCAGTTTTTTAGTTCCACCGCGAATACTCAGGTCGTGATTGAAAACTTCCCCGGTACGACCATATACCTGTTCCTGCCAGTTGTTGCCTGATTGCCCGACAAACATATCGATATCCTGATAGGGACCAAAATATTTTTCGTAGGAATTGAGGTCATCCATATCATTATCTAAAACAGCAAATTCGTATTGCCATTTCACATAGTCTTCCGGATCAAGAACATCGAGTTTTTTTGCTATTCTTTTATACCCAATATATGCGTTGTAACTTACAGAAAGCTTTCCTTCCTGACCACTTTTGGTTGTTACGATGATAACCCCGTTTGCACCTCGCGAACCATAAATGGCCGTAGACGACGCATCTTTCAGTACATCAATCGACTGAATATCGGAAGTTGCGATATCGGAGATGCTGTTGACCGGGAATCCGTCAACGATAAACAACGGAGAGTTGTCCTGTGTGATGGAACCGCCACCACGTACCCGGATACGCATTTCAGCATCCGGAGAACCTTCGGTCGATAAAACCTGCACACCCGCCAGTTTACCGGTAATTGCTTCGGCAGCGTTTGCCACAGGAATTGCATGTAAGTCGTCTCCCTTTACAGAGGCTACCGAGCCGGTAATATCTCTCTTTTTCACCGTTCCATAACCAATGGCAACTACTTCTTCCAGTTGCTGCGTGTCTATTTTCAACGATACACTCAATTGATTTTTCCCATTCAGCGGGATTTCCTGTGTTTCATAACCGATAAACGAAAATGTTATGGTTGCATTCGCAGGAACATTCCTCAATTCGTATTCTCCGTCCAAATTGGTGATGATCCCGTTGGTTGTTCCCCTGACCACCACGTTGGCTCCGGGAATACCCTCCTGAGTCAGGGCATCAGTTACTTTACCTTTAACGGTAACATTCTGCGCAAAAACAGCAGATGTTGCCAGCAAAAATAAACTCAGGACAAGAATTACTACGCGGGAAAAAATTGCGCGTAGTTTCTTTTGTTTTTCATGTTTAAAGTCTGTCATACATTTAAGATTAGGTTTGATTACATTTTCATTTCAAGACTTGCAAGAATAAAAGGCCCTACCCCTTTGGGATCGTTATCCCGGACAGGTTCCCCTATATAATATTCGTAGGTTCCATTGCGATACGGCGTGCCGCCGAGTCCGGCAACAGAACATACATTGGTCAGGCTGATTGTGCCGTCGTTATTTTCTTCAATGAAGTTTTTCAGGATTCCTTCGTATCCCTTTTCTGCAACCAGCCGGTATTCTTTATCTATATAATTAAGGCGTGTGGCTTTCAGCAAGCTGTAAACAAACATGCACGAAGCCGATGCCTCCAGATAATTGCCTTTCTGTGTTCCTTTATCGAGTACCTGGTACCACAGACCACTTTCGTTATCCTGTACGCTTTTTATTCCTGCTGCAACCTGATTCAATATTTCCAGTAGTTTAGTTCTACCAGAATGATTCTCAGGAATAAAATCAAGGACATCGACCAAAGCCATGGCGTACCAGCCCTCTGCACGACCCCAGAAATTAGGTGAACAACCGGTTTGCAGGTTGGCCCACTGCTGTTCTTTACTTTCGTTCCAGCCGTGGTAGTTTAGCCCGGTAATTGTGTCGAAAGTGTGTTTGTGCACTGTAACAAACTGGTTGACTACATCATCAAACACTGCCGGCTCGTTAAATTCCTTTCCAAACTGTGCATAAAACGGCGCTCCCATGTACAGGCCGTCGAGCCACATCTGGTGAGGGTAACGAAGCTTGTGCCAAAAACCTCCTTCCGAAGTACGCGGATGTTCTTTCAACTGATCGCGAAGAATAAATATGGCTTTTTTGTAGTGTTCATCCTTCGTATTAATATATAGCTCAAATAAAAATTTTCCGGAGTTTAGCTTATCAATGTTGAAATCACTTCTTTTGTAACCTGAAATTATCCCGTCTTCAGAAATAAATTGGTCGGCATAAGCTTTGGCATATTCATAATATTTTGTTTCCCCTGTTTCTTTCCAAAGTTCCATCATCGACATGGCAATTAGCCCGCCTGTGTAATTCCATTTTCCTTCCGGATCAAAATCAACCATTGAACATTTCGGGAAGAAAGTCATTTCGGAATCGGCCATCCGAATCGCCATTTGCAGTCCGTCATTACCGGCATCGCTTTTATCAGTCCTGTTCGATAAAGTACATTGGCAAAAAATCAAGCCACTAATAAATATCAAAACGAGATTTTTTTTCATGAATAACAGATTTAGCATTCTTGTTCAGAATAATTATTAAAGACTGATATTTATGAGAACCAATAGTGCGATAAATAATCCGATCACAACGATTGCAATGATCCAGGAAAGCCGCTTTAAATCTTTACGCATTTTTTCCATAAGCTTTCAAAATTTAGTTCATGATAAAATTACGGAGAATGGTTTTAAAGCTCATTTTCTTACTTCCCAAAGAAGACCGACAGGCTTCCCCAAACAGGGAAATATTTCCCAAAATGAGGGGCTATTTTTCCCACGGCAAAAACAAAATACCACAAACAGCTATTAATCTGTGATTTGACAATAAAATTAAAAAAGAAGATTATTGGAGTGTTGAATTTTTTTGTATGTATTCGGAAGCATTCATTCCATACATCTCGCGGAAGCATTTCCGGAAGTGGGACAAATCTTTAAAACCAACGGCGTAGGCTATTTCACTAACCGACATTTTTTCCTGCAACAACAATTGCGAAGCCCTTTTCAGCCTGATATTCCGGATGAATTCCTTGACGGTCATATCGGTCAACGCGTGCAATTTGCGGTAAAGCTGCATACGGCTCACCCCGACCTCCTGGGAAAAACGTTCAATATCAAGATCGGCATCCGAAATATTTTCTTCGACAACCTCTACTACCCTGTTTAAAAACTTCTCGTCGGGCGATGAAATAACAATATTCCTTGGTTGCAGTGTAATTTCTCCGGAATACTTTTCTTTCAGCGAATTGCGGATTGATAACATATTATCAACCTTTGTCTGCAAAATTGTAAGGTCGAACGGCTTAGTAATGTAATCATCTGCACCGCTCGAAAGACCTTTTATTTCATGTTCTTTTGAATGAAGCGCTGTTAATAGCAGCACCGGAATATGCGAAGTTCGTTCGTCTTTTTTTATCCTTCTGCAAAACTCATAGCCATCCACATCAGGCATCAGAACATCACTAATTATCACATCCGGAATCGTGTTCAATGCAACTTCCCATCCTTCTTTTCCGTCGTTTGCTTCCAATACCTGGTATTTCGACGAAAAATGGCTCTTTATCAGCGAACGCACATCGGGGTTATCTTCAACAATGAGCAGAATTTCAGCATGAACCGGATCAACTCCGTTCTTCTCCGTGACTACGATGGCGGATTCCACCTCTTTTTTCACAGTTCCGGCAGATACCGAGGATACCGGTTCTTCCATTCCAGCCTCATACGGAATCCGAACGGTAAATTTGCTGCCTTTTCCCGGTTTGCTTTCAACAAAAACCTTTCCCTTGTGCAATTCAACCAACTCCTTCACAAAGGCAAGACCGATACCGGTTCCGGTTTGCACTGCATGTTCATTAGCCTGAAAAAAGCGGTTAAATATTTTTGAAAGATTGGTCTGCGAAATTCCCTGTCCTGTATCGCGGACTACAATTTCAATATATTCTTTATCCTGATTTTCATTCGAAATGTCCTCTTCATTCGAATCAAAGACCAGGGACAGGTTGACCGAAATTTTTCCACCTTTCCCTGTGAATTTAAACGCATTCGAAAGCAGGTTATTCAATATTTTTTCAATCTTGTCGGCATCGAACCGGGCCATGAGCCGTTTCTTCAGCGTATTGAATCTCAGGTTTATTTCTTTTTCTTCAGCATAATTATCGAAAGAATGGACAATGTCGGAAACAAAACGGACGAGATCGCCCTGCAAAAGTTCCAGTTTCAGATTTCCGGTCTCCAGTTTCCGGAAGTCCAGCAATTGGTTAATAAGCCGGTCCAGATGTTTCGTGTTCCGGTACATGATGTCCAGATGTGAATTAACCTCCTCCGGAGGCAATTTTTGCGAGATCAGCTTTTCCAGCGGAGCCAGTATCAATGTTAGAGGAGTCCGAATTTCATGCGATATATTTGTAAAAAACTTCAATTTAAGCATATCCAGCTCATGAAGTTTTTTGGCCTTTATCCGTTCAACAACCAATTCATTTTTTATTTTTTCGCGGTACAGAAGAAATTGAACCAATAAATAAATCAGCGCTGCAATCACCACTAAAATAAAAAACCTGAACCATCGGGTTTTCCAATATGGAGGAAGAACAGTGATCAGCACCTGCAATTCGTTACCCGATTCAATACTACCGGGAACTACCCTTTTTACATGAAAAATATAATCACCGGGATTCAGATTGGTATATGTTGCCGAACGGGAAACACTTGGTTCGTTCCACTCCTTGTCGAAGCCTTCGAGATAGTAACTGTACAGATTACTTCCGCTGTTTACGTAATTCAATGCTGCAAATTCGAGCGTAAAAACATTTTGCGAGTAATCAAACACAAGATGGTCGGTTTCAGAAATGCTTTTCTTCAGGATTGACTTTTTTCCCGGATTAATCTCCACTTTCCTATTGAAAACCCGGAAATCAGTGAGTATCAGCGGAACTTTGGCATCATCGCTTTTCACTTCCGACGGGTCGAAAATATTAAAGCCTGAAATACTGCCGAAAAGAAGGTGCCCGTCATCCGACTTGTAAGCTGCTCCGTAGGTAAACTGGTTGTTCTTCAGGCCGTCTTTGCTGGTATAATTCTGAAACGTATTGGTTTCGGGATCGAATTTCGACAAGCCGTTCGATGTGCTGATCCACAGGAAATGGTCGTTATCTTCTAAAATGCACAATACCTGATTATTGGATAAGCCATCGTTCGTATTATAATATCGGATTGCACCGTCGGTAGCCGAATACCGGGCAAATCCCTTATCGAGCGTAGCTATCCAGCACCTCCCTTTCGAATCTTCCCAAAATGCTCTTGAATACTCTGCAAAACGAATACTATTTTTGCTGCCCAGATTATAGATGATCACCTCATCAAGCGTTCCCATCCAAATATTGTTGTACGAGTCCATCTCAATCCAGTTCACTTGTTCCTGTCCTGCCAGTTGCGGATAGTGTACAAACGATTTGGTACGGGCATCAAAGCGATTAATACCCGCCGATGTACCAACCCAGATGTTTCCTTCATTATCCAGGAGAAAATCCCACACCCTGTTATCCGACAAACTATTCGGATTTAAAGGGTCATTTTTATAATGTGTGAATTTGCCCGATTCTAGGTTCAGCACATCAATTCCGCCAAGAAATGTACCAATCCAGAGATTTCCCTTTTTGTCATCCAGAAACGCTTTTATACAATTCCGAGATACTGAATTGGGGTTGTCGGGATTGGCCATCAGGTAGGTAAATAATCCGGATTGAGGGTGATAAATATTAACTCCACCATCTTCGGTACCGATCCATATATTATCCTGATCGTCTATCCAAAAGGCATATACAATACTACTGTTCAGATATTTGTTATCCGACGGATGGGAACCAAAACTATGAAACCGCTGTTTGCTTTTTGCCAGCAAGTTTACTCCGCCGCGGGTTCCGATCCAGGTTTCGCCCCGCTGATCATGCAGAACATCAAGTACCGAATTGTTGATCAGGCTTGTAGGTTCCCGGTCGTCGTGGCGGTAAAAACCAACCATCCCCTGTGTTTTGTTGTATATATAGAGACCCCCGCGGGTACCTATCCAGTAATTACCAAAAGCGCCAAGCGAAATAGTACGAACGGTTTCCGTCCGCTCGGTAACTTTTTTAAGCTGTACTTTTTGTACCGATCTGCTGATGGGATCAACAATGAAAGCCCCATTGGAGTATGTTCCAACCCACATGCTTCCATCGATATCCAAAAATAATTCCCAAATTTCATCTGTTGCTCCGTTGGAAAAAGGCAAATCCAAATGTTCGGTAATTTTGGTTTCAGGATCGTAAATAAATACACCTTCATTTGTACCTGCCCACAATTTACCGGTATTGTCAAGTTCAAGCACCCTGACAAAATCGGACCAGAAGCTGAACGGACCTTCATCTGTTTCCTTCGAAACCGGCATTACATTTCCAAGCGTATCAATCATCACCAGATTGACATTTGTTCCCAGCCAAAGGTTCCCCTTTGCATCTTCCCGAATATCATTGACTGAAATTGCCCTTGATCTGAAAAAAGGGTCATTTTTGTACGGATGATAAAAGCATTCCCGGTTTCGGTCATACACATTCAACCCGCCATTTTCAGTTCCGATCAAAAGATTTCCTTTGCGGTCTTCACAAATGACCCGCACCAGCGTCCCGTTAAATCCGGTGCTATCTTCCGGCGAATGGAGGAAATTGACAAACTGATAGCCATCGAAACGGCTTAATCCCTGACTGGTACCAAACCACATCCACCCTTTCTGATCCTGATAAATACACTGGATTTGATTATTTGGCAAACCGTCTTCCTGCAAAAAAGAGTCAAAGCTCAATTCATTCTGAATTGCACTTCCTGTATAAGAAGCCAGAAAACAAAGTACTGACAGTAATGTTTTTTGTATAAACCGAACCTGTTTCATTCCTTTAAAATATCAGGATTCCTTTTAAATATAGGCTAATAGCCGGAAATACTGTTTAGCAAATTAATGCTTATTTTAGATATATGCAAATCGCCCCGGCACAATGAACATCGTCCTGCCTGTTGAATCAAACCATGATTCAGTTGCCAATACAGGTTTTCAGTTTTCCCGTTATTTCTTCTATTTTCGAAGTAATTGCTTTTCCTGAAATAGTTGCCCCCGAAATGGCCTGAATATCCTTCCCGTATATCAGTTTATTACCTGAGTAACCCGCGAATTGCAATAACCAGTTTTTCCCTGAAATTTCACTCCCGTGATCGGAAGAATAACTTACAACTTTTACAAGTTTTACCGACATTCCTGAACTATACCAAATTAAGAAATCAAAATAGTCATGTCTCCCCTTTGCCCTTGTCAATACAACATATCCCTCCCACTGCTTTTTAACGTAAAGCTTAAAAAACTCATTGGTTCCGAAATCGTCTCCGCATTCAGGGATGAATTTCTGAAGAGAAACATCCGCCTGATCTGTTTTCAATTCTTTACTGAATATTTTCACAAGATCAATGGCATTGGCCTCGTCTGCAAACAGAAAAGCCAATACCACCAACATCTGATATTTCAGGATTTTTGTCAAAACCATATACCTACTCCAAGATTGATCTGTGTGATTGTATCATCCGGGCCGTCATTTCCCAACCACTGAACATCGGCTTTTAAAACGGCGCCTTCAGCCATCCACCACCCAATACCGGCTGTAACATCCGAATGATTGAACTTCACGTTTTTTGAAATTCCGTCGACTTTGTAATGTGTATCATATTTTTCATACCTGACAAATGGAACCAGTTTTTTATCTGCATCTTTCGAGTGCAGAAGGTTATAACCAGCTTCCAAGTAATAGCCCAGCAATGCGCTTCCCATATCTTTGGCCGCAAATTCGTTGTATTCATCGGTGTTCTTTACTGAAGCATAATTGAACTGTCCTTTGAAATTCCATCCCTTTTTAAGGTATCTGAAATCGAGTCCGATCATACTTAATCCCAAAACAGATGAATCGGCCACTGCAATCAATTGCTGATTATCCTTATCAATTCCGTCATAAAGAGTTGATTGTGACTTTCCTAAATACGTTGAAAGACCAAGTTTCAATGAGGAAATTCCCGAATACTCAATTTTTCCACTCAAATTTGGATTCGAAAAAATTGATTCCGCACCTTTTTGCCGACCTCTTCTAAAGGCATCGGAACCGCGCAGCAGCCCGCTTCCATTGTAACTTAAAAAACCATTGACAACATACAGTTGATATTTCAAACCGGAATCGCCGATACGGCCGGTAAAACCTGCACCTATTTCACGCCATGTAGTCGGTATCAGGGTGTTATCCAGATTCGGACGCTCCACTCCGTTAAAAGTCGCAGGTTCGTGCAACTCGTTTATAATTCCCATCGGAATCAATAGCAAACCTGCCCTGAAATTCAGACCTTCTTTTAATTTATAATCCAGAAAAGCCTGTTCTACATATACTTCCTGTACATGTTCCACTTCCAGTTCAGTTATAAAACGGGTCCGCTCATTAAATTTATATCCAACCATTAAAACCATCCGATGAACATCCATAATTCCATTGTATTTGGTTTCACCGTCAATTTTTTGGTTGTAATCGATTTGAGCATAACCGCCAATACTCAATTTTTCTTCAGAATTCAAAATCCGTTCGGAAGTATTTTGGGAAATTGCCATCAATTGAGCCAGCATGAAAACCAGCGAATAAAGTATTTTTCTCATTTCTATTATTATTTAGACTGAATTAATATTGAGCAAAAGTATACGGAATATCAGTACCTGATTGTAACCGATGTTACAAAACAGGCATTCTAAATAATAAATCGAAATAATAAATTGATATTACGACAGTTAGCTTCAGATTAAAAAAAATAATTTAGAAATCAGATTGGGTTAAAAAATCCCTTTCAGCATCTTGTATTCGTATTCGAAGTTGGAAGTAAAAACATTAGTTCCCATGTTTTTTTCAATTTGGTTTTTGGTCCAAAACCGCCCCCCCTCTACCTCATCTGAATGGATATTAATATTTTTGAAGTCGTAAGTTACAAACACATAAACCAGTTCAGCTTCCATTTCTGTTTCCCATTTATAGGTTTTTACCAAACGAGCGGAAAAATCGTGCAATCCAATTTCTTCCCATGCTTCCCGCTTGAGCGAATCTTCCAGTTTCTCGCCAAACGAAATATGCCCGCCAACCGCAGTGTCCCATTTACCAGGCTGCACCAGTTTGTCCACGGCACGTTTTTGCAGAAATAGGGCTTTGTTTTTATTCAATACGTGCAGATGAACGACCGGATGCAACAATTTGTCACCCCGGTGACAGTGTGAACGCGGCGCTTTACCCAATATTCTCCCCTGTTCGTCAACCAACGGAAGCCATTCTTCTTCGGAGATGATATTCTTTTGTTTGCGCTTTTGTCTCAGAAATTCGATTAAAAAAACTACACCAAACAGGATATAAAACAAGCCGCCGCTGATAAAAACCCACGCTTCTTTCGACATAAAAAATGCGGAATAAAAAACCAGCAGGGTATGACCAAGAAAAACAAAGAACATCAGCTTCATGCTGTTTCTCAATTGTTTCAACTGATTGTCGTTCATTTGCATATCCTTCATGTAACGCTGGGTCATCAGTCCAACAATGTTGAACGATGAAAAAGCAGAAACAGCCAAAACAGCGCAGAGGATAAGCTCAACCAAACCCGGTTTTAACTTGAAAAAAATATCGTTTTCAAGAAGAATGGAAATGCCACCCAAAATAACCAGCAAGGCGGTATCGAACAGGACAAATTTGTCAAATCGTTTTTCCTTGTAGCCAATCCATACCAATTCGGCCACACCAATTGCAAGCGCAGCCACCAGACCGGCAGTTGTTCCCCAAATTTCATCAATTGCTATAAAAGCAAATAGCGGAATAAAACCGGGAAGCAGCTTTTTTAGTAAATCAATCCTATTCATCAGCAATCATCCAGAGGAATAATCGTTTGCTATTCGGGAGAAACAATGTCATGAACGTAAATCTCGAATAATAACGTTGTATATGGAGGAATATCGTAATAACCATATTCGCCGTAAGCAAGATTTGAGGGAACGATCAACAGTGAAGTACCACCTTTTTTAATGGTCTCGATGCCTTCCTCCCATCCATCAAGCATATCCGTAACCCGGTGCGTATATGTATAATATCCGTACGAATCAGGATCACCCGAGGAATCGAACATCGCTCCTCCAATAAAAAGTCCATTGTATGAAACCGATACTTTATCTCCCGATTGAGGGGTATTTCCTGTTCCTTCTTCAATTACGACATAATAAACACCGTTAGCAGTTGTATCAATATCGTATTCTTCTTCAACCAAATAATCGAGATACTTCTTCAACAAAGCTTGCTCTTTTTCAGGCGTATAGGTAATTTCTCCCTCCTCTTCATCTTTTCCACACGATATCAGAACAACAGTAAACAGTACCAATAGTACTTTCAGGAAAAAATCATTTTTCATCCATACAAATTTTAATGTTATTGATTTACTGCTGGCTCAAGTGTATCTGTTTTAACAAAATACTCCACCGGATGGAACTCACATGCAATTTGTTTCCAGCAATTACGGGATAAACTATCCGTGTTTCCCGACCTATCGGGACAAGTTGTGCTTTTCTGCAAGCATGTTCGTTTCATTTTTTATTTATTTTCTGATTTTTTCAATTGCTCTTCGTACGACGGCAACAGATTTTCAAACGTATCAATTGCCTGCTGAAGAGTTACATAAATTTCACCGCCCGCCGCATTTAAATGCCCGCCGCCGTTAAAATTTTCTTCAGAGAAACGATTGACCGGAAAGTTCCCTTTCGAGCGGAATGATACTTTCACATGGTCGTCGTTTTCAGTAAAAAAAGCGCTAAAATGAATATCTTTTATCGAGAGAGGAAAATTGACAAATCCTTCGCTGTCGCCCTTTCTAAAATTGAATGTCTTTTGATCCTCTTTGGTGAGATACAAATACGCTGCATGGTATTGCGGAAAAACTTTCATCCGGCTATTCAGGCAGAATCCCAGCAAACGCATCCGTTCTTCCGAAAAGTTATCGTAAATAGCCGAATGAATTGCATCCTGATCGATCCCGTATTTAAGTAATTTGCTGATGGTTTGAAATGTTTCGGGATCGGAAACGTTGTAATTGAACGAGCCTGTATCGGTCATGATTCCGGCAAAAAAACAAGAGGCTGCATCCTTGTCAATATATTCCTGTAAACCCGCCTCGCAAAGCAAGGCAAAAACCAGTTCGGCAGTTGAACTTCGTTTCGTGTCTGAAATTAAAATATCAGCAAAATCAGCCGGATATGGATGGTGATCAATCAGAATCCTGGTATGCTGAAAACCTTCGATCAGCGATTCCATTTCGCCGGCCCTCGAAGGCTGATTAAAATCCATGCAAATCAAAATTCCGGCCTGCCCCATAAGTTTCGTCGCATAATCTTTTTTCCACGTAAATACAATGGCTTCCGAATGGCCGCACATCCAGTTATAATAGTTGGCATAACTATTCGGGCTAATTACTTTCGCATCCAACCCCATGTTCTTTAAAACCTTCCACAAGCCAAAAACAGAGCCGGTAGCATCTCCGTCAGCATTAATGTGCGGGACCAAAACAATTGTTTCCCTCTTTTTTTTCAGGCAAGCTTTAAACTTACTAATATCCTCACTGCTAAAACGTTCCAATCTTTCCCAGTTTTTAATGAATTACAAATATAAAAATTCTGCCGGTGGCAGTCCCATTTTAAATTTAAATTTCTACTTTTAAAAACCAAGCATGACATGAAATTTTCATGCGTTAACCGGATTGTATTGTATTACGAATTACTTCCGGGGCGCCAAATGAAATGATAAAAATTGGAATATGACAGGTAACAGAACGCTCACGATGATTAAACCGGAAGCTGTAAAGAAAAACTTTACCGGACCCATTTTAAATAAAATTGCTGAAGCTGGTTTTCATATCGTTGCAATGAAAATGACCCGGTTAAGCAAAGCACAGGCCGAAGCTTTTTACGCGGTTCACAAAGGCAAAGACTTTTATGAAAACTTAACCGATTTTATGAGTTCCGGTCCCATTGTAGCCGCCATTCTGGAAAAAGAAAACGCCATTGAAACGTACCGCAAGCTGATTGGCTCCACCGACCCGAAAGATGCAGAGGAAGGAACAATCCGGAAGTTATTTGCCGAATCAAAATCGTACAACGCAGTACACGGCTCCGACAGCGATGAAAATGCCCGGATTGAAAGTGACTTCTTCTTCTCCGAAACTGAACGGTATAGCTAACTTTCTGAGTTACTAACAGAAAAATGATTTCAGATTTTCGGATACCCGATTTTGGATATTTCTTTTGTGGATACCAGTTGCCAGTTGCTGCCGACAGAATATATTGTAATCTAAACAGGTAATACAATCCTGAAAGTTGTACCTTTTCCGACTTCCGATTCAAGGTGGATTTCACCGCCTAAAAGCTCAACCAGCCCTTTAACAATCGACAGCCCGAGGCCAACGCCTCCATATAGCCGGGTATTTGAAATATCAGCCTGCCTGAAACGTTCAAACATATTTTTCTGGATCGATTTTTCAATACCTATCCCGGTGTCTGTAACAAAAAATTCAATCCCCGACGCATCATAATGGAGTACCCCAAACCGAATATACCCGTGTCCTGTAAATTTTATTGAATTTGTCAGCAAGTTCATTAAAATCTGGGTTATTCGTACCTGGTCAGAATCGATTATAATTTCATCATCCGAAACTTCAAGAATTAAATCTACGGTTTTCCCCGTATCGTCTCCCACCATCCTCAGTTTGCATTGCGAATAAATGTCGGACAGCATTTCCTGCACTACAAATTGTTTTCTTAAAACATGGAGCTGCCTTGTTTCCAATTGTGAAATAGATAAAATGTCATTAATAATCTGCAACAAACCATCGGCGCTCCTACTAATAATCGAAGTGTATTCGCTTTTTTCTTCTCTGGATAAATCCTCTTCATACGCCAGCATTTGTGTAAAACCGAGAATGGCATTCAGGGGTGTTCGTATCTCGTGGCTCATGTTGGCAAGGAAAGCTGATTTCAACCGTTCTCCTTCCTCCGCTTTTTCTTTTGCCTCAGTTATTTCCCTGATCATTCGTTTCCATTCGGTGACATCTTCTATCACCCCAACGAAATTGGTTATTTGCCCTGAAGCATCGAAAATAGGAGAAATAATTAAAGCTTCCCAGTACAACTCCCCATTCTTCTTTTTATTCTGCACCTCTCCGATCCAGTCTTTCCCCGAAAGGATTGTATTCCACATATCATCATAAAACTCGCGGGAGTGATGGCCTGACTTCACCATGCTCATTTTATTCCCCAACACTTCATCTTGCGAATATCCTGTAATTTTTGAAAATTCAGGGTTTACATACTCAATCATTCCTGCCGGATCGGTAATTACAATGCTCACCGGGGTTTGCTCAATGGATTTATTCAGTAGTTTTAGTTTTTCCTCATCTTCTTTTCGTTTATTAATATCCATTACTACCCCTTTCATAAGTACAAGTTCCCCATCGGAGAAAACAGGTACTATTTTATTGAGTATCCATTTCTTACTGCCATCGGGGAAAGTGATCCGCATCTGTTTCTCAATTGGCTTCCGGCCTACCATAATTTCGTTATACCCTTCGTCAATCAAATGCAGATCTTCAGGAAATATCCGGCTTAAAAAGTAGTCCAAACTAATGTCCATTTCAAAAGGGTTAAGGCCAAAAATCCGGTAACAGTTTTCTGACCATTTTCCTTTGCCCGTCGGCATATCATTTTCCCAGCTTCCCATTTGGGCAATTTGCTCTGCTTCCCTCAATGATTCTTCCCTCTTCAAAAGAGCCTGCTCTGCTATTTTCTTTTCCGTAATATCTCTGTACAGCGATTGAAAATGAAGACCCCCATCCCATATAATTTCCTTCCTGTATACATGCAAATGGTGGATTTCCCCCTTTCGGTTAATAATTGATATTTCGTATTCAAGGGGCACGTATTCTCCTTTATTCCGTTTTTCTTTTCTGATTTGATGCAAATGATAGCTCTCTGGTGTATATAAAGTCGAAAGCCTGGATTTTATAAATTCATCGGCAGTTCCTCCATATATCTCAAGTAAAGCGCTATTTACGTAAACGGTATCGCCGTTGGAGTCGGTGATCCTGATTCCTAAAGGAGATTCATCCAGTACTTTTCTGAAATTCTGTTCCGACCGGATAAGAGCTTCCTCATATTTTTTTTGCTCTGTAATATCCTTTACTGTTCCAATGTATCCGTTTATTGAACCATTTTCCCCAATTTCCGGAACAGCTTCAGCAAATACGATGGTCACACGTCCGTCTTTATTTAAAAGGCGAAACTCGGCGCTAAAATTAGTTTTAGATACGATTGCTTTTTTCCATTTTTCGTACAGAATATCACGATCCTCCGGATGAATAGCATGTAACCAGTTGTCCCCCTCTGCATCGTCAATCGAAACATCAGCCAGACGACATAGCCGGGCATTAATATACGTGACCGTTCCGACAGCATTGGTCCGAAATATCCCAACAGGAGAATTATCAGATAGGGTTTGAAAAAGTCTTTTGCTTTGTTCGATCGTTGCGTGCGAAATAATCCGTTTTTCTTCGGCGCCCAGCAAAACCCCGATTATCAACGTCGCGAACGGAAAGATCAGCAAAACCGGAATCCAAACGTTTTGTATCACATCCAATGCCCTGTCCCACGGGAGTATTAATTGCGACAGCAGCATAAAAACATGCCCTACAACTCCAATTAACCATAAAACAAACAGGTTTATATTTTCCGGTTTATTTTTATAAATGCGGCGAAAAAACAAACCAACCAAACCGCAGGAAATAATAGTAACAACACCTGCATAGACTCCAATTCCTCCGATAAGGATACGGTAAACTCCTGCAATTAAAATTGTCACTCCGCTTACAACGCCGCCGCCAAATAAACCGGATAGAATGAGGATCACTGAACGTCCGTCGTAAATTATGCCCGGCTCGTATTTCACCGGAATATTCATCCCTGCAATAACAATAAGGCCAAACAAAAGACCAACAAAAATTCTATATAGAAAGTTGTTCCCTTTTCTGAAACGTGTTAACGCTCCATAGAAAACAGACAGGGTAACAAGCAAAGCGGCATTGTATACTAACTCTACAAACATCTCCCCTTCATTTTACAAATTTAAATACCCATCGCAGAAACCCGTAAAAAAAAATTAAACTTGTTCCGGAATCTGGCAACTTCACCTTATTGCCCTCAAATATAATTAAAACCATAAAAAATTACTATCATTCGTCAATTCTTATAATTGATGCTGCGACCATGAATAAATTGATTAATTGCTGAATGGCTGAATGGCTGATAACCATTGAACCATTCAACAATGCAACAAGGATAAAGAATCATTATCGGGCACTGAAATCATCATTCAAATTAATTAATTTCAGTTTTTGTAACATTTGCATTTTTGCTATCGTCTTTCAACCAGAAAAACAATAGAATTTGGAAACGCTTTACAAAAATATTTACCAGGACATTATCAATCTCTGCAAAAAAGGAGACCGGCAGGCGCAGTTCCAGCTTTATCGATTGTACTACAAGCCTATGTACAATGTTTGTCTGCGGATGGTTGGCGATGAAACGGAAGCCGAAGACATTATGCAGGAAGCATTTTTAAGCGCTTTCAGGAATATCGAAAGCTATGAAGGAAAAGTGAGTTTTGGGGCCTGGTTGAAGAAAATTGTGATAAACCGTTCATTGGATTATCTGAAAAAGAAGAAGATAAAATTTGAAGAGATGAATGAGAAAATGGTTGTCGCCGACGAACCGGTCTTCATGGAGATGGAAGAAAACAGCATGGAAAAGATACAAAAAGCAATCGGGGAACTCCCCGAAAAATACAGGGTGATCATTAACCTTTTTCTCATTGATGAATACAGTCATGAAGAAGTGGCCGAACTACTGGGGATCAGCAATGTTGCTTCGCGGACACAGTTTTTCAGGGCCAGGCAAAAATTAAAGGAGATTTTAAAACAGAAAGAGATTTTTTCGATCAATTAAAACCAGCGAAATGAAAAGCAATTTAGAACATATAATAAACGAAAACCGGGAGTTCTTTAACAACGCGGAACCAAAAGAAGGGCATTTCGAACGTTTTGGAGCGAAACTGGATAATGAATTCGGACGCAAAAAGAAGTTCAATATCCGTATTGTCTGGCAAGCAGCAGCGGCCATTGCATTTACTTTTCTTGCAATTAACCAGGCCCTCCTGCTTTTTACACCCAAAGAACAGGAAAAACCGACCCTTGCCTCAGTTTCCCCTGAATATGGCGAAATAGAAACCTATTACGTTTCGGCAATCAATACCAGCCTTACCAACTGGGACGAGCTTCAGAAAGAAGGAGCGCTTAGCGCAGAAGAAAGATCATTGCTCGAAGAAGAACTGAAGGAGTTTGACACAACATTTAAAAATCTTCAGGAAGAATTGAGCGCGAACCCGAACGACGAGCGGGTAATCAACGCAATGATCGAATTTTATCAATCGAAACTGAACGTTATAACGATCATTATAGAAAACATGAAAGAAGTAAAACGAATAAAAAAACAAAGTCATGAAACTGAAATTTAAACTTTTAACACTATTTATTGCATGCTCATGTTTTTTATCGTATGCCGGCGATTATACAAAAAAGATTTACCGTGCGTACCCGAAAAACGATGTGTCTGCATTAAACATCAACAATAAATATGGAGCTATCACCATCAATGATGCGGGAGGCGATTCGGTAACCATCGATGTAACCGTTGTGGTCGAAAGCATAAACGAAGACAAAGCGAAACAGTTGCTCAATCAGATTGATGTTGCATTCAGCAAATCGGGAAAAACAGTGATAGCTGAAACCAATATCAACTCCGATTTTACGATCAACCAAAACTTTAGAATCAATTACAAGGTGAACATTCCGGCCAATCGCGATCTGAATATTACCAATAAATACGGGAACCTGACAATCAATAATCTTGAGGCCCGCGGAAAATTTCAGATTGCATACGGGAATATTGCGGCTGAAACGCTAAACGCTCCGGGCAGCGAGTCTATTTTCCTCGACCTGGCTTACGGGAAAGCCGATATACAGGGGGTAAACCGGCTAAATACAATCATAAAATACTCGAAACTTTTTTTGGGAGAAGCCAATCGTCTGCAACTGGAATCAAAATATTCAACCATCGATATTGATGAAGTAGGTGAATTACACACAGAATCGAAATACGACGGTTTTTCGATAGACGAAGCAGGCAGCATCACCGCCGACTCGAAATATACCCATTACAACATTGATGAGCTAAAGAAAAAGTTTGTACTGGTATCGGAATATGGCAATATAACTATTGACGAAGTAAGCGCTGATTTCGAAACCATTGACATTACAAGCAGTTATGGGGGAATAAAACTGGGACTGGATGAAAAAGCCTATACGTTGAGCGCCGAGTGCAGCTATTGCAACATAGATTATCCGGAAGAACTATTTTCGGGCAATCGCGAAAAAGATAACCAGAATATGAAGATTGAGGGAAAGGTAAGCAATGGAACGGCCAATGTCCATATTATCAGCAGATACGGAGGAATAAAGCTAACAGAATAACTTCAGGAAAAATTCACAGTGCGAAAACCATGATACAATAATGCGTCATGGTTTTCGTATTTTGTTATATTTATGACAAAATTTCGCCTGTGGATAAGTCGCTTCACCTGGTTTCGTTCAATGTCCCTTTCCCTGCGGATTACGGAGGGGTCATCGATGTTTTTTATAAGATAAAAGCATTGCACAAAGCAGGGGCAAAAATTAAATTACATTGTTTTGAATATGGCCGCAATAGTGTCCCCGAACTGGAAAAATATTGCGAAAAGGTTTATTATTATCCGCGTAACAAAAGCGTTTTCCGCCTGCTATCCAACAAACCATTCATTGTAAACACCCGCAACCATAACGATTTATTTCAAAATCTGGCAAAAGATACCCGTCCCATTTTGTTTGAGGGGCTGCATAGTACCTTTTTCCTGAAACACCCGGCTTTGGCAAAACACAAAAAGATTGTGCGAACCCACAATGTAGAACACGATTATTACGACTATTTAAGCCATTCGACAGAGATTACCAAAGAAAAATATTTTTTCAAACAGGAAGCCATCAAATTGCGGAATTACGAAAAGGTATTGCACCACGCCGATCATCTGCTGTGCATATCGGAAAACGATACCGTTTATTTCAACAACAAATACGGCAAAAGCATTTATGTTCCCGCATTTCATCCCTTCGACAAGGTTTGTTCTGAAAAGGGACAAGGAGAGTACATCATTTTTCACGGCAATCTGGAAGTGGCAGAAAATCTGGATGTAGTCAACTTCCTGATCGATAAAATATTTACTGAAATCACCTACCCTTTTTATATTGTAGGAAAGAACCCGCCGCAAAAGCTGGTCGACCGGGTACAGAACATTCCGCATGTCAATCTTTTCTCAAATGTTTCGCACGAAGTGATGGACGTGCTTATCCGCGATTCCCAGATTTGCCTGATCCCTACCTTTCAGCCCACCGGCATGAAATTAAAACTTTTGGCCTCGCTGTTTGCAGGGCGGCATTGCATCAGCAACTCGATGATGGTGCCGTCGAAAGGGCTGCAAAAGCTTTGCAGAATGGCAAACAAACAAAGTGAAATGATTGTTGCAATCGAAGAACTGTTTGAAAAAAGGTTCAGAGAAGAAGACATTGAATTACGAAAAGAAATTTTGGACAATGAGTTTTCAAATGAAAAAAATGCACAAAAAATACTGGCTCTCCTTTAGTATTTTTCTTGTTCTACTAATCATTGGAAAGCCCGGATGGTCGCAAAAATATTCGATTTCACTGACCATTCCCGATGCCGCCGATTCGGTAATTTATCTGGCCCACCATTTCAACGGACAAATTTTCGTTGATGACACTGTTCGTCTCGATTTGCAGGGGAAAGGCGCTTTTCAGGGCGACTCGCTGCTCGATCAGGGACTGTACCTTATTTACCTGAACAAAGACCATTTTAACGATTTTTTGTTGGGCAGCGACCAGCAATTTGAAATCAAGCACCGTTTTTTGAAACCCGAAGAATGTACAATTAAAGGGGCGTTGGACGGAGAACTTTTTAATTCGTACAAATCGTTCCTCTCTGATTTAAAAAAACGGCAACAAAAGCTTCTCAACAAGCAAAAAGAAGTACAGCAAAACAAAGATTCGCTAAAACAGATCAATGCAGAACTGGATGAACTCAACCAAAAAGTTACTGGTTTTTGGTTTTCAGAAGCAAAGAAATACCCGGATTTATTTTACAGCAAATTTCTGTTATCTAGCTATATACCAACACTAAAAGAAACCGATATTCCTGAAAACCGGATGAAAAACGATTCGCTCCGGTGGGTGTACGAATACAACTTCAGGAAAGATCATTACTGGGATTACCTGGACATATCGGACGAACGTTTCCTGCGTACGCCGGTTTTAAAACCCCGCCTCGAAAGTTACTTCGATAAAGTGCTGATTCAGCAACCCGATTCAGTTATTCCATATTCAATCGAAACGATTGAAAAAGCAAAAACCAACACTAAAAGTTTTCGGTATATCACAACTTTTCTTCTGAACCATTTTGCGCAGTCGCAGGTAATGGGAATGGATGCCGCCTTTGTGAAAATTGCTGAAAAATATTATCTCAGCGGACAGGCCAACTGGGCCGATTCGGCAACCATTGCAAGTATCGGGCGGCAGGTTGTTTTTAAGAGAAATAATCTCCTTGGCATGAAAGCCAAAGAGTTGAAGATGGAAAGTTGGGACGGCCCGTATTTTAGCCTGCATGAGACAAAAACAGAATATACGGTGCTGGTATTTTGGGAACCTGATTGCGGACATTGCAAAAAGCAGATACCCGAGCTCTACAACGATGTTTACCTTCCGTTAAAAGATAAAAGCATCAGCTTTTTTGCAGTCAACAGCCAGAGCAAAAAAGAAGAATGGGAAAACTTTATCAACGAACACAAACTGTACAACTGGATTCATGTATGGGACCCGCACGACCTGAACAATTTCAGGATCAATTTTGATGTGCAGACTACGCCAATAATCTATATCCTTGACAAAGACAAAAAAATAATCGCCAAAAAGATTGATCCGCAAACGGTAAAAAAAATGCTGGAACATTTGATTTCGGGGAAACCATTATAAACGAATAAACCATCTCCTTTCCGATGCTACCGTGTACCCACATTTTTTTCGACATAACAACTAATGATAAAACCTTATTTTACAGGGAGACCTCAGTACAAAACACGGTACACCAGAGGCTAAACCTTATTAATATGCTGTATTCTGATATAATACAAAATGCAATTATATGGCAGTCCAAAATGTATCTGAGAAGATGTAGGTATACCTGCAAATAGAATTGATTT
>DOAQ01000040.1 GCA_003506435.1 Prolixibacteraceae bacterium
CCCCGAAATTTCGGGGCAGGGTGACGCGAATTGCGTATTTTAGAACTTTTTGAACAGCCTCTTGCCTGTTCAGCAAATTTCTTTTGTATCATTTTGCTGTATGTTTTTTATTCTCATACAAAAATAACATGTAACCGGTTGCGGACAATGATTTTACTCCGGAACGCGGAAGGGGAGTGTAAAATAAAATGTGGAGCCTTTTCCTTCGGCTGATTCGACCCGGATTTTGCCTTCCAGCATTTCGACGTATGCTTTCGAGATGGAAAGGCCCAACCCGGCTCCTTCGTAGTTGCGGGTATATGTAAGGTCAACCTGCACGAAACGCTCGAAAATTGCCTGTTGCTTTTCGGGGGCAATTCCCCGGCCTGTGTCCTTTATGTAAAATTCGATCGTTTCCCCTTTAACCGCATAGCCAAATTCAACTTCTCCTTTTTCTGTAAATTTTACTGCATTGTTGATGAGGTTCATTAGGATTGCATAAAGTTTGCCCGGGTCGGTCCGGATTATTGCCTGATCGTCGGGTAACCCTTTTTTGAAGGAAAAATGCAAGCCCTTTTTCTCTGTTTCCGGACTGAAGAATGTATACAGGTCATCGATTTTCCTGTTCACATTTGCTTCGGATACTGAAACCTTCATTTGTCCTGATTCAATTTTCGAAATATCGACAAGCTGGTTAATCAGGTTCAGCATTCGTTTTCCACTGTCTTCAATGATCTGTATGTACATTTTCTTTTGTTGACCGGTAAGAACAGGTTCTTTTAAAAGACTGGAAAATCCAATGATGCCATTCATCGGGGTCCTGATCTCATGGCTTATGTTTGCAAGAAAAGCCGATTTCAAACGATCGCTTTCTTCGGCACGTTCTTTTGCTTTAATCAATTCTGTTTCGGCATGTTTCCGGGCATCAATATCTCTCACCGAACCTTCTATTCCGATGGGTATATTATCGGGGCCGAACAGTTTATGGGCGTTGATTGAAACATACTTTACCTTCCCTTCTTTGTTTTTAAACCGGACCTCGAAATCCCAAATTTCGCCGTTTGTATCAATACGGTTGAGCATTTCGCTGTATTCTGCCGGGTCATTATACAACATCACAATTTTCTTTCCTCTCAATTCGTACGGAGGACAACCATTCATCCTGAAAATGGAAGGGCTGATTTCCATGATCGCCCCCTCATTATCAATCTGAAAAAATACGTCCTGCACATTCTCGAAAATCTTCCGGTATTTTTCTTCGCTGTGCCGGAGGTCGTCTTCAGCCTTTTGTTTTTGTTTTTTCAGCCTGGCTTCAGCAAGTGCATGTTCAATAGCCGGGATCAAACGTTTCAGGTTTTGTTTTAACAGATAATCAGAGGCTCCGTATTTCAGCATTTCCACAGCAATTTCTTCTCCCAGAGTTCCTGAAACAATTATAAAAGGCATCTCGGGATACAATTGGGAACAAACTTTTAACGCAGCCGACCCATCGTATGACGGGAGGTGGTAATCGGCCAAAACAATATCGAAATGGTTGTTTTTCAGTTGTTCCAGAAAAGACTGTTCTTTCTCTACCCTGGTATAATCTATCTGAAGCCCGCCCATTTCCATTGCAGACAAAACGAGTTCTGAATCGTCATCGTTGTCTTCGAGGTGAAGGATTTTAATTTTATCCATCTGTCTATATTTAATCATCAATTACTGATGTATTCACCCCGGGGTTCCCTACTCACGGGCAGGAGGTTCATTAATTAAAGCCCAAAAGGTTCCTAAAAGTTCAACTGCATTCATGAAATCGCTGAATACGACCGGTTTAACCACATAGGCATTGGTGCCGAGCCGGTAGCCTTCAATAATATCTTTTTCTTCGTTCGACGATGTCAGTATAACCACCGGCACCAGTTTGGTTGCCTCGTTGTCGCGTAATTGTTTTAGTACTTCCAACCCGCTTATTTTTGGCAGTTTAAGATCGAGCAGGATTACTGCCGGGTTGCCGGTGTTGCGGTCGGCCCATTTGCCACGCGAAAAAATATAGTCAAGGGCTTCGGCCCCGTCGCGGGCCACTGCAATATCGTTGGCAAGGTTTCGGCTGTTAAGCGCATCAAGTGTAAGCTCAAGATCATTCTCATTGTCCTCAACAACAAGAATATGGTTCAGTTTCACATTCATTTGGTTAAGTTATTAGGTTTTACAATGTTTTTATTCGTTTTTCGGCAAGGTGAAATAAAATACAGCCCCTTTTTCTTCTTCTCCTTCGGCCCAGACCCGTCCCCCGTGTCGTGCAACAATCCGGCGGACTGTTGCCAGTCCAATGCCTGTTCCTTCAAAATCTTCAGTAGTATGAAGTCGTTGAAATACCCCAAACAACTTGTTGTCATATTGCATGTTAAAACCGGCGCCGTTGTCTTTTACCGAAAATATATATTCATTTTCTTCCGGGTTGCTATATGAAATTTCAATACGTGCTTTTTCCTTTTTTCCGGTAAACTTTACCGCATTATTTATCAGGTTTTGAAAAACCAGTCTGATGAGAGTTGGATCGGCAACAACCTCGGGAAGTTCCTGAATGTTCCATTCGATATCGCGGGAATCGTTCAGGTCGGATGCGTCGTTAATAATTTCGCCGACAATTGCCGTAAGCGACATCGTGCTTTTCTTCAGATCAGTTCGTCCAAGTCTTGAATAGGTCAGCAACTCATCGATTAACTGTCCCATTTTGGACGCCGCAGTTTTAATTTTCCCGGTAAGCCGGTTTGTTTCGCTATCGGCTTTGTCTTTCAGCGTATATTCAAGTTTCTCTGAAAATCCGATCACGTGGCGCAGCGGGGCGCGTAAATCGTGTGATACAGAATAAGCAAACGATTCCAGTTCCTTGTTCGATTCCTGCAATTGCCTGGTCCGTTCAACTACCCGTTGTTCAAGTTCTTCGTTCAGTTTTTTGATTTCTTCGTCTGCCTTCATCCGCTCGGTTACGTCGTTGGCAAGCACCAACCGGGCGTTCCTGTTTTCATAGTCAATCAGATGGGCTTTTATTTCAACAAAAATATGTTCTCCGTTTTTCTTAATATGCCGCCATGTTCCCGGTTGGTTGAATACTTTTGGCGCATGTGCCGCTTTATAAGCAGCTTCAATATCTTCCGGCAGACGAATGTCCATAATTGTCATATTCAGGAATTCTTTCCGGCTGTATCCGTAATGACGGATGGCCGATTCATTGACTTCCAGAAAAGCCATGGTTTCGATATCGAAAATCCACAATGGCAGGGGATTCATGTCAAACAGGTATTTGTATTTCTTTTCGCTCCTGATCAGCTTTTCTTCTGTTTTTTTCCGCTCAGTAATGTCCACCGAAAGAATAAGAATCCCCTCGGACATGGGTTGCATCCGGAGTTCGAACCATCCTTTGCTGCCATCGGGAAAAAGAAACTCGTTTTCCATGTACTCGATTGTTCGGGCGGTCATACATTTTTGCTCGCGTGCATATACCTCTGTCTGATCGATACCCGGCCATACATCGGTCATTATTTGTCCCAGCATTTCCTCCTTTGGCCTCTTGTTGTGTATTTCGGCCATGTTGTTGATGTACAAATACCGCCAGTCGAACCCGACCAACTGACAACCTTCAATCATATTATCGAGTGTTGTACGGAAACGTTCTTCGCTTTTACGCAATGCCCTTTCTGCCTTTTTTTGTTCCGTGATATCATAATTGATCCCGGTCATCCGCAGCGGGTTCCCCGATTTGTCGCGTACAATGTTCCCAAATGCTTTCAGGTATCTTACACTGCCATCCGGCCAGATTATCCGGAATTCTGTGTTGTATTCCTTCTCACCGGCAAGTACTTTCCGGGTTTCCTCTTCGCTGTGCAACCGGTCGTCAGGATGAAGTCCGTTTGACCATGCCTCGTATCCTCCGGCAAAATCATTTTTTGTAACGCCGTAAAGCTCATACATGCGATCGTCCCAAACCAGCAGGTTCTTCGGAATATCCCAATCCCATACTCCAAATTTTGCTGCACGGGCAGCCATTGAGAAACGTTCGTTCATCAAACTTAATTCTTTGGCTGATTCGCTGGATTTTGATTCAAGTATATTGATGGATATTGCAATTCTCCATATCAGAAATATAAAAACGCTGATTATAACTAAGGAAATTAACTGTAACCCCAGTATGCTGCTGAGAAAACCGGTTGATTGGGCCGCCATGCGGAGCCAGACAAACACCAAAGGGATCAGAAGTAAAACAGGCAGCAACCTGCGCACCATATAACCGCCGAGGTTATTCATTGAAAAAACCAATATAACACCGGTATTGGGACGAAAACAGAAAATGCCAATGCTGAGAATAAAAAAAGTAGCTGCCGTATGCAATGCCATGCTGGTATAATTGGCATATTTATAAAGATCGGAAACATTAAAAGCGTACCCAAATAACGAAAGCAAGTTTACAAAGGCCAAAGCCATGGAAATCAACTGTGAAAAAATATTTTCACGCCTGGTTTTTACATCAATGGCTAAAAGCGACAGCCCTATCAATAGGAAACAGATGGCTGTGTTCAGTGCCATTCTTCCCGGTGAATAGGTTCCCGGGGTTCCCTGCATTTCATGCATAAGTAACTGGTCAATTCCCGCATCGATATTCAAAATATATTCAAAAGTTGTGAGCAGTCCTATGATGATAAGCAGCAAAGCCAAAGCGCGTGCAAGCATCCGGCTTTTTCCTGATCTCGTGGTATGGTGAAACAGATATAACGACAAACCTGCGAGAATGAAGCAAAATGCGGTATTGACCTTCATGGAAACAAAACCGACATTCAGGCTTTTAAGGATTGGAATATCGAAAAACCAGCCAATCATTACCAGAATGCCCACGGCAACAGCAGTTAAACTGGCTACTTGCGAAAGAATGATCATCGCCCGGGCATATCCGGCATGGTTTGAATCCGGATCATCAGGAACACGGAAATCGATATATTTTTTTTCTGAACGATGATTCGAAGCAGAGGAAATCCGGGTGCCTGTAAACGACATCCTTTCCAATATTTTCTGATACCAATTGTTTCGTTTCATACTAAAAAACCGGTCAGTCTTTAATAAAAAAATCGTATAACCCTTTCCTACCAAATATAATAAATATAATAAATGAAAAAACATTTATAGAATCATAAAGTTCAGTATTTTAGGTCTGGAAAAACAATCTGTCGGGAATACCGGTCTTTATAAAATCTTTATACTTCGGCGGTAAATATTTACATCGTCTTTATATTATCCTCTCCTACTTTGCATCGTCATTGTGAATGTGAATTTTATACGGGGATATGACCGGTTTTCGGTAATCAGATGGATAAAATAATCAATTTTAGACTCATACTAAGAGTCCTCAGCAGGAACCTTTTTATTACTTCTGCTTTTTTGCTGGCCTGTGTCGGTGTAGCCTTTTATTTTTCGGAGGAAACCGGTCCTTTTGTATATTCCATGATAATTGCCTTCCTGCTTGGTTCAGTATTTTTTCTGGCAACCCGGAAAAAACAAAAAAATGTCGCAATCACGCAAAAAGATGCGTATCTGACCGTAACAATTTCATGGCTTATCATGGCTTTGACCGGGTGCCTTCCGTATATCTTTTCCGGTTCTATTCCTTCTTTTGTTGATGCGCTTTTTGAATCCGTTTCAGGTTTTTCGACAACCGGGGCATCGATATTAACCGATATTGAAGTATTGCCAAAATCGATTTTGTTTTGGCGAAGTTTAACCCACTGGATTGGCGGTATCGGGATCATTGTATTGGTTATCATCATCATGCCGACTTTGCAAATAGGAGGTTATCATCTTTTTACGCTCGAATCGTCGTTGCAGGAAAAGATACAGCCGACAATAAACGCAGTGGGAACCCGTTTGTTGTTGATTTATATTGGCTTAACCGTTGCAGAGGTAATTCTTTTGCTGGTCGGGGAAATGAACTTTTTTGAAAGTGTCTGTCATGCATTCGGAACCGTTGCAACCGGTGGCTTTTCTCCCAAAAATACCAGCATCGCTTCGTATTCGCCCTATATACAATATGTAATCATGATATTTATGCTGTTGGCAGGGATCAACTTCGTAATTCACTATTACATACTGAAAATGAATTTTAAAAAGGTAAAGGAAAATGAGGAGCTGAGATTTTATTTGCTGGTTGTTTTTTTGATTGGCTCTGTTGTAACGGCATCCTTGTATTTTACCATGAATAAACCATTGGAATCAGCATTTCGTGATGCGTTTTTCCAGGTCATTTCCATTATTACCTGTACCGGATTTGCATCGGCTGATTATCTGCAATGGCCTGTATTTGCCTGGCTTATCATTTTCTTTTCAATGTTCCTGGGAGGCAGTACCGGTTCAACGGCAGGCGGAATAAAAATGGCCCGATATTTAATCCTTTTAAAAAATATTAAACGGTTCTTCCGTCAGTTGTTTTCTCCTCATGCCGTATTGCATATACACCTGAACAAAAAGCTGATAAGCGAGAGTACAAACAGGTCGATATTGTCGTTTATTGTTGTTTATCTGCTGGTTTTTCTTGCAGGAAGTGTTTTGCTGGTGCTAATGGGCATTGACGGAGGGACAGCCTCCAGTTCGGTAGCAACCTGTATGGCCGGAATAGGACCGGGAATCGGAACCGTTGGGCCGGTCAGTAACTTTGCTCATTTGCCCGACTCTGGAAAGTTGCTTCTTTCGTTTCTGATGCTCCTCGGGCGGTTGGAGATATACCCCATATTGGTATTATTTTCAGGCAACTTCTGGAAAAAATAGTTCGGGGAAGATCCGTAAAATAATTAACGATCTAACGATTTAAGTAATGGGAACTATTTATTGTCGTATTTTTTACCCCCAACCCACTAAAGGGCAATGTTATATAGTTAAGAAATTATAGAATTGAAACATTCGATATTTTTTTGTGGACCTTTGAGAATTAGCGGCTTTGTGGCTGATTTTTTCCTGCCCCAACCCCGAAATTTCGGAGCAAAAAACACGAAGGTGTTCACTAAGAATACTTTAACTATATGACATTGCCTTAAAGGGGGCTCATGCTGCGAGTATCTTCAATACTGGTTTGCAGCGAAAGTCCCCTTTATGGCCCCGATTCGGGGCAGGGGTAGTTGAAAGACGGATACAACATTATTTCATTCCTTTTATTTAAGATCGATTTGTTTTATAAAGATTTTATACTCTCTCCATTGATCTTTACATATCCTTTATGATTTCCTTGACAATTTTGTACTGTCGATTAAATTTATGCTCATTGTATGCGCTTAAAGAGTTTTTTATTTCTAATCTCCCTCATGATATTATTTACGGGAACCTCATTTTTACTGTGTATCCCGTATGCAATTTATTATCATGAACCGCTGCTTCCATTTTATTTACCTGCGCTGATCGCATTAATTTCAGGGTTTTTATTTTACACTGTTTCTGATAAAAAATACGAAACCATAAAAAATAACAGGGAGCGTGTTGTTTTGATAATTTCATTGTGGCTCGTGCTGATCATGGCCGGAACGATGCCTTATTTTATAAGTAAAACCATTCCTTCGACAGTTGATGTATTTTTTGAAACCATATCGGGAATGACAGCAACCGGTTCTTCTATTCTTACAAATCCGGAAGGTTTTCCAAAATCCATTTTGTTCTGGCGAAGCCTTACTCATTGGATCGGAGGCCTGGCTACAATCGGTATTTTATTTATCATCATGCCTTCACTGAATGTTGGCGGATATGAACTTTTTTCAGTGAAAGAAAACCCCGCTCGTAGTTTCAGGTTTGTTGCTGTGCGGGTGTTTATGATTTACTGTGTTCTGACGCTTGCACAGGTTCTTTTACTGTTTACGGGAGGAATGAACCTTTTTGAAAGTTTATGCCATAGTTTCGGAACGGTATCTACCGGATGTTTCTCCCCAAAGAATGACAGTATTGCCGGGTATTCGTTCTATCTTCAGTATATCATGGCCTTTTTCATGTTTCTGTCGGGGGTCAGCTACGTAATTTATTACCTGGTAATTACCGGCAAATGGAAAGAGGCCGCGCGGGTCGAAGAAAGCAGGATTTATCTCATCGTACTGGTATCCGTTTTAGCGTTAGTTGCCGGAATGCTATATTTTAAAGTTGAGAAAGAGTTTACTGCTGCATTCAGGGAAAGTGTTTTCCAGGTTACTTCATTTGTTTCTTCTTCGGGATATTCTGTTACCAATTATCTGAAATGGCCAAGTCACATTTTGCCTTTGCTGTATTTGTTATTATTTATTGGAGGTTGTTCCGGTTCTGCCAGCGGAGGAATAAAAATGTCAAGGTTTCTGGTGCTTCTGAAAAATCTCAGATTGCAATTTAAGATACCCGATTTGTCTTTAAACCAGCCCCCTGTAAAATACAACAGAATCAATATTGATGAAAATAATAATCTTTCGATATTGACATTTATTACTGTTTTTGGGATTCTGTTTGTTGTGGGCACAATCTTCCTTTCTCTTTGCGGAACAGACCTTGAACGATCCGTATTTCTAGCTGTCTCGGCACTGTCAACATACGGATATAACATGGGGTTATCTGATTTTCCGAATTCAGGGAAAATGGTTTTGAGTTTTCTTATGATTGCAGGACGACTGGAGATTTATCCCTTATTGCTCCTGTTTCTTCCATGGCTATACAAATCTGCGGGTAATAATCCGGAGGATGCATCTGAGAGATGAAACACAGTACCATTATAATCATATTAAAGCAAATCGGAAGCCTGCTGATTTTATTGGGCATGATCGGTATTGTGCCGTGCATTGTTTCATGCATCTATCTGGAGTGGTATTCGGCTATTGGTTTTTTGCTGGCTGCGGTTATTACTTCAGGTGCCGGTTTTGTCCTTTACCGGTTGCTTTATCATGCCGACGAACCGCAGTACAATCATGCTCTTCTTGTTGCTGCTTCAGGTTGGTTGGGGATCACCATAATGGGCGGGTTGCCGTTTTATATCATTGCACATATTACCCCTCTTGAAATAATGAATCAGTTCATTCCCCACGGGGCAGATTATACGATCTCCAGCCTGGTCTATTTCAAAAATCCCGTACACTGCTTTTTCGAAAGTATGAGCGCGTACACAACAACAGGACTTTCAATGGCCGTTCATGAGCCTTCGGTAGGCAAAGGGGTGCTTTTTTACCGTTCTCTGGCCCAGTGGTTTGGAGGCGCCGGGTTCATTGTGATGGTTTTGGCTGTGTTCAGGCAAACATCGGGGAAAAGTGCAATTTTGTTATATGGTTCGGAAGCAACCGGCGAGCGGCTAAAACCGAAAATAATAGAAACAGCAAGGGCTATCTGGAAAGTTTATTTATGGGTTACATTATTCTCTGTGGCCTATCTGATCATCGGTACATGGCTGATTTTGCCGGATTATCCGTTGGCGGATACTATTTTTGATTCGGTCAATCATGCAATGTCCGGTCAATCGACAGGCGGATTCAGTACATTGGATAATCACATGGCTGATTACCATTCTGTTTCAATGGATATGCTTTATCTGTTGCCCATGATTCTCGGTTCATTTTCGATACCTTTCTATTATAAAGTGATTTACGAGAGACGATTTGGCGAACTGTGGAAGGATATTCAAACCCGTTGGCTGATTATTGCATTTGTAATCGGAAGCCTTGTCCAGTCGTTTTTATTATTTCGTGCTGACAGTGTTCCGAATCCCTTGCGCGAAGGAATTTTCCAGTTTGTCAGCGCCATGTCGACTACCGGATGGCAAACTTCAAATATTGGCAACTGGGACTGGATATCGGTTGTGTTTATTGTTTCAGCCGCTATGTTTGTTGGCGGGGCATCCGGGGCAACTGTCGGGGGAATTAAAATGATCAGGGCGCTGGTGATTCAAAAAGGGCTTCGGTGGCAGGTTAGCAAAACATTTTTATCCTCAAATACGGTAAAATTGATAAAGTTTAACGGCAAGTCGATGTTGCCTGAAGAAATGAACGAGGAATTTACGAAGGCAGCTTCCTTTGCAATTATATTCTTCTTATTTATACTTGGTTCATCGCTTATAACTACGTTTTTCATAGGGAACGATTTTACCTTTGCCGATGCTTTGTTCGAGTCGGCTTCGGCCCAGGCAACAGCAGGCTTATCGTCAGGAATCACCGACCCGTCGATGTCTCCGGCACTGGAGTTAATTTATATTTTCCAGATGTGGGCGGGAAGATTGGAAGTAATACCGGTACTGGCAATGTTCAGGGCGATATTTTTTGGAACAAGGCCAAAGATTATATGACTAAACTTTTATCGGAAGGAAAGCATGATTTACCTAAATTTGTACTTTTACGCATCGAATGGACCAAAAAGAAATCATAAAACACAGGCGCTTTCCGGGTTTTAATTCAAGGATTAATCACTATGTACTATCCTTTGCAATCGTTGGGGTTACAACGTTGATATGTACACCCCTTTCCAATACCGAAAGTTACCATGTGGTTTCCTTTATATTGCTTTTTGTGGTTTCTATTCTTGCAACCTTTATGGGGATAGGCCCTGTTTTTATGGTTTCCACCCTGAGCGCACTGGTCTGGAATTTTTTCTTTATTCCTCCTCATTATACCTTTCATATCGATAAAGCTGAAGACATTTTGATGTTCGGTATGTTTTTCATTGTTGCCCTGGTAAACGGGGTGCTGACGACCAAGGTGCGGAAACAGGAAAAACTGGCGAGGGAAAGGGAAGAACGGACCAACGCCCTGTTTCAGTTAACCCGCGATTTGTCGAAAGCCAGCGGTATTGATGAAGTACTGGCAACTGCCATCCGGGAAATAGATCACCATTTTTCAGTGAGTTCACTTTTTATTTTGCAGGATGGGAACAACATCCTTCATTTTTCCGGAAGATTGCAAAAAGAGAAAAAACTTACGCCGGAAGAACACGAGGTGGCCGAGTGGGTATTTAAAAATTCCCGGACAGCAGGCTCTCTGACCGATACGTTTCCTTCGGTTGAATATACGTTTTATCCTCTTCCCGGAAACAGGCTGACTCCCGGTGTTTTGGCCGTAAAGTCTGAGAAATTGTTTTCGGGGAGCCAGAAAACATTTTGGGATACCTTTGTTGCCCAGATTTCCAATGCACTGGAAAGGGAATTTCTTGGAGAATTGGCACAGAAAGCGCGGTTTCTTGACGAGTCGGACCGCTTGTACAAGACCTTGTTTAACTCGATCTCGCATGAATTGCGAATACCTGTTGCCACCATCATGGGGGCTTCCGATACGTTGCTGAATTCACCGCATCCCGGAAATATACAATTCGCTTTAAGCAACGAAATATTTACTGCTTCTCTTCGCCTGAACCGGTTGATCGAAAATCTGCTGAATATGTCGCGCCTCGAAAGCGGCCATATTTCTGTGAGATTGGACTGGTACGATATAAATGATCTGGTGAATAAAGTAGCTGAAGATTTAAAGGATGAGATGAAACCGTATTCGCTGGAAATAAATATTCCTGAAAATATGCCCCTGGTTAAAATTGATTTTGGCCTGATGGAACAGGTGTTGTACAACCTGCTGTTCAATGCGTCGCAATACGCACCGGCAGCTTCGTCTATAAAACTGAATGTAGGCCATAAAAACAGAGAACTGGTAATCCGTATAACAGACCGCGGGCCCGGTTTCCCGGGAGAAGCATTGAAGGATGTGTTTAAAAAGTTTTTCAGGGTCGACGGCAGCAAAACAGGAGGACTGGGGCTTGGCTTATCCATTGTAAAAGGTTTTGTTGAAGCCCATAAAGGTTCTATAACGGTTTGCAACCGGAAAAACGGCGGTGCAAAATTTACTATACGGATACCTTCGGAAAATCCGGACATCAGAAACTTACAGCTTGAAAATGAATGATAATGAAACCATATTGGTAATTGACGATGAATTGCAGATTCGCCGTCTGCTTGAAATAACCCTTTCGGCAAACGGATATAAAACCCTGCATTCGTCAAACGGTAAGGATGGCCTGGTTGATGCTGCGACCCACAATCCTGCCTTGATCATACTCGATCTCGGGTTGCCCGACATTGAAGGTCTGGAGATTTTAAAAAAACTGAGGGAATGGTTCTTTAAACCGGTTATTATTTTGTCGGTGCGTAATTCGGAAGAAGACATAATCGCTGCTTTGGATTTGGGCGCCAATGATTATCTCACCAAACCGTTTCGTAGCGGCGAATTGCTGGCCCGTATCCGTGCAGCCATCCGTGCAGGCGAAGATAAAAATGATACGCCGGTTTGGGAATTCGGATCGTTAAGCATTGATATGGCAAATCATGTAGCAAGGAAGAACAAGGAAATTTTGAAACTTACATCCACCGAATTTTCCCTGCTATGTTTGCTGGCCCGCAACCAGGGGCGTGTACTCACTCATCAGTATATCCTTAAAGAAGTATGGGGCTATGGTTATCTGGAACAGACTCAATACCTGAGGGTGTTTGTAGCTCAGTTGCGAAAAAAAATTGAAGACAACCCATCGAAACCTGCCTTACTAATTACCGAATCGGGAATTGGTTACCGGTTTGGAGATTGATTTTGCTCTTTCCTGTTTCAATCTGAGTTTAAACTATTGCATTCGTTCCTGAGCAGGTAAAGTTTAGTGACTCACTGTTTTCTTTCTTCAACTTCGCTTTAAGATATTTCCAATAGTTGNNAAAAAACGTATGGATATTTTTGCATTACTCATAATTTAAATGGTATCTATTCTGTCACTCTGTAATTTTCTGTCCAAAGGTATGGTAATTTATATCTTGTAGTTGCTGTATACTATGTTACAATGACCGCCAACGTAGGAATCCACACGAATCCACACGCGGGCGGATTGCGGGTCCCGAATCGGGATCAAGCCGGAAAGCAGCCCGGGCGGAAAGATACACACCGAAAACCACCGTTGCCGCGGACGGGTAGCTGAAGTTGGGTGCTGACCTTCCTTTCATCTAGTTAATCCTTAACTATATTCAAAAAAGCTAATCCGTTACTTATTTTCTTACAATTAAGATTATTGCTTACTGAACAATTGTTTAAGAATTTCTGATGGGTTCACAATGGGGATATATAAATCTGCAAATTTTGTACCCAGTGCGTTTTTAGCAAGCAAAGCACGAGAGTGGCTAATAGATAAGCTCAAGAAAGTAACCAAAACATTATCAGGTATATCGAATTCATTTCTATCAGGTTTATGAAAATTGGCCAATTCAAGAAATAAAAACACATTGCTTGTTTTTATTTTCATAAGTACATTACCATTTGTTGGATCAACAAAGGTGGTGGTGAGAAGCATTTCAACCGATTTGTCATTTAAATTAATATTGGTAGTAAGTTCAAAACCAATGTTGGCAATCGGCGGATTCGCTAACTCAAATTCTTCATTTATGAAAAACTCAATATCCTTGATTTTTTTTACTGCTATGTTTACCTGTGTCTGTTCCATTTTAAGCTGCTTCTAAAACGTAGGTTTCACCTGATTGTTGAATGTTTACTGAATTAGCTGTTTCTCCAGATGAAATATTTACAATCAACGGTCTAGTAATTAAATTGAAATATTGTTTGTATTCCATCTCAAAACGTTTTTGACGGTCTTCCTGTATGTATTGTTCGAGATTTTTGAATTCGAAAGCAGGTGCCTTCTTCAAAGCGAGAGACAACTCAATCATTTTCTTTAGAGTGTAATTGAAATTGCCATTCATTATTTGTGATATGTAGCCTTTTGAAACTCCAAGCTGTTCTGCAAGCTGGGTCTGATTCATACCTTCTTTTTGGATGTATTCAGCTACCATGCGGTAAATGTCGTTCTGAAGTGTTTCGAACCAGTATTCTTTGGTTCTCAATAATTCGTCTCTCTTAATCATGGTTTTTGGTTAAAGTATTCTTTTTTTATATTTCTAAAGTGCTTAATGTCGGCCTTTTGTGAGCCTTTCTTTCCACCACATACGATTATACGTCCTGTACTTTTATCGTGAAAAAGATAAACGCGCAAATGATGTGTCTTAATTTCATATTCCTTGTTGCTCGCCTTTTTAGGTGTTATATCCTTAAATTTTGTTTGTGGCAATGATTTTAAATCAGCTATTTCATACAATCTAGTTTCAATGGTGATTAACTCTGATTTTAAGTTACCATCGGTTTCTATCTCCTTCTCAAACTCATCATATTCACATGTACCGTTGACGAGTAGTTTAAAGATTTTCAACCTACCTTTTATTTCATCTATTTCTTGTAACGCGAAAGTATACATTTTAGTTTAGTTATAACTAAACATTTTTGGTAAAAAATGCTAATTTGTTATTTTTTTAAAGCAAACTCACTAACTATTCAGTCTACTAAATCTTTTAACATTGATATTTTTTCAAATTCTAATGTCATTTAGTATTTAAATTTCAAATTTAACAAATTCAAACAGGTGTCAACTACCTGAAGAAAATAATTAAACCGCAACGGACTAAAGTATCAAAAAACAGTATTACTCATTTCCCATTTTTTTACATATTCATTCTCAAATTAGCGAAAATGTGTAAAAAAGCGGCGTTTGGCTTGCACCCAATTTGTAAATACCACTATAAACTTACTACCTTTTTTATCTCCCATTTCTATTAAACAAATTTATTTTAGCATTTTAATGTCTGATTTCCTGGGTAACCGGTTAAGCGGACTGATCAAAAGCGATTTTCAATTCAACAATCCATCCATTCAACAATCCAACAATCCAACAATCCAACAATTAATCCATCCCCTTCCAATCTTTTTTGTACTTTTGAAGCCTCAAAATTTATGTTTTGGAGCTGAGAGATTTCAGAAGTTTATTTCGAAAGCACAGCTTAATTGAGGAGTTGTGCAAAACGGCCGATACCCCGGGTGAAAAAATTTACCTGCATGGGCTTGTTGGCTCTTCGCGTTCGGTAGTTGCTTCGTTTTTGGCCGAAAACCTCACCCGGCCACTCATTGTCTGCATGAATGAGAAAGAGGAAGCCTCGTATTTTTACGATGATCTGATGACTTTTGAGATCAAACCGCCGGTGCTTTTTTTTCCTTCATCCTATAAACGGGCCGTTCAGTACGAACAAATTGAGCAGGAAAACATCATCCTGCGCACCGAGGTGCTGAATAAACTGAAAGAGTTTCGGAAACTGGTGGTAGTAACGTATCCGGAAGCGCTGGTCGAAAAAGTGATTTCCGGTGAAGGGCTCGATTCGCATACTTTCAGGATAAAAAAAGGTGATAAGCTGTCGATTGAATTTATCAACGATGTGTTGTTTGAGTATGGTTTCGAGCGGACTGATTTTGTGTACGAACCTGGCCAGTATTCGGTGCGCGGCAGCATTGTCGATATTTATTCGTTCTCGAACGAAGATCCGTACCGGCTCGATTTTTTTGGCGACGAAGTGGACAGCATCCGTAGTTTTGATATCGAAACACAGGTCTCGAAGGAAAAGCTGGAAAAAATATATATCATTCCCAATATTCAGGAAGAACTAAGGGAAGAGGAGCGGATTTCATTTTTCGATTTCATGCCCGACCGCTCGGTACTGCTGATGCAGGACATTCAGTTGATTGCCGACCAGATGGAAAATTCGTTTCAGCAAACCATGCTGAAAACAGAATCGGAAGACGAAAGACGTTCGCTGCTGAACAGGATCAGTTCCGGTCACGATTTACTGCGGTCAATAGAAGGATTTACCTGCATCGAGATGGGGAGTAAAGTGTATTTCAACCATCCGAAAATTATTCAATTCAATACTTCGCGGCAGCCGGTTTTTAATAAGAATTTCAACCTGTTGGCCGAGAACCTTCTGGAAAACAGGGAGGAAGGATACGATAATTATATCCTGTCGTCCAACGAAAAGCAGACCGAGCGTCTGAAAGCTATTTTTAGCGACAAAGGCTTGCGGGTGAATTTCACGCCCATTCATTTCACGTTTCACGAAGGTTTTACCGATCACGACCTGAAAATTTGTTGTTATACCGACCATCAGATTTTCGAGCGGTACCATCGTTTCAGTGTAAAAACGCGGAAGCCGCAGCAGATAAGCGTTTCGCTGAAAGAGTTGAGCAAACTGCATCCGGGCGATTACGTGGTGCACGTCGATCATGGTATCGGGAAATTTGCAGGACTGGTGAAAACTGAGGTGAACGGTAAAATACAGGAGGCCATCCGCCTGATATACCGCGATAACGATGTGCTGTTCGTGAGCATTCATTCGTTGCACCGCATTTCGAAATACAAGGGAAAAGACGGTACGGAACCGGCCATTAATAAGCTGGGCAGCGGGGCATGGCAGCGGATGAAAGAACGCACCAAGTCGAAGGTAAAAGATATTGCCAAGGAATTGATTGCCCTGTACGCACAACGGTTGAAGGAAAGAGGGTTCGCTTTCTCTCCCGATTCGTATTTGCAAACCGAGTTGGAATCGTCGTTTATTTATGAAGATACGCCTGATCAGATCAAGTCGACCCAGGCTGTAAAAGAAGACATGGAGAAGGAAACACCCATGGACCGGCTGGTATGCGGCGATGTGGGATTCGGGAAAACAGAAGTGGCTATCCGTGCGGCATTTAAAGCCGTAGCCGACAGCAAACAGGTAGCTGTTCTGGTACCGACAACGATTCTTGCGCTTCAGCATTACAATACTTTTTCCGATCGTCTGAAAGAATTTCCTGCCCGTGTTGAGTATATCAGCCGCTTACGAAAACCTGCCGACATCAAACAGATACTGAAAGACACGGAAGATGGCAAAGTTGATATTCTGATCGGGACACACCGGCTGGTGGGCAAAGATGTGAAATTCAAGGACCTTGGTTTGCTGATCGTTGATGAGGAACAGAAATTTGGCGTTTCGGTAAAAGAAAAACTGAAACAACTGAAAGTGAACGTAGATACATTGACCCTCACGGCAACGCCAATACCGCGTACCTTGCAATTCTCGATGATGGGAGCGCGCGACCTTTCCATTATTCAAACGCCGCCGCCCAACCGGTATCCGATTGTTACCGAACTGCATGGATTCAATGAAGAAATCATCCGGGAGGCAATTCAATATGAGCTGGCGCGCAACGGGCAAGTGTTTTTCATTCACAACCGGGTGCAGAATATTTACGATGTGGAGACTGTGATAAAACGGATTGTGCCCAACGTGCGCACGGTGGTTGGTCACGGACAAATGGAAGGCGCCAGGCTGGAGCAGGTGATGCTCGATTTTATCAACGGTGAATACGATGTGCTGATTGCAACGACCATCATCGAATCGGGGCTTGACATTCCCAATACCAATACGATTATTATTAATAACGCACAGAACTTCGGGCTTAGCGACTTGCACCAGTTGCGGGGCAGGGTAGGGCGCTCCAATAGAAAAGCTTTTTGCTATCTGCTGGCGCCACCTTTATCAACATTGACAGGCGAAGCGCGAAGACGGTTGCGGGCTATCGAAGAATTTTCGGAACTGGGGAGCGGGTTCAATATTGCCATGCAGGATTTGGATATCCGCGGAGCTGGTAATTTGTTGGGCGCCGAGCAAAGCGGTTTTATTGCCGATATCGGGTTCGAAACGTACCACCGTATTTTGTCGGAAGCAATTACCGAGCTGAAGCAGGATGAATTCAAAGAATTGTACAAAGAAGAAACGGAAGATGCTGCAAGAGCATTTCTGAAAACCGGTTTTGTAAGCGACTGTCAGATTGATACTGACATGGAGCTGTTGTTCCCGGACGATTATATCCAAAGTGTTTCGGAACGGATGCTGCTGTACCGCGAACTCGACAATCAGGAAAGCGAGGACGCATTGCAGCTTTTCGAAAACAGTTTGATCGACCGGTTCGGGAAACTTCCGCAGCCCAGCAGAGAATTGATTGATGTGGTCCGTCTGCGCTGGCTGGCTATCGGTTTGGGCATGGAAAAGATTATATTGAAGAATGGCTGGATGATCTGCCATTTTATTGCCGACCAGCGTTCGCCGTTCTATCAGTCTCCCGTTTTCGGAAAAGTGCTTCAGTATGTACAAACCAACCCAAAGAACTGCCGGATGAAAGAGAGCGAGAATAAGCTCACCCTTACTTTTCCCAAAGTGGAAAGTATTTCTCAGGCAAAACAGATCCTCCAAAAGGTAAATTTATAATCTGTTATAGTATTGTAATTCAGTATTTTGAAATGTTTTTAAAATATTTTGCAAATAAATACTATATTTATAGTACTATTATTATAAAAATAGTACTATGTTTGTAGTAGATTTTGTTTGAGATTATATATAACAAGTATACCGGGTAAAAATTTTTGAAAGATGATAAAGCAATTGACCAAAGCTGAAGAGCAAGTTATGCAAATATTGTGGGACATAAAAGAGGGAGTGGTAAAAGATGTGGTCGCTCAGTTTTCAGGCGAAAAACCTGCCTACACAACTGTCGCAACGGTACTGAAAGTATTGGAAAACAAAGGTTTTGTTGAAGTAAAAAAGGTGGGCAACATCAATTTGTTTTTCCCGTCGGTAACAAAAACAGATTATGCGCGTTTTCAATTCGGCAGTTTGCTGAAAAACTATTTCAATGGTTCGTTTCCGAGGATGGCAACATTCTTTGCGAATGAAAATAATCTGAGTATTAACGATCTGGAAGAAATGCTGAAAAATGCAGATATAGAGTCATTTAACGACGAGAAAGGAGAATAGTATGAGCAGTTTATTTTCTATACTTCTGAAAATATCACTTTCACTTGCATTGTTTTATCTTCTTTACTGGATATTGTTGAGGAAAGAAACCTTTTTCAGGCTCAACCGTTTTTATCTGATTTTTGCGTTGCTGATTTCTTCATTTTTGCCGCTGTTCCCGTTGTATTACGAAGTAACTGTTGAACCAACAAAACCGGAAACAATACTGTCTGTTTTTAATAGTAATTTTCAAAATCTTCCGGCCTTGGAAGACCCGGTTTCTCAGCCCATAAAGTGGTATGAAGTTTTGTTTATCGTATACATTACTGTTGCCGTATTGATTCTGTTCCGGCTAATTATTCAGACATTGGTAATTGCCCATCTGATTTTGAAGTGCAGAATTAAAAAACTGGATGGACTGAAAATCGTCGAAAACGATAAATACGGGCTTCCGTTTTCTTTTTTCAAACTAATCTTTATTAACCCAAAATTTCACAAACAGGCCGATTTACATGACATCCTGAATCATGAACGTGTTCATGTCGATCAAAATCACTGGATTGACCTGCTGGTCGTCGAACTGTTAACAGTCATCTTTTGGTTTAATCCATTTATATGGTTATTTGAGCGCTCAATCAAACAAAATCACGAGTACCTCGCCGATCAGGGAGTCCTTACCCGGGGCTTGGATTTGAAGAGGTATCAGGCTCTATTAATTAACCAGTTGATGGGCATGCAGATTATTGGCGTTACCAACAACCTGAACTTTGCCCTTAACACAAACCGTTTAAAAATGATGACACAATCACAATCAAAAAAAATCAAATCAGCAAAGTTTTTGCTGGCGTTGCCGGTTTTACTTTTATTGCTGGCAGCATTTGCTGAACCGAAGTACAAACTTGAACCGCCCGAAACAAATCCGGACATCCCGGCTATGACAGATTTAACAACGGAAAAGACAGTTGTTGAAGGGATTGTAAAAGCTGAAGACGGCACCCCGTTGTATGGTACTACAATTATTTTAAAAGGAACTACTGCTGGCACGATTGCCGATAAGGAAGGAAAATTTTCACTGGAGGTTCCGACAAACGAAGAATGCTCACTGGTTGCTTCGTATGTTGGATTTAGGTCGGAAGTAATCAAATTGCCGAAAAAGATTTCGGACGATAATTCTTTTGACATCACAATGAAAAGGGAGCAAATTCTTATTGGTACAGACGATTTTGATAAACTTGGAACTCCGCCGCCGCCACCTCCACCTCCGGCATCAGTTGATTCAAGAAAGTTGGATAAAACCGATGTATATATTTTTGTTGAAGAAATGCCCTCGTATCCCGGAGGTTTTTATGCCCTTGCTGAATATTATTTAGATATGCAGAAGAAAATGAAGGCAAAATGTTTTTCCGAAGGGAAAAAGCCAGAAGGAAAAGCAATAATGGGATTCACCATTGATACACAGGGAAAAGTGACTAATATAAAGGTAATAAAGTCGGATAATGACGAAGTTACAAAATTAGGGCAAGCTGTTCTCTTAGGTATGAAAAGCTGGAACCCCGGAAAGCAGCAGGGAGTGGCAGTCCCGGTTGACTATGTTATGCCGGTCGATTTGAACTAAAACAAAAAATCCTTCCGGAATTTTCCAGAAGGATTTTTTGTTTTTTCTTTAGCTCTCTGTTCGGATACTAGCGTGGAGGCGGTGGTACATAACAATCTTTCATGGTGTAATCAATGTACCAACCCCAGCGGCTGGCATCGGGAAAGGCAGTGCCAAATGCCCAAGCTGTTTCACTTGAAATTCCGGATACTTCACCGTGAACTAATATTGTAACCTGAGAAGGAAAATCAAGTTTATTAAATTCATAAATAACCTGATCCGTACCCTTTTTGAAACAGGTAGATACCGGGAAGTTTCCTGTTTGAAGGTTTCCTCCGTTATTGAACGGAATACCATCAAAAGTTCCGATGTAAATGTGGGTACAATCTAATTCCCAACCCTCATTCATCGAAATAGCGATGTATAATTTGGTCTTTGAGTTGGCAATTTGTACACTTCCGGCCTCGTAATTTTGCCCGGCAATAAAAGTCGTGGTTGGCAGAGACCCACATAAGTCGGAGATCGGCACCGCTTCAACAATAGAATAAGAAATTGCAGAAGCCTTAACTTTTGCTGCTTTTAAAGTGAGTTCCTGATCAGGTTCAACGTTCAGATCGGGAACAATTCCTGTTTGTTCGCATGACACAAATAACAACAAAAGAACAATAGTCAATACGTTTAATTTTTTTATATCCCTTTTCATAACAGTGTATGTGTGAAAATTGTTATTATAGAATCGCAATAATGTAAAAATCAGATAACTGTAACTTCGACTAAAGATAAAATTTAAAATTGCAAAAAGCAAGAGTCAGTTTTCAAACAGTTCATTTGAATTATCAAATGAAAAAGAACGGGAATTCGTTTTACCAATATATTAAAGGAATCAAAAAAAACGGAAACCAGCCAGGTCCCCGTTTTTACTTTATTTGATAATCAATTATTGTTCACATATTTGGGTGCAATAGCTACTATACCATCCCCAGCGATTGGTGTTTGGAAATTGGGTGCCAAAGCTCCAGCTTGTTTCAGATTGGATAATATTTCCGTTTGCATCTGCTAATTTTGCTTCTCCGTGGGCTGCAATAATGTAACATTCAGGCAGAGTATTTAACGGAATAACAAATGATACTGTTTCCCGTAATGAGGTTGATTCATTTTTAAGAGGGAAACTGCCGGGAACAGGTGTATTCTGCTTATTAATTGGCAGACCGGAAAGTGAACCTACAAACAATTGTACCGTTGCAAATTTCCATCCGTTATTTCCATCATAGGTTACATACAGATTTTCTTCATCATTCGTGACAACAAGATTTCCAACCGGAATAGTTTGTCCTCCGAACATCTCAAAATATACTGTTTCGTAAACGCAAGACTGGCATTCCTGTTTTGTGTAGGTGAAATAACTGGCCCAACTGCCCGATGCAACAAACTGGGTTCCGTCGGCCCATGCAGTTTCGCTTTGTACCGGTAGTCCGTTTGCGTCAAGCTTTTGAACATCTGCATGGAAAGCTACCATAAAAGTTTCCTCAAAATCATCAAGATTAAATTCATAGGTGACTAAATTAGTATACATCGGAAATGAGTTCTTTACAGGGAACTGTCCGATTTGAGGGTTGCCTTTTTTATTTGCCGGAACTAATGCTGCTTTTCCGACATAAACCTGTGTTTGGCTAATTACCCAAGGGGAATTCATTTTTACTGAAACAAATAATTTATCTTCGGTATTGAAGACAGAGACCAAACCTGCTTCAATTTTCTGACCTGCCAAAAATTTCACTTCGGTGGTTTCTCCACACCCGGCAACATCAGGAGCTATCTGAGTCATAATCACATTGGAGGAAGAACTGCTTGACAGATTTGCAGATTTTAAAGACAATTCAGTTTCAGGGGCGTTTGTCCCGAAGAGATCATCAGAAGATTTATTACAGGAAGTTGCAACGAATGCGAGGATGCTTAGTATAAGCAGCGACCGGTTAAATAATGTATTCATTTTTGACATGTTTTTAATTGTAAATAATTCAAATTTTCATTTTAAAATAAAAGACTTACTTGTCTTTATATGCGCAAATGTATATATGTGGAATATATCAGCCAAAGGTTTTTCCAGCCGTTTACCAAACAGGGAATCTGGTTGACCAAATGATGTCTTTTAAAGGATGGACTGAAAATGCAGTTTGCCAAAAGATAATAATGGATCGATTAGGGGGAGAAAAAGGCATAAAAAAAGGCTGTCCCCTGACAGCCTTTTCGCCCCGTGTGACGGGAAACTAACCTAAACCAACTAAACCTAATAAACCATGAGCCAGTCAAAGGTAGATTCCTGTAATAAATAATTATACCACAGGACTTTGACTTGCCAAGTAAATTATACTTTAAAAATCTTTATTGAACGTATTTTTATCTCAAGGGGCAAATATATCAAAAATATATATGAAATGTCAAAGGGGTACTGATTAATTAATTGAAATTTTTTTAACCAATTGTTAGCTTCTCGTTTCGTCCTTCGCATCATTACTTTTAACTTGTTAGTAAAAAGTAAAAGTCATCTTTATACAATATCTGAAATATTATCATCTTTATGATTGAAATTCAAAATTGAGAGATGAGACTTACGTATTTATTCATGTTTTTATTTGTTGTGCAACTAGCTGTTGCGCAATCTCCCAAACGGGAGTTCCGCGGTGTTTGGGTCGCTACAGTCAATAATATCGATTGGCCTTCAAAGCCGGGACTGAGCGTTGATCAGCAAAAAAGTGAAATAACGGAAATACTGAACCAACATAAAGCCAATGGGATGAATGCCATTATTTTTCAGGTACGTCCGGCAGGCGATGCTTTTTATCCTTCGCCGTATGAACCATGGTCGCAATATCTTACAGGTGTCCCTGGAAAAGCTCCTGAACCATATTATGACCCTCTGAAAGAATGGATCGACAGGACCCACGAGCGGGGTATGGAATTTCATGCATGGTGCAACCCCTACCGGGTTTCCCAAAGTGCAACTCAGCCGCTTGCCGGTAATCACGTGGCTTTCGAACATCCTGACTGGATTTTGGAATACGGTAATAAATTGTATTTCGATCCGGGAAATCCGGGCGTTCGTGATTTTCTTGTAAAAGTCATTGCCGATATGGTCTCCCGTTACGATCTGGATGCGATACATTTTGACGATTATTTTTATCCCTATAAAGTAGCGGGAGAAGAATTTCCCGATGAGGCGTCGTTCCGTTTATATAATGCCGAAGGATTTGCAAATCGGGACGACTGGAGAAGACGAAATGTTGATCTGATTATTCAAATGCTTTCAGAAGCAATAAAAAAGGTAAAGCCCTGGGTTCAGTTCGGAATCAGTCCGTTTGGTGTTTGGCGTAACCAGGCTGATGACCCGCGGGGATCGGCAACATCGGCTGGGCAAACCAATTACGATCATTTGTATGCTGACATTCTGAAATGGCAGGAACAAGGCTGGATCGATTACGTGGTCCCCCAGCTATATTGGCAAATCGGGCATCCGGCAGTTGATTTTAAAGCGTTGTGCGACTGGTGGGCCAAAAATTCGTATGGCAAAAATGTTTATATCGGGCAGGGTGTATATCGGATTGATCCCAAATCGACAGTGGAAGCCTGGGCAAAAGGAGGAGAAATAGGGAGACAGATCAGTTACTTGCGGCAAATTCCGAACATCTCGGGCAGCGTGTATTTCAGCAGTAAATCCTTTAAATCGGAATTGTTTGAATTAAAAGAAGAACTGAAAAACAATTATTACAAATATCCGGCAATTGCTCCATCCATGTCTTGGATCGACAATCGCGCCCCGGTGCCCCCGAAACTGAAAAAATCGAAAAGAAATATTTTGAAATGGAAGAATAAGTATACAGACAATGAGATGGACAAAGCCGTGAGGATGGTGATTTACATAAGTAAGAAAAAGGAAATTTTTAATCCGGAAGAAAGTCGTTTCATTTTCGATATTGTTCCCGGAGATAATTATAAACTGGTGAGCAACTCGAAGAAAAAACAAAAATACAAAGTATGCGTTTCGGCTCTTGACAGAAACAATAACGAGAGTGCCCCTTCAAAACCGGTAACCGTGAAGTTATAGTGATCAATTATATTAAAAACAACCATGATTCGCGACCTTATTTTAAAAAACAGAAGTTACAGGCGTTTTGTGCAGGCAGAAAAGATATCCCTTGAGCAACTGACAAATTGGGTTGAACTGGCACGGTTTTCGGCTTCAGGACGGAATGCTCAGCCCCTGAAATACGTATTAACGAATGATGATGCCACCAACCGGCAAATTTTTGAATGTCTTGCCTGGGCCGGTTACCTCACCGACTGGAAAGGTCCCGCTGAAGGTGAGCAACCGGCTGCATACATAACCATGCTGCACGATACCCGCATTTCCGATAAGTATTTTTGCGATGATGGAATTGCCGCTCAAAGTATTCTTCTGGGCGCGGTCGAAGCCGGTTTTGGAGGTTGCATTGTTGCTTCAGTGAATCGAAAAAAATTGTGCGAAATATTGCAACTCCCGGAACACTTTGAGATTATTCAGGTTTTGGCGCTTGGCAAACCTGCCGAAAAAGTAGTGATTGATGATGCGGTAGACGACAATACTAAATACTGGCGTGACGAACAGAGCGTTCATCATGTTCCCAAAAGGACGATGGACGAACTGATCGTCAAAAAATCATATATAAAAATCTTTTTCTGAATAAGCAGGAAGCGGAAGATACAAAAAAGGCACTTTTTACGGTGCCTTTTTGTTATAGACCCCTAAAATAATCAGCCTCTGGCAAAGAGAGCTTTAATTATATGTGACGCTATTTTGGGATTTTCTTTTAACCGCCGGGTTGAATACCCAAACCATTCTTTCCCAAAAGGAACGTAAACGCGCATTTTGTGACCGTTTGTAACAATTGATTTCCGAAGTTCCGGAGTGACTCCGTAAAGCATCTGAAACTCGTACATGTCCGATGGAATCTGTTTTTCTTCGATTAGTTTATATGCCCTCTCTACCAATTGTTTGTCGTGGGTTGCAATACCAACATGTATTTTCTGGTCGAACATGTATTGCAGATCTTCAATATAATGGTCCTGAATTTCATCGTGTTTCTTGAACGCAATGTTCTCCGGTTCAATATAAATTCCTTTACACAGCCTGAAACTGAGCGGAGTCCCGTTCAATTGAAAAGTCTTCAGTTGAACCAGGTCGCTGATGGTCCTGCGCAAATAAGCCTGAATAACCAGGCCGACATGGGCAGGATACTTATGGAGCAAGTATTTGTAAATTTCAATTTCGCTGTCAACACAGCTCGAATCTTCCATGTCAATGCGGATGAAGCTGTTTTTTTCGACGGCTTTTTTTACAATTTCTTCAATGTATTTCAGGCAAATTCCCTTGTTGACCAGTAACCCGAACATCGATGGCTTCAACGAGAAATTACCGGTTATATTTTCTGATGTAAAACGCTCAATAATGCTGATGTACTTATTTTTGTACTCTTCAGCCTGATTCAGGTTGTTTACAAACTCCCCAAGAAGGTCGATAGTAACTTCAATTCCCTCGCTGTTTAGTTCTTTTGCAACACGCAACCCGTCTTCAATCGTTTCGCCGGCAATATATCGTTTCGAAAAAATCCAGATTAATTTTTTTGGAAAGTAGGGCAGCACATTTGCAATTGCTTTGTTGATCATATCCATTTTTGTTTTTTGCCAATTACCGGATGCTAAATTAGCTTGTTGTTGTATTTTGATTTTATGATGTTTATCAAGGTGAATGTATGATTTTACGCATCGTTTTAACCGATTATTTTTGAACAAAGAGGAAATCCGTTTGGACTGTTAAAATTTATTAAGTATCTATGCAATCCTGATTTTAATTTTTATTTTTGGCAAAATTTAATTGTTGGAGCTCTTATGAAAAAATCATCGTTGGTCATTAACATTGTCTTGGCAGTAGCTATAGTCTTAATGTATGTTTTGTATTTCACTTCAGGCAAATCAGGTGGTTCTGAATCGGCAGAGAAGGCAGACGGAAACCGTTCAGGTTTGAAAATTGCTTATCTGAAAGTAGATTCCTTGATTGTAAATTATGATTTGGCGCAGGTGTTACACGATGGTTTTATCCAGAAACAGGAAGCGTACACAAAAGAATATGCAAACAAACGCACCAAATTTGAAGAACAGGCAGTAGCTTTTCAGGAAAAAGTACAGAGAGGTGGTTTCATAACCGAAGAACGCGCTATTCAGGAACGCGACCGTCTGGTTGGTGAAGAACAGCAAATCGCTAAACTCGATCAGGAACTTTCGACCAAACTGGCTCAGCTTCAGAGTGAGAACAATAAGCAATTGCTTGATAGCCTGATGAGTTATCTGGAGATTTATAATGCTGATAAAAAATATGATTACATTCTCAACTCGGGCGGAATTTTGGTTGGCGACGATGCCAGCAATATTACCAAAGTCGTTTTGCAAGCGATGAATTCCCGTTATGCTGTTGCAAAAAATAAATAACACACGAGATATCAAACAGAAAATCCTGCTTTTCAAAAAAGGCAGGATTTTTTATTGGTGTTAATTACACAAAACCATTTAATTCAGGTATTTCAACAATCTAGCAATTCAGCCTATATAACCATCCAACCATTCAACATTTATCGAGTATCATTTCATTATTAGCAATTCGACAATTTATCCCAAAAACCTGTATCTTCATTCTGTTATATTTTTCTGATCAATGTTTGCCAACCGTTATATGTCGCAAAATATTGTTTATCCTGAATTCATCAATCTGAAACCGGATCTGAATTTGGGAACGATTGTTGTGATTCCCTGCTACCGTGAGCCGGATGTTCTGAAAACGCTCGAATCACTGGTCGCCTGTAATAGGCCGGCATGTGTTGTGGAAGTAATTATTGTGATCAATCAGCCGGAAAATGAAACTCCTGAAAACGTTGTACTGAACCGTGAAACTTTCCGTCAGTTGAAAGAGTGGACGGCACAGACTGATCAGTCGTGGTTGCATTTTTTTCCTGTTTTTCCCGATCCGTTTCCTATGAAAATTGCAGGTGCCGGAATGGCCCGAAAAATCGGAATGGATGAGGCGGTTCGCCGTTTTCATGCGGTTGGCAAACCCGACGGTATTATTGTATCACTGGATGCGGACACAACTGTTGATCACGCCTACCTGGTCGAAATAGAACAATTTTTCAAGGCAAATCCCGCACATGTCGGAGCAACAATCCGCTTTCAGCACCGGATTGATCCTGAAACGATGAGTGAACGACAGGCCGAAGGAATCCGATTGTACGAACGGTATCTTCATTATTACCGCGATGCCCTTGCATACACCGGCTATCCTTTTGCAATATTCACGATTGGTTCGGCTTTCTGCTGCACTGCCGAAGCGTATGTGAAACAGGGAGGAATGAACCGTAGACAGGCGGGCGAGGATTTCTATTTTTTGCATAAACTCAGCCAGCTCGGCCCCATTGGTGAAATTACTTCTACCTGTGTTTTTCCATTGGCACGCTTGTCCGACCGGGTTCCTTTTGGTACAGGCCCCATTTTGCAGCGCTGGCTCAATGGTCAGGAAGATTTGACCCGTACATATAATTTTCGGGCCTTCTCCGATTTGAAGCTTTTTTTTGGACAGCTTGACTTGCTTTTTAAAATTAGCAGGGAAGATTTTTTTCAGTTATTGGCAGAATTGCCATTTCCTCTTCAGCAATTTCTGAAAGAAGACCATTTCTATGAAGAACTGATAGTTGTAAACCAACATTCTGCCTCTGAACATACTTTTCGAAAACGTTTTTTTCAGGTTTTTAATGCGTTTAAAATTCTGAAATACATTAATTTTACTCATCAATCCTTTTATACAGAACAAGAAATTTATCAGGCGGAGAAAGAATTATCCTGCGAAGAATAAATGAACCAAGGAAATCAGGATAATCGTTGATTGAAGGTTTTCCTGATTTTTAATTATTTAAAGAATGAGTGCGTTATAATAGATAGTGAGCTCAATTTATAAAACGGAGGAGATGGGAAAAGGAGAGAATGTACAAAAGCTGAATTTACAGATTGAAGAGTTAAAAAGACAGTTGGCTGAAGCGGAAGCCCGTTTAACCGATCTGGATTTGCAAAGGAACAATCAGCAGGAAACTGAAGACGCACTTCGGGAAATGAACCGAAGGATGAGCACGATGATTAACAACCTGAAAGGGGTTGTGTACCGGTGCCGGAATAACCATGGCTGGACGATGGAATACATTAGTCAGGGGATTACTGATTTGACCGGTTATCCGGCCGACGACTTTATTGACGATAAAGTTCGTTCCTTCAATTCTATAATTGTTCCTGAAGACCGAACCCGACTTTGGGAATATTGGCAGAGTATTCTGGCAAAAAAACAATATTTTACAAATGAATACCGGATTTTAACATCTTCAGGAGAAGAACGATGGGTTTGGGAACGGGGATGTGGGGTGTTTGAAAATGACCAGTTAATCGCATTGGAAGGCTTTCTTATGGATATTACCGAACGGAAAAAAGCAGAGACTGAATTAAAATTTAAAGAGGAGCTTTTGCACTTAACTGGTAGTCTGGCTAAAGTTGGAGGTTGGGAATTTGATGTGCAAACACTGGAAGGCACATGGAGTGATGAAGTTGCCCTGATTCACGATTTGGATCCATCGTTGCCAACAAATGCAGAATTAGGAATTAGTTTCTATACTCCTGAGAGTAAAGCAATGATTGAAAAGGCCATAAATGAAGCAATTGAAAAAGGAATACCCTATGATTTGGAACTTGAATTAATTAGTGCAAAAGGAGCAAGAAAATGGATTCGTACACAGGGAACTCCTTTGTTTGTGAGTGATAAGGTAGTACGGATGAGGGGCATTTTTCAGGATATTACGGAGCGGAAGGAGGCTATAATTAAGCTGGAAGAAGAAAAATCCCGATTGAAAGCTCTGATCGAAACAATTCCTGATTTAATTTGGCTGAAAGATACGGAAGGAGTATATATTTCCTGTAATCCCCGGTTTGAATCTTTTTTTGGCGCAAAAGAAGCAGAAATTAAAGGGAAAACAGATTATGATTTTATACCAAAAGAACTGGCTGATTTTTTCAGGCAAAAAGATAAAGAAGCTGCTCTTGCCAATAGACCGACAACCAATTTTGAATGGGTAACATTTAATGACGATGGGCATCAGGAATATTTGGAAACCATAAAAACTCCAATGTATGATTCTCAGGGAAAGCTAATTGGCGTACTTGGAATTGCCCGTGATATTACGGAGAAACACCGCAATGAGGAAATGCTGAAGGAGAAAGATCTTATATTTCAGTCATTGCTTGAAAACAGTCCTGTTTATATTTTCTTCAAAGATCATAATATTAAGGCCTTACATCTCAGTAGAAACTATGAGGAAATGCTGGGAATGCCCTTGGACGAAATTATCGGAAAGGATATGAACGATTTGTTTCCTTCCGATCTGGCAAAAAGCATGGTTGAAGACGATAGACGAATATTGAATGAAGGCAGGCTGGTTCAGGTTGATGAGGAATTAAACGGAAAGTACTATACCACCATTAAATTTCCAATTGCACGGGAAGGCGAGGCTCCCTGGCTGGCTGGGTTTACTATCGATATTACCGATCGGAAGATGGCCGAAATGGCCTTGCAGCAGAGTGAGGCACGGCTGTCGGCTTTTATGAGCTTTATTCCTGCAATGATTTTAATTAAAGATGACCAGTTACGGCCAGTATTTGCAAACGAAAAATTTCATGAGGTATTTCCTGTTGAAGATTGGATGGGAAAAAAACCACATGAGATATTTCAAAAGGATGTAGCTGATTTAATGGTGTCTAAGGATAACCAAGTATTAGAAAAAGGACATGTTTCATACGAAGAAGTATGGAATGACAGGAACGGTGTTTCTCATATTTATCAGACTCAAAAATTCAGGATTGATATTCCGGAATCACGACCGTTGCTTGGAGCGATTATTACAGATATTACGGAGTGGAAAAATGCACAAAACGAATTGTTGCTTGCAAAAGAGAAAGCTGAAGAGAGCGATAAACTTAAAACGGCATTTTTGCAAAATATGAGTCACGAAATACGCACTCCAATGAATGCAATTATGGGCTTCTCCGAAATTCTGCCCGATTCTTTTGACGATAAACCACAATTGGAATATTACACGGGAATTATCAGCCAGCGATGTACCGACTTGCTTGGGATTATCGATGAAATTCTGGATATCGCCCGGATTGAGTCCGGCCATTTATCGATCCATAAGGAAGAGTGTAATTTGAATAAGTGGATTTCAGAAATTGATTTGTTTTTAAGGGAATATCAAAAGCGATTAAAAAAGGAACATATTCTTTTTAGTTTGAAATGCGATTTTCCCGAGGATCAAATAGTTATTATTGATCAGGGAAAAATTAAGCAGATTTTAATTAACATGGTCGGTAATGCGTTTAAATTTACTGAAAAAGGAAAAATTGAAATAGGATGCGGTATTTACGGTCATAACCAGCTCCATTTCTACGTTTCGGATACCGGTATTGGCATTCCGAAGGAAAAACAGTCGTTTATTTTTAATCGGTTTGCACAAGCTGATTCAATGACTTCCAGATTGTACGGAGGAACCGGGCTGGGGCTGGCTATTGTGAAAGGGTTGTTGGATGCACTGCATGGCAGTATACACATGGAGTCGGAACCCGGCAAAGGAACTGTTTTTCATTTCTCGGTTCCTTTTAGCAAATGTCAGAAAAAAGAAAAAAGATTGGGTTTATCCGATCATATCCCGACTTCGGAGGAGCATGTACGAAAAAAAATACTTATAGTGGAAGATGATCATTATAATTTCGTCTACCTAAAACAATTGTTCCGGGGAACAGATCATATTATTATTCATGCCGAAAATGGAAAAAAAGCGCTTGATCAGGCATTGAATAATGATTTCGATCTGGTATTGATGGATATTCGTTTGCCTGACATTGATGGCTATGAGATTACCCGAAAAATAAAGGAACAAAAACCTAAATTAAAAATAATTGCTCAAACGGCTTACGCATCGGAGAATGATAAACAAAATGCCTTGAACGCTGGTTGCGACGATTATATTAGTAAGCCAATACAAAACGATTTGTTTATGCAAAAAGTAAATAACTTATTGAAAATGAGTTGAATTTGGAGTAATTTTAATATAAAGATTCACAAATCCAATAAAAACCAAAATGACATCAAATCAAAAAACCAAAACCCGTACTTCAGGTACAAAAAGCAATGCGGATGATGGAAAACCGACAACCAAACGACAACAGCGCAAATACCCCGTAAAATTCGATTCTGGCGGCTTTAATTTAATGACCGGAATAGGATTTGCAATGACCGCTGTCGGTGCTTTAATCGTATGGGCCTCACAAACAGCCCCCGAAGGCAAACCGGTTTCAGCTACCAATTATTCCGTTTCCAGAAAACTTGCAGAAGCGCTTCCCGAATCGACGAGCCAGTGGATTGCAACCATCCTCGGCAGTCTGTTTGTGTTGTTCGGTATCTTTTGCATTATTATGGCCATAAAAATGGTTGTTCAGTATTTTGTGGCAAAAGCAAAAGAATAATTGTTTTTCAACTTTCCGAAAGTTTTTTAGCCGTTTCCCTGATAATTGTCCACGCTGTCTCGATGTGGCGCCAGTCGGTATTGGTTTGCCCGATGCACATCCGAAGTACAAAACGCTCATCCAGAACAGTGTGCGAGAAAAACAATTTTCCTTCCTGATTGATCGTGTCCATCAGTTTTTTGTTGAACTCGTTACCGTTTTTATGGTAGAAGCAAACCAAGTTTAACGGCGGCTGGTTCAGTAAAATAAAATCATTCGATTCATCAACCCACCGGGCAAATGTTTGTGCCATCTCAACATGTTTCCGGATATGAAATTGCAAGCCCTCGACTCCGTAGTGACGGATGACAAACCACAATTTCAGAGCGCGGAATTTCCGGCCCAACTGGACATGCCAGTCACGGTAATCGAAAACTGCGCCTGATTCGGTCGCTTTGTTTTTCAGATATTCAGGAAGAATACTCAGCGTGTTGATTAAAATAGTGCGGTCGGCAACAAAAAAACAGTCGCAATCGAAATTCGTGAACATCCATTTATGCGGGTTAAACAGGAAACTGTCGGCTAACTCAATGCCATTTAGCAGTGGACGGAATTCCGGGCAGATAGCCGCAGTCCCTGCCATTGCCGCATCAATGTGCAGCCACAGATCATATTTTTTACAGATTTCTCCGATTGAAAAAACCGGGTCGATAGCATTCGACGAAGTCGTTCCTACTGAGGCACAAACAAAAAACGGAACCAGTCCGTTGTCCAGATCGGTTTTTATTTGCTTTTCAAGTGCGTCGGGTTTCATGGCAAAAGTTTCATCAACCTCGATTTTACGCAGGTTATTTTTACCGATTCCTACAATCTTTATTGCTTTTTCAGCCGACGAGTGGGTCTGCGATGAAACATAAGCCACCATGCCATTTTTCACCCCTTTATCATTCGACATAAATCTGTTTTTTTTCTCGCGGGCTGCCAGTATTGCAGTTAATGTTCCGGTTGATGCAGTATCCTGAATAACACCGCCGCCTGTTCCCGTCGATTTAAATTGTGCAGGAAGCGAAAGCATGTCGGCCACCCAGTCGAGAACATGGGTTTCGAGTTCGGTAGCAGCCGGACTGGTTGCCCACAACATTCCCTGCACGCCCAAGCCGGAAGCAAGCATTTCGCCCAAAATGGAAGGCGCAGAGTTGTTGGATGGGAAAAATGCAAAAAAATCAGGCGATTGCCAGTGGGTTATTCCCGGCATAATAATTTTGTTCACGTCTTTCATCATCGCATCAAATGATTCGCCTTCTGTTGGTGCCGATGCCGGTAACTGCGCCCGGATTTCTCCCGGTTTTACCTGCGATAGAACCGGGTAATTTTCAACGTTTTCAAGATAGTCGGCTATCCAGTCGACCATTTTTTTCCCCTGTTCCCTGAAATCGGAAACCGGCATGTGAAATGATTTTTTGTCGTTCATAAATGATTTTTTATCTGACGGAGAATGAATCAGGAATACTTTCTGTAACAAAATCGCTGACTGAAACCGATAGCACACGGGCCCGGGTTGGACCAATTTTCACCCAGTCGATAAATACTTCCATGTCGGGTTTTGTGCCGTGTGCAACAATTTCAATATTCTGATCCGGTAAATTCCGTACCCATCCGGTTATTTTATAATCGGCAGCTTTTTGCGTCACAAACCAGCGGTATCCTACCCCCTGTACCCTTCCTGTCACAATGATATGTACTGATCGTTGAGCCAAAAAATATTTTGTGTTATTGATTTTGATTCTGTCCGTTTGTGATCGCAAACAAATCGGTTGTTTCTTTCTGAACAAGTACCCAGATGGAATAAACGCCAATTGCAGTGCCAATCGGAAAACTTAAAAGTTTTAGGGCAGATACAATCAGGATCAGAATCCGGGCCCATTCTTTGTATTTAAGAAGCCCGATGCCTCCGATTAAACCGGGGATTGCAAGAATAAACAGAAATATTGCCAGTACATTGGCAATTATCGTTAAAATAAATTCGGCGTTCTGGTCCTCAACAAAATTGCCGATAAGGCTTAATATTGAATACAAGACGATTGCAAGCAAAAAACCCAGAATACTCAAAGCGATGTGCAACGAGGCAACTGTACGTAAATGTCCTTCCATAGTAAGTGTTTTTTTTTATTAATGCTGAAGCTTAAAATTACTCATTTATTTTGAGTAGTTGTTATTTCATATACTTTTGTATGAAAATTCGGGATAGAGAAAATGACAATTATTAAAGTGATATTATTGGCAATAGTGCTTGTTACTCTGGCTTTGTTCGGATTGGCAATTAGTATTTTACTGAAAAAAGGAGGCCAATTTCCTAATACTCACATTGGGGGAAATAAATACCTGAAGCAAAAAGGGGTTTCCTGTGCCCAGACTTTTGATAAAATGGAGCAGGCAAAAGCAAAAAAGGAACTTCAGTTTAAAAAAATGAAACTGGCTTCGGATCAGAAATAATATAATCGGAGGAGTTCCTGTAAAAATATCTTCACTTGAATTTTCCCAAAAACGGAATCCGTAATAGCGGATTTTTTTTTATAAATAAGTCTGAATAAAAGAAAATATCCAATCAAAATTTTTTAATAGCTGTAACTGCTTTTCAGTATAAAAATGTATTTTGCAGAACTTCGCTGCTTGAAAATGGAATTTTTATTCATTTTTAAGTAGTGGTAAATGCTATTTTTATCAACTCAGTTGCATTAAAAGCAATTGGGTCTCCGAAATTTAAATAAACCAACTATGAAAAAACTATTGGTAATATTTTCAATTCTGTCGCTCGTCTCCTGTTCTGAAGTGGAAACAGGTTCTTTTCAACTTTGGTATAATCAGCCTGCAATGGAATGGAACGGAGCGCTTCCTGTTGGAAATGGACGGCTTGGCGCAATGATTTACGGAAAGACAGAGCAGGAAATAATCCAGTTTAATGAAGAAACCCTTTGGGCAGGGCAACCGCACGACTATACAACCCCGGGGGCTTATCAATATCTCGACACAATCAGGCAAATGCTTTGGGCAGGCAAACAGGATGAGGCGCATGAATTTGCCAATGGACATTTTATGTCACAGCCATTCGGACAGATGTGTTATATGCCCTTCGGAAATATTTTGTTGAATTTTCCGGGTCACGGAACACCGGTAAATTATCGCCGAAGCCTGAGTCTCGACAATGCCATTGCAAGTGTTTTGTACGACGTTGACGGCGTACATTTCGAACGCGAAGTTTTTTCTTCGGCGCCAGGACAGGCAATTATTATTCATTTGAAATCTTCAGAAAAAGGAAAACTTTCATTTTCCGGCGGACTAAATTCACCGCACATCTCTTCGTCTGTGATTGTTGAAAACAATATGGTTATTTTAAAAGGAAAGGCGAACAACTATCCAAAAGAACTTGATCGTATAGGAAAGCCGTATCCTGAAAGCCTGCTAACTTTTGAATCCCGGCTGACAGTGCTTGAAAACGACGGAAATCTTTCGGTAAACGATTCTACCCTGATTATCGACGGCGCTTCCGAAGTAACTTTGGCGCTTTCGGCTGCCACCAGCTTTGTGAATTATGCAGATATCAGCGCTGATCCTTCGGTACGCAATGAGAAATATCTAGCTGAACTGAACGGTAAATCGTACAGGCAATTGAAGAAATCGCATGTTGCCGATTATCAATCGCTTTTCAACCGCTTAAAAATTGATTTTGGAACTTCGGAGTTGGCCGCCCGGCCGACCAACGAGCGGTTAAACTCATTTTATCAGGATGAAGATCCGGCACTGGTGGCGCTGTTATATCAATATGGCCGCTATTTATTAATTTCATCATCGCGGACAGGAACACAGCCTGCCAATCTTCAGGGAATATGGAACGACCAGATGCAGCCACCGTGGGACAGCAAGTACACCATAAATATTAATACTGAAATGAATTATTGGCCGGCCGAACTGACCAATTTATCCGACTGTGCCGAGCCGTTGATGAAAATGGTTCAGGAACTGGTTGTTACCGGAAAGCCGACGGCTCGCGAGCATTATAATTTGGATGGCTGGGTAGCCCATCACAATACGGATTTGTGGCGCGGAGCTGCTCCCATTAATAATTCCAATCATGGCATCTGGGTAACCGGTGGTGCATGGTTGAGTCAGCATTTATGGTGGCATTACCAGTTTACCGGCGATCAGCAATTTTTGAAGGAACAGGCCTATCCGGTTTTGCGCGAAGCATCCCGTTTTTTTGTTGGCTATCTGGTACCCGATCCCAATCATCCTGAATGGCTGATCAGCGGGCCAAGCAATAGCCCCGAGCAGCGAGGCTTGGTTATGGGGCCAACAATGGACCACCAGATTATTCGCGAACTTTTTGAAAACACGATTGAAGCGGCCAACGTGTTGGGGGTTGATACTGATTTTGCCAAACTTCTTGCTGAAACAAAAGCGCGCATTGCCCCGAACCAAATCGGTAAACACGGGCAGTTGCAGGAGTGGCTGGAAGATGTTGATGATCCGGCCAACGAACATCGCCATGTCTCTCATTTGTGGGGTCTGCATCCAGGAAAAGAAATCCATCCGACCACCACACCCGAACTGGCTGAAGCGTGTAAGGTAACTCTTTCGCATCGCGGCGATGGCGGTACCGGCTGGTCGCGTGCATGGAAAATAAACTTCTGGGCTCGTTTGCTTGACGGCGACCATTCATTCCTTTTACTGAAAAACCTGATGGTTCCGGCGGGAAACAATCCGATTGATTATACCAACAAAGGCGGCTTGTATCCCAATCTTTTCGATGCCCATCCACCGTTCCAGATTGACGGAAATTTTGGGGCAACTTCAGGAATTACTGAAATGCTTTTGCAATCGCATCTGAAAGATAAAAACGGGAATTTCATTCTCGACATTCTTCCTGCTCTGCCAAAAGCATTGTCAACCGGCGAAATCAGCGGTATTTGTGCCCGTGGCGGATTTGAAATAAATATGAAATGGAAGGCCGGGAAATTGATAAATCTTGAAGTTTTCTCAAAAACAGGGAATTCGTGTACGGTCAGGTATCATGGCAAGGAAATCGTTTTAGATACGCAGGCCGGGAAGAAATACTCAGTTGAGATATAACTTTTTGAGTTTTATGAATGGACAGGGGTATATTGATTCCTGCTCTATTCGATTTCAGTTCTGTATTATTTTTCGAATGATTTTTCTAAAATAAAACACTGTTTGATAGATATATAAAGAAGCTGTTGTTTGTGTCAATATTGAAAACTTGATGTACAACAGCTTTTTATCTTTTGGAGTAATGAAATATATACCTATTTTCGTGTTCGTACACGGAGATTGAGGAAGTGTGCATTGGTTTTAGTTTAGTATCTGTAAATCAAATTAAAATATGGAACTCGGAAAATATAGTTTTGGCGTGGGCGACCGTTTCAGTCACGAAGGAGAAGCCCAGTTGAGAGCATTGATGAAAGCCAATGCAAAAGGTATAGAAGTTACTCCGGTTTGGAACAAGTCGAACCGCGAGCACAACATTGTTCATTCAGAACCTGTTGAAACCCGGAAAGAAGCCGATGCTGCTGTTAAAGCTCTCGGCTGGACCGGTGGATATTACGTCGACGCCGATCATATCAACCTGACGAATGTTGACCGTTTTATCGCTTATTCCAACTTTTTTACGCTTGATGTTGCTGCATACATCGGAAATCCTTCGGAAGTTGCTGATGTCGCTGCTTTTGTGGCTTCGTGCAAGAAATTGGGCGCTAAAGTTTCAATTCCCGGAATTGAAGCTCCAATCATTATTTCGGATGAGATTTTAAATAATGTTGCCGGAAAGTATCTGGCTGCAATCAAGGAAGCCGGGAAAATTTACCGCCATATCGAATCGGTAAAAGGAAAGAATAATTTTATTACCGAGGTTTCGATGGACGAGGTGGAAGCGCCGCAAACGCCGGTCGATATGTTTTTCATCTTGAAAATGATTGCCGACGAAAAAATTCCGGCACAAACCATCGCTCCAAAATTTACCGGACGGTTCAATAAAGGAGTTGATTATGTTGGCGATGTCGCACAGTTTGCCAAAGAATTTGAGCAGGATGTGCTGGTAATCGACTATGCAGTGAAAAATTTTGGTCTTCCTGAAAACCTGAAACTGAGCGTTCACTCGGGGAGCGATAAGTTCACCATTTACCCGGTTATGGCCGAAATCATTAAAAAATATGATAAAGGTCTGCATGTGAAAACGGCCGGAACAACCTGGCTCGAAGAAGTGATTGGTCTTGCCGTTGCCGGTGGCGAAGCGCTGGAAGCCGCCAAACATATCTATACTGCTGCGCTTGGCCGTAAAGAAGAATTGTGCGCTCCGTATGCCGATGTGATCGATATCGACGATGCTAAACTTCCTTCGGTAAAAGAAGTTGCCGGTTGGAACAGTGAGAAATTTGCCAACACCCTACGCCATATTCCCGGTCACCCAGATTACAACTCAAACTTCCGCCAATTGATCCATGTGGGTTATAAAGTGGCTGCTGAAATGGGCGAAAAATACACCGGTTTGCTTGAAAAATACGCTGAGATTGTTGGTGGTTGCGTCGAGGAAAATATCTATGATCGCCACTTGAAGAGGCTTTTTAATCTGTAAAAATAAAAAATCACATAGATCGGGATGAAAAAATTTATGGATGAGAATTTTCTGCTAAAAACAGAGACTGCTCAAAAATTATATCACAACCACGCGGCAAAAATGCCGATTTTCGACTACCACTGTCACATCAATCCGAAAGATATTGCTGACGATCGCAGATTTAAAACCATTACTGAAATCTGGCTCGCAGGCGATCATTATAAATGGCGTGCCATGCGCACCAACGGCATCGACGAACGTTTCTGTACCGGTAATGCGAGCGATTGGGAGAAATTCGAAAAGTGGGCCGAAACTGTTCCATATACTTTACGAAACCCGTTGTATCACTGGACTCATCTGGAACTGAAAAAATTCTTCGGAATTGATGAAGTTTTAAGTCCGAAAAATGCCCGGAAAATATACGATGTCTGCAACGAGAAACTGAATACTCCGGAATACAGTTGTCGGAATATTATTCGCATGGCCAATGTACATACAATATGTACGACCGACGATCCAATTGACACGTTGGAATACCATCAGAAAATAAAAGCCGACGGTTTTGAAGTTGCCGTGTTGCCTGCCTGGCGTCCCGACAAAGCCATGATGGTGGAAGACCCGAAATCTTTCAACGATTACATGGACAAACTGGCCAAAGCGGCTGAAATCAATATCAGTAATTTCGGCGATTTGATAAAAGCGCTGGACGTTCGCCATCAATATTTTCACGATAATGGATGCCGTTTGTCGGATCATGGTTTGGACACTGCTTTTGCCGAAGAATATACTGAAGAAGAAATTAAGGCGATTTTCAAAAAGATACGTGGCGGAAATAAGCTGACAGAGTTCGAGATTCTGAAATTCAAGTCGTGCATGTTGTATGAATTCGGAATTATGGACCATTCACGCGGATGGACGCAACAGTTTCACATTGGAGCACAACGTAATAACAATACCCGTCTGTTCCGTCAATTGGGACCCGATACCGGTTTTGATTCCATTGGCGACAAGCCGGTTGCTGAACCGCTGGCCAGATTACTCGATCACCTGGATCAGGAAAACAAATTGTGTAAAACCATTTTGTACAACCTGAACCCGAGAGATAATGAGTTGTATGCAACCATGCTGGGCAACTTTCAGGATGGTTCGGTTCCTGGGAAAATTCAGTACGGGTCGGGCTGGTGGTTCCTCGATCAGAAAGATGGCATGGAAAAACAGATGAATGATCTTTCAAATCTTGGTTTGCTGAGCCGTTTTGTTGGAATGCTGACCGACTCCCGGAGTTTCCTTTCGTACACCCGGCATGAATATTTCCGTCGGACGCTTTGCAACCTTTTGGGAAACGATGTTGAAAACGGGGAAATACCTGCTGATATGGAGTTATTAGGGAATATGGTTGAAAATATTTCGTTCAACAACGCGAAAAACTTTTTTAATTTTTAGTCATTTATTAAGCTAAAAAATTCATAGGATATTGTGAGATTAAAATAGATTTATATTTTTGCAATCGATTGCGCAAAAATATTTAATTTTGAAAAAATGAGCAAAAAAGTTATAACATTTGGAGAAATCATGTTGCGACTGGCAACACCCGATTATTTGCGGTTTTCGCAAAGTAATACATTCTCTGCTACCTTCGGGGGCGGTGAAGCCAATGTCGCTGTTTCGTTGGCGAACTATGGTATTCCGGTTGATTTTGTAAGCCGTTTGCCAAAAAATGACATTGGTCTTTCGTGCCAGATGGATCTACGCAAATACGATGTGGGTACCGGAAACATTGTTTGGGGCGGCGACCGTCTGGGAATTTATTTTCTCGAAACAGGCGCTGTAAGCCGTGGCAGTAAAGTGGTTTACGACCGCGCTCATTCGGCAATCGCTGAAATTAAATCCGGAATGATTGATTGGGATAAAGTTTTTGAAGGTGCTGGCTGGTTTCACTGGACCGGCATCACACCTGCCATTTCGCAGGGGGCTGCCGATGTTTGCCTCGAAGCAATTAAAAAAGCCAATGAAAAAGGAATCACTGTTTCGTGCGATTTGAATTATCGTAAAAACCTTTGGAAATACGGGAAAAAAGCAGGTGAAGTAATGCCTGAACTGGTTGCCGGAACAGATGTTGTTTTAGGCAATGAGGAAGATGCTGAAATGGTTCTTGGAATCAAGCCGGAAGGAGTTGATGTAACCGGCGGACATGTTGAAGCGGCTGCTTATGAATCGGTTTCAAAACAAATTATGGCCCGTTTTCCACGATGTAAAAAAGTAATTACTACCTTGCGTGGATCGGTGAATGCTAACCACAATTCGTGGGCAGGTGTACTTTGGGATGGCGCAAAATTATATGAATCGCCAACGTACCAGATTACGCATATTGTTGACCGTGTAGGCGGTGGCGATTCGTTCATGGGCGGTTTAATTTACGGTTTGCTTACGTATACCGGGAATGACCAAAAAGCACTGAACTTTGCTGTTGCTGCATCTTGTTTGAAACATACCATTTATGGCGACTACAACCAGGTAACCGTTGATGAAGTAGAAAAACTGATGGGCGGCGACGCTTCGGGACGGGTCGCCCGGTAAAAAGGCCTCTCCAACCCCTCCGCTGGAGGGGAGAAGGAAAAAGCAGATGCAGTTCTTCAATACGAAACTGACTGGAGGCAAGATATAAGCCTTCCAAAATCTTCCAAAGGAAGAATTTTTAGATAATGAAATTAAAATATTAAAAACTGGTTGTCCCGCCAGTTCTCCCCCTCAGGGGGAGTTAGAGGGGCTAACTTATGGCACGATTTACCAGAATAGAAGTAGCAGTTAAGATGAAGGAAACAGGCATTGTCCCTGTTTTCTATCACGGAGATGTTGAGGTTTGCAAGTCGGTTGTGAAAGCCTGTTACGACGGAGGAATCCGCGTATTTGAATTCACCAACCGGGGCGACTTTGCATCGCTTGTTTTTGCTGAATTAAATAAATGGGCGATAAAAGAATGCCCGGAAATGATCATGGGAGTGGGTTCAATCGTTGATGAAGGAACTACAGCTATGTACATCGCACTCGGTTCTAATTTTATCGTTTCTCCTTTGATTGACGAGGGAATGGCAAAAGTGTGCAACAAACGCAAAGTGGCGTGGAGCCCTGGTTGCGGTTCGGTAACCGAGATTGGCCGTGCTCATGAATTAGGTTGCGAAGTGGTAAAAATTTTCCCGGGTTCGTCCGTTGGAGGCCCCGATTTTGTGAAAGGTGTTTTGGGCCCGATGCCATACGCTAGTATTATGCCGACCGGCGGTGTTGAGCCAACCGAAGCCAGCCTGAAAATCTGGTTTGGAGCTGGTGTTCATTGTGTGGGAATGGGGTCGCAATTGTTCCCGAAAGATGTGCTGGCAAGTAAAAACTGGACTTTCATTACCGAAAAATGCAGGGAGGCGCTCGAAATAGTTAAGAAAATAAGATAAAACTCAAACTCAACTCAAACTCAACTCAAACAATAAACCATAAAACTAGAATGAATGAATCAAATTAATCAACAAATCGGAAAATATAGGTGGACTATTTGTGCCCTGGTATTTTTTGCGACAACTGTAAACTATTTAGACCGGCAGGTTCTCAGCTTGTTGAAAGATCGATTGGAAGTACAGTTTAACTGGAGCGATTCCGATTATGCCAACATTGTTTCTGTTTTTCAGTTCGTATATGCTATTTCGATGCTTTTTGCCGGACGTTTGATCGACTGGCTTGGAACTAAACTGGGGTATGCCTGGGCTCTTATTATTTGGTCGGTAGGAGCAATGGTTCATGCTTTGGCTAAAGGTACGGGAGGTTTTATGATTGCCCGTGGTGTTCTTGGCTTTGGCGAGTCAGGCAACTTTCCCGCAGCGATAAAAACAACAGCAGAATGGTTTCCAAAGAAGGAAAGAGCGTTGGCAACGGGAATATTTAACTCCGGGTCGAATGTTGGGGCAATACTTGCGCCGCTCACGGTGCCGTGGATTGCCGATCATTTAGGATGGGAATGGGCCTTCATTATTATCGGGGGAATTGGCTTCCTGTGGTTGATTTTCTGGTTTTGGCTTTACGAATCGCCATTTCACAGCAAACGTGTGGGTGAAGCTGAACTTGCATATATTAATGCCGATGCTGACAGGGAAAAAACGACTAACAGCGCCAAAAATGCAAAGGGTGAAAAAATATCGTGGTTTAAACTTCTTAAATACCGACAGACATGGGCTTTCAGCTTTGGAAAGTTTATGACCGATGGCGTCTGGTGGTTCTTCCTGTTTTGGCTTCCTGCTTATTTGAAGGCGCAATATGGTATGACTGGAATGGATGTGGCTTTCCCTCTGGCTGTTCTTTACATGATGTCATCCATAGGTAGTATTGGAGGGGGCTGGTTCCCGATGTACTTTATCAATAAAGGTTACGAACCGTATTCTGCACGGATGAAAGCTATGTTAACCATCGCTCTTTTCCCATTAATCGTTTTGAGTGCCCAATATTTGGGAGTTTACAGTTATTGGTTGCCTGTTTGCATTATTGGAATCGGAACGGCTGCACATCAGGCTTGGTCTGCCAATATTTTTACAACTGTTTCGGATATGTTTCCGGGCAAAGCTGTTGCCAGTGTAACCGGAATTGGCGGAATGGCCGGAGGAATCGGAGGGATTGTGGTCAATAAAAGCGCAGGATGGTTATTCGACGGTTATCGTCATGCAGGTATTGCAAAATCCTGGATCGAAGGACAGGCTGCCAACCTGGGCGATTTCATCTCAAAAATCAGGTCAATGGAACTGGTCAATAAACACGGAGATGTTATCAATCTTGATAAGGTTGAACTGGGAGGCCTTCCGTCAGAAGTTATGACACAGATTCAGTCAATTGACCCTGCATCGTTTGAACTGCTAAAATCAATTCAGGCTCCTGTTGTCCAGGCGAACATGACTACAGCGTATACAATTGTATTTGCTTTCTGTGCTCTGGCATACCTGATTGCCTGGGGGGTTATGCACTTATTGGTGCCGAAATTTAAAAAGATAGAGATGGACTAAGGTTTATAATCACTGAATTCAATATTCAGAAATCTAAAAAGAAGAAAAGTTCGGGTAACCAGCTTTTCTTCTTTTTATTTTTGCACTGAAAAATAAAAAAATCATGGAGAAAAAAAGTAAAGAAATATTGCTTGAAAAAGAGGTTGACTGGGAAGATGTTGGTGGGGGAGTTTCGCGTCAGATTTTTGGCTACGATAAAACCATCATGATGGTGAAAGTGAAATTTGAGCAGGGCGCTGTTGGGTATAAACACCAGCATCCTCATGTTCAGACTACCTTTGTTGCTGCCGGTAAATTTGAACTTAGCATTGGCGATGAAACAAAAATTATCGAAACCGGAGATGGCTTTTATGTTGAACCAAACAAAATTCATGGGGTTGTTTGCCTCGAAGCTGGTATGCTGATTGACGTTTTCAGTCCCATGCGGGAAGATTTTCTGAAATACTGATTTTTTCTTCATATTCATGAACCTTTCAATCTTTGGGTGTACTATTGAAGGTACGATTAAAAAGTAAGCATGCACTTTTCAAAAAAGAATACCCTTGCAGGTTGGTTGGTTTTTGCCATTTCCTTACTGGTTTACACTCTGACACTTGAACCCACTCTCAGTTTGTGGGATTGTGGCGAATTTCTGGTCTCGGCATACAAACTGGAAATTAACCATTCGCCCGGAAACCCTTTTTTTATGTTGCTCGGCCGTATTTTTTCGCTGTTTAGCTTCGGAAATCGGGAACATGCTGCGTTTGCAATCAATATGGTGTCGGCCGTTTCGTCGGCTGCAACGGTTCTGTTCCTGTTTTGGACGATCAGTTGGCTGATTCGGAAAATTCCGGGCCGGAAATATCCTGATCTTTTGGTTCTGATGGCCGCAGGAGTTGGCTCACTGGGGTATGCATTTACTGATTCATTTTGGTTTTCTGCCGTTGAGGCTGAAGTATATGCTTTGTCGTCGCTGTTTTCGGCAGCTATTTTGTGGGCGGCTACCAAATGGGAACGTGAGGCTGGTGGTCTGTATGCCAACCGCTGGATCATTCTTATATTTTTCCTGATCGGTCTTTCAATCGGGGTTCATTTGCTGAATTTATTGGTGATCCCGACGGCCGCACTGATCTACTATTTCAAAAAATATAATTATTCGGCTAAAAGTTTATTACTGGCTATTGCAGTCTCCGGAGCAGGAATTTTATTCCTGATGAAAATTTTTATTCCGGGCATTCTCGATTTATCGAAAGGGCTGGAACTGCTTTGTGTGAACAGCCTGGGATTGCCGGTCAATTCGGGACTGATCATCTATATGGTGTTGATTTCCGCTCTGTTGGCAGGCGGATTGATTTTCAGTATAAAAAAGAATCTTCAGAAATTGAATCTGGCCCTGCTGTGTGTTGTTTTTCTGATGATTGGCTACTCATCGTACACTGCTACCATGATTCGTTCATCGGCCAATCCTCCGGTTGATCAGGGAAACCCGGAAACTACATTCGATTTGCTTTATTACCTGAACCGCGAGCAATATGGTTCACGTCCTATTCTTTATGGCCCTTCATTCGGCTCAACGGTGACCGGTATAAAAGAACGGTCGACCCATAAATATGTCGATGGGAAATATATTCCTTCGGAATTGAATCCGACGGTATATTACGATCACAACACGACCGGATTTTTCCCTCGTATGCACAGCAACGAACCGGAACACCTGAAAGCCTACCGGCAGTGGGTGAAACTGCAAGGGAGGAAGGTTTCGGCAAAAAATTACAGCGGGGAAACGGTGCAAACAACGATCCCTACTTTTGGAGAAAATCTGGCATTTTTCATGAATTACCAGTTGGGGCATATGTATTTCCGCTATTTCATGTGGAATTTTGCAGGTCGGCAGAACGATGTGCAGGGATTTGGTGAACTGACGCACGGCAACTGGCAATCGGGAATTCCGTTTATCGATGCGTGGCGATTGGGGTCACAGAAAAATTTGCCCGACGAGATGAAAAATAACAAAGGGCGCAACGCGTATTTTTTCCTCCCGCTGTTGCTCGGATTAATAGGGATGGTGTTTCACTATAAAACCGATATGAAACAATTCTTCGGAATGTTGTTGCTATTTCTGCTGATGAGTGTTGGTTTGGTAATTTACCTGAACGAAATACCCGTTACTCCACGCGAAAGGGACTATGTTTATGTCGGTTCGTTTTATGTGTTTTGCATTTGGATGGGAATGGGTGTGCTTGCGATTTTCGATAAGTTACAGCAGCTTTCGGGAGCGAAACGGGCAATAATTATTTCTGCAACGATTGGGTTGCTGGCCGGGCCAATTATTCTGATCAGTCAGAATTACGATGATCATGACCGTTCGGGACGGTACACTGCACGTGATCTGGCACGCAATTATCTTGAATCGTGCGAACCCAATGCAATTTTATTTACTCATGCCGATAATGATACCTATCCGCTCTGGTATTGCCAGGAAGTAGAAGGTATCCGGAAAGATGTGCGTATTGTAGTGATGCCTTATTTGAATGCGGGTTGGTACATCGAACAGTTGCAGCGGAAAATTTACGATAACGAAGCGCTGAAATTCATCATTCCGTTGAGGAAATACCAGTCGGGTGAAATTGATTATTTGTACGTAATGCCCAAACTGAAAACAGAGCAACAGCTCGGTGCGATACTGGGTTTTGTTGCCAGCGACTCGGCCAAAACCAAACTGGAAACCCGCGATTCGAAAAGGATTGATTACATTCCGACTGATAAAGTTTGCCTGCAATCGCCGGATGGCAAGGCAATCAGCATAAAATTTGAAAAAAACGGGCTAACCAAAGGCGACATCGCTTTGTGGGATATCATTGCAAATAACTGGGGACAAAGACCGATTTGTTTTTCTTCTTGGGCCGATCCGGAGCAATACGGGCTTCAGAATTATATGCAATACGATGGACTGGTTTACAAGCTGACTGCCGTTTTTTATGAAGGCAAAGGCATGTTAGACATGGGGCAATTGAATTCAGACATGACATATAGTATTTTAATGAAAAAATGCACATGGAATTGTCTTCAGGACGAATCGGTGTATCTCGACTGGCATCACCGGAGGTTACTGGCAAGTATGCAGGTGCGAAACTCATTTTTCCGGCTGGCAGAAAAACTGGTTGAAGAGAATCAGCCGGAGAAAGCTTTCGAAGTGCTGAAAAAAAGCCGTAAAACGATTTCATTTAGTCATTGGCCGGTTGATTATCCGGCAGTAGAAATGGCCGGTTTGTATTTCGACTCAGGAAAAACGGAAGATGGCAAAGTGTACACACAGGCTGTTTTATCCAACCTAAAACAGTGGCTCGATTATTATATTTCGATGGATGAATACCATTCTAATCGCGTTTTCGATGATTTTCGGTACAAATTATATCTGTACCAGGAGTTGCTGAATTCAATTGGGGACAATGCTCCCAAATCTTATATGGACAGGCTAAAATCGGATTTTGTGAAGTATACGGAATCCCAAAATTATACTTCCGTATTTACAAACGGAAGGTTATTTGCATCTGTCTGTTCGGATTTACCTTTCTGCCGCAGGCAATCTGAACCTTGAACTTCATAAAAAGCCTGGACTATTCTAATTGCTTGCAAATCCCTTTTAATTTTTGTCTGGCAGTAATTCGTTATAACTAGACGTGATCAAAATGGTCGAAAAGTTGCCAAAATATTTCCGGATTATTTTTTCATCAGAATAAGTATATTTGTGAGATTACCTTATGAAATACACGCGATGATCAAAGATTTATTCCGCATCAAGTCGATCGACTCCCTGCTAAAAGAAGCTAATTCTCAGGAACAAGGCCTGAAAAGAGCATTAACATCATGGAACCTGATTGCTTTGGGAATCGGTGCTATTATCGGGACAGGCATTTTTGTTTTGACCGGTACAGCCGCCGCCAACCATGCCGGGCCGGCCCTGGTGCTCTCATTTCTTATTTCAGCCATCGGATGTGTATTTGCAGGTTTGTGTTATGCCGAATTTGCATCAATGATCCCGATTGCAGGTAGCGCCTACACGTATTCGTATGCCACGTTGGGCGAGTTTTTTGCATGGCTGATCGGCTGGGACCTGATTTTGGAATACTTGTTTGCATCATCGACGGTTGCCGTAGGTTGGTCGGGTTACATGGTAAGTTTCATAAAAGATTTTGGAATAAACATACCCCCGCAGCTTTGCCATGCCCCATTCGATCACATAAAAGGAGAAGGATGGATTTTTACCGGCAATCTGATCAATTTTCCGGCAGTATTTATTATTGCTATGATCACCATCCTGCTGGTGATTGGGATCAAAGAATCGGCCCGGTTCAATGGGATCATCGTCATTATTAAGCTGGCAGTAATCCTGCTGTTTATCGGCTTTGGAATTTCATTTATCGACACATCAAACTGGACTCCGTTTATTCCTGAAAATACCGGTACATTCGGACAATTTGGGTTCAGCGGCATCCTGACCGGAGCCGGAGTGATTTTCTTTGCTTATATTGGCTTCGATGCCATTTCCACTGCGGCACAGGAAGCTAAAAATCCGCAAAAAGACATGCCCATCGGAATATTGGGCTCGCTGATTGTTTGTACAGTTCTGTATGTAGCTGTTTCAGCCGTTCTGACCGGCATGGTCAATTACAAAGAACTGAATGTCGCCGCCCCGATAGCGCTGGCCATCGACAAAGCCGGGAAAGCATTAATATGGCTCCGTCCGCTGATCAAAATTGGTGCGATTGCAGGATTGAGTTCGGTCATCCTGGTAATGTTAATGGGACAACCGCGTATTTTCTTCTCTATGGCCAAAGACGGCCTGTTGCCTAAAAGTTTCTCAAAAGTACATCCCCGGTTTCAAACCCCCTATATCACAACCATAATAACAGGCATGGCAGCAGCGATTATTGCAGGGCTTCTGCCCATCAACATTCTGAGCGAACTAGTTTCAATCGGTACCCTTTTGGCTTTCGTCATTGTGTGCGCAGGAATTATTGTGCTGCGGATTAAAAAACCGGATATCCACCGGCCTTTCAAAACGCCGTTTGTCCCCTGGGTTCCGCTGGCCGGAATCATTATCTGCTCCGCCCAAATGCTCGCGTTGCCCATCGAAACATGGGAACGGCTGATCATCTGGATGTTGGGCGGGTTTGTGATCTATTTCACATACAGCTTTAAACGGAGCAAGCTGCATAAAAAGAGCAACGAAGACAGTTGAATACGGTTGAAAACAGTTGGAGATGGTTGAAAACAATTGTTTTCAATTGCCTCCTATTCTTCCATGTTTTCCTGATCCGCTGTACGGCTGATAGAAAAAACATGAACCTTTGCTTCGTTTTTACTGAACAAAACACGTACATTCGCAGGGGATTTTCGCCCATCAGAAATAATAAATGGAATGCTTTATAAGTTTATTTTTAACTTTATCAAACGAATAAGAAATATACGATTATGAAGATATCAGTTGTTGGAACGGGTTACGTTGGATTAGTTTCAGGAACTTGCTTTGCAGAGACAGGAATTGACGTGGCTTGCGTAGATATTGACCAGCGCAAAATCGACATGCTGAACAACGGCAAAATTCCGATTTATGAACCCGGACTGGAGGACATCTACAAAAAAAATGTTGAAAAAGGCCGGTTGTCGTTCACAACCAATATTGCTGACAGTTTACAAGATGCCGACGCCATTTTCATTGCCGTGGGAACGCCCCCCGGTGAAGATGGCAGCGCTGACCTGAAATATGTGCTGAACGTGGCCCGTGAAGTAGGCAAACACCTCGATCATTACATGGTAGTAGTTACCAAAAGCACCGTTCCTGTTGGTACATCGCACAAGATAAAAGCAGCAGTTGCCGCCGAACTAAAAAAACGAAACTGCGACATCCCGTTTGACGTCGCTTCAAACCCCGAATTTCTGAAAGAAGGCAGCGCGGTGGCCGACTTTCTAAAACCCGACCGCATTGTGGTGGGGACCGATTCGGAACGTGCCATGAAAGTGATGCAACGCCTGTACAAACCGTTTTTGCTGAACGGGCACCCAATCCTGTTCATGGACATCGCATCTTCGGAAATGACCAAATATGCCGCCAACTCGATGCTGGCAACAAAAATCAGTTTCATGAACGACATTGCCAACCTCTGCGAATTGGTTGGCGCCGATGTGGGCATGGTGCGGAAAGGAATTGGCTCCGACGTTCGCATTGGCAATCATTTTATTTACCCCGGAACCGGTTATGGAGGTTCTTGTTTCCCGAAAGACGTGCAGGCACTAATCCGCACCGGCGACGAAAAAGGCCATTCGCTGGAAATATTGAAAGCTGTTGAAAACGTGAACAATCGTCAAAAATCGGTACTGGTTGGAAAAATGATGCAGCATTTCAACGGCAATCTTGCAGGCAAAAAATTTGCAATATGGGGACTGGCTTTCAAACCGAAAACCGACGACATGCGCGAGGCTCCGTCGCTGGTAATTATCGGCCAGTTGCTGAAAGCCGGAGCCGAAGTAGTGGCCTACGACCCGGTGGCCATGCACGAAGCACAGTGCATGATAGGCGATAAAATCGCCTATGCAAAAGACGAGTACGATGCCTGTGTTGATGCCGACGCTTTGATTCTGGTAACCGAATGGCCCGAATTCAGGGTGTTGAATTTCCGTGTATTGAGCAAACTTCTGAAAAACAAGCTGATTTTCGACGGACGAAATATTTACGAACCCGACGAAATGCGAGAAGAAGGGTTCACCTATTACAGTATCGGTCGAAAAACGGTGATAATTGAATAAACGCAAAGATACGAAGGCACAAAGAAAAATTTAAAACTATTGTGGTCTATGTGTCTATTGTGGTTTTCATAAGTTTTGACCAGTCAAAACGACAACGACAGATAATTTACAAAGTATATGAAACGAATATTGGTAACCGGAGGCGCCGGATTTGTAGGTTCTCATTTATGTGAACGCCTGTTGAACGAAGGCAGCGAAGTAGTTTGTCTCGATAATTTTTTCACCGGACGGAAAGAAAAAATTATCCACCTGCTCGACCATCCGTATTTTGAACTGGTGCGCCACGATGTAATCATGCCCTATTATATTGAGGTTGATGAAATTTACAACCTGGCCTGTCCTGCGTCGCCCGTTCATTACCAGTTCAACCCAATAAAAACCATTAAAACCTCGGTGATGGGTGCCATCAACATGCTGGGGCTGGCGAAACGGGTAAAAGCAAAAATCTTGCAGGCATCGACCAGCGAGGTGTACGGCGACCCGGAACTGCACCCGCAACCCGAAAGCTATTGGGGACATGTGAATCCCATCGGCATTCGCTCGTGTTACGACGAAGGGAAACGCTGCGCCGAATCGCTGTTCGTAAATTACCACGCTCAAAATAATGTCAAAATAAAAATTGTCCGCATTTTTAATACCTACGGCCCACGAATGGAACCCGACGACGGACGCGTGGTTTCCAATTTCATCATGCAGGCTTTGCAGGGAAAAGACATCAGCATTTTTGGCGACGGCACACAAACCCGCAGTTTTCAGTACGTGAGCGACCTTTTGGAAGGGATGGTTCGCATGATGAACACCGGCGACGATTTTACCGGCCCTGTGAATATTGGCAATCCCAATGAATTTACGATGCTAGAACTGGCTCAAACCATTCTGGATATTACCGGCTCAAAATCAAAAATTGCCTATTTCCCTTTGCCTGAAGACGACCCGGCACAGCGCCAGCCAGACATTTCGCTGGCACGTGAAAAACTGGATGGCTGGGAACCAAAAATCCAGCTTCGCGAAGGGTTAGTAAAAACTATTGAATATTTCGACAACTATTTATCTGCAAACAAATAAATCAGAAAAATGAAAGGAATTATACTTGCAGGAGGTTCCGGTACGCGCTTGTACCCGATCACCAAAGCCATTTCAAAACAAATTATCCCGGTTTACGACAAACCGATGATATACTATCCGCTTTCAGTACTGATGCTGGCCAGTATCCGCGAGATACTCATAATTTCCACTCCGGAAGATATCGGATTGTACGAGAAACTGCTGGGTGACGGAAGTCAGCTTGGGATTCAGCTTGAATATGCCATCCAGCCATCGCCCGACGGGTTGGCGCAGGCATTCATCATTGGCGAAAAATTCATCGGCAACGACAATGTTTGCATGGTTTTGGGCGATAATATTTTCTACGGATATAATTTCTCGTCCGTTTTAACCGAAGCGGCAAACCTGAAAGATGGCGCGGTAGTGTTTGGCTATTATGTGAACGACCCGGAACGTTATGGGGTGGCCGAGTTCGACCAAAACGGGAAAGTACTTTCGATTGAAGAAAAACCAGCAAAACCAAAATCGAATTATGCAGTTACCGGGCTGTATTTTTACAGCAACGATGTGGTCGAAAAGGCAAAAAACCTGAAACCTTCGGCACGTGGCGAATTGGAAATCACCGACCTCAACCGGCTTTATCTCGAAGAAAACCGGCTGAATGTAAAATTGCTGGGCCGCGGTTTTGCCTGGCTCGATACCGGTACGCACGACAGTTTATTGCAGGCCTCCAATTTCATTGCCACCATCGAGCAGCGACAGGGGTTGAAAGTTTCCTGTATCGAGGAAATTGCTTACAAAAAAGGCTACATCGACCAGGAACAACTGCTGAAATTAGCCGAGCAACTAAAGAAAAACCAATACGGAGAATACCTGATAAAACTGGCCAACAACCAGATTCTATCGTTTTAATTTTATACGAATGAAGATTATTGAAACACCAATACCGGATTTGCTAATTATTGAACCCCGCGTTTTTGCTGATGAACGGGGCTATTTTTTCGAAAGCTATAATGCTTCGAACTTTAAAAAGTACGGACTGGAAACAAATTTCGTCCAGGATAATGAATCGAAATCGCACCGCGGGGTGATCCGTGGACTACATTATCAATTGGAGCCGCATTCACAAACCAAGCTCATCCGGGTCATTCGTGGCACTGTTTACGATGTGGCTGTCGACCTGCGCAAAGGCTCACCCACTTTCGGGCAATGGTACGGGTTGGAAGTGAGCGCTGCCAACAAAAAACAGTTTTACATCCCGAAAGGCTTTGCCCACGGGTTTTCTGTTCTCAGCGAGTACGCTATCTTCTCATACAAATGCGACAATTTCTACAACCCGGCCTCCGAGCGAGGCATTCGTTACGACGACCCGGCATTTGGAATCGACTGGAAACTGAGCGAAGCAGAAGCCGTTGTTTCTGAAAAAGACATGATTTTGCCGTTTCTGGCCGATGCAGAGATGAATTTTTCGTATTAAAATGATATTGGTTATTTTGAGTAAGATGTTTGACGTCATGCTAATATTATACTTTCCGAAGTGAGTCACCCTGAACTTGTTTCAGGGTCTCATCTTTGAAGAGATGCCGAAACAAGTTCGGCATGACGCTTATTCGGAAGTGCATCAACATGATATTAAAAAACTTTCCAACGATACAAAAAACAAATAATTTTTTTCAACTGTACAATGACCAAACTACTTATCACCGGGGCAAACGGGCAACTCGGTTCCGAAATAAAAAAAATAGCCGGACAATTTTCCAATCTTGAATTTCTGTTTACCGATGTGGCAGAACTGGACATTACCAATCCGGGAAAAGTGGCCGCTTTTCTTTCAGAAAGCAAACCTGATTTCCTGGTAAACTGCGCAGCCTACACGGCCGTCGACAAAGCCGAATCCGACGAAGAAACTGCCCTGCTTATCAATGCTACTGCCGTTTCAATTTTGGCGGAACAGTCGGCAAAAATCAATTGCAAAATAGTGCATATTTCCACCGATTATGTTTTCGACGGAAAAGCCAGTCAGCCATACACCGAAGATGCGTCGGTCAACCCGCAATCGGCCTACGGACGGACCAAACTCGAAGGCGAGCTTCTTTGTATGAAAAATAACCCGCAAAGCATCATCATCCGCACTGCATGGCTGTATTCAGCTTTCGGCAATAATTTTGTAAAAACCATGCTCCGGCTTGGCCGCGAACGCGATGAACTTCGCATTGTGGCTGACCAGGTTGGCAGCCCGACCAACGCGGCAGATTTGGCGACCGCAATTTTAACGATAATTTCATCTGTCGCCACCGGAGAAAAAACCTTTGAAACAGGAATTTATCATTACTCGAACGAAGGCGTTACCAGTTGGTACGACTTTACAGTTGCTATTGTTGAAACTGCCGGGCTGTCATGCAAAGTTGTTCCCATCACCACCGCCGAATATCCATCTGCAACTCCCCGGCCAGCATATAGCGTGATGGACAAATCGAAAATTAAGCGTATTTTTGGCCTCGAAATTCCGCATTGGAAAGAGAGTTTGAACAAATATTTTTCAGAATAAAGAACACTGCCATGATAAATAATGATGTATTGGAGATGGTAAAAGCAAAAGCCGCCGAGTGGCTCACCGACGTATACGACGCTGAAACACAGGCCGAAGTAAAAAGGATGTTGGCGAATGATGATCCATCTGAATTAATAGATTCATTTTACAGAGACCTCGAATTTGGAACCGGTGGTTTGCGCGGCATCATGGGAGCCGGGACCAACCGCATGAATATTTATACTGTTGGAGCTGCCACCCAGGGATTGAGCAATTACCTGAAAAAAGAATTTGTCAACCTGCCGGAAATTAAAGTTGCCATTGGCTACGACTGCCGCAACAACAGCCGCCTGTATTCCGAAACCAGCGCAAAAATATTTGCCGCCAACGGCATCAAAGTATATCTGTTCGACGATTTGAGGCCGACCCCGGAACTCTCGTTTGCTATCCGCGAACTGGGCTGCCAGAGCGGAATTATCCTGACTGCATCGCACAATCCGAAGGAGTACAACGGGTACAAAGCATACTGGAACGACGGTTCACAAATTGTTTCGCCGCACGACGAGAATATCATCGACGAAGTGCAAAAAGTAAAAGCTGCCGACATCCGGTTCAATGGCGACGAGAGCCTGATCACCATCATGGGCGCGGAAATGGACAACAAATTCCTCGAAAAAGTAAAAACGGTTTCTATTTCTCCGGAAGTGGTCAAGAAGCAGAAAGACCTAAAAATTGTATACACGCCCATTCACGGAACCGGTGTAAAACTAATCCCGGCGGCCCTGCGTGCCTTTGGGTTCACCAATATTTACAATGTTCCGGAACAGGATGTAGTCAGTGGAAATTTTCCGACCGTTATTTCTCCGAACCCGGAAGAACCTGCCGCCATGAAAATGGCAATGGCAAAAGGCAAGGAAATTGACGCCGACGTGGTGATGGCTTCCGACCCCGATGCCGACCGCATTGGCGTTGCCGTGAAAAACGACAAAGGCGAATTTGTGATCCTGAACGGGAACCAGACCGCGCTGGTATTTATTTATTATATCATCAGCAAACGCAAGGAAAGCGGTAAGTTGAAAGCCAACGATTTTATTGTAAAAACCATTGTCACTACCGAACTGATAGCAGAGATTGCCCGCCGCAACCAGGTTGAATATTTCGATGTGTTTACCGGTTTTAAATATATTGCCGAGGTAATCCGCGATTACGAAGGACAGAAAAACTACATCGGCGGCGGTGAAGAAAGTTTCGGGTTCATGCCTGCCGATTTTGTGCGCGACAAAGACGCCGTTTCGTCGTGCGCGCTGATGGCCGAAATTGCTGCATGGGCAAAAGATCAGGGCAAATCGCTGTTCGAAATGGTGCAGGATATTTATCTTGAATACGGATTTTCGCGCGAAAAAATGAAATACGTGGTACGCACCGGAAGATCGGGAGCCGAAGAAATTGAACAGATGATGGTGAATTTCAGGAATAATCCCCCCAAAGAACTGGGTGGCTCGAAACTGAAAATCGTGAAAGATTACGAAACCCTCATCGAAAAAAATATCCTGACCGGGGAAGAACACAAAATCAACCAGAAAATAACATCTAATGTGCTTCAATTTTTCACTGAAGACGGCACGAAAATCTCTGTTCGCCCTTCAGGAACAGAACCGAAAATTAAATTTTATTTTGAGGTTGCAGGAAAACTGAACAGTCGCGACGAATATTATCAACTGGAACAGGCTGCTGACGAAAAAATAGACGCAATAATGAAACAACTTGACTTATAAAACAATGAACACAAAAACCTTTTTAACGATTGCTTTTGCATTAACAGTTTCCGTAGCAACAGCACAGAAAGAAGAAGCCAAAATGGTTCCTGCCATGACCGAAATCTGGGACCCTGAAGTACCGGTTGTTACACCGGGCGAAACCCCGATGAATGCTCCCTCCGATGCCATTATACTGATGGGCGAAGGAACGGACCTGGGCTATGAATGGACCAATGCCAAAGGCGAAAATCCCGGATGGAAATGGGAAAACGGAGTTGCCACAGTAGTAAAAGGCGCCGGAGTTATTAAAACCAAGCGCCAATTCGAAGATTTTCAGTTGCATGTTGAGTGGCGCTCACCCGAAGAAGTGGTTGGCGAAAGCCAGGGACGCGGCAACAGCGGCATCTTTCTTCAGGAATTATACGAATTGCAGGTACTTGATAACTTCAACAATCGCACCTACCGCAACGGACAGGCCGGAAGTCTTTACAAACAGACAGCTCCGCTGGTAAACGTTTGCACAGGCCCGGGCAAATGGCAAACCTACGACATCATTTATACTGCTCCCCGCTTCAACGAAGATGGAACATACTTCACCAAACCACGGGTAACGGTACTTCAAAATGGCGTATTGGTGCAAAACAACACCGAACTGCGCGGCCCAACACAATACATCGGCATTCCGGAATATACCATCGTAAAACACGGCCCCGGGGCACTGATCCTGCAAGATCACAGTAACCCGGTAAGTTACCGGAATATCTGGATACGGGAATTATAAAATACTCCGAATCAGCCCTTGCGTCTTTATATACAGCATTCAAGAGTATTTGCCCTGGCTTTATGGTGAGGTAGACGGGTTACTTAAAGCTCCGAGAGGCTGTCCAAAAACTCTGGAATTGAGTCATCCCGAACTTGTTT
>DOAQ01000030.1 GCA_003506435.1 Prolixibacteraceae bacterium
GCCATATAATTGCATTTTGTATAATTTCAAGAACTGCTTTTATTAATTGCTAATCTATCAATCAAATTGGTTTAATTTATCTCAACAGAAAAGCACCAAGTAAAGTTATAAAAACAAATATCAGATAATGGTCTAAACAAAAACTTCTTATCTGCTACCGTAATAGCCTACTACTACTGAACACTGCCAACTATTCCGACACCAGCATCAGCATTGAAATTGCAGGAACTTTTATGTGGCTTCCGGAGTAATTTTCAATTCCGGAACTGTCGATTTGCTGATCGCGAGCAACAATTTTCCACAATTTGTTTTCAGGCAAAGGGAATTCGATTTCCGATTTATTACCGTTGAAAATTAGTCGGATTTCCTTCCATTCGTCGCCGTTGGCATGTTCGGTGAGCGAATAAGCAACAACACCGGGTTGGTAATGTTTCGAGAAGCGAAAATGGTGCCTGATCTGGTCGGACGAACGCATGCGAAAAGCCGGGTGCTGTTTTCGCAGGTCAATTAATTTTCTGAAATAATTGAAAATATTGCTGTACCTGCTTTTTCGGTTCCAGTCTATCTGATTGATTGAATCGGGTGATTTATACGAATTATGGTCGCCCAGTTTTGTACGGGCCATCTCTGTTCCGGCATGGAGAAAGGGAATTCCTTGCGAGGTTAGAATGATCGCTCCGGCCAGACAGATCATTTTGCATATTTCCTCATCGTTTGCATCAGGCGAACTTAGTACCAGTTTGTCGAAGAGGGTGAAATTATCGTGGCACGACGCGTAATTCATGCACTGCCATGGTTCCATCGCCCAGGGTTTATCCGAACTTTCAACAAAGTGATAGGTAATTTGAGGATGAAAACAGGCGGCAACCATCCCGAATTTCACCTGTTCTTCGCGCAGTGTTTGTCCGCTTACAAAACCTTTCGACTGCCCGTTGAAATTGTTCCCTTTCAGCGCGTCGCGAATATCGTCGTTGAAAACGGCAATACGCTTGAGTTGGGCAACATTATTTTTTACAGCCCGGTATTTTTCATCGAGCGGACTCTTATCGGCAGTCCAGCCTTCGCCGTAAAGTACGATGGCGGGATTTATCTGATCGAGCTTCGTGCGGATTTGGTTCATCGTTTCAATGTCGAGAATACCCATCAGGTCGAAGCGGAAACCATCGGCATGATACTCTTTTGTCCAGTAGCAAAGCGAATCGACGATATATTTTCGCACCATCGCACGTTCCGAAGCAATTTCATTGCCGCAACCGCTGGCATCGGCAAAACCTCCGGCCCGGTTTTGCCGGTAAAAATAGCCGGGAATGGTTTGATTGAACACCGAACGGCGAGTGTAGCCGGTATGGTTGTACACTACATCGAAAATCACTCCAATCCCGTTCCGGTGCAACGCCTGAATCAGTTGTTTCAATTCTTTGATCCGCGATGTTGTATCGGGATTGTTTGAGTAGCTGCCTTCGGGCGCATTGAAATTCTGTGGATCGTAGCCCCAGTTGTATTGTTTTGCAGCATCGGCCTCGTCAACCGAATAAAAATCGTTTACAGGTAACAGGTGCACATGGGTAATAGCCAGTTCTTTCAGGTGATCGATGCCGATTTTTTCTCCGGAAGCATTGGTCAGTCCTTCTTCCGTAAAGGCTAAAAACCTGCCTTTATTTTTAAAGCCGGAAGCCGGGTCAATAGAGAAATCGCGCACATGCAATTCGTAAATAATTGCATCCACCGGATTTTCACCGGGGATTGGCACATCGGTTTCCCAGTCTTTCGGGTTAGTTTCTTCGGGGTCGAAAATCAGTCCCCGCCTCCCGTTTGTCCCGACGGCCCGCGCATAAATATCGGGAACTTCATTCAACGCTTCGCCGTCGTCAACCTTCAGCGTATAATACAGGTTTTTAAAGTTGCCGTTCAGCACGAGTTGCCACGTTCCGTTCACCGCAGGTATGAGATTTTCAACGAGCGTTGCATTGCCCGACGTACTGTTGTTGTAAATCCGGAATTCGACGCTGTTGGCCGTTGGCGCCCATATTTTAACCGAAAGTTGTCCTTCCGAATAAAATACTCCCAAATCTTCGCCATCGTAAAACGGATAAACAGAGAAATTGATATGATTGAATTTCCAGTTTCGCATAATCAGGTGTACAAACTTTTTCGCAGGCTCACATGCTTCGATTTAAACCGCCTCCCGTCAACATCTTCAAGAACGATCCGTCCCCAGTAGAAACGTTTCAGTTTCCGGTCGTGTTCGAAAAAACGGCTGAGTTCGATCGTTACGGTATGTGTTTTTCCTGCTTCTAAATAAAGCGGATAAATCTCCCGGTTGTTCACTCTCTTTAACCTGAATTTTCGTATCGACCAAAGTTTTCGAAAGATTAGTATGGGCGCTTCGAGGTCGACGTAACTGGTTCCTGTGTTTTTTATATTGACGGTCAGTATTTTGGGCCGGATCAGCCGGTCTTTGGTAAGTTCTACTTCGAGCTTTTTATATTTAAACCAGGATTTCCAGCGACGGGGCTTGTATCCTTTCTTTTCCCGGATGAATGAAGACAATAATTTTATTCCTACGAAAAGTACGACAAGAACGGCCATCCAGAAAAGTTTATATCCTTCGGGACCTACCTGTTTTTGTGCCAGTGTAACAGAAGGAATCAAGAAAAACAGAATAAGAATGCGGATTTTCATCCTGTAAAAATAGGAACTTTTTTGGGATGGCGCATATTAAAAAGATTGAGGGCTTCACGCTAAGTGAAACCCTCAATAACCTTAAAAATTATGCTCTGACTTCTCTTAAAAATGAAGCACGTCTTTTATATTTTTATAACCTGCTTTGCTGACTTTTAGTTTGGTCTTGTCTTTCAGGATAACCACATACGATTCCTTTTCGTATTGCTGGATTTCGGCAATAAATTTTACCTGTACAATGTAGGAACGGTGAATCCGGATGAAATCTTTCGGGTTGAGGTGATCTTCGAAATATTTCATGGTTTTTTGTTTTGTATGCCGTCCTTCAGTGGTGTAAATCAGTACGTAATCATCGAGCGATTCAATATAGCGGATCACATCAACGGTGATGATGTTGATTTTATGCCGGTCTTTTACCACCACGCGGTCGAGGTAACCTTCGCGCGGATAGTTGGTTAATTTTTCAATGCGTTCGGCAGGACTATCGTCTGACTGTACCCGTCCGACGGCTTTTTCAATAGCAGCCAGTAGCCGGTCTTTGGCAAACGGTTTCAGCAGGTAATCAACCGCATTGAGTTCGAAAGCCTTCAGGGCAAACTGGTCGTAAGCTGTGGTGAAGATGATTTCTGGTTTGTGTTCGAGCAGTTCCAGCATCTCGAAGCCGGTAATTTTCGGCATCTGGATATCAAGGAATACCAGATCCGGCTTTAGCTCGTTGATCATTTTTACCCCGTCGAAGCCATTTTCGCATTCTCCGACAACTTCCAGATCGGGGTTTTCCTTTAAATAGGTCTGAAGAAGGTTTCTTGCCAGTTCTTCATCGTCAATGATAATGGTTCTAAGCTTTTCGTTCATGGTCTTTTGTATTTTGCGGAATGCTTAAATTAACTTCAAAATATGTTTTATGGTCTTTGGTCTGTAAAAGGTCGGGGTTTTTATAAATAATTGCAAGTCTCTGCCTGATATTTCGCAATCCGATTCCTTCACCCTTGCGATGGACGGCATTCGAATCGTAATCGTTAATGATCGAAATATGAAGATACGACTCGTCGCAGGAGGTCGTGGTTTTTATCGTTACCTGTTCGGTCGTCTCGTAAACTCCATATTTGATTGCATTTTCAAACAAAGGTTGCAAAATCATGTTGGGAATTCGCAGGTTTCCACAGGTTTCTGAAATCTCGAATTCCGTGTTTAGCTTTTTCCCAAACCGAACTTTTTCGATACTTAGGTACAGCTTTATATTTTCAAGTTCTTTGTTGAAGGGAACTGTTTCTGTTTCGTCGTGCATCAGCGAGTAACGCATGAACGTAGACAGGTTGATGACCATTTCCTGTGCTTTTTCAGGATTGGAAATGGTAAGCGAGGAAACAGAATTCAAACTATTGAAAAGAAAGTGTGGGTTGATTTGCGACTTCAGCGCCTGCAATTCGGCCTCCCGTACCAAGGCCTTCAGCTCCGATTCCTGTTTAATTTTCTCCTTGAAATTCTGATAATAGCTGATGGCAGAAAAGAAAATAACGAAGATGGCATATAAAATATAGCTACCCAATATTTTTTCCGGAAGCCTTGAATAAATCTGGCCAACCAAATCTTTATCAATCAATTTGGTAATACTGATCCCCAGATAAAGCCAAATGGTCACAATAATTGTGGCAAAAACCAGGTGGAAAAACAAAATCCGGAGGATCGCATAATCTTCAAACCGGTTGTATTTTATGGCAAACCAGATAGAAAGGCCGATTGTAGGGTATGTCACCATTCCGATTAAAGCTTCAACCAACGCTGTTTTAAAAGCGGTATCGTAATAAAGCCACTGTATGAAAACACCCCCAATCCCCAGGATCAGCCAAAAGACGAAGTAGGAAATCAGTAGTTTGTTATTTTGAAAAAATGGGTGTTTCATGGATAAAAAAGGTATGCCGTTAATTTTTTTGTTTAAATATTGTCGGCGATATTGTCCGCTTTTGTGTATTAAATGTGTTTGATCTCGACTCCTCCAAAGATGGACATTCCTTTGATGATAATTGTTTTTGAAGGGTCGTAACTGGCTTGCTGAAAGGCTTCTCCTCTTTTGTCGGTAAATGCCCCGAAAATGGTGGTCACTTCGTTTCGTACGCTCCAGTCGAGTGGTATTTTAAAGCCACAGCCTCCGAAAATCGTTATACAATCGATCACCGATCCACTTTCAGAAGGAACTGCCCTGCGCAGGTCGTATTCAATTCCGCCAAAAATTGATGTTGCTTTTCCACCTAAAAGATGTTGTGAATTGATAAATATCTCGCGGCCCCCGAAAATCACAAAGTCATCGAAGTAATCCAGCGAGGAGCTTTTGCTTCCCATGATCACTTCGTCTCTTTTTCCTTTGTGCTTCAGCAACATCGCAATCCCGATTGCCACCAGGATTGCAGGCCAGAATATTCGCCGCACTTCCCTTGGTATATCAATTAAATCGGGAAGAAGGAAGAAAGTTCCCACCACGATCATAATCATTCCGCCGGTGCGGTTTCCCCCTAACAAAGAAATAACGCCGATACCGATAATAATCATCTGCCAGCTAATCAGTATATCGGTAATACTCCAGGGAATAATTTCCAGCTTTTCAAGGATTAAAAATCCACCTATCAGAATCAGAATCACTCCAAAACAAAACCGTTTATTTCCTCCATGTTCGTGTTTCATACCCACTGAATTAAACTTTTTTAAAAATGCCTGATTTATTTTAATAAGCCCAACAAATTAAAACAATTTCGTTAGAATAACGATTCCTGCGACAATTAAAATCAAAGGAAAGAATATAATTAAAAGAATACCGGGAATCAAAATGAATTTTGGCAAAATGAACAGCAGCAGAAGAAACAAGATTAATCCGCCAATTAATTTTCTGCCAGCCAGTAGTATAATCCCGGCAATGATTAAAACAACAGGCCATCCGATATGTACAAAAAAGTGGAAAACGTCACCAATGAAATGACCGATGCCGGTAAAAACAGAACCTATTCCGGGGATATTGATTCCCCATCCGGAATTTTTCAGTATCAGCACAAGTCCGATAATGATGAGTATCCATGCCAGCGTTGAACCTGATCTTCTTTGTCGGTAATGATCTTCCATTTCAATGCAATTTTAAATTCGTTGTAAAAGTATGTTCCTGAAAAAATATATATTAAAGCAGATCGGTTAGTGATTGTGATTAATCGGTAAAAGGCCGCAGCCATAAAATAAAAGAGCAGACAACCTGCCTGCTCTTTCTGAATTTATTTAAGATAGAATGTGTCTCTTTACTCAGTTCTCACTACTTGCTACTTATTTATTTTGTTCTTTCGACCATGTATCGCGCAGTTGAACAGTACGATTGAATACTAGTTTTCCTGGTGTCGAATCCGGATCGAGATTGAAATATCCCAGACGTTCAAACTGGAAATGGTCAAAAGGTTTCGATTGTTTCACGAACGGTTCAATGTAACATTCCGAAAGTACCTGCAACGAACCGGGGTTCATGAATTCCTTGAAGTCAACATCTTTATGCCCGTCCGGCGTTTCGTCGGAAAACAGGCGGTCGTACAAACGAACTTCAGCTTTTACATTCTCGGTAACCGAAACCCAGTGCAAAGTCGCTTTTACTTTACGTCCATCCGGCGAATTACCGCCTTTCGAAGCCGGGTCGTAGGTGCAATGCAACTCCGTGATGTTCCCGTCCGCATCTTTAATTACATCAGTACATGTAATAAAATAAGCATAACGCAAACGCACTTCGCGGCCTGGCGCCAACCGGAAAAACTTGTTGGGCGGGTTTTCCATGAAATCGTCGCGCTCAATGTATATTTCGCGGGTAAACGGAACCATACGTGTTCCTGCTTCCGGGTCTTCCGGGTTGTTAACTGCTTCCAGTTGTTCAACCTGTCCTTCCGGGTAATTGGTGATGACCACTTTCAGCGGGTCGAGTACTCCCATTATTCGTTGCGCTGTTTTGTTCAGGTCTTCACGTACCGAATGTTCCAGCAGGGCAACATCGATCATGCCATCGACTTTGGTAACCCCAATACGGTCGGAAAAATTGCGGATTGAAGCTGGTGTGTAACCTCTTCTTCTTAATCCCGAAATGGTGGGCATCCGGGGATCGTCCCAGCCTTTTACATGCTTGTCTTTTACCAGTTCAAGCAATTTTCGTTTGCTCATCACCGTATAGCTGAGGTTCAGCCGGGCAAACTCAATTTGTCGGGGACGGTAATCATCCGATTTCAACTGGTCGATAAACCAGTCGTACAACGGACGATGCACCTCAAATTCGAGGGTACATATTGAATTGGTGATGCCTTCCCAATAGTCGCATTGTCCGTGGGCAAAATCGTACATTGGGTAGATGTACCATTTGTCGCCGGTACGGTGGTGCGGGGTTTTCATGATGCGGTACAAAATCGGGTCGCGCATGTGCATGTTGGGCGAATCCATATCAATTTTGGCACGCAATACGCAATCGCCCTCGTTGAAACCGCCATCTTTCATCTTCATGAAAAGATCAAGGTTTTCCTGTACCGACCTGTTTCTGTACGGACTTTCCGTTCCCGGTCGGGTAGGAGTCCCTTTTTGCGAACTGATGGTTTCTGCATCCTGATCATCAATATATGCTTTTCCTTCATTGATCAGCTTCACCGCAAAATCAAAAAGTTTATTGAAATAATCTGATGCATAATATTCACGGTCGCCCCAATCGAAGCCCAGCCAACGTATATCATCTTTTATCGAGTCAACGTATTCGGTTTCTTCTTTCGATGGGTTGGTATCGTCGAAACGCAGGTTGGTCAACCCGCCGTATTTTTGGGCTGTGCCAAAATTCAGGCAAATCGATTTTGCATGTCCAATGTGCAAATACCCATTGGGTTCGGGAGGAAACCGGGTATGGACACGTCCGTTATTTTTACCTTCTTTAATTTCATCCTCAATAATTTGATGAATGAAGTTCTTTTTTACCGCAACTTCAGTCTCCTGATTTTTTTCACTCATTTCAGCCCTTGATTTTTATATTTTCTGACAGATAAGTGCAAAAGTAAAAAATGATTTCCAACATAGGTTTTAATCGCAAAAAAAAGAAATAGTAAATCAGAAAATTTAAATTTGTGCCGGAATAATCAAAAGCCTGAAAAAATGGGAATTATCGAAATAGAAGGGATGGAATTTTTTGCTTACCACGGACATTACGATGTGGAGCAAAAGATCGGGAACCGGTTTCTGGTTGACATATCTATTGAGTATGATTGTTCGAAGGCTGCGGATTCCGACCGGTTGGATGACGCTCTCGATTACCAAAAAGTTTATTTGCTGATAAAAAAAGAAATGGGGATTGTTTCGAATTTGCTGGAACATGTGGTACAACGGATACTTGATGCATTGAAAAGTCAATTTCCTGGAATACAGAAAGCGACAGTGAAAGTTTCGAAGATGAATCCGCCCATGGGAGGGCTGATTGAAAAGGTAAGCGTTACCCTGAGCGCCTGACAAAAAAAGAAAGCTATTGGCAGAAATCAAAAATTTATTACATTTGCAGTCCGAACAAAAAATGGTTCCTTGGCCGAGTGGCTAGGCAACGGTCTGCAAAACCGTGTACGGCGGTTCGAATCCGCCAGGAACCTCAAAAAAGCCCTTTTGTATTTTTCTTACAAGAGGGTTTTCTATTTATACAGAAAAGACAAGAGACTCCTTAATTAAAAGTATCTCCTGTCTTTTTGGATTCAATTGGTTATAGTTCCGTATGTGGATTTGTAAAAACAATAGTCTTCTTTACAAATCTTCAAGTGTCAGGCGTTGCCCTTTTTTTATTAATTCTTTTTTCAGTGTTTCATACAGCACATCCTGAATGGCTATTTTTTTATCGATGGCCAAACCTGCTGCCACTGCTGCTGACTGCCCCAGGATCATAAACACAGGCTCCATGCGGATCGAACCGTAGGCAATGTGGCTTGACGAAACACATACCGGAACCAACAAATTGCTGCATTCTTCCTTCTTCGGAATAATTGAACCGTAAGAGATTGAGTAAGGGAATGGTGGTTCAACACCAATATCCCCCTCGTTTTGGACGAATCCACCAGCCGTAACATAGCGTTGCACATTATGCGAATCCATTCCGTATGAGCCCATTCCAACCGGTTCCGGCACCTGACGTTTTCCCAAAACATCATTTTCAGTAGTTACATATACCCCAATCATTCGGCGCGCTTCGCGGATATAAAGCTGGTGCGGCCAGTTGCCATTATCGGCAAACTCATCTTTTGCCAATCCCCAGTTTTGCATTTTTGCCCTGATTTCTGCCGGTACCCGATGGTCATTACCAACAAAATACAACAAGCCTTTCTGATAATCCTCGTGTTCCTTAATGATTTCTTTTCTACGTTCATAAGAGGCTTCAGGATAATCGTAATTCATCCCGATAAAATCGCTGCTGAATGGACCATGATTATTCGTATCGGTTTTCCGGTTGGGGATCATATCGAATTTGACAAACCATTCCAGCCATCCGGAATCAAACACACGAGCCAGTAATTCATATTTCGACGGGTCATAATTATCAGGCTTCGGAAAAGGGACACGGTTGTCCGGGTGGTTGCTCATGCACATCCTGAAACAATATGCCTGTATCTTTTTATCTCCGATACAATCGGCAGCAATTGGCTCCGGTGAGATTCCATACAGCAAACCGCTTGTTTTATCGCCCGGAATCTTATATGGATCAATTTCCGTTTTAAAAAGATGACTGTGGTGCCTGGCCAAAGACTGAACTCCATTACATTTTTCATTATAAACAGAACAGGCTTCACGGCCAACGTGGTATGAAACTCCGGTAGCAGCCATCAAATCGCCTTCGTAAGTAGCATCAATAAACATCTTACCTGAAAAAGTTTTTCCTGAAAGAGTTGTTATCGAAACAATTTTCCCGTTTTTCATTTCCACACCATCTTTGCGGTCAAGCCATTCATCGCGAAAGACAGCTATTTTGTTTTCAATAATAAAATCTTCGAAAACCTGTTCTGCTATGCGGGGTTCAAAGGTCCACATAGTAGGTTTTTCAACATTTTTTGCCATATTCCCATTTCCGGGATACTTTTGCCACTTCCAGGTCGCCGGGTCGTTATATGCCTGCCAGATTCGGTGATAAAATTCACGGGAAATACCGCCAATAGCTGCTTTATTGCCCATGTCGGTATATCCCAGCCCGCCGGAAGAAAGTCCACCCAAATGTATATCGGGAGAAACAACAATAACTGTTTTTCCCGATTGTACTACTTCAACAGCAGCAGTTATCGCAGCCGATGTACCACCATAGATAATTATATCGGCCCTTTTGATATTTCCCTTTTGATTTCCCTGGGAATAAATAGTAACAGAAAATAAAATGAATAAGATAAAAATAGATTTTAGAAGTCTCTGCATAATAATATATTTATCGTATTTAGGATTGAAATCCAATCTGTCAGAATGTTAAATTAATAAAAACCAGATTATTTAGCTTCCAGACATTTGATAATTTCAGGTGCTATAATTTTTCTTCCGCCCTCACCATTCGGATGAAGCCCATCCGTTACATATTTGAGGAATGCCGGTTCGCCCTGATCCAGTATCTTTTGCCAGTTGGAATAATGGTCGATCAGCAACAATTTTTCCTTTTTAGCAACTTTACGGTACACATCATAAATATGAACCAGATTTGGACGGGTAACCGCTGATTGTCCAATAGCCATATTCATTACCTGAAGGATGATCTCGCACGATGGATTTGCCAAACGAATCCGGTCGATCATGTATTTCAGGTTCAGACGAACCAGCTCAGGCGACATATTGTAACGCTGTACCGCATCGTTAATTCCAAATTCCATAATTACTACGTTTGGGTTCTTGGCGATTACGTTATTCTCCAGATGTTGTACTCCCCATGTTGACCACTTTCCTCCTTCTCCTGCCAGGCAGAATGTCAAATGATTGCCGTATTTCTCGTTCATATAACGGGTAACTTCTCCCATCCACGACTCGCCATGTCCCCCGCTTGACAAGCTGGTTCCATATACAACTACAAATTGATCTTTCCCCGTAGCAAGATTTTTAACTAAGCGGGACTGTGCAAAGGCTGACGAACAGCCAATCATCATTATAAAAAACAGGATACGTTTCATTCGTTTATGATTTGAGTCAAATAAAAAATTCAACAGTTGATTATTCAAGACTTTTTATTCTCAGATTTCTAAAAGACAATGGTTTGCCATGTCCTAAAAAACCGATATGCCCTGATTTATTAAGCAATCCGGGGTGTTGTAAATGATCAGCAGTTTCCGTACCATTTTTGCTGGCTTCGGCAATGTCTCCGTCGAGAATAACTTCGCCGTTCAGCGTTACTTTAATCCGGTTCCCAATTGCCTGTACTTCTTGGTAATTCCATTCGCCAACAGGTTTCAGGAAGCCACGTTTAGCGGGAATTACCCCGTAAACAGAACCATGATACTGATAGGGTTGAAGGCGATCTTTGTAGATTCCGGCTTCATTATCCAGTATTTGTAATTCCATGCCAACATAAGCAGCATTTCCATGTATTGGCGTCCGTATTCCAAGCCCATTATTGGCACCCGGGGTTAATTTAAACTCAAACCGTAAGATAAAGTCACTATATTCCTTCGCCGTATACGTATTTACATTCATCGAATTTTCACCAGCAGGTTTATAAACGATCATTCCTTCCTGTGCAAAATAATCGGTTGTATTGCCTACCCAGCCATCCATATTCAAGCCGTTGAAAAGCGGAACAAAACCTTCTTTGTTTTCTTGCTCACTTACCTGATATGATTGAGGCCGTTTAATTTCCCTGATATAAATATCCCTGTATGCGACCTTGCTTCCATGCGCCTGCAATTCGATCTGTCCAAACGGAAAAATCGGCTGGTTTCTATCCCAATAATTTTCCATGACAATATTATCCACAACCAATCGTCCATTGAGATAGACGGTGACCCTGTCGGCAACCATTTTTATATAAAAAGAATTCCACTCTCCAACGGCATTGTCTGCAACAACCAACGGTTTACTAAGATTCTTTTTGTTATTATACAAACCACCTGAGCCAACTTGTGCACCAACATTAACACGCGATGTGTCCCAGATTTGCACCTGGGGAGTTCCACGCAGATAAATTCCGGCATCCGGCTCATCTCCGGGATAAAGTTTCCAATCCACATACATTTCGAAATCTGCGTAATTCTTCACACTACACAGATTGTTTCCCTTTCCACTAAAAACAAGCATATCGTTTTCAACAGTCCAATTATCAATGGCTTCTTTATTTGCGACTACCTGAGCTTCGGCAAGCGCTTTTTCACTCATTGAAGCACGTGAAACCGGATTTCCAACCAACCCTTTCCATCCAGTCAGGTCTTTCCCGTTAAACATGGGGACAAAACCATCTGTTTGCGGTAACGAAGCCAAATGTTTCAACAATGCCTGTTTCTGGTAATTTGCTTCATCATCTTTATTTAAAGAAATAGCTTTTCGTACAATCTCTTCAACCATCGCTCCATACAACGAAGAATTCGCCAAAATAATGGCAATAACCGATTGGACTGCCGTTTGCTGCAAGTCGCTATGATCAAGATATTTCGACGCAAAGATCAACGCAGGCAGGGTACTGTTTTTCGAGATTCCCTGCAAAATTTGTTTTTGCTGATTGACTGAAGCCGCAAGCTCCATTGCATTTCGGAACATAAGGACTTTCTGGTCCGCTGTATTCCCTGATTTATTAATACCTGCAATATAACTTCCCAACGCTACATCATGAAACTTCCCGGAAGGATTGTTCCTGCTAATCCGGCAAAGTGCGTCAAGCGCCGTAAAATCGCTCCAGTTGGAAAGCGCTTTCAGTGCAGCTTCTTTTTGTACCGAACTGCTGGTTTCAAATTCTTTTTCTACAATAGCCAATGCTTCGATGCCCCCGATTTTAGCAAGAACATTATAATAAAGGGCTTGCTTGTCCCCTGCTTTTTTCATCATCGACATTACAGAGGAAATCTGTTCTGACTGTTTTCCCAAATTTTGAATAGCAGCAAACAAAGCATCCTGCAAAGCTGAAATTTCTTTCTCATCAGAGGCCTTATTTAAAAGTCCGGCAATTTTCTCTTCATCACCACTTTTTACCACAAACGGAAGCGCTTTTGCCGCAGCCAGTTTTACCTGGGAATCGGAGTTCTCAGCTTCACAAATGATCAAATTCCCGTGGCGGGCAGCCTGTCGTTTGGCAATAATTTCGATCATTGCACATCGGGCTGTTCCTGAAACCTGTGGAATACAGACAGCCGCAGCATCGGCAACGCCATCATTATCGATGGACAACAGAGCAGCTTTGGCGGCAATAATAATCTCATCGTTTCCTGACTTTACCAAATTAGTAATCGGAGCAATGGCTTCTGCCTGACCTGTTTTTGCAACAGCTTTAATTGTTGCCAGTTTTACTTGCCTGTTATCTGATTTCAACATTTTCAATAGCAATGGGAATGCTGATTTGTCATTCTGGATTGCCAGCATTCGGATCAGTTCAGCTTTTAACTCATTGTTATTTGTTGACTTGACAATTTTTTGCATTTGTTTCGAAACATCAGGCGAGAACAGTGTTTCCAACAATGATTGTGCTGCTATCCGGTAATCTTTATCGGCAGACTTCAGTGCATTCATCAATTCAGGGATTGCCTTTTCACCGGCATGTTCTGTCAATAATTGTAAAGCTGCACTTTGTGTATAGACAGGAACTTCTTTGTTTTTGAGAATATTCATGCACGCATTTTCAACAAAGGCACTGTTGCCATTTTCAGCAACCCGCTTGAGGAAAAGCAGATACGAGCCAACAGCATCGGTTGATTCAAAGGAATATTTGCTTTTTTCTGCTTCTGTAGCCAGCAAAGATGCAGACTGTATATCACCCATCTCGGCAAGCGCCCGCAAAACAGTTTTTTTCAGATTTAGGTCGGAAGTTGTTGTCAGCATCCTGATTTTTTCGACAGATGACGAATGCCGCATTTCGCCAAGGGCTTCAATCAAAGTTATTTGTTGTACAACGTCTGTTCTTGACAGAACTTCGGATATAGCTTTCTTTGACAATTCGGAATTAATGCGTACCAAAACACGCGCTGCCGGATCGCAAAGCCGGTTATTTGAAAGATAATTACACACTACAGTAACAGCCTCATCACCGGCAATATATTGTAATTCCTGAAGCAAAAAGTCTTTCACTTCATCGTCTTTCGCATCTCCAATGGCTTTGCAGATTGCCAGCGAACAGCTTTTCATCTGATCGGTATTCCCGCCTTTGGCCACATATTTAACCAAACCACTGATTGCATAACGAAAAGCAACATCGTCGCCTTTTCCCGGGGCAACCAGGTTTTCAGCAATTACAGCAAGAGCTTTTCCGCCCAATGCCGACAATTCTGTCATCACCCGATTCTGGTCGGCAGAACTTTGAGGCGGCAACTTCATCAAAAGGTCAGCAATTTTTGTTTCTATTGTGCGCTGGTCATTCTGAACCGGCTGTGCAAACAAGCTAATTGAAAAGACAACAGCAAATAAGAATGATATTATTGTTCGTTTCATAATTAATCGATATTTATAAGGATAATCAAATATTCCAGGGTGCCCTCATTGGCTGGTTTATCAACAAATTAGCCGCATGATCGCCGATAAATTCGAGTTTTACCGGATCGAATTGCAAAGAACGGCCAAGCCTGATTGCAATAATTGCCATGTTCACCAACGTGCAGGAACGGAACCCATTTTCCTCATTTAAGGCAAACTTTTGCCGTGTCTTTACAGACTCCGAGAAATCGATCACCTGGGGTTCAGGATCAGGAAAAGCCGCCAGTTTCTTTTCCAAATTGGGAATATCGGAATGAAAGCCCGGATACAATTTCCCTTTCGGCCCTTCAATGTAAGGAACATTCAAATCTTTATTTTCTCCGTCAAGAATGATTTTACAGCCATCTTCATACGTTAATTCAATGCGTTTCCAGGTACCGGCAGCATCGGGATGCTGTTGCGGTGCATCTATATCTACACGTACCGGGCTGGTATTGTCTTTCCCCAGAAAATACTGGATCGGATCAAGATAATGCTGTCCCATGTCACCCAAACCACCGCCATCGTAATCCCAATAACCCCGGAATGTTCCGTGTACCCTGTGTGGATTATACGGTTTAAAAGGCGCCGGCCCCAGCCACATATTATAATCCAATTCTGCGGGAACCGGCTGAATATTGAGCGAAGTTTTTCCTACCCAAAAGAATTTCCAGTTAAAACCTGTGGCTGCATTCACTGTGACTTTCAACGGCCAACCCAACAACCCGCTTTGTACCAATTTTTTGATAGGCTCAACAGTCGTCCCCATCCCGTAAAAAGTATCGGCAAACCGGAACCATGTGTTCAGTCGGAATACCCGTCCATGCCGGGCGATAGCTTCTTTCACGCGTATTCCTTCACCAATAGTCCGGGTCATGGGTTTTTCGCACCAAACATCTTTACCGGCCTTTGCAGCATCAACACTCATAATACCGTGCCAATGAGGTGGAGTTGCAATATGTACAATATCAATCCCGGGATCAAGCAACAATTCCCGGTAATCATGATAGGCTTTTGTTCCCTCAGGACATTTGGCAAGCGACGTTTTCAGATGATTCGCATCGACATCACAAATTGCCGTTAAACGCGCCCCCGGATATACTATATGCCTTTGTCCCATGCCTCCTACCCCGATGACTGCTTTGGTGAGCTGATCACTTGGCGCAAGATTTTTATTTCCGCCCATCACATGGGCCGGGATGATCGAGAATACGCCCAATGTGGCAAGTCCGCTCCTAAAAAACTCTTTTCTGTTCATAACTGTCATTTTATAATTGATTTTCCATTGCGTTTCCCGTAAATGGGAAATTCTCAATTCGTTTAATCTTATCTTTTCTGTTGATATGTTTCATTGTTTTTAAAATTTCCTTTCAATGAACCGCAGCGATTCAAAAGTTTTGCGACAGCGCAATACAGAACCTTTCTGCTGAGACAAAACCAGCAAAAACACCAATCAGACATTCGCAAAATATTAAAACTGCGCCGGGGAATCCATCTTTCAGACCTGATTCCAGAGAGAAATAATAATTCTCATGGATCAGAAAGGTGACGGTCAGGTAAAAACAACGACTACCCGACCGTCCACTTTTCGATTTCTTTGGTTAAGGTATTGTTATTGTTTTACTTGAAGCATAAAATACATCAATAGCATTCGGTTCCGGATGGAACATTGTCCGATACGACACTGGTTTTGTCTTATCAACATTCAAAAGTTTCATCGGAGTTGTCACTTCGGTATCGGCCAGGACCAATGTTTTTCCTGTTCCATCTTTATCGGTATACGAAATTTCTATCCCGATTTCTTTATCGTTGATCGGACCGGAAAAAGTTAGCGACAACGAAGCATCGGAAACCTGGTAAACAAACGACTTCAGCACCCGGTTGACAAGGGTCGACCGAAAACGGTCACCGTAAATATTGATGATTTTTTCAAACGGGATAGAAAAATGGCCTTTATCATCCTGAGTAATAACTTTCAGTGTATAATTCCCTTCACTGATTGTTTTCGTACTTGATGTTCCCCCGATGTAAACTTCAAACGACTCGGTGGAAGACGTGTGGTTTATATCGACAAATAACGAGTCGTTGTTTGGGTACCAGTAAAATCCCACCGCCTTGGCCCGTGGATCTGACGCCCAAAACCGGAGCTTGATCCGCCCGTCACCTGCAAAAGTTTTCAGGGAATCAATCTTTCCGATATAAATCCGTTCTCCTCCGGCTAAATATTCGTCGTGCATATCGTTCATGTCAGAACAACTGTATAACGCTATTACAATACTCACTAGTAAGAATATATATGAACCTGATTTTTTCATAACCATAGCATTTAATTTTATTTTTCAATCTGACCCCAGAAAGTCAATTCATTGATATGAAGATTAGAGGAACCGCTCCATGTGCTAATTAGTTTAAAGCGTAGATAGCGGACGGCCGGGGCATCCAATGGAAATTCAAATTCTTCCCCATCTTTCGCGTAGGCAGTATCTTCAGTAGTTAGAGCCGACCCGGCAGCCAATCCCGAAGGACGCTTTGATTCTCCGCTCATGAGTTTGACCCACGCCGGATTGCTTTGCCAGTTCAAGTCTTCAGCATTATTAGCAACTGTTGCATCATTTGTTCCATACCATTCAAACAATTTCGGATTGTGAAGGGCAAAAAGATAGTTTACCCGTTGCCACAACCGGAAACGCGACAACTTGGCTTTTACGCCCATGTCGAAGGTGAAAATAGGCAGTATGATTTGCCCTACCTGACCTGCTGCGCTCAATTTCAGATAGTACAGGTTATTATCAACGTTCGTGATACCATCCCACATTTTACTTGGTAAACCACCACCATAAGCTTCCACCGCATGTCGGGATGATAGTTTCAACCCGACAAATCCTGATTTTGGGATTTCCTCTTCAAAATAAGGTTTCAGGCTTAACACAAGTGTATCGGTATAATTATCATAGGTGTCGCGCACAAAAATGCCAAAAGTAGCTTTTGTGGAATCCAACCCGCGAACTGATTTTTGAGCCAATGCTTCCGACGAATAAAAATTGTCGATATAGCTAAATTCACCGGTTGTCCCACTTTTTTTCAAAACACCCATGACAATGTCTTCCTTATAAAAGTTAGGCCAGCTAAGTTTAAACCCGCCAAAAGCTTCCTGTACTTTCAAACTGTCCATAATGCCATAAATGGGTGAATCAAGTGGTTCAATCTCAACATTGAGAGGTGTAGATTCATTTTGGCTCCGGTCAACCGAAATTAACTGGACCGTTTGTTTTTGAGATTTTCCAAAGCCTTTCACAAGCATTGAATTACTGAACACGGAAGTTTTTGTAACGCCGTTTTTCCCACTTGGAAGATCGTATAAAGCCTGTACATACAATAAATCTTCTTCGTCCGGTAACTGGTATGAAATTTTAGATCTCCCCGGAAGGTTATCGACGACTACCTTACTGACTGGCTGAGGGGCAACATTATCCGTAGGATATTGCCCAATCATTTCTTCTTTGCAATTATTTAGCAGAGCAAATGCTAGGAGTAAATAAAAATATAATTGATATTTCTTCATGTTTCAATTTTTTTATACTGAGAACAAATCATTTTAATTATCCCAGAACGGATTTTGTGCCAGGTTCGGGTTTACCCGTAAAGATTGCTGCCTCAATGGCCACAGGAATTCTTTTGTTGTAAACTGGAGCAATTCAAGGGTTATCACATTATAGTAATCTATTGCAGTGGTTCCTGCCACATTCCATCCTTTTACTGATGTATTCAACACCTGATCAGCAATTTTCCACCGGCGCAAATCCCAAAATCTTTTTCCTTCGAAAGCCAGTTCTATCATGCGTTCCCGCTGGATGATTTCCCGGAGCCCTTCTTTGTTTTGTGGTTTATCCGGGTATTTCGAATACGTGGCCCAGCTTTCAACAACCCCATCCAAACCGGCGCGCTCCCTGACCAAGTCAAGATATTGATACACTTCGGCATCCGGTCCTGAATATTCGTTCCGGGCTTCAGCATACAATAAATAAAGGTCGGCAAGCCGTATAATCGGGAACACCATGCGGACATAAGTAGTACCGCTTGTTGTTGCAGAAACCGATTCGAAGTGAGAATATTTTTTTGCAAAATACCCGGTTGCAGAATACCTCATTGATGATGTTTTTCCTGATGTTTTTCCGCTTTTGGCATCAATGATCCAGGATGTTTCGGTTGCTGTTCCCTTGCCAATATCTTTATACCTGCCATTCCCAAACCAGACTCCCCCGTCGAAACCAAGGTTGGCATAAAAACGGGATTCCCGCTTCTGGTTCAGGTTGGCAGTTTCCCATCCGCTCGAAATATAGTAAATCTGGTCTTTAGCAGCCGAGGTCGAATATCTCCCTTCATAATTATAAGAAATATCCTCGTCGATTGGTACACCCTTTTCAGAGTAAAACATTTCGGCAGCCATCATTGTTGGCGACAGAATGGGCTGACGCGCTGATGATTGGACATCATTAAGCGTGAAATAGGGCATCGAGATAATCTGCATGTTTGCAGTGGTATTTTTCGACATACCCCAGATCACTTCCTCGTTCCATCTCTGACCGAAAGCATTTCGCAGCGACATAACACGTTTTGTTTCATCGCTCAATGTGTACCTAGTATCGTTAAACACATACAACCGATGATTCGCAAGCAAAGCCGTGTCAATGGCATTTTTACAGGCCTCCATAGCCAATTTCCATTTATTTTCATTGTATGTTGAATTAAACAGCTTGATACCTCTTGAATCAACTACATCAGAATAACTTGTATTCCCGTTGAAAAGAGGACTTGCTGCTGTCACCAATAATTCTGCTTTGATTGCCAATGCTATTGGTTGGGTAATATGACCTAAATCAGTAGCAACATTGCTTATTTCCAATGGTAAATCAGGGACTGCCTCGTTTATCAGTTGGACAATGTAATCAACGCAATCATCAAAAGGTTCGCGAAAAATCCGCACTTCATCAATACTTGACGAAACCGGTAAATTTTCACGGATAATTGGGATCGGGCCGTACATGCGCAGCAGATAATAATGATAATACGCTTTCAGAAATTTCACTTCAGCAATCCAACGAACACGTTCCGATTCTTCTAAATCGTCGCCAACCTTATTAATATTCTCAAGAAAAATATTACAATCCCGGATGCCGATATACAGGTTTTTGCCACTATAACCGCCATCCCAGAAATTCGAAAGAGGATTGGTCACATTCTGTTGGCTCCGTTTGATATTATAGGCATAAAAACTGCCGGTATAGGCACTGTAATATGAATCTTCAGCGTGTATCCAAATCTCATCACTTCCCATAATCGCAGGATCGGCGCCGGGACTGCCAAAATCGGGCAGGTAGGAATAGCAGGTAGCCAAAAATTTCTCGGCCCCAACTTTATCCAGGAACGCATAATCGAGCGTTGCAACATTGTCGGGAACAACATCCAAATAATCGTTACATGACGATAAAACAACCGACAACAATAAAATTATATAGTGTATCTTTTTCATGATTCGTACATTTTAAAATGAAAGTTGAACACCCAGATTAAACACACGCTGAATCGGATAACCCAATCCGTTACCACTCATTTCCGGGTCCCATAGTTTAAATTTACTGAAGATCAATAAATTGGTGCCGCTGGCATAAAACCTGAGGTTTTTCATTTTTATCTTATCAGCCAGCCTTTCAGGAATTGTATAACCTAATTCAACTGATTTCAGACGGAGAAATGAACCATCACGCATAAACCAGGTATTAGTTTGCGTATTATTGGCGATAATGCGGTCAGCCAACCGGGGCCAGAGCGCATATATGTTACGGTTGTTTTCCGACCAATAGTCGTCGGCATATACCTGCAACAATGCATTTTTAGAAATAATGCTGCTTGAACCGTCTGTATCAATGAACGGAGATGTTGCTTTCGCGTCGATCCAAAACGATTCCCTTCCGAGTCCCTGGAAGAAACAGGAGAAATCAAATCCTTTATAGCCGGTAGAAAACCCAAAACCATAAATAATCTCCGGTTCGGTCGGGTAACCGATTGGCACTTGGTCTAATGAAGAAATTATTCCGTCGTTGTTAATATCGCGGTATTTAATATCTCCGCCCATATACTCGCCAAAAGTTTGAACCGGACTATTATTTACTTCATATTCATCAACGAATAAGCGTTCTGCAATGTAACCCCACTGTTGAGAAACCGGTTTACCCACGCGATCCAACCACGGAGTAGTAGAATTATCAACATCTTCATACACTTCATATCGGCCAGTCGCATACGTAAAATTAATCCTGCCTGTAACCCATAATCCGCTTTTGAAAACCTGGTTATAATCAACCGAAAGATCAATTCCCCTGCCGATTGCTTCACCAATATTAGCCTGAGGTGTGGCCTGTAATCCCATTGTTGTCGGAATGCTTGCCCGGGACATAAGTATGTTTTTCCTGTGTTCCCGGTATACATCCACCATTATGTCAAGTTTGTTGAATAAACCAATTTCTGCCCCCAGATTCAGTTTTGCTGCCGTTTCCCAGGTAATCTTGTCATTGGCATACCGCGAAATTGACACCCCGTTAACCGTATAGCTAAAATCCTGACCAAAGGTGAACGCTTTGGTAGATGCATTCATATTTACTTCTGAGAGATAGAAGAACCTGTCTTCTGCACTTCCGATAGCATCATTACCAACTAATCCATAAGTTCCTTTTAATTTCAGCTTTGAAAAGATATTTTTGAAGTTGTCGCCCCAAAAATTTTCGTTCGATGCAAACCAGGCAACCCCGACCGAAGGGAAAAAGCCAAAACGTTCTTTTTCAGCAAAACGTTCAGAACCATTGTACCCAAAGTTAAATTCAGAAAAATAACGGCTATCATACGAATAGGTGAAACGCCCCGAAACGCCCATATTTCTTGATGGCAGCGACAAAGAAAGACTACCTGCATTTGCTTTCAGGTAATTCCGCATGGTTGAAACCAACAACCCACTGACCCCATGTTTATTGAAAGTCCGGTCGTAATTAATAGCAACTTCGGAATAAGTAGTTGCCGTGATGTTTTTATCCCCTTCCTTGTAGGTCAGATAATCTGTTCCGGTGGTCGGGTTCAGGTTATATAATTGATAGGTATTTGTGTATTTATCGTATCCGGTGGTACTGTAATAAAATGGGTTGTAATACCTCGAAACGTCAAAATACGAGTATCGGTTGGTACTAAACAACCCACGTACATTTAAACCTTCGGTAATGAAATCCAGTGCCTGTTTCACTTCAAATTGTGCCAGTATCATTGATTTGGTATAATCTTTATACCCTTTTACCATGTCAGCATACGGATTGATATATTGTCCCTGATCATAATTTCCAAACAAGATGTGTTTGATATATGATGTTTCTTCAGTATGTGGAAAATAAGGAGGAAACAAAACAGGATCGGTGCGCATTACTTTTTTATACAAGTCGGCCCCTCCGTCAATGGGGCCTATATAATCGTCGAATGTACCATGCAAACGAACGACAGCCTGGGTTGTTGGTGTAATATTGATGTTTACATTCGAACGCAATAAGTACCTTTTCAGATCAATATTATTATTGAAGTTATTTTGCTTGTCTACATTCAGGATTCCATAATCCTGATTATAGGTTCCGGCAATATAGTACCTGGCAATCTTTCCTCCTCCGCTGACATTAAAATTGGCCCGGTGGTTAACCGTATAATTTTTGAACAAAATGTTGTACCAATCGGTAGCCGGATAAACAAGTGGGTTTGTACCTCGTTCGGTATTTTCGATTTTTTCCATCGAATAAGGGACTGGAGTCAACGGGTCACGAGTTAATACGGCTTCATTGTTCAACTTCATGTATGTAATCGGGTCGGCCAGGTCAACTTCCTGAGTCGGCATGGAAAACGACGTTTCGTAACGAAATGAAAACTGAGCTTTTCCTTCCTTTCCTTCTTTTGTCGTTACCATGATTACACCATTGGCGCCCCGCGCCCCGTATAGAGCGGTAGCCACAGCATCTTTCATGATGGAAAAACTGGCAATGTCATCGGGTTGCAACCGGGCCAGATCGGACGACGACATTTCAACACCATCAATCAGGATAAGCGGACTTGAAGCATAAGCAAACGATGTTACCCCACGAACAAAGAAACTGGCATCGTCTTGTCCCGGTTCACCGCTTCGCTGATAGGAAATTAATCCGGAAATTCTTCCTGCAAATGCTGTAGTCAGGTTACTTGACGGAACTTTTAATTCTCCGGCATTAATAGTCGTTATCGAAGCCAAAACACTTTCTTTTTTCTGTTTACCGAAAGCGACCACAGTTACATCAGCCAGTTCTTCCGCTTTCTCCTTCATCTGGATGTTAATCATTTTCTGATCTTTCACATCCACAATCTGGGTTTCCATCCCAATAAACGTAAAAACCAATTTTTCCCCCGGATTCGCTTCAATGGAATAACTACCATCGGTATCGGTGATCACCCCCCGGGGTGTCCCAAGAATGGTAATGGTTGCTCCGGCAATCGGGTTCCCCGACTCATCCTTGATTTTTCCTTTCACTGTATTCTTTTCAGGAACTACCGGAGATACCGCCTCATTTATTTTATCGCCGGTTTGAGGAACAATAACAATTTGCCGGTCGTAAATCTGATACGTTAGCTGCGTGTTAGCCAAAGCCTGTGACAGAATTTTGTCGACAGTAGTTCCCTTGGCAACAACATCAACACGTTCGTCAGAAGACACCTGGCTGTCCTTGTAAAAGATGATGAACTCACTCTGTTTCTGAATTTCTTCAAAAACTTCCTGAATAGTTACATTCTTTAGATTCAAAGAAAGCTTCGTGTTCTGCGAATAAATAGAACTCGCTAGTACACCATTCATCCCGATAAGAAAGAGAAACACTGCTAATCTCATAATTTTAAATACTCGGCCCCAGTATTCCCCTGAGCAGAAATACAGAGAACAATTGACATTTTTTTTCATAAATTTGTTCGTCTTTTAGTTAATATCGCTCTGGCGATTTTTAATTAATTTTTTTGAAGCTTACAGATGGTAGCAACATCTGTGAGCTTTTTGTTTTTTTATCAAATCTTCAAATTCTTACATAGATTAGGGTTTAGTAAATTGAAATTTTATTATTCACTGATTTATAGTCGAACGGGAGCGTTTTAGTAATAAAATTGAGAACCTCTTCTGGGCTTTCCCTGAAATCAAGACTCCCGGTAAATGTTTCGTCCAGCCATCCTTTCTTTTCGGTAGATATTTCAACATTATAGTACCGTGATATTTTCCTCAGTATATTGCTAAGTTTTTCACTTTTAAACACATAATAACCTTTCCGCCACGACATATAATCGTTCGTGTTGATTTTCCATTGCTGAAACGAATCGTTTGCAGGGTCGTAAATAACTATCTCACCTGGCTTTACTTCTATTTTTTCGTGGTGCAATAATGACTTTTCGTTGCTATATAGTTCTATTTTCCCCTGTTCGAGAACGGTACTCGAATTTACATCGTCGGGATACGCACTTACGTTAAAAATGGTTCCCGTTACTTTTACTGTAAAATCACGTGAATTCACAAAAAACGGAATTTCTTCGGCGTGTGTAACCTCAAAAATCGCTTCACCTTCAATATATACTTCGCGTTTATTACTTGCAAAAACAGCCGGGTAAACAAGTTTTGAACCTGAATTTAGCCAAACTTTTGTCCCTTCTCCTAAGGTTATTTGTGATCTTTTTCCATATGGGACCACAACGGTATTATAAACAGTTTTTTTTGTGTCCAGCTTTTGAACAACTTTTTCTTCTGCTCCAATCGTAATGTTCTTCCCACTTTTTTCATATTCAATGGTCGATTCTTGATTTTTAATCAATACTTCTTGTCCTCCCTGGAGGAACAGGCGGGTTTCCTCGTTTGGATAGGTTTTTTCGAGTTTTTTTGCAAAATATACAATATCAGGGTCAGTGAAATGATTATAAATGCCATAACTTCCGAGTAGTCCAAAAATAAAGATAGCTGCTGCTGATGACCAGTTCTGAATTTTACGCCTTCGATTATATTTCATAACTGAACCATGAATCCTGCTTTTCATGTTTTCTTTTTCAGAAATGGGAAATAAAAACTTGGCGACTTTCAGGTAATCGTAAATTTGCCTGGCTTGGGCAACACTTTCTATATTTTTTTCAACGTCTCTCCCTGCAAGAGTTTCAATATTTTCATCCGAGATTTTTTCATTCGCCAGAATATCTTCTGCTTCCTGTTTTATCTTGTTGTTCATCTGTCCTGTTTTTAAGCAAAGAAAGAAAAGACAAAAACATAGACAGCTAAAATGATTTTTTTAGGGAAAATTTTTAAAAATATGACATTACCTATAAATTCGAGAATACAGGCGGTAAAACATCAGTAGCATATTAAACGAAGTATGGCCCTTTTGAATACTTATTCGCAAAGCCTTTATAGCTCTGTATATGTTGGTTCTGGCCGATTCAGTTGAAATATTCAGTATCTCTGCAATTTCGGGATAGCTAAGATTCTGTTCAAATTTGAGAAAAAGCGCTTGCTGTTGCTGGTCGGTGAGTTTTCTAATAGCAGTTTTTAAAATATCTGAATTCTCCTGCTTTATTTCAGTTTCAATAATTACATCGTCATGGGCAGGTTCAAGTTCTATCTGAGCAATTTCTAAATTTTTATCGGTACTGAAGATGGATTTTTTTGAAAGTTCGTTTTGAATTTTTCGCTTTAACGACCGAAACATGTAGAATTTAACGTTGTCTGTACCCGAAAGTCGTTTCCTGTATTTGTATAGGTCAAGAAAAAGATCATGAATGCAATCCTTCAAAAAATCAACGTCTTGGGTAAAATGCATTCCAAATCCCAAAAGCGCATCAACATATTGATCGTATAAGTTAAAAAATGCATCATCATCCCCATTTTTAAAACTTTCCCAGAGGAAATAATCTCTATTTAGTTCCTTTTGCATACCGATCGGTTATACACCCGTTGAATTAATTCCTTTCAAAATTAGGATTATTTTTAAGAAATAGTGTTTTTCCCTGTTTTCCCCTCATTTATCAACCACTATGGCCAACCCATTGGCCACAGCGCGGGGGGTGCTGCCTGAATACCGGTTTGCAATTTTAAAGGTGTTGTTGTCTTCTTTTATCACCATTGTACTGGAGCCCCCGCCGTCGAGGTTTGTAGCCTGAGATACTCCCATACTGTGTATAATGGCAGATAATTCCGTATAATTCATTCCCACTGAATATGTGAGATTCCTGCCATCAACAACTACAAGATATACCATCTGGTTATCGGTATAGCCCACCATTGTTCTCGGTTCCTGTGTATCTCCATACGATGTTTTAACATTATCGATCACAAGCCTGTTTGACGCGCCAACCACATCTCTGAGATCAATATGTTTCGAGACCGGAAGCTCTGAGAAAATACCAATCTGAGGTTTTCCGTCTTTTTTTATGGCAAAATAAGACAGCCAGCTTTCTTTCGTATGATCTTTAATGATAGTACCGCCGGCAAACACCGGTCCCCAAGGTCTTCCGGCCACCGGGCTCCATTCAAAAAAGTCGCCATTTACTGCGGCCAGAACCTGCACTCCCGCGTTATTGCAGTGTTCTGTCATTTCCTTAACGGTTTGAAGCCCAAACTGAGTGCCATTGTTAGGCATCAATGTTTTCAGAGTTATTTTGCTATTGGTTAAATTGGCCTGAAGTATGAAAATACTCAATGGCTCATTGTTTTGTTTTTGAAAGCGAAGAGTCGAAAACTCTACTCCATCATAAATATCAGAAGCTGTTTGCGACACTACCTGGCTTACCAATCCTGACTTTTCGATGATGTTCTTCGTAGCAACGCTTGCATAATACGTTGGCGGGGGTATGGTGACCGATGAAGAATAAAAGGTATCGATACATGTTGCGACCGGCAAATATAACGACCGGTACGATACGGGCGTATTTTGTTGATATGCAGGCAACGCTACTGATTTTTGGGAGCTTGGGACTCTCAATGCAACTGGGTTTCCTGTACTTTCCGTGTAGTTGACCTCAAGGGCTATTTCACCCGTCAGTGCCCCGAACCACTCAATGACTGGATTTTTCTTGTAAATGAAAATCAGGTCTTTAACTTCCCGGTTTTGCAACGATGCGATATACTTTTGGCCATATACTTTAACCTGTATGCCAACCGAAGCAACTGCCGGATTGTTTGCTTTATCATACGCAAGTATCTCAAACGAATAGGTACCTTCGTTTAGTCCGTCAATAATGGTTTCAATGGTATTCAGCTTTGCTTCGTTCCTGTGTATTGTTTTTGTTTGATTCCTGTTGTTCCACGACACCACGAAATAATCAATATTATCGTCCTCAACAGTAAAAGTCAGTTTTGCACGATTGTTCCCGGTATATGCCTTCAGGTTTCTAGCATATCCATCAAAAACGAGGGGTTCCTTGTCCTCTTCCGTTTTTTTCGTACACGATATAAATAAAATGATTGCCAAAAGCAAGCCGGGCCATATTGTAACATTACTAATTCTCATTTTTGTGGTTTTATATCGCTTTGGTTTTATTCAAATTACAGGAACCATTTCCGGAGAAAGAGGAGCGGAAAGCAATAACGTGAAGAACCCTGAATCCTTTGACTTTCAATGTTAAACTCAATATAGAGAGGAAAACATACTGAAGATCAAAGAATTCAGGGTTTTAAGAAAGAATTTACTCTTTTTTAAGATACAATTCAGGTTTAGCAAAATCTCCGGTCATATTTTCAGGCAACATGAAAACATTCCCTTTCGAGTCTGAAAAATAGAACCTCGATTTGGAAGGCTGCCTGCCATGTCCGTCGGCCCAAAAGGCATAGAAGCCAGGGTGCATATTAACCGCCCTGCGGGCATAGGTGTGATTGAATTCGCTGCCACCGGTAAGTTGTTTTACTTTTGTCCAGCTTTCACCATTGTTTTTACTAATCCACATTTCCATTTCACCGCCGGGATTATATGGCTGAGGCCCCATTTGGGTTGGGGCTATAACTTTCCAACTCCCGTCCTTTTCAATATAAATTGACCCCATATCATAAGCGCTACCTGCCGGGGTAAAAGCGTTGATCTCCCATGATTGTCCATTCCAATATGCAGTATGCCAGCTTCGCGGCCCGTCTTCAGGTCCCGGCATAGGCCCTTTGGTTGTGACATATAAAATAACCGGGTTGTCTTTTTTATTGAAATTCACATCGCAGATGTAAACGTTGCGTTCTTCCGAGTCGTAATCGTGAACCAGGGCCTTGTTGGCAACTTCCTTAAGAGGCAGTTCTATTGGTGATCCGTCAACAGTCTGCCATGTTTTTCCAAAATCTTTTGTTTGCAGATAATATAGATTGGTGCGAAAATCGAGACCACCCCTAACTTTACGGTCAGGATGATAGTTAAATGATGTACCGATTGTTTTTCCCTTGTTCCCGCTGGTTTGGTATTGTCCCTTATGCAGCAGGGAAATATCTTTCCATTCAGACCAGTCGATTCCGTCTTTACTGGTCATCCAAGCAATTACACGCCCGCCAACGTTCTCATAATGAGTGAACAGTCCAGTAAAACCACATTCTTCGGAATAATACATTTGAAGGTATGAAAAATTGTCGAGCGGTACTTTTTTGCCATTCACGATCTTTGTGGCGGCAATCCGTTCGAATTCGGAAATATCATAAGGCAGCTTGCTGCGGTGAATAAACGAAGGCCTTCCGGTTCCGTGCGAAGTAGAGAATATCCAGATATACCCGTCCTTATCTATTTGCATAACAGGGTTATCATGAGCATCGCCGGTCGCTTTATCCAACACAATGGTAGGACGTGGTACCTGCCCTGTTTTATGATCGAACCAGGACACCATGTGCAACAGTGTTTTGCCCGAGTCATCAGTGCCCCCATAGCAGAAGAAGGTTTTATCTACTTTTTTTGCATAAACGGAGAACGGATAATGATTAGCCGGATAAGTACCCAACCCCCCACTATATTTATAGCGGTATTCGCTGGTAACCGTTCTTCCTGGTCCGGCACCTCCTATGTTGTACCAGATGCCCCGGTAGCCTGTATCTTTTTGGTTCAGCAGCCGGGCTTTCCCGTAAATATCATCTGTTTGTGAATAAACAGACAATGAGAACAAGGCTAAGCCTGTGAATAAAATTGTTTTACAGAAATTTCTATACATCTCTTTTGATTTTAAGTTGCCTATTCATTATTGTTTTAGTTTGATTACCTCACTGGCCGCAAGCAAAAACGCACCGGTACCATACACTTCCCAACTGTCTTTGCTGAAATTTCGCTGAGGGTCGCCACCAATGGGCTGTACCCAACCTACACGCCCTTCTTCGTTGACACAGGCAGTGAGGCTAACCCATGCTTTTTCTACCGCTGGCAAGTAGGTTTTTTTGTCGAGCAACTTATTATTGATTCCCCAGGCCAGCGCATAACAGAAAAAACCCGAACCGCTAACCTCTCCCCCCGGATACGAATCCGGATCAAGCAAACTGGCTCGCCACAATCCGTCTGCCTGTTGTAAACTCACAATACGGGCGGCGATTTCTTTAAACAGGATTTCATAGAATGGACGTTCCGGGTAATCAGCCGGTAATTCCTGGAGGATGCGGGTCAGTCCCCCCATTACCCAGCCATTACCTCGCGACCAGAATACAAGTTTGCCATTTGCCTCGCGACGGCCGGAACCGTCAGGCTTGATTACATAGTTCAGGTCGCGGGCAAACAGATGTTCTTCTTTATTAAACAACAGATTGTAGCATTCCTTGAAGCATTTGTCGTTACACTTCAGAAAATCGGTATTGCCTGTCGCTACTCCCAATTTCACTAATGTAGGAGGGGCCATAAACAATGCATCGCACCACCACCATTTGATAACATCAATTTTTTCTCTGGAAGGATAAGGTCTCTCTACAAAAATCTTCATAGTGTCGATTGTATGCTGGATTATTTCCATCCGCTTTTCATTTTTGTAAAGATCGATGTAGGTTTGACAAATGGCCACATCATCAGCATGGTACCAACGTTTATATGGTTTCCATTGGGCTTTGTTGCCCATATCCATCATTGCCTGGTATATTTCCTTTGATTTGGTGGTTTCCCAGGCTGCGAACACACCTGCATAAAAGGCGCCGTTGGTCCAGTCCCGGGGATCATGTTTCGGGTGTTTCAACTGCCATTTGGTAGCAGAAGTGACCACCGACCTGATGTATTTTTTACTGAACAACTTATCATTTGTTGATTGTGCATGGCCGAAAAAAGCTATGACAATTAGTAATAATGGGAAAATGAATTTTTTCTTCATCGTTAATAATTTTTCTTTCTTTTTTGTGTAACAAATTTATTATATGAATCTTAGAACATATTCACAATGATTAATAGACTTGAGAAAACAGATAAGAGGATTTGGCAACTCCGAGATTGCCAAATCCTGATCTTTTTATATTTCTTTACCTTTTAGATGAAAATGTATTATTGTATTTCGATAAACTACAATACCAGAAAGAACATTAATACTGCATTGCCCTTAAATCAATAGAAGCGATATTGACATATGGACTGCCGGCAGAGTCCCAGTTTTTTATTGCTTTTATACGGATATACCTGATTTCTTTTGCATTCTCAAGAATATACGCATGCCCGGCCACTGCTGCTGCTATATCTGCTGCTGAATTATCGCCCCGGGTTGCGCCTGCCGGTACAGTATTCCCTGAAGGCCTGTTGACGGAGCACGACTGTAACAAGACCCAACTATTTCCAAAATCCCCATTATGATCGTCCGGGTTGTAATTCGGGTCCGGGTTTAAAGAACCCCAAACTTCAAATTCCATTAAATTACCCCCTGCATACAACCTGGTTACATTGGTTCCTTCACCGAGTCCTCTCTGGAATAGTTTAATCCGCGATAATTCATATACAGCGCCTAAATCAATGGTGAACCACTGGGGCATGGCGTGCCCGCTTACCTTTGAAATGTAAGTCCCGCTTTCGCTCAACGTTTTTGGATTCTTCCAGATTTTATCAACTGTATTGGATGCTCCATTGGGCACGGAATAATCGCCGGGAAGTTCGTATAAGCTGAAAAGCTCCCTGTTTATTTCTTTTTCCACCTTCTTTATTTCAGGTTTCACTATTTCAAAAGCGGTCTTGAACGTATCAATGGCCATCGAGTCGGGAGTAAAAACGGTAGTATAACTAAAACCGGAGGCTGGATTATATTTTTCAAGTTGTGCCTGGTCTGAATTTACATCACAAATGACGGTACGGCTGACCCCGTTTAAATCAGTATAAAGTATCTCTTCGCCAAGGGTGCCTTTGTCGGCTGTTACCCACTTAATGGTTAGCATGTTAGTTTCTGAATATGCAAACCCATTTATCGCCCTGTTAAGCAGCCTTTTCCTGTAAATATCGCCATAAACGGTCCCGATTATTTCGGTGTTTATTGATCTGTTCCCTTTCGAATCGAGTGTCACTACATTGAATGTATAGGGCAATTCCTGTAAATTTTCCAGAATTACGTTTACTGTATCAATACCGGAGGTGCGGGTTATTGGCACTAAAGTCGAGTCTTTTTTGTTATTCCAGAACACGATTGCTGAAGTGATTGTCGGGTCGGATGTTATCAGCCATGATAACCCGATCCTGTATTTGCCCGGAAATACTTTTAATGAATCGGCTTTGCCCGGGTAGACGATCTCACCTCCTTCGAGAAACTCCTGATAATTATCGGTCATTTTATCACATGAGGAGAGATGGATTGTTATTGCGTACATGATTGCCAAAAAGCCTGCAAACTTTAAAAGCCTGTGTATTTCTTTATGTATCAAATGGTTATTCATCTTTCTTAATTTTCTTCGTTAAACTAATTATTCCCTTTGACAACACTGCCATACAGGGTAATCTCAACCAGGTTTATATGCCCGATACTTGTACCTCCCCATACTGCATTCGTTTTCCATCTGAGGTATCTTACCGGTACTTCGTTCGCATCAAATTCAAATTCTTCACCATCAATTTGCCGTTGGATGTCTTCGTTGGAATATTCTCCAACCGGTAAGCCCGAAGGTTTGAATGATACGCAAGGTTCTTTTCTCATGGGAATCCAGCTTGAATCGAAACTTCCGTCCGGATTGGGATTCATGGAGCCAAATATTTCCCATTCTTTTATCGACCCAGCATTGTATATGTAGGTAGCGCCCGATGAACGGTTGTAAACAACAATCCTCGACAGCCTTGCTGTTACGCCCAAATCGAAGGTGAACCATTGCGGTATACCATACCCCACGGTAGTTACAAAGTCGGTATTGCTGTAACTTTCATCCCATATCCGGTCCATGGTACGGCCTGTCATGTGTGGCGTATTCTGGTCGGTAGGCAAAGTAACCTGCCTGAATTTGGTTTTGTCCAGTTTTTCTTCAAACCATGGATGAAACGTATTTTCGTAAGTATCACTACTGTTATCCCAACGGTCCTTCACATTGATCCGGAACGGGCGTGCAATCGAATCGTATCCGCGCACACTAAAATCAACTTTTGCAGTCGATGTGTAGAAGGTCTCTGCTGCGATCCATTCGCCAATAGAGTCTGTCGTCGAAACATAAATCCTGACATCTGCTTCTCCCGGATTGTCCACGTTGAATTTTATCCCGCCATAGGTTTCCCGGATGCTTTCAGTAATTGACTTGAATATACCGACAATTGAAGGCGTTTGTGGCTTCAGGGTTACGGTAACAGGACTTGACTCTAAGTTGTTTCGTCCAACTGTACATAGGCTTACCTTGTGTTCCAATGTATCTCCAAAGCCTTCAACAATCATGTTATTTGTGTAGTACGATGCTTTCACTTCGCGTGTAACCCCAATGGGGGCTTCATACGTTGCTTTTACACACAAAAGGTTTTCGTCGGAAGGTAACTGGTAGGTAATTTTACCTGCTCCGGGCAACGATTCTACAACTGGATTCTTTATTGGAGAAGGTACTTCTCCTCCCTGATTTATTGGAGAATGAATATCTTCTTTACATGCTTGCACTATCACTAAAATAATGAAGGAGAAAAAGAATATATATTTTAATGTTTTCATATCTTATCTTTTTTTTGAATTTTTATCTGTACCGGATCAATATCCATAATTCTGAACCAGGTTCCGGTTAATCAAAAGTTCGTCTTCGTCAATGGGCCACAAATAGTCGCGGATCATAAATGTCTGGTTGTATAAAACCCTTGGGCGATAATAATATTCAGGCGCAGATTGTTGATAATCCCATCCTGAAATTGGTTTGTTCAATTCGATGTGGGCTGTTTTCCATCTCCGAAGGTCCCAGAAACGTTGCCCCTCGAACGCCAGTTCATTTAAACGTTCCTGGTGGATAATCTCACGCAGGTTCGATTGTTGTTGATAAGCAGTAGGATGTATGGCAAAATTTTGCCATGCATCTTCAACCGTAGGCAAACCAGCCCTTCCCCTGACCTTGTTGATCCAGAGGTAAGGCGACCCATTGGCTTCGCCTGAACCGGACGGCCCATAAGCTTCGTTCAACGCTTCGGCATATAACAGGTATAAGTCGGATAAACGCATTACCGGCCATGGATAATTCCGGAGAGTGTACCCACTGCCTGTTGTAGCTACTGCGCTCAGGTAATTTACTAACTTTTTGGGCCAATATCCGGTAACCCCGGTACGGTTTGTTGTTGCAGCAACCTGTAATTGCCCGGCCCGGCATTGCATCAGGTATTGGTCTCTATCATCATAGCTTCCCTGACCGTACCACAAGCCGCCGTCGAATGCAAGGCAGGAATAAAAACGTGGTTCGCGGTCGAAATGGAGCCCAACAGTGGTATATCCGGGTTGTAAATAGTATTTGTACTCATCGGTTACTACACGCAGTTTATACCTGTCAGCATAATTATATGTTTTATCTTCGGAAATCGGGAGCCCGTTCTTCGAATAAAACATTTCTGCAATTTTTATCGGGGGCGAATATTTTCCCAGTGTATTCAGGTTTCCTGTCGTTGCAGGGTATTTACTGGCAATAACTCCGGGAGGGGTTGCATTTCGTTGTGCATCGGTAGTTAAACTTTGCGTATTGGCCCAAATAATTTCACCGTTCCATTTCTCAGAGAAGCTGTTCCTGATGGCAATTAATGTTTCCGTTGAGTCGGAAAGCGTACCAATCTGGAATGGTTGATTGGAGTAATCATACAATTTATATCCCAATCCTTCGCACAGTTCAATTGCTTCTTTACATGCTATTACTGCTTTTTCCCATTTTCCGTTATCGGCTTTCGTTGGGAAAAGGTGTATATTCCTGTTGTCCACAATTCCGGCATAATCGGGGTTGCCATTAAATAACGGGCTGGCAGCGGTCACCAATACATGGGCTTTAACCGAAAGGCAAACAGGTTTGGTTATACGCCCAAGCTCGGTTGTTTCAAAATCGATTTTATCCGGCAGCCCTGTCGCCGCTTCGTCAAGTAATTCAACAATGTAATTGATGCAATCATCAACCGGCTGACGGTATACCTTTACATCTTCAACACTGGCTGAAATCGGTAAGTTTTCCTTGATTAGCGGAATTGCTCCATACATACGAAACAGCCAAAAATGATAATATGCTTTCAGAAACTTTACTTCGGCAATCCACCGTGTTTTTTCATCTGCGGAAATATCAATTACATCTTCAATATTTTCCAGAAAGATATTGCAATCGCGTATCCCTCTGAAAGGGTTGCTGGAGGAATACCTATTGCTCCAGTAATCTAAATACGGGCTGGTTGAGCGCTGGAAACCCTGTGCAATCGATATCGCAGAATTCCAACCAGTAGTGGTAATGTATGGAAAAAGGAACCAATATTCGTCACAACCGGCAATAGCAGGGTCGCTTGATGCGTTTCCGTGGTCGGGCAGGTACCGGTAACATGTAAACAGATATTTTTCTGCCGTGCTCCGCATGGTAAAAGCATTGTCAATTGTCGCCAGGTTATCGGGCACAACATCCAGATAATTACAGCTTCCGATTGACAGAAACAGGATAATAACGAAAATATAGTGTTTTATATTTTTCATGTCGATTGTTTTTTAGAAGTTTACATATATGCCAAGGTTATACACTTTTTGGATAGGATAACCCAATCCATTTGAAGCCATCTCTACATCCCAAAGTTTGAATTTGCTCCATGCCAGTAAGTTTGTTCCTGTGATATAAACCCTAAAAAGGTCTATGTTTAACTTTTTGGCAACTTCCGGTAAGGAATAACCTATTTCAAGTTGTTTTAACCGCAGAAATGCCCCGTTTTGCTGGAACCAGGTGCTTACCTGATCGTTATTGGGTACCGGCGCTGAACTTAACCGGGGCCAAAGTGCATATAAGTTCCGTTCTTCTTCCGACCAATGACTATTGGCGTAAGCTTTCAATAATTGGTTTTGAGATAAAACATTACCATTATCATCATTATCAATGAACGGAGCGGTGGCGTTTACCCCAATACGGAACGATTCCCTGGCAACTCCCTGAAAAAATGCATTGATGTCAATGTTTTTGTATTTTGCAGAAAAGCCAAACCCGTATGAAATTTCAGGAATAGTAGGAAACCCGATAGGGACTTTATCTGCTTCGGTAATTACCCCATCTCTGTTTACATCACGGTATTTAATATCGCCGGCCATGTAATTGCCAAATTGTTTTGGCGAATTGGCTACTTCAAATTCATCGACAAACAGGCGTTCTGCAATGTATCCCCATTCCTGCTGTATCGAGTAGCCCATCCTTGATCGCCATGGTTCATCGTATTCAGGCTCTTCATATACTTCATACCGGCTGGTTGCATAGGTGAAGTTCCCACGGGCCTGTATCCAGAAGTTTGATCCGAAACTTTGAGAATAATCGACTGAAATATCAGTTCCTCGTCCGGATGCTTCTCCAACATTTGCCCTTACGGTTGACGAAAGGCCCATCGATTTTGGGATGTCAGCCCGTGTCATCAATATGTTGGTCCGGTATTCGTTAAAATACTCTGCCTGTATTTCCAATTTATTGAACAACCCAAGTTCAAGGGCAACATTGAATTTCTTTGAGGTTTCCCATGTAATATCTTCATTTGCATACCGGCTGATGCTTACCCCGCTTCTGGAGTACATATTATCAGTACCGAAAGAAGCCCCGGTTGCATTCATATCTACATTTGATAAATAGAAGAAACGGTCTTCTGCACTGCCAATTGCGTCGTTGCCCACGAGTCCGTATGAGCTGCGTAAACGAAACTTATTAACAACAGCTTTAAATGGTTCCCAGAATGGCTCGTTGGATATGCTCCATGCAATTGCGGTTGAAGGGAAAAAGCCAAAACGTTGCGATTTGTGAAACCGTTCGGAACCGTTGTATCCAAAGTTGAACTCAGCAAAATATTTGTCGGCATAAGCATACGTTGCCCGGCCCGACAACCCTAAATTACGGGATGGCAGCGAGAGTTGCAGGCTTCCCGCATTTGCTTCCAGCTTTTGTCTCATGGTGTATACCAGCATGGCGCTAACTCCATGTTTTTCAGCAAATATACGGTTATAGCTCAGTGCCGATTCCAAATAGAAAACAGAACTTACAGTTTTGGCTCCTTCGCTATATCCAAGATATTCGGTGCCTGTATCTTCATTAATTGGTTCAATGTTGTATTTGTCAACCCGCTTGTCGTAAGATGAAATTAAATAGTAGAATGGATTGCATGACCGGCTGACTTCGAAATATGATGTTCGGTTGGTATTCATTAATGCCCTGAGAGCCAATCCTTCTGTAATCAAAGATAAGTCCTGGTTTAGTTCAAGCTGGGCAAGCATAACCGATCTTGAATAGTCTTTGTAACCTTTTACCAGTTCAGCATAAGGGTTTATGTACTCGCCTTCGTCATAATTTCCAAACATGATGTGTTGCACATTCGGTTTTATTTCAGACGGATAATAAGCGGGGAACAAAACCGGGTTACTGCGCATGACCATTTTATACATCTCGGTACCACCATGAATCGGGCCTGTATATTCATCAAAGTTTCCGTTCATCCGGATAACCATTTCTGTACTCTTCGACAGATTTACATTTACATTTGAACGGAGGTTGTATTTGGTAAGGTTAATATTGTTATTGAAATTGTTCCTTTTGTCAACTTTTAATATCCCATTGTCTTTATTTAGTGAACCTGACACATAGTAACGGGCAACTTTTCCTCCTCCTGCAATATTCATGGTATATCGCTGGTTCATGGTATTGTTCTTAAACAATTCTGTTCTCCAGTCGGTTGCCGGAAAAACGTATGGATTTACACCAGCGATGGTATTGTCGATTTTTTGTTGCGAATAAGGCAAAACACCCAACGGATTCCTTGTCAGCACTGCTTCGTTGTGCAATTTCATATACGTAATCGGGTTGGCAAGCTCAACATTTTTTGTTGGCATCGAAATCGAATTCTCTACACGGAAACTAATTTTCGTTTTTCCTTCACTTCCCGATTTTGTGGTGACGAGTATGACACCGTTTGCCCCACGCGCACCGTAAAGCGCGGTTGCCGCAGCATCTTTCATAATACTAAAACTGGCAATATCGTCAGTTTGCATCCGGGCAAGGTCGGTAGTGGTCACTTCCACGTTGTCAATCAAAATAAGCGGGTCGACTTTGTATCCAAACGTAGTGACCCCGCGGATGAAAAATTCGGCATTGTCCTGTCCGGGTTCACCACTACGTTGATATGCAATCATTCCTGCAACCCTTCCAGCCAAAGCTGTTGTAAGGTTGCTGCTGGGAACTTTTAATTCTCCGGGTTTTACAGTGGTTATCGACGAGATTACGCTTTCCTTTTTTTGCTTTCCAAAAGCCACCACAGTTACATCTTCCAGTTCCTCCGACTTTTCTTTCATCTGGACATTTATTGTTTTCTGCTTGCCAATATCAATTATCAGGCTTTCCATTCCAATAAATGAGAAAACCAGTTTATCATTTGGCAATGCAACAATTTCATACGTTCCGTCATTATCGGTAATAACACCTTTGGTTGTGCCCACAATGGTAATGGTTACCCCGGGAAGGCTCCGCTCATCTCCATCAGTTACTTTTCCTTTAATCCTATTGTCTTGATTTTGAAGAATAGGTTGCTGCGTTGTTGGATATACAATAACCTGTTTGTCAACAATTTTAAACGAGAGATTGGAATTCTTTAGAGGTTCAGCAAGGATTTGCTCAATAGTTCCATTTTTAATATCGACATCAATTCTCTGATCGTCATTAACCAGATCATTATTGTATAAGAACTTGTATTCGGACTGAGTTTTAATTTGCTCAAACAACTCTTTCAGCGTTGCCTGCCTGACATTGATATCCAGCTTCGTGCTCTGTGAGTATGTATCTGCACTTAGTTTTAAAACAAACAGGAGAATAAATACAATTGTCAATCTCATAATCAGCAAAAATTTGTTTCGCTTGCCTAAAAGGCAAAGCGTCCATACGTCATTTTTTTTCATAAATTTGTTTCGTTAGCGATTAAACCATTTTTCGTTAATGCGATTTTCTGACAACGGATATGTGGCTCATTTCCGTTGTCTTTTTTTAAGATGTGGTCTGTGGTACATTAATGTGCATAGGCAATTATTTTGTTATTAGTAAATATCCGTCAACGACAGTTTTGTATTGTATGCCTTGTAGTTGGCTAAAATAATTCAGAATTTGGTCAAGATTTTCTGAGTCGAAATCTGCAGTACATTTCATATTGCCGACATTTTCGTCAGATATATGGATTTTTGTGCCGAATTTCCGTTCCAGTTTTCGGGCAATCTGATATAGCGATTCGTTGTAAAACGAGATTTTTCCTAATCTCCATGAGTCAAATGGCGAGTTGGGATTATTTCTTTTGCAGATTATCGAAGTTGCTTTGTTTAGGGTAACTTCATCGCCCGGGACGAGTTTCATCGTTTTATTAAGTTTTGTCAGACTTAATTCGATACTTCCTTCTGCCAAATGGGCACCAACTACAGGTTCGTTTGTATAACTGCTGATCATGAAACTAGTACCCAGTACTTTTATGCTCATACGTTCGGAATGAACGATAAACGGATGTTCAACATCGTGTTTCACTTCAAAATAAACTTCGCCATCCATTTCCAACTCCCGCAGCGAGCCGGTAAAACTTTCGGGATAGCTTAATGACGATTGCGCATTTAACCAAGCTTTGGACCCATCGGGGAGATCAACGGTTTTTACTTCACCAATTCCACTGTGTATATTAATTACAGCGACGTCTTCTTTCTGATAATAAATTATGATGCCCGCAATTCCCAGCACCATAATAATAGCAGCAGCATATTTTATGGTCTTTAGCAGAAAAGAAGCCACTGGTTTTTCCGTATTGTCAATTTTCCGGAAGGTATGTAGTTTAATTTGTTCCTTATTTACCGCTTTTGGGTAGAGTTTCGTCCAGAACCGATCGACCCATTGAAACAAATCATCCGACTCCGAATTACTTTCAAACTCTTTTCTTATTTCTGATTGTTGACTTTCGCCCGAATAGTAGTCTGAAATTTTACTGAATAATTGCTTTTTATTCTCCATTTTTTCGATTGTTATACAATCCAATGACGCAGGGTTCAAAAAAATGGACTAGAAAGAATTAATTCTTTTTTTGAAATGAGAATATTTTTATGGTTATTCTCTTCAAGTTTTCACAGATGTTTATTGCCGATTACAGCTTTTTATATGGCCATTGGAGATAAAAAGGAGCGTTCATTGTATTTTGCGTCCTGCAAAAAGAAAAAACTGAATATCGGAATTGGTAATTACATTATCCTTATTTGAAACTCCAACATAGTCACATATCTTTTCAAGGGCATAGGCAATGTGATTTTTTACTGTATATGGAGAAATATTCATGATTTCCGCAATTTCTTTGTATTTGAGGCCGTTAATTTTAGCCATACTGAACGCCATTTTACATTTGGCTGGAAGTAAGTCTATAGCTGTGTTAATTTTATCAATCATATCCTGGTTGAAAAGTTCTGATCCGTCACTTTCCAGAGGAGCAAAATAGTATTCCTCAATTTCTTCAAGATTTACAATTTTTACCCGTTTATTTTTGCGGATAAAGGAAATACTCTCATTTCGGGCTAAAATAAAAAGATAGGATTTTATATTATTGATGTTGGAGATTGTATCACGTTTGTTCCATATCTTAACGAATACATCACTCACCAGTTCTTCTGCTGATTCACTATTGTTTACAATCCCCCTAATGAACAGGAATAAATCATTAGAATACAAATCCATCAACAATTGCAAACCCTTTCTGGTCAATTTGTCTTCCGTTTGTTCGGTGTATATTCTGTTCATATACTATGTGATAAGTTTTCAAATGTAAGAAATATAAACACTACTGTCAAACACTTTAATCCGTACCCAATGCAGGGATTTCTTGTTGGGATGAACGTTTCTTTTGAAGTAGTATCACTATTATATGTAGCTAAAAAGATTTAGCTTTATAAGCAACTGATAAAAAGAATAATACAAATTATATGTCATTTTATACCAGATATATCGTTTTTATTATAAATTTGTTCCAGACAATATATCTCATTAATGTCAATGTATAAGCGTTTCTATAATACTTTAACAGTTTAGCATAGAATGAAAAAAGTAGGATTGGAAGAAATCGCAAAACAATTGGGCGTATCGAAAACAACTGTTTCGCTGGTTTTGAATAATAAAGCGAAAGAAAACCGGATCAGTGATGAGATTATGAAAAAGGTAAAAAAGCTGGCTGAAGAGTTGAATTATACTCCCAATCATTTTGCACGCGGATTACGGAAAGGAACAACCAATACGGTTGGGTTGATCATTGGCGATATTTCCAACCCGTTTTTTTCGAGAATTGCCCGGTATATTGAAGATGAAGCTGCTAAAGAAGATTACCACGTTATTGTAGCCAGTTCGGACGAGAAAAAGGAAAAGACAGAGCAGCTCATCCATATTTTACTGGATAAGAAAGTAGATGGACTGATCATTACTCCTAACTATCAGAATTCGGAGATCGTTTTGTGGCTGAAAAAACAGGAAGTTCCGTTTGTTTTGGTCGACCGGTATTTCCCCAAAATAAAAACCAATTACGTCGGGGTGGATAACGGAGCGGGAATATCCTCTGCAATTACCCATTTATATGAACAGGGGTATGAAAAAATTGCGTTAATAACCTATCATCCTTTGATGAGTAACATCAAGGAACGGATTAATGGTTTTCGGGAAGCGTTGAAAAAGAACAACCTGCGGTTGCATAATCAGTATATCCAGGAAGTGTCGTATACATCAACCGAAGACGATGTGAAACTGGCAATCGACCAACTCCTGGCGCTGACCAATCCGCCCCGCGCTATTTTATTTGCAACCAATAAAATCGGCCTGTACGGGATGGAGCATCTCAATGCCCGGAATGTCCGGATTCCGCAGGATATATCCGTAATCTCGTTTGACGATGATCCTGCTTTCCGTCTGTCGTATCCGCCGGTTACCGTTATTGAACAGCCTTTAAAAGAAATTGCAACCGATGCAGCAAGGCTTCTTCTGGAACAGATGAAAACAAAAAAAATTAAATACGAAGAAATTGTAAAACCAGTAAATCTAATTATCAGAAAATCATAAACCATCTAAATTAAATCGTATGAGACGTTTAAAAACTCAAACATTACTTCTTGCTTTGTTGCTTATTGCACTGGGGTCGAATGGCCAAAACTGGAACGGATTGGATGTCAACATGAATAACCTGTATCGTTTGTCGAATGCCAAAACCCGATCCATCAGTTCTGAAAACTTTACCGGTGAAAAAGGAAAAGGGGGAATGGCGCGTCTGGAAGACAAAGATATTCCGAACAAGGCAAATGCCCACAATGCAGCCCGCGATCTGGGACAGGGGTGGAAAGTGAACCCGTATGTGCGTATTCAGCCCGGGGAAACATTTACAATGGCCGAAATTGAAGGCCCGGGAGCCATTCAGCATATATGGATGACACCTACTGGTGTTTGGCGCTATTCCATTATCCGTATTTACTGGGACGATGAAAAGGAACCTTCGGTAGAATGTCCCGTAGGCGATTTCTTTGGAATGGGCTGGAATGAATACGCCCCGCTTAATTCACTTGCCATTTGTGTGAACCCGGGAAGCGCCTTTAACTGTTACTGGTCGATGCCCTTCAGGAAAAAATGCAGGATCACGATGGAAAATATTAACAACAAGGACCAGATGACTTTGTATTACCAGATTGATTATACATTAACCGAAATACCTGCCGATGCAGCTTATTTCCATGCACAGTTTCGCCGGGCCAATACCAACGAAACGTCAGATTATACTATTGTTGACGGCATAAAAGGAAAAGGACAATATGTGGGAACGTATCTTGCATGGGGAGTCAATAACAATGGATGGTGGGGCGAAGGTGAAATTAAATTTTTCATGGATGGCGACGGCCAGTTCCCGACGATTTGCGGAACAGGGACTGAAGATTATTTCTGTGGCTCGTACAATTTCGACAGGGAAGGACAGTATAAGGAATTTTGTACACCATATACCGGGTTGCATCAGGTAATCCGGCCTGACGGTACATATAAATCGCAGCAGCGTTTTGGGTTGTACCGCTGGCACATTGCCGATCCGGTACGTTTCGAAAAAGACCTGAAAGTTACTATTCAGGATTTGGGATGGAGACACGATAAAAGATACCTGCCTCAGAAATCGGATATCTCTTCTACATCTTTCTGGTATCAAGCTGAGCCTCATGCTAAATACCCCCAGTTTCCGTCGAAAGATGAACTGGAAGTAAATTAGTTGGATCAGATTGATTTAAGGTGTATGGAAAAAAATCATATAAATAGAAATTACCGGCTGGCAGCCATTGGGATATTCATTATCTTGGTAGCCTGCACTTCGGGAAAAAGAAATTCAAATCAGATGCAAAACGATACAAAATCTTGTCCAAAGGGTACTTACGGTTACGATGTTTCATTTCTTGCTGAAAACAAGATGGAAACCATTGAGTTGAAAGATACGGTGACCGACGCCCGTGTTTTAATTGCCCCCGGTCTTCAGGGGCGGGTAATGACCAGCGCGGCAGGTGGCAATCAGGGAGCCAGCTACGGATGGATCAACTATAAGTTGATTGAATCGGGACAACGGAGTAGCCAGTTCAACGCGTTTGGCGGGGAGGAGCGGTTTTGGATCGGACCGGAAGGCGGCCCTTTTTCCATCTATTTCAAAAAAGGAGACGAGCAGGTTTTTGCTAATTGGCAGGTACCAAAGGAAATTGATACTGAAGCCTTCGGTGTTACGGAAAAAACGATGGGGATGGTGCGCTTCAGTAAAGATTTTTCGCTGACGAATGCTTCCGGGACAAAGTTGGACCTTGGCGTTGAACGGACAGTAAAAATCCTGTCAAAGAATGAGACTGAGCAGGTATTACAGGTTCAGCTTGGCGACTCGCTGAATTTTGTGGCTTTTGAAACGGAAAATATTCTCAGCAACAAAGGCGCCAACGACTGGACAGAAAAGAACGGTTTTCTTTCAATCTGGTTACTGTGCATGTTCAATCCTTCCGAAAAAGGTGTGGTTTGCATTCCCTATAAAACAGGGGACGGAATTTCAGGAAAAATAGTAACCGATGATTATTTTGGTAAAGTTCCTGCCGACCGGTTGATTGTAAAAGACGGTGTTCTTTTCTTTAAAACCGATGGAAAATTCCGGAGTAAAATTGGTATTCCCCCACAACGGGCGCTTCCGTACTGCGGAAGTTACGATGCCGGAAGCCGGGTACTCACAGTGCTTTGGTATTCACAACCCGATGTTCCTGCGAAATATGTGAACTCCGTTTGGGGAGCGCAGGATGACCCGTTAAGCGGAGATGCGGTTAATTCCTACAATGATGGGCCAACGGATGACGGTTCAATCATGGGGCCGTTTTACGAGATTGAAAGTTCGTCGCCTGCCGCCTTGTTAAAAGCAGGAGGGCAGATTACGCATGTTCAGCGTATTTTTCATATTTCCGGAGATGAAAAACAATTGAGTGAAATTTCAAGGAAACTCTTTGGCGTTTCAGTCGATGAAATCAAAGGAGTATTTAAATAGCGGTGTGATTTTTTCAGTTTAAAAATTTATTAATCAGTAAATTATGGAAAAACAACGGATTATCCCGAAAGGAATTGTTCTGCCGTTTATTTTACTTACCTCCTTGTTTTTTGCATGGGCGGTTCCCAATAATCTGACCGATACCATGCTGGCGGCATTCAAACGGATTATGAGCATGACCGATTCGAAAACAGCCTGGATACAGGTGGCATGCTATCTGCTTGGCTATGGTTGTTTCGCAATCCCTGCGGCTCTTTTCATAAAAAAGTATACCTACAAGTCAGGAGTTATGCTGGGGCTTGGCATGTATGCCTTGGGTACTTTTCTGTTTTATCCGGCCATGCTTACGGCAGGCGCCAATATCGACATTAGTTTTTTCATGTTCCTTTTGGCTATTGTTGTCCTGTTTGCAGGTCTTTCAATTCTTGAGACAGCCACCAATTCGTATGTATGCGCTATCGGGCCGGAAGAAACAGCGACTCAGCGTTTGAATTTCTCGCAATCGTTCAATCCGTTTGGGGCAATTACCGGAGTTGTTGTCAGCCAGGTTTTCATTTTGTCGCAGCTTAATACGATGAGCGCTTCGGAAAGAGCTGCCCTTCCTCTGGAAGAATTAGGAAAGATTCAGGCAGTTGAGCTGAATGCTGTAACCATGACATACGTGACAATCGGGTTAATAATGGTAGGCCTGCTGGCTGCTATTTATTTTACCCGGATGCCCAACCTGAAGGAAGATGATAAACGGCTGGATTTTGTTGCTACTTTCCGAAGATTGATGAAGAATAAAAATTATGTATGGGCAGTGGTTGCACAGTTTTTTTATGTGGGAGCGCAGATTGCAGTGTGGTCGTTTGTCATCCGCTATGTCATGCAGCAGTTGCAACTCGATTCCATTGTACAACAGTTGGGTGAGAATCCTTCGCCGGAGCAAATTATTACAGCGTTGCGTAGCGTTGAACCTGTTGCTGCAAGCTTCTACAACCTTTGTGAATGGGCAGGGCTCGACGGTTTGCTTCCCCAAACAACAGAACAGGCAGGGGCTTCATACTATATCATTTCGCTTGTTTTGTTTGTGATTGCCCGGTTCGTTTGTACCGGCCTCATGCGGTTTATTAATCCCCGTAACCTGTTGACTGTTCTTTCTGCTCTTGCCGTGATTTGCTGTTTTGTGACGATTTATGCCGAAGGAAGTATCGGTGTTTATGCGTTAATGGGCATATCGGGATGCATGTCGCTGATGTTCCCGACCATTTACGGACTGGGTATTGCTGGTCTCGGAAACGACACCAAGATTGGCGGCGCCGGAATGGTGATGGCAATTGCAGGCGCAGCAGTACTTACTCAAATTCAAGGCATTGTCTCTGATCAGGTTGGAAGTATTAAGCTGGCCTACTGGGTTCCGGCTTTTGCTTTTGTGGTGGTTGGGTTTTACGGCGCTTACGTGTGCTGCAAACGGGAATCTATATTATTGTAACAGAAAATTTGAACCAATGAACCATTCTATTTATAAAATAGTATTCTTTTTCTTTGTCTTTTCGGTTTTCGTCTCCTGTCAGGAGCCCATTGCAAATAAGCCATTGAATCAGGAACAAAGAGATTTTAATGGAGTTTACACGGGCGATTATCTCAGCCGTCTTGCGTTTCCGATTGGAGGAATTGGCTCCGGTATGATATGTCTGGAAGGGAACGGGGCAATATCTCATGTTTCAGTCCGGAATAAGCCTGATATTTTTAACGAACCGTTTTTAATGGCTGCAATTTCTGTAAAAGGGATTGAAAATGGGGCAAAGGTTCTTGAAGGTCCGGTTCCTAACTGGAAAGTTTTTGGTAATCCGAATACGGGCAATGGTGCGGGATCAAGCTCGTATGGTTTTCCCCGTTTCGAAAAAGCAAGTTTTGAAACGAAGTTCCCCTTCGGAATTGTGAAACTTGAAGATAAAGACATTCCGATGGATGTGAGCGTGACCGGATGGAACCCTTTCATCCCTTCGGATGCCGATAATTCGAGTTTGCCGGTTGGCGGGCTGGAGTATACATTCAAAAATACAGGGAACAAGGCGCTGGAAGCTGCATTTTCCTATCATGCCGAAAATATCATGAGAGTTCACGAATCAGCAAAAGGCAATTCGGTTGCAGGAATAAACAACGGGTTTCTTCTGAAACAAAGCTGTTTTCCCGACAAACCGCATTACAAAGGCGATTTCGCAATTTTTGCTGACGATAACAATGCGGTAGTTGATCTGTGTTGGTTTCGTGGCGGGTGGTTCGATGGAAGATCGATGCTTTGGAAAGATATTCAGGATTTTACTTTTCAGAATGATACGGTGACTATGAATTCACGGGGCGCTTCGCTATACGTGCCGTTCTCACTTCAACCGGGCGAAGAAAAAACCATCCGCCTGATGATGGCCTGGTATGTGCCTCATTCCAATATGCGGGTAGGTTTGCCTCCGGTTAAAAATTCATCTCCGGAAACATGTAAGCCTGGTTCGGGTTGTTGTCCCGACTTGAGCGATATATATTACGAACCCTGGTATTCCGCACGTTTTAAAGACATCAAAGAGGTCGTCAGTTACTGGTCGATGAATTATAATGATCTGAGACAAAAAAGTGACCTTTTTGCGCAGACTTTTTACAATAACAGTTATCCTGAGGAAGTTACCGAGGCGGTTGCCGCCAATCTTACCATATTGAAATCCCCTACAGTTCTTCGCTTGAAAGACGGAAGAATCTGGGCATGGGAAGGTTGTGCCGATAATTCCGGCTGTTGTTCGGGTTCCTGTACGCATGTGTGGAATTATGCACAGGCACTGTCGCATTTGTTTCCTGCGCTGGAAAGGTCGTTGAGAGAAACAGAATTTGTAGATAATCAAAACGAACAGGGACATCAAACATTCCGGTCTACGTTGCCCGTGAAGTCCCCTGCGCACGGATTTCATGCCGCTGCCGACGGACAGTTGGGGGGGATCATGAAAATGTATCGTGAATGGCGAATCTCCGGCGACACCGAGTGGATGAAATCGTTTTATCCGAAAGTGAAACAAAGCATTGATTACTGTATCCTCACATGGGATCCCAAACGAATCGGGGCATTGGAAGAACCACACCACAATACGTATGATATTGAGTTTTGGGGACCTGACGGAATGTGCACGAGTTTTTATCTGGGAGCGTTGAATGCCATTGTTGAAATGGGAAAAGCGGTTGGCGATGATGTTTCCGGATACAGTGGATTACTGGAGAAAGGAAAGCGATTGATGGAAACGGAATTGTATGACGGAGAATATTTCATTCAGAAAATAAAATGGCAGGGATTGCAAGCGAAAGACCCGGTGGCCGGAGCTTCTGTTGGAATTAACATGAACTATTCCGACGAGGCAAGACAACTTCTGGAAAAAGAAGGCCCAAAATATCAGTATGGTACCGGTTGTCTTTCGGATGGTGTCCTCGGAGTATGGATTAGCGAAATGTGCGGACTAAAAGGTATTCTGGATGCAGACAAAGTAAAAAGCCATTTGCTGGCGGTGCATAAATACAACCTGAAAACCGATCTTTCAGATCATGTAAACCCGCAAAGGCCGTCGTATGCCATTGGGAAAGAAGGAGGTTTATTACTTTGTTCCTGGCCAAAAGGCGGAGCGCTTTCGCTTCCGTTTGTATACAGCAACGAGGTTTGGACAGGCATTGAATACCAGGTTGCATCGCACCTGATGGTGGTGGGCGAAGTTGAAAAAGGGCTGGAAATTGTCCGCGAAGTAAGAAACCGTTATGATGGCCGCATCCGGAACCCGTTTAACGAGTACGAATGCGGGCATTGGTATGCACGGGCCATGTCGAGCTACGGACTAATCGAAGGACTAACCGGAATTCGCTACGATGCAGTTGACAAAACGCTTTTCATCGACTCGAAAATTGGAAACAGTTTTACCAGTTTTCTGGCTGTCGACGGAGGATGGGGACAAGCAGGTCTTAAAGATGGGAAACCTTTTGTTGATGTGAAATTCGGCAACATTGATGTAAAAAAGGTTTTTGTTTCAGGAAAAGAAACCGAATTGGAATAACAGGATGTCAATATTTATTCAGAAAACGGAAGTTCCCGGAAGAGAAGGAACTTCCGTTTTTTTCTGAAAAAAGGGGGAAAAATTATTCTCCTTGTTTTTATGAGAAGCTTAATGGGGGTACCAATTAAACAATCCAGCAATCCAACCATCCTCCCGCATCGTTTTATCATCAACCATCCGGCAATCTGCGAATTATTCTTTACTCTTCATCATTTTTCTTAAGTTTGTGAAGTCATTACTTTCTTGAGTTTTAGAAATAACGTAATGGGATAATCATATTTGCGCAAAAACTGTCATTCAAAACAATAATAAATAGTCAATCATCAATCACTTAATGATTTCTGAATTCAATAAAGAAGAGGTTCTGTCTGAACTTGCAAATGATAATAAGATAGCGCTTGAAAAGGTGTTTAATCAGTATTATCCTCGGCTTTATAATTTTTCAAAATCATTTTTAAAACTCGAAGAGGGTATTGACGATATCCTTCAGGAGGTTTTTATAAAAATCTGGCAAAACAGAAAAAGTATTAAAAACTTCGAAACCTTTAATTCATACGTATTTACAATAACCCGGAACCTTTTGCTGAATGAATTGAGAAGCCGTTTAAACAATCAAAAGATAAGGGACAATATATTGAAAGCCTCGTTGGCCGAAGAATATTTACCTTTCGAAGAACTTGATTATTTGGAACTAAAAAGCAAAATAGAAGCAGTTATAGAAGAACTACCCTCCAAGCAAAAGGAAATATTCAAATTGAGCCGGATCGAAGGCTTATCGCACAAGGAAATTGCCGAGAAACTGAATATTTCAACAAAAACTGTTGAATATCATATTTCGCAATCAATCAGTATTTTAAAAGCTAAATTGGAATCGTTTGGCTTGATTTCTGTACTTTATTTGTACCTTTTTTTATAATTTTTTTGAATTATCTTTAGGGATAGGCCTTTTTGCTGTGTATAAATATCAAAGTAAACACAGAATGAAGAGTACATTCAGAAAATATTTCCAGTCGGTTATCTCTCCTGACGAGTTTGAAAAGTTTTGCGCTTTTATCAGGCAGGAGAAAAATACGGAGAATATTCTCAATCTGATGGAAACAGAATGGAATAAACAGCCTGACAATCAGGATACTGTTTCTTCCAATCCGTTATTGTATCAAAAAATTCAGCTTGCAATTCTTCAGGATGAAAATACAGTTGCAGTGAAAAGACTGAAATTGTATGCCTTTGCAACACGGGTAGCTGCTGTTTTGGCAATCGGTCTGCTTTTCACGGGCGTTTGGTTTTTTACGCAACAAAATTCATTCTCAGATAGTGGCTTCTTGCAAACGGTAAGTATTCCTCTTGGGGCTCAAACCCAGCTTCAGTTGCCCGATGGTTCTTCTGTCTGGCTAAATTCAGGTTCAACGTTGACCTATTCCGATGATTTTTCAAAGAAACGTCAGGTCGAATTGAAAGGGGAAGCATTTTTTGATATTGTGAAAAGTAAAGCTCCGTTCAAGGTAAATACATCATCGGGAGTGGTCGAAGTTTTGGGTACTGCTTTTAACGTTCAGGCATACAATGATGATGAATTCTCCGTAACACTCGAACGGGGGATCGTTAATGTAACGGATAACGGTCAAAAGCAAAGGTTAATGTTAAACCCCGGCGAACAGGTCTGTCTGGAGCAAGATAAGCTGGTAAAAAATACGGTGAATACCGAATTATTTACCTCATGGAAAGACGGTAAACTGATATTCTCACGGGAGCCCTTCCCTGCAATGATTAAACGACTGGAGCGCTGGTTCAATATTGAGATTGAACATCCCGGTTATGATTTTGGCAGCCTGTGGTTTTCTGGCACTGTTGAAGGTGAAACACTGACCGAAGTAATGGATATGATTTGCAAAGCGGCACCGGTAGTTTATTCCTATAACTCAAAAGACCGGAAAGTAAAGATAGAAGTAAAAGAAGAACGAACTAAATAATCAGAACTATGAAATCAACTGCATAAAAATAAAAGAAGCAGGAATTGGCCCTTCCTGCTTTCTTAACTATCGATTAATTAACGAGTACATTAACCAATCATTACAAAATTATGAAAAAAAAACGAGGTTCCAGTGACCCTTGGTCATCTCTTAACCAAACTTTATTGAAAATGAAATTAACAGTCTTCATTTTGTTGCTCTCCATCATGGGAGCTTTGGCCTCAAAAAGTTATTCTCAGACGAATAAACTGACAATGAATGTAAAAGATGTCAGGGTTGAGGATTTCTTAAAAATGATCGAGGACCAGAGTTTATACCGTTTCTTTTACAGCGGTGAAATAAACGTTGATCAAAAAATGTCAGGCGATTTTACCAATGCTACAATCGATGAGATACTTGATAAAGCATTGGAAAGCAAAGGTATTAAATATGAAATAACTGGTCGCCAGGTGATTTTATCTTCCGCTGTCAGCCCTTTGGTAGCAAATCAGTCAAAAACCGTTACGGGGAAGGTGACCGATTCATCGGGGCAGCCGCTCCCCGGAGTTACAGTGGTGGTAAAAGGAACAACTCAGGGGATTATTACCGATGCTGATGGAAAGTATTCTTTACCAAATGTCCCGGCAGATGCCACGCTGATGTTTTCTTTTGTAGGCATGAAAAGCCAGGAAGTTTCAGTTAGCGGGAAAGTAACAGTAAATGTAAAGTTGGTAGAAGATGCCATTGGTATTGAGGAAGTAGTTGCCATTGGATATGGAACAATGAAAAAGGGAAATCTTACAGGAGCAATTGCATCTGTTAAATCAGAAGATCTTGTAAAATCACCAGTCGCGAGTACTTCAAATGCACTTGCCGGACGTTTGCCTGGTTTAATTTCATTACAGTCAGGAGGACAACCAGGGAATGATGCCGCTTCATTAAGTATTCGTGGTTTTGGGAATGCACTTGTTCTAGTAGATGGGGTAGAAGGCAGTTTTAATAATCTGGATGCCAATCAAATTGAATCGATCTCAATTTTGAAAGATGGATCTGCTGCAATTTATGGGTCACGTGCAGGTAATGGTGTTATTCTGGTAACAACAAAACGTGGAGATAATCAGAAACCAACAATTACATACAAATCTTCATATACACTTCAAGGTATAACAAATATGCCCAAACCTTGCAGCTCAGGTCAATCCACAGAATTGATAAGAGAGTCATGGGTTAATGCCGGTTCTGTCGGGATTGAACCCTATACCGTTGAGGAAATCCAGAAATACTATGAAGCTACAGATCCTCAGTATCCTAATACCGATTGGTATAATTATTTGATTAGAGACTGGGCTCCCCAGCATCAACATAATTTATCTGTAAGAGGAGGATCGGATAGGGTAAGGTATTATGGATTTTTGGGATATATGAATCAGGAGACTATCTGGAAAAAAAGTGGTGGAGATTACACACGGTATAATCTCCAATCAAACCTTGATGCCAAGATATTAGATAATTTGTCATTACAGTTAGATATTTCATCAACAATCGAAGCTCAGAAATTTCCCTGGAGGCCAATGGATATTGGAATTGTATGGTCTGATTTCTGGGCAACCAGACCAATGTTCCCAGCCACACTCCCTGATCCAACAAAGATTTCTTATGCTGAGGGAGGAGGTACTGGTGGTGCTCATATCACAACGAATAGGGATATTTCTGGTTATAATGATACCGATAATCAGAATATTAAGGGGTCAATTGCATTAAACTATCACTTTAAATCCATTAAAGGGTTATCTGCCAAAGCATTTGCTAATTATAACAAGAGCTACATAAATAATAAGACATTTATGAAGCCTGTTAATTTTTATAAATATGATTATGCAAGCGATATTTATACCCTGGGTGGTTCTTTGGGAAATAATTCACTGTCCATGACCCGGAGTCTGAACAGGGTTGTTACTGGACAGTTTTCGTTAAATTATGACAATACATTTGGAGATCATCATCTTTCAGGATTAGTTCTTTACGAATTAATAGACTATTATGATGATTGGCTTTCTGCACAAAGAAAAAATTTCCTGACTTCATCCATTGATCAAATGTTTGGCGGTAGTACAACCGACATGTCAAACGATGGTTCTGCCAATGAAATGGGCAGGGAAAGTATAATTGGAAGGTTTAACTATTCATACAAGAATAAATATTTAGTTGAAGCAACTTTTAGGGCTGATGCTTCTGCAAAATTTTCTTCAAATGATAAATGGGGCTATTTCCCCGGATTATCGCTAGGATGGAGGATATCAGAAGAGAATTTCATGAAACATTTCAGCTTCCTTGACGATTTAAAACTAAGGACAAGTTACGGGAGCTCTGGAAATGACAATGTTGTGAATTTTCAATATTTAACCGGGTATAACTTGGGAACAATTACAACAGGAGGTACCTACCTGTTTGGGACCACAACTGCACAAGGTTTAGTTTCAAAAGGTCTGGCAAACCCATATTTGACATGGGAAAAGATTGACATTTATGATGTTGGTATGGATTTCTCATTATGGAATAAACGATTGTATGGAGAAATGGATGTGTTTTATCGTCAGAGAACAGGCATTCCTGCGACAAGAATAACAACCTTACCATCTACTTTCGGAGCAACCCTTCCTGCGGAGAATATCAATAGTATTGATAACCGCGGTTTTGAATTGCAAATTGGAACAACCGGAGAAAGCAGAGGATTAAAATGGGATATTAGTGGTAATATTTCCTGGTCAAGGGCTAAATGGATTCATTACGAAGAACCGGTTTACTCGGATCCGGACCAGGCAAGAATTTATACACTTTCAGGTTTATGGACCGATAAACAGTATGGATATGTTTCTGACGGACTATTTACAAGTCAGGACGAAATTGATAATCTGGGCTATGATCAGGATAACAAAGGGAATGTAAGTTTGCGACCTGGTGATATAAAATACAAGGATATAAATGATGATAAAATTGTTAACTGGAAAGACCAGGTAATAATAGGTAAAGGGACAACTCCACATTGGATGGTAGGTTTCAATACTGATCTTCAATACAAAAATTTTGACTTTTCAGCGCTTTTCCAAGGAGCCATGGGCTTTTATAATTACGTAACATTAAAGCAGTCAGCCGTCCCTACGGAGAATTATTATGAGCTTAGATGGACAGAATCAAATAATGATGCGGATGCTTTTATCCCAAGGCTGGGAGGGGCAGCTTCAAGTTCATGGACTTCTGATCACTACTATAAAAAAGCTGGATATTTAAGACTAAAAACAATCTCAATAGGATATAATATTTCTAAAAGGTGGTTGGCTAAATTTAATATTAAAGAGGCGAGAATTTATACTGCCGGCATTAACGTATTGACGTTTAGTAAACTTGGCAAATATGGCATTGATCCTGAATCTCCATCCGGACAAGCCGGGTATTACTATCCACAACAAAAGACCATCACTTTAGGTATTAATCTGTCGTTATGAAGTATGTATTTGAAAAATAATGAGTTATGAAAAAAATAATTTATATCTTAATCGTCAGTACTCTGATGATAGTGTCGTGTGACGAGGTATTGGATAAAGAGCCATTAGGAATTATTTCTGACGCTACAGTCTGGAACGACCAAGTATTAATAGATGCATTTTTAACTCAATGTTATATTGAAATGTACGTCTTTGACAATGAGAATCCCTCCAAAATGGATGGAAACGGGTTATGGCAAGGAATGTACATGATAAATAGCATAAGTGATGAAAGTAAGGCTTTTGCTACTTGGTCCGGAAATGCCTATAAATTTAAATTTGGAAATCTTCTAATCTCAGGAGGGTTACTTGAATGGTGGGAAACACCCTATAAAACAATCCGAAGATTGAACGAATTTATTGAACGAATTGCTGATGCTCCTATTGAAGCTTCTTTTGCGAAACAAAGAGTGGCTGAGGCCCGTTTTTTAAGGGCTTTCAATTATTTTTCCATGGTAAAACGTTATGGTGGAGTTCCTTTGATTACTAAACTTCAAAATTTGAATGATCCGGAAGAGATTCTATTTCCTAAACGGGCGACAGAACAGGAAATTTATGATTTTATTATTTCCGAGATGGATGCAATCGTAATAGATCTTCCGGAGACATATTCATCTACCGATTATGGAAGACCAACCAGGTACGCAGCTTTGGCTTTAAAATGCCGGGCAGCATTGTATGCGGGAAGTATTGCCCAATTTGGCCAGGTTCAATTAGACGGAGTGGTTGGAATTAATAACTCGCTTACTAATTCGTATTATGAAAAATCTTTTGGCGCTGCACAAGAAATAATTAACAGCAATAAACATGCTCTTTATAACAAGGATGCAAATAAAACCACCAATTTCAGGAATGTGTTCATGGTGGAAAGAAATTCAGAAGCCATTTTTGTCCGTCAACATGATAATGTTGCCAAAAATACCGGGGGCAATGGATCTAACTATGATTTCTTTCAACAACCTTCTCCAAATGGGTGGGGAGATGGGAATGCTGATAATCCCTATCTGGAAATGGTGGAAGAATTCGAATATGCCGATGGGAAACCAGGTACACTCAATAGGGCAGAAATACAAAAAGGATTATGGACTACACAAGAGCTATGGGCAAACAGGGATCCGCGTTTTTATGCAACTATTTATACTCAGGATACTCCATGGAAAGGAACAGTAGTTGATCTCCATCAGGGGATTATAACCACAGAGGGAACCACTGTTAATACCGGTTCTTATAACGGAATTCTGGCAAGAGGGCCTCAGGGAGGTAGGGCAGGTTTTGGAGTCCTTAAATATCTGGATGAATCGAAGAACAATAAAACTGATAACTTGAGTACAAAAACAGACTGGATTGTATTTCGTTATGCCGAAATTTTATTGAATTATGCTGAAGCGGCTTTTGAACTCGGCAAAACAAGCGATGCATTGAATGCAGTCAATCAAATTCGGGAAAGAGCAGGAATTGCTTTATTGAGCAATATTGACAGAGAGAAAATCCACCACGAAAGAAAAGTTGAACTCGCTTTTGAAGGACATCGATACTGGGATCTGCGCAGATGGAGAATTGCAACGACAGCATTAACCAGAGATTTTTCCGGCTTACGTTATGTCCTGGATTATAGGACAAAGAAATTTCAATTAATTGTGATGCCTCAAATCGATGGTTCAGTAAATACTCCGGCATTTTACGAACGCAATTATTATTTCCCAATAACATTAGCAAGAACAGGGAATAATCCAAATCTGGTAGAAAATCCAGGATACGAATAATATATAAAATTAAGGAATATTGTACCACTGGACTTTCAGTGGTACAATATTATTGGATTATTACGCAAATAATCAGCAGTATAGTTAAGTGGATATGCTGCTTGTATAATGTTATGCTTTTCAATATAGCAAAAGTCGTGATGAAAGTAACTTATAATCTAATCTGAAATGAAAACCTATAAATTCATCTTTTGTGTATTAATTCTTATTACTTGTTTGGGATGCAATAGTTGGTTAATAACACCCAACCCCGAGCAATCTCAAAATTATATAGTAGTTCCCGATAGTATTTATCCTGCATCTGATATTGTTATTCCAAATCACTCAGAGTGGACAAAAGGACATTACAGGGAAAGAATAAAGCAATTCAAAAATGAGCCTTTGAGAAAAGGCGATATTGTTCTTATTGGAAACAGCATTACCGAAGGTGGAGGAGCATGGGATCAACGACTAAAGCTACCTAATGTGAGAAACAGAGGCATATCTGGTGATATAACAGATGGGGTTATAGAAAGATTAGGAGAGATATGTTATTATAAGCCATCTTCCGTATTTATACTAATTGGAATAAATGATCTTTTTAATCCTTCACTGACGGCAGAATATGTAGGTCAGAATATATTGAAAATCGCAAGAATTATCCATGAGAAATCTTCTCATACAAAAATATATATTCAAACACTTTTGCCAACTTCAACCAAGTCAATGATCCCAAAAATCAGGGAAGTAAATGATATTCTTAAGAAGAATACGACTCTGAAAACATATAAGTTAATCGATCTCCACCTCTTATTTGCAAACGAGAAAGACCTGATAAAAGCTGAATATACTACGGATGGCTTACACCTGTCTGAGAACGGATATAAGCGGTGGTGTGATTGTATTAATAAGTTTATTAAATAGATAAAGAAAGACTACAGTTGATTGGGTAAGATATTCTTCATTCAGATTAACCGATACAATAATTTCGGATGAAGCCCTCCTATGCCAAAAGCTATCAGATGTGTCAGCTAAATAAGTAAATAGGGTAAATACAGAATAAGCCCAGAAATGGTTTAAAAGAAAAATTAAGAAATAATGAAGAAGTCTGTTGTGCTGTTTTTAATACTTATTCAAATTGTTGTTGGTAAAGGACAAACCATTGGATCAAAGGCAAGTATTTTACCCTCGGCAGAAAGTTTATTGCCCCGAGCTATTGTTTCAGAAGGAGATCAGACAAGATTACAGGCTGTTTTTGCCAAAGCGAAGATGGGGCGTAAAATTGTCATTGGTGTTTTGGGCGGTTCTATTACAGAAGGAGCTGCTTGTCGTAATGTTGACAAGCGTTATGCAAATGTGGTACTTGCCTGGTGGAAAAAAACATTTCCTCAAGCTGATTTTAGATTGGTTAATGCAGGAATTGGTGCCACAGGATCAAATTATGGGGCCATGCGTGTAAAAAGAGATTTACTTTCAGAGTCACCCGACTTTGTAATTGTAGAATTCGCTGTCAACGATGCAAATAACAGGGAAGATGCAGAATGCTATGAAGGCGTTGTCAGACAGGTTCTAAATTCTCCGCAAAAACCTGCGTTGTTACTTTTGTTTATGATGAAAAAAAATGGGACAAATGCACAGGAATGGGAATCCAGGATAGGAAGCCATTATGGTTTGCCAATGATCAGTTACCGCGATGCAATTTGGCCGGAAATACAAACCGGGAAAATCGGGTGGGAACAGATTAGTCCGGATGTGGTACACCCCAACGAAGCCGGGCATGTACTTGCAGGAGAACTGATAAGTGGATTATTAGAAAAGGCTTTGCTTAAAGATCAAGAGAATAAAAGTAAAATTGAAGATATTCCGCTCCCATTATTATCCGACTCATTCGAGTTTACGACACTTGCTGATGGAGAGGACCTCATCCCATTAAATAATAAAGGGTGGGTTTTTGATGTACCAACAAGAAGAAGTGCCGGATGGAAAAGTTCAACCCCTGGAAGTAAACTCGAATTCGAAATCAGTGGAAAGATAATTTATCTTTCATGTTGGAGATATAAGGGCCCAATGGGTAAGGTAAAAGTCAGTATTGATGGAGGTCAGCCTTATATTGTTGACGCATGGTTCGATCAGGACTGGGGAGGATATCGATATATGGTTCAAATTAGAAAGGATTTAAAACAGGGAAAGCATATTGTACAAATTGAGCTTTTACCAGAGAAAAATGCACAAAGCACAGGGAATGAATTCCGGATTTTATGTCTGGGGGCGGCAGGTGTTAAATAATACTAACAGATTTCCTTATCCTTTTGAATTCTACCGAATAGTAGTAGTACGAATAAATTAAATCGATGAAATATGAAAAAGAAAGGTGTTCTTTTTTTCTTAATTCTGCTATTTGTAAATAGCCTCCATGTAAATGTATATAGTCAGAATAAAATTGTCAGGGAGCAATCAGATTTTGAAAATTTCCTGCCATCCGGAAAATTTGTAATTGGCACGAATTACTGGGCATCACATGCAGGACCGGAAATGTGGTCGGATTGGAGGCCGGATATTGTGGAGCAGGATCTGAAAAAATTGTCCGGAGCCGGGATTAAAACACTAAGAGTTTTTGTAACATGGACTGATTTTCAGCCCCTTGATTTACTGCTTGAAACAAATGGTAACCCAAAAGAATTTCGGATAGATGAAATGCCTCTTCCTGATGATATTGCAGGAAAGGCTGGTGTTAATAAAAAAGCTGTTGCTCATTTTGAAGAGTTCGCTTCGCTTGCGGAAAAATATAATATGAAACTGATTGTTGCGCTTTTGACGGGTCACATGAGCGGTCGAAATTTTATTCCTGATCCGTTTAAACTTATGAATCCGGTTTCAAATCCAAAAGCAATACAATGGGAGATCCGATTTGTCGATTATTTTGTTTCGAGATTTAAGGATGAACCTTCAATTATTGCATGGGAATTAGGTAATGAATGTGACCTTTTATGGAATGTTCAATCTTCTGAAGAAGCATGGTGCTGGATGTCCCATATTACCAAAACAATAAAAGCAAAAGATCAAAGCCGACCTGTTCTTTCCGGAATATCAAGAGGTAATCCTGCAAATACTCCCTGGAACGTGCAAGATATGTCGGAGTTGATGGATGTCTTAACAACTCATTTTTATCATACTTTCACTCCCTATTCTGAACAGGAGCCATTGAACACAATGCGTCCTATATTAGGTCCTATTATAAAGAATATCGAAGCAGAGGACATTGGAGGAAAACCAAGTTTTATAGAAGAATTTGGACCATTAGGCCCCTCGTTTGGAGATGATGGCCCGGACGGTGTTAAACCTGGATTTCTAAGGAGCAACCTCTTTTCAGCATGGGCACATAATTGCCGGGGATTATTCTGGTGGATTGCTTTCGATCAGGGACATTTAACGAAGGCTCCTTTCGACTGGAATTCGAGAGGAAGCGAGTATGGCCTTTGGTATCCGGATGGAAGCCCGAAACCTGTTTTAACCGAAATCCAGAAATTTTCAAAATTCTTATCCGGATTTGAGTATTCTTCTCTTCCTGAAAGAATTATTGACGGAGTTTGTATATTAACCGAAGGCCAGGATAATTGGGCCGTAGCTTACAGTTCTTTCATCCTCGCAAAACAAGCAGGGATAGACATTAATTACCAATATTGTTCACAGCCATTAAAAAGTGCAGGAATATACTTTCTGCCAGGTATAAATGGTGCAGGGGTGATAAGTAAACACCGGATGCAGGAATTATTGCAAAAGGTAAAAGAAGGTGCCATCCTGTATATATCGAATGACAACGGACATATTGGCCCCGGGTTCTCCGAATTTACCGGGATCAGAATACAGTCATATACAAAAGGGACCTTCAATGATATGATTACCATGAATAATACCAGGGACAAACTAGAGCTAAGTACCGGTGTTAAATGTATCTTACAGACCGAGAAAGCAAAAATTCTGGCCGTCGATCAGAATGGAAATCCTGCATTTACCTGCAACAACTATGGTAAAGGGAAGATTTTTTTCCTGAATTATCCTTTGGAGGATTTTTTAGCGAAGAAGTCAGGAGTTTTCGATGGTAATAATAAAACAGCATATCAGGAAATTTACAATGAGGTCAAAAAAAGTATGCCTTCATCAAAAATTCTATTAACGACCAGCAATAAAGTTGGTTTTACAGAGCATATTGTAAATAATAGTACGCGCTTAATTATAGCTGTCAATTATTACCCATCTATCGAAAACATCACGATTGAATTAAAAGATGGATGGAAAATCTCCAAAACCTTTTATGGAAAAAATATAAGAAATGAGATTGAATTACATCCGAATGACGCTGTCGTGTTTTCCATCGAAAAATTGTAAAAGATCTTCTCGAAAAGCGTTTGAAAAGCGATGCAATTATGAAAAGTATTCATTCAATTCTATTCTGACAGATAAAATTAATCTCAGATTTTTAATAAAAATATCAAAGTCTAATTAATCAAAAACTCTAAAATGGATATAGCTATGTTTAAAAAAAAGACAATCTTACTATTTGCTTTTTCTATTGTATTATCGACACTAATGGCTCAGAAAACAAATCCCAGGATTAAACTTGGCGCCTATTATTTTGCAGGTTGGGCAGGGCAGTGCAGGCACGATGATGGGATGCCCGGGAATGAATGGGCAAAAGGGATGCCCTCTCATTTTACAAAAAAACTGGCCACCGAATTTGCCGGGCGTACGCCTGTCTGGGGGTGGCGCGACGACACCGCTGGACTGATGGAACACCAAATTGACATGGCTGCCGATCACGGGATCAGTTACTTTTCGTTTTGCTGGTATTGGGCCAATAATAAGGGAGCCATTAATCCCGCAGCTATTGAAAAAGATGACAAACATTTGCCCATGAAACTATTCATGGAAGCCGGGAATAACCACCGGATGGATTTTTGTCTTTTAGTGGCCAATCATGCCGGATTTGAAATTGTAGGCACTGAAGCATGGAAGCAGGCTGCCGATTACTGGATTGCCAATTATTTTAAACATCCCCGCTACTTAAAAATGGACGGTAAACCACTTGTCGTGATCTTTTCCTCCCGCGGAGGCGACCGCGAGGGGCTAAAATACCTACAGGAAGCATCGCTCAAGGCAGGGTTCCCCGGAGTTGAGATTGCTTGCTGTTCTCAGGCGAATATTGCCGATGGATATTCGATAAAGACCCATTATACCATTACGCCAGGGTATGGGCAACCTTCCGAAAAACATCCGTATTCAGAATTGGTTCAGGCTCATGTCGAGAAATGGAATAATGTAGCAAAAGAACTGCCATATATCCCTGTCGCAACGGTAGGATGGGACCGCCGTCCCTGGGAAGCGCCTGATGGCTTGGGAAAAGGGGTGGAAACATCGTGGTATTTTGAAGGGAATACACCGGCAGCATTCAAAGATTTTCTTCAGAAAATGGTTGATTGGATGGATACACATCCGCAACAAACTACTAAAGACCGGCTTGCCGTAATTTATGCCTGGAACGAAATCGGTGAAGGAGGGTGGCTCGTCCCGTGCAAAGACGATCCCGATGGCGCTTATCTGGATGCTGTCAGGGAAATTGTGTACGGCTTATAAAACAATTGGATATTAATTTGTTGCTAAAAATAAATTTATGCGCAATCTATCTTTTTTTATACTTGTACTGGCTGCCTGCAATAGTTTCGGCCCCCGTATAAAAACATACCCTGCGCCGAAGGGAGAACCCCGGTCTGTTGATTTTCAAATGACTGTAAACGAACAGCCTGTATTTGTTTATCAGGCAAGGGTTTCAAAATATCCGGTCAACCAACTTTACCCGGGTTACCAGAGACCAATTTCTCAAACTGAAATCGCTTCGTTTGCTTATTTTGATTTCGAAGGCGAAGTGACCCTTCGTATTACCTCTGCTTCAGAAATAAAAACAGTGAACATCAGTCCGAGAGAATTTGGGATTGTCCCTGTAGTAAAGGGTAACACTATTGAACTGAAATTATCAGAACCACTACAGTTTTCAATTGAAGTAAATGGATACCATCATGCCCTGCACATTTTTGCCAATCCGTTAGAAACCGGACAACTTGACAAAGATGATCCGAAAGTGCATTATTTTGGGCCTGGGATACATGAAGCAGGAAAAATTAATATAGAAAGCGGAGAAACTGTTTATATTGATGGAGGAGCTGTTGTTTACGGATATATTAGCAGCGAGAATGCCCGCGATATACGAATTGCAGGCAGGGGAATTCTCGATGCAAGCAAAATTGAGCGGAAAGAAGCGCCAGCCATGATTTCGTTGAAAAAAGTGATAAATGCATCTGTCAACGGGATAATTCTCAGGGATTCCCACGAATGGGCTATTATTCCGTTCAACTGCGATAGCGTTGTTTTCGATAACCTAAAACTGATCGGGTTCTGGCGCTACAATTCAGATGGGGTGGATATTGTTAGTTGCAAAAATATTCAATTTAAAAATTCGTTTATCCGCTCGTTCGATGACAATTTTGTTGTCCGTGGAACCAGACGGGGATATACAGAACCCTACACAATTATTGAGAATATTACTGTTGATAATTGTGTTTTCTGGAACGATTGGGGAAGGGCTATTGAAATTGGTTGTAGCGTTGTTATCGACACCATCAAAAACGTTACCTTCTCGAATTGTCAGATTCCACATTTCACCGCAGTTGCTTTGGATATTCAAAATTGCGACCGGGGGTATATTAAAGATATCCAGTTTGAAGATATTGCTATCGAAGGGTTTATTTCTGATAGCCTGACCATCGGTTCCAATCCCATCGTGCCTCGTGCATGGGGCAAAATTGCAGTGTTGGGAATTTACTCAACTTTTTATTCCGCAGACACGGTGCAGGGAAATATCAGCGATATTTATTTTAATAATATCCGGTATTACAGTAGTCCCAAACTAACGGATAGTCTGGTCGCTTTTGAGCCTGTCATTTTTGATAAAAACATCACATTAAAAGACTATGATGAATTCATTAGGGATAATATCTATTTCGGGGATATTGAGTTTAATACGACCCATGATGCCATGTTCTACTTTTCCGGTTTCGACAGTATCCATCAGATTAAGAATGTCTTCATTAAAGATCTTTTTGTTGACGGGAAAAAAGTGACTGATCCGGGAACAGTGGGTAAAAATGAATTTGTACAAAATATTTCAATAGATTAAAAATGACCCGCAGGAAACCATTGATTTGTTTATTTACCGGTATAATTTAAAAATGACCCGCATTTTAATTCTTATATTTCTTTTCGGACATCTTGGCTGCATCGGAAAAACTTCTTTATTACCCCAGAATGAAGATCTAATGAACCGGATTAAATCTATTAAAGGTTTAATTGCTTTATGGGATTTCAAAGAAGAAGAGGGATACGCCAGGAAAGCTGATGGGATCGGGGAATTTCCTCTCGTTGAAATGAACGGGACCCTTCCCCGTATCAAAGAGGGACCCCTGTCTGGTTATTCAGCACAATTTGGCAATAATGCTTACCTGATGTTGCCTAATAAAAAATGCAAGGAGTTAAACTTATATGGGGAAGGTCAGGGTGTTACCGTGGTCGCCTGGGTGAAATGGAGTGGCGAACAAACAGGATTTGTTGGCGGGATGTGGAACGAATATGAGGAGGGAGGCAAACGTCAGTATGGGCTTTTTGTTTCACTCCCGCATTACAACGGTAGAAATCAAGTGTGCGGACATATTTCTAAAACGGGCAAACCCACACCGCCATTCCCCTACTCAATTGATTACTCGGCCAGCAAACAGGAAGTTCCTCCCAATGAATGGGCTTGTATCGCTTTTTTGTTCGATGGAGAATTTATCAAATCCTATTTGAACGGTAAATTTGAACCACGCGAACCCGAACTGATTGACCACACTTCTGGTTTTGAAGGTTACCCTGATGGGATCATCCAGACAAAAAACCCCTATTATTTTAAAGAATGGATGGGGAACAATGGATCAGATTTCACGGTAGGAGCGGTTTTATTGAAATCAGGAATGGGTAACTTTTTCAAAGGGCAAATAGGAGGATTGGCAGTTTTTAACCGGGTACTGTCAGAGGCAGAAATGCAGAAATTCATACCTTGATCCACATAACACTAGAAGCGGATGAATAATAACAAAATTCTATGGCATACAAATTAAAACTTCCATTTCTGATTTTTCTCTTTTTTGTGATGTCAGAAGTAACATTTTCTCAGGTTCTGGCCCAATGGAGGGGCTTTAATCGCAGCGGAATCTACGGCGAGCATGAGTTGATGGACTATTGGCCGAATAACGGGCCTGAAATGATTTGGGCTACAGAAACAATTGGAGCTGGCTACGCTTCCCCTGCCGTTACGAAAGACAAATTGTATGTAAACGGAGAGATAGATAGTACCAGCTATTTATTTGTTTTTGACCTCCAGGGGAAATTGCTATGGAAAGCGCCCAATGGGAAAGAGTTTTTTGGTGAAGGTTATTCGAAAAGCTTTCCAGGTGCACGTTCTACTCCCTCTGTTTATGCTGACTTGGTTTATGTGTCCTCAGGGAACGGTAGAATTGCTTGCTTCGATGCAATAACCGGTAATAGTCAATGGTCTGTCGATATGGTAAATGATTTGGGTGGAAAGAGGAGTCAATTCGGGTATTCAGAATCGTTACTGGTGGACGAAAAATTGGTTTATTGCTTCCCGGGTGGGGACCAAATTAATTTTGCTGCGTTAGACCGGTTTACAGGTAAAACAATATGGACATCAAAAGCACTGGGCGATAGAGCGTCATTCTGCTCTCCGGTCTTTATCGATTTAAAAGAACTCAAAATATTGGTCACATTATCAAAAGAATACCTTGTCGGACTGGATTGTCAGACAGGAGAACTTTTATGGTCGCACAAACTGGATTCTGTGGTTATCGAAGGGGAACATTGTAACACCCCGGTTTATTCCGATGGTTTCATTTATTATACCGCCGGTGATAAAAATGGCAACGGGGCCGTTAAATTATCCTTGTCTGCTGACGGAAGAACTATTAAAGAAGTTTGGAGAAACCGTAACGTGGACAATGCTTTTGGCGGGATGATAAAAATCGGGCCTTATTTGTATAGTACAGTCAAGTCTAACAAGTTGAAGTGCGTAGATGTGAATACTGGAAGTGTAGTCGATTCAATGTCAAATGTGAGAGGGAGCTTAATTTATGCTGATAGTTTACTCTATGGTTATACCTACAATGGGGATGTAAAACTCATTAAATCCAGGGCAATGGGGAAAATGGAATTGATCAGTAAATTTAAATGTGACAAAGGGACCCAGGAACATTTTTCTCATCCGGTCATTTCAAATGGTGTACTCTACATCAGGCATGGGAAAGCATTGATGGCATATAATATAAGAAAAGAGAAAATTACGGATACAAACCGGGAGTGTATTAGAGAAGAAACACACTAACTCAATTATCAGTTAAAATGGAGCAGTTTCCATGCGCAAACAAAAACAGAAAGTCCAACCCCCGGGGTTAAACTAATTTGGCCGCAATTGACCGACTTTTGCCCATAAACCGGAATATCTCCGGTTCAAAAATTCAAATTAGATTTTTAAGTGAAATAATATTCATACAATTACAAAACAACAAATTAATGAAACTGTACTTTTCGATATATCTATTATTCATCGCGATGTTAACCATGGCTCTGGATAAGGAAAAAAGCCTCGAAACCCCATATTATATCTTCCCCCGACAAGGGACTCAGCACATCGATTTGAGTACCGACTGGCAGCTATCCTGTACTGATACTGAATTGACAGATGTTGGCAAACTACCTGGCAAGTCACTTGTATCTGTGCAATATCCAACCACTGTTCATACCGCTTTGTACAAAGCCGGTGTTCTTCCGAATCCTTATGCTAATCTAAATTCAATTCAATATCGTTGGGTTGAGGAAAAGGTCTGGTATTACCAAAAAAGTGTTGTTATTCCGGTTTCGGCAAAAGGGAAACTTGTTTTTTTGAACTTCGATGGAGTTGATTACTTCTCAAAAGTATGGATAAATGGAAATCTGTTGGGAACACACGAAGGAATGTTCGGTGGACCAACGATTGAGATCTCCAAATATGCGAAATACGATGAAAAAAATGAGATTGTATTGGAAGTCAAAGCCGGTAACTGGGGAAACAGGGCTACCAATTTTGAAGACTTGCCACGGACAAGTACCGGTGATCGGGATTATTCGAAACGCACTGGTTACAATCCCTGGGCCAGTGGAAAAATAATAAAACCATGGATTATTTCAGGAGGTTTAGGAACCGAAGCATTTTTTAGTGTGGGCATGTGGCAGGGAGCAAGAATTGAGATTGTTCCGACTTTTCATATTGAAAGGCCATTTCTGAAAACACTTTCTGCAAACACAGAGAAAGCAGTGATTCATCTTTCAAGCGAAATTTTTACCAGTAAGAATTCACTGCAATTACAGCTTCATCCCTGGAACAGGGCGCAGATGAACCATCCTAACGAGAAGGGCAATTCGTACATTCCGGTAAATGAGAATCTGCATGTACAGATTGAATTTTTGTCAGGTAATACAGTTGCATTTTCAAAAGAATTTCCGTTGAAACTTTATGAAGGAAGAAATTGGCTAGAACAGGACATTGTTATTTCAAACCCAAAACTATGGAACCCTGTCGGTTTGGGAAAACCTGATTTATATCGGGTACAGCTTTCACTTTTCAGGGAAGATGAAAAAATCGATCAGGTTGAATTCGACTACGGGATACGCACCATTGAACGTATAGCTTCTGCCGGTCCACGAACATTTGACCGATGGGAAAACTGGCAATTTATTGCCAACGGGAAGAAGATTTTTATAAAAGGTATGAACTGGACACCAATTGATGTATTGCTGGATATGCCTGAAGAACGGTATAGATGGACTTTGGAAGCAGCTAAAAATATGGGTGTTCAATTGATCAGGGTATGGGGAGGCGGTCTGTTGGAGAAAGATTGTTTCTATGATATTTGCAATGAATTGGGCATCATGGTTTGGCAGGATTTCCCGATTGGCAATCAGGATACCCCGGAATTTCCGCAGGAAATCTGGGAAGCCCAGGTTGTCCAAAATATTTTCAGGTTGCGCAACCATCCTTCCCTTGTTGTATGGTGTGGCGGGAATGAATTCAATCCGTATTCATACGGGAACGCCACTTCAATCGGTATTCTTGAAAGAAACCTGAATATTTTTGACAATACCCGCCTCTTTGTTCGTACTACGCCTGATGATGGGAGTGTACATGTTTATCCGGATATGGACCCATGTTGGTATAACCGAAGCTATAAATACGAAGCTTGGATGTCGGAAACCGGGATGCACAGTATTCCCGATGCAAGTTTATTTTACGAATTGGTTGACAACAAAGAATTCTTCGACTTAGGGAAAATGTGGGATAACGATTTTTATAAAAAACATCCCGAGTTTATCCATCATTTTACTGAATACGGGCCAGGGCGTGTTCCCCGCATGTTAAGTCGCGCTTCCCATATTGATAGCATGGCAAATCCAACTATCGAATCGATTTCCGAAGCATCTCAAATTGGCGCCGGCGAATGGTACCAGATTGTGTCAGAAAAAATGCAGGGTAATTACCCCGTAACTACCGGTTTGATGCCCTGGGTTTTTAAACGTCAATGGCCGGTAATTGCAATCCAAATGATGGATTGGTTTGGTCAGCCGGTTGCACCTTATTATTTTCTGAAAAGGACTTACGAAAAGACGCATGTAGCAATCGATCTTCAGCGCTTATTGTGGGGTACAGAAGAAGGTATTGGGCTGGTGAGTAAAGTTACCCATGCAGGTAATGATGCCATTTTCGGAACCGTAACAGTAACCGTTTATGACGATAAATTCAAGGTGCTTTTAATGCAGGTGAAAGATACCGAAATCAATCAAGGACCTTCAGTAACTCAATCTGATTTTGGAGAATTCAAAATACCTGCTTCCTACAAAAACCGTTATCTCTTCATTATTGCTGAATTAAAAGGCAGGCATGGAGAACTAATTTCCAGGTCGATATATTTTCCAAGGGTTTTGGAACAGATGGAAAATAAGGAGTTTCATGATAAGTCTGTAAATGAACCTATTCCGTGGATTACCCTCGATAAAGGGCCTTGGCTGAAACCAACAGTGGCAGGCACTTCAACAAAATTAAGGGTTGAGCTCATTGGAAATCAATTTGTATCTTCAGATCGGGACCAGCTAAAGGTAAGAATTTCGAACACCGGTGAAATTCCGGCGTTTATGACAAAAATTGATATTACAGGCATTAAACGGATATTTTATAGTTCCGACAATTATTTCTGGCTGGCACCGGGCGAAAGTAAGGAAATTTCACTGAATGTACTTTGGCGCGAATTGCGTAAAAACAGGAATATTATTTTGGAAGCAGAAGCCTGGAATTCTAGAAAGCAATCGATAAAACTGGATAGTCAAATCATGGAAACTCAAAAACTATAACTTAAAATTCAAATTAGATTTTTAAGTAACAAGTTGTGTGATGTGAGTTGGGAAAGAAGAGCCGAATAAACTGGGTCCAACAGTTTATCACGAGCACGGTGGTCCCCATAAAAAATCAACACATCGCTAGTGTTCACGAATGTGGAATTAATGTGTAAACCAATTAATAAAACAATACTTTATGAAAGCTGGAATAACTGTCATGATACTAATTGTCCTCATCAATTGTGGATTAAAGTTGGAAAACACATTTGCCATCAATTTTAAAGCCGATATCATCATCTACGGCGGAACTTCTGCGGCAATAACCGCTGCTGTTGAAGCAGTTCAATCCGGAAAAACCGTATTGGTTGTTTCGCCCGATACAAATCTGGGCGGGCTTTCATCCGGCGGACTGGGTTTTACCGATACCGGTGATAAATCGACTATTGGCGGGCTGTCGCGCGAATTTTACCACCGTGTTTGGCTGCATTACAACGATTCATCTGCATGGAAATGGCAAAAACATTCGGAATATGGCAACAAAGGACAAGGGACAGTTGCCATGGACGGCGAAAACCGTACCATGTGGATTTTTGAACCTCATGTGGCCGAACAGATTTTTGAAGATTTAGTTGCCGAAAATAAAATTACGGTGTTACGTAATGAGTGGCTCGACCGCGAAAACGGAGTAGTGATAAAAGACAGAAAAATTGTTTCCATCACTACCCTTTCAGGAAAAACATTTTCAGGAAAAATGTTTATCGATGCCACCTACGAAGGCGACCTGATGGCTGCGGCAGGAGTTTCGTACCATGTTGGCCGTGAAGCCTGTTCGGTTTATGGTGAAACATGGAACGGCATTCAGTCTCAAGCCAAACACCATGGCCATTATTTCAAAGATCCGATTGATCCGTATAAAACACCTGGGAAGCCTGAAAGTGGACTGCTTTATGGCATTTCGCCTGAACCCGTTGCACCCAACTGCACTGGCGACAATAAAATTCAGGCTTACTGTTTCCGGCTGTGCATGAGCAATCATCCGGACAATCGTGTACCTTTCCCCAAACCGGAAAATTATGATCCGGCGAATTATGAATTGCTTGCCCGTGTTTTTGATGCCGGTTGGCGCGAATGGTTTGGCAAGTTTGATATGATCCCGAACCGAAAAACCGATACCAACAACCACGGTCCTTTTAGTAGTGATTTCATCGGTATGAATTACGATTACCCGGAAGCTTCGTACGAACGAAGGAAACAGATCATTAAAGAACATCAAGATTATCAGAAGGGCTTGCTGTATTTTGTCTCCAATGATCCACTCGTTCCGCAGGAAGTTCGTGATAAAATGCAAAATTGGGGGCTGGCAAAAGATGAGTTTACCGATAACGGCAACTGGCCGCACCAGCTTTATATCCGCGAATCGCGCCGTATGATTGGCAAATATGTGACCACCGAAAATGATGTGCTGGCAAAAAGTGAAGTTCCGGAACCGGTGGGCATGGGCTCGTATGCGATGGATTCACACAATGTACAACGCTATGTAACGTCCGATGGGTTTGTTCAAAACGAAGGCGATGTGGGAGTAGAACCACATTCTCCTTATTCAATTTCGTACGGGTCGATTGTTCCGAAGATAGAAGAATGTACCAATCTGCTGGTCCCGGTTTGTGTGTCGTCGAGCCACATTGCATACGGGTCAATCCGTATGGAACCGGTATTTATGATTCTGGGACAGTCGGCAGCAGTTGCGGCAGGTTTGGCTATTGATAAAAAGATTGCATTACAGAAAATATCATATACAGAATTAAAAGAAAAACTTATTAAAAAGGGACAAAAACTATCATTGTCTGATTTATAGAATTCTTTTTTACTAATATAGACTGCGAATCTCTTTATTAAGGCCTAATTCTGAAATAAACCTAACCAGTAAAATCGATATGAAACCATGAGAAAAATCGCTCCCGCTCCGGTTATGATAGCGGTATTATGGCTATCGCTTCCACATTCAGCAAAAGCTCAATTGGCAGTTCCGGCACAAGTAAATACGTCGGATAAATTGTACAATGATTTTGTCAATCCACCTGATCAGGCCAAGCCTCGTGTATGGTGGCACTGGATGAACGGGAATGTTACCTGGGAGGGTGCCAAGGCAGATATGGATTGGATGCATCGTGTGGGCATCGGTGGGCTGCAATGCTTCGATGCCGGACAGACCACTCCTCAGGTTGTCGATGTGAGGCTCCCTTATATGACTTCTGGCTGGAAAGAAGTGTTCCGTAACACTGCGGCCTATGCCGATAAGCTCGGGCTGGAGCTCGGCATCGCCGCATCGCCCGGATGGAGCGAAACAGGGGGTCCCTGGGTTACAGCAAAAGATGCCATGAAGAAGATGGCCTGGTCTGTTACGCCTGTTAAAGGCGGGCGTTTGTTCACTGGCATCCTTGCAGCGCCGCCGGACACAACCGGGGTTTTTCAGACTAGTATAGCCGGAGGTGTACTGGGAGGAAGGGCTCGCGGGCAAAATCCACCGAAATTATATGTCGATCAGAAAGTGATCGCTTTCCGTGTGCCTGACGATGCCATTTTACCGGTACCGGTGATTACAGCAAGTGGTGGGATACTCAATGGTACGGCTCTATCTGATGGCGACATTGAGAAAACAGCGATCGACTTGCCCGCAGCAACGGAGATTGGGGGCATTTCATGGATACAGTTTAACTATGGACAACCGGTAACGTTGCGGGGGTTCAGTTTCTCGTCAACGGTTGGTGCAGCATACTATAATGGACTAGAACCTTCGACACGCAACGGGATACCGCCCACCCTGTTCCGGATGGAGGCCAGCAACGACGGCAAAACATGGCGCGATACCGGAGCAAAAGTACAGACCGGCTCGCCCGCCCGTACCATCTCGGTGGACAATGTGGGCGCGCGTTATTTCCGGTTTGTCAGCGTAAAACAGGCGCCAGCACCACCCCAGCCTGTCCGGCGATTTGAGCGTCCGGTAGGGCCACCGCCGATGAGTATTGGCATCCGTGAACTCGTTCTGCGGGGTGAAGCAACCGTTCATTCGTTTGAAGAAAAGGCGGCATTTGCTAACAATAGTCTGTATTATCAGTTGCCAACTGGAACTTCAGGCACTGTTGCAGCCGCGAAAGCTTGCGAAGTAATTGACTTGACCAGCAAAATGAGCCCCGACGGACATCTGGACTGGACTCCAGCGGTAGGTAACTGGCTAGTTCTTCGTATCGGCTATTCCCTCACTGGGGCCATGAACCATCCAGCTTCGCCTGAAGCCACGGGACTTGAGGTGGACAAGCTGGACAGCGCCGCGGTAAGACGATATATCGATACCTATCTTTCCATGTACCGCGACGCTTCGGACGGGTTAATGGGGCAAAACGGCCTTAGGGCGATAATGTTCGACAGTTGGGAGGCCAGCAATACAAACTGGACGCCGCTGATCCTTGACGACTTTAAGCGCTTGCGCGGTTACGATGCAACACCATGGCTACCAGCACTGGCCGGCTATGTAGTAGAAAGCCCCGAGCATAGCGATGCCTTCCTGTGGGACTGGCGCCGGACGGTACAACAACTGCTTAAAGAAAACCATTATGAACTGCTGACAACTATCCTCCACAAATTAGGTATGGTCCGTTACGGCGAGGCTCACGAAGAACTCTTTTCGACCATGGGCGACGGCATGGAAATGAAGCAGTCGGCCGATGTGCCGATGGCGGCAATGTGGCAGGTCAACAAGCCCGGGGACATTGAGGGCGTGTATTTCAACGACATTCAGGAATCATCTTCGGTAGCTCACATCTATGGGCAAAACATTGTTGCCACCGAATCTTTCACCGGGGGACCGGCTTACGGCACCGTCCCATGGGACCTGAAGCCTACTGCCGATGCCATTATGCTGGCAGGTTGCAACCGCTTTGTAATACATACATCAACCCACCAACCTATTACCAAAGGACCGGGAATGACCCTTGGTGTTGGTCAATATTTTACGCGAAACGAGACTTGGGCAGAACAGGCCAAGCCGTGGGTCGATTACCTTACAAGGTCGTCGTTCATGCTCCAACAGGGGCAAGGGGTCAGCGATGTCGCTGTATTCTACGGGGAGGCAGCACCGGTAATCTCTAACTATCGGAATATTTATCCGGCAGTTCCCACTGGTTACCGCTACGACTATGTAAATGCCGATGTAATCCTGAACATGCTGTCTGTCAGTGACGGTAAACTGGTAACGGCCACCGGGATGAGCTACAGTGCCATCTTTTTCGGGAACGGCACCGAGCGCGTTTCGCTGCCCGTGCTGAAAAAAGTATTGGAAATGGTTCGTGGCGGAGCGATTCTTATCGGCGCGCGCCCGGTAGGTTCCCCAAGCCTTGCCGATGACCCTGCTGAGGTAAAGGCCATTCTTGACACGTTATGGCCGGGGGGTGCAACTGCCAACGTTGGCAAGGGGCGTATATTCGCCGCTACCGACACGGAGGATGCCTTAAAGGCGATCAAGTTGTCCCCCGACTTCAGTTATACCAAACCCATGTCCGATAGCCATGTGATGTTTATCCACCGCCGCCTTTCCAACGGTGATGTATATTTCCTGTCGAACCGCATCGACCGTGCAGAGACGGTTGAGGCCAGCTTCCGGATAACCGGGCTCAAGCCCGAGCTATGGGACCCCGCTACCGGGTTGACAGCCCAGGCATCGTATAAGTTTGACGGTGGCCGCACAACGGTAACCGTGCCACTGGATCGTTTCGGGTCGGTATTCGTTATTTTCCGTGAACGAACCACTACAAGTAACCAGGTCATTCCTTCCCTAAAATCGCAGACCGTTGCTGAACTGAGTGGCCCATGGAAGGTCGCGTTCCAGCCTAATCGTGGGGCACCAGCTTCTGCAACCTTCGACAACCTTACCGATTTCCGCGACAACTCCGACCCTGGCATCCGTTATTTTTCGGGTGTTGCAACTTATACCAAAGAGGTACAGCTTCCGGCCCAGAAGCTTGGTGCCACCGGTCATCTTTGGCTAGACCTCGGACTGGTCAACAATCTGGCAGAGGTTTGGGTGAACGGTAAGCTGGCAGGCACAGCATGGAAACCACCTTACCGTGTAAATATTACTGACTTAGTAACAAAAGGCTCAAATAAAGTTGAAATAAAGTCGGTAAATACATGGGTAAATCGTTTGATTGGCGATGCACAGCCGGGGGTAACAGAAAAAGTTACCTTGACCACTCGGGCGTTCTATAAAGCCGACTTCCCTCTGAAAGCTTCAGGATTGATGGGGCCGGTTAAAGTTATTAGAGAGACGAATAAATAGTTTTTGTTAATCTTTTTTCATTTAGTATGTCAATACACCCGATAAGCTAAGATTGTCGGGTGTGTTTCTGATTAAACTCTTGGTTAATATTTTTCTGTTGATTTCAAAAAATCTGACGTCCTCCCCCTCCGAAACAGCCAAAATGCACCCTCATTTTGGCTGTTTTTGCCCAAAATCACAAAATGTTAAATATCCAAAAAAGGGGTCTTCATGTACCCACGATGTCATTTCATCAGAAAAACAGGGGGTTTCATGAATTTTCCAATATTATGGAATCATGTTTCCATGTTTCTGTTTATCTTTTATCCGGTTTTAAGTTTTTCACAACAAACCAAAGAAATAATAATACCATAAAAACCGGATCCGGGTGAAAGACAGAGGTCTTTTTCTCCTGACCATATAATAAAAACGAATAATTCATTAATCTTTAAAAAGTAGTAAACAATGAGTACAAAAGAAAAAAGCAGCGTGATCGTCGAATTATACGATCTGGCGCTGACCGAACGGAAAGACGACCGCTTTGGGCGGGTGGTAACCGCCAAGTCGCTTTCCGAGAACGACCTGGTCAATATCGCCATAACGCGGCGTACCGACCTGAATGCCACAACCCTCAAGTCTTCGATAGAAATACTGAAGGAAATAGCGATTGAACAAATCGTTAACGGCGCCTCCGTCAACTTCGGGTTGGGCTATTTTAACCTGACCGTGAACGGGGTGTTTATCGGCGACAATGCCAAATGGGACGCCTCGCAGCACAGCTTGGCAGTGAATGCCACTCCGACCGCAGAACTGCGCAATGCAGTAAAAGCAACCGCAGTGGATGTACGCGGCATGGCCGTTGCCGGTCCGGTAATCAACAAGCTCACCGATGTCAGCTCGGGCGAGGAAAACAGCCGTCTGACACCTGGCGGAGGCGTTAACCTGATTGGCAGCAAAATAAAGATTGAAGGAGATGCTCCCGGCGTGGGGCTTAGCCTGATTAATCAGGAAACCGAAGAAGTTATTTCCATCCCGCAAACGTCAATATTGGTAAACGATCCATCCAAAATAACATTTCTGGTTCCCGCAGGTTTGGCCGCGGGCGATTACAAGTTAAGCCTTTGTACGCAATACTCTCCGTCTGTAAAAACGCCGTTAAAAGAAGCACGTACATATCTGTTTGACTATGTGTTGAATGTAGCGTCAAGGTAACAGAGGAAATGTTTCCGCCCGGGAGTGAGGCTCCTGTCATTATACATGTGAAAGCGTCCCCATCAGGCATGTGAAGGTCTCACAATTACGCATGTGAGAGTGTCACATCCCGGCATGTGAAGGTTTCACAAGCGGGCATGTGAAAGTCTCCCGCCCCGGGATGGGAAACATTCATTCTTAAAGGAGAAAAATAGTTGTCTGCCTGATTCCGGTTTATAGGTCATCTCTTCAAAAATAAAAAAAACCGCCTCCAATTTGAATTGAAAGCGGTTTATACTATTTTATACCAATGGTAATTGGTTTCTTGTTAAGAGTTTACGACTCCAGTAACCAGCCTTCGCGGTATTGGTAGTGTAATTTAGCGGCTGCGGCGCCGTCTGCGTCATCAACGAAAACTTCGTTAACCGGGTCCCATTTGATGGTACGTTTCAGGTCGCATGCGATATTCCCCAGGGTGCAAACAGTACATGAGCTGTGCCCGATTTCAACCGGGACAACCGGGTCTTTGCGTTCGCGTACCGATTCAATAAAGTTAACCTGGTGCGGTATTTTTGTTTCGTACGGAACATTTTCGTCGCCGCCTTCAGCAGTTTTCGGAGGAAACAATGAATCATCCGATGCTTTATAGTGGCCGCGCGATACTTCGATCCACCCTTTGTCGCCGGTGAATTTTACGCCTTTGGTATTTTTTTCGTCGAACGGTTCTGACGTCAGTATCGCTCCGTTGGCATATTTGAACATCATGTATTCAGTTCCGTCTCCAATGGGTGAGATTTCAACCGGACCGTTACGGTCCATTCCAAGTCCCCATTGTGCAATATCGAACATGTGTGCGCCCCAGTCGGTTGTGAAGCCACCGCCCATTTCCTTATACCAGCGCCATGCGCCCCAGTCTTTTTCATGTTCAACCGGGTCAAGCGAGATAGGAGGGTTTAGTTGGTTGTTAAAATGAATATTGCCAGGCAGAGGTCCTAACCAAAGATCCCAGTTCAAATCTTCAGGAATTGTTTCTTCCGGGAGGTCGTATGGTTTTGGAGGCGCGCCTACGTAAGCATTCACTTTCTGAATGTTTCCGAGCATGCCGGTTTGTGCCATTTTAACGGCATGTTGAAAATTCGGGTCGGAACGTTGCTGGCTGCCGATTGCCAGTATACGATTGTTTTCGCGAACAACGCGGCGCAATTCCTGACCTTCTTTAATGGTAAATGTCATCGGTTTTTCCAGGTAAACATCTTTGCCGGCTTTACAGGCAGCAATGGCAATCATGGCGTGTGCATGGTCCGGCACTGCGATAACCACTGCATCAATATCTTCGCGCTGAAGTATTTCCTGGTATTTTTCGTAGGTTTTTACTTCTACCTCAACATTATTTTTTTTGTAAAACTCGTTTACGCGGTTTTCAAAACGCTGACGTTTGCGTCCGTATACATCGCAGCCTGCGAGTACGCGAACCCCCGGAATCTGGATAAAACCATTCAGAAGGAACATCGACTGACGCCCCATTCCGATGAATCCCAGTCGGATCGGAGTTTCGGCAGCAGCATGTGTACACGACGTAATTGACGGAAGGACGCTTAAACCCGCCAATCCAATAGCAGCGGTGCCCAGGAACCTTCTTCTGGATAGACCTTTCATTTCTTGGTTTTTCATTGTGAAATAATTTTTCAGTTTAATGTGGTTGAAACTATTGACCACAAATATAAAAGAAATTAGCTGTAAAAACTTTCAATCCGGAGTTTATATGTCAGGATAATCTGCATATTCTATACGAAATTTATGGTTTTCACTTTCAAATGGAAGTAGGCTTTTCTGTAAATAGAAGTTTCCTGTTTCAATTGAATGGCATCTTTGTTTTTTGCATCAGTTTATTCATAAATAGATTAAAATGATTTTAAATTACGGGTACCAGAATCAGGTGTGAGATTATTTGAAAAATTAAGTTGATTGTTTTAAATCTTGACAGCACAAGATTTTCAGCTAGACTTTTTGTCCTGTTTCTTTCAACAGACAGGTAAAATTGGATTTTGTGTTCCTGGCGGTTTCCTGCACCTCGTTTGTAATTCTTGATTTCTTTGGGTCGTTTGTCTATATTTGCTGCCTTGTTTTGGTTGGGGGGATAGTTTTTATTGGTTTTTGAGTATGAAAAAACTGATGAACAAAGCCTTTCAGAAGACAAGAAAAAAATAAAAAACGACTGGCGAATAAAAAATTTGATCAAATTAATAACAGATGAAAGGTTATAAAATTATCGTTTTGGCCAAGCAGGTTCCTGATACCAGGAATGTTGGCAAAGATGCGATGAAAGCCGACGGTACAGTGAACCGTGCTGCCTTGCCTGCAATCTTCAATCCTGAAGATTTGAATGCACTGGAACAGGCTTTGCGTATTAAAGACAGTTTCCCGGGAACGACCATTACCATTTTAACGATGGGACCGGGCCGTGCTGCTGAAATCATCCGCGAAGGGATGTTCCGTGGCGCTGATGATGGTATTTTACTTACCGACCGGGCATTTGCGGGTTCCGACACGCTGGCTACTTCCTATGCGCTTGGTCAGGCGTTGAAAAAAATCAAGGATTTCGATATAATCATTGCCGGTCGTCAGGCTATTGACGGCGACACTGCCCAGGTAGGCCCGCAGGTAGCTGAAAAACTCGGTTTGCCACAGGTTACTTATGTGGAAGAAGTAAAAGAAATCACCGGCAAGAAGATCATCATGAAACGCCGCCTCGAACGGGGTGTTGAAATAGTAAGTTGCCCGCTTCCGCTGGTAATTACAGTGAATAGCTCGGCTCCCGATTGCCGCGCCCGCAATGCCAAATTGCTGATGAAATACAAACACGCCAAAACAGTGACTGAGCTTCAGAATTCGAATGAAGATTACATGCACCTGTATAACGACCGCCCCTATCTGAATATTCAGGAATGGACGGTTAGCGACATTGAGTCGAACCCTGAAGAACTGGGGCTTTCCGGTTCGCCAACCAAAGTAAAAACGGTTGAAAACGTTGTCCTTCAGGCAAAAGAAGCAAAAATAATTACTTCGGCTGATAACGACATCGACCAACTGATGCGGGAGTTAATTGAAAGTCATACCATTGGTTAATTTTAACACGAAAGTTTATGGACAGCGTATTTGTATATTGCGAAATAGAAGACGGTCAGGTTGCTGAAGTTAGCCAGGAGTTGCTGACAAAAGGAAAAACTTTGGCCACTGAATTGAATTGTAATTTGGAAGCGATTGCCATCGGCAGCCAGTTGGATGGGATCGAGAAAGATATTTTCCCATACGGGGTCGATGTATTATATGTTGCTGATGATGCCCGGTTAGCGCCATACAGCACCTTACCTCATACTGCAATTATTGTAAAACTATTTCACGAACAAAAGCCGCAGATTGCACTGATGGGAGCTTCTTCCATTGGCCGTGACCTGGGACCGCGCGTTTCCTCCGCTTTGCACAGCGGATTGACTGCCGACTGCACCAGTTTGGTGATCGGCGGACACGAAGACAAAAAGCAGGGCAAAGTTTACGAAAATCTGTTGTACCAGATTCGCCCGGCATTTGGAGGTAACATCATTGCAACCATTATCAATCCCGATTGTCGCCCGCAAATGGCAACTGTTCGCGAAGGGGTGATGAAGAAAGAAATTCTTGATCCGAAATACAAAGGCAAAGTGGTGAAGCTCGACGTTTCAAAATACGTTTCGGATACCGACTTTGTTGTTGAGATCATCGAACGCCATATAGAAAAAAGCAAGGTGAACATCAAAGGTGCGCCGATCATTGTTTCCGGTGGTTACGGAATGGGATCAAAAGAAAACTTCAAATTGTTGTACGATCTGGCTGAAGTTCTGGGTGGCGAAGTAGGAGCTTCGCGTGCTGCGGTGGATGCCGGTTACGTTGAACACGAACGTCAGATTGGACAGACCGGAGTTACTGTTCGTCCGAAGCTGTACATTGCATGTGGTATTTCGGGGCAAATCCAGCACCGTGCAGGGATGGAAGAATCAGCCCAGATTATAGCCATTAATACCGATCCCGAAGCGCCAATCAATTCGATTGCCGATTATGTGATCAATGGCGATGTTTCTGAAATCATTCCGAAAATGATCAAGTATTATAAAAAGAATACTAAATAATAAACTATGGCTAATTTTTATAACGATAATAAAGAGCTGAGATTCCATCTTCAACATCCATTGATGGAGAAGATCGTTCGTTTGAAGGAAAGGAATTTCACGGAAAAAGAAAAATTTGATTATGCCCCGATGGACTACGAAGATGCTTTCGACAGTTTCGACAAAGTGTTGGAAGTAGTGGGCGAAATTTGCGGCGATATTGTTGCCCCGAATGCTGAAAGTATTGATGCAGAAGGGCCTCATGTGGTTGACGGGCATGTTATTTATGCACGCGGAACACAGGAAAATATTGAAGCATTGAACAAAGCCGGTTTGATGGGAATGTCGTTGCCACGTACTTACGGTGGCTTGAATTTTCCGATTGTACCGTATATTATGGCTGCCGACATTGTTTCGCGCGCCGATGCAGGTTTTGTGAATATCTGGGGACTTCAGGATTGCGCTGAAACCATCAATGAATTTGCTTCCGAAGAACAAAAAGCAAAATATCTTCCTCGTGTTTGCAACGATGGCGACACCATGGCGATGGACCTTACCGAACCGGATGCCGGCTCCGATTTGCAGGCAGTTCAGTTAAAAGCTACCTGGGACGAGAAGAAACAAACATGGCTGCTGAATGGTGTGAAACGTTTTATCACCAACGGCGACGGGCATATTTCGCTGGTGCTTGCCCGTTCGGAGGCAGGTACAAAAGATGGGCGCGGGCTTTCCATGTTTATTTACGACAAAAAAAACGGAGGCGTAACAGTTCGTCGTATCGAGCATAAAATGGGCATCATTGGCTCGCCAACCTGCGAGTTGGTGTTTAAAGATGCTCCGGGTGAATTGGTCGGCGACCGTAAAATGGGGCTCATCAAATATGTTATGGCGTTGATGAACGGCGCCCGTCTGGGAATTGCAGCCCAGTCAGTAGGCGTTTGCGAGGCTGCTTATCGTGAAGGATTGCAATATGCGAAAGAACGTATGCAGTTCGGAAAAGCAATTATCCGCTTCCCCGCCGTTTATGAAATGCTGGCAACCATGAAGGCCAAACTGGATGCTTCACGTACCCTGTTGTATGAAACGGCCCGTTTTGTTGATATGTACAAAACATACATGCACATTTCCGAAGAACGCAAACTGGAGAAAGAAGAGCGTGATGAAATGAAACAGTACCAGAAACTGGCTGATATTTTCACTCCGCTGGTGAAAGGAATGGCCAGTGAGTACAGCAATCAGTTGGCTTACGACGCAATCCAGATTCACGGTGGTTCAGGTTTTATGAAAGATTATCCGGTTGAACGTATTTACCGCGATGCACGCATTACTTCTATTTATGAAGGAACTACCCAGTTACAGGTGGTGGCTGCCATCCGCGGTGTGACTACCGGCGCTTATCTGGCTCAAATTCGCGAGTACGAAGCTGAAAAAGTTGCTCCGGAACTTGAATACATGCACCGCTCTTTAATTATACTGACCGACGATTACGAACAGGCTGTGAAAAAAGTGACTGCAAGTAATGATAACGAGTTTGTCGATTTCCATGCACGTCGTTTGGTTGAAATGGCTGGTCACATCATCATGAGTTACCTGCTGTTGCTCGACACTAATCGCGACCGTATGTTCCTGAAATCGGCCAAAAACTACATTGCCTTTGGCAAGGCACAGGTAAAAGCACATGCCGAATTCATCCGTTCATCGGAATTGAATGATTTGGGAATGTATAAGTACGAAATGTAGTACTAAAATTTGCTGAGTGAAAGGTCATAATAAGTAAATAGATGGCTTATAAAATAAAAAAGGTGAACCAATTAGTTCACCTTTTTTATTTTGATTTTCAACGATTTATTTCCAAATATCTATTTTGGGGATGTCAATTCGACAAGAAGAATTTATTTTGATACGCGAAGTTCAACATGAGGATGCTCATCATATACAATGGTTGCAATATCCCCGTCATTTAAGATGGAAAGTCTTGCTGCCTCAACCACAAGCTCATTAATATAGCTGTTGGCTGGCGTGGCAATGATCCCTTTGGCATCTGTCTTTTTTATAATCTCCTGTCGTTTCTTCAGCGATTCGGCATCTGCCATTTTTTGCACTTCAGTCTCTATTGCATGAGCCATATTAATAATGGCTGCTACTGATTCAAATCCATAGCCCACCGGTTTAAACCCTTCTCCTTCCCATGGGACCAACTGATAAAAATCAGGACTCACATAATTAAAGTGTGAACCGGCACAGCCAATGCCATCAAGATAACAATGTTCCACACCTCTGAACTGGTCATTATGTTTTAACATTCCTGATTTGTTGGACCCTTCAAAAAACATCTGAAGATTTTGTTCATTGCTGCCAGCTCCCTCGTCCGGATACCCCAAACCGTCGATCACTGATAAGAGGGCATTGTTTTCATAACGTACCCTTCCGTTTGCCCATATATAACCTTCATTTCCGTTGGGAAATTTTCCTTTAATGCCCGATACGGATACTTCGACAGGTTTTAATCCGGTTATAAAATAAACAAGGTCAACATAATGGCAACCGACGTACACAAAAGGATCTGTTTTATCGCAGGTAAACCAATTCTGGAAATTAGAGAAACGGTAAAAATACGGCTCAATCATTTTTGCTTCACCCATTACAAATTCTCCATAATGATTCAATTCGTAATGGTTTTTAGCCATCAGCGCTCTGCGATCAAACCGTTTGTGATATTCGATGCCTACAAATAAACCCTTCTCATGCGCAATTTTTTCGATTTCCAGAGATTGCTCATATTTAAGCACCAATGGTTTTACACATAAAACATGCTGATTATTTTTTAATGCTTCCATTATAACAGAGTAATGAAGCTGATCGGGCATAGCTACTACAACAACTTGCCTGGGTTTCATTTGTGCGATAACTTCCCTGAACAGATCGGGATAATTATTTCCTTCCGGTTCATCGATTGACGGGTAGGCAATAAAATCCTGACCAGGAAATGATTGCATGATTTCTTTGCTGTTTTTCAACTGCCGTAAAGGAGCAGAGTTGAGAGAACAAATATTTATAGTTCCGACGATTCCTGTTCTTTGCAAATGATAGATCGAAGGAAGGAGTAAATCGTAGGTGATCATTCCACCACCAACAATTGTTACATCCAATTTGATTGCTGAATTTTGATGAGTCATAATTTATTATCCTAATATTTCGTCACAGGCTTCTTCCAATACCTGGAGGCCTTCAATTAATGCTTCTTTTGATATGATGAGGGGGGGGGCTATTTTGATACATTCACCGGCAACTCCAACGGGGGCAAACATCAATAACCCTTTTTGGAAACATCTCTCATTTATTTTCTGTGCCATTTCCGGGTCAGGTATTTTCGTCCCTTTTTTAACGACCTGTATACCGCCAACCAGTCCTCTGCCTTGAACACATCCCAGAATATCGGGATATTTTTCACGGATCTTCTTTAACCCGGGAATTAATATTTCTCCCATTTCTCTCGACCGTTCTACCAGTTTTTCTTTTTGAATGATTTTCAGGCTTTCAATGGCTGCAACTACAGGCAGGGGACTTGCCGAATGCGTGGAAGTCATAGAGCCTGGCGCGTAAAGGCCCATAATATCTTTCCGTCCGATAACCGCCGAAATTGGTAAAGAAGAAGAAATGCCTTTTCCACAGGCAATTAAATCAGGTTTTACACCATAATGTTCAAATGAAAACATCTTACCCGATCTTCCGAAACCAGCCTGAACCTCATCGAAAATACACACGATATCATGTTCACGACAGAATGCTTCCAGTTTTTTTGCATATTCATCAGGGAAAAAATCGGGACCAACCCCTTGGAATGATTCCGTTATTACTCCTGCAATTTGCTCTGGTTTTACGCCTAAATCATTCAGGCTTTTCAGAAAGAGTTCGAAAGAAGTATCCTCATTTTTAAAGCCATCAGGGAAAGGAACCTGAACAAAAGTCTGTCCTTCACCAACAAGCCACGCCTTCTGTTTGTCCATACCTCCGGCTAACTGCGAGGCCATTGTCCTTCCGTGGAAAGCATTTTTGAAGGAGACGATGTATCTCTTTTGAGGTCCGTATTTTTGTATAGCATAGGTTTTTGCAAGTTTGATGCAGTTTTCAGTAGCTTCACTTCCGGTCGAAAGAATAAATACATTGTAGTTCATCGGATCTGGTGAAATTGCCTGTAACATTTGAGTTAGTTCGGCCCTTTTCTCATGAACAAAAACATACGTAGCTAATAACTTTTGATCTATCACTTTTCTAAGTCCCTCAATAATCTCCTTTCGTCCGTGCCCTGCATTGGTAATCAGCACTCCGGATGACCAGTCAAGCCACATATTTCCCCAACGGTCATGCACTTGAAAGCCTTCAGCTTTATCCCAAACTACAGGAGGCTGCCCCATCATGGAAACAGGTTCGGACATTGAAAGTGATTCAAAAATGTCAAGTGACTCCGGAACCGGAAGTTTAGTTTTAATTGTTCTGTACTTTGTATTCACTTTCGGAACATCCACCGGTATCAAACTATATTTTGCCATTTTAAAAATTAAGATTAGTTACTAAAATTGATACTAAATACGATGCAATATTACATATTTTGAGAATAAAAATCAAGTGTGTGTGCGCACACATATATTTAATTGAAAACAGGATGTTCGGATATGATAGTTTCTATAAAGCGCAGGTTATTAGTATATATTACATTCTTGTGTGTAAAGAAAAAATCAAATGTGTGTACCCACACATGCAGGAGTGTTTTATAACATGTGTGTATGTATTGCATTGTTTATAAGTGTTTTAAATTTGCAAAACAGGATGAGCTTATTTTGTGGAGTTCAGTTTTAAAAACTATTCTCAAACATCTTTTATTTGCAAATGAAAAACATTTGGATAGTTTTGCATTGAAAATGCTTTATCTATTGTTTTGAAAAGAACCCAAAAAATAACGATTCAGGATATTGCCAGACATGCAAATGTGTCACCTGGGACAGTAGATCGTGTTATCCATGACCGGGGAAAAGTTTCGCCTGAAAATGAGCAAAAAATAAAAGACGCAATAGAAAAATTAAACTACAATCCCAATCTTCTTGCCCGGACGCTGGCATTGGGAAAACATTTTACCGTTTGTGTCTTTTTCCCCAAGTCGATAAATTCACAGGATTACTGGTCTTTACCGGAACAAGGCGTACAGCAGGCTGCTACAGGTTACAAAGATTTCGGCTTTTCTGTTGAGTCATTTTTTTATAGCCTGTTTGATGAATCGTCATTTGAAGAACAAGCCAGGAAGATATTGCAAATAAATCCTGACGGAGTGGTTTTTGCCCCCCTTTTTGAAAAAGAGAGCCTGATGTTTATAAAAGAATTGAATGAACGAAATATTCCATACGCTTTTATCGACGCTAATATTCCGGATCAAAATAATATTACGTATATAGGACCGGATACAAAAAGAAGCGGATATATGTCGGGCAAATTACTCCATTCTCTTGTCGGGGTCGATGATGATATTTTAGTTCTTAATATTGTAAAAGGGATGGAAAATTCCACAAATCTGACTCGTATTGAGCAAGGTTTTATGGATTATTATGCAGAAAAGTGCGCTGAAAGAAAACCCAAAATATCTTCATTGATCATTCATTCTACAGAGGAGGATATTGTATTTCGCGAAATAACAAAGTTCTATATAAAGAATCCGAATATAAAAGGCGTTTTTGTAACGAATTCAAGAGCACATTTAATCGCCCGGTATCACCTGTATCATGATTTGAACATCCGTGTTATAGGATTTGACCTTGTAAAGGAAAATATTGAATATTTGAATAATGGAAGGATTGATTGTTTAATATCTCAGAGTCCGGTTCAGCAAGGGATCAAATGCGTAAAAACCATGTTCGACTTGTTTATTTATAATTCTAAACCTCAAAAGATACAATCGGTGCCCTTGGACATTATCATCAAGGAAAACATAGATTTTTACATGACCTTTCAACTGGAAACCAATTAATTAGAAAAAATGGTAAAACGTTTTTCTTAAGTATCTACTATCAGATTCTGTAATTGTTAGCTTCCGGACTTTTTATTCAGCCCCGGAATATTATACCAAATGAATATATAATAA
>DOAQ01000023.1 GCA_003506435.1 Prolixibacteraceae bacterium
TATTATATATTCATTTGGTATTACTTTGCTTAACTCGGGTTCCGGCATTTGATACAGTTCGATAATCATTTCATCGCGTTTCATCATCGAAACTTTGCCTTGTTCACCTTCATGCACAAATGTTGAGCGCATGACCGGCTGAAAACCTAACCGCTCATAAAAGGCCTGAGAAATTACAATGTCGGTAATTGGCATCCCGATGTGTTGTAAGTGGTTTATCTGGATATTCATGTCGTAAAAAATTATTGTTACCGTTTTTTATAGTTAGTACGCTGAACGTTCCGCTACACTCAAAGCGGGATTTCTCCGATGAATCCGCCAGTTAGCAGAAGCTGATTTTCACCCCGGGTTCCCGGGGCTAATTTCCTGTCAACGAAGCGCCCAAACCCGGCGGATAGTTTGCTGTTGTGTGGTCGTACTTTCATTTCATCTCAATATTCTTAATGCAGGTTGGTAATAAGTTTCTTTTACTTTATAGCAACGTACTGAATTAATAATAATCATGAGAATATTGAAAATATATAATGTGGCGATGATTACAACCGGGCCAAACACAGAAAGAGGTAATCCTAAATGAAGTATAGTGTTTAATATCCAAACTAAATATGTCAGGAAAAATACTATAGTCCATGTAATTTGAAAGTTTAATATTGATTTTCCGATTCTATCAACGTTTTTAACCTTGTCTTTTTTAAGAATCCAAATTGCTAAAGGGATTACGATTCCAAGAATGGGAAAGGCTAAAAATCCAAGTTGTGATAAATTTAAAAGATTTAAAACATTCCTGTCTTCAAAAGTCTGCCAATCGATTATCTCATCTGGTGAAACACCAAAAGTCATTGCTAATCTCTTAAGAGAATCACCTCGTGGCTCTGTTTCTCCATTTTCAATTCTTTGAATTGTACGCAAACTTAAACCTGAATTTTCAGACAATTCTTCTTGTGAAAAACCTTTGCGATTTCTCAGCTCTTTGATTCTTTTTGCTAATTCTTTGTTCTTCATTTTTTTTTAGTTTTTAAAGTTCAGAACAAAGCTAATCTCATCTTGTATGGTCAGTTGCGTCATGCTTAAGTCATATTTACGTCATTAGCGCCAAATGAATATCTCCAATGTTTTCTAGTATGCCACACAACGCTGGCAATATGGCCAGAAAGGGATTGCGGGCGATTTACTGTCACGGTACAAGAAAAATTGAAGCGGGCTACAACCCTTCGCATACCACTGAAACCCTTATTGGCTATACCGCTTATTAACCCGGCGCGTGTAGTTCAATCAGCCAATTGGCGGACTAGATCCTACAGACCGCTTATATTCCTATTTATTCCTCGTTTAGTAGTTTAAAATTATAAAACCCAAAAATACAACAAGGGATAAATTAGTTGCTAAAAATGCCGGACAGATTGTGAATTTTAAAACAATTGTTTCCCGGTAATAACTGTTTAAATACTGATCTTTTTTTAACTTTGTTTTCAGACTTTTTTTAAACAATTCATATACACTAATTTAAAATTATCTCAAAATGAAGCAAATCTTATCCTATCTCATGGTTGCTGTGTTACTGGTTGCAGCAGCTTGTCAATCGGCTCAAAAGAAAGCAGAGAAAGCCGAAGATAAAGAATGTTGCGAAACAACGAAAGCTGCTGTTGTCGAATTGAATGCCTTGTCTGCTGACGAACAATCGGGCGGCTGGGTATTGTTGTTCGATGGCAAAACTTCGCAAGGTTGGAGAGGCGTTAATAAAGATCATTTTCCTACAGGCTGGGAAATTGCCGACGGAACCCTGCATTGCAAAAGTTCCGGTAAAGGTGAAGCCGGCGCTACCGATGGCGGCGACATTCTTTACGATAAGAAATTCAAAAATTTCCAGATGAAACTGGAATGGAAAATTGCTGAAGGTGGTAACTCCGGTATTTTTTACCTCGGACAGGAAGTTCCTGAATGGCCCATCTACAAAACAGCTCCTGAAATGCAGGTGCTGGACAATGAACGCCATCCGGATGCAATGCTTGGTAAAGATGGTAACCGTCAAGCCGGTTCATTGTACGACCTGATTCCTGCCAAACCACAAAACGCCAAACCTGCCGGTGAATGGAATTCAGTTGAAATCATTTGCTACAAAGGCACTGTGGTACATAAACAAAACGGCGAAACCGTACTCGAATATCATTTGTGGACTGAAGACTGGAACAAGATGGTTGCCGGAAGTAAATTCCCGGGTTTGAATCCCGACTGGGCCAAAGTTGCTGAAGAAGGGTTCATTGCTTTGCAGGACCATGGCGACGATGTTTGGTACCGCAACATCAAGATCAAAGAATTGTAATCAGCGAATTGATTCAAAATACGAAGCCGGTTTCCGAAAACGAGACCGGCTTTTTTGTTGTTATTCACGGGAAAACTCGCAGTCACCCCGTGAATAAGCGGCCTCTGGTATATTATTTTTCAAAAAAAATTGAATTAATTTTAAACCGCTTGCAACCCTGTATGTTTTTTCTTGTCAGTATAAACGAAAACAAGGCAAATTTGGGAAATACGACATTCATACACGAAGATCTGATAGAGGCCAGTAAACGGGGCAACGACAAGGCGCGCAGTCAACTCTATCAGTTGTACTCGAAAGCAATGTTTAACGTGTGTTACCGCATGTTGAACAATCGCGAGGATGCCGAGGACATGTTGCAGGAGGTGTTTGTGCAGGCTTTTCAGAAACTGGAATCGTTTCGCTACGAGTCGGGCTTCGGAAGCTGGATCAAAACCATCACCATCAACAGTTGCATTAATTTCCTGAATAAGCGGAAAACAGAACTTATGTATTGTGATGAAATTGACCGGCACGACCGGGTTCAGGAAGATGAAGAACCCGTAGGACTGACAACAGAAAATATCCTCAAAGCCATGGAGGACCTGCCTGAAGGCGGTCGGTTGGTTTTCTCTCTCTATCTGCTGGAAGGGTACGACCACAGTGAAATTTCGCAAATACTGAATATCACCGAATCGACCTCGAAAACGCAGTACATGCGGGCAAAACGCAAGGTGTACGAAAATTTAAAGAACCAGGAAATATGGGCATCATGAAGGAAGATCGTTTGGAATCATTTGTACGCAACAACCGGGACGAGTTCGATCATTTGTCGCCATCTCCCGAAGTTTGGAACAACATCAGCAAACAGTTGGGAGAACGAAGCAAAACCGTTTGGTTTAAATCGGCAGGTTTTAGGGCCGCAGCCATTGTTGTTGTGGTGCTGATCAGTTCGGCGCTGGTTTTCAAAACCGCTGGCTTTCTGACGGGACCGGTCCGCTCGGCGGCAGTCGTAGATCCTGAAATCAGGGAACTGATTGAAGCCGAAGCATTCTATGCCCAGCAGGTTTCCGGTAAGTTGGAGGAAATCAAAAAATGTTACGAAATGGTACCTGAATTAAAAATGGAAGTAGAAGGCGACCTTCTGGAGCTTGAAACCATGTATAACGAGTTGAGAAAAGACCTGAAAGAAAATATGGCCAATAAAAATGTGATTGAAGCCATGATTGAAAATAATCGCTACCGGTTGAGGGTAGTTGACGATGTACTGGCACAAATAAACTGTTAAAAGAGGGGAATGATGAGAACGAAAAGGAATATTAACGGACTGATTACCGGCTTGTTGTTGCTGACTCCGGTTTTTGTAAACGCCCAGTTCAGCGAAGCGCGCGAGTTTGAAAAACGTTTTAAAATTCAGGCTGGTACGCGTATCGAGATAACCAATAAGTACGGCTATGTTGAGTTGAATACCTGGAATAAGGACTCGGTTTATATCAAGGTAGAAATTAAAGTGGAAGAGAAAAAACTTGACAAGCTGGAAAAGACCTTGGATGGAATTGACTTCGATTTTACCAACAGTCCGCATTACCTGATTGCCCGGACTTTGGTTGGCGAAACCCGGAACCAGTTGGAAAATGAATTGATCAAATTCAAGGAGTCGTTGCTGCAAACGACAGGGAATGTGACCATCGATTATAAAGTTTGGTTACCCGATAACCACGAATTGCGGGTTGAAAACAAATTTGGCGATATTCTGATGGGTGATTACAGCGGGATTACCGATATTAGTTTGAGTAACGGGAAACTTCGCGCGAAAACGTTCAAAAATAAATTGAACCTGAACCTGAATTTTGCAGATGCCACGCTGGGCAATGTTGCCAATGGGCGAATCTATTGCAATTACAGCGATATTTATATCAAGGAGTCGGGACAGTTGCGCTTCGACAGCAAATCGTCGACCATCGAGATATTGCAGACCAACCGGCTGGATGCCGATTCGCGGAGGGATAAGTTTCGCGTACGACTGATCGACCAGATTGAAGTCGATGGAAATTTCAGCAGTTTCAGGTTGGGAAGCCTGACGGAGACTGCCAAGTTGCGGACAAGTTACGGCGATGTGGAGATGGAAAATGTAGACCCGAAGTTCGAAAATATTTATATTGAAGCACGGTCGACCAACCTGAATCTTTACTTCGACACCGAATCGAAATTCAATTTTGAAATTACCGAATCGAAGACCGGTCTCGATTTGGGGCGCGAAGTAAAAATTCTGGATACCGTTGAGTTGGACCCGAAAGAAAAAAAGAACAGGCATAAATGTTCGTTTGGCGAAAAACCTTCCGGTGTTGATAAGCTGATCATTAATTCAGTTGCAGGAGAAATTAACGTGCTGTCGTATTAAACTTCGGTAAATCCGGTCCGGCAACCGGCAGCTTGCCGATGGCATTTCGGATATTCTGTTGTAGTTTGCATCGAACAGCTTCCGGCAACTTGCAGCCGGTAGTCAGCCGCCAACGGCCAATCGAATCAGGAAACGCAACCTTCAGCCATTCCAAATTCCAATGAACAAGCCCAAACTCCAGGACAAATTTCTCAGCAATTCAACAATTCAGCAATTCAACAATTCCATCATTCCATTTTTTAGCTTCTTTCCCTTTTTGTGCTTTTTCCTGAAATTTTTTTCAGAAAAAATAAAAAAGTTTGCAACCCCTGAAAAAAATAGTTGTCATTAGAAACAGAAAACAATAAACCAGGATTTTAAATTCCTGAGAAAACGAAAACAATTTTTTTATACAGTCATGAAACAAATTATTTTACACAGAAACAACCTGCCCGTGCCAGGGCAAAACCCAAAGCAAGAAAGAAAAATGCGTACCCTGAACAACCAGGGAATCATTTCAGGATTAAAAAATTTTAGCGCCTGGTTCAAAGCAACCAAATTCGCAGTTGCCGCTTTTTCGCTGGTTCTGCTATTCTCTACAACCAGTTGTCTGGAAGAATATTTCGTCAACGGGAATCATTCTCCTGCAACCGAAAACCGTTATGCCCGCAATTTTGATGCAGTTGCCTCCAGTGGCGAATTTATTGTAAATATTGTGCCGGGAGATGAATATTCGGTACGTGTAACCGCCGAGTCGAATTTGTTGGCTTACATTGAAACGGATGTGGTGGACCACACGTTAAAAATCACTACGCGGCACATTTACAATATTCATAACCATGAACCAATGACGGTGGATATAGTTTGCCCCAATCTCGATGGCTTAAGGCTCAGTGGTTCGGGTGTGATTACTGCCGATTATTTTGAAACAGACAATTTTGATGTGGTTGTTTCCGGTTCCGGGAAAATTACTGCTGATGTGGATGCGAACCGGATTGAAGGAGATATTTCAGGCTCGGGTGATATTATTTTAACGGGTGTTGCTTCTGAAACCGATTTCAATATCAGTGGTTCAGGCAAAATCCATTCGTATGAACTGGTTCAGGAATATTGCAATGCAACTGTTTCCGGCTCGGGAAACATGTATGTAAACGTAAGCAAAACGCTGGATGTTACCATTTCAGGAAGCGGGAACGTTTTTTATATAAATAATCCATCTGTTCATACAAAGATCAGTGGTTCGGGCGGAGTTGTCAACCGTAATTAATCTGTAAAAAGTACCAGGCAATGAAAAAAATAATTTTACTCGTGTCCGTATTTTTATTGACTTTTGGCGGAAAAGCCCAGGAAAACAGGCGTGCAGTTGGTATTCGGGGAGGATTATCATCGGGCTTTGAATACCGGGTTTTTACCAGCGAGTACAGTTCGTACAAAGCGTTGTTATCGACCCGCGACCGGGGGTTGCAACTAACCGGTCTGAAAGAATTTCATGAACCGGGGTTATTTGATCTTGGCGACGAATTCAGCTTGATTTACGGTTTTGGACTTCACGTTGGTTACGAACGATGGGAGGACTACGACTATCACAACGGGTATTCCTACTGGGAAACGCGTACGGCTCCCATTGCCGGGCTCGACGGTCTGGTTGGCGCTGAATACAACTTTTTGGAAGTGCCTCTCACCCTGGGTTTCGAAGTCAAACCGTTTTTCGATTTGTTCGGACGTAAAATATTCCGCGTTCAGCCATTCGATTTTGCGTTTACTCTGAAGTACAATTTTTAGAGGTCATTAAAGAAAGCCCCCTCTAACTCCCCCAGGGGGGAGAATAATTGTTACTGCAATTCAAAGCTATATACTTTATAAGTCTGTCACTGACCCAAAGTCCTTTCCCTTCGGGAAAACTTTTGGATTTCGGGGTAGGATGGAGCTGTCAATATCAGAAAACAACAATTTAACAATTTAGCAATTCAAACAATTCAACAATTCAACAATTACAGCTATGAAACAATTTACTTTGCTGGTCATTTTTGCGCTGGTCTGCCAGATAGCGTTGGCCGGGAACAAAAAAGATCAGGACGATTACAACATGGGAACACTTTTTAACCGCAACAAAAGCAATGGTGGTTACGGGGCTATTTCGTTAAACTATTCACAAATCGACAACAAAGACGCGTTCATCATGGGAGCCCGTGGCGCGTGGGTTATCGATCATTCGCTGGCAATCGGGTTGGGCGGCTACGGCTTTATCAACGGGGTTGATACCGATTATATCTTCGAGAATAATCATGAGTACGATCTGGCTGGCGGTTATGGAGGCCTCATTCTCGAACCGATTCTTGCCCCGCGCCTGCCGGTGCATATTTCAGTCCCGGTTTTGTTAGGGATAGGTGGCGTTGCATTTGTCGACAGTTACGACGACTGGGATAACTGGTATTATGATGATGATCAGAGCGATGTTTTTCTGGTGCTGGAACCGGGTGTTGAACTGGAATTTAACATGAGCAAGCATGTCCGGATGGCTGCTTCGCTGAGTTACCGGTTTACTTCCGATATAGAGATGGAAACGATCGATCCCGATGTGATGGAAGGACCAACCGTTGGCCTGGTTTTTAAATTCGGTAAATTTTGACCGGATTTTTCTATTCATAATTGAGAAAACAGGTCCGTTGATTTTTTCACCGGGCCTTTTCTTTTTCCGGTCGTTTGTGTTTTACATCTCTTATCTTGGTCTGTAGAAGATAAACATGTTCCGGTATGTCTTGTCTAAATTTCATTACTTTTGCGCATCATTTCGATATGTATGAAGAATAAAGACTGGCTTTACCTGGGCTCTGCTTTTCTGGCAATGTTTTTCTGGAGCTTTTCCTTCGTATGGTTTAAGATTGCCTACCTGGCCTACCAGCCCATGACCGTAATTTTGATGCGCCTGATTTTGGCAACCATCCTGCTTTTTGCTTTTGCGAAATTTACCGGAAAACTCCAGCGGATAAGAAAAGAAGATTTGAAAACACTCATCATGCTGGCCTTTTTCGAACCGTTTATGTATTTCATAGGTGAAAGCTACGGTCTGATGTATATATCGTCGACCGTAGCGGCAGTAATTGTAGCAACCATTCCGCTGATGACCCCTTTTGCTGCCTGGTATTTCTTCAAGGAAAAACTTTCGGCGGCCAATATTGCCGGTTTACTGGTATCGTTTATCGGAGTGTGTATGGTGGTGTTCACCCAATCGCTTGGATTTGCAGCTTCACCATTGGGTGTTGCCCTCGAATTTTTAGCCGTTTTGTCGGCCATTGGATTTGCTGTTTTGCTGAAACGACTAACAGCCAGTTACAATACGTTTACCATTCTGACCTATCAAAATCTGTTTGGGGTGATCATGTTTTTCCCGTTCTGGCTGGTTTTGGAGTCGTCGCATTTTACCGACGCGGGCTTTCACCCTGAAGCATTTTATGCAATTGTCAAGCTGGCTGTTTTCGCATCGGCTATTGCATTCATATTTTTCACCTATTCAGTGAAACATATCGGGGTCAACCGGACAAACGTGTTTATCAACCTGATCCCGGTTTTCGTGGCCGTGCTGGCCTTCCTTATTCTGGGCGACCGGCTCAGCCTGCAAAACATGATCGGTATTGGCATAACCATTGTCGGCTTGTTCCTTACCCAAATAAAAAGACGGAAACGAAAAGATGGAAAATATCCCATATATCAGGCCTGAAAAATTAAAGGAACTCACCGCCAACCGCAAACAGGAGTTTTCGGCGCTGTTCAAAAAGTTGAAAAAGAAAAAGCCCAAAAACCTTGACGATGTGGTGCAGGACCTGCACAACGAGGCTTTTGATCAGTTCGATTGTCTGACCTGCGCCAATTGTTGCAGTACCATCAGCCCCATTGTTACCGACAAGGACATTGAACGGCTGGCAAACACCTGAAAATAAAAGCGGCTGATTTCATCGAACAGTACCTGTACCGTGACGAGGACAACGACTATGTTTTCAAGCAAACGCCCTGTCCGTTTTTACTGCCCGACAACTATTGTGCAGTGTACGAACAGCGCCCCAAAGCCTGCCGCGAATACCCGCATACCGACCGCAAACGCTTTGTGCAGATACTGAACCTGACCCACAAGAACTGCGAGGTTTGCCCGGTTGTTTACTGTATAACCGAAGAACTCACAACGAAAGACTGGTAGACCATTGCACCTGAAAAAAGGAACACACTTTATCATGGGGTTTCCAGGTTATCAATTAACCTGATGAAAAAGTTGACTGCGTAATAAGGGGCGTATGAATCGAGAGGTTCATGTACGGTTCTGTGAGAAAGCAGGGGTGAAACGCCCTGGTTTACTCTGCTGCACCCAGTTGATTTCTATTTAAGTAGATTGTTGATCTCTATTTTTAGAACAGGCAAGTATTTTACAATTATTCCCCAAACAATTTCATTATCAATTTTATCATAACCATGAATTACTCGATTACGCATACTAATTTAAATATCAAAAAGATATTTCTTAATCTCATTATCCATATAGTAAGGTCTTTGTCTGGTTAACTGAACTAATAAAATATGGGTTTGATAAAGATTTGTCCGTTACAAGGTCAACAGGACGTTGAAATAGATTCTCGAATTTATCAGCCAAATCAAAATACGTGTCAGCATAATCTCCATAATCCATAGGTTTAAAGGAAATCAGCAAATCAATATCACTTTTGTCGTTGAATTTGTCGGTGCAGACTGAGCCAAAAACAAATAATGATTTTCCATTATGAGTCATGCACAACGATTTGATTTTTTCAATATTATCGGATATTAATCTTTGCATATCAATGTTTTGTACAAATCTATTATTCAAGTTGAACTTTTACAAGTAGTGCATATCAATTGGTTACAATGTGATACAACTACAAGCAGGGGCGGATGTTAATCCCGGTTAACCGGGACCGGGCGGAAAGATGCCCACCGAAAACCACCGCTGCCGCACTTGACGGGTAGCTGAAGTTATGCGTTCGTGCTTTCAGTCGTTTTCCAGTATTTCCATTAGTTTGTGATTCAGATATAATTTTTCTTTTCCTACCTTGACAGATCTCAGATACCCTTTTTCTTCTAATGAAATTAGATAATTGCCAACAGTCTTGGGAGTTCCTAATCCTGAGTCAATTAGAAATTGTCTTTTCGTATATGGAAGTTTGAAAATTATTTCAATTAAGTCTTTTGAATAAACTTTTGGAAGTTCCGTTTTAATCTCTTTTGCCATTCTTTCCATTAGTGAAATCACCTTTTCTAATCTGAGTAAACCTTTCTTTGCGGTGGTTTCAATCATATCAAGCATGTAAAGGATGTAGCTTTCCCAATCTTCTTTTTCTGTCACATTCCTAAGTTTTTTATAATACTCTATTTTATTTTTGATTATGTATTCACTAAGGTAAATTGCAGGAATATCTAGCAGTCTTTCCATTTTTAGGTATAAAAGCAATAGGATTCTTCCGGTTCTACCGTTGCCATCTGCAAATGGATGAATCGCCTCAAATTGATAATGCATCAATGCCATCTTAATCAATGGGTCTAATGTGTCATCTTGATTTATGAATTTCTCCAGATTTGCAAGTTTTTCACGAATTATATTTTCTCCAGTAGGAGGTGTATATATAACTTCTCCTTTGGTATTGGCAAGAGTTGTCCCAGGCGTAACTCTGATCCCAGCAGAATTCTGTTTTATACATTGAACAATCTCGATACAAAGGTTAGTCGTAATAAAAGGTCGTGATTCAAGTCTTTCAAGTCCTGACCAAAGAGCATCTTTATAACTTAAAACTTCTTTAGTTGCTGGATTTTCATATTTTTTGTCTGCAACCACCGATTTATATAAATCATCATTAGTAGTTATGATATTCTCAATTTCTGAGCTTGCCTTTGCCTCCTGCAAATGTATAGTGTCAAGGAATAGCCTTGGATTTGGTAGATTTATCATTGCCCCGTTTAATTGAGCCAATGCTCTACTTGCAGAAATTGTTTTTACCAGAACTTTTTTTGTCTCTAATTCCACCTTTGGAGGAAGTAAAGGCAAATCATTGAAGGGAATTTCTTTTTTAAAATTAGTCATAACTCAAAGGTAAATTTTACACTAGTCAAACAAACAAGGGTAAAATTAGTGAATTTTTACACTCATCTAATACTCCAGAGTAAACTTTACGCTCGTATGTCGCACCTAGCATGACGCATAACATAGGAAGCTACACGCAGGGGCGGATTGCGGGCGATTTCCTGTCAAGCCGAAAAACTGCTTGGGCGGAAAAATGCCCACCGGAAACCACTGGTGCCGCACTTGTAGGGTAGCTGAAGTTATGGCTTGGGCTTTTGAGTAATTGTCACCCTATCGAAATAATCGCCTGCTTGGAGGCCAACAGTAATAATCCGTTGAACATTAAGTGTATTTTCTGCGACTTTAATGAATAGTGTATTTTTATCTCGACGCTCAACCACAAAGCAATCTTGTTTAATTAAATAACTGTCTGACTCTAAGTTGATGCCATTAAAATTATAAAAGTAATTGCTATTTACAGAAATATCCGATATCCACCATCCACTACCACCTGTCCTAATAGTCACAGAGTCCGATAAGGCACTAAATTCAACAGCTTTGGTTGATAGTCCAATATTATCGTCCCAGTCGCCGTCCTTTTTTTCTGAACAAGAATAGATAGAAATAAAAGAAACAAACAGCAATGTAAAGCTCAAAATTCGTTTCATGATTTTTAGTTTTAATTATTCAAACGCTTGTTATTTTCTTTAATAAATTTATCAAGTGACGCACTTAGCCTTGGCCATAACCCAGGAAGCTACACGCAGGGGCGGATTGCGTCCGCCAACTGGCGGATGTCAATCCCGGTTAACCGGGACCGGGCGGAAAGATGCCCACCGAAAACCACTGCTGCCGAACTTGCCGGGTAGCTGAAGTTACCAGCTGATTTTTAGAATTCAATGTCATTTGCAATATTTCTTATATTATCGCGATGCTGTTTTCGATCCTGCTCTTCGCGTTCTTTTCTTAATTTTTCTTTCTGCATTATTTCTAAGTAGGTTTTATTTACAGTTTCAACAACTAATTTTAATGTTTCTCTATGTACTGATTTTACTTCTTCAATGGTCGTACCATTAAGTACTATTTTATTTCCACTCACATAGCCAATACCCGGTCTGTGCATATTTGACCATGATGGAGGTCTGTCCCAAGTATGTTTAAATAAATCCGCCCACAAGCTGTCTGGCCGTTTAGTTAGTTCAAATGGAACTTTATATAAAGCGCTTCCCGGAGTCCCATCATTCAGCGGTTCACCAACTTCATCAATTAAAATCCCTTTTATTTTAATTTCTTGTTCATTAATAATTTCTTCTTTCTTTGTGAATGTTGAAGCTATTTGAGGAGATTTATACTGTCCAAGAGGAGGTGCAGCCTCTCTAATATTTAGTATAGTTGTAATTAAGTCTTGATAATTATTCTCAAAATCCGAATCATTTCTTAAATCAATATGATATTTCCCAGAAAGCCAAGAAGGAGCTGATTTTTCCCATTCTTCTTTTCTTAGAATTGGGATAAATTTTCTATGATTCTGTTTTTGAAAAACTTCGCCCGTAATAATGTCTCCTTCATATCCAACACCACCTTCTCTGTTGTCAGATTTCCTCTTATATTTTGGAGTACAAATGATTAATACATAATCGATTTCTCTGATTGACTTTTCCATAAATAATGGAAGCTGGTCTCCGGGTATTACTTCCCATTGGTCAAGTTTTACATCAACTCCATCGTGTCTAAGTCTTGATGCAAGGCTTTTTACCCACTTTTTGTGTTCATCGTCTTCCCAAGAATACGAAATAAATGATGTCGGATAATTTGTCATATGCTGTGTCTGTTAAACTTGCTGGTAAACTTGTAAATATTATCATAAACTTACTACTTTTTTTATCTTCCATTTCTGTTAAACAAATTTATTTTAGCATTTTAATGTCTGGCTTGCCGGGCAAGAGGTGAGTAGCTCGTCAAAGACGAGAGTTTGCAAACCCCGTTTGAGTGCAACGGTAACTTCCTGTCCCGATTTGATATAAGACTTTCCCTCATTTGAGCTTTAGCAGTAATGGGGAAGGTGGGTAATAATAACCTTTTTTTCGTTAGAATCTCTGGTAAAAAGGTTACCAGAAACGTATTTTTCGTTATCGTCTCCGGAAGAAAGGTTGCCAAAAATTTATTTTCGTTATCACCTCCGGATGAAAGGTTATCAGAAACGTATTTCTCGTTATCGGCTCCGGATGAAAAGTTGCCAAAAATTTATTTTCGTTATCACCTCCGGACGAAAGGTTACTAAAAACGTATTTCTTGTTATCGCCTCCGGCGGAAAGGTTGCCAAAAATTTTTTTCTTATTATCAACTCCGGCTGAAAGGTGATAAAAATATATATTACATCAGTTATCATCTAAAATACGTCAAACGTACTTGTATTTTGCCACAGGTTTTATTATCTTACACACAAAACTCTGTAAATTACGATTAGCATGGACAAACCGGAACCTATTCGAGTGATCGCGATGTTAAAGCGCGAAATGAAAAAAAGGAATTTATGTGTTGCCGATGTGGCCCGAAGCATGAATACAAGCCATTCGACGGTGTTTGGCAGTTTACAACGCCCCACCATTCAGGTGCAAAAACTTTTGGAGTGGTGCGAATTACTGCAATACAACTTTTTTAAGGAGATCGCTGTGAAGCTTCCTTACAACGATCCCCCGGATGCAGACAATTCGCCGGTTGTACAGCAACAAAAACGCATCCAGGAGCTTGAAATGGAGGTTGCCATCCTGAAACGGACACTGAAAGACCTGGTGGCGCCGAAATCGTAAAGTGCGCCCCAACCTACCTCTTGTTACCGCTTCGCTCAAACAAGGGGTGGGTTGGAGAAAACGTCTAAACCGATCGTCGCGAACCTTTTTCCTTTTGGGAAAACGTCCAATCCGATCGTTGGGAACGATTCAAGCGTCACGCAACCCCAGCAGTATCACCTGTCCCTGATTACAGAGTCACCCTGCCCCGATCATAGCGTCATCCCGAACTTGTTTCGGGATCTGTTGCTTAACGTACCTTTCCATTGTTTTCGTGAGATGCCGAAACGGGTTCGGCATGACGCTTTAATGAATGGTGTGTGGACATAAGTAATGAAGACTATTTATTGTCGTGTTTTTCACTCCAGACCCCTTAAAGGCAATGTCTAGTTAAGGTATTCTTCGTGAATACTTCGTGTTTTTTGCCCCGAAATTTCGGGGTTGTGGCAGGAAAAATTAGCCACAAAGCCGCTAATTCTCAAAGGTCCACAAAAAATATATCAAATGTTTCAATTCTATAATTTCTTAACTATATGACATTGCCCTTAAAGGGCTTTTTGTTGCAAGCACCTGAAAAACTGGTAGATGGAGAAAGTCCCCTTCAGGGCCCCGATGGTTCGGGGTAGGGGTAAATTGGAAAAATAAATACGACATTTAATCATTTGAAGTACTTAATATCGTATTTGAATCCGTATAATAGGGAGTATTCGGGTCTGTTCAATTGCGTCACAGTTGTTCAACGCGCATACAATCATCAATCATCAATCATCAATCATCAATCATCAATCACTTAATAGCAGGCCGATTTTTTCATGTATGAATTTACATATTCGTCAATCCCTTCTTCCAGGGTGACGAATTCCTGCAGGTAACCAACTGAGCGTAGTTTCTCAATGTTGGCGCAGGTGTAATACTGGTATTTGCCTAGCAGGTCGGCGGGGGTGTCCATAAAACCAATGTTTTCGGTTTTGCCCATCGAGCGAAATACCGCTTTTGCCAGATCAACGTAGGTGCGGGCCAGCCCGGTTCCCACGTTGTAAATTCCCGAATGCTTCCGGTTTTCCATGAAAAAACGCACCACACGGGCAACATCTTCAACATAAATAAAATCGCGCGATTGCTTGCCGTCAGCAATGTCGGGGCGGTGCGAACGAAACAAACGCATTTCGTTGGTTTCGCTGATTTTATGAAACGCCTGCAAAATAACCGAAGCCATGCGCCCTTTATGGTATTCGTTAGGCCCGTACACATTGAAAAATTTCAATCCGGCCCAGAAATACGGTTGTTCGGCTTGCTCCAGCGCCCACTTGTCGAAGTCGTGCTTCGATTGTGCGTACAGGTTCAGTGGTTCAAACTGCGAGACCAGTTCATGGTCGTCGTCGAAACCTTTCGAGCCGTCGCCATAAGTAGAGGCCGACGACGCATAAATCATCGGAAGCCCGTATTTAATGCAGGCATTCCATATATGTTGCGAGTATTCGAGATTGAGCTGGTGATACACTTCCGGTTCCTGCCCGATGGTGTCGGTGCGGGCTCCCATGTGGATGATGATCTGAACGGATTGCTGATGGTTGGCCAGCCAGGTGAAGAAGTCGTCGCGGTCTACCATTGCACGGTGTGTTTTGCCCTGGTAGTTTCGGTCTTTCAGCGGATCGTTAAATTTATCAACTAAAACAATGTCTTTAAACCCCTCGCGGTTTAATTTCCCTACTATATAACTTCCAATAAAGCCGGCGGCTCCGGTAACTACAATCATGCTCATTCAAATTAATCGTACCGATTAAATCTGACATTGTCCTTTGTTTTCACTCTAATTAACTTCGATGGGTATTTTTTATTGCCTGAATGATTCAAAAAAATGAAGGATTTTTTGACTTTTTTTTAGTCATTTCAATCGGTCAATATCAAGCTGTTGAAATACAATCTGTTTAGAATCGATAACAAGGAACTTCAGATCACAGAAATCATGTTTTTTACAGGTATTTTCAGTACATGCAGAAAACATTTTCGTTTCACGGGACAAAAATAATAAATTCAATAAAATGGATGCCGAATAATGTCAGAAATGCTTGTAAAACGGCAATTTGTAATGTTTTTAGATAGGAGCATCATAAATCAATATTTTTTATCCCGAACTTTTTACCTTTGTAAACTCTAATTTTTAATCATCCTGAAAATATTCAGGAACAAGATATTTTACCATGAGCCTGAAATATTCATTGAACAGCGAGAACAGCGGCTACCGGAAAGTAGAACTGTACGACGAAAAGAAAACGGAAGCACTCGGACAGCATTATCATTCGATCCTGAAACTGGTTGGTGAAGACCCCGGGCGCGAGGGCCTGCTGAAAACTCCCGAACGGGTAGCCAAAGCCATGCAGTTTATGTTGCAGGGCTACGAACAGGACCCGGAGAAAATTCTGAGTTCGGCCATGTTCCGCGAAGATTACAAGCAAATGGTGATTGTGAAGGACATTGAAATTTATTCGATGTGCGAGCACCACATGCTGCCGTTCATTGGCAAGGCGCACGTGGGATATATTCCCAATGGCTACATTACCGGACTAAGCAAGATAGCCCGCGTGGTCGATGCGTATGCGCGCCGTTTGCAGGTGCAGGAACGACTGACCACCCAAATAAAAGATTGTATCCAGAAAACACTGAACCCGCTGGGCGTGGCAGTAGTCATTGAGGCGCAGCATCTTTGCATGCAAATGCGCGGGGTCGAAAAACAACATTCTGTTTCTACCACATCCGATTTTACCGGCGCTTTCGAACGGGTTGCCACACGTGAAGAATTTATCCGGCTGATCAGCACGAAGATGGGTTGAAGATGAATGATTGATTGCGATAGCAACGCAGGAAGATATTTCCTGGTTTTCGCAATTTATACCAGTTCCATGCCTTCAGGCCGGGTCCGTTTCCAGCGGCGGTGCGACCAAAGCCAATGCTCCGGTTTCTCACGGATGGTTTTTTCAAGCAGGCGAACGTGGGCATTGGTAATTTCATTTTCCGCGGTAGTGGAAGCATCATCACAGATTTTGGTAAATATAACTTCATAATGTCCCCTTTTGGGTTTCATAATGTCGGTGAACAATACGGTCATCCCGAGTTTTTTTGCAATTTTTTCAGGTCCCAGGAAAACCGGTGTTTCCTGATTGAGAAAAATCGTCCAGTATTTGGTTTCAATAGGCGATTGATCGGCAATAAAAAAAGTAGCGGTTTTTATACCTTGTTTTTGCGCGTGGACAATCATTCTGTACGCATCGTCCATCGGCAAAACTTTCAGGCCCAGTTTGGTGCGCGTTTGTTTCATAAAATGGTCAAACGCCTCGCTGCTCAGCGGTTTGTAAATAACGCCGAACTGATGGGAAGAACATGAAACAATATCGATCAGCATTTCCCAGTTTCCGTAATGACCTGAAATTAGGATCACATTTTTCCCCTGTCTGTAAAGCTCTTCCAGTATTTCCTGGTTTTTAAAAACCACTCTTTTGCGTATGCCCTTCTGTGAAAGGCGATACAACTTGATCTGTTCGACCAGCAAATCGCCAAAATGATGGTAGTATTTTTTTGCTATCTGCAATCTTTCTTCTTCCGTTTTCTCAGGAAAAGAGTTTCGAAGATTCTCCAAAACTACCTTTTTCCGGTAGTCTATTACATACCAAACAAGCAAAAAGATAACATCCGACACAAGATAAAAAAATCTAAACGGCAGGAATGCAGCCAGTTTGAGGAGCGATATACCAAAGCAGCTAAAAAGTTTCTTCATACGGAATTTAACGCGCTGCAAAGCTATTAAAATATTAAAGTTTTATCCGCCGGAAACTCTAAAAATTTCGGGGCGTGGGTTGACTTTTGAGACCCTAATGGATGTTTTTATTTCAGATTTTGCTTGAATTGGTTCAATTTTTTCGGGAAAGGAACCCTTGGTATTTAAAAACTTTAACGAATACAGAAATGCTTCACTGACATTTTTTAATAAGTTTGTGAACTCGGAAAAGAAATGGATAATGGCGAATAGGTTTAAACCATTGAACTCGGTATTGATAAAACCGACAGGGCCCGACTGCAATCTAAATTGCAGCTATTGTTTTTATCTTGATAAGGCGGAGCTTTTTAATGCATCGCCGGTTCATCGTATGTCGCCCGAAATTCAGGAAGAAATCATCCGGCAGGTGATTCAGCAATCGGGCAGTAACGTGTCGCTGGCATGGCAGGGAGGTGAACCAACCCTGATGGGACTTGATTTTTACAAACGGGCTATTGAGCTTGAGATGAAATACGGGCACAACCAATCTGTTGGGAATGGACTTCAAACAAACGGTTTGTTACTCAACCGGGAATGGGCGGCTTTTCTGAAAAAATACGACTGGCTGGTTGGCCTTTCTCTTGACGGCCCTGCCGATATACACAATCATTATCGTCTCGATAAAGGGGGACACAAAACCCACAGCAAAGTTGAAAACGTGGCCAAAATGTTGCTCGACGAAGGAGTGGCTGCCAATGCTATGTGTTGTGTTACTTCCCATTCGGTAAAATACCCGGAGCAGTTGTACAACTATTTCAAAGAGCTGGGATATACGTTTATGCAATTTATCCCGGTGGTTGAAACCGACAAGGAAGATCCGTCGAAGGCAGCGCCCTTTTCAGTCTCGGCAGTCGATTACGGCCATTTTCTGAATAAACTTTTCGATTTGTGGATGGCCGATTTTCAAAACGGGCAGCCCACAACCAGTATCCGGCATTTCGAGTCGGTATTTCATACCTATGTGGGGATTCAGGCGCCCGAATGTACGATGATGAAAGAATGCGGAACTTATGTGGTGATAGAACACAACGGGAATGTGTACAGTTGCGATTTTTTTGTGGAACCAAAATGGAAACTTGGCAACGTGATGCACGACCGGATCATCAATATGCTGAACTCGAAAAAGCAGGAAACATTTGGCTTGGCAAAGGCTCAGTTACCCCGCGATTGCAAACAGTGTACATGGCTTCACAATTGCTACGGAGGATGTACCAAAGACCGGATAAAAGACCCGCGCGACAACCGAAATCCGCGATTCTGCCAGTCGTATAAAATGTTTTTCAAACATGCCGACGGAACACTGAAAGACCTTGCCGTGCAGTGGCAGCAGCAACAACACGATCTGCGCGAACAACAGAAATACGGAAATACCTACAATGCCTTTGACGATTTTATGAACCAATAATGATCTGGCAAAAAGAAACAACGCTACCCGAATTCAGGAGGGGATATCACCTGATTACCCGGATGATTGAAGAGCTATTACCCGACCTCCCGGAGAAAGGCTTATTGAATATTTTGGTGAAACACACTTCAGCAGGGATTACTATCAACGAAAATGCTGACCCGACTGTCCGTCAGGATTTCGAGACGTTCATCAACAAAATGGTTCCTGAAAACGATGCCGATTTTGTACACAACTACGAAGGCGACGACGATATGCCCGCCCATCTGAAATCGTCGATCATTGGCAGTTCGCTGACCATTCCGGTCACCAATCATCGCCTGAACCTGGGAACCTGGCAAGGCATTTATTTTTGCGAATTCCGGAATTTAGGGGGAAAACGAAAACTGGTGTTGACGGTTTATAGTTGATTTGCCGATAGCTGATTCTTATTCTTGAATCTAATTACTTACTACTTTTTACTTGATACTCATTTTCCGATGATAAAAATTGCAGGCCGCTTTTGAATGTCGGGTTGATTTTTGCGCCAGTACGAAACCGGTTTGGTAAGAATAAATTCGGTTTCCAGAGTGATGTCGGCAGCCACACAGAGCAGGGTTTTCGGGTCGCAGGTGTGAATCAAATCGGCGAATAATTGCAAATTGCGGTATGGCGCTTCAATGAAAAGCTGGCTTTGGTTTTCGGCGTACACCCGGCTTTCCAGCATTTTTATGGTTTTCGATTTGGCCGGTTCCTTGATGGGAAGATAACCGTTGAATGCAAAATTTTGTCCGTTCAGTCCCGAAGCCATCAGCGAAAGCAAAATCGATGACGGACCAACCAGCGGAACCACCCGGATGTTTTTCTCATGTGCAATTCGTACAATGTCGGCTCCGGGGTCGGCAATGCCCGGACAACCGGCTTCTGAAATAATCCCGATATCGTGACCGTCTTTCAGCGGTTCGAGGTAACGGTGCAAATCTCCGGCTTTGGTGTGTTGGTTCAGCTCGAAAAAAGTAAGCCGGTCAATGTCAATATCTTTATCAACCAGTTTTAAAAAACGCCGGGCTGTCCTGATATTCTCCACAATAAAAAACGAAACCGATACAATTATATTTTTGTGATCAGAAGGGAGAACTGTTTCCAGTCTGCTTTCGCCAAGAGTGGTGGGAATCAGGTAAATTTTCGACATGCTAATTTTTTTTCAAAAATAAGGAAAAAGTGTGGCAGACCCTGGTTCAATCCTTATTTTTGTATGTCAGAAAAAAACAGATATTTTGAAAATCACATTTTTAGGAACCGGAACATCGCAGGGAATACCGATCATCGCATGCAGTTGCGGGGTTTGCCAGTCGGAGGACCCAAAAGACAAGCGCCTGCGCGCATCTATCCTGATCGAGATTGGGGAACAAAAGCTGGTGGTTGATGCCGGTCCCGATTTCCGCCAGCAAATGCTGAAGGTGAACCTGAAACGGCTCGATGCCATTTTGCTGACGCACGAGCATGTCGATCATCTTTTTGGCCTCGACGATATCCGGGCATTTAACTGGGTACAGAAACACCCGACCGATATTTATGCTGAAGAACGGGTACAAAATGCTATTAAGCGGGTATTCAATTATGTTTTTGCCAACTTTAAATATCCGGGCATTCCGCAAATGAACCTCCACCTGATTGAAAATAAGTCATTTTGTATTGGCGAAACCGAAATTATTCCGGTTCGCGGGATGCACTACAAATTACCTGTTTATGGGTTTCGTATCGGAAAAATGGCTTATCTCACCGATGTGAATTATCTGGAAGAAAGTGAAAAAGAAAAACTGAAGGGCCTGGATATTTTTGTTATAAATTCTCTCCGGAAAGAAGAGCATATTTCGCATTTTACGCTTGATCAGGCGTTGCAACTGATTGACGAATTAAAACCTGCAAAAGCATATCTTACACATCTTTCCCATCAAATGGGATTCCACCGGGAAATATCGGATGAACTTCCGGAAAATGTTTTTCTGGCTTACGATGGGTTGGAGTTATTTGCTGAAGGCTGAACCCGAATTCTGAAAAACTGATGCCCGATAGTCGATATCCTGGTTGCTGAATTGGAAATAGTTGAATGGTTAAATTGCTGAATTGTTGAATTGCTAACAGCCAACAAGTCTTTTCTGAGAACTGTGACTGAGAACTGTGACTGAATACTGCGACTGTCCACTTTTTTACTTAAACATCCGGGGCATAAGATGAAAATCGAGATGTCCGCGCCGGGCTTCCACCTGATTCCAGCGATCGATTGAAAATGAAATACCAACAGTGGAGCAGGTGGGCATCTCTCCATCAAAAAATTTTACCAGGTTATTGGCTAAATAATAAATAGTAGGATTGTGTCCAAATACGAAAACGGTATTCAGGTTCTCGGGTAATTCGTGAAGCAATGCGATGAAATCGCTGGTGGTAATGCCTTCGTAAATGGCTTTTACAGATACAATTTCATTTTCCGGAAAGTTCAGGGCTTCAGCAAAAATACGGGCTGTTTCCATAGCCCTTCTGGCCGGACTGCTGATGATCATGCCGGGTGTAACCTTTTGTTTTTTCAGTTGGGTGCCGATCTCTTCGGCATCACTCTCACCCCGGTCGGTGAGTCCCCTGCTGAAATCGTCGTCGTAACCGTATGGTACCGACTTAGCATGGCGAACGAGTATTACCTGTTTCATGTGTTTATTTTTTCAAAAGTGTTTTGTGCAATTTTCGTATCATTAATTGAATTTCAATCTTGAAACCAACGCATGGCCCCGAAACCTCGGGGCGCATGATCAGGAAATAATCATTCCGATTAGTGTTTCTGCGAATCATGCTCATTTCATAATTGTACAATTTATGGTGTAAAATTAAGGTATTTTGCGGCTAAAAGCCAGAGGCAGCATGTTGAAAGGCTGATTCTCATTGTTCGCTGCCAGATATATTTCATTCCCCGCTTTTAATTAAGAGCTAATTTTTGTAATTTGAGCAAAAAACCAAAACCTAGATTTATGAGAAAGCCAATCATCATTTCAGTAATTGTCATTGTTGCCATTTTTTTTATTTTGGGTGGCAGTTTTGGCGAAGGCGGTTGCCAATTTAATATTTCTACTGCGAAATTATCGGATGCAAAAATATGCACCAGTTTAACCGGAAACCTGTGCGATCAGGACAACCTCGTTTTGCCTGCTTCAACTCCGATGATTTATGTGACTTGTATGTTAAAGTATGCCGCTGCCAACACCAAAGTAAAATTTAGTTGGATGTATTATGGCGACACGAAATTTGAAATTGACAATGTAGTATTGGATACCGGCGACAAAGTAAGCGACCTCGAACTGCATTCAAACCTTCCGTGTCCCGATGGTGGTTGGCCGACAGGAGTGTACGAGGTGGTTATTCAGATACAGACAGATAATGCAAAACCGCTAATTAAACAGTTCAATATAAATTAAATACATTATTGTTTCTTTTAAAATAAACAGAAGGGAAGCATGTCTCATGCCGGGTTTGCGAAAGGAAATTCGTAGGCAATTCTATTTTTGTGCTTTCAGAAAAATTTTGGGCATAATTTGTCTGAAATTTACTTTCCTGACATCTTTTTTGTTGTGTTTATATGGAATATATTATCCAACCTGCCAAATCTTGTCTAAATAATTCAAAGTCTAGTCTAACAAATAGTAACGTTGGTCTAAAAATATTGACATGCTGGTAACTAATGCGTACTTTTTCAGTCGAATTATGGAAACGATAAACAATTTTTAATTGTGAACATTAAAATTGAAAATCTCTCGAAGATTTACGGAAACGGAAACCACGCAGTAAAAAACCTGAACCTGAACATTGAAAACGGTATGTTTGGATTGCTGGGGCCTAACGGCGCCGGAAAATCGAGTTTGATGAGAATTCTGGTCACTTTAATGAAACCATCCTCCGGAAGTATCAAGGTAAACGAATTGGACATCATTAAAGACCGGAAAGAAATCCGTTCGATGTTGGGCTACCTGCCACAGGACTTTCGCTTTTTTTCATCCCTCTCAACCTGGGAGTTTCTGGATTATGCAGCCCGGTTGGCCGGCATGAAATCGGGAAAGGAACGAAGAGCTGCCGTTGATAAAATGTTGGAAGAAGTGGGGCTTTTTGAAGCGCGCGACAGGCAAGCCAATAAGCTGTCGGGTGGAATGAAACGGCGGTTGGGAATTGCCCAGGCACTGATCAACAATCCGAAAATTATTATTGTTGACGAACCTACTACCGGACTCGACCCGGAAGAACGGATTCGTTTTCGTAACCTGCTTTCGACCATTTCAACTCAGGATGTAATAATCATCCTTTCGACCCATATTGTCGGCGATATTTCGAGTACCTGTACCAACATGGCGCTGCTCAACCGGGGCGAACTTGCCTATTCGGGACCGCCCGACGATTTGGTCGCACAGGCCGAAGGAAAGGTATGGCTGGTAAAAGCGACAGAAAGCGAATATATGGAAATCAATGAAAAATATCCGGTAATTTCCAATGTGCCTACCGAAGAAGGCTGGGAAATTCAACTGGTAGCTGACAGTATCAATGGTTATTACGGCGAGAATATTTCTCCCAACCTGGAACATGCCTACGTGTATTTTATGGAAAGTAAACTTCAGCAGTGGACCTAAGCAGAGTAACCAGTCACAGTATTTATTATCAGAAAAAACGAATGATATGATTTCATTTCACAACATAAATTCAATTGCGAAATACGAAACAAAAACCCTTCTCCGAAGCTGGTTCTTCCGCATTTTTGCGATACTGGCGATGGCATTTTTGTTTTTTTTCAATTTTGGGGTATTGATCCAGTCCGGTGGAGGAGCAGGCGAATGGCAAATTAAAGCTCTTCCTTCGCTGATACCCTATGTAAACCTATTGATGCTAAATGTTGCACAGGCCATTATTGCTATTATTCTGGCATCCGACTTTCTGAAACGCGATAAAAAGCTAGATACCACTGAAGTTATTTATATGCGCTCGATGACCAATGGCGAGTATGTGATCGGGAAAACCATCGGGAACCTGCTGGTGTTTTTGGTGTTGAATATTATTGTCTTACTTATTGCGCTGGCGTTTAATCTTGCAGTTAGCGATCTTCAGATCAGTTGGATTTCCTACCTCAATTATTTTCTGCTGATCAGCGTCCCGACGCTGGTTTTTATCATGGGGCTTTCGTTCTTCTTCATGAGTGTGCTCCGCAACCAGGCGCTCACCTTTATTATTCTGCTTGGTTATGTGGCGCTGACTTTGTTTTATCTGCAAAACAAATTTTACTTTGTTTTCGATTACATGGCCTTCCGTATTCCGCTGGCTTATTCCGATTTTGTTGGTTTTGGAAACAAATCTACATTATTGATCCACCGGGGAATTTATTTCTTTTTAGGCCTTTCGTTTATTTTTTTCACTATTCCCTTCCTGAAACGATTGCCGCAGGCCAAACATTTCAGACAATTCCCGGTAGTGGTGTCGGCGCTGTTTTTTATGGTTGGCGTATATCTTGCGTACCTGCATGTGTCATCGGTTATTACTGAGAATAATATCCGGAAAGAGATGCTGGTTATTAACGATAGCTATGCCAGTGAAAAAGCGCCAACTGTCGATTCGTACCAGATTGATGTAAAACATTCAGGCGGAACGATTCAGGTAGCCAGCACATTGTTGGTAAAGAACAACAACGAGAGTAATCCGCAGAAATTATTTTTCAGTCTGAACCCGGGTCTGCAAATTGAGAAGATCATCCGGAACGGAGCAGAAACAAAATTTTCGCGCAAACAGCACCTCATTGAGCTGGAACCGGCTCTGGCATCCGGTGATTCCCTAAAACTCGAATTTGTTTATTCTGGTTCGATTAACGAGGCCGCCTGTTTTCTCGATATTGACGATGAAAAACGGATGGAACCATTCAGCCAGATGATGTACCAGATTGATAAACGGCATGCTTTTATAACCGACCGGTTTGTTTTACTGACCCGCGAAGATAATTGGTACCCCATTCCGGGCGCCGGTTACGGCAATACCAACAAACAATGGTTCAGCCGCCAGTTTTCAAAATTCAGCATGAATGTGGAAACCAAACCCGGACTGATGGTCATTTCCCAGGGAAACAGCACGCAGGAGGACAATAAATTTTTGTTCATCAATAAAAATCCGCTTTCACAAATCTCGCTGGTAATTGGCGAATACGAAAAATCGAGCCGTGAAATTGACGGACTGAATTTCAATTTATACATCAAACCCGGGCACGATTATTTCAGCAAATTCTTTGAAGAAATGAAGGATACCATTCCTTCGTTAATTACTGAGTCGTTAAAAGATTTCGAACGTAGCATTGATATGTACTATCCGTTTGAAACGCTTTCGCTGGTTGAAGTTCCCATCCAGTTTTACTCCTATCCCCGGATATATACGGGCGAACGTGAACCTCTTCAGTCCGAAATGATTTTATTTCCTGAAAAAGGGGTTACCGTGGGAGATGCCGATTTCAACGGGCGAATGAAACGAATGCAGCGCTACAGCCGCGGCGATGAAGCCAATTTAACGCCGGAAGAACAAAAAATACGGGTATTTCAAAGCTTTTTGACCAGCTTCACACAACAACAGGGAAGGCCGAATTTTAACCGAAGCCGGGGGTCGTTCGAAGTGACTGAAACAACCAATGCCTATTATGCTTTTCCGATGTTTTATAACCATGCGTATTTTATCAGTTCCGAACGATGGCCGGTAACCAATCGTATTTTCGAGTCGTATCTGAAACAAACCTCTTCCAATCCGCGCTCAGGCTTTATGCGAAGTATGCAGGGGACATCGGAAGACGAACAGGCTAATATTGCTCTGCTCGAACACAGTTTTGCCGAATTGCTGAACGATCCGGAACAAATTACGATCATCGATAATGTTATCCAGCTCAAAGGGGAAGCGCTGTTTTCAATCATCAAACGCAAGGCGGGCGATGAAGCATTCGATGAATTCATGTACAATTTTCTGAGCTCGCATAAATTTAAAACGGTCGGCATTCAGGATTTTAATGATGAAATAAAGAAAATGTTCGATGTTGACCTGCTCCCCTACATGGAAAACTGGTTCAACAGTAAAGAACTTCCGGCATACCTCATTGGCGCAGTGAATGCAGTTGAAGTGCTCGATAAAGACCAGTTGAAAACAATGGTCAAATTTAAGATTACCAATGCCGAACCGGTCGAAGGAATTGTTTCCGTTCAATTCATGACAGGCGGTGGCGGTGGTGGCGGCCGTGGTTTTTTCGGTGGTCCCGGTTCCATGACGACCATCGACAAGCTGATCCATCTGGAAGGAAATCAAACCAAGCAGGTCAGTTTTCTGCTCGAAAGGCAATCGCGGCGCGTAACGATCAAAACACTGACCTCGAAAAATATTCCGGCAGAATTGAGTTTTCCGCTCGATAATATTGAAGAAGACAAAAAAGCCACACCGTATGAAGGAGAGCAGATAGTCGATGTCCCGGTGCGAATTGCTGAAGATAACGAGATTATCCTCGACAATGAAGACAAGGGATTTTCAATTGTTCAAATGGAAGAGACCAGTTTGCTGAAAAAACTGCTTTTTCAGGAAGAAGAAACAAAAGAAAAATATGCCGGTTTTAATTCCTATCGCCCGCCACGAAACTGGACTGCAACAACCAGTTCTGGTTTTTACGGGAAATTCAGCCGTTCGGCACATTACATTCGTTCGGGCGAAGGAGACAAAAAAGTGATATGGAAAATCCCGGTGAAAGAGAACGGGTTCTACACGGTATACACTTACCTGTCAAAGGATAACCGAAGAGGCCCCGGACGTCGGGAAAGTGAGGAAGTCAAAGGTGAATATGAATACACCATCCATCATGACGATGGGAAAGAAGTGGCGTCGGTCAATTTGAAAAATGCCGAAGAAGGATGGAACAGTCTGGGGTCTTTCTATTTCTCACCTGACAGCGTCGTCATTGAACTAAGCAATAAATCGGAATCGCGGATTGTAGTTGCCGATGCAGTGAAGATCATAAAACAATAGAGAGAAATGAAAATACCCATATTTGCTGAATTGTTGAATTGTTACCGGCTATTGGCAGCTACCGCAAGTCGCTGGTTTTTATACCCTGCAACAGAATGCAAAACATTGGAACTTGAAAAACTGAAGTTGATACGAAAATTATAGAAACCCAAATTGAAAATTTACACACATGAAATTTCAACCAATGATGAAAACAGGTATAATTACGCTGATCCTTGCATTTGCCGTTCAGATGGCGGATGCACAGCGTATTCTAACGCTTTCCGATGCGTTGGAAATTGCCTGGGGCAACAGCCCCGACATACAAAAATCGTTACTTAGCCTCGAACGTTCAGAACAATCGCTGATTGCTCAGAATGCAGCTTTAAAATCGAAATTTTCACTCAGTGTAACCCCTTTTAGTTACGATATGAGCCGGTCGTTCAACGATTTTTATTCAACATGGAACACCAACGAAAATTATCAGTCGTTCGGTACATTTACTGTTTCTCAGCCCATTCTGCTTACCGACGGTACTGTTTCGCTGATCAACCGTTTTGGCTGGCAGGATAATTACAGCGAATTTAATGATACCCGTTCGAAAACCTTCAGTAATAATTTGTATCTCAGTATTAACCAGCCTTTGTTTACTTACAATTCGACCAAACTGGAACTAAAAGAGCTGGAACTCGACCTGGAAAACACCAAGCTGAGTTATGCCATCCAGAAATTAAACCTGGAAAAGAATGTGACCCAGTTTTTCTATAATGTGTATCTGGCTCAAATGAGTTTAAATATTACGGAAGAAGAATTTAAAAACACCGAAAAGAGTTTTGAAATCACCCAAAATAAAGTAGATGCCGGTTTGGCTGCCAAAGAAGAACTATATCAGGCCGAGCTGAACTTTGCAACTGCCAAATCGAACGTGCAGAACAAACGGGTAACCCTCGAAAATTACAAAGACCAGTTTAAACAATATATCGGCATGGACTTGATGGAAGAAATTGGGGTTATGACCGACATTGAAGCCCATCCGGTAACCGTGGATGTAAAGAAAGCGATCGAATATGGTTTGTTGTCGAGAATGGAAATCAGGCAACGCGAAATTGAAATTGAAAATTCGCAGTTCAGCCTCGTCCGTACCAAAGCGCTGAACGAATTCAAAGGCGATGTGAATTTTTCGATCGGGATAATTGGCGATAATGAAAAACTGGTCGACGTATACCAGAACCCTACCAACAACCCGCGTTTTTCAATGGCCTTCAATATTCCGTTGTGGGACTGGGGTGAAAAGAAAGCCCGTATAAAAGCGCAGGAAGCCATCATAAAAACCCGCAGCCTCGATTTTGACCAGGAAAAAATTCAGATTGTGATGGACATCCGCCAGGTGAACCGCAACCTGCAAAATTTGGTAAATCAGATCGATATCGCCAAACAGAATGAAAAAAATGCACAGTTGACTTACGAGATCAATCTGGAACGTTATGCCAATGGCGATCTTACCAGCATGGATTTAAACCTTTTCCAGACTCAGCTTTCGGAAAAGAAAATGGCCTATGCCCAAGCTTTGATTGACTACAAAATTGAATTGCTGAATATGAAAATTCAAACCCTTTTCGATTTCGAAAACAACAAAGCCATTGTGCCCGAAGAATTATTAAAAAAATAGAAACATAAAATATTTCACAGATGACACGTACAAATAAACTTTTCATTTTAATCATGGGCGCTTTTGTTGCTGCATCGTGTGGCAATCAAAACACTAGCGTTAGTACCGATTTGGCTATTCCTGTTTCGGTAGAAGATATAAAACCAGGTTCCATTGAAAAAACCATCAATACTACCGGTACACTGACTGCTTCAAAAGAAGTGACCATTAACTCGGAAATGGCCGGCGATTATCACCTGAAAACGAATCCAAGAACAGGGAAAAAATTTGCCCTTGGCGATTTGGTTGAAAAAGATCAGGTAATTGTAGAATTTACCGATGATGAATATGTAAACGGAATCGGTATCGAATCGAAAAAACTGAACCTGGAAATTTCGGAACAGGAATTCAAAAAACAGGAATCGTTATTTAATAAAGGCGGTGTAACCCAACGTGAATACCGCAATTCGGAAGTTTCGTTTATCGACGCCAAATACAGCTACGAAAGAGCGCAAATACAGATCGAAAAAATGAGAGTACGCGCTCCTTTTAAAGGCGTGATCACCGATCTTCCTTATTATACAGAAGGTACCAAACTTACCTCGGGACAACCCATGCTCGGCATGATGGATTACAGTAAAATGCAGATGGAAGTGAACCTTCCGGAAAAATACATCAGCGAGGTGAACAACAACCAGATGGTGCGTATTATGAATTACACCTTACCAAACGATACCCTTTCAGGCAACGTAAGCCAGCTTTCTCCGGCGATCTCGACAGAAACACGCACGTTTAAAGGGGTTCTGACAGTAGAAAACCCGGAACTGAAACTGCGTCCGGGAATGTTTGCCAAGGCTGATATCATCATTGCCCGCAGAGACAGTGTAATCGTCATTCCGAAAGATATCATCATTTCAGGGCAAAGAGGCAAAACCGTTTTTGTAGTTGATAATGGTACTGCACAGGAGAAACGGATCACTTTTGGATACGAAAGCCAGGATCATGCAGAAATTACATCCGGTTTAAAATATAACGACCGTATTGTAATAAAAGGTTTCGAAACTCTTCGGGATCGTTCGAAAGTGAAGATTATTAAGTAATTGATGACAAATGAAGAAATTAACTCAATTCTCGGTTAATTACCCGGTCACGATACTGATGATAGTGTTTGCCGTGCTTTTGCTGGGCTACATTTCATACGACAAGCTGGGGGTTGACCTGTTTCCTGAAATAAATAATCCGCGACTTTTCATCGATGTCAAATCGGGGGAACGTCCGCCGGAAGAAATGGAAAAGCAATTTGTTGAAAACCTTGAAGCATTGGCTATCCGCCAGTCGGGAGTGGTAGAGGTCTCATCAATTTCGAAAGTTGGTTCGGCCCAGATAACTGTTGAATATACCTGGGGAAAAGATATGGACGAGGCTTTCCTCGACCTGCAAAAAGCAGCTTCTGCGTATGCCCAAAACAGGGATATCGACGAAATAAATATTACCCAGCACGACCCGAATACTTCGCCGGTAATGATTATTGGCCTGTCGCATACAACCATCGACGACATGAATGAACTGAGGAAAGTGGCCGACAACTATATCCGCAACGAACTCATTCGTCTGGAAGGAGTTGCCGAGGTTGACGTTTCGGGAGCTGAAGAAAATGAGGTGCTGATTGAAACCGAGAAATACATGCTCGATGCTTTTGGCCTGACATTGGACGAAGTGGCTACCCGTATCCAAAATTTCAACCAGAATATTTCCGGCGGTTCTATCAACGAAATGGGTTTGCGTTATGTGGTAAAAGGGATCAGTTTGCTCGATAATGTCGACGATTTTGAAAATGTGATCGTTGGCTATAAATCCGTTATGGCCGACGATCAGACAGCAACCAAAGCGCCTGTTTTTCTGCGCGAAGTAGCAAAAATAAGCTACAATAACAAAGAACCCGAAAACATTGTACACCTGGATGGAAAACGGTGTTTGGGGTTATACATCTATAAGGAGACCAAATTCAATACGGTGAAAGCCGTTGAACAGATCAGTGAAGCCCTTGTCAATATTGAAAAAGCGCTTCCCGGCTACCAGTTGTCCGTCATCACCAATCAGGGAACGTTCATTAACAACGCCACAAGAGAAGTAAAAGAGAACATGCTTGTTGGAATCTTGCTGGCTGTGTTCGTCCTGTTTATTTTCCTTCGCCGGATAGGTACAACGGCAATTGTCAGCTTATCAATACCGATATCCATTGTCGCCACTTTTAACCTGATGTATTTCAACGGGCTTACGCTGAATATCATGACACTCGGCGGGCTTGCGTTGGGAGCCGGTATGCTGGTCGACAATGCGATTGTGGTGATCGAAAATATTTTTCGGAACCACGAAAATGGTATGTCGGTAAAAGATGCAGCTATTATTGGTACTGCTGAAGTTGGCGGCGCTATTACCGCATCGACGATTACTGCGGTAGTGGTATTCCTGCCGATCGTTTACCTGCATGGGCCATCAGGCCAATTGTTTAAAGACCAGGCATGGGTGGTAACTTTTTCGTTGCTCTCATCGCTCGTGGTTGCCGTACTGGTGATTCCAATGTTATTTAATTATTTCTATAAGAACGGCAAGAAAATTACTGCACAAAAGTCAGTGCAGGTTAAAGGATATGGTATTTTTCTGACAAGTCTTTTGAAACGAAAAGGACTGATAATCATATTGTCATTTCTTCTGATGGGTGCTTCAGCTTTACTGATTCCATATATAGGAATGGAATTTATGCCAAAATCGGAAACCCGCGAATTCAGTGTTGAACTGAAAATGCAGGAAGGGACCCAGCTTGAACGCACCTCGTCGGCGACATTTAATATCGAAAATATTGTACGCGAATTATTGGGCGACAATCTAAAAAATATATACTCGCATGTAGGGCCAAGCACCGGGCTTACCGGGAGTGAAGCCGATATTTTTGAAGGCGAAAATACAGCTTCGATAAAAATTGTGCTTACCGAAAACAGCACAATCGGCTCGACTGAGGCAATTCGGGCCATTGGCAGTGTCTTGAGCGAAATGCCTGATCTTGAAGTAAATTTTGTTCAGGATGAAACAGCGCTGAACAGCATCTTAGGAACTGATGAAGCGCCTTTCGTGGTGGAAATTCAGGGCGAAGATTTAGATGTTATTGAAGATCTTTCGGAGCAGGTAAAGCAACGTATTTCCGGCAACCCTGAATTGTACAATGTGGAATCGTCGATGGAAGATGGTTCTCCTGAAATTGAGGTCGTTGTCGACCGTTTGCGTGCCGGTATTTTTAATCTGAGTGTCAGTAACGTGGTTAGTCAGATTCAGGATCAACTTGAAGGCAAGAATGCAGGAACAGTTGAAAAAGGCGGAGAAATGCAGGACATCACCCTGAAATTGCCCGACAGATCGCTGAACGACCTTTCGGACATGGTCATTAAAAATGGCACCCAGGAAATCCGGGTCAACGAGATTGCCGACATCCGTATTGGACAGTCGCCCAAAGAAATTTATCATCGCAATCAAACACGGATCGGAAAAATTACTGCCAATCTGAACAAAGATGTGGCGCTCGATAAAATGGCGAAAAAAGTTGAAGCGCAAATCGCCGATATAGAACTGGCTCCCGACTATAAAATTTCGATAACAGGGGAAGAAGAAAAACGGAAAGATTCGATGACCAGTTTGAAATTTGCGTTGCTTTTGTCCATCGTTTTGGTTTACATGGTGTTGGCCTCTCAATTTGAGTCGTTGCTGCACCCGTTCACAATCATGCTCACAATCCCGCTGGCTCTGGTCGGTTCAATCATTCTCTTTTTCATTCTGGGAAAAACGTTCAATATCATGGCGCTGATCGGGATTATCATGCTGGGAGGCATTGCTGTAAACAACTCGATTATATTGGTCGACCGCATCATTCAGTTGAAGAAAGAAGGGTTATCGCGAATTGATTCCATCGTTCAGGCCGGACAACAACGTATACGACCGATTTTGATGAACAGTTTAGCCAACATCATGGCATTAATCCCGCTGACACTGGGTTTTGGCGAAAGTGCTTCGTTGCGTTCACCAATGGCGCTGGCCGTTATTGGCGGGCTGGTTACATCAACCTTACTTACGCTGGTCGTAATTCCCTGTGCATACGATGTGCTGGAAGGTCTGAAAGACAGGTTTAAAAAGGCCGAAGTTTTTTAACAGATAGTGAGAGGCTAACTCAAAGTTAGCCTCTCACTAAACCAGATTGAAAAGTTAATAAATGAAATTCATTGTAAACAGAAGAGTATTCATCAGCATGTTGTTTGTCGGGCTTACCCTGATGGGGATTGTCTCGTACAACCAGCTTAAAGTTGAATTATTTCCCAATGTAGAACTGCCGTTTTTATATGTGCAGGCATCCTATCAGAGCGAGGTTGATCCGAAGTTCATGGAGAACCAGATCATCATCCCTATCGAAGGAGCCATTGGCACACTCGAAGGGGTCGAGTCGATCGAATCGAACATTACGGCACGTTCCGGAAACATTGTGGTATATTACCAGAAAGATGTCAACTTTAAATACGCATACCTGAAACTTCAGGAAAAAATAAACGGGATACAAAGTTCGCTTCCCGAAGGTGCAAGGGCTTCCGTTAATAAGGTCGATCTGCAACAATTGAACAGTCAGTTCATGGAATTGCAGGTCAGGGGAAGCGGAGGCATCGACCGGGTGCGGAACATTACTGACCAGGAAATAGCGCCCGACCTTGAGAATATTGACGGAATTGCATCCGTTAAAGTGTTTGGCGGGCGCGAAAAATCGCTGGAAATAATTCTCGATCCGGGAGCTTGTGAAGCCTATGATATCACGCCCGGCAGGGTGCGAAGTGTTATCTCGCAAAACTCGCGGGCCCGTACCTATGTCGGAAACCTGAAAGATAAAAATATTCAGTATTTCGTGCATGTTACTTCCGAATACGAAAATGTTACCGATATCGAGAACCTGGTGGTTGCTGATGGACCTGTATTGCTGAAAGATATTGCTGAGGTTCATTTCGGAGTGAAAGAAGAAACCAGTTATAGCCGGGTCAACGGAAAAGATGCAGTAACCATTCAACTGGTTAACGATTCGCAGGCCAACCTCATCGATCTGTCGGACAATACCAAAAAAATTATCGGTCAACTGAATGAAAAGCTGGGTTACAAAGACATCGAAATTTCGATCCAGAGCAACTCTGCCGAGACGATGGAAAAAAATATTGACCAGATTATTGAACTGGCATTAGTAGGGGGAATCCTGGCTATTTTTGTTCTTTGGATATTCCTGAAAAATATCCGGATTGTTGCTTTCATCGCTTTGGCGATACCTATTTCTGTGTACACAGCATTTAACCTGTTTTATGCATTCGACATTACGCTGAATAGCCTGACACTGGTCGGAATGGCACTTGCCGTGGGTATGTTGCTCGATAACAGCGTGGTGGTACTCGAAAATATTTACAGGCTCTCGGGCAAAGGCTATACCCCGGATATTGCCGTTACACAAGGGTCCAGCGAAGTCTGGCGCTCTATTGTTGCCGCTACAATGACGACTGTTGCAGTGTTCCTGCCATTCCTCTTTTCAAGTAATCCGCTGATTGAGATGCTTGGCTATAATGTTGGTGTTTCAATTGTTTCTACCTTGCTGGTATCGCTGGCTGCGGCTCTTTTACTGGTGCCGATGGGAACCTATTACCTGCTGAAACGCTGGAAAAAAGATTCAATTACATTTGAGAAGGTTACTACCAATAATCGGATGGTGCAGGTATATATGTTGCTGCTTAAATCGTGTATGAGGAATCCTGCAACAACCATCATCGGGGCAACGGCAGTTTTTTTCATTACCATTTTCATCAGTCTTGCAGTTAGTGTAAGTTCATTGCAGGAGGTCGAACAAACCGACGTCAGCCTTTATGTGACCATGCCATCAGGCTCATCGCTTGAGAAAACCGATGAGACGGTTGCCGACATTGAAAGCAAACTGGAAGACCTGGAAGAAAAACTGGATGTTGTCAGTAAAATCGAGGAGGAAGAAGCCATTGTTACCGTCAAACTAAAAGAGGATTATGAGGATATTGCCGACCGCAATTTTGCTGAAATAAAAGCAGACATTGAAAAAAGGGTCAATTCAGTAAATACTGCGGAAATATCGTTCGAACAGACGCAAGGCTCCGGTGGTTTTTCTGGCGGAAGCCGTAACTCGATGGGTAATTTCCAGCGCATGATGGGCATCGGGACAGAAGAAGAGAAAATCGTTTTGAAAGGTCAGGATTTTGCACAGATGCAACAAGTGGCCGAAGATTTTGAATACTATCTCGACGAGTTGGAATCAATTCGCCGGGTGCGGGTCAACGTTTCGGACAACCGTCCGGAGGTTCACATGATTTTCGACCCGTTGCTGATGACTGAATACAACCTTTCGCTTGCCAACGTTACTTCGGAATTAAATTCATTTCAAAAGGAAATCAGCACCGGCGTAATGTTTAACCAGGATGTTGATGAATATGAAATCATCATTACGACCAAAGGTATTGACGAAGAGGAAGAACGCAATATGGAGGACCTTCGCCGGCTTCAGGTTACCGATGCCAACGATGGGCTTCACGACCTTCAGGATTTTTCCAACCTGGTTTATGCTTCCGGGATGGCAGGTATCAACCGGGTAAACCAGGAAAAGAGTATTGAAATCACGTACAGCTTTGTGAGTGAAGCCGAAGATTCAAAAGATTTGCTGGAGGCGTACCGTTATGAAATAGATGAATTGGTGGCCAGCTATAATCTTCCGTCAGGAGTAGCCGCTGAGGTGGTACACGAAGAAAGCGAACTGGATGACTTTTACTTTCTGATCGGCGCCGCTGTGTTGCTCATTTTTATGATTCTTGCATCGGTTTTCGAATCGCTGGTAACTCCGTTTGTATTGATGTTTACCATTCCGTTGGCGGGTATCGGCTCATTTATGGCGCTTATTTTCACGGGCAACAGCTTGTTGAACGCCAATACACTTACCGGCTTCCTGATATTGATCGGTATTGTGGTAAACAACGGTATTATCCTGATTGACTATACCAACATCTTGAGAGAGCGTGGTTTCCGGCGTTCACGGGCTTTGATGACTGCCGGTTTGTCGCGGGTGCGTCCTATCCTGATTACTGCTATCGCTACCATTGTGGCCATGATCCCGCTGGGCATGGGCGATGCCGAATATGTCAGCGTAATCGGGGCTCCGTTTGCCATCATTGTGATCGGTGGACTGGCTGTCAGTACCCTGTTGACTCTTATTTTCATTCCAACTATGTATTCCGGGCTCGAAAGTTCGCTCGAATGGTTTCGAAATCTCAGTTGGAAACTGAAAATCATCCAGTTTAGTATCCTAATTGCCGGTACAGCATACATCTACTTTGAAATAGACTCTGGTCTGTGGCAGGTCATCGATTTTATACTCCTTCTCCTGATAGTCCCGGGAGCAACATGGTTTGTATTGTCGAGTTTGAAAAAGGCGAAAACCAAGCTTGTTGAAGAAAATGCTCCGATCAGCATTGTTATTCAGAATCTGGTAAAAATTTACGATCGTCCTGACCGTTTCACCCGCGAATGGAACGGGGGTATCAATATCCGTAAACGGGCCGGACTCGAAAAAGAGTATAAATCAATCCGCGAATTCGATCACATGATCTGGCAATTGCCACTTTTAGGGTTCTTTATCTATTTCACCTTCTTCTACCTTGAATCGGCGCTTTGGATATTGTTTATGACCGTGATGGTGTACCTGTACATCAACGGAATGTGGAAACCTTTCAATTATTATCTCAATAATATTGCTGAGGAGAAAAACAAAAGATGGCCGCTGGTCGCTCAAAGATGGGTACAGTGGACACTGTTCTGGATTTTGCCTTTGCCCGAGCTGTTCATGCTCTGGAAAAACACAAAATCAATTGGTTTATTGGTGACTGTTTTTGTGTTGTGGTACCTCGCCCTGATCATTTCAGTTACTTCGCGGAAACTATACGAGGAAAAAGTAAATATCGACCGGATCACAGGACGTTTTGGCAATTTGCGACGGACTGTATATCGATTGGTAAAACAAATACCGGTTATCGGAAAACGTCGTCAGCCGTTCAAAGCGCTGAACGGAGTTTCTCTGAAAATTGAGACGGGTATGTTTGGCTTGCTGGGGCCCAACGGGGCCGGAAAGTCAACCATGATGCGGACTATTTGCGGAATTTTCGAGCAGAGTTATGGTAAAATCTGGATCAACGGCATCGACACGCAGGAGAAACGCGAAGAATTACAGGGGCTGATTGGTTATCTTCCGCAGGAATTTGGTACCTACGAAAATATGCCGGCTGAAGATTTTCTCGACTATCAGGCCATATTGAAAGGGTTGACGGATAAAACCGAACGGGAAGAACGGGTCGCCTATGTGCTGAAATCGGTTCACATGTACGACCGGCGACAGGAAAAAATCGGCTCGTTTTCGGGCGGTATGAAACAGCGTATCGGGATTGCCCAGATTCTGCTTCACCTGCCGAGAATACTGGTGGTTGACGAACCTACGGCTGGTCTCGACCCGCGCGAACGCATCCGTTTCCGTAATTTGCTGGTTGAACTCAGCCGCGAGCGCATCGTGATTTTCTCGACACACATTATCGAAGATATTGCCAGCTCGTGTAACCAGGTTGCCGTGATCAACCGGGGGCGGGTAAAATACACCGGAACGCCGTCAAATATGGTTCATCTGGCCAAGGATTTGGTTTGGCAATTCGATGTTCCGGCCAAAGATTTTGACAAAATGCCGAATAAGCAAATGGTAATCCACCACATGAGGCAGGAAGATAAAATCAGGGTTCGGATGCTTTCGAAAACACAACCTGCACCCGATGCAGTTGTCGCAAAACCACTGCTGGAAGATGCCTATTTATGTTTGATTAAAGATTTGAAATAATGGAAACAAAAAATAAATCACGATTGGCAAATACGCTCCACTTGTTGTGGAAGCTGGTTCGTTACAACATGCGTATTATTTTTGCCAACCGTTTCATCTGGTTTTTTCTGGCCTCGCTTGGCTTTTTTATATTCATTTCGATTAACTCAACGTTGAACGGCGACAACCTTGACGAGGAGATGGTTTATTATACCCTTATTTTTCCGGGAATTCTGCTGGTTTTTTATCCGATGAGCTTTGGAATACAAAACGATGTTGACGCGGGTATCCTGGAAATTTTGTTTGGTATTCCCGACTATCGTTACAAAGTATGGCTGGTACGTATGATCCTTGTATTCATTCTGGTTTTCCTGATCATGTGTGTGTATTCATTTCTGGCAACAATCTTCCTTACCCGGATCAATATTCTGGAAATGACCTACCAGGTAATGTATCCGATTCTGTTCATCGGATGCCTGTCGTTCATGTTTTCGAGCCTGATAAAAAACGGCTACGGAACCATGGCGGTTATGGTTATACTTGGTGTTATATTGATGATTATTAGTGAAGATCTGGTAGAAAATACCCAATGGGATGTATTTCTCAATCCTTTCAATATACCGCGAAACCTGAATGAAACTATTTGGGAAGGAATTACGGTGAAGAACAGGGTTTTTCTGTCCGTCAGTTCGTTGATCTTTCTTTTGTACGGGTTATTTAACCTTCAAAAACGGGAGCGTTTCATTTAAACTAAAACAAACAAAATACACACAGAGATGAACAACTATTCAAATTTAAGACCTGTAGAAAAATCAATAACGCTGGCAATACCAACCCGGGGAAATAAAGTTGACGACCATTTTGGACACTGCGAATATTACACATTAGCAAGTATATCAGCAGAAAAAGAACTCGTCGGAACTGAAGTATTGGAATCACCAATCGGGTGTGGTTGTAAATCGGATATTGCAACAACACTGAAAGACAAAAATGTAACATTGATGTTAGCCGGCAATATCGGGCAGGGGGCAATTGCGAAGCTGAGTGCAGCCGGTATTCAGGTGATTCGGGGATGTAGCGGTTTTGTTGAAAAACTGATAAATGATTATCTCAACGGAAAAATTAAGGACAACGGCCAAACATGCGCCCAGCATGAGCATGGACACGAATGTTCGCACAATTAGTTACAGACGATAAAAAAGTTCTTCTATTCCGGGATGTTTTTTCCGTCGGAAGTTGGTAAATATTTATCTTTGAGTTCCATTTTTCAATAGAAAACGATGAGAATTCATTTATTAATTATTGCTGTATTTCTGGTTTTTGCCTGTTCATGCAATCAAAAAAAATCAAGTTACATTACCGATCAGGGGTTTATGTATGGTACGGTTTATACCGTAAAATATGAAAGCCCCGATGGTAAAGATTTGCAAACCGAAATTGAAACTGAAATGAACAGGGTGAACCAGTCGCTCTCGACTTTCGACAGCCTTTCGATAATTTCAAAGGTAAACAGAAATCAGGAGGTTGAACCCGACGATTATTTTCTGACTGTCTTTAATAAAGCCATGGAAGTTTCGGAAATAACGGGCGGGGCTTTCGACATAACCGTTGCACCGATGGTAAATGTTTGGGGCTTCGGGTTTAAACACAAGGAACAGGTTACCGATGAACTTCTCGATTCGTTAAAAGTTTTGGTTGGTTACAAGAAAATCAGGATTTCGGGGAACAGGGTGATCAAAGATCACCCGAATACCATGCTCGATTGCAGCGCCATTGCAAAGGGATATGGTTGCGATGTGGTTGGCAATTTCCTTGCTGCACAAGGCTGTAAAAACTATATGGTCGAAATCGGGGGTGAAGTTGTGGCGCACGGAGTTAATGCGAAAGGCAACGACTGGAGTATTGGCGTCAGCAAACCGGTTGACGATCTTTCGCCGGTCAATCAGGAATTGAAAGCCATTGTTTCGCTGAAAAATAAGGCGTTGGCAACTTCGGGGAACTATCGAAATTTCTATGTTGAAGGCGGGAAAAAATATGCCCATACCATCGATCCGAAATCGGGATACCCAATCCAACATTCCCTGCTAAGTTCAACCGTACTGGCTGACGATTGCATGACTGCCGACGCTTTTGCTACTGCATTCATGGTTCTGGGCCTTGACGAAGCAAAACGAATTGCCGGTCAGGTGAAAGGACTGGAGGTTTATTTCATTTATTCCGGTGAAGATGGCGAAATGAAAACCTGGTTTTCAGATGGTTTCCGCGAAATGCTCGACAAAGAATTGGACTAATCTTCTGTAAGTTTATTTCATTCCGATTTTATATACCGATGTTCGTGCGGTAATAAACAGCGTTTTCCGGTTTTTACCGCCAAAGCAAACATTCGCAGGCCGTTCGGGGACAACTATTTCACCCCGTTTTTTTCCGTCGGGTGCAAAAACTGAAACGGCACGGTTGGTCAGGTACACGTTCCCTTTTTTATCGATGGTCATTCCATCGGAACCTTCAGGAGCAAAAAAGGTTTTGTCTGCAAGTGTTCCATTGGCCTCAATCCGGTATTTCCAGGTTTTTCCGTCGGCAATATCGGCCACATAAAGCGTTTTTCCATCGGGAGTTCCGATAATTCCATTCGGCATTTTATAATCGTCAATTACCCGGATGAGTTTTCCGTTGGTTTTCAGACAATAAACACCCCGGCAATCTTGTACCTGTGTTTGTCCTTCGGGCCACCATGACCGGTGATAATAGCTGTCGGTAAAATAAATGTCACCATTGGGGTGAATCCAAAGATCGTTTGGACCGTTCAAATGTTTTCCGTCATATTGATCAACCAAAACAGTTTTGGTGCCATCCATGGCAATTTTAATCAGCTTATTCCGGTAGTCGGCACAGGCTACCAGTTGCCCGTCGGCTGCAAAATACAGACCGTTTGAACGTTCTCCGTCTACCTTGAACTCGCGTATGCCGGATTTTTCGTTCCAGATATAAATTTTGTCGTTGGGCTGATCGGTAAAATAAATTTCCCCGTTTTTTGCAACGGCAGGCCCTTCTGTAAAGGCAAATCCTGACTGTATCTTTTCAAGTTGATTGCCTTTTGCAATCATTGGCAATTCCTGAGCGTTCAACGAAAAGCCAGGAATCAGAAGTACGAGCAATAAAGTTGCGGGTTTATTCATGCCGTTATTTTTTTCTGTAAAAAAGCCTTCCGGTGATCAGCAATCCTGCAAAAACAAATAGTGCAAAAACAAGACTACTGACGGCTAGTTGCATCCCGCCCGAAATTACATGTCCGCTGGTACATCCTCCAGCCATACGTGCTCCAAAAATCAGGATAAAACCACCAAAAATTGCCCAGATAATACGCTTCAGAGAAGAAGTTCCCTTGTATTTTTTCCAGTTGTCGTGAATAAGCCTGAGTTTAAATTCTTTTCTGAAAAGCGAAATTATAATACCCGATACAAAAGCGCCGCCTAAAAACAGGACTTCCCACTGACCTGGTTTTTGTATTTTGGTAAAATAATCGTTATCAGTAGTTCCGGTTAACCAGTCAGCCAGATAAGGGAACATAGTTGAGGCGCCGATAACCCGGTCGGTGACAGCCGATAAGAATACAACTGCATTCAAAATGGCCAAAGCGATACCGGCATACAGCCAGGTCATGTCTTTCTTTCTCTCTATTTTATTCAGGATGAAAGCAGTTGCAATAAACACAGCTCCAATTACAAAAACCAGCAGGTAAAAAACCGTTGGATTACTGCCAAGCAATGAGTTCAGTGAAATACTTCCCAGATCGGGGCCCAATATGGGCTGAACGGATGGCAGAAGAATGGTGTAAATTAAACCTCCCAGCAGTCCGCCGATAATTCCCCACAAAGCATCGAGCGAACCTTCGCCCAGCGAAATTGCCATGGTCCCGGGACAATAGCCCAGAATAGCCATCCCGGTTCCGAAGATTAAACCGCCCAACATGATTCCCCCTAAAATGAAAGGCTTGACATGGTAAGACGCAAAGCCAAGGCCAATTTCCACATTGATTAAGATAGCGCCAACACCGATGGCAACGGCAATGGCTTTTGCAACGGTCAGATTTTCGAGAGTGGCCATTCCACTTATCACATTGTACCGGTTAAGCCGGGCCGATTGCAAGATGGCGCCAAACAGAAAGCCGAGAAGGATAATGAATAATGTCATGATTCGTCAGTTTAGTATATAATTCAGTATGCCAAAATAATGATAATCCTTTAAAATCAGTGCGATTTGAATCACTTTGTTTCGGAATAGAATTTCAGGAATGAACAGGAGGCATTCGGTTTAAATATGTTTTGCAAGTGCTGATTGTAGAAAAGTCGTCTAAAAAGTTTATTTTCGGGGCGATGAAGACAGAAGAACATATCGGATTGTTTCATGCTGTTTCGGGAGGCGATGAAAAAGCTTTTGAAAAGCTGTATAAGCTTTATTTTCCTCGTTTGTACACATTTGCACTAAAAATAATCGGCGACGGTAGCCTCGCAAAAGATTTGGTACAAAATGTATTTATCCGGTTGTGGGAAACACACGACACCTTTCGATATGAACATCCGGAAGCCTTTTTGTACAAAATGGTACGCAATGCCAGCCTGAATTACATCAGGCACCTGAAAGTTGTCGATAACCTGAAATCTGAAATAAAAGACCAATACCTTGGAGAAGAGTTGTACTATATAGATATGGTTGGAAATGAACCATACCTGCTGATCGAAAAAGAACTCTATGAAAAGGTAACCGAGATAATGAATGAACTTCCCGAAAAATGTCGTGTTGTTTTCCGGATGAGCCGTATAGAGGGGCTTAAAAATCAGGAAATAGCCGATTGTTTGGGACTCAGCATAAAAACCGTTGAGAAACATATCTCCAAAGCGCTGGACGTTTACCGGAAAAAATTTGCCGGTTATCTCCCCTTGTCCGTCATTCTGCTTGTCCTTCAGGGGTTAAAATAATTTGAATTTTTCCGAAATAAGAAGATGCATTGTAGCAGTATCGGTTGCCTGTTTCAAATGCCCTTTCCCCAGCCCTTTCCCATAAAGGAAAGGGAGTTTGGCCTGAAAAAGCAACAATGTTGATATTCAAAAAAATAGAGACAATCGCATTTGTGCAGGCCCAAAAGTCTCCCGTCTGGGGCATAGCCGTCAAGCTAAGAGATAAATCTTTGTAAATAACTATTTTTCAGTACTAATAATTTTTACTGATTCTATATTTTACTTTAAACAATCAACCACCTCCTCCTTCGTTCCTCGAGTACTCCTCCTGTCCAGGAGGAGAAATTTGGGACAGTGACAATTTGGAAAGCCCGGTGGTTTTTCGCTGCCGCAACTTGCTTCGGTTTCCCCTCCTTTTTTTAGGAGGGGTGTCCCGGTTTCTCCGGGACGGGGTGGTCGTATTTCATGACATTATTATTAAGATTTTTTTTTTTAATGAAGGCCAGAACTCAAAAATATTCACGCAATCTCAATTTTTTCTTGAATCTGAGGTAGGGTAACTTCCTTTGGCAGGTGTTCCATTATCGAAAAGCAGAAATAATGGACACAAATAATTCAATAAGGGAAAGGATAATTGCCTATTTCAACGGGCGGTTATCCAACAGGGAGGAAACCTCTTTGTGCGATTGGATAAAAGAAAGCAACGAGAACAAAGCGTTTTTTCTTCAGGTAAAAAATGAATTTACTTCCGATGAAGCAGAACATCCGCTTCTGGAAAGTTCGTATGCCGAACTGAAAAGTAAATTGCTGATCAACCGGCAACTTTCCGTGCCATCAGTCAAATTGAGAAAGTTGCAGCTCTCTTTTTCACGGATAGCAGCTCTCATTGTTTTGGCGGTAATTCTGGGGGGCGTTGTTACCTGGCTGTTGACAAATAGCCCAGTTAAAAAACCGGAGGTTGTATGGTTCGAAACTCAGGTTCCGCGTGGAGAAAAATCACAACTATTGCTACCCGATGGATCGAAAGTCTGGATGAATTCGGAGTCCAGCTTGTCATACCCCAGTGATTTTATGAAGGGCAACCGAAATGTAAAATTGAAAGGAGAAGCGTATTTTGAAGTTGAGAAACAAAATGGTTCGGTCTTTACCGTCGCAACACAAGATTATACAATCCGTGTGTTGGGAACTAAATTCAATGTAACAGGCTATGCCGATTTTAACCGGACTGAAACCACTCTTATTGAAGGCAGCATTGAGGTGCAACGGGGAAAACAAACTGTTTCTGTAGTCCCGGGCCAGACATTGATATACAAAGATAACCGGTTTCTCATGGAAGAAACCAATGCGGTTAAATCGGCCAAATGGAAAGACAATATTTTTGATTTTAACCGGATTTCATTCCGGGAACTGGTACTCCGGCTCGAACGCTGGTACGATGTGGATATCGAGATGAAAAGTCCGCAGTTGAATGATATTGTTTATTCGGGAGTATTTAAAAATGAAGAAACCATCGAAGAAGTTTTGAATGTTTTTCAGTTGACAATGCCCATTACGTACGTAAAAGAAGATTTCAGAAAAATCAGTATTCAGATAAAAGAATAATGCCTATGCAATAAAATAAATGGGGAATGCCCACCATTCCCCATCAAAGTTTGTCTGTGTTAACCATTTTAATTAATCACAAAACGAAACAAAAGTATGAAAAAAAACAGTTGTGTCGAAGGGGAAGCTGTGCTTTTCCGGCGATGGAAAATTTTCCTGATTATGAAACTACAAATTGTGTTTATCCTCGGATTTCTGATACAATCACATGCCATTGTATCGCAGGCGCAAACCGGGCGTTTGAACCTTCATTTCGAAAACAATTCGTTAAAAGAAGTGCTTCAAACACTCGAAGATCAGACCGATTTTTCGTTTGTTTATAAAGATGAACAAATCAACCGGAGTAATAACATCTCAGGTGATTTTAAAGACAAATTGGTAAATGAGGTGCTTGATGATATTTTAAAAAATAGCGAGTTGACTTATACGATCAAAGGGAGGGCTATTGTGATTTTACCCGGCGGTTTGAATGGTTTGTCTGCCCAGCAAAAAACTGTTAACGGGAGAGTTACCGATTCTTCGGGACAGCCGCTCCCGGGGGTTTCATTGGTCGTAAAAGGCACAACTAAAGGAACCATCACCGATTTTGACGGGAAGTACACTCTTGCCAACGTCCCCGGCGATGCTGTGCTGGTTTTTTCATTCGTAGGGATGAAGATGCAGGAAATTTCAGTTGGTAACAAGACCGAATTGAATGTAACCATGGAAGACGAAACGGTTGGAATTGAAGAAGTGGTTGCAGTTGGATATGGTATTATGAAAAAAAGAGATCTTACAGGTTCGGTCTCCTCGATCAATTTCACCGAATCAATGGAGAGCAGGCCATTGACTAACTTGTCTTCAGGATTGGCTGGAATGAGCGCTGGTCTGGTTGTGAGCCAAAATAGCTCGGCTCCCGGGAATGAATCTGTTTCGCTTCACATCAGAGGGGTGGGGACACTGAACAACTCATCTCCATTGGTATTAATAGACGGGGTTGCCGGAAATATGAATGATGTCAATCCGAATGATGTTGCAAATATTTCGGTACTGAAAGATGCGTCATCTTGTGCTATCTATGGGTCAAGAGCCGCCAACGGAGTGATCCTAATTACCACAAAAAGGGGAAAAGTAGACAATATGTCAATAAACTATAATGGATATGTTGGGGTTGAGAGTGCTGCAAAAATGATTGATTTCATTAGTGACTATCCCACCCATCTGGAGTTAATGAATGAAGCATACCAAAATAGTGGACAGCCAAAGATTTATGGCCAGAACCTTATTGATGAGTGGAGGGCAAATTCAAAGACTGATCCAACAAACTATCCGAACACTGATTGGTTTCGCGAGATATTAAAACCTTCTGTTATTAGCGAGCATAATCTTTCTGTACGAGGAGGAAGCGAAAAGTCAAATTTCTTATTGTCTTTAGGCTATCTGGATAATAAAGGGGTTGTAGAAAATGCTGAATACGAAAAATATTCATTCCGGTTAAATGCTGATTCAAAGGTTTCTGATTGGCTTAGCCTGGGTGGAAATGTTTTCGGGTTTTGGTCAGATAGAGGTCCACTCGATGTAAGTTATCTCTTCAATACCATGCTGATGACAAATCCGGGAATTTTGCCTAAATCCTCTGACGGACGTTATGGAGGGAGCATGATGGAAGGAGAAAATACGAAAGCATACAATCCAAGGGCAACGATGGAAAGCGCGACGGGAAATAATGAAAGGCAACGTGTTGGAGTTAAGTTTTTTGCGAAGATGAACTTCCTTAAATATTTTGAGTTTGAAACCAGCTTTGCCGGCAATTTCGATAACAGAAGAAGCTGGCAATATTCAGGCCCTGTTAGTATATGGGATTTTCGAACTGATGCCAAGCTTTACGAAACGTCTACTCGCAATAGCATCACGAACAGTGATTCCAGGTATTATTCGACTACTTTAAACGAACTTTTGCGGTTCAATTATTCCTTGAATAATGTGCATCATATCGGCGCTTTGATTGGTTTTGATCAGGAATATTCACGTCAGGACCAGTTCTCTGCAAGTAAATATGATATGTTGAATGATGCTATTTATGTTTTAGATGCAGCCGCTGCTGACCCGGTAACAAGTGGAACAGCAGAGGACCGGGCTCTACGTTCCTATTTTGGAAGGATCAATTATAATTATAAAGGAAAGTATTTATTTGAAGCAAATGGACGTTATGACGGGTCTTCCAGATTTTCAGAAGATAATCGGTGGGGTTTTTTCCCGTCTTTTGCTGCCGGATGGAGATTCTCTGAAGAACCTTTTTTTAAACCTCTGACAACATGGATTGATAATGCAAAATTTAGAGCATCCTGGGGTAAACTCGGTAATAATAATATTGGAGATTATGAATATCAGTCTTTATATGCAGGCCAGAACTATTCTTTTGGGGGAAATATTGCTCAGGGGATTGCTCCAACTGTAATCTCAAATAGTTTGATAACCTGGGAGGAGACAACTTCTGCCAACCTCGGTCTTGATCTGAACATGTTCAATAGCAAACTTTCGCTTTCATTCGACGTTTTTGACAAGACAACAGATAATATCCTGGTGAAATTGCCAATCCCACTTGTTATGGGAAACCTTAGTGCTCCCAGTCAGAATGCAGCACAGGTCCGAAACCGGGGATGGGAAGCCCAGCTAAGTTACTTTGGTAATATCGGAAAAGATTTCGAATACAGCATCGGTGGTAATATAAGTTCTATTGACAATAAAGTCTTAAAATACATGGGAGATGTGAAGACTATTTCCGGAACCAAGGTGCTGACTGAAGGAGTTTCAATCTTCCCGTTTTATGTTAGAGAAGTAGATCACGTTGTACAGGATCAGGCTGAGATTGACGCGATGATCGCTGATGGTTATACTTTTTCACCTGCTATACCGAAACCGGGCGATTTCCTTTATAAAGACTTAACCGACGACAAGAAGATAAACGATGATGATCGCGTAATAAAAGGTTCTTCAATTCCGAAGGCTACGTATGGTATCAATATCGGAGCCTCCTATAAAGGGGTTGATTTAAATATAATTGGGCAAGGTGTATCGGGTCTTAATTATTATGACGGTGGTACTTTCAATTCGTTCAATCTTCATTGGGATTACATTATGAGAGAAAATGTACTGAACAGATGGACGCCGGATAACAAAACCACAGCGTATCCCCGGCTGACTGCGGGGCTTGCCAATAACGACGTAAACAGCGATTACTGGTTGGCCAATGTATCTTATTTTCGTATAAAATCGATACAACTTGGATATACGATTCCTAAAAGGATAAGCTCTAAAATCCTGATAAATCGGTTCAGATTATATACGAGCCTGGAAAATTATTTCACATTTACAAGTTACGAAGGATTTGATCCGGAAAATGCCGGTGTAACTTATCCCAATATGAAACAATTCATCGTTGGTCTTAATGTCACATTTTAATCATAACAGCAATGAAAACTAAGATAATATCAATAATAGTTGCAATTCTATTTTTTTCCTCGTGCCAGGAGAGTTTCCTCCAGAGAGATTCGTTAAGTCAGTTATCTGAAGGATCGTTTTGGGCAAATGAAACGGATGCGACAACCGGCGTGAATGCAATCTACAACGCATTGAGGGAGTTAAACAACAATATGTGCCTTTATGGTATGTTGGATGACTTTTCTGATATATCCTATCAGACCTGGGCTACAGGAATGACCACAGGTCAATATGTGGCATATGGTTCGTTTTTCTCATACCCCTGGGCAGTACTGTATAAAGGTATTTACAGGGCAAACACTGCGATTACCCGTATTCCCGATATCGATATGAATGAAGGTACGAAATTGCGTTTAATAGGAGAGGCAAAGTTCCTTAGAGCTTTGTTCTATTTCAAATTATGGGATTATTTTGGAGGAGTGCCAATCTATGATAAACCGATGAATTATGACGAAGCATATAAGGCAAGAAATACGGCTGACGAAGTTGTTGCGTTTATATTAAAGGATCTGACCGATGCAATAGAATGTTTGCCGGGAAGTTATTCAGGTAATGACCTTGGACGTGCAACCAAATGGGCGGCTATGTCATTACGTGGAAAGACTTATTTATATGCTGAAAGATGGGGTGAAGCGGCAGATGATTTTGACTATGTCATAAAAAACAGTGACAGGGAACTGCATCCTGAGTACTATCAGATCTTTAATTACAAATGGGAAGGCAACAAGGAAGTAATTTTCGATGTCCAGTACATCAAGATTAGTGGGTTTGGTAATACTTGTGATTATTATTACGGAAATCGGAATACACAAGTTGGTGGAATTCAGCGGACTGTACCTACATCCATACTCGTTGATAGCTATGAAATGGCAGACGGCACGCCATTCAGTTGGGATAACTTCAAAACAATCGATGGACAGTCTTTCAATCCTAACAATTCAGCCGATTGGGCGAAAGAAGATTTAGTCAAGCAAATATTCAACAAAAGAGACCCCCGTTTGCAACAAACGATTCTTGTTCCCTGGGCTGAATTTGTCGGTAAAAGTAATAATACATTGATCTATAAATGGCCCACCAAAGCTTCCGATCCGAAATGTTTTATACCAAACTTCAGTGCTGTTTATGCCTGGAAAAAGTTTGTTCATCAGGGAGAAGATAACGATGATCGATATAATTCGCCAAACAATATTCCTGTGATCCGTTTTGCTGATGTGTTGTTAATGTATGCTGAAGCAAAAAATGAAGAAAGCGGACCCGACCAATCTGTGTATGATGCTGTAAACAGAGTGAGAGCCAGAGTATCAATGCCCGCAATCCCCCAAGGAACACAAGCCGAAGTTCGCGAAAGAATACGACATGAGCGGAAAGTCGAGTTTCCGGGAGAAGGTCTTTGGTATTCCGACATTAGGCGGTGGAGAATCGGAGTAGACCTTTGTAATCATGTCGTTAAAGGATTTATTGGAAATAGCCTTCGGACACGCGGATTTGCAGAAAGGGAATATCTGTGGGCCATACCATCATCCGAGATCGACCTCAATCCGAACCTCACTCAAAATCCTGGCTGGGAATAGTACACCTGACCAAAATCAGGATAATAATGTATTGCCGGTGCAATCGCTGAAAGAGGCTGTCCCAAAAGTTCAGGATCGAGTCATCCCGAACTTGTTTCGGGATCCCATCGTTCTAATAATCAGACCCTGAAATACCCCGAAATTTCGGGGCAGGATGATGCGAATTGTGGATTCTGGAACTTTTTTGGACAGCTTCTTCAAATGATTTGCTGGTATATGAATTTATCAAGTTACAACCGAGGAATAGAAGAATTCAGAATGTTGATTATAAGAGTGATAGTTGGTTTTTTTGTTTTTTTTAATGCCTTTAATACTTTCTCGCAGCAAAAAAATAATGATTTTGCATGTCGGCTGGAATTGGATAAAGCGTATTTCAATCCAAAAACTACGATAAAAATTCAAAATGGTGAGTGGGTACAATTAAAGGAGAATATTGCAGAACGAATTGATTATGCGCTGCAAAGCGATCCGGACCTTGTGTTTCCTGTTAACGTTCAGGTTGCTGGAACGTATGTTATAAACACTCATGTTACAAGGATTGAAAAACCAGAGGGCGAGGTTCGTAACTTGTATATTAAAATGCAAATTGATGATCAGCGTCTTACCAAACGGATTGTTTCTGATGCGAGAAACTATACTGATCATGTTATTGGAAAATTTCAATTAACAGGGCAGACGAAACAACTAAAAATATGGTTGCCTAAGGGTATCCGGCTGGGATATATCGAAATAAAAAATGATGTTCCCCCGGAAGTTCCCCCGGAAGCTAAAACATATCAGCCGAAAGTCGTTCCTCCGGCAGGACGGCCACGTCTTTGGGTCAATGCACAATCGCTTCCTCTGGTTAAAGCAAGGCTCAATGAAAATGAAAACCGGCCGGCCTGGATCAAAGTGAAGGAAGCAGCAATCAGAAAATTTACATTCCGTTTTTCACTTTCACAGGAGATTTTTCATAGCGCTGAACTTGAAAAAGCAGTTGAGATAAAAGCTTTTTATTATTTGATGACCGGCGACAGTGCAATTGGTTGTGAAGCTGTTCGCCTGATGAGGGATTATTTGTCCGTATTGGAATTTGGTAATGTTAACTATGGAGATATAACGAGGGAAATAGGACGTTCTATTTATACTGCGGCCCTGGTTTATGATTGGTGTTATTCTCTTATGGCCGAAGATGACCGGAAAAGTTTATATGCAGGCATGATGAAACTTGCAGGGGAAATGGAAATAGGCTGGCCTCCTTTTCTTGCGAGCATTATCAGCGGGCATGGAAATGAAGCCCAGGTAAATCGTGATCTTCTGGCTATGAGCATTGCAGTTTATGATGAAAATCCGGAACCGTACCGTTATACTTCTTATCGGGTACTGGAACAATTAGTTCCTATGCGAAAGTTTGAATATCAATCTCCCCGGCATAATCAGGGGGTTGATTACGGGGCATATCGCCTGGGATGGGAAATGCATGCTGCCTGGCTTTTCTATCGTATGGCAGGACTCCGTGTTTTTGATGACAATATAACCAACTTGTCAAAATACTGGTTGTATATGCGCCTGCCGGATGGGGAAATGCTACGCGACGGAGATATGTTTTCAGTCTCAAAAAATGGAAAACCTTATTTTTGGAAGGAACCACAAACCATGCTTTTACTCTATTCGTATGCCAATGATCCCCTAATCAAAGCGGAATTCGGCAGGCAGGGAGGATTACCCGATGATCCTGTTTTGTTTTTATTACTCAATGATCCTGATCTCAAGGCAAATCTAAAGCTGGACTCTCTTCCTTTGACAATTGATTTTGGACCTATTCTGGGCTCTATGATAGCAAGGACTGGTTGGGAAATGGGAATGAATTCAAATGATGTTATTGCAGAAATCAAGGGGGGAGGTTACCATTTTGGAAATCACCAGCATGCTGATGCCGGGGCCGTACAATTTTATTACAAAGGATTGCAGGTATGTGACCTGGGACTTTATATTTCGTATGGTTCTTCGTATGATTTCAACTTCAATAAAAGATCCGTTGCCCACAGTATGATGCTTGTAAATGATCCGGAAGAGAAAGTTCAGTTTAAGGCCACAGTCAATGACGGGGGTACCAGGTTCAATCAACGTTTTCCTGAAACACCTCAGGAAACAATGGATGATCCCTGGTTTTATAACGGTAAGGTTTTATCAGCCGATTTTGGCCCGTCGAAACAAAAACCCCTGTATAGTTTTTTCAAAGTTGATCTGGCCGGAGCTTATAGCAATAAAATAAGCCGTTACACCCGTAGCCTTTGCTTTCTTAATCTGAAAAGAGATGACGTGCCTGCTGCAATTATATTAACTGACGACATGTTAACAACCAGACCTGATTTTAAAAAGTATTGGAAGATTAATACGCTGACCGAACCTGTATCTGCTGATAGTTGCATCATTCTGCAAAACAGCCGGAACGGATGCACGGGAAAAACACACGTGCAGATGTTATTGCCTCATCCAACAGAACGCCAGGCGCTTATACTAAGCAGTACTGATTTCAGTAAGTTATATGGCCCTCAGTATAAGATACCTTCAGTGATTCCGGAAGCAAATGGCTACCACATTATGGTCTCACCGGCCAAAGAAAACAAATATGACCGGTTTTTAACGATTTTCCAGATGACAGAAGAAGAAACAAAACCTCTGCCCGTTAAGTTTCAGGAAGAAGACAGGAGATATGTGATTTCTCTGGCTGACTATACTGTTTGTATGAGTTCTGATTCACAGCTTCGTCAAACCCCCTTTTCACTTTCCATTTCGGGTAATGCCGGATCGATGGTTTTACTTACCGATATGTATCCTGGAGTATGGACGGTGAGCCGCTCTGATCGGGACACAGAATTCAACGTTAACGTTTGGGCTGGACAGAATACTGTTTTTTTTAAAGCTGAACCCGGCAAATACATAATCTCACCCGGAAGCGATTAAAATTCCGGTACATTTTTAAAACCGTAAAGCGATCATTAAAAAATAATTTCAAACAATCATGAATCAATTCCTTAAGAAAAGAAGAATAGCATATTACATTATTCTTATAAGCTTCCTGTTTTGGGCTGACTCTTGTAAGTCAACCCGGATAAAGACCGGCGATTTAGACATCAACTATACCGAAATTGAAGAGCAATCCCTTCGTGAGGCTCTTCGTCCGGTAAGGCCGGGAGTACCGGGAAAGACACCATTTTGGAATAATTATGCCAAACAGTTTATATATGCTCCTTCGTTTAATTTTAACCAGAGCAGCAACTCAAAAAAATATAAATTTGTTGTTGCAGCTTCTGACAGTCTGAAATACGAATTTTTTGCGGACCATTCATGGGCCGACCTATCGCCTGTATGGGAAAATATGCCACAAGGATTTGCCCGGGTAGAGGTTTTCGGTTTAGGAACGGGTGATTCCATTGTTGAGCTTTGCGGATCGCGTGAGTTTTATAAAGCCTCCCCCTTTCAGGGGCCCTATCATGCGCCGGTAATGAAATATGATGAGAGCGCAAAGCAGGCACTGTCTTATCTGTTCAATCGTGATTATATCAGAAGCTGGGAACACCGTGCACTTCCTGATTCGACCTATGAATTGTATTGTTACCCGGCAAAAATAATCGGGGCAATTACCGAAAGCATGTTGTTGTTTAGCAAGCTTTCGCCGGAACATGAAAAAGCCGCTTTGTCAATAGCAAAAAACGCTGCCAAATATCTGATCAGTATCAGCGAACCGAAAGGAGCTCCTTTGGAATTTCTTCCGCCTACCTATGCAGGAGAAGCGCGTACTGCTAAAAATTTCAAGGATCAGTTTATGATGATCTATCCTGCAAAAATAGCACTTACCTATCTTGACCTGTTTGATATCACGCAGGAAAATGAGTTTAAAGATGCCGCTGTGCGAATTGCCGAAACCTATCTGAAATTACAACTTCCATCGGGAACATGGAAGCTGAAGCTCCGGAAAGATGGTTCCCCGGTCACCGACAATGATTGCATACCTCTCGACATAATTCAGTTATTCGACAGGCTTGTCGATCAATATCGCCTGCAAACCTGCCAGGCATCACGGGACCGTGCATTTTCATGGATTATGGATAATCCGGTGATCACGTTTGACTGGTCAGGCCAATTTGAAGATATCGCACCGTTAGAGCCGTATAAAAATTTATCGAAGGATGAAGCATCGGCGCTGGCCGTTTATCTTTTCGGCAGGAGTGATGAAAACGATGGATACACGGAGCTGGCGGAAGAATTATTACGTTTCTGTGAAGATCAGTTTGTTATATGGGAAAATCCAATGCCTCAAAAGCAGTACAATGTTTCTGAATGGATTACCCCTTGTGTGCTGGAGCAATATTCCTGTTATGAACCCATCAATGCCAGCGCATCCAATATGATGGAATCTTTTTTAAAGGCGTATGAGGTTACCGGCAAGGCTATTTATTTGGCAAAAGCTGTTGAGTTGGCCAATGCCATGACTGTTGCGCAGATCCCTGAAAACGGAAGATATCCAACCTACTGGCAATTAAACGAAAGAAGAATAGAGGGATCAGGATGGATCGACTGGCTGAATTGCACGTCTTACAGTGCAAAAATCATGTTTAAAATGGCTGAATTTATTAACCGGAAATAACTTGCAGATGAAGAAAACACAGAATAACCAGATTTTCAGAAGAGATTTTTTAAAAGGGTTAACAGCATTACCTTTTCTTGGGTATTTTGGATTTGCATTCAAAGATAATATCGAACGGGAAATCCAGGCGAAAAAAAAGGATTCGAGGGAAACACTTGGAATTGACAATTTTGATGCAACCAGTGAAAAATTAACCCGCCCCACCGGTAATGAAAGTAACCGGATACGCATTGGTTTGATCGGTCATGGCTGGAGAGGAGAAGCTCTGCTGAATTCCTTTGGATATTTTCATCCTGAATATATCGAACAGATGAAAAAAGACAATTTATATGACCAATGGTTACCTTATCAAAAGAGACATGAGGACTTGTTTGTCGATATAACAGGTATTTGCGATACATTTGACATCCATGCCAAAAGAGGGATGGAAGTTGCACAAACTGATGTGAGGCATGAAAATTCAGGAAGTAAATTATTACAATATTATACCAGTTACAGGGAGTTAATCGAGAGTAAAAACGTTGATGCGATTATTGTTGCAACTCCTGACCATACCCATGCTCAAATTGCCATGGAAGCAGCCAGGGCAGGGAAGCATATTTATCTGGAAAAACCAATGGCGCACAATATTGAGGAAGCCATTGAGCTGAGAAATGCCATTCGTGAGACAGGAGTCGTTCTACAGGTAGGTCATGAAAACCGGCAGCAAATGAGTTTTAAACTCGGGCGTGAGCTATATCAAAAGGGAGTGTTGGGAACTGTTTCCATGGTTCAGACCTATACCAACCGGAACACGCTGTTTGGCGCCTGGATCAGGGAAAGGAAGTTTGATCATCTGGGAACGCCTGAGAATATTAACTGGAAAGAGTTTTTAGGAAAAGCTCCATGGGTGGACTTTGATGCCAAACGGTATTTTAACTGGCATCGTTACAACGATTATGGTACAGGCATCACAGGAAATGATTTTTCGCATACTTACGACTGCATTAACCAGGTACTCGATCTGGGCATTCCCGAATCGGTTGTAGCGCTTGGAGGCCAGTATTATTATAACGTTGGAAAAGATGATATGCCGGATGTATTTAATGCGATTTTTAATTACCCGGAAAGAGGACTTACCATGACTTATGACGGAACGCTAAAAAGCGGAATATACCGGCAGTCGCGTATCTTAGGTTCTGAGGCAACGATGGATATTGACCGGTCTATCATGCTCTATAAAGATCCGTATTCGGAGCGATTTAAAGATGCCGCTACAGATCCGGACGATCCGTTTTATTATTATGCCCCTAACACAAATGCTAATGTTGACGGAATGACGAGTGCAACCTCAAAGTCATATCTGAAGAGCGGCTACGGCCCTACATTTATTGACGGGAAAGTTATCGATGCTACTTTTCTTCATCTGAAAGAATGGATCGATACCATTAGAACGCAAGGGAAAGCGAGTTGTAACGAAGATAGAGGATTAGAGGAGACAATCACATTTTGTATGGCAAATTTGTCTTATGCGCTGAAAAAACCTATCTGCTGGAATAAAGTGAACGAAACAATCACGATTGGATAAACCTAAGAATTATGAAAATCGAAAAACAATATACAACGGGGCAGATCATATCACTCACCACTCTTCGGATTCTAATCGGATGGCATTTTTTATATGAGGGGCTGGTTAAATTCTATACCCCAAGCTGGTCAGCGAAATCCTACTTGTCAGGAGCCGTTGGACCATTTGAATCATTCTTCCATAACATGGCGCAATCAGCGTGGCAACTAAAAATAGCCGATTTGCTTAATATGTGGGGACTCATTTTAATTGGACTAAGCCTCTTTTGCGGCTTCCTGTCAAAACCATTTAAGATTTTTGGGATTCTTCTTCTTCTGATGTACTACCTGGCTTATCCCCCATTTTTTGGTATAGGGCCGGGGATGCATGTGGAAGGAAGTTACTGGATCGTGAATAAAAACCTGATTGAAATGGCTGCGTTATTGGTTTTGCTCTTCTTCCCATCAAGTGATGTAACAGGAATAGACAGGTTTTTTAATAATAACAGAAAATCTAAGTTGTGATACTTTATAAATTTAGAGAACCGTAGGGGAATTTCACAAGACCAAATTGCCCAAAAGTCGTCCGAAAAGTTTATTTTCGCAGAAAACATATCTTGAATTCGTGAAAAGAAACCTGGTCATTATACCAACCTATAAGGAAATCGAGAACATTGAAAAAATGGTGCGCAAAGTTTTTTCCTTGCCAACACCTTTTGAACTTCTCATTGTTGACGACAATTCACCCGACGGCACGGCGGGCAAGGTTATTGAATTGCAAAACGAGTTTTCCGGCCGGTTGCATTTAATTCAAAGAGCCGGAAAATTAGGTCTCGGCACCGCTTACCTCACGGGTTTTAAATGGGCGCTCGAACAGAAGTATGATTACATTTATGAAATGGACTGCGATTTTTCGCATAATCCGGATGATCTGGAGCACCTGTATGCTGCCTGTGAAGAAGATGGCGCCGATCTGGCAATAGGTTCGCGCTATATTTCAGGAATTAATGTGGTAAACTGGCCGCTGGGCCGGGTACTCATGTCGTACGGAGCTTCCTTGTATGTGCGCCTGGTAACCGGTATGAATGTGAAAGATACAACTGCCGGGTTCAAATGTTATCGACGGAATGTTTTGGAAACCATCGATTTGGATAACATACGGCTGAAAGGATACGGGTTTCAGATTGAAATGAAGTTTAAAACATGGAAACATGGTTTCAAAATAAAGGAAGTTTCCATTGTATTTACCGATCGTACCGAAGGAACTTCAAAAATGAGCGGAGGTATTTTTAACGAGGCTTTGTGGGGAGTTATGAAAATGAAAATACGTAGCTGGGGAGAAAAATATCCCAAAGCAAACCGTCAGTAAAAAGCAAAAAAAAGGGGCCCGAAAGCCCCGTTCTGTTTATAATGTTTCCTGACCGGGTTCCCAGTCACATGGCGTAAGTTCTCCCGTTTGCAGCGCATCCAGAATGCGAATTACTTCTTTTACGTTCCGGCCAACGTTCAGTCCGTTTACCGAAACATGCTGTATTATTCCTTCCGGATCGATAATAAAAGTGGCGCGATAAGCAATTTTATTTTCGGGTTCAAGAATTCCTAACTCACACGACAGCGATTTTGACGTATCAGCCAGCATCGGGAATTTTAGGTTTTTCAATCCGGGGTGGTTGTTTCTCCAGGCAAGGTGTACAAACTGGGAATCGATAGATGCGCCGATCAGATTGGTGTTGCGCTTTGCAAACTCTTCATAATTTCGGTTAAACGATTCGATTTCGGTCGGACAAACGAACGTAAAATCGAGTGGCCACCAAAATAGTACAGTCCATTTTCCTGCAATATCAGCGTTGGTCAGTGTTTTAAATTCTTTACCCGTCTCAAGTGATACAACGGCTTCTTTTTTAAATTCCGGAAATTTTTCACCAATGGTTTTCATGATCTTAATTTTTTATTGTTTATGAAATGATTTCAATTTAGATTGAATAAAAATGTAAGGCAAAGATACCCGGCGGTTACATACCAGTCAAATTGATTTTTTTGATGCTGAATAGATTATTACTATTCACATTCAGTGAGTTTGTGTCGGGTAAAACGGCGGTTTAACGGGATATACACCCGAAGTATATTTTACCTTTAAAATTTCGGTGAAAAGGAAAGCGGAGAGGCTTGGACAATCAAGCAAATAATTTTACCTTTAGCAGGCTTTTTAAAATGCGAAAGCTTATTTAAGAAACATACTTAAATCAATTTCAAAATTAGACTATGAACGAAAATTCAAAAAAGAATGGTGTTTCCAGGAGGGCTTTTCTGGGGACTACTGTAACTGCAGCCGCAGGTATTACCATTATTCCCAGTTTTGCAATGGGCAAAAGTTTGGGACACATGGCGCCCAGCGATAAACTCAACATTGTTGGTGTTGGTATCGGTGGAATGGGTTTCGCTAACCTGAAAAATCTTGAATCACAAAACATTATTGGTCTTTGTGATGTGGACTGGAAATACAGCCAGCGTGTTTTCGATTATTTCCCGAAAGCAAAGAAATACAAAGACTGGCGTGTAATGTACGATGAGTTGGGTAAAGAAGTGGATGGCGTTGTAGTTGCTACTGCCGACCATACCCATGCCATCATTGCTGCTACTGCAATTACAATGGGCAAACATGTTTACGTACAAAAACCATTGACCCACTCGGTGTACGAGTCACGTTTACTAACCAAATTGGCTGATAAATACAAAGTGGCCACCCAAATGGGGAACCAGGGATCTTCGAAAGAAGGTGTGAACCTTACCTGTGAATGGCTTGCCAACGGTGAAATTGGCGATGTTGTTAAAGTGGAAGCATTTACCGACCGTCCAATCTGGCCACAGGGATTGAATACTCCTGAAAATGGCGACTGGGTTCCTGAAACACTCGATTGGAATTTATTTGTAGGACCTGCCCAAATGCGTCCGTACAATAAGATTTATCATCCATGGAACTGGCGCGGTTGGTGGGATTATGGGACAGGCGCCCTCGGCGATATGGCTTGCCACATCCTGCACCCCGTATTTGTTGGTCTTGAATTAGGTTATCCGACAAAAGCACAAGGTAATTCAACTTTATTGCTTCAGGATTGTGCGCCTTCTGCACAATCAGTAAAACTGACTTTCCCTGCCCGTACTCCAAAGAAAAAAATGAAAATGAAACTTCCTGAAGTTGAAGTTTACTGGTACGATGGTGGTATCAAACCAATGCTTCCCGATGGATGGCCAGCCGGCAAAAACCCGAATGATTCAGGTGGTGGCGTGATTTTCCACGGAACAAAAGACAAACTCATCTGCGGATGTTACGGAGTAAATCCATGGTTGCTTTCAGGTCGTGTTCCGGAAGCTCCAAAATACCGTCGCCGGATTGATGTAAGCCACGAATTGGACTGGGTACGCGCCTGCAAGGAATCTCCTGAAAGCCGCGTGAAAACTGCTTCCGATTTCAGCGAAGCCGGACCATTCAACGAAATGGTGGTAATGGGTGTTTTGGCAGTTCGCCTGCAATCGCTCAATAAAGAACTGGAATGGAACGGTGAAAAAATGGAATTCACCAACATCAAGGATGACGAACAAATCAAGACAGTTATCAAAGATGGTTTCAAAATTCATGACGGTCACCCGACATTCGAAAAAACATGGACCGACCCGGTTCCTGCAACACAATTTGCAGCCGAACTGATCAAACACACGTATCGTGCACCATGGAAATTGCCTGATATGCCTGCATAATTGGTATTTAAAATTTTTTAATGATATGCGGGACGGGAATTTTTCCTGTCCCGTTTTTTTTCGGTAAAAGTATGATTGAAGTTTTAAAAGTGAGTTATCCTTCGATCGCTGCTATGCGGAATGAGCGTTTGAACATGTTACCTGCATTTCAGGATGTCTATCTGGAACTGATGATCCCCTCATCTGATTATTTTCTGATTACATCGAATGAGTCAGAAGCCGGATATGTGATTCGATCTGCAAACGGAATCCTGATCGAATTTTATTTGAAAGAGGAATATATTGTTGATTGTCCGGTTTATTTTGATTTAATCATTTATACCCTGAATGTCAAACGTATTTATTGTCAGTCGTTTGATGCTTTACTGCTGAACTGCTGTGTTCTGAAAAATCACCCGTATCGTATCGAAGGTTGGTTATTCCGTGATTTTCTTCATACTGAGAATTTTTTCAAAGGTGATATGACTTTGCGTTTTGCCGGAAAAACAGACTATCCTCTTTTGTACGAACAACCCGATGGTTTATACGAATCGCCTGAAGAGCTTGAAATGTTAATCAACGGACAAAACATTCTGATGTTTTATCTCGGCAGTTCTCTTGTTGGATGTGGTTTTCTGATACAGGTACACCCGGATTTTAGTTTCTACGATATCGGGATGTGGGTGCATCCCGACTTCAGGAGAAAGAGCTTTGCCACGCAAATTATTTCTTATCTGAAACATTTGTGCCTGGAAAATAACTGGACACCCATTTGCGGTTGCGCTGCCGACAACGAAGCATCTCAGAAAACACTGGCTAAAAATGGTTTTTTCAGCAAGTATAAGCTAATAGAGTTTTGTGTTCAAACAAAATAGAGGAGGCTACTTTTCGATATTTTTATATCGCAGAAAATGAAGTTGTCAAAAGCCGGGCATCAATGAGTAAGTATAACTATCTGTTCTGATGGTAATATGACAGGGAACCAATAAAAGTAGCTTTAAACTTGACAAAAGTACGCTACTGCTGCGCTGTATGCGCTTTCCTTCCCTTCTTTCTTTGCCAGTTTTTCGAATTTGCGGCGCCCGAACTCATCGGACAGGGCTTGTTTTGCCAGCGATACGGCTTCTGCAAAACGCTGTTGCGCCTGTTTTTGTTTTTCGCTTAATGGCGCTTTCCTGGGTGATTGTACATAGACCGTTGTTTTGTTTCCCCGCCTGCGGAATACCAGGTTACCCACTTTTCCCGACAAGCCGAGCGTTACTATGTTATTGGTTACTGTTGCCATTTTGTCCTCTATTTTATTCTAAGTTTATCTTACGTTTATCTTACGTTTTCTATACGTATATACTACGGCTATTTTTTTATAAAGATAAAATGTAATCGGGAAAAAGTCAATACCTGATTAGGAAAGTGTAATTGCGTTTAAGTATTGGTAATCAGGAATCTTGTGTTTTTTTGAATAATGTCTGTAAATTTTTAATGTGTTTGCCTTGAATCACCTGTCCTTCACCACTTATCAATCGCCAATTCCACCTATCTTTGCACAAAAATCTTTGTATGCGTTACCAGTTCGTTCAGCCATCGCCGGTACTGGCCCCGTTTGTCAGTCAATACTGGATGCTTGAAATCGGTTCATCGGATGGACGGGTGAGTGAGCGGGTTGTGCCTACCGGGAGTGTCCAACTGATGTTTCATTACAAAAAGCCCTTTGTTGTTACTTATCCGGACCGGAAATCGAGTCGGCAGCCCCAATCGATAGTGAGCGGAATGAGTAATTCGTACATCGATGCTGCTGCGGAGGGCGAATCAGGTGTTATCGCGGTAGTTTTTCATAGTTACGGGGCCTGTAATTTTTTCCGGTTCCCGCTTTGTGAATTGCAAAATCAAAGCATTCATCTTGCCGATGTGTTTTCCGGCGAAATAAAATTGGTTGAGGAACAGGTATGCGAATGCCGCGATCTGAACAGCCGGATTGCTGTGATTGAGCGATTTTTGATAAAGAAATTGTCGCCGGTGAAAGAACACGATTTTTTGCTGATAAAACGGGGCACCGAATTGATCAGGCAAAGCAGGGGGCAAGTTCAGGCACGCAAACTGGCTGGAGAACTTTTGGTGACTCCCAAAAACCTGGAACGAAAATTTGCTTCACTGGTAGGACAGTCGCCAAAACAGTTTAGTCGAGTTATCCGGTTCTGGGAGGTAATGACCGGGCTTACCCTGAAACAATCACACTACCTGACCGAGTACGCATACAACAACGGTTATTTCGACCAGTCGCATTTTATCCGCGAATTTAAAAGCTATTCGGGCTACACTCCCGGCGAATATGTTGCTGAAGGCATCTGTCGTGCTGATTGGGTTACTGAAGAAATTTCTTGATTTATATTACCAGAAAAAAGGGGTCTAGGCTGGCTAAAAAGTTCTAAAATCCACAACTCGCGTCACCCTGCCCCGAAATTTCGGGGTATTTCAGGGTCTGATTATTAGAAAGATGAGATCCCGAAACAAGTTCGGGATGACTCTATCCTGTACTTTTTGGACATCCTGTCGCTTCAACGCGCTTTTCCTTTGTTTTCGTGAGATGCCGATCCCGATTCGTGACCGCATGACGCTCGGTTGATTGTTCGTTTAACATGACATTACCTGGCTTTTCCTTTTGTCGTTTTTTTACAATTCCAACCGTCTGTCTGCTTTTAGTTTTGTGTTGTCAAAAAGTAGATAACATGGAAACAGAAATCAGTATTAAAAATTTGCGAAAGAAATACTCCAATGGCACAGAAGCCTTGAAGGGAGTTGATCTGGAAATCCAAAAAGGACAGCTTTTTGCCTTGCTTGGCCCCAACGGCGCAGGCAAATCGACGCTGGTAAAAATTATGACCACGCTGATCCGGAAGGATTCCGGCGATTTTTCAATCGGTAACATCAATCCGGAAAAGAACTTTGCCAAAATTCAGCATTACATCGGTGTTGCATCGCAGGAAAACGAACTCGATCCTTCGGAAAAAGTGGAAGAACTACTCCGTTTCCAGGGGCGTTTGTTCGGGCTGTCGAAAAAACAGGCGATTCAACGGGCCGATGAGTTGATCGACCAGTTTCAGCTATCGGGTGAACGGACGAAAAAGACGGAAGCCTTGTCGGGCGGAAACAAGCGGCGCCTGCACTGTGCTTTGTCGCTGGTTCATCGTCCGTGTGTGTTGTTTCTCGATGAACCGACCGTGGGGATGGACCCATTAGCCCGTGCCACCTTCTGGAAAGTGATTTCCGATTTAAACCGTCAGGGAAAGGTGACTGTTTTGCTGACTACCCAGTACCTGGAAGAGGCGGATAAATATGCTTCTGAAATGGCCCTGATTATCGATGGTGAAATTCATTTCTCCGGTTCGGTTGTTTCGTTTAAAAACAAGGTGAACCCCGGTCTCTCGCTGTCGCTCGAAGACAGCTATCTGCAATACGTTCAGCAATTGGTGAAAACAGAAAATACAAAGGAGGACTAACAATGAATCAGGCAAACACATTATTGATTATTCGCGGAATTGTAAAACTGGTGAAACAACCGTCGGCCCCGCTGATGGGCTTCGGGATGAGTCTTTTCTTTTTGGTAGTTTACAATGCCGGAATCGGTGGGATTGGCTTCCTCGACCAGTTTGGCGACGCTGGGTATTTCGCGTTTATTTTCCCTATTTCGATTATCTCGCTGGCAATGGGTTCGTCGGCAGGTGCGGCGCAAACCCTGAATGCCGACATGCAATCGGGCTATTTTAAACGGCTTTATCTGAGTCCGGTTCCGCGGTGGGTGCTGGTTTTTGCTCCCATGATTGCCGATACGCTGTCCACCTTCCTGTTCTCGGTGATACTGGTGGCGGTGGGCGCCATCTTTGGATTGCCGTTTTTATTTGGAATCTGGTCGGTGCTGGGTATTTTGTTGCTTTCGTTGCTGTGGTCGCTCTCTCTTTGCGGGTTTTCTACCGGTATTATGCTCCGCACGGGGCAACATCAAAGCGCTGCGGTGGTGACCAACATCGTTTTCCCGTTGCTGTTTTTAAGCACCACCTACCTTCCGCGCGAACTGATCACTTCCAAATGGTTGCTGGCGGTATCGTGGTTCAACCCGGTAACTTATATTCTGGAGGGCAACCGTTTCCTGCTGGCCGGAACTTCTTCGGCGATGTTCCTGTTTTGGGCCGTCGTAATTTTTACAGTACTGTCAGTTGCTTCGGTATTCTTTGCGTTGGGCAGTTCGAGGAAGATTAAGGTGTGAATGAATATTTGAAGGTGTTTGAAGTTAATGAACCTCCGTGTATGTGTCCGAGCGGAAGCGAAGGACAGGAACGTAGCTCGCATACGCACGGAGGTGCCTGCCTGCCGGTAGGTAGGTGAGAGGCTCTCCTCGTCAGCTAACTACTGGCGGGGCAGTCTACTCGACTGGTATCTGTTATTTTTTTGTCAATCAATTCTGATTTCTGTTTTAAAAAATCAGATGAAGGATAATAGTTTTTATCCATTGGCAATTTTAATTCATTACAACGAACCCCTAATCCATCAGGCGCAAATACGCTGTAATCAGGATTTATTCGCAATTTACCATTGTCAAATGCAATCTCATGGTTAACACACAAGCAAATTCCATTATCAATTGAATCAGGTCCACCATTTTTCACATCAAGTATATGTGCAGCTCTCAAAAGAGTTATCTCATTCATATCACAGAGCGAACAACAATTATTGTAAGCAGATAATACTATTTTTCTAAAATGAATTTGATTACGTAAAGGCTTTTTAACCTCAATTTCCTGCCATTCTCTACCATTTGGATAAGGCCTTTCTGAAAATTTCACATCAAAGTTACCATCATCAAAATATCTAATTGTCGGTAAGGATTGGTATCTAGTCACGCTAACATCTAATAATTCACTTTTACCACTCTCATCAATTATGACAGTCAGACGAAGCTCATTCTTTTTGTGGTACATAAATCCAGTGACATAGAAAACATAATCTAAAGGCAGAGAATCTACAATTGCAGGATTAATACATTTGTTTCTTTTTTCTCTAAGAGCAGCATCATTTGCTTTCTTTAGAAGTGGCTTTGAGAAAAACTTATATTCTTCAACAATCTTCATTCTCTATTTCAATGCTGTGAATGTTCTTTTATAATAGCTGCTACTTGTTTATATATCTGCCTTTATTAGTTCAAATTGTTGAATATCATTTTTATATGCCGCATCCTTTGGCTTGTGTTACCTGCTGTTGGTATTTCCAATCTTCTCCAACCGACAAGTATTGGCCACCCAAGTTACGGATTACTGGTAAAAACCCAATGCCGGGTTTTGTAAATTTTTTAGGCAAGGTTGCTCTGGTGTGATAATCTTTTCCATTTTTTATACAATCCTGTGTCAATTATTCACCGGCCAAAAAATTCTCCTCCTGCAAAGGAGGAGTACCCAATCCGGGTTAGTCCGGGTTGGGGGAGGTGGTTTATTGTCAGCCAGACCACCCCGTCACGGTTGCACCGTGACACCTCCCGTTTATCAGGACAAGCTCTCCTTGAAAAAAAGGAGGGGAAACGAAGTAAGTTGCGACACAGAAGGACAAGTAACGTTCCAATTGTTTTTTTATTTTATTGAGTAATTTGTTCCGGGTCCGGTTCCATGTTTTTCGATTAAATTTTTATTTATCAGTTCCGGTAAAATTCTTTTTACGGTTGGGCTTGGAATATCAAGTTTTTTAGCAACATCTCCTGATTTACATCCGGGATTATTACTAATAAATGTAATAATCGATTTTTCTCTTGGTGATAATTGTGTTTCAATACCGCTTTGCTCCAGTTTATTTAATAATTGATTTTGAATATTTTTTAATGCATCAAAAAAGAAATTTACCCAATCATTTACATTTTCATTTGGTCTTTGAGCCTGACAATTTCTTAATACCCTGTAATATTCCGATTTCCTATTTTCAATTTCATGTTCAAAACTTACGTATTGAATCCAATTGTACCCATTTTTTAATAATAGCAATGTTGATAAGAGCCTGCTTAATCGACCATTTCCATCTTGGAAAGGATGAATACTAACAAACTCATACGCAAATACTGCACTTTTAACCAGTGGGTGAGTCGTTTTATCTTTCTTGTACCAATCAATTAAAGCTCTCATTGCATCTTGTGTTGCGAATCCTGCTTCAGTCGTTTGGAAAATTATTTGTTTCGTTCCATCAGGATAACTGGCTTCGACTGCGTTTGTATGTTGTTTGTAATCTCCTTTATGCCATTCATCCTTTTTGCTGTGTTTCATTAAAATATTGTGTAGATTTTTAATGCTACTTTCTTTAATGTCAATATTTTGATATGATTCGGTGATAATATCCAAAGTTTCAAAGTATCCCACAACTTCCTGAGAATCTCTATCTGAAAGTTTTGTAATATCAATTTGTTTGAGTAAAACTTCAACTTCTCTGTCACTCATTCTGGAACCTTCAATACGAGTCGAAGCTCCAACACTTCTCACAGTGGCGATTGATTTTAGTTGTTTTAAACTTTGACCTTCTTTTTTTTCTATTGAAGCCCAGGAAGCATCAAATCTATCGATTTGGCTAATTAAACCAACTAATTTCCAGTCAAGGTTTATTTTAAATGTATGTACGAAATTTTCCATAAAACAAATATATCAATTTTAATTACAAATGATACGATATGATTCGATTTTATTCGATAAATATTCGACTTGTATTGATGCGATATGATTCATTTTAATACGTTAAAGATTCGGTTTCAAAATGCCCTATAACTTTTGTTTGCATATCTACCAAAGCAGGGTTTTAAAATTTTTTAGGCAAGGTTGCCTGGTGTGATAATCTTTTCCATTTTTTTATACAATGCCGTGTCAATTATTCACCGGCCAACAATTTTCCTCCTGAATGCAGCCCGTGTACCCACAAGTCCGGTGCTTTTAGCTTTAATGCAAATTGGTGTGGTAATCTGGTTTATTTAACCTTATTTTTCCGGAAAAACCTTAGTAGTCTGGCAACCACCATCCGATTAGAACCTTATTTTATATCAGAATACAGCATAATGTAATAAGGTTTATTCTCTGGTGTACTGTGTTTTGTACTGAGGTCTCCCTGTAAAAATAAGGTTTTATCATTCGTTGTAATGTCGGAAAAGATGTGGGTACACGTTAGCTAAATGCAGGAGGAGTACCCAATCTGGGATCGTCCGGGTTGGGGGAGGTGGTTTATTGTCAGCCTGACCACCCCGTCACGGTTGCACCGTGACACCTCCCGTTTATCGGGACAAGCTCTCCTTAAAAAAAGGAGGGGAAAGCGAAGTAAGTTGCGACAGCGAAGAACAGGGACTTCCCGATTGCTTGAATCAAGCCGATTGCCCTGAAAAAAAGTTGTATTTTAGTGAATTACCGTGTAATTTGGGGAATTAATACATTGAATCATCAGAACCATATAATACATCACTTATGGGCTACTATCCTGATTTCAAATCAATCTCCCTCGATGAATTTCAATCGAAGCTGGCCGCCGCCGATTTGCTTCCCAGCCGTCGCCTGCTAAAAGAAAAACTGCCCGAACGTTTCGACTGTTTCCGGCAAATGGGAATCCGGAATGTGTATGAATTGCAGCAAACACTGAAAAAGAAAGGCAAAACAGAGGAATTCGTCCGCACCGGCATTTTCGATGAGAACTATCTGGTTGTTTTGCTGCGCGAAATCAACAGTATGCAGCCAAAACCCGGTAAAATTGAAGAGTTTCGGGGCCTCTCGCCGGAAACTGTTTCAATCCTGGAAAAATCGGGCGTCCGCACTACTGCTCAACTGTTCGACCGGGTGAAAACAGTTTCGGCACGAAAGGAACTGGCGCAAAAAACCGGAATTCCGGAAGATGAAATCCTGCTGCTGGCCCGCCTGACTGATTTAAACCGGGTTCGCTGGGTGGGTGCAACTTTTGCGCGCATGCTGTACGATTCAGGATATTATTCGGCCAGCGACCTGGCCCGAGCCGATTATAATCAACTGCATCAGCAGATCAATCAGCTTAATAAAGAGCAAAACCTGTTTAAAGGGGCAATCGGCCTCCATGATATGAAACTCTGCGTGGAAGCTGCCAGTGAAGTTTCATCAGAAATCGAATGGTAAAATCCCTGTTTTGTCGTTTTTTTACAATTTCTTTCAGAATAAAAACAGGAATTTTGCGTCGCATTTTCAAAATTCACAGCCATGAACAAAGAATATATTTACGTGCAGAACGCGCACACCAACAACCTGAAAAACATTTCGGTTGAAATTCCCAAACATAAACTGGTCGCGTTTACCGGTGTTTCCGGCTCCGGAAAATCGTCGTTGCTGTTCGATACCATTTACACCGAGGCGCAACGGCAGCTTATTGAGACCTTCTCGACCTTTGCCCGCACCCGGATGCCCAAACTTTCGCGTCCCGATGTGGACGACATTCTGAACCTTTCCACAGCTATTGTCATCGACCAGAAACGAATGGGCAACAACCTGCGCAGCACGGTGGGTACGGCGACCGAAATCAATACCTATCTGCGTTTGCTATATTCGCGGCTGGGGAAGCCGTTCGTCGGGCCGTCGTTTTACTTTTCGTTCAACCATCCCGAAGGCATGTGTCCGCATTGTCACGGACTGGGGAAACAAGTGAAAGTGAATATCGAACTATTTCTCGATAAAGAAAAATCGATCCGCGAAGGCGGGATCACGCATCCGTTTTACAAGATTGGAGGTTTTTACTGGCGTGAATTTGTAGCAACGGAGATTTTTGATGTAGATAAAAAACTGAATGATTATTCCGAAGAAGAACTTGATAAACTTTTATATTCCGAGCCGTTTCAGATAAAAACTTCCAAAGAGAAACTGTCATACAGTAAATATTTTGAAGGAATTGCCCGGAAACTGGAGAATGCTGTTGCCGGGAAAGCCGAAGATGAAGCGGCGGAAGACGAAAAAAATGCCTATTCGAAATATTTTATTTATTCGGTTTGTGAACATTGCAACGGTTCGCGCATCAACGAGCGGGCGCGTTCGGTGAAAATTAAAGGACTTTCCATTGATCAGGTGTGCAGCATGGAACTTACCGATGTTCAGGAATTCCTTTCCGACATTGATGATGAAATATCGCGCCCCATCCTGCGGAAAGCGCGTTTTCTGCTCGAACAGATCATCGAAATCGGAGTAGGTTATTTGTCGCTCGAACGGCCGGTTTCAACCCTTTCGGGCGGCGAGTCGCAACGGGTAAAAATGTCGAAGCAACTCGATTGTAATCTGGTGGATATGCTGTATGTACTCGACGAACCTTCCATTGGGTTGCATCCGCGCGATACCGAAAAACTGCTTTCCATTCTTTTCAGGTTGAAAGAAAAGGGAAACAGTGTGTTTGTGGTGGAACACGATCCGGAAATTATCCGTGCGGCAGAATGGATCATCGATATTGGCCCGAAAGCAGGGAAACTGGGCGGAAATATTGTGTATGGCGGCGAACCTGATGGACTGAGAAATACAGACAGTATTACCGGCAAATACTTGTTCGAGAGCAACAAACCGGTTTTTCAACGGAAACGGGCGCAAGATTTTTATGAAATAAGCAACGCAACGGCCAACAACCTGAAAAACGTTTCAGTGAGAATTCCTAAGGGAGTACTTACCTGCGTAACCGGAGTGGCCGGAAGCGGCAAGAGCAGCCTCATTCACGAGTGTTTTGTGAAGGAACATCCTGAAGCAATTGTCATTGACCAGTCGTCTGTTGGTAAAACATCACGTGCAAACCCGGCTACTTATATGGGGGTGTTCGATTTCATGCGCAAGGAGTTTGCAGTAGCTACAGGCAGTGATGCATCGCTGTTCAGCTTCAACTCGAAAGGCGCCTGCCCCAAATGCAACGGGCAGGGAATGCTCAGTTTCGAACTGCATTTTCTCGATGCAGTGAAAACTGTATGCGATGAGTGCGAAGGTAAACGTTATCATGCTGAAGTGCTGGAATTGCTGTATCACGGACAAAATATTGCTGACGTGCTGAACATGACCGTCAATCAGGCCACAGAATTTTTCAATGTTCCGAAGATTAACAATCACCTCAAAATATTACAGGAAGTGGGGTTGAGCTACCTCAAACTGGGACAGTCGCTCAGCACGCTTTCGGGCGGCGAGTCGCAACGATTGAAGATTGCTGCCGAACTGGGAAAAAAGAGCAACATTTACATTATGGACGAGCCGACTACCGGTCTGCACATGTCGGACATTGATAATTTTTACCGTATCGTCAAGCGTCTGGTTGATCACAATAACACCGTGATTATCATTGAACACAACCTCGACATCATCAAATATGCAGACTGGATCATCGACATGGGGCCGGAAGGCGGTAAAAACGGAGGAGAGGTTTTGTTTGAAGGTCTTCCCGAAGATTTGGTCAATTGTTTGCACAGCTATACCGGGGCATTTCTGAAAGGAGTGATTTAACGGGAATTTTTAGTGAATTTCGGTTTTATTTCAGTTTATAGGTCAAAATTTATTTTGAAATCAGGCGTGGAAACGCAAGTTGCAGGACTTACCTTTGCGAAAAATAAATGCACGTTTGAAAACTGGAATTTTAATATTGCTGGTAATGCTTCTTTTCTCCTGTTCCGGAAAAAAGAAACAGGGGGAGGTGCCGGAATTGTTTGTGTTTGCCGCAGCCAGTCTTTCGGATGTGATTTCTGAAATTGCTGATAGTTTCAAAGTAGATAAAAATGTAGAAATAAAGCTGAATGTTGCAGCATCGGGAACGCTTGCCCGGCAAATTGAACAGGGTGCCGGGGCCGATGTGTTTTTATCTGCTGATGAAAACTGGAAGAATTATCTGGCAGAAAAAAAACTGGTTCGTGAAACTGCTGTTTTTGCCGCCAACGATCTGGTTTTGATCGCTCCCCCTGGTGACACAACAAAGGTTTCCGACGTAGTTTCGCTCCTGAAAGAAACCGGAAAGAAAATTGCCATTGGCGATCCCGGCTATGTTCCGGCCGGAAAGTATGCCATGCAGGTAGTTGATTTTTATCATCTCGATTTATCTTCAAAACTGTTTCAAACGGTAGATGTTCGTTCTGCTCTGATGATGGTTGAAATGGGCGAAGCCGGTTATGGAATTGTTTATAAAACGGATGCCATCCAATCCGCGAAAGTTAATGCTGTATGTGCTTTTCCGGAGGAAGCGCATCAGCCGATCAGTTATTTTCGGGTGCTTATCTCCGGGAAACCCCTTGCAAAAGATTTTTACGACTATCTTTATTCACCAAAAGCAAAAGCCATTTTGGCAAAATATCAGTTTAAAGCAGATTGAGTACATTCTTGTTTATAGGATTATCCGAAGCGGAACTGTCGGCTCTGAGTATTTCAATCAGGGTAGCGTTGCTTTGCGCTGTTATTTCTCTGCCTTTTGCTGTTGTTACAGGTTGGTTTTTGGCCCGGAAAAATTTCCGTTTCAAATCGGTGGTCGAAGCTTTTTTGCACATTCCTATGGTGCTGCCTCCGGTTACTACCGGCTACATTTTACTCCTGATTTTTGGGGCCAACGGATTGCTGGGACGCTGGCTTTTCGATACTTTTGGAGTTAAAATCGCATTCAGTTTCGGGGCGGCGGTGCTGGCATCGATCATTGTTGCTTTTCCGCTGGTGGTGCGGGCCATCAAGCAAGCTGTCGAAATGGTTGACAAACGGTATGAAGATGCAGCCGGTATTCTGGGCGCCAGCCGTTTGAAAATATTTTTCAGCATTACGGTTCCGCTGGCATTTCCCGGCATATTGAGTGGATTTTTGCTGAGTTTCACCCGCAGCCTGGGAGAATTTGGCGCCACCATCACGTTTGCCGGAAACATTTTCGGCGAAACGCGAACTATCCCTCTGGCCCTGTTTTCGTCGATGCAAACTCCCGGAAAAGAAACTGAAGCATTGCGTTTTATGCTTATTTCGGTGGCGATTTCGTTTGTTGCTATGCTGGCTTCGGAGATTGTAAACCGGAACTATCTGAAAAAGAACAATCCATGAACGAAATTTTACATATCGACCTTTCATACAAACGGGGAAATTTCGCTCTGAAGATGAATTTAAGTATTCCTGAAGGAATTACCGGGGTTTTCGGCCCGTCGGGAAGCGGAAAAAGTACATTGCTGAAACTGATTTCAGGTATCGAAACTCCCGACGAAGGAGTGATTGAATTGAATGGAAAAGAGCTTTTCAACAAGAATAAAAAGCAAAATGTACCGCTTCGGAAGCGGCAAATCGGGCTGGTTTTTCAGGAAGGACGTTTGTTTCCACACATGAATGTCCGGAAAAATCTGTTGTATGGCTATTCTGAAAAGTCACGTTTCAATTTCGATGAGGTGGTTGATTTGCTTGAAATTTGCGATCTGCTGGAAAAACGTCCGGATGATTGTTCCGGCGGCGAAAAGCAGCGCATTGCCATTGGCCGTATGTTGCTGCATTCGCCCGAATTGTTGCTGCTCGACGAACCTTTTTCTGCATTGGATCAGCGTTTGCGCCACAACATCATTCCATTTTTGTTGAAAATCACCAAAAAATTCGGGCTTCCGGTTTTGGTCGTCAGTCACGATTTGTCGGACTTGTTAATGCTTTCCGATCAGTTGGTGCTGGTTGACGGCGGGCAGATAAAAGGGGTGGGATCGTATTTCGATTTAATAATGAACGGGGAAAACCCATGTTGCCTCCGCCATGAGCCGGTTGTGAACAGCATTCAGGTTGAAATAAAGTCAATCGTGCAGCAAAATGGGATTCTGAGTTTCATTTATAATTCCGGTTGGCCTGATAATTTGCTGACTACAGAGAATATTCAGGGCATAGAAACTGACGCTCGCTTGTTCTTTAATTTATTTCCTGAAGATGTTTCTCTTTCATTATCACGGCTCGAAGGGATTTCAGCACAAAACCAGTTGGAAGGAAAACTCCTTCAAATGAAACCGGATAGCCGTAATATGATTTGCCGGGTTGATGTTGGTTTTCAGCTTTTAGTCCGGATCACTGCCCGTTCAGCCGAAAAGCTGAACCTTGAAGAAGGCCGGAAAGTGTACTGTCTTTTTAAGACTTCAGCAATAAAAAACTTGTTTGTAGTTCCTTCCTGAACATTTTATTCCTGTATTTATTTTTCAATTTACTGCAAGAAAATCTGTTGGATGGTGTCTGATTCATAATTACTGTTTCTGCTATTTGCTTAATGAACTGAAAAAATGATGGTTGTTTGATATGGGATACAAGGGAATTAGGTATTTTTATTCAGTTCAGAGTTTGTTGCCAGATTAAGCCTGAAGATTTGTTCCGTTAAAATGGTTGGATTTATTGTGTTTGAAATGAAAGGAATACTGCTTTTGGGTCTGTTGTTTTTGCTTTTGTCCGGAGAGAGAATGTTGAGTCAAACTATTCAATTTGCCGGTCAGACGTGGAATGTTCGTTCCGGTACAGGAAATCCGGGAAACAATAACTGGTCGGCCAGCTCGCAAAGTGTCTGGGTTGATGAAGCCGGACGCCTTCACATGAAAATCAGAAAAGAAGGAGATAAATGGTATTGTGCGGAAATTATTTCGCAGCAGTCGTTCGGTTACGGAGAATATATTTTTTATGTAGCAAGTCATGTCGAAAAATACGATCCGAGTGTGGTGGCAGCGATGTTTACCTACGAAAACGACAACCGGGAAATAGATATCGAATTTACAAACAGCGGTTTTGGAAGTACATCAAAGACCGATACTCCCGGATGGTATACCGTGCAACCGAGACCTTATACAACGGCAAATCAATACCGGTTTAAACTGAACCTGACAGAAGATTATTCGACCCATAAATTTGTGTGGAGCAGTAAAAATATATTTTTCCAAAGCTATCACGGACATTATCCGCAGTTACCTTCCAGTGAGTATCAAATAGCGCAATGGACCTATACCGGAACCAAAAATCCACCTACTGGTAGCGAAAGGCTCCATATCAACTTGTATTTGCTGGGAGGAGCGCCGCCAACCAATCAGCAGGAAGTTGAATTTGTGGTAAATGCTGTCTTTCTGCCGCTTGGCTCATTGAAGGTAGTTTTATCTCCATCTACAGCAATTACCGGTGGCGCTATGTGGCGGATCGACAAAGGCGAATGGCAAAGCAGCGGAAGTACGTTGCCGAAAATTTCGAATTGTCATCATACCATTAGTTTTAGCCCGGTGCCTGGCTGGCATACTCCTTCCGATACCATCGTGCTTGTGAAAGCAACCGAAATATTAAATATTGATATTAATTACCAGCTAAATACAGGGGCCCCGATTTGGGAGGAAACAGAGCTTAAAATCTTTCCAAATCCTGCTTCGGAGAACCTGATCATTGAATTGCCACAATATTCCGGCAACGGACAGCTATTTGTTTTTGATAATACAGGACGTTTGGTTCACAGCAAAAGTATTACAGATTTCCCGGTAAGTCTTGATGTATCCGATTTTTCAGAAGGTCTGTATTTCCTGAAAATAGCATTTGAAAATAACATATTTACGAAGAAAGTACTTATTCAAAGATAGCCGGTGTTTAACTGACCCTTGTTTCTTTTTCCATCTCAGCTTGAATGGACCCAAATACTTTTTCCAATTCCAACACGGAAGTTGATATTTTGCTCATTTCCGCTTTTTCTTCAGCAAGTTTTTCAATTTGCTCCAGCATTTCAAAAATATCGGTCCGCTCAATCATTTTAAATCCGGGTTTTACCGAATGCGCCGAAGTCCTGATCCCTTTGTAATTGAATGCCTGGATATTCAGATTAATATCGCGGAATCCTTTTCTTGCCGACTGGATAAATGTATTCACGAGGTTTTGAAGGAAAACCGTGTCGTTGCCAGCCATATTCCGGAATAAAGCAAGATCGTATAAAACGTGTTTTGGCTGGTTTATTTCAGCAGATATATTCTCTGTTTGTATATTGCGTTGGAGCGCTAATGTTTTCCGGATTATGGATGATAAATTGTCCGATTTAAAAGGTTTCGACAAATATCCGTTCATTCCCAGCGAAAGGTATTTTTTATCGTCGTCTTTTAAGGCATGGGCGGTAAGTGCGATAATGGGGATTTCCGATTTGGGTTTTTCCATGTGTTCGCGGATGAAACGGGTTGCTTCAACCCCATCCATCACCGGCATCTGAATGTCCATCAGAATTACGTCGTAATCGTTTGCCGACAGTTTTTCGATAGCTATTTTTCCGTTTGAGGCAATGTCAACAGTTGCCTTCATCGTTTCCAGCATACGTTTTGCTACATATTGGTTAAATTCCTGATCTTCAACAAGAAGTGTGCGGATATTCGAGAGCACTGATAGTTCCGGTTGGAGCGTTTTGTTTGTCTCTGCTTCGGGTTCCGGATTTTTTCCTTTTTCAAATTCAAGAGTAAAAAAGAAAGTTGTGCCTTCTCCAAGTGTACTTTTAACCTTTAACTGGCCCCCCATCAGTCCAATCAGCTTTTTACTGATTGACAGGCCCAGCCCGGTTCCTCCGTATAAGCGGGTAGTGCTGGTATCTGCCTGATAGAATTCATTAAAAATAATTTCAAGTTTTTCGGAACTGATTCCAATGCCTGTATCTTTTATTTCAAACCGTATACGGCATGAATCATCGGTTTCAATAAGCAGCGATAGGTTTAGTTCTACCATTCCCCGGTTGGTAAATTTTATTGCATTATCGGTGAGGTTAAGTAAAACCTGTTCAAGCCGAAGAGAGTCGCCGGTCAGGATTATTTCTTTGTCTTGCAAAGGACAAAAACACTTTAAATCAATGTTCTTTTTATGAGCTTTGAATTTTACTGTATTAATAACTGTATTAACAATTTCTTTTAAATCAAAAGTTGATTTTTCGAGAGTCAGTACATTGGATTCAATCTTCGAAATATCTAGTATGTCGTTAATAATATTCAGTAAATTATCTGCCGAATTTTCTATTATGCCCAAATATTCGAGCTGCTGGGAATTTAAAGGTGTTTTCTTCAAAAGTTCGGTGACCCCGACAATTGCATTCATCGGTGTCCGGATTTCATGACTGGTATTCGCCAGAAACAATTCTTTTGCTTTCGTCGATTCTTCAGCTTTTTCTTTCGCTTTCCGGATATCTTCTTCGATTTTTTTACGTTCCGTAATATCAAACAAAGTCCCGATGATTTTCACCACTTTGCCGTTTTTGAAAATGGGAACACCCCGGGCAAGAATGTAAATAACCGATCCGTCGGGGAGGATATTTCGTATTTCAACGGAGTTGTCTACTCCTTTTGTGATGATCCGGTTCAGCGCTTCCTGCAATATTATGCGGTCGGCAGGGTGTACAATTTTCAGAAAGTCTTCCTCTTTCGGAGGTATACCGGAAGGTTCGAGCCCAAACAAATGATAGGTTTCTTTCGACCAGTATATTTTATTTTTTTCACGGTCAATTTCCCAACTTCCCAGCCGTGCAATCCGTTGGGTCTCATTCAGCCGGATTTCACTTTCAGCCATTTCCAACTCAGCCTTTTTTCGTTTTGTGATATTCCGGATGATGGCGAGAACTTCATTTTTACCGTCAATGGAAGCAATACGGCACTCATAATACTGAATTCCCTGAGGCATTTCCAGGTCGTATACACAAGTCTGGCTCTCTCTTGTTTCGATAGCCTGCTTTATGTGTTTGAAAAGAATTTCAGCAGTTTCTTTCGGAAGGATATCAAAAATGGTTTTTCCAAGTAATTCTTCCGGCGGGGCAATCAGGTCCTTGTCTGTTTCTTTTTTTGAATGAAAGTCGAGGTAGGTACCTTGCGAATCGAAACGGAACATTAAATCGGGGATGGCGTCGAGAATAGCCTTGTAATGGGTGTTCCACGCCTGTAACCGCTCATGGGCAATCCTTATTTCCTCTTTCATTTTCCGTTCTTCAGTAATATCCAGCTCGATGGAAATGAATTTTTCGATATTGCCGTTTTCATCAAAAATCGGGTCTATATGGAGTTTTACCCAGTAAGCTTTCCCGTTTTTATGGTAATTCAGAATTTCTTCGACAACCGGTTCTCCGGCATTCATTCTGGCACGCATTCGTCTTACGCTGACCGGATCGGTTCCTTTGCCTTGTAGGAGCACTCCGGGGCTTTTGCCTATGAGTTCGTCCATGCGATAGCCCGACATCTTTTCAAATCCTTCGTTGGCCCATTCAATCATCCTGTATTTGTCGGTAATAAGAACGCCGTTGTTTGTTTTACTTGCAACCAGCGAAAGTTTTCGGAGTTCGGCTTCGATTCTTTTATTTTCAGAATAATTTTTTATAAATGCTGTGAAAATATATTCTCCGTCAACGACTGCCTGGCTGAGTGTAAGTAAGATAGGTACTTTATCGCCCGTTTTGGTTAGCGCTTCAACTTCTCTTCCGATGCCGATAACTCTGGGTATTTGGGTGTTCACATAGCGGGATATGTAATGATCGTGCTGATCCGCATGGATCGACGGCATCAGCATATTTACATTTTTATTCAACACCTCGCATCGCTCGTAACCAAAAAGATTTTCGGCTGCCTTATTGAAAAATTCAATAATACCATATTGGCTTATTGTAACAACAGCATCGACACAACCCTCTAAAATCGACCGGTGTTTATCTTTCTCATTTTGAAGGCTTTTTCGAAAATCAAGATCATTCATATTCAGTAGTTTATTTTTACTTCTTCCCCGGGTACTTGTTTCTTATGTAAATTTAGTATATTAGTATGAATCATTTTCCTGTTATGATGGATAACATTAATATTTTAGTTGCTGAGGACTTTGAATTTAATCAGTTCGTAATTAAACAATTATTAAGCGAGCTTGGTTCGGACTTCGTAATTGTGAGTAACGGACAGGAGGTGCTCGACCAATTATCCGGTCGGCAATTTGATATTATTTTCATGGATATTGAAATGCCGGTGATGGACGGCATTGAAGCCACACGGATAATAAAGTCCTCATCTTCAGAGCAAATACGGAAAATTCCGGTAATTGGGTTCACTGCTCATAAAGACCCCGGACTTCTGGAAGAACTCAGAAATTTAGGTTTTGTGGGCTTTATTCAAAAACCATTTAAAAAAATTGATATTGAGAATATCATCAACGAACATGTTTTCAGTTTTAGAGATGGCCGGGGAGATGCAAGCAGCCCGGACAGCCCGGACAATGAAAAAAAATACGATGTTTCCAATCTTCGGTCATTTTGCGACGGGGACGAAAATTTTGTAGTTCAGATGCTTCGCTATTTCGTTGAGCATACGCCTCAGGTGATTCAGAACATGAAGCAAAATTATCAGATCGAAAATTGGGATGAACTGAGAATGGAAGCGCATAAATTCTGTTCCGAACTGGGGCTGCTGGGCATAACTGAAATGCTCAGTCTTTCGGAATCTATCGAAAATGGGGCGCATTTAAAGTTAAAGGATGAAAAACTATTTTCAGAGATTACCCGGTTGGAAGAAACCAGTAAACAGGTAATCCTGCAAATTCGTTCTGATTTCACTATTTGAGGTTTTTTTGGCTTCAATGAACTATTGCAAAAGAAAGACATGGCAAGCTAACAATGTTCTCTTGCCTTATAATTATATTTGTAAGGAAGTCCTGGTTGAAAGTGTATATATTGAGAGATAACTAAAAGTTCTTTTTGCGATGAAAATACTCGTTTGTGAAGATGATTTTATGATGCTCAAAACCATTGAGCATAAACTGCTGAGAGAGGGATACGAGGTGGAGTTGGCACAGGATGGAAAAATTGCCTTTGAACTGCTGCGCGAAAATCAGTATGATTTTGTTATTACAGATCTGCTTATGCCGTATTCAACAGGCCTGGAGATTATTGACCTCATCAGAAACCAGTTAAAACAAACCATTCCGATCATTGTTTTGTCGAAAGTTGGAATGGAAAAAACCGTATTGCAGGCTTTCGATATGGGTACCGACGATTATATCGTAAAACCATTCAGTCCGAATGAACTTTCCATGCGAATAAAACGGCTAATAGCTTCCGGAAGATGAAAAATAATCTGTCCTCTTTTTGTTTTTTCCTGATTATTATCGCTGTTATTTCCCAATCTGAAATATCAGCACAGAACCCTGTACTGAAAGCCGATTCTCTTTTTCTTGAAGCCCGTAATCTTGCATTTGCCAAAGAATATAAAAAGGCACGTGAGCTATGTTTTACTATTCTTCGGCAATATCCGTCCTATTACGATGTACGGGTATTGGCTGCGAGAACCTATGCCTGGCAGCAGAATTACGATTCGGCCCGGGTTGAATTGGATAAGGTGCTTCAGGAAGACACAAACAGGGATGCGGTCGAGGCGATGGCCGATGTGGAAAACTGGTCAGGAAATACGGAGAAAGCCATCTATTATTGTGATCTTGGCTTGAAGTTTTTTCCCAACGATGAATATTTTATGCTGAAAAAAGCGGGTTTGTTGATAAAGTCGGAAGATTACAAGATGGCGCAAAGAGAAATATTGTATATCCTCGGGCAAAATCCTTCGAACCGGGAAGCGAGATCGCTCCTCTCCCAAATAAAAAACGCCGATATTTTGAATAAAATTACAGTGCAGCATTCGTTCGATTATTACAAGGACCCATGGATACGAAGGTGGCACCTGTTGAATCTCGACTATTCAAGACAAACACGTTTTGGCCCTGTTACTGGCAGGGTTTATCTGGGCGACGTTATGTTTGAAGGTGAACCTTCTTCTACAGAGAATATCGGATTACAGTATGAAATTGAATCGTATCCCAAAATTTCAAAAGGAAACTATGCTTATCTGTCGTATGCTTTCTCGCTCGATGAAATTTTTCCAAAGCATAGGTTGGGGGCTGAATTCTATCAGAAACTTTTCCGGTCGTTTGAGCTTTCCGCAGGAATCCGCAGTCTTCAGTTCCGTAGCGATGAGGACGTTGAAAACAAGCCGGTTGTAATATATACGGGATCGTTGGGTAAATATTACCGCAATTATTGGTTTTCGTTCAGACCGTATTTAAGTTCACATTCAAATGGCCTTTCTCAATCTTATTATCTTACCATAAGAAGGTATCTTTCGAAAAAGGACAATTTCGTATCTCTTGAACTGGGAAGCGGCAATTCTCCTGATGATCCTCTGGATTATTCAGTTGATCAGGAGACCTATGAGTTGGAAATGAAAAAAATTCAATTGTCGTGGCAACATCTTTTCCTTGACCGGTGGACTATTTCTCTTATTGGAGCTTATCAGAACGAAGAATATAAAGCCGGTTCTTTTCGCGATAATTTCTCTGTCAAATTACGATTAGGATTTCATTTCTGAGAATGGCTGGATTAATTCAGACAATTATTATTAACCGGAGCGACGAACATGGTTTATAGATTGACCGATAGAAAAACAAATAAACGGATTGAAACCCGAACCCGGGTTCTCCCTGTTTTTACAATATTTGTCGGCAATCCATCGAATGTAGCTATGCTCCCTGATCACGATGAACATGTAATGTTCCTTATATTTTCACTTGTCGGATTTTTCTTGATATTATCAGTCCTTACAGTATCTTTGGTTTTGGCCACCCGTGCGTACAAACAGTCGAGAAAGCACAGGAACAGGATTCTTACCGACTGGTTTCAGGCAGAGATCGCAGAATTTTTATTTAACAGGGAAAATATGCAGGAAATTCCGGATGATTTAACCCGGATTAAGAAACTAGGCAGCAGACAGCTCATCATCGATGAAATTGTACGCTTGCAATCAGACCTTTCAGGAGAAGTTGCCGATCAACTGAAATTCTTGTACGAGAGTCTTGATCTCCAGAAAGATTCTCTGTCCAAACTGAATAGTCCAAGGTGGGAAATAAAAACCAAAGGGTTAAAGGAACTTTCAGTAATGGGAGTGGCCGAAGCTATTTCTACGATAAAAAAGTATACAGTCTCCCGGAATGAAATACTGCGGGGCGAGGCTTTTCTTGCGCTTGTCCGAATGAAATCGGATGATCCGCTACATTTTCTTGATGATGACAATATCGTTTTAACTCCCTGGGACCATATTAATCTTCAGGTTGCCATTCAGCAGAGCGGGAAGGAAATTCCTGAGTTCAAACGATGGCTGACGACATCCAATGAGTCTGTATTGTCATTCGCACTAAAAATGGCTTCTCTGCACAAGCAATTTGATGCAGAGCCTGAAATTAAAGTTTTACTGGATCATGCCAATGAAAAAATCAGGAAAGAGGCAATCCGGGCGTTGGGTAATATGGAAATGCCCGAATCTTCAGACTTGCTAAAGAAACGGTATTCTCAGGAAATCAGTCAGAACAGGTTGGCTATTATTCATTCATTAGGGAGTATTGGGAATCCGGAAGATATAGATTTTCTGACGGATGTGATTTCTGCGAACTCTGATTTTGACCTTTTGCTGGCATCATTTAAAGCGCTTTATGCACTGGATACAAAAGGAAGGGAGAAAATAAATGAACTTTCTTTATCAAATCCCTCTAAATATTCAATGTATGCCATGCATGTAATGGACCGGAGGATTTAGTATGGAACAGACTATACATATTATCAGAATAATTTTAGACAGTCTCTTTCTGATTTATTCAGTAACGATATTGTTTAGTTATATTGCATTAATTGTTATTTCTGCATTTGTATTGAAGAATTATTTGAAGCGAAACAGTTTTGTCGATTATTCCATCATGTTGTCGTCCCCGTTTGCTCCTTCTATATCAATCATTGCTCCGGCATATAACGAATCACTCACCATTGAGTCGAATATCAGGGCTCTCTTGTCCTTATTTTACAATGATTTCGAAGTAATTATTGTGAATGACGGCAGTAAAGATGATTCACTTGAAAAAATGATCAGGACGTATGATCTTCAGAAAGTAGATTATGCGTTTGAGTATAAACTGAATTGCAAGCAAGTCAGAGGAATTTATAAATCACGCAATGAGTCGTTTCACAACCTGCTTGTTGTGGATAAGGAAAACGGAGGTAAAGCAGATGCCCTGAATGCAGGAATTAATATTTCGAAGAACGAATATTTCGTTGCGATTGATGTAGATTCTATTGTTGAATCAGATGCCCTGCTGAAATTATCCAAGCCTTTTCTCGAAAGTACAGAAAACCGCATCATTGCTACCGGAGGAGGAGTACGTATTGCCAATTCGTGTATTATCAGCGGAGGGCAGATAATACAGGTGAATTTTCCATCAAAGTTGTTGCCTGGATTTCAAGTGCTCGAATATACCCGTGCATTTTTGATGGGACGCATGGCCTGGACGAAGCTGAATGGGTTGCTATTGATTTCAGGTGCTCTTGGCTTGTTTGACAAGGAAATCGTGATTGCCTGTGGTGGATATTATTCCAAAACAGTGGGCGAAGATATGGAATTGGTTGTAAGGATGCGGCGCTATATGTCAGAGCGGAATGAAAAATACCATGTAGCCTACATCCCTGATCCATTACTTTGGACCGAAGCCCCGGATTCGCTCGACATCCTTGGTCGGCAGCGGAACCGCTGGACCCGCGGTACGATCGATACAATGCTGATTCACCGGAAAATGCTTTTTAATCCGAAATATAAATTAACAGGATTATTGAGTTATCCGTATTGGTTCTTTTTTGAGTGGCTGGGACCACTGGTTGAGGCGACAGGTCTTTTATATGTCTTTATCCTGTGTTTGACCGGAAATTTGAACTGGGTTATTCTTCTCTTGTTGTTTGCGCTGATTTATGGACTTTCGGTGCTGATCTCAACCTATGCCATCCTTTTCGAGGAATTAACTTTTCACCGCTACGAAAAGAAGCTGGATGTGATAAAACTTTACTTTCTTGCCTGGATTGAACCTTTTATCAATCATCCACTGAATGTTTGGTGGGCATGGAAAGGAAACTGGGATTATTTTGTGCGTAAAAAATCAGGTTGGGGAGGAATGGTAAGAAAAGGGTTTTCTTCCAAATAAATACTTACCTGTAAACAACTGAATTCAGAACAAGCATGTCCGTCTACCATAGACAAAGGAGAAGATATTTTCTTTTTTGTCTGGATTTCAATCATGATTTACAAATTTTCGCAAGACTTAACATTGGATTAAT
>DOAQ01000006.1 GCA_003506435.1 Prolixibacteraceae bacterium
TCAACATAGAAGGACAGAGGGGTATCCCGCATCAGTATTCCATCTGTACATCAAAGCCTCATCAAAGGCACAGATAAAGTACTGTGAGTGTACCAAATTAATTCCCGATAGGTTGTTCTTCCTTTTGGGCGAATATTGTAAAAGAGAAAATTCAACTCAATCATAAAAGCGAATAGGAGGAAAATAAAATTACTGAAGTAAACTGGAAAGGAAGAATAGTTTCAGCGCATTTAGATTCTGCCGGAACTAAGAACTTTTGAATCCTTCAAAGCATGACTCTTCTGTAAATTATTAATCCTGCATGTCCGGTTCCTTATTTAGGATTCCTATATTTGTCGAGTTATCAATTATCTAATTGAATACTATTCCGATAAATAGCGATCAGGAACTGATCCTTAGGATACGAAACGGGGATCAGGTAGCATTTGAGCTTGTTTTTTACAGGTACAAAGGGAAGTTGTATGATTTTATCCGGCATAGTTTACCTGCAGAGGAAGATCCGGAAAGTATGGTTCAGGAAGTTTTTACCAAACTATGGATAAACAGGAAACAACTTGATCCATCCAGGTCGCTGAATCCCTTTTTATACACAATAGCACGTAATGAAGTATTTGGCCAGTTGCGTAAAATGTTGGTCCGGCGGAAATATCTCGAAGAATTAAATTATTCAGTAAATGGCTTAGTTGATAGTACGGAGCAGCAATTTGAATATGAAGAGCTAAAAAAAATTGTGGCTCAGTTAATCCAGTCAATGCCCGGGAAACGAAGAGAGATATTTGAAATGAGCCGCAATGAAGGTTTAAATTACAGAGAAATAGCTACAGCCTTGGGGATCAGTGAAAATACAGTTGATACACAAATTCGGAAAGCATTAGCATTTCTGAGAGAAAACCTGAGAAAGCGAATGTCGCTTTTCCTGTTCTTTGTTCCCCTCCGCAAAAAAGTACTATCCTGAAATTAGCTTGAGTCAATTATTTCTCTTTTCACCAACAAACTCAAACCCGACTGTTCTTTTGGAATTTCCTTCTTTGCGTTTATTTTTCAAAAAAAATTCAACCTCAGTCACGGAACTTTCCCGCTTGCGCATATTACCAATTGAGAAAACATCATTTTATGAACATACCTCAACACATACAAGAAAAGTTAGACCGTCTGTACAGCAATCGTTTTCTGGGAGATGAAGAACTCAAAAGCCTTGAGGGCTGGCTTAACCAGATACAATCCGACGAACAAACCAATCAGTGGCTTTCCTCAAATTGGGAGACAGCAGAAAATATTGATGTCGAAATTTCGTTCGACGAAATCCGTCGCCGGATCGCAACTCATGAAAAACAATTCGGAAGATTGAGAATACAACAATGGACCAAAAATCTTCAGCGGGTTGCAGCCATCCTTGCTATACCATTATTAATCGTAAGCCTCTGGTTAATATTGAATCGCCAGCACGATTCTTCCTCGATGGTACTTGCCACAGCCAAAGGCGAACATACTCATGTATTTTTGCCCGATGGTTCCGAAGTATGGCTTAATGTCGATTCCAGGCTTGAGTATTTCACAAATTATAATGCTGCAAACCGTTTGCTAAAATTGAGAGGGGAAGGATTTTTCAAAGTAGCCAAAGGGAAAAAATTCCCGTTTATAGTCGATATGTCAGGATTTCAGGTAAAAGCCATTGGTACCGAATTCAATATCTCTGCTTATGCCGACGATCCCTGTGCCTCAATATACATGCAGGAAGGAATAGTCGAACTGAGCTATCTCCCGGAAGGAAAAAAGGAACAAAAGTTTCAAATGAAAGCAGGAGATAACGCGCTCATCAGCTCGGCCTCTAATTCAGTCATGATTGGTCATGTTTCAGTTGAAAACAACGACAACTGGATCAACGGAGAATTGTCATTCCATGGCGAATCACTGGATCAGGTATTTCGGAAAACCGAACGTTGGTATAACGTAACAATCGATTACAACCCCAACGATTTTTCAAATGAAACGTTTACTGTTCATTTGAAAAAAGATGAATCTGTCAACCATCTGTTCGAAATTATCGATCAGGCAATTGGTATTAATGTCAAACAAAACGGGAAAATATATGTAATCAGCAAAAAATAAAAAAGGCAAGCAGCAATTGTTGGCACGATCCTGCTCACCCTTTTCAATAGTGATTTTTAAACTTTAAAATCGTTCAAATTTATGAAAAAAAAGCATGTAAACCCAGCCAGGGGAAAATGTATCTGGTTGCGAAAGTTATTAACGATTATGAAACTAACATTCTTTCTGCTTCTGACCTCTACTATGCTGGTTTCAGCAGTGGGGTACTCCCAGTCAACCAGGTTGAATCTGGATTATAAGAAGATCTCAGTTGGTCAGCTTTTTCAGCTAATCGAAGATCAAACTGATTACCGGTTTGCGTATTCAAAGTCCAGTATTAATCCTGACGAAGAGGTAACGATTGATGTAAAAGACGCAACTCTTGATCAGGTACTGAAAATCATTTTGGACAACGAACAGTTAATGTATAACATCATCGATCGGTATGTGGTTATTTCCGACAAGCCTACTTCCTCACAAACTGGCCAGCAACAGCAAAAAACGGTTTCCGGGAAAGTCACCGACACTTCGGGCCAACCACTTCCTGGAGTAACAGTGGTTGTGAAAGGTACAACTAACGGAACGATTACAGACTTTGACGGAAAATACACGCTTGCCAGTGTTCCCGGCGATGCTACGTTGGTATTTTCATTTGTAGGAATGAGATCACAGGAAAATTCAGCGAGCGGAAAGACAACAGTAAATGTACAATTGGAAGAAGAAACCATTGGTATTGAAGAAGTTGTTGCCGTTGGCTATGGAACTCAAAAGAAAATAAATTTAACAGGTTCCGTGGATGTAGTGTCAGGAGAGGTCCTTACGAATAGATCTGCGCCAAATGTTTCGTCGCTCATACAGGGGACTTCTCCTAACCTGAATATCAGCATGACAAACTTGGGTGGCGAACCGGGGGCTGCAAGTAGTTGGAACATCAGGGGAATTGGATCAATTGCAGGTAATTCCTCTCCTCTTATCCTGATCGACGGAGTAGAATCAAACATTAATAATATTGATCCTGAATCTATTGAAAGTATTTCAGTTTTGAAAGATGCATCTGCTTCAGCAATCTATGGTTCTCGTGCTCCCTTTGGGGTAATTTTGCTAACAACAAAAAAAGGAAAAAAGAATGAGTCAATTCGAATATCGTATAATAACAACTTATCTTTTGCTTCTCCTCTTAATATTCCACATTTTGTAGATGCATTAACCTGGGTCACATCCTATAATCAAGTTCAGGCAAATTCGGGATTGGCACCAGTTTTCCCCGCAGAACAGGTTGAAAGGATCAAAGGTTATATGGCGGGAACCTATAAAACAGAATACAATCCGGATAAACCACCCACCAGTATATGGAGAGGAAGATGGGACGGAAATGCCAATTATGACTGGCCAGCCGAATATTACAAAAAATCTTCTTTCAGTCAAAAGCACACTATTAATTTAGAAGGAGGAGGTGAGAATACTCAATATTTTGTTTCTTCTGGATATTATGACCAGGGCGGTTTATATAGCTGGGGCGATGATTTATACAAAAGATACAATGTGATGGCAAATATTACCTCCCAGATTACCAATTGGCTTCGTTTTGATTACAGTTCGAAATATGCAAGGACAGAGATCGACCATCCTCTTGGGATAGTTGGTCAACCCAGATCATATATTTTCCGATCCTTCCTGTCATTTAGCCCAATGATGCCTAAATATAATATTGATGGCAGTATATGCAATCCCCTTATTAGGGCATTACAAAGTAGTGGAAGGGAAAACATACAGAACAATGATTTGGGGATAACACTTCGGACTGAAATAGAACCTGTAAAAGGCTGGAAAACAAATATGTCCTATAATTACAACTATGGAGGATCTTCAAATATACAAAATCCAAAACCTGTTCTGGTACAGAATCCAAATGGAACTATTGGAAACATTGGCTCTTCAATGACTGGATCTATTGAGAATCTGGCCTTTTCATACTATACCTTAGCGAATGCACTTACATCATACGAAAAAACAATAGGGGGTCATTATTTTAAGGCATTGATTGGGTATGAGCAGGAAGTAAATTCTTACAGGGGTTTATACGGCTCAAGAATGGAACTGATAACCGAGGCAGTTCCATCAATAAACACAGCACTTGGTACAACAACTTTGTCTGATGCCATTAGCCATTGGGCGACACAGGGTGTTTTTGGCCGTTTAAATTATAATTACAAGGAAAAATATCTTGTAGAATTCAGTGCGCGGTACAATGGATCTTCAAGATTTGCAAAAGAATCAAGATGGGGATTTTTTCCATCAGTTTCTGCCGGTTATAACATTTCAAAAGAAAAATTTTGGACTTCGGTCGAGTCCTATGTCAATATGTTAAAACTAAGAGGTTCCTATGGCTCTTTGGGGAACCAGAATGTTGCCAATTATTTATACCTGTCGTCGATCCCTGTCAGCAGTAATCTGCCATATCTTTTAGGTGGAGAACGGCCAATATATGCACAGGTTCCTGGCATTATAAGTAACGATTTAACCTGGGAAACAGTAACAACGTTGGATTTTGGGGTTGATGCCGGTTTCCTGAATAACCGTTTGGGTTTAGTCTTTGACTGGTACAACAGGACAACCAGCGATATGTTTGGCCCTTCAGAAAGTCTTCCTGCTACTTTGGGTACGGGAGCGCCATATAGAAACAATGCTAAGTTATCGACAAAAGGTTTTGAGGTGTCATTGGATTGGAAAGACAAAATATCATCTGATTTATCTTATAATGTTAGCATTAGTGTTGGAGATAGTAAATCAATAATACTAAAGTATAAAAATGACAGTGAGCTAATCGACACATGGTACAAAGGAAAAGATATTGGTGAGATCTGGGGTTTCGGCACTGATGCAATAATACAAACGGTTGGTGAAGAAATGCCTGATCAATCGAAGTATTATAAGACATGGGGCCCCGGAGATATGAAATACAAAGATATTGACGGGAATGAAATTATTAACGATGGAACAAGGACGCAAAATGATCATGGAGATTTATACGTGATTGGGAACAGTTCCCCCCGTTATAACATTGGTTTATCGGCAGGATTGAATTGGAAAGGTTTTGATGTGAATATGTTTTGGCAAGGCATTGGCAAACGTGATTACTCACCACATTCAGGCACAAATTTATTTTATGGACTTGTTTCTGGTGGTAGCGCTGGATCAGAATCAGCAATATTTAAAAATAGCCCGGCATTGGATTACTGGAGACCAGCAGATGATGCAAGTACATTAGGTCCAAATACAGATGCCTATTTTGCAAAACCATATTTCACCACAGAATTAAATAAAAACCGTTTAGTTCAATCCAGATATATACTTAATGCAGCTTATATGCGTCTGAAGAATCTTCAAATTGGTTATACTGTCCCTCCGAAACTTTCGATGAAAGTACATCTTTATAAGGCCAGGTTTTACATTTCCGGGGAAAATCTGTTAACATTTACAAAATTGCCTAAAACTATGGATCCTGAAATAGTAATTGCCTCGGATCCAGGTTTTGGTGGCACTCAGAATACTGGGGCAACATATCCAATTTCAAGAAGCCTTTCATTTGGTATTAATCTAACATTCTAAAATATTACGAGTTATGAAGTATTCTATAATAATTATAATAGCCGGGTTTATAGCTTTATCTGCAATATTCAATGCCTGTCAAAAAGATATATTGGAAAAATATCCTTTGGATCAGGTCTCATCCGCAGATTTTTTCAAACAGCCTAATGACCTGAAAATATATGTGAATCAATTCTATAATGATGCATTGCTTCCTGTGTTTTGGGGAGCTATCCTTGGTAACCCTTATCGTGGTGGTGCCGATGATTACAATAGCGACAATCAAATTAATGGAGCTTCCATTGATGTATGCCTGCAAGGAACGAGAACTGTTTCCTATACCGGACGTGTAGGCTGGGACTATAGTTACGTTAGAAAGATTAACTATTTCTTTGATAACTACAAAAAATGTACGGGCGATTTTAAAAATTATCAACAATACGTAGGCGAGGCTTATTTTTTCAGGGCACTGATCTATTTTCAGCTAATGCAAACATTTGGAGATGTTGCATTGCTTACAACTGTACCTGAAACAAATTCACCGGAACTTTATGAACCAAGGACACCCAGAAACATTGTAGCTGATAAAATAATTTCAGATCTTGATTCGGCTTCTATGTACCTTTCGGATGTTAAAAATGATGGGTGTTCCAGGATAAATAAATGGATTGCACTTGCATTTCAAACCAGAGTGGCTCTTTACGAAGGCTCATGGGAAAAGTATCATGCAACAGATGCATTTAAAGTTAGTACACCTCAGCCTGAAAAGTATTTTAACAAAGTTGTAGAAGCTGCTACAACAATTATGAACTCTGGTAAATTTGATGTTTATACAACCGGTAAACCAACATCAGATTACGCCAGCCTATTCATACAGCGTGATTATTCAACAAATAAAGAAGTACTTTTCTGGAAGAAATTCTCGACAGCTTTATCTATTAATAACAATAAGAATTATCAGCAGGAGTATCCTTATAATAAGTCGATTACAAAAGAATTAGCTGACTCTTATCTGTGTAGCGATGGTAACCCAATTACAGATAATCCACTTTTTTCAGGATACACAACGATTACTGATGAGATGAAAAACCGTGACCCACGATTTTATCAAACAATTTTTACACCTGATGCCCCCTGGATGATTGACGCAACAGGGACAAAATTTTGGAAGGATGTTTATACTAACCTCAATTCTGCTACCAAATTTAATGCTCCTTCTGGTTACGTGCTTCGCAAGGGTTATGATCCACTTCTTGTAAACCATAATCTTAACTATGAAGAAACACCTTCTATTTATTACCGGTATGCCGAAGTTCTACTCAACTTTGCCGAGGCAAAAGCTGAATTAGGTACTATTAACCAAGCCGATATAGATAAATCGATCAAGAAACTAAGGGACAGGGTTGGCATGCCAAATTTAAATCTGGCAAATATAACAACTGATCCAAAATGGGATTTTCCAACTTTATCACCAATCATCAATGAAATCAGGCGTGAACGCAGGGTTGAACTGGCAGATGAAGGTTTCCGTTGGCCGGATATTGCCCGATGGGCAGCAGCCGATGAATTAATTGTTGGTAAAAGACCGAAAGGATTTAAAGGCTCCCAGATTGCTGCAACGCTTTTCCCGGTCGATGAGAATGGATTTCTTGATCCATTTAAAACTTCTTTGCCAAATGGTTATGGCTTTGTACTCAATCGTGATTATCTGAATCCCATACCAGAAAGTCAGATCGTACTAAATCCAAAGTTGGAACAGAATCCTGGCTGGTAACTGGGAAGAATGCATCAGTTCCTTTCTATTTTGAAGTAATAATCCATTGTTTTGTAATAATTCAATGGGTTATTATTTCAAAAACAAATTATTATTCTTTCGAAATTTTATACTTCACATTACTTGCAAGACAATGAATATCCGTCATATAATCCCACTTAAAGTTTTTATTTTTATTTTTTTATCAATAACTGGAAGATTCATTAATGACACAAATGGCAGGACTTCTGAAAAAGAGCGCAAGCTTGCATATTCCTTCCAGATTCCTGATATATAATCGACAAATCATTTTGTGCAATTTTATAAATCATTTTGTGCAAAAAAACTAAAACAACAGAATTTCTTTATATGGATTAGTAAGATCGTAATTAGCTGTTAATACTTCAATTTTACGTTTGCCGCCATTGCCAGTTCCATTTGCAACACTTACAGGCTGTTCTATTGTCTTAGTAAACCATTTATTTATATCACTATATTTGTTAAGTATATTACTTGGATAGCTACTCATAAGGAACTTTCCCTTAATCTCAGATAATAATTTTAGTAACTGTTCAAAGTCTTCCTTTGAATATCCGTTATAATGACCGCAATCGCTATTGTAATACGGGGGATCGCAATAAATGAATGCGCTTTCATAATCTCTCGATCTTATAATTCGAAGTGCATCCGTGCATTCAATCTGTACATCTTGTAGTCTAATAGAATAATCAATTGTAAATGAATCTCTCTTATTCGTTATCTTTTATGATGTAGTTCCTTTTTGTCTGTCGTATCCCCACGATCCGTCAAACATTGCACTAAACGACTGTGTTGCCAGTACCCACACTGCCCACGCTCGTTTTATCCTTGAAAACATGTGTGGATTGTTATAAATCACAGTAGCGTCATTATGAATAGAACGAGAGTGCAGACTTATTCTAACCATCTTTTCCAATTCTACAAACTCATTTTGAGCTACCTCATAGAAGTTAATAAGCTCTCGATTATTATCGTTAATGATCTCAACATCACTTTTATTCTTTGCCCAAAATATCGCACCACCGCCAATAAAAGGCTCAATATACGTAGTGTGTTTTGGAATCAATGGTAAAATAGTATTAACTAAATTTTGTTTTCCACCGTAATAACTAATTGGTGTTTTCATATCATTTTGTATTTTTGTTTAATCTCACGTTAATAAATAAAAGTGCTACTACACTCAAAGGACATTTGCCCCTGGCTTGGTGTAGTAGCACTTTTATCATTTACCCGGCGACGTGAGAAATTGACGGGTAGTGAAGCTGGGGGCTTTTATATATTCACAATTGTATGCAATGCTCCAGTTCTATCTTTAAATACTAAATCTCCCGATGTGTTTGTAAAAATTGTATTATCGAGCGACGGCGTAGACTGCGATGAACTTAATCCTAAAACACTTGCGAAAACCCCATTTCCATCAGCTTGAAAGGAAGTTCCAAAAACGTAATTAGCTTCGTTAATTTCAACACTAGAACCAATTCGTAATGATGCAATAGTTCCAGATAATCCCAGTGTAGCTTTTAAAACTCCTGAAGCATTATAAAATTCTAATTCATTTGTACTTCCATTTATTACAACTCGTTGTCCGGTTGTAGCACTTTTCACAGTAGCTCCATTTAATATTGCTCCAATTGCTGTTAAAATACCACTTTCTAACTTCATTGTTTCAACATCTAACGCGTTATAAAAGTGCATTGATCCATCTGCCCCATTTATGAATACGCGCTGTCCGCTAGTTCCAGTCCTCAAGTACTTAACCCCTAAATTATCAATATAGGCCAGTGAAGCAAAAAGCAAATCAGTAGCTACACTGTCAAATGTTGCACCGAAAGGGTTCCAGTATGCTGTATTCGTCGGTAAAATATCCGCAAACGACCCGCCAGGAGCGTCAGTTCGCGCAACGTAATACGATCCTCCGTATTTTACTATATCCACACGCGTTGAATTGCCGTAATAAGTTGTGACAGCGGAATAATCCTTTCCGCCCATTGTCAGCGGCCCTATTGGTCCGGTTGGCCCGGTGGCTCCAACCTCTCCTTTAATCCTGACCGGAGGCGTCCAATTAGATACCAGCGAAGTACCAGCCGCATTTTTAACCGCTTTTGTCATCCAGAGATATTCCAATGATCCTGTTGACGGTGGAGTTACCGACCACCCGGACGGATTCAAATCTGTTACTACAATATCCGGAGCCGTTGTAATGCTTCCATTTTTTGCATATTGATATTCAATATAATTACCAGATGCGCCTGTGTCTCCTTTTAAGGCTATTACCTGCCACACCAAAAGATTCGGAGGATCAACACCGGAAATCGGTGAGCTATATATCATACGATATGATGACCCGCCATGTACCACTTCATCGCCTTTATAATATGTAAATGCAGCATTGTATTGACCTCTGAAAATACCTATTTCACTGGTTTGGCCTGATGGATTTTGTACTAGCGCGCCCCTCAATGTCAACGTATTGGCGGCAGCATCGTTCCAATCCAATCCGGCGCTGGTATTTCCTATTTTAAATTTATTATTGTCGAAATCGAGAAAATTATAACCGTCAGCAGTTTGCATTTTACCGGTCACGATCTGGTTTCCGCTGATTTGAGTAAACCCGTATGTGGTCTGAAATGTGCGTGCGTTTCCGCGAACAGAGCTAATTATTCCGATTAAGAAGTGATAATAATTTGCATCTGAATTGTAGCCTATTGCTACAGATGAGGCAATCAGCGTTCCGCTTGTGTTCGCCTTGCTGCACTTTGCGTATAAATAATAAGCTGTTGCGTCTGTTGATAATGTTTCTTCAAAGGTGGCAATGTCCCAGGTCACGGGAGCGTCGCTGGTCGGTATCATCGAGTGAACCAATTGCCCGGATGTGGCTGAAAATATGTTTTTATTACCTCCTTTATTGGCGGTGAAAAAAATACCCGAAAGCGTGAACTGGTTTTCTATTTTTCCGACGATCAGCATCTCGGCTCCTAGTGTACTGATCATGTTGGCGATTTCAGCCACATCGCGCCAGTTGCGGGAAAAATAGTTAGGGTTGTTCATCCCGGCGCGTTCAATTACCTTTTCAATTTCTTCGGTAGTTTTCTTTACTTCAGTAACAGGGTTCACATAAACCACGTCCGAAACCTTTATGCTATCGTATTTGTTGGGCTTGTTTAAATACCGTTTAAAGGCCGTTACACGGATATTTCTGCCTTCAGTCAGCGGCTCTATATTATCATCCTGAACGGTGACTATTTCACCAAGTTGAAGCGTCATGTCATCGCGGGTAAATTGTACTTCATCCTGCGCCAGATTGAGCGAAATTAAATCATCCTGGTTCGCGTTTAGATAGGCCTGCGCTTTGGCTTCCAATTCGGCCACAGCCGCCGTTTTATAGCTTTCAGGCATTTCTATGTTATAAATAATATAGGTATCGCCATTGGCCGGGATTAATGGTGATGACGGCAAACTCAAGCCGCTTTGCTCTTCGTAGGCAATTAGCTCAAATTCTTCGGTATCTGAATTATAGTTTACCTCGAAATCAAGCCCAACCAATGAGCCGGATTGAAAGACAACATGCTTGGTCAAGCCGGGTAATTCGTAATCGTTCGGGTCGAAAGTAAGACCGAAATCTTTAAAATAGTAAATGCCGGAAGCCTCGCGCACTTCGGAAATAGTGCCAGTACGGCGAGGGTAAACTTGATCAAAAGTCTGTACATCTTCAACCACGAAAGGCGCACCAGTCACTTCAAGATAAGGCACACTCATTTGTAAGCGTGATGAACCGTAATCGGCAGGCAAGTTCTTTGTCGACCCGAATGCGTACAGCCGGGTAATAGCCTTGCTGTTCAGGTTCCGCTCCTGATCGATTGCCAGCAGTCCGCCGCCAATGGTGAGCAACCGGGGCGGATCGGGCGTGATTTCGTGGCGGCACATGTTGATCGCGTACCCGTCGGTCCAGTATTCAGTTTTCCACTCTGTGGCGGCATTCTGCAATACTTCGAGGCAATTCTGGTTTGATATGGTAATGGTTTTCACGTCGCCGGTTATAACCGTTCCGGCAGTCCAGCCAAATGGCTGAACTGCATTCAGGTTAGCAACAATCATATCGAGCAACTGCGCGGGTGTACATGTATAGCTGAATTCGCTTTTGGTCAGGTCTCGGGAGCTGTCGTAAAGAAATAGTTTAACCTTTTCAAGCTCATGTATTGGCGCATACATTTTAAACTGATAATGATAAATCCCTTTCTTCATGGCCGGAATAGGCCGCTCCTTAACTGTATATCGAACCGAAAAAGCGGTACAATAATCGCCCTTCCGGATGTCCAAAGCCGTTTGGCTGAAAAACTCAACATTGATCGAATTTTCAGCCATCACGGAGGCATCCTGGTACGACTGATCGGTGACCTTCACATCGGCTATTTCTGTGCTATTCCTGTACAGTTTCATAATTACGCGTATTGTGCCTTGATTGCTTTTTGCTCTGTGGCTGTTGGTTTGTGGTCGAGTTCTACCTCGTTGTAATCGAAGTATTTCGATTTCGATTCATCATCTCGTGTTTTTTCCTGCACATCCCAGCGGAAATGCCATTTGCCGAGACCAATTTCTTCAACCAGCGGCGGAATTTCATTGCGTTGTTGTCTCATAATTGTAATTTTTAAGTGAATTGATAAAATCCATTGGTTTCAATAATCGTAGTTTTAAACGGAAGCATTGATTTTTGAATTTTCTGCACTGCCTGTATCAACATCGTTGAACCGGTAAACACAATTCGTAATTCGCCGTCAATTTTAATCTGAAGTTTTAGGCACTTATGGCATTTATCAGCATTAAACTTGCTTGCGTTAAGTTCAAAATCAACGACTTCAATTTCTTTATTTACAATGCGGTTAATTTTAATTTTTTCGCCCGACATAGGCGCGGAATCTACCGTAATCCCGAGTTCACTAAAAAGTTTCATTCCAGTTAGTTTTTTATAGAGATTTATACAATTTGCGTGCATACACCAACCCTTATATGAACCGATAATTTCAATGCGCCTTTTGCCTTTTGCCTGCAAAATTTTGCGTGCAAAGCTTTGTTTTATCCGCTTGCGAAGCCTAATATGATCGTGGTAAAAAACATAGCCCAAAAAGTCAATTCCACGACTCTTAACAGGAAAAACCTGCCAGTTTTCTTTTAGCTTAAGGTTTAAATTCTTCGACAAATATTCTTGTATGTCGATTCGCAATTGATGCAAATATTCTTTTGAACCAGAAAGGACCACCATGTCATCGCAGTATCGGAAATAGTATTTAACTTGTTTGGTTTCCTTCATCCAGTGATCAAAATACGACAGATAAAAATTAGCCAGGTATTGGCTGAGGTAATTACCAATCGGGACACCAGGCGCACTATCAATAATTTCATCTAACAAAAACAAAAGCCTTGCATCTTTAAATTTTCGGCGCACAAGTTGTTTTAGTACAGAATTATCAATTGAAGGAAAAAACTTTTTTACATCGAGTTTTAAACAATAATTGGTATTTTTCTGATTTATCAGTGCTGTTTTAAGTCTTTTGACACCATCGTGGATTCCACGTCCTTTTATACATGAAAACGTATCTCGTATAAATGTTTCAACAAAATACGGTTCCAGTACATTCATAATCGCATGATGTGCTATACGATCAGGAAAATAGGGCAGCCTGTAAATTTCACGTTCTTTACCCGCGTCGGTTATTGCCTTAAAAACGTGATAAGGAGAGGTAGTATAGGTAGTGTTGGTTAACTGCTTTTTAAGTTGCATCAGGTTTTCTTCCCTATTTTGATCATGCAAAATAATCCCGTAGCGTAATTTTTTACCTTTTCGCGCCATCTCGTCTGCGCTCTGAATATTATCCATATCGCAAATCTGATCGTATATATTACCTATCCTTTTCATTCATCAATTGGCTTATTAAATGTGTCTTTCCTTTTTCGTAGTACCAGACACGTATAATTATTATTTGTTTTTTGCCAAGTGGCACGGCCTCTGTACTAAATAGTATAAGCAAAGCTGAGAACCGATATTCGTATTCGCATTCGACACCGTGTTATTCGTATTCGCATACGCGAGACCGGCATTCGTGCCATTATTCGCATTACCCGACTGCAAAAGCCCACGATGAGTACAGACAGCCTAAATATTTCACACCCCGGGGCGCACGCGCCCGTAAAAGCCGAGCCGAGAACCGAGAAACGTAAACGCATTCGACACCGCGTTAGACGTACTCGCATACGCGAGACCGGCAAACGTGCCAGAAGCCGCATAACCCGACCGCCAAAGCCCACGATATCCTGCAGAAAGCGAATTGTAATAATAATCGCAATAAAATGTGCTCGAACTTGCACCATCATTAACAACTGAAGCAAGTAAGTCGGCATTCGGTCCCAAAATCATGTTTTTTGTCCAACCTTCAATTTTTAAAAATTCAAAATATCGGGCATACTTATTGGTTATTGTATCTTCATATACACCGTTATTGTAGATATAAGACAAAAACTTATTTCCTTCTGCTTCTGTTTGCTTCCAGATGTTAATTCCTTGTGTCCATTCCCATAAGTGACCAAATGGGTTTTCTATTCCCATAAACGAAGGGACCGCAACAATTTCATCAACTCCCGTAGTAAATTCAGTAATGGTATAATTACTAACACTATCCGTAGTCCCGGATGATAGATTCCGTCCAATTGTGACAAGAGGATAATATCCGTTATAATTGTTCCACGCCGTACCGTCAACATCGGTGACGCCTACACCTAATCCGCCAGTAAAATAGCCGTTTGTATCCTTCGTTGCTGAAAATGCCTTTTGGCTGTTTAATGTTGCGTACTTAGTAACGAAAAGCATCCATAACGCCACATGTGTATTATAGTCAATCATTCCGTAATCAGTCCCCTTGCGCTGTGCATAGTTCCAGAAATCGGTACGTGATAATACGGTCCTCGCCTTGCCTAAAAAACCTTTTTGTAAGGCGTCGTTGGCAGCATCGTTATTGCCGCCCCTGAAAACGGTTGTGGTATTCATAACCGACCACAGCGCATTGGCCTGTACTCCAAAGGCGGCGGTATTGTTGGCCGCCGCCTCAAAGCAACCAGCCGTAAACTCGCGCTTTGTAAATCCGCTAATTGGGTACGGTGAAACCCACAACTTATGTACCGTTGAGCTTACATCTTCAACCAAAAAATAAAAGCCAGGGTGATGCGTAACAACGTCGCCCGCCGAGCCGTCCAGGATAGAGGCAGTGCCATCTTCGTAATACAAAGCTGTGCCTTTCCGAAACCGCTTCAAATAGCCATTCAACAAGGTGCCTTGTACGGCCAGTTCGTTTACCACGGCAGCTTTTGCCATGTCTGCGTTTCCGCACCTGGTAAGATCGGGGTTTGCAGCCGCATCATCAATTATTACACCATACGCATGATCTTCTTTGTTAAGGGTTCGAGCTGCCGGGTTGGGTTCGCGCAGCTTCAGGTTTAAAATAGCCGAAACGCGACGGTTGGTGAATGGCTCCAACTGGCTGTATTGAGTACATTCTTCGAAATAGCAGGTATAAATATAATCCGGCAATTTAGAAAAATACAACATAAATTTTTTATCCCTCAGGAATATCTCAAATGCGGCTTTTTTACGGTGAAAATCGTACTGGTTATCAGCAACAAGTGCAATCTGCATGTTAAAGCTGCGCGCATCAACCGGCATGGGTTCAAGCGGAAATAGTACTTCCTCGCCATCGTCGTTGTCAAAATCAACAACCAGCGGTGGCTTAGTGCTTACGGGCTTTAATAATTCTGAAAAAGTACCTTTCAACGGGGTAACCCCGTACTGGACATATACGTCCACTCCATTTATAAAAAGTTCTCCGGTCATATTTTTAGATATTAGATTTTAGACAATAGATTTAAGATTTTATTTTTATTCCATCGTTTTCCAGCCTTTTCAATGTGCTTTCAACCGCTTCGAGGCGGTAAAGTTCCCTGGTGTTTTTCGCTATTTCTGCCGTGTCTAAAGCCTGTTTAACAAACCGAGCCTGTATATCGGCCACACTCTCCACAAGCTTGCCTGTATTTACCCGTACCGCCACGAAATGGCCTTCCAGCTTCGAGCCGGTAGCCTCGGTTATGGTGGTGATGGCCCCGGCTTTGGCAGTTTGCGAGCCAGTTTCCCCAAATGTGAGGCCGGTTACCTGTTCAGCGGCATCCATCCAGTCGGCGGCCTTTCCGATTATCGCCTCCCATTGTTTGTTTAGCCGCTCCATGTCTGTATCAATGGTTCCGGCTTGCATGCTGGCAGCAAATGCCTCGTACCATTGGCGGATGGGTTCCTCCAACACCTGCAATTTTAAAGCCTGTAAAACGGCTTTTTTCATCATATCCTGAAACGTGTCGGCAAAGTCGGCAGCCGATTTGTAGCCATTTTCAAATCCGGCAACAATGGCGTCTGTAATAGCCTCGCTGGTGGTGCCGGTGAGCGCTTCGCGCATGGCCTCGGCCTGTTCGGCAAGCATCTTATTAATGTCTTCGCCCTCATCTTTCAGCTTTTGAAGTTGCTCGAAAAGCAGTTTGGCTTTTTCGGAAAGCTGGTCTGAATCATATAGCTTCTTTATTTCATCAAATGATTTGCCATATATGCTGGCAACTGTTGAACCAAAGTCTTTTCTTGCCGGACCAGATAAATCATGTTGTCCTTTCATTAACGTATTCCACAAAACATTATAATCCCGTTCATTCTGTGACTTTTGCTTCTGAAGTTCATTGGTTATCCGACTGTTGTATTGGAGTGTTGTTTCTCCTATCTGTTGTTGTATACGTTTCCTTTCTCTTAGTAATTCATTATATTCAAAATCAGATAAATACGACTTCATTGACATCATTTCCCATTCTTCGGCGGCTTTTTTCTGCGCCTCCGATTGTTTTTTAAAGGCTGATACAATGCCTGTTATCCCTGAAATTATAGAAGTTATGCCACCTACCGGATCGGTCTCCATTTTGGCAACTCCGGTAGCAATAGATGAGATACCTGCTGCTACCTCGGCAGCCGTGTTAATCACCTGCCCCAGTTCTTCATCGAACAGGGCGGCCATGTTGGCGGCATCTTTCAGGATGGCGGCCACTTTTTGCAGGTTTTCGGGCAGGCGGGTTTTGCTTTCTTCCTCGGCTTTGGCAATGCCTTCCTGTAACTTTATGAGATATTGCTCCATTTCGGCACTCATTTCCTTTGTGCCGTTTTTATGTTCAGATTTTATTTTCTCGATAAATGCTTTTGCTTTTGCAATAGCCGCATCAATCGACTGTTTGCTGATCCGGTCGAGATTGCCGAACAATACTTCGTAAAAATCGGCATCCTCAGCCGTCAGTTTGGCAATAGCGGCTGAGGATGCCTGTTCGCGGGCCTTTATGGCTTCCTCAATGTCCTCTTTGCTGTACTTACTGTTTTCGTTCGACAATTCGGCACGCAGGCGAGCGATATCGCGCTGGTAATCTTTTTCGAGGCTGGTAAGTTGCAGTGTATACGTCTGGTATTTCTTCACCAATTCGTCGAGGTTTTTCTGAACTGCGGTGTTGGCGTCGGTCAATTCCGCGTCAACAACCGTGCGCATAGAAGGCCCCATGTCGGTTGTGTCGCCTTCCAACAGCGCTTTTTTATCCTGAAGATATTTCTGGTAGGCCTCAATGTCGTCGGCATACAGCTTTTTCTTTTCTTCCATCTCGCGGCGCAGCACATCAACGGGGTTCGATGTACCCATTATTTCCATTTTTTCGCCCTGGTAAGCGCTCAACTGTACATCTTCGGTTTTGCTACGGGTCTGTTTGCCCTTCAGTTCCTCAATCTTACGGTTGATGTATTCGAGGTAGCTTTCTCCGCCTTTTACCAGGTCGGCAAAACGTTCATTGGCATACGCCTTATCTGTGGCGGCAATAAACCGGTAATAGGTCTGGTAGGCTTCTTTTTTTAATTCAAGCTCTTTGTTTATCAGTTCGGTAGCTGTCTTTTCGGTCGCAATCTTGCCGTTAATGGCGTTCTGCTGATCGAGAAGCGCGCGCATACGATTACTCTTTTCTTCCTGTTTTGAAAGTATCTGCAATTCGAGATCGTTCAGCGTGCGCAAATCTTCAAGTGTCAGTTTATTTACATCGGTAACCCCTTTTTCAAGTAGTAGTTTTTGACGGGTAAGATCTAGACGCTTTGCAAGCTCGGCGATCTGTTTTTTATCAATTTCGTCAGTCAGTCGCTGGGCTTCTTTTATATATTTTAACCTTTCGCGCTCATCGGTTTCGTTGTTTTTTGCTTTTTCGCGCAACTCGGCAATCTTTACCTCTGTTTCTGCAACTTCTTTTTTTGTTTGTAGTTCCTGAAGATCAAGTTTGTGCAATTCAGCAGCGATAGCGGCACGCTTATCAGCCTGTTCAGTGGTTTCTTTTGCAAAATCAACTAATTTATCGAGCGGATTTTCAATGCCGGTCAAAACCTGACCATAAGCATTAGCCATATCTTTTGCAGCATTTTTAAAGCCCTCTTTTGATTCTTTTATTGCAGCGTCCTGATCTGACCAGATATCTTGTATTGATGCTTTAATTAGCTTGAATGAATTAACACCGATGTCTTTTAATGATATAAAAATATTACCCAATCCGACAAACCTATTTATTACCTGATCCTTCATAAACTGAACCAAGTCTTTTAGTGCATCTAAAGGTTTTTCCCAAGCCTTGTACAACCATTCACCAACTTTTGCAACCACATTTAAAAGTGAATCAAGTATCTGACTGAAATAAGCCGATGCGGTAATCATTGCGTTTTCGCCTTCAGCAGAGCGATGAAACCAAGTTGTTAGAAGTTTTAAACCGACCACAATAGCGGCAATTATCGCCCCAATGGGCGTGGCAATAAATTTCAACGATTGTACAATCAATTGTTTCATTCCGCCAACCGTTGAGCCAATGACCCCCGGGGCTTGTTCCATTCTATTAATAAACCCCATTACCCCTCTCCCGGCCCCCTTTAATGCCTCGTCTACTTTTCCTGTTTCTTTTTCAAGCTGCCTGATCTGGGTAATCATTTTGCCGCCAACTTCAGCGTTTTTCATTTCCTCAACGGTAAGGCTTTTATATTCTTTCCGAAGAGCGTCGAGTTTGGCTATTTTTTTATCATAACTCCCCTCAACCATTTGGTTCATCTGTATTTCTTTCTGAACCTGTGCGCTCAGCCCTGCGGCGGTCGATTTTAATTCTGCACTACGAACTGACAGACGAGCCATTGCCTTAGCATATTCATCTGCACTTATTGTTTTAGATTTAAATTGCGCAGTTGCCTCTCTCTGTTCGTTTTCGTTCGCCTTCATTCTTTTAATTGTATCCTGAAGCGCTACAGCTCGTATTTGGTTTTCTTTCGATAATGCCTGAAAAGTCTCAAAAGACGCGCTTTGCAGCTTTTTATAACTTACATCGCCTTCCTTGCCCATGCTTTTGATATTCTGCTCTACCTTATGAATATCTTTTTCGATGTCGCCTTTCAGCACAAATTCAATATCAACCGGTTCGCGGGTAGTACCCATAATTCTGAATTTAAATTTTAAATCTTAAATGTCTTTTTACTTACTACTTTCGACTTACGACTTACTACTTCTTCTCCAACTTCTTCTCCAGCGCGGCAGCAAGCTGTTCCTCATTTTCAATCTGTATAAACACTGGCTTTTCGCCCTGCACGTAGCGCGGCGCATCGGCGGCCATCATCATCAGCGTCGGGAAATTAACTTTCCACAGCACTTTTTTAAGCGGCCAGTGCGTTGCCTGTATTACCTGGTAAATCTGTCCGAACGGGCTATGAAGGCCTTCCACGTAGCCTTTAACTCCCGATTCTTCGTTTATTGGCTCACGTTCGCCGGTGAGGTGATCTTCATCTCCCGAAGGAATGTGATAGTGTTCATAAAATCCTGCACCCCCGACAGGGCGACCAGCAGGGCGGCCAGTTCCGATAGTTGGCGGCTGTCGGTATGCCAACGCAGCCACCAGGCCAGCGGTCGGCAGAAAAGCCAACCCGAAACCCGGCCCCGCAATATGCCAATTGCCACAATACGGCTGGCCGGCTTGGCGGTACGGCGAAACAAAGCGATCCAGTTGTTCATGTCCTGTTCTTTTAGTTCGTCGCCAATGCCCATTTTCAGATACATGCCCGAAATGCGAAGCATGTTGCCCATAACCGGGCGGCGTACCACCAGCGCGATAGTTCGTATCCCAAATACCCGAAAAAGAAAGGGGGCGGGGATTGGAACCCTCACCCCCTTATCGAGTATCGTATCGACGGTTTTAATTTCAACATCTTCCATTACGCGGGCGTTGGAATTATTTTTCTTGGAGGCGTGTCGGCCCCTTCAGGTTGCATAACAATGCCCGTAACTTCAATTTTCGCAATTTCAGTGCGAGTAAGGTTCCATGTAATTTTTCCATACAGAAAAACCCGCGCAAATTGGATTGTTTTTCCCAAAAGAGTAATATATTCAACCGATAATTCCTGCGAGAAACTATCAGAAGCGCCTTCCCATGCGGTTGAATCAACTGTTCCGCCAATCCATTTAACCAGGTTGGCCGGATCAATATCTACAAGGGTAAACTTAAGAATAGTTCCTGCATCTTCGTGTGAGATAAGAAACGGGTGACGTATTCCCTCCGCGTAAAACGGTGTGTCAGTTCCGTCTTCATCAATCATCGAAGCAGTATTGCGAAATACTTTGCCAACTGATGTTAGCGAGGTACCCATGACGCCAAGCGCACCTATTGCGCCCGCTTTGATGTCTTTACATCCAACTCCGTAAGCTGTTGACATACCTTATTGCTTTTTTGATTTTACAAATTTGATAACAGCTTCGAGCAACCCTTTAATCAGATTGCCTTCAAAATCTTCATCCAATAAAGGAATGTCGATAAATGAGTTCACCGTTTCGGTCACTTCATCGGTCACAGCCGACCAGTCGCCGCTAACGTATGCGTCGAGCAATGCCACGATAGCCGGACGGGCTTTTTCAGGCACTTTTTCGCCCCACTTGTCGTCGAGATAAGTAAGGGCAAGGTTTATCAGTTTGTCATCAAAAAGTTCGACCACCGGGCCAATCAGCTTAATTTTGCTGAGATTAATGTCGGTGTCCATCTTTTTGGAAACTGCTTTTACCAATTCTTCGGATAAAATTCCTTTTTCCACGATATACAGTTTTAAAATGTTTTTAATTGTGAGTAATAGCCGCAACACCAGGTAAACACCCGGTTTAACGACCTTCAATGTCTTCAGTATCAACAGCAGGTATTTCATGTTTTTTACTCCTTTTCCGTTTTTGGAACCAGCCGACGATGGTCAGCACGCTCACGATCAGCGAGGCGATTAATACAAGCAATTGCAGCACGTCGATTACATTTTGCAGATACGAACTCGAAAGTAAGCCCCCGAAGCCCGAAGCCGCGCCCACACTTGGGTTTTCGCCCAGCCAGTCAGTTGCCCGTATAAAAAGTAGTTTCAACATATTACACCCGGTTTACCCAGCCATAGAAATAAACTTCCTGACTGGCGGTTTTTTTACAGATTTCGGCATATTTGGCAAATTGCAGCCCATTAAGGCACTTCATCAGGGTGCGGATATTCTTTTCGTGCGAACGTCCCGGAATGCTTGCAGTGGCCATGTAAGCCCGGTAAGCAGCAATAGTTTTCGCTCCGGGTTTTCCATCAACAGCTATATCCAGGTAGTGTTCCTGGTTCTTGTTCAGAAGGTTTAACGCCTCCTGTAAATAGCCCCCGGCGGTGCCGGTTCCCTGGTTTACTGCCGTGTCGAACAGTTCGGCGGCAATTTCCTGGTCAAATTCGCCACAAAGGAGCTTTTCCCAGAACCCGTCGTTGTAGAACTTCATAACAAGCCCGTCCAGTTCCTCATCTGCCTGCAATGCCTGAATAAATTTCGCCCCTGCATTGTGCCTGATCTCGTCAACGATTGCCCAACCCGGCCAGTTTGGCCAGAAGTTGCGGGCAATGCCGCGCCAGGTTTCACCACCCCGGTCACGGGGATCGTTGGAATACGATCCCTCGTGGGCCATTGTGGTTTGATATGCAGTGAGAAAATCAGCCATTGTAATTCAGATTACGCGTTGTCCTGCACGATAGCCAATAAACCGGCTACATCATTACGCATCGGGCGGCCACCGGCACGTACCAGGAACGAATAGATGTCGCCGTAGTACAGCGGGTTCTTTTCGTCGTCGAACATTTCGGTTTGTCCCAAAGCGCGGCAAACACTTCCTTCGTGCCATGCCAGTACGGCTGCCTGATCGGTTGTTACTCCGGTCTCTGTCCATGCTTTTGGCGCAAGGGCAGCAGTATAACGCCCAGATTTCGAGCGCATCATTATGTTGAAGGTGAACAATTTTCCCAACACACCGTTAGCGACATCTGCCTGTGAATAAAAAGCCATCGAATCTTTATCTGTCAGGTCGTTAATTAACTGGCCGTACATTACTGCGTCAACCAACATATATCGGCCTTCCTGCGGAATGTCCTTGCTATTGAAATCGTTCATGGCGGCCAGCACATCGGCTTTCACGAACTTTTTCCGGTTTCCGGTTGCGGATGGCAGGTGGGCCGTAGCGCCGGTACCGGTAGTGCGGATTACAGATGAAGATGGCGCAGACCATTTATAAATAAAGTCATTCGAAACCTCTTCAATCAATTTGGCTTTGTCGTTCTTTAATACCGATTCGCGCTTATTGTAGCTTAGTTCAACCGTGTCGGCATGCGGAATCTTGATCGGGTCGGTAGTGTATTCGTCCAGATCGAAAGTTAAATCAACATCGGCACGTGTTTTCACTGTTGCCGGGAAACTCTTCCGGTTTTTCTCTACATTCGACGCTACACCTGCGTTCGGAATATGGCAGGTTTTGTTCGTTACGAACTCATCGGCATTGAATGCCTTACTCATAAACGAGTTATTCGCAAACAACTGTTCGACCAGCGAACTCATCCATATTTCCTTTTGGACAGCCATTTGCGCCCCGGCCCCTCCGGAGGTGAATAATCCAATTCCAAAAATTGCAACAGGATTGAACCCGGAAGCGGCGGCAATGCCGACAGCAGCAACCAGATTAAAAAGCAGCGCGGTTAAAACCGCTAAAAATTTGTTTTTCATGTGTATTTCAGTTTTTAAATTAATTACTGATTAAGCCGTTGCAGGCACACTGTAAGCCGGTACGAAAGCCGTTCCGTTGTATGTGAAGGTTACAAAAGCCACTTTTGTAGCAGCCACAACAATAGAAGCTAGTCCTGCATCAAACCCTGTCCCTAACGTCACTGTACGGTCGGTTGCGTCGGCATCAAGTTTCAGATGCAGTTTGGCACCGACAGGAACTGCCTCACCAATAGTGAGGTTAATCGTTGCGTTACCGGTCAGTTCAGCCGGTTGCAGGAATGTTTCCTTCTTTTCTATTGTAACGGCCAGCGTTGCACCGTAGGCCGGAGAAAGCACTTCGCTGCCTTCAAGAGCGACAATGTCAGCTTCAACAGCGGTCATGCGGGCGGCAAGTGCGCCGAGTTCAACCTCGTCGAACGAACAGGGAAGGAAGCTGGTTCCGTCGTATTCGAAAGCGGCAAACAAAGTTGTGTTTGCAGGTACAACTATATTTTCGGCTGCAGCGTCGAACCCGGTACCGAGGGTAAGAGTTCTGGCTGTGGCGTCGGCAGACAATTTCAGGTGCAACCTGGCACCGGCAGTAACCTGCGCATTGATGGTCAGGTTCAGCGTTGCGTTGCCAGTCAGTTCGGCAGGCTGAATAAAATTCTGCATCTGTTTGATGGTGGCGGCTATTGTAGCGGCATAATCCGGAGCCTGCACCTGTGCAAGTGGAAACAATACTTCGCGGTTCAGAAGGTCGGCGCCTTCGGGTGCAACAAAGTTCATGTGAACTTCGGTGCGGTCTGTTTTTTTATAACTCCAGCTCATGGTTAGGCTTTTTGAGGTTTACACCCGTAGCGGGCTTCAAATTTCTGTTCGTACAGGTCGGGATACTTATCTTTCAAAGTCACCAACTTACCTTCTTTGTCGAGAGTGTTCCAGTCTTTTTTCTGAAGATCGGCCAGTTCAACAGCATTTTCAGCATTACCGGGTTCAATTTGTCCGGAAACAGACTGACGTTTCGGAATTGCAGACAATGCTGTTTTCGCTGATTCAAAATCAGTGTCAAACAGTTTAATGTAAGTATCCTTACCATCTGCATTAATGCGTCCATCTTTCACGGCGGCATCGACCAACTGGATTGCTTCAGCTTTTTGCGCAGCTTTAGCAGCGTTGTTCAGGGTGTCAATGCGACTTGTAAGGGTCACATTTTCGGTTTTCAGGCGGTCGCGGTCACTGATGATCGCCCGCACGGCGGCGGCTTTTTCGGCTGGTGTGGCCGTGTCCGCCAAATTGAGAATCTGGTTTAATTCATCCATTTTTTCATTTTTTGGATTATTACTTGTTTTTGTAGTGTCCATGAGCTTTATAAGGGCGGAAGGGTCGTTCAGGTCGATTTGCTTACCTGTCTCGCGGTCGTAGAATACCATTGCGTTATGGTTTGATCCAATGGTCACTATTGAAGCCTCACGCACGGTCCATTTCGTGACCGTTTGAAGTGTTTGACCCGGGAGTTTCAACATCGGATCGTCGGATGTCGCTTCGGGCGGCCATGCGCCAATTGAAGCCATGCGGATGAAATCGCGGTCAACCTTTCCCATTACCTCAACCGCCTTTGCGTCTTTTTCATCGAAAACAGCATCAGCTAATATATTTCCGCCTTCAATACGAATATTCTCCCATCGAATGATGGGCATGTCCCAATCGTTGTGGTTAAGCAGCCCGACGGGATTTTTTCGGAATTCTTCCAGGTTGGCCCCGGAGGTCAACATTCGGAATCCTCGTGTATTTACGGTCTCGTCGTGAAGGATAAAAGTTTTCGGCATCTCATCAATTTTTATTATTCGCGGGTCAAATGGTGAGCTAAACTAATCTGACAGAACGTCATAATCAAATAACCTTTTAAGGTATGTAAGTTTTGTGTTAACCGTTAAAAGGCTAGTTGCCTGTGTCGCGCGCGAATCGTACATTTCCGGAAAATAATGACATTATGGCCGGATTAACAACCAAGCAAAAAAAAGAATGGGCACAGCTTCTGATTACCAAAGAAGGCTACACCCAAAAAGATGCAGCCGCGAAAGTGGAAGTATCCGCCGTAACCATGAACAAATGGTACAACGAAGGCAACTGGGAGCGGCTGAAGCAATCGATGCTAATTACTCGTCAGGAACAGTTAAGCCGCTTATATATGCAGCTCGATGAACTGAACACGGCGATTATGAACCGCGCCACCGGGCAACGTTTTGCCAACTCAAAAGAAGCCGACACTATCGCGAAATTAGCCGGGGCAATTAAAACAATGGAAACCGAGGCCTCAATCGCCGATGTTGTTGAAGTGTCGAAACGCCTGCTGAACTGGCTGCGCCCGATAAGCCATACAAAAGCGGTTGAGATGGCCGCCGTATTCAACGATTTTATAAAAGACATCCTAAAACGCTGATATGGCACAATCTGTATTAAAACCGGTTGATCGTCAGGCTGGCCGCGATTGGGACAGTTACTACGAAAGTTTTATCGCCGAGGTGGCCGCCGAAACAAACGAAAGCGCGGCGGAACAGAAAAAACGTATTGCCCGGTTAGAAGCAAATTTTGAAGACTGGAAACAATATTATTTTCCGAAATATTGTTATGCGCCGTCTGCCGGGTTCCATAAGCGGGCAGCAAAACGCGAGCTGAACAATCCCGAATGGTACGAATCGAGGGTTTGGGCGAGAGAACTGGCAAAGGACGTCGTGGAAATGATGGTCACCATCTACCAGGCACTTACAAGGCAAAAAAAGAATATTCTTTTTATTTCCAACAGTTTAGACAAAGCCGCTGAATTGCTCGAACCGTATCGTATCAACCTTTGGACAAACGAACGTATTATTAACGATTACGGCAACCAATTCAATCCCGGGGCGTGGACGTATGGCGATTTTGTAACCACACAGGGCGTTTCGTTTCTGGCTGTGGGCGCCGGGCAATCGCCAAGGGGTAGCAGAAACGAAGAGGTGCGCCCGGATAAAATAATTATTTCGGATATTGATACCGACGAAGATGTTCGCAACACCGACATTATAAACAAACGATGGGAATGGTTTGAAAAAGCCGTATTTCCGACGCGCTCCGTTTCAAAGGCATTACAGGTGATTTGGCTGGGAAACCTTATTTCAAAAGATTGTTGCGTCGCACGTGCAACGGAAAAAGCCGATAAGGTTAGCCTGGTAAACCTCGAAGATAAAGAGGGAAATAGTACCTGGCCTGAAAAAAACAGCCCGGAAAATATTGCACGCATTAAATCGAAGATCAGCACGGCTGCATATCAGGCCGAATACATGAATAATCCACTTACTGAAGGATCAGTATTCAAACAAATTATTTGGGGCAAAATACCACCGCTCCACAAATTCAGGTTTCTCATTGCGTACGGCGACCCGGCACCGAGTAATTCGGAAAATAAAGCAGGTTCGCTTAAGGGCGTTTGGCTGGTTGGTAAGTTTGAAAACAAATATTACGTCATCAATGGTTTTCTTGAACAAAAAGCAGTGAATGCAACTTTTGTTGGATGGTATCCAAAGCTAGTAAGTTTCGTTGGAGGTAAAACGCATACCTATTTATACATCGAGAACAATACGCTTCAGAATCCATTTTACGACCAGGTGTATAAGCCTCTGTTTAATGCGTTGCCTAATGGCAATCCGGGGATCATTCCCGACGAACGCAAAAAGCCAGACAAGTTTACCCGCATCGAGGGCGGCCTCGAACCCATCAACCGCGATGGACTGCTGATACTGAACGAGGACGAAAAGGAAAACCCGCATTTCAAAGAACTGGAAACGCAATTCAAGCTATTCAGTCCGAAACTGAAATATCCGGCTGATGGCCCCGACTGTATAGAGGGGGCGAAATGGATTATTGACGAAAAGGAAAGCTCACTGCAACCCGATTCTTTCAAAATAGGTCATTTGAAGTCAAACCCTAAAAAAAGATTTTAATATGAGATTTAAACAGTTTTTATTAAGCATTTATGTCCGCTTTAAAGGAAACCCGATATTTCTTAAATCGGCTATCCGGAAAGCCGATAAACTTTCAAAGAAAACCGGAAAACGCTACCGTGTTTTTTTCCTGAAAAACAGGTACGAAGCATTGACCCGCGAGGACATCCAACGCCGCAAACACTCCGGCGAATGGGGGTGGCACGTCAACTCAAGCAACCTGGAGCCACATTCCTTTTATGATACGGAATCAGTTTCAATCACTAATCACCCCTCCTTTGGAGGGGCAGGGGGAGGCCTGTAATGTATTTATCAACCGCCGAACTATCAACCCACCTCTATGCCGAAAACATTGAGGTGATCACCCGGGGCGACGATACCATGACCGAGGCCGCCATCGATGCCGCCATTCAGGAGGCAAAAGGATATTTGGCAGCATTCGACCGCACGGCCATTTTCGGGGCTGTTGGCACGAACCGCAATCCTCTGCTGTTGACATTTGTAAAAGACATTGCCGCCTGGCACCTGATTAACCTGTGCAACGCAGGCACTGAATTCAAAGTGCGTCAGGACCGGTACGAACGCGCCGTAAACTGGCTGAAAGAAGTGCAGAAAGGCAACGTACAGCCCGATTTGCCCGCTCTGGAAGATACCGAAGGCGTTGAAATTACAAACCCGATACGGTTTGGCAGCAACGAAAAACGTAACCAGCATTTTTAAAACCCCCTATTCGGCCTCTGGCCTCATTTGTCCCCCTGAACCAGGGGGACAGAGCGCAGCGAAGGGGGTTAACCTGAAACTTGAAACCTGAAACTTGAAACTTGAAACTTTTTAATATGGCAACACAAAAAGACAAACGAAGCTATCAGCCGGTTATCGGCCAAATAATAATCAAACCGCCGCAGCGGAAAACCTCCGACGTGGGAACCTGGCGCACGGCACTGCAATCGGCTGACCTTGGGCGTATGAAACTGTTGTACGATCTGTACGAGGATCTTCTCATCGATGGCTTGCTGGCCGACGCTGTCGATAAACGCATCTGCGCGGTGACCAACTCGCCACTTACCTTTCAGGATGCCGACGGGCAGGAAGTACCCGAAATTGTTGAAATGATCGATTCGACCGATTTCGAAGAATTGCTCACAACCATCATGAACGCCCGTTTCTGGGGGCGGGCAGGCGGTGAATTTAATTTCGCTAACGGATGGCTTGAATTCAAACCAATCCCACCCAAACACATTAAGCTCGAAAACCACAACATCCTTCGTAACGAGTACGACGATACAGGTATCGACTACCTGAACGATGACCATATCCTCGTTATCGGCCACCCCAGGCAGTTTGGGTTATTCCTGAAAACGGCGCCTTATGCCATCTGGAAGCGCGGCGGGTTTGGCGATTATGCACAGTGGTTGGAATTATTCGGCATGCCGCAACGGGTAGGCAAGTATTCGAGTGCCGACGCACAAAGCCGCCAGCTTTTGGAACAGGCAATGGAACGGGCGGGCGCGGCCCCGTGGATCGTAATACCCAAAGAGACGGAGGTTGAAACAACAAACAATACCGGTACCGGCAGTTCGTCGGGCGCGCATAACGATTTCCGCAAAGCCTGTAATGAGGAAATGCTCATTACCATACTAGGACAAACGATGACCACACTCGACGGATCGAGCCGCAGTCAGTCGGAAGTTCACAAAGAGGTAGAGGAAGGGAAAAACAGGGCCGACCTGCGCTATGTGCGCCGTATATTGAACTGGATTGTTTTACCGCTGCTCGAAAAACGCGGGTTCAAGGTTAAAGGCGGAAAATTTATTTTCCCCGAGGCCGCCGAGCCGCTAACGGTTGAAAACGTGGTCTCCCTGTCGAAGATCATGCCCATTCCGGTAAGTTATTTGCGCGATAAATATAGCATACCGGAACCGCAGGAAGGAGAAGAAATTGCAGGAGAGGCGGCCTCCCCAAAAGCCTCCCCCCAACCCCCTCCTAAAGAGGGGGAGAAAGAAAAACAGCCGGTTGATAAGGATGGCAACCCGATTGAAAACGCAGACCATACACCCTCCTTGTCGGGGAGGGATGGGGTGGGGTTTTTCCGCCGCCTGTACGATTTTTTCGCCTCGGCCCCGGGGAGCGGGGCATTAAATGGCAATCGCCTCACGCTTGATGATACTGAGGGCCTAACTCAAAGTGAGACCCTAATCCGCCGGGTGGCCGATGGCCTTCGTACCTTCGACCCCGACCTGTTCGACTGGCTGGCGCGCGATTTAATCAGTGCGCTAGATACGCCAGTACAGACAGGGCATGCCCTGTCTCTTGCTGATCTTGGCTTTGCTTACAATTACCAGAACGACGCTTTCCGCACAGCACAGGAATTAAACCTGTTCCATTTCTCTGCAGCCAAATCGCTGGCTGAAATACAACGGCTGAACGAGCTGTACAGGCAAAGCAAGTCATTTGAGGACTTCTATAAAGCGGCATCTGCCGAGTTGGATGTTTTTAATAAAACATGGCAAAAAACCGAATGGCAAACTGCCGGGCTGATTGCTGCCAGCACGCAGAATTACAACCGGCTGGCTGCCAAAACAAAACTATTTCCCTACTGGGAATACCGAACGGTTGGCGACGATAAGGTACGGCCTGAACATGCCAAACTGCACGGGGTAATACTACCGGCAAATGACCCACGATGGAAAAAGATTTGGCCGCCAAACGGCTGGAAATGCCGCTGCTACGTGGTTGCACGTATGGCACACGAAGTAAAAGATGTTGATTTCGACGCGATGCGCGCCAGGGTAGATGCTTATTTTGAAACCGAAGAATGGAAGTCTGCCGAGGCACAGGGATTTGGCGTGAACCGCGCCCTGTCGCCCGAACTGTTCAAAGCCGACCAGATGTATATTAAGAAGTTCCCGAACCAGGCTGCCAAACTGCTGAAGGATGTCAACTTTAACAGCTATGGGCTAAAATCGTACAAAGCCATGCGCGGGGCTGTTACGGGCGATTTGCCGCTATACGATGGTACAGCGGGTGACTTTATCGCCTCGCTGCAAAAACAGGCCGGGAAAAGCCTGTTTACCGATTACAACGGGCGGGCTATCGAGTTCGACGAATCGGTTTTCCTGAAAGGCCATAGCCCAGCGAAATATGCAGCCCGTACAAAGTATTTCAAAGCCGTTTCAGAAACATTGAAATCGCCCGACGAGGTTTGGATAAATAATGTTGATTCGACAGAAAAACTTTTTAACCAGTATGTTTTTCTGAAATATTATAAAGATGTGACACTGGCCGTGATAGGCGCTATTGAGGAAGGAACAGTTTACAGGGTTAAAACATGGTTCCCGGTGCGCGAAAATGCGCGTACAAAATACGCGTACCGATGGGGGTTGCTCATTAAAAAACCCGGCAATTAACCGGGTTCTTTTCGGGGCTTGATGTCGGCACGCTGTGTTCAGCCTTCGTTGTCCCTCCGCCCCGGGTTACTGGCAACTCATTACGCCGCACCGACAACTGGTACAAATATATGAAACTATTTGATTATGACACTCGATGAACTTGAAAATTATTTTGCCGAACTGCCCGACCAGATCATGGACGCGGTACCAGATATTGTGGCTGAAACGGCTGTGGAGTATTTCAAGGAATCGTTTACCCTGAAGGAATTCGACAAAAACCCGTGGCAACCGGCAAAACGAGAGAAACAAACCGGTTCGCTGATGGTCGAAAGCGGCAACCTGGTAAACAGCATAAACGCGCCGGTGGTGACCCGCGAGCGGGTGGTTGTGCAGGCCGGTAACGACAAGGTGCCGTATGCCCAGGCACACAACGAGGGCTATGTTGGCCCGGTGACCATACCAACCCATAGCCGCAAAACAAAGAACGGCATGGCCGAGGTAAAGGAACACACCATAAACCAAAACCTGCCACAGCGGCAGTTTTTAGGCGAATCTGAAGAATTGATGGACATGATTAAGGAGCGGATTGATGCACACCTGGATAGTGTTTTATAACCCCCTATCCCGGTTTCACCGGGATTTGTCCCCCTGAATCAGGGGGACAAAGCGCAGCGAAGTGGGTTTGGCTGCTTACTAATTACTTACGACTACTTACTAATTACTAAAAATATGAACAAACAAATTTTTACCGCTGTATGCGACCGCCTGAAAAGCCAGGTTACCGAACTACGTTGGATCGACTGGGACGACGGGCAGGCCGACATCATTAACGAACGCCCGCAGGTGGCTTTCCCTGCCGCGCTGGTCGATATTGTTTACCCCTCGTGCGAGGACGAAACAGATACCGACCAACTGGTGAAGGCAAACATTATAATTCGCCTTTTTTTCGAGCCACGGGGGGCAACCAACACAAAAAGCCCGGTACGAGCCACCGCGCTGGCCTCCTTCGATGTAATTGATAAGGTACATGCTGCGATGCAGGGGTGGAACAACTCCGGCGCTTTCGCGCACCTGAGCCGCAGCTCGGCTACCCGCGAAAAACGAAGGGATGGCTACAAGGCCTATAAATTGACGTATGGAACTACGTTTATCGAAAGCGCGTAGGAAAAAGAAAACCCCGAAGGTTTCGTAAACCTTCGGGGTTTTTAAATAAGAAAGGCGACCAACTGGCCGCCTTTTTTTTATTGTGCATATATTGTTTCTCTAGCTGTAACCTCATTAATAATTGCAAAAAAATGAATGCTTTTTGAATATTTTTCACCATTGTCAATAATTATATATTTAGTTACTTTTGAATCTTCAGGATTAGGATCGGTGCAAAAATACCATATTGCATTCGGATGCATAGTTCTAAAATCTTTTTTAACAATTTTATCAATATTAAGTATATAAGATTTATTTGTATCATTGTTTTTAACCTTCACTTCTGTATCACTGAAAACAAATTGCATACTTAAAAAACTTGGATCATACTCAATTTTACTTTTCATTAAAATTTTCGTTGTAACAACTTCTTGTCCACTGGCAAAAAATTGAAATCCAAATACAATCAATAAAACAGATACAATTTTTTTCATCATATAAAACTTAGGAATATAAATAAGGTTGTAATTTTTTGAAATTAAGTTGTTTAACCCGTGAGCTAATCGTAAATATATCAACAAATACCCATATCCCAAAGCCACCAATGGTTACTAATTTAAGTATTCCTAGGCCAACATCTCCAAGTATAATCCTGTCGATAAAACAAAGGAAAGGCACAAACAAATACAACAAAAGCCAGGTAGTTGGGTTTTTAAAACTAATCATTGAAATAGCAGAAAAAGAATCGTCTGACATTGTTTTCATTTTTTCTAACAACATAAAACTGTTTGCTTCGGGAAACTTATTGCCATGCTGGGCTAAAAATAAGTTGATTTTGTTTTGTTCCATAAAGATTAAAATATTTTGGTGCGGGCTGTTACACCCGCGCCGGGTTAATAATTAAGGGTAAATTTAAATCATTATTTTGTCATTGTCAATTCAGGTATAACAGCCTGCTTTTGAATGGTACAATGCTTTTGGGCGGCGACAATTGCGCCTGTAGCTCTTTTATACGCCTTTCCAGTTCTTCTTTCTCGGCTGCAATTTTACAATACTTATCGACAAGCGTTTTTATGGCCAGCTCATTTTTGTCCATGACCTGCCCCCTTTCCGCGTTGGTTGCTCAACTCTTTTAACCGGAGCATATTTTTTGCCACAGCGGGCGGACATTTAGGGTTTTCGGCAATGGCCCACAGTGGGCGGCCTTGCTGCATCAGCTTTTGGCTTTCGGCGGCCAGCTCTTCGGTGGTGAAGTATTTATCCCGGTTACTCATAACAAACCTCCTTTCCGCATTTTAGTAAACAGGCTCATGCGTAGTGCAGTATCTTCAATTTGCAAAAGCTGCTCAATGGTTTCGGTATCTACCTTTGCATTGCGGGCAATAAGGTTGCGGCAGGCCAAGGTAATGGCCTTTTGCTTTTCTTCGCTTACCAGCCACGGGCTTTTTTTAATAAGCGAAAAAACAGATGCGTTTATTCCTAACCGGCGCGACAGTTCGTTAGCCGAGCCGCATGCAATAATGGCGCTCTCAATGGCTTCCCACATCTCGCTGAACTCGGGGTGTTTGGTGTACCGCTGCTGAAGCCGCAGCGAATGTTGCTGAAACCCAGAAAGCTGCACCGCAGGTTTATCCTGCTTTTTCTCCACTTTGTCGAGAATTAAGTCTTCGGCCCAGTCGCGAAATAAACGCGCCCGGTCGCTCTTAATGAAAAAACCAAGCCGTACTATGCCGCGCTTGGTCCAAAATACTTTATTGTGAACTGATTGTAATCCGCTGTTTGAAAAACAAACAGCAGTACCAAAGTGTTTGCCTTCATGAAATTCTTCTTTATTTCTATGAAGCTGGTTTCTTATGTTGCCTTCCGAAACTCCATATCCAGTAGCAACATCTTTTGAAGACATTAGAAATTCGTGGCTCGAATCAGGTAGGATTGTTACGGTCAAACCTTCCGTAACCCGCAAACTCATGGTTTGCTTTTCATTCTTTTCGACAGTCATGTTAAAGAATTTAAGGTAATAAAATAAAAAGGCCAACAGGAGGTGACTGTCACTTACAAGCGAGGCTTAGCAAGTCGCCGTACCTTACGATAGCGGCCCTCTCTGTTGGCTTATTTTGCCTTTAATAGTAAAATTTCGGGACTTTTGCCCCTGATATGTAAGTAACAGTCAGGAGCAAATATACGAATAAAAATTATAAAATCAATTTTCCGAAAAAATCGATTGTTTTTGTATCCTCTTTAAAATTAAAAACAAGTTGCTGTTTATCGGTGTCAATATAAAGTTTCACGCCAAAGGCACAAAATGGACTATCGTATCTTGCAATTTCTTTTCCGGCACGAGTATCATAAATGAAAAACTGGCATGAATGATCTGTTTTTGATTTTAAAGTTTCAAAATAAATGACTTTTGAATTATCACTAATAGCGCAACTACAAACATTTGCCGTTAAATATTTTTCAAATAATTTAGTTCCATCTTGATCAAAAACAGACACAATACTTTCAGTTTCAGAACCAAGAATGCCACCAACTATTACTGTACCATTACAGGCAACATCAACATAAGTGGGTCGTTGCATTTCTTTTTGAAATAAAACCTTACCGGCCATGGTCAGCAATATGCTTCCCCCCGTTAAAGATGAATTCTTTTTGTACAATTTATAACGGCCACATCTTGAAACAAATGGGTTCATGTATAATATACCATTGAATTTGAAAAACATATAATAATTTTTAGTGTCCTAAAATATAAGAAGAATAATTAGAGCTGCAAAAATTGGCTTTTTTAACTCGCTTATTTTCCAAAAAAATCGATTGTTTTAACATTGACCAATTATTTTGTTTTCGCTAAAAAAATCGAATGCAAGTTGGTAAGCGTCGCGTCGCTGGCGAAAAGCCCTCCTATTGTTTACCATTTAATAATAAACTTAATACTTTATCCTTATGGATAGGCTTTTTATTTATCTCTTCGATAATTTGTAATATATCCCTATCGGTAAACTTATAAGTAAAAGGTGATTCGTCATCAGGTATTTCAACGCCGTATAGATCATGATATATGTTGCTAATAACCGAAACCTTAACCGGTATTGTTGTCATTTGTAATAAATTATTAAAACCTTCCATATTTATAAACCATACATCTGACAAGCCAATCTTAACCTGTACAAAATACTGGCGGCCAATACGGTCTATTTGCTGTGTGCTTATTCCATTCAAATAGCCAATATATTTCATTATTGGCGATGCTTTGGCGTATATAACACCATCGATTACATAAATTTGATTGATGATTTGCCCCATCTTTACAGCAAATACCGTTTTTTCCTGGTACTTGCTTGCTGTTTGGCTTAATTGCTTCGGTTGCTGTTTCTGTTCAATGGTTGCATGAAATACTTTACGGTAAACCTCGAAAACAGGATGTACACGGCTCGCAATAAAATATTCAAGGCAGGGCACTGAAAGCCAGTATTCAGTGACAGGACGCCCTCCTTTTGAGTTTTTGCCATTTTGGGCTAAAACTTGATAATGAACATCTTCAACAAAATTTGTTTTTAATGCTCTTACTGCTTTCCCTTTTTCTGAATAAGCCAAAGGCCACGCATCATCAAGGTTTACCGGGAAGTCTTTCCCGATTTGTTTAAGTTCAAGGATTTTCTCAAAGTAATTCTTCACAATTGCAGGGGTTGAATCCTTTGTCAATTGTAACCCTTTTGCTTGCTTTTCATTCTTTTCCATTTTTAACGATTTAATCGTTGTCAATTACAAATTTTAAGTTTCCTCCATATCTGTCCGTTGCTGGTAACCAGTAATGTATCGTTCTGTATAACTGCCGAGGTAGTTACCCCGTTAATTTTAAAGTTTACACACATGCCGCACGTGTTGTATGTACCCGGTACAATGTACACACAGGTGCCGCTATGCAAATCGGTGTCTTTTTGTATAGAAACCTGCTGGCACTGGTCGTAACTGTAAAAATCGAGTTCCAGTACGCATTTTCCGCCTATTTCGGCCATTAAAGCTGTGTCGGGCGAGTACCAATAGGTGCCAACAAAATTATTCTCCGGAAGATCGGTTTTGCACGAAGCAAGCACGATCAGAAGGATTGGTATCAGTGTTTTCATATCAGTTATTCTTTTTGTTTCGGTACCATTCGCTTGCTTGTTTGCGCGCCTGACGTCCGGCTTCGCGCTCGGCCATTTGTTCGGCCAGACGCATAATCATGCGCCCCGAATCGCTGTTTTGGTTACGGTATCCGTTAAGCATTGCAGAAACAACAGAACCAGATGTGCTGCACAACCTTGCTATTTTTTTTTGTCCGCCACGCGGCAGCGAGTTAATGAGGTCAAGCCTCCGGTGGCGTATTATTTCCCGTTTCATCTGTTTTTTCGTTTTATAAGTTTTAATTCTTCGAGTGCGTCAAGCAGATCGACTTCTGTTTGATGTTCAAAAACCGCTACCCCGTTTTTACATTCAGGGCATGTTTCCTGTTTATAGCCTCGTGTAACTTTAGCGGTTCCGCCGCAGTACGAACACATGCGGCGGGCGTAGGTAATACGTTTCACCCTGAAAACTACACGACTGGTAAGTTCGTCGCTCATGCGCTGGCGTGTATGTGCGCCCCGCAGTCGGGGCAGGTATCGCCATGCAGCCTCCGGTCGAACCAGTGGCCGCAACGAATGCACTGGTGCCATATTTCGTGATTACTTAAACGTTGTTTCTTTTTCATTTCAAAGGCTTTTAAATGCTTTATCGTCAATGTATTTATCTGCGTAAACCTTACGGCTGTTGCCAAGGTGGAGGTAAGGATGCTCAGGCAGGTTCTCGTTAATGGCGTCGAAATGCAGCCCCATAAGCGAACAGAAGGCCACTGCCTCGGTAAGGTGTTTGCGCTGTACCGAATCCTCACGGCAGGTCCACAAAATGAGTTGATGTCCCTCGGACCTGAGCGTTTTAGCGCGGTCGAACTGTTCGGGGATCATGGGGCCAATATCGGGCCACTTGTCTTCCACCAGCGTTCCGTCGAAATCTATTGCTATAATCATTTTATATAAAATATTCGGCAAATCGTTTGCCGTTGTGGTTTACCAGCCGCGAATGAATGACCATGCCGCATTTCTTCAGGTTATGAATTCGTGCGCCGAGGCGCAGGCAGTTAAACTGCCGCAAGGCATCGAGCGGGGTAATTGTTTTCCCCGCTTCGAGATGCCTGCGTATTTGTTCATTCTGACTGATCGCTGTTTCCATTTGTTTTTGGATAAGTGAACAAAATAATTTCGCGATATATATCGCGAAATTGCGAAGCCGCGTACCGTGCCAGTTCCCGCGTTTTAAAGCCAAGCCGAGAACCGAGAAGCGCATCCGCATACGACACCGCGTAAGACGTAAACGCATCCGCGAGACCGGCAAACGAGCCAAGAGTTTCGACATACCACCAAGGGTAATAGATGTATTCGTTGTAATTATTCCAGTCCTTTTCCCAGCCTTCATTTAGTGCCGATGTAATGACTGACAATTTGTAAAAGTTTACAACTGCTTCCTGATGCTTTGGCATCAATCCAGATACATCGGGAATATTCGGTTCGATACCATGATGCGCGCAGGCATCTTCAAATGATTTAATTTTTTCCGTAATTTGCATAGCGTTTTATTATATAATTCGTACTGGCAGGCCACCGCCTAAACTTACAGGCGCAGGCGGTGGTACTGCTTTATAGCCTGTTAAAACTAGGTTCAAGTTTTTTCCAAACCCCCATATCGTTTTTCTCCGAGAAATAGAAGTTGGTAGCGGTGGTTTCAACCAGGTGCGATTCGCGGAAAAGGCTCATTGTTTCAGAATAGTCATTGTCGTTGAACTGTTCTTCAAGATCGTACAGCTTTGAGATCGACTTATAATCAAGATCACCGTACTTATTGCGTTCCAACAAGGTCATGGCAAGTTGATACATCGGATTGTCGGTACCTTTTTCTTTCCCGGCAATCCAGTTGCGCAGAAATTCAATCAACCGGGCGGCAGCCACGTCGGCGCGCTCGTCAAATTTCTTTACCTTGTTTGTTTTCACTTCAATTTTAAAGTTTCCTTCCTGAAGGGTGAACGATAGCTGGTTATCGAACCGAAGTTGTCCGTATTCCTCCATCACCTTGCGGAATGCTTCGGTTTCGTCTGAAACGAAGGCAAACAGGCCACGAACGTTCTCTGTTACCACACGTACTTGTTGTTCAATTTTCAGCACTACCTCGGCACGTATGCCCTGGTAGACTTCGCGCTGTCGGATTTTTTCGTCGTGTTCCTGTTGTCTCTTTTGCTCCAGCAGCTTTTCAAGGTGGGCTGCCGAGAATTTGGTCAGGTCAATTGCCTGATCCGATAGTGTTTTTTCTTGCATACTTACTTGTTTTTAAGTTTGATATTTATTTGATCAATTAATCGGGCCATGCCGAAACATTGCTCCCGGGTAATGCCTAAAATCTGAAGGGTTTCGTTGTCGAATTCGCGGTGTTCGGGTTTCTTGGTTACCGCAGCGAAAGTAAAGCCCATACTCTTTTTCAGGGCTTTTGCTGTGCTTTTTGAAATGGTTACTTGCATGTTCTATTTTTTTTAAGTTCTGTTAATTTAGCCTTCGCCCGCATACACATGTAATTATTGAAAGTTGATTGCGAAATATGATAGCGGTCGCGGATCACATTAAAGTAGACCCATGTTTGCGACACACCTTTTTTTTTGTATTCAAGCATAATAGCCTGAATCTCGATTACTCTCAATAGAAAATTTTCACTTGTGTATGCCATGCTGTTTAATTGAGATAGCTAAGTATTTCGAGTTCCTCCTGTGTAAACTGATAAACTGCCGAAAGATCTTTCTGTTTTTTCAGAAAAGCATAGTAGACATTGATCAACCGCTCGCGGGGGATGTCGTTAAACGACTTATGCCCCGTAGCCCGGCAGGCTATCGACTTGATAAGGACGGCGTTGGTTTCATGCCCGGTAATCTTCATCCAGCCGCCAATGGCAGCCATTACCCGCTTGCGCCATTTATCCATGTCGGCCAGCGCCGGGTTGGCAATTATTTCCAACTTTTTAATAAGTTCATCAAGCTGCACGCAGTTAAGGTCGCGGCTGCTGGACACCCCGTAACTTTCGATCATTGTCCTCTTTTCGTAGTCCTCCATGCCGATGCGGGTACAGAGGGTATGGAAGCGGCGCAATAACCAGGTTTGCTGTTTGTCGTTTATTGTTTTCATAATTCCGAATTATCAAATTCAATTTGCATTTGTTTTGCGACAACAGACTGATGTCCTATACCCTGACAAGCCATCCCTAGACTTCCATCTTTATATGTTAAAATAGGATTAACACCGCAAGGCAATGAAGCATATCCGCACCAACCATTTTGAAAGTGCGTACAATCGCTGCACTCATATATGTTTGAGTAATATTCATTTACTCTTTGCCCTCCAGGTAGCGCCATTGCTTTTTGCCAGCGGGCCTTCCTTTCATCTTCGGTGTAGTCGCTTTTTCTACGCCCCAGAATCTGCTCAAACGAGCTATTTTTTTCTATCTGCTCGAACGGCAAAGGGTAAATTTGTTGATGTTGTAATATTTTTTCCATTTTGTATTGAGTTAATATTTAAAGTCAGTCCAGTGAATAATTTTCCCTGAGAAATCGGATTTGAACCACGAAAAGAATTGTTCAACTGAGTTAAATCCGTCATTTTTGGCAAGAATCTTAATCTCAGAATTGCTTAAGTCTTTTCTATAAATTGAGTTGGCGTCCCGTCCGTGAACTTTGTTGAAAATGGTAGTATCATTGTTCGCTGTTGTGATAGTGTAAAACAAGATCATCGATCGACGTAAAAATCGGAGAATCCTTTTCGTTGATATAAAACCAAACTTTCGGTTTTCCGAATTTCATAAAGCTGCGAACCGGCGTGTGTACTTCCTTTACCAGTTCTTTTCCGTGCAGTGGTTTGCCTTCACATTCAAGCACGCCAATGTATTTCGACGAGTGCTGTTTTGCCATCGCAATATGAAGTACGTTTTTAAAATCGCATACCTGTATGCCTTCTGTAATGCTATTTTTAGTCATAATTAAATAATAGATGTTTGAATACAAAACCCGAATTCACGCGAAAGCTGTTCGTACTGCTTGTCTTTCACTACTTCTATCGCGGTATGTGTATTTGCTATAAAAAACCGTTGATTCCTTTTTTTTTGCAGATCGGGATATTTCTTTTTTACAGCAAACGTCAACCTGTACATTTTTGATTTTTTAGCCATAATCGTAAATTGTAAATCGGTTTATCCCCAATACATTTCAGCCATATCGTCTGAAATAGTAATTTCGCCGCCCTGGGGCGCGAACCGTGAGACTACAAAGGCCTTTAAGCCCCGTACTTGTATATACACTTTCGCCAGCTTTTTAGCCATTTTTGCGGCTGCCGGGTAAGGTTCCTTTCGTTCCTCGTGCCCCACGCAAACAAATAGCTTGTCGGGGTGCCGTTCGCTTAGTTGGCGAAGGCCGAGGCCTTTTAGTTCGTCGCCATACACCACCAGGTTATCGATGAATATGATCCGCTGCTGTTTGTATTTCTTAATCTTTTCTTCGAGTTCAGGAACGGGCATGTACTCATCGAAAACTATCCGGTCTGCCGGTGTAATCCCTGCGCGGGTGATGGCATCGCGGAAGCTCTTATCTGTGCCTTCCTCGGCGCTGATGTAGCGTACCTTTTCGGCAGTTGCCAAATCCTTTGCTAATTGCAAGGTGAACCATGTTTTCCCGTTTTTTTCGGGGCCATAAATCAGCCAGATGCCTTTCATTTCAGCATCACCGATAGCTTTTTCAAATACCGGGTTCTGAAATTGGACCGTGCGCCCAAGGCGCATGTCAAAAAGGTTGCGGGTTGATAAGGAGCGTTTCATAATTCTTCAATTTTTTCTATTGAATATTTCAACTCCATTATATCTCCAACTTTAGTTTCAAATACCACAAATTCCCCAATTTCAATCTCGTTATTTAAAACTTTGCAATCAACCCAAACAGAAGCCTGAAATGGTCCGCAATCAATTACGGTTCCGTTTTCGTCGATAATCCACCAAAGAAAATCCTGCCCATGATCTTCGAAATAAATTTTCTTTTTCATAATTCAATCACTTTTTTAATCCTGTAATTCAGTGTTTCGCGGGCGATGCCTCCAATTATGTATTCAGGATAAAAACCCTGTTTTACAGTTTCCAGATCAATTTGGCGACCTATCCAAATCTGACGGTGATACGGGTGGCAATCGACTACCTTACCGTTGCTGTCGAGGTCAAGGAATGTGAAGTTTCCGAAGTCCTCGAATTTGATGCGTATTTTTGCTTGCTTTTCCATGTTAATCTTCATTTTCAGAATTGAGAATAAGAAGCGATTCGGCGCGGCGCAACCCGCCAATAAACACGTTATCGTTTGCCAGACACTGGTTTACAATTTTTCGTATTTTATCGGGCGGACAATTATTAGCGTTCAGCGTGTCGGTAATCAGCTTTCGGTAGAATTGATTGCGCTGCACCCTGTCTTTCGGTACTATGGTGGTAAACTTTTCGCTGTACCGGCTAAAAATTTCGGCATAACCAACCTTTTTCCCCGATATACCGCGTTCAATCTTCGCACGAAGGCCATCGGCGCCGATCATATACCAGCCACAATACCCTTCGGTGGCATTCCATAGTTCTTTCAGTTCGAGAAATGCGTTGTATTCGAGGTCGCCCGCCTCGTCAATGATTAAAATCGGCCTGGTAAGCGACTGTAAATGAAATTTAATGCGGGTTTTTACGTCTGAAAAACGCCCCAAAGCATCGGCGCCAACTGTTTTGGCCAGCAGTTTAATGAACTGCATTTTAGTTTTTCCCTGCGAGGCGTCAACATAAAAGCAGTTTTTCAATGTCCGGCTGAGGTAGCGGGCCGTGTAGGTTTTACCGATCCCGCAATCATCGACACATATCCGGGCTTTCGAGAATGTTTTACAGAAAATAATGTCTTCCTCAATGATGTCGAAAACATCCGTCCGCGCAGTTGCCCACTCGCGTTCATCGAGCGTAATACCCAAATTTTGCCCAATAATCAGCCATTTTGTTGGCGAAAGCAGGTTGTCGCGTTCACCATTAAAAAGGCGGGTAAATATTGCTGCCGACATGCCGTGCATACGCGAAAACTGAGCGTTCGACCCGTCAAAGTTCATACGTTGCTCAATCAACCTGCTCGCAACTGTTTCCCTGAATTCATTTGTTAAAGTAATAGCCATAGGTGTAATTTTAAATTAATATCTATCCTTTAAAGTGCGTTTATAAGTCATTTCAATGTTATTGAAGTCGTCGTCAGGCTCGTCCATTACCTCTACCGGCTCAATGCGCTCTGCAACCGGTTTGCGAAGGCCGGGGATTTGAAAATCGTTCGCAATTGTACGAGGCCGGTTGTTTATCACGGTAACTTTCTCAATGCTGCGCTTCCGGCTGTTAATAAATCCTTCAACCGATGCCACGTATTTACTCATTGCTTCGCGGTTGGCCCGATCTTCGTCTGTTTGCTCGAAAGTTGCACGCGAATAGGTGGGTTTTGCCACCGCTTCGCACACATATTGATCGGTTCCGGCGATGTAAACCAGCGCTTTCAGTATTTTACTGTCGTTTCCGTCAAGCCAATACACGTCTATATCCTTGCCTTCAATAAGTTCCATCAATGGAATAAGCCGGTCTGAATAAGCCGGTTTACTGTCGATTCCTAATACAAAAAGCTGGTTTTGCAGGCGGATTTGCCCCACGTTGCACGATGTTTCTGTCTTATACCCGATATGTGGAAGAATAGCCCGCCAGTTGGTAAGCCGGGTATCGGGATGCTGGTTGTCGAGGAAGTACTTCCACCGGGAAACGCCTTTATGTTTCGAGTGTTCCATATTGTTCCAGGTGACAATGTCATCTAAACAGCCGTCAATAATATGTTCGTATGGAACCAGCGGAACCGGCGCCGAACTGGCCTGGTTCGGTTCCGACACGGCAAACGGGCGGGCAATCCAACCTACCCGGCTCTTCTCAATACCATAACGAAGCTGACGATAATAGGCCTCTATTCGTTTCCCGCGTGCATTGTTCGCCTCGATGCGCACCTTTGCAAACATGGCCCCATCCTGAAGAAATGAGTTTACAAATTTTGAGTTCAAACTCATTTCGCCTTCGAGTTCGAGCGGAAGGTTGATTCCCCACATCGAATAGTTACGCACAAGTTGCCGGTAAAAGTCATCAATAATCCCCTCCTTTGTTGTGCCATACACCCAGCAGGTAATCGCTTCCGAACCAAGGTCAATAGCATTATAGAACCATGCACGCTTCCCGTCTGCGTATTCAAACGGAGGCTGACGGTCATCGATTGAAATAATACTTCCGGCATATTTGGGCTGTTCTAACGTGTGATATAGTTTAAATTTCGACATTAATACCTGGCGGTTGCCGCTTCTTATGGCATGTGTCCCGGCTTTGTTTACCCATTTAGCCAGGTAATTTGTAATGGTGGCATTAGATAATTTAGGATAATCGGCAGGGTTGTACATTTCGCCGGTGGCGTTATTAATTACATCCACATAACCATCGATAAAACCATCGTAACGGCGCGACACTTCGGTAGCGGTTGGTTTTTCATGAACATCAGCAAAAAGGTTATTCAATAACTCAATTTCGTCACTGAATACCTTTCGTGCCGATTTATTACACCAATTGCCATGTATGATGGACTGGTAGCCCTCGTTTTTATACTCCCTTAATTTTCGACGCAATGCTGCTGAATTTGATGGCAGTGTATGAGCCTGAATATCTTTAAAGTTGTCGCATTCAGCAGCGCATATATCCCAGACAGTTGTTTTGTTGCCATTTTTCACCATTGAATTTGGTGTCCCCCTCATTCCAATAACTGTACTTTTCTGCTTTCTATATAATAAATCAAGTGTGTTTAAAACCGAAGCATTCAGAGTATATTCTTCGATCTTATGATCTTCGTTAATCCTTGATCCGTCCGAAAATTTATAAGTTAAATAAAAATCATAAGCCCTTGTATCACGAATGAAATGCCTTACAAAACGGCCTTCTGTTGTACGTTTTGCCGGTTCGCCAAACCGGTCAATCAACGCGCGCTGCCATTGCGGCGGTAATGACAACCATGTCACGAGCAACGGTGTGTTTGGCCCCTGCGCCCGCAGCCGGCATATTTTTCCTGATTTAATGCGATGCCGCAACCCACGATCACCGATCAGACAAAGACTATCTTCGTGCTGGTTGCGGCCTTCAAACAAAAAGGCGGCCTGTACTCCAAGCTGATCGTTATGATATTCGTAAGGGTTGCTGCTCATTTTTTCACTGTTGGTTCCCGGGGCCCGATTCGGTCGGGCAGCATCGCGCCATTTCCCGGGAATTGATTAACTTTATGTCGCCAAACAAAAATTAATTGCTATGAAGAGATATAATCTTAAATGCAGGATAGTTATTTCGTCGCACTCGAAGGAATTGAACGAAGTGGCAATCGGATTTCTGTTAAAACATGCAGAAATGATACAAATAGCGACTCAGTTAAAGAGAAGCGTAACATTACCTTTCGAAGAAGAAGATCAAAGTTTTGCTGACGTTGTTTTTTATGAGAAAAAAGGATTGTCGCTATTTTCAAAAAGGGCATTATACAACCAAATAAAAGGAGCCGCCTACTTAATTTCAGTTTCAGGTTTTTATAACATGGCTTTACCACAACAACATCCATACAAGGTTGTTGTTTAACTTCATCGTCGCAAACAAGCGCGGCAATCATTATCACGCAGCACGAGGCGGTAACTGCGTGCCATGGGGCATTAAAAAACAATACACCAATCAGGGAACCTACCCCGATAAGGCCGAACACGGCCATAAAAATCCGGTTAGCTGTTTTCATTTTTATATCATTTTTAATTTTCATTAACTTTGGAAGTGTTTCACTTTAATATTAAGCAGCATGGATGAAGTAAAATTTAATTGGCTCATTTTGCACCTTCGCTATACACAGGCTCTTTGTGAGATAATCCTTGAAAACTTGCCCGACAAGGATAAAAAGGAACTGATGAAAAAAGTGCATGAGCGTGTTAAAGAGATCGATTGACCTGGGATTTTGAATCCCCGTCACTATTTTTAGACAACATGTTTTTAAGGTTTTTGCGATGAATGTCCGAAACCTTATCTAATACCTTTTTGCCTTTAGGTGTTAGTTTTGCATATATCGGAACGCTACCACACCAATCATCGTATGGTTGTTTTACTAATTCTATATAGCCATCCTTAACGGCCATTTGGCAACCTTCGCCGTTATCGTTGATCCAGCCCCAATCAATTTTCATCTCATAGCACTGTACCATCTGTAAACATTCAATCAGGTTTTTCATTTTCTGTGTGTTTTTGGTTAAAAAATTCGATTATTTCGTTGGCAACCTGTAAAACAGCAGGGTTCATGGTCCTGTACCCGTTTATCATCTGTTTTACCGTGCCAGGGGTGTATTTTCCGTCTATTTTTTCGCTGATCAATTTGCTCCACCCACGGGGCAGTTTTCTTTTTAGTTCTTCAAAATTTTGCTTTTGCATATCAAATTACATTACCTTTGTTCCTGAATATGATAACAAAGTACAGAATTTTCTGAATAACATGCAAGAAAAAAGCAAAATAAATACAGATATTTCTGAAAGAATTTCAATAGTCATTGAATATCTTAATCTTACACCGAATTCTTTTGCAAAAAAACTTGGATATGAAAGGTCTCAGACATTGTATGATATTATAAATCAAAAATCAGCCCCGAGTTTTGACTTTTTTTATAAATTCTGCAATTCAGAATTTTCTGCATTAATAAATACTGAGTGGCTTATTTCCGGGAACGGCAATTATAAAAAAGAAGAAAGGCAATTAGTCGCTTTACCGAAGGATAATACAAAAGAATTAGAAATGATCCGCGACCTTGCCGCCGAAAATGCTTTATTAAAAAAGGAAAATGAGGAATTAAAACTACGGGGGCGAGTACATTCATACAGACATGATAATCTTGTTGCGGAGCCTGAACTAAAACAATCCGCCCCAAACAAATAACACACGCACATATTCCACCTGTTTGCTAAATTCTTGGTTTTTGCAATTATTTAAATATCAGTGTTTTATATTTATTTAATTACTTATGTTCCATAAAATAAAGGTAGGTGAATTACTGTTTTAATCCTTTAAAGTTATATACATAAAACATTATACGTTATTTTTTGGCGCTGTTTTATAACCTGTTTTTGTCCCCTGTTTGTCCCCTGTTTGTTCCCCTGTTATAATTTTAGGCAAAAAAAGGCAAAAAGCCGGGTATTGCACAGGGTAAGTTACTGGTAATAAGTTTGTGTTTTTTGGGGCAGTTATGGTGGGTTTGTTGCAGGCCCATATATAGGCAGAACAGGCCATTTTTAGGGGTTTTGCTGGTTTTTACGGTATATTATGCACCCCAATTAAAGCAAACAAAAAAAACGCCCGTTTTTAGCGTCGGGAATTAAAGCAGAATTAAAGTAACTTTAAACTCTGAGTACAAAATGTTTTTTGCGTCGAACTACATAACTACAAACAAATCAAACACATGCATTATTTTACTTTTTACAATTTGTTTTATGGCCCCTAGATAGCTACCTTCTGGAGCAGAAAAATATTCCTTCGTTCTGGCTTTCTACTTTTGACGAAGTTGTTAAATTCCTTAAAAAGAATGTTCGGAAAGGTCATTTAGAGGTAATTGGAACTTCAGCAGGCGGTAGGCCAATTTATGCCGTGGAATATGGACTACCTCGCCAGGGAAAAGGCACAACAACATTCTCCGGCTCTCTTGGTTTCGGTGATGTGCGTGCATATCGGGGACCCGACCATAAAAAAATAGTTTACCTTGGCATGGCAGGAGTTCATGGAGCTGAGTTTGAGGGTATTGTTGGGATGGTCAATCTCATTTCTGTGATTGAAACCGGAAAAGATTTGCGAGGCAAAGAGTGGTCTGAGATCTCCGCTGTTGCGGCTCAACTTGACCGTTTAATTTTGATCCCAATCGTGAATCCTGATGGCAGGATTCGCGTTCCTTTGCGCATGGAAGAGTATCGGGGAACCGATCACACAGTTGCTGAGTACCTCAATACGGGTGGCAAACCGGACGGAACGATTACTGGTTGGCCCCAGGTTAAAGAATTCATACCTTTTGACTTTACAAGTGGAAATTTTCCAGGTGGTTATCCCAATGATGCAGGTATAAACATCCAGCACGATGATTTTTTTGGCAAGCGTCAACCGGAGACACAGGCATTGTTCAATCTCACTGAACGGGAGCGCCCCGATCTCATCCTGAACATGCATACGGGAGCTACCTATATGATCATCCATCGTCCTTTTATAGAGCCTGCTCTGAATCCTGCTTTGGAGCAACTCTTCAGATGTGTTCAAACAGGTCTGGCACTTCATGGCTTACAGAATACAAATGATCCAAAAATTGAAGGCGATCCGGGTCGGGCTCCTTTGAGTGTATTCAATCTTGATGGCGCGCTGAATTTACACTGCGGTGCATTGAGTGTGGTGGTTGAATCGCCCTGCCACGGCTATTCAATGAAAAATAGCAATGGAGATGCTGCGATGCATACTCCGGAAATGCTCTTAGACGCACAGCTTATCTGTCATCAGGAGGCGATGAAGTTTTTGGTGGAAACAGGTGGACGCTCTGGGTGGACTCCAGGACGTAAACCTTAAATTCAAACATGTCAGAGTAAACGCTTGCTTATCGTTAGTCTATCAAATATTGATTCGACAACCTTTGCATTTATTTAAAATATCATCATGAAATACGACCGGAGAAATTTTTTAAAAGGAATGGCGGCAGTCCCTTTTCTGGGTTATTTTACTTTTGGGTTTAAGGATAATATTACCAAAGAATTAGATAGAAAAAGTACAGATTACCTTAAAACGCTAAAAATAGAACATCTTAAAGCGCCGGAAGGAAAACTGTTGCCACCAACAGGAAATAGCAGTAATCTAATAAGGATTGGTTTGGTAGGTAATGGCTGGCGAGGCGATCAATTATTGAGATCACTTGGTTTTGTTTCCTCTAAAATTATTGAAGAGAATACCTTCAATGGAAAATATTCAAAATCAATTCAGGATTTATTAGATCAGGAAGATTTATATGTTGAATTTGCAGGGGTTTGCGATACATTCGAAATCCATGCGCAACGCGGATTTGAGATTTCAAAAAATGACATTCGTCCCGGAGGTGGAAAAGGAAAAACAAAACCGGCAAAAATATTTCCTACCTATAGGGAAATGATAGCAAGTGATGAAATTGATGCAATTATTATTGCCACTCCTGACCATACGCATGCCCAGATTGCAATAGCCGCAGCTAAAGCAGGTAAACATATCTACCTCGAAAAGCCCATGACCCATAGCATCGAAGAAGCCGTTGAATTAAAGAATACAATCAAATCTACTGGTGTTGTTTTCCAACTGGGGCATGAAAACCGCCAACAAATGAGCTTGAAAATGGCTCAGGAAATGTACCAAAAAGGTGTGCTGGGCGATGTTTCCATGGTTCAGACCTATACCAACAGGAATGGTCTTGATGGTGCGTGGATAAGGACGAGAAAATTCGATCATTTAGGAAATCCAGACAATATAAACTGGAAAGAATTTTTGGCTGGTGCGCCCTGGACCGAATTTGACCCCAAAAAGTATTTTAACTGGCAGCGCTACAGCGATTATGGAACCAGTATTACAGGAAACGACTTTTCGCATAAATATGATTGTGTGAACCAGGTTTTAAGACTTGGTATCCCTGAAAATGTGATAGCCATGGCCGGCCAGTATTATTACAAAAACCATGGCGATATGCCCGATGTGGTCAACGCAATATTTAGCTATCCGGAAAGGGGACTAACTATGACTTATGATGGCACATTGAAAAGTGGGATATATCGGCAATCACATATATTGGGTTCCGAAGCATCATTGGATATTGACAATTCGATCATGTTGTATAAGGATAGCAATTCGGAGCGATATAAAGATATTCACGTTGACTCCGACAACCCACTGTATTATTACGCGCCGAAAACCGATATTGACGCTGTCTCAAGTGCAACCTCTAAAACTTATATGAAAGGTGGCTATGGTCCTACCTTCATTGATGGCAAAGTGATTGATGCGACCTTTCTGCACTTAAAAGAATGGATAGACGCTATCCGTGGACAAGGGAAGACAAGTTGTGACATTGAAGCGGGTTTTGAAGAAGCAGTAACTTTTAATCTTGCAAATCTTGCCTATCAGCACAAAAAACCGGTAACATGGGACAAACTCAATGAAAAAGCAATAATTGGGTGAAAATAAAAATCTAACGGTATTGGATAAGTGAATATCTTTTCAATCATAATGAATGAAGTTCACTATGTATTGTCTGGAAAGAACGTGTAATGAACTTTTTAGAAAAATGCATAAGAACATGTTGAATTCTTAGTTGAAGGGATATGTATTAATTTTTAAAATAGAAAATCTATAAAATTAGAAATGCAGCGATTAATATACAAAATGAGAAAGGAGTTAATCTTCTCCGTTGTAATATGTTTCTTGGCCTCCACTCCATTAAAGGCTACTACATACTATTTTTCAACTTCTGGCAAAGATTCTAATGTCGGTACTGATTCATCTCATCCCAAAAAAAGTCTTACTGAAGCGTCAAATCTAGCACTTATTGGAAATACGCTTTTATTCAAAAGAGGGGATACGTGGTACAATCCTTTTCAATCCTTTGATCTTAGGGAAAAATCAGGTACAAAAGAAAATCCAATTATAATTGACGCTTACGGAACTGGAGCCAAACCAATTATCGCGGCCTTGGATTTATTGGAAGATGCAGGATGGACAAACATTGGAGGCACCAATACTTGGGAACACTCTGTGGATGGATATTCAGATGCTTTTCGTCTATTTATTAATGGAACATCCAAGTATAAAGTAAATACTTCAAATGGCTCAAATACTGAATTAGCTGTAGATATGCCTTATGAATGGTATATTAAAGATTTAACAACTAAGCAAAAAGGAATGGTTTATGTAAACACGGGTTCTTTAGGCACACCTCCTAAAAATGTGGAAGTACATCCAGTTGGTTCAGTTACAACATTAATAATGAAAAATAGCCATTATATTACCATCAGAAACATGGATTTCAGAGGTGGATCGCAGTCCAATGTTATCTATATTGAGTCACCATCATCTGATCTTACAATTGATAATTGTATTGTTAAGGAAGCAAATGGCTCTGGGATACTTGTTACTAACCTGACGTCTAATACAGCAAATTTTGTTTCAAGAGTGAATATCACTAACAATTTTGTGGATAAAGTATGGACATCATACGAGAACGACCCTAACATTTTTCTGTCAGGTGACGGAATTTTCATTCTTCATGCGGTTGATTCTGCACTTATAAAGGGGAATGTTGTACGAAATTGGGGACATGTTGGCATCACATTATCTTCTTATGCATTCGGTTATTACGGCGTTCATAATATTATAGTTGAGCAGAACGATGTTTCTGCTGGGGCTTCTGGATATATGCATGCATTGGATGTAGATGGGTTTGATGGATATACAACAAACAATATTATCAGACGCAATTATTTTCATGATTATACTAGTACTGTTCATATGCAGGGTAATGACAATCAGTGTTACTCCAATATTTTTGCCGGAGTTAGGTTAACAAGCCAGCCTAAACATAGTCAACAGCCATGGGGATTGGATTTAATACCTTGGAAATATACTGATGGGCACTGGATGGCAGCTCATGATAATTACATCGTAAATAACACTATCGTAGATTGCGATTCTTATCCATTTGTAATGTCTGATAATTCAAGTAGTTCCAGTCCTGTTGGTAATAATATTATTGCAAATAATATCATGTACAAATATGGTTCCGCAATCGGTTTAAATATTACGCCAGAAGTTAGAGGTTTAATATGGGTCCAAAACAATGATATCTGGAATTTCGATGCTTCATCTGCAGTTGCGCGTTATAAAAATAATCCGCCTTATTATACTTCGTCTAAAATGGATGAAGCAAATCCTATTTATTGTAATGGCAATATTCAGGTTGACCCTTTCTTTTCAAATTTCGCTGATCGAGACTTACGACTTACAAAAAATTCTGCCGATGAATTGAGAAAAGGTGGAACTAACAAGTACGAGACCATATTGGGATATGAGTTTACAGACTATTTTGGTCGTCCATGGGATTCTGAGCATCCAAGTATGGGAGCCATACAATACAGTGAAGATAAGGATAGTATTTATTTCTTTGGGGAAACTCTCTTCGAGAATGAGCCAGTTGGAACAACCGTTGGGAAGCTCAGTTATATTTCATCAGATTTAACTCCTATCGTCTCATATACTCTTGTGCCTGGGGCTGGTGATACGGATAATGCCCTATTCAGTATTGATTGTAATGAGATTAGGACTGCAACAATATTAGATTATGAACAAAAATCATCCTATACTATACGAGTAAGATTAACCAATCAAAATGGATTTTGGATTGAAGAGCCAATAATTATCTCATTACAGAATTTGGATGACTCTCCAACTGCGGTAGAAAAAAAAAATGAAAACGGAGCCAGGCTTATGGTTTTTCCAAATCCGTTTAATGAAGAAACCAGGATAAGGTTTGTTCTACCAGCAACAGCGAGGGCTATTCTGGAACTTGCAGACTCTAAAGGTCATATTGTTAAACGTTTATATGAAGGAGAAGCTGTCAGGCAACAGGAGTATAATTTCAATTTGAATAGTAACTCATTGCCTGCCGGCTTATACTTTATAAGACTGTCAACGCCTAATGCAATTGAAATTGAGAAGGTAATTCTGACAAAATAATAAAAACGAATTCTAGAAGAGTGAATGAACAAGTAATGATCTGATCTATATTACGATTTAATTCAAAAAGCTATGTAGATGAAAAATAAAAGTAAAATCTGGGACAATTATACACAATCACAACTCTGGGGAATTACCATTTTAAGGGTTTTGATTGGATGGCATTTTTTATATGAAGGATTGGTAAAACTTTATACGCCGGGCTGGACAGCGAAAGAATATTTACTTGGTTCTGTCGGCCCGTTTTCTCCTCTTTTTAAAAGCATTGCAAAAACAGAATTTGTCCTCAATGTGGTTGACACCCTCAACGAATGGGGACTGGTTTTGATTGGTTTAAGTTTGTTTTTAGGGCTGTTGTCGAAGCCATGCAAAATTCTGGGAATGTTACTGCTATCATTTTACTACCTGGCTTACCCTCCTTTTGCCAGCCTGGGCATCAATGTTCATGTTGAAGGCAGTTACTGGATCGTCAATAAAAACCTGATTGAAATGGCTGCCCTTTTTGTCTTATACCTGTTCCCTTCAAGCCAGATTACCGGCGTCGACCGGTTTTTAATTCGGAATAACGATACGCCTCATAAAAAAGCTGAATGATCTTTTATGAATTACAGGCTTCCATTGGTCATATAGGTTAAAATTTGATGTCAAATCGAAAAAAGATAGTATGATGAAGGCCCAAATTTCTATCGCGTAATTTGGGATAAATTGAACGAAAAATAAATTCGAAAAACAAATCAGGAAGTTTGTAGATCATTGAAAAATAAAAATTAATCCCGGACAGAAACGTCGCCCTGTCCGGGATTAATTTTTGATTATGGTGTCTGTCATCAATTCGGAAACGATCTGCACATTTTTCACCCGGGCGCAATGTTTTGCAAGTAGGGAAAGGCGTATAGCCCATAAGAGCGATCTAAAATTTACTTCTTTTCTGCACTCGTTTCTTTCCGTTTCATATTTTTATAGCTTTGTCTTTCAAAATTCTTTCATTACATGACCGAAAATGAAAAATATTTACTTGAAAGAATAAAGGAGAACGATCAACAGGCCTTTAAAGCTATTCACGCCAAATATTTTTCACGGTTATATTATTTTATTCTTGAATTTATTCCCTTGAACGACATTGCTGAAAATATTGTTCAGGATACATTTTTTACACTATGGAATAAACGCAACGAACTGAAAGACAATACAAGTTTAGGTGCTTATCTTTTTACAGTCGCAAAAAATAACTGTTTGTCCCAATTGCGTTATCAACGATTCCGGCAGAAAAAAAATTCATCTAATTCGCTGGTGGATATGGAACTGACGCTGAATATGGAGGTATTGAGCTCGCTTGATTCATCGGACTTTGCCTTCGAAGAAATCGAACGGATCATCGGGAAAACGCTGGACGAGTTGCCTCCCCAATGCCGAAAAGTTTTCATGCTCAGCCGGTTTGAAGAAAAGAAAAACAGAGAAATAGCTGAAGAATTAAATATTTCGGTTAAAGTCGTTGAAAAGCATATCACCAAAGGCCTAAAAATATTTAAAGTCGCTTTAAAAGAGTACCTTCCGCTCCTGTCCTATCTGTTCGTTCCGTAACGATATTTGTATTGACCTTGCCCGGCTATTTTCCGGCTTTCTGAAAAATGAACCAACGCCCGATCAAGCGTATCTGACGGTTCTTTGCTCCCAATGTCTTTTCTTCTGAAAGATAGACGACTTCTCTTTTTTCGATTGCTCTTCCCACATATTTTATCCTTTTTAATAAAAAAACAAAACATGAGGGGGGGGTAAATACGATCTCGGGCATTCTTCTAATAAAAACAAAATATAAACAAGATGGACGATATACTGGATTTAATAACCGGTAATACAAATTCTGACGGCAAACAAGTTGTCCTTAAAAGAATTGAAGAAGAACCGGAGACAAAAAACTTTTTCCGGAAAGCAAAGATCGCATGGGCATTCATGTCATCGACCCGGAAAGCGCCTGACGAATTGGTTGATAAATCGTTCCGCGAATTGCAAAACCGGATTTCATTAAAACCAAAATCCTTGACGATTTATTCTCTCCTGAAATATGCCGCTATCCTGATTCTGGTTGTGGGTATCTCTTCCGCTATGTTTTACCTTGGAAAAGAATCCAATCCTGTACCTGTCGATGTGATGAAATATACATCTGTCGTTGCCGATTACGGACAAATATCAAAAGTAATTCTTCCCGACAGTTCTGTTGTGTGGCTAAACTCCGGGACAACGCTCACCTACAATAGTAATTTCTCGTTCAGTAACCGCGACCTGACCTTAAACGGCCAGGCATTTCTGGAGGTTCGGAAAAACAAAGAAATACCGTTGATAGTATCAAGCGGAGATTTAAAAGTGAAAGTTCATGGTACACGATTCGATGTCAGCGCCTATCCCGAAGAAAAGAAAATAGACGTTGTTCTTGAATCAGGGAGTGTTGAACTGCTCCATGCAAAAAATACGGATTTCAGCTATACACTGAAACCCGGTGAAATGGCCGAATACAATTTAGAATCGAAAAGTCTGGCCATAAATGAAACCGGACTGAAAAATTATACCAGATGGAAAGATGGGGTTTTAATATTCAAAGATGCATCAATGGCTGAAGTCATTAAAAAGCTGGAACGAAAGTTCAATGTTGAGATTGTTACCGATAATCCCGGTGTATATAAATCCGTTTTCAACGCGAATTTTAAAAATGAAAGCCTGACAGAAATACTGGATTACATTCATTTTTCCTGTCCGATTTCTTATCGCATACTTCAGGAAGATCAATCAAAAATAATTCTCTATTAAAACATTTAACTAAAATCATCTTGCCTATGTATTCGTAATACAGTCAATTACAAAAAAAGGAGATGCGTTAACACCTCCTTTCTGAAAATTTTAAGTGCCCTCTGTCTCGCAAACTCGGGCACAAAATAATTTGATTTATGAATTAAAATCAGTACAAATCTATGAAAAAAAACAATTATTCATTGATCCCCATACGATTATGGGAGTCTAAATTTTTTAGGACTATGAGAGCAACTTTGTTTGTAATGATACTAAGTATTGTGCAGGTGTTTGCAGTAAATACGTATTCTCAGAGTACCCGTTTAAGTTTAAATCTGAAAAATGCTTCTATTAAAAGCATTCTGGATCAGATTGAGGACCAGTCGGATTTCTATTTCATCTACGATGCAACCGTTGTTGATGTAGACAGAAAAGTGAGTATTGAGTCAGAAAATAAATTAATCCCGGAAATTCTGGACCAGGTATTCAAAGGCTCAGATGTAATTTACAAAATCAAGGACCGGCAAATTGCTTTGTCTGTATCTGATTCAAATTTTAGCGGTCAACAAAATAAAACGGTATCCGGCAAAGTTACCGACTCTTCATCTGCACCGTTACCTGGTGTTTCTGTAGTGATAAAAGGAACCACAAACGGAACAATTACCGATTTTAACGGGAATTATTCACTTCCCAATGTTCCAAATGATGTTACTCTGGTTTTCTCTTTTGTAGGAATGAAAATGCAGGAAGTGAAAATTGCCGGGAAAGTTACAGTGAATGTGAAACTGGAAGAAGAAACATTTGGTATTGAAGAAGTTGTTGCTGTAGGATACGGAACCATGAAGAAGGTAGACCTGACCGGCTCTATTTCACAGGTCAGTGGTGAAAAACTTAAGAACCGTCCTGTAACCAATGCCTTGTCGGCATTGCAGGGAGCGGCCTCCGGGGTTGTAGTTACCCGAAGTACAGGCCAACCCGGAAAAGAAGGATATGACGTTGAGATTCGTGGACTGTCTTCTGTTAACGGAGGTAAAGCTTTAATTTTGGTGGATGGTGCTCCGGGTGATATTACCACCCTGAACCCTAATGATATTGAATCGGTCAATGTTTTGAAAGATGCAGCGGCAGCAGCAATATACGGCGCCAGGGCAGCAGGTGGGGTTATCCTTGTAACGACAAAGAAAGGTGTCAGCGGAGATATAACGATAGAATACAATGGCCTGTTTGGCGGGCAAACGCCTATGATGATACCGGACCGGTTACATTCCTGGGAAGAAGAAACCTTGACCAACATAGCCCTTGCAAATGCCGGAAGGAATGCTGACTATTCTGAAGCGGATATTGAAATCATGAAAGATCCGAACGTGAATTATATTGATGCCTATTGGAATCCGGGTAAAGACTGGAATGTATTGTATGATTTTAATCAGACGGAGTATATGTTACGGGATTTCTCACCTACAAATAATCACAATTTCTCCCTGAAAGGAGGAAATGATAAAGATCAGTTCTTTATGTCTTTGGGGTATTATCATCAACAGGGGATATTTATATTAGGCCCTGACGAAACCAGCCGTATCAATGCCCGCTTCAATTATTCCAGGCAGTTAAACAAAACGTTCAGCCTCGATACCCGGATGTCTTACGGACAAACGAATACATTATCACCAACTTATGGCATAACTTTGCTGTTTGACCAGTTGTTCCAGGCCAGATCGATTTATCCGATTTTTTTACCTGAAAGCAACGATACAAAGTATTTTTATCATTCGAGCAATCCGAGGGCATATCCAATCCTGAAGGATGGAGGTGAAGTAAAAGACAGGGGCGATGAATTTAATGGCGTCTTTACCCTGAAAGCAAAAGACATATTGAAAGGGTTAACTTTGACTGCTGTTTATAGTCCGGGCCTGACGGGGATTAATTCAAATGGGAACTATCGGACGGTAGAAATGTGGAACAGGATACAAGTTGGCGGAAGGTTAAATTATCCTAATTCTGCCATCAGGGATAGGAGAATGATCTTGAGCAACAACCTGCAATTTTTGGCCGATTATGACTTCAAACTCGGAGAAAAAAATACTTTCCATATACTGGGAGGTTACGCGTACGAAGACTACCGAAATCATTTTGTATCAGCCACAGCAAAATCGCTTTCTTCCAATGACCTGTTTGCATTAAGCCTTGGGGACCCGACACTTTCAGTAGTTTCCGAGGGTATACAGACATGGGCCTTACTCTCTTATTTCGGACGGGCAGAATACAATTTTGATGACCGTTTTTTATTGAAGGCAAGTCTTCGGTATGACGGGAGTTCAAAATTGGCCCCCGATAACCGTTGGCAGGCCTTCCCTTCATTATCAGCCGCGTGGAGGTTAAGCAATGAGTCCTGGTTTAAAGGCTTGTTGCCAATATTTGATGAGTTTAAATTGAGGGCATCCTGGGGCCAATTGGGAAACTCTGACGGTGTTATTGGCAATTATGATTATATAGCCACTCTTTCGAAAGGTCCAGATGCGCTGTTTAATAATCAGAAAAACACTTCGTATTATCAACAATATCTGGCTTCGGCAGATAAGACCTGGGAAACCATAGAGACCAGCAATGCAGGGCTCGATTTTTCCATCCTGAAAAACAGGCTGAACGTGAGCGCCGATTATTTTATCAAGCGTAACAATAATATGCTGGCCCCTTTACAGGTTTCAAATATTATCGGGATTACAACATCCACGTACAATGTGGCCGATATGAAAACCTGGGGTTGGGAAGTGACGGTAGGGTGGAAAGATTCCCCCTCCGCTAATTTTAGTTATTGGGCAAACCTGAACGTATTTGATACGCAGAATAAAATATTGAGCTACGACGGGCGATCTACAGTCGCTGCAGGAACCAACAGTATTATTGAAGGGATGCCGTACAATTCGATATTCGGATATATGGCTGATGGATATTTTACTTCGACTGAAGAAATTACCTCCCATGCTTTTCAGGACACCCGCACCGGGGTTGGCGACATAAAATACCGTAATTTAAATGACGACGAGAGAATCAATGGAGGGTTGAGCCGTATGGACGACCATGGCGACTTGGTTTACCTTGGAAACCCTTCGCCCCGTTATAATTTCGGGATCGATCTCGGGTTTAAATGGAAAGGGTTTGATTTTTCAGCTTTCCTGCAAGGGGTGGGTAAGCGTATGATGCTATTGGATGCCAGGTCTGTTTATCCATACATCGGCACCGGGAAAAAACCTTCTGCGGTTCATTTGGATTCTTGGACCCCGGAAAACCTTGACGCCAGATTTCCCAGGCCCTATTTTGGGGGCACGCACAATACGTTGGTATCCAGTCATTGGATACAGAATACTGCCTATATCCGGTTGAAAAACCTTCAGGTTGGTTATACCCTGCCACAGTCATTGACTAAGCATATTGCGATTTCAAAAGCCCGTGTCTATTTTTCCGGACAGGATATTTGGGAAAAAACCAAAATGTGGTATCCTTATTATGATCCGGAAAACCAGAATAGGGCAACTTTTGTATATCCCTTGTTCCGGACATTCACGATGGGGGTTAATGTTATTTTTTAAATCCATAAAATTATCACATTATGAAACTACGATATAAAAACTATTTTCTGGGATTGGCCTTTTGGGGATTGACAATAACTTATTCCTGTGACCAAAAGCTGGACCTATACCCCGAAGACAAATTGACCGATGCTGTTTTTTGGCTCAATGCCACCCATGTAAGGGATGCATGTAATTATTTATATTCATTTGTTCCCGCAATAGAAACAAATTTAACGTATGAAAATTATGCCGACGATGGGGTACCTTCGGGAAGTTTTAACCAGATAAGCGATGGTTCCCGCCTTGCCCCGGGGGGTGACACTGACTGGAACAGCAACTATGGATTAATTCGCAATTGCAACAATATTCTTGAAAAATCAGCGGGAATTACTGGTCAGGCAGGTGTTGACCGTTACCGGGGGGAAGCTTATTTCTTCCGGGCATGGGCTAACTTCGAACTGGTCAAACGGTTTGGGGACGTTCCATTAATTCTTCAGACTTTTGATGTGTTCGATACGCTTACAGTTGCCCATCGTACCAACCGGGAAATTGTACTCGATGCTGCGTATGCCGATCTGGACAATGCCATTGCAAGCTTGCCGGATGTCAGTAACCTTCCGGCCGCAGAATATGGCCGGGTTACCAGCGGGGCTGCCCTGGCGCTCAAAGCACGTATTGGCTTGTTCGAAGGAACCAGGAACAAATTTCATAGCAAGGGTGATGCCGCAAAACATTTAAATATTGCCGTTAATGCCAGCGAAACCTTAATGAACTCTGCCAAGTATGCGCTATACAAATACACTCAGAATCCTGATTTGAGTTATTATTATCTTTTTCAATATCAAGGAGAGGGCAGTGCAAATAAAGAAAATATATTTGTAAGGTTATACGGAGTAAACAATACGAATAATCTATCAAGTCACTATTTTTTGGCTAGTTCACAAGGTGGGTCATGTCCAACCAGGGCCCTTGCAGATGCCTACCGATATGTTGACGGACTCCCGATGGATAAATCTCCCTATTTTAAAAAGCAAAAGACCACATTGACGGAATTTGAAAACCGTGACCTACGGATGGAGGCAACCATTTATAATAAAAAATACAATTATACAGGGGGTAATTGGATACCAAGTTTTGTATTTTGGAAATCAGGCTATTCATTTAGAAAATACGTTATTCCGGAAGATTATAGCATTGCGAAAAGTTTTGTCGATAACATTGTAATGCGTTACGGCGAAGTGTTGTTGACGTATGCCGAAGCTAAATTCGAATTAAATGGCAGCATCTCCGATGCCGACCTTAATAAATCCATTAACCTGATCCGGGCTAGGGCAAAAATGCCTGCGCTGACTAATAGTTTTGTAACCAGTAACGGATTGGATATGCGTACAGAAATACGGACCGAACGCAGGGTAGAACTTGCCATGGAAGGCGGGCACCGTTATTGGGATCTGATCAGGTGGAAAATGGCAGAAACCGAGCTGCCCAAATCAATATTGGGGTCAAAACTGTTTCCCAAAGAACAACCAAATACCGCAGGTCTAAAACTGGCGCTTACTGCCGATAGTATGGTAGTCGTTCAGGATGCTTCAAAACGGTCGTTTGATCCGGGTCGTGACTATTTGTGGCCTTTGCCTACTACAGATTTAGGATTGAACCCGAATTTGACACAAAATCCAAAATGGTAACATGGAATTAATTTATAGACCATTTAAATAAATGATTCCTCCTGCCATAAGGAGAGCTATCTCAAAAAATCATTATACTCACTGAACCCGTCCACCCGGTCCCGACTACCCGGGACCGGGGTCTGGATGTTCAGTGCATTGGGAATCCTGAAACTATTCCGATAAATCAGGACAGAATGCTTAGTCTGAGACTTTTTAAAACAGCCTCATACATCCTTTGGCATTTCTGTATCAAACAGAATGCAGAAATGCCTCACCGGGATAAGAAGGTTTTTGAATCTTGAAAACCGTTCATTTTTCCGGGATATGAAAAGTTGTTTATGCGTGAATTGAAAGTAAGTGTTTGGTTCAAAGCATCGTAGTTCTAAATTCAAATTGTAAAACTTATGAAAAAATTGTTACTTTTTGTTTTTGTATTGGTCCAGCTCGTTTGCCGGGCTGAATACGACAGTACCTATGTATTGTCAGTGACTCAGAAGTATGCCATACCTGAGGATGTTTCCAACGGGGATTATGTGGGGACCTGGATGAAAACCTGGACCTGGCAATCAGTCGGGACGATCAGTTATTCGATCGAGCAGAACTTCAACAGCGCTTTTTCCATTGACTCCTCATCGGGATTAATAACCATTACGGATTCCACGAAGATTGACGGCAAGGTTGTTCAGCAGGACACTTTGATCAACCTGATTATCCGTACGACCGATTCCGGGGAAGGGTATGAGTTGGACACGGCCAGGATATGGGTCAAGGAAAATGCGTATTGCAAGTTTGTTGATCTTGATGCAAGTTCTAGTGGTACAGGGACAAGGACATCCCCTTATAATGACATGGATAATATCGGGAGTGGAACTGCGTGGAACGTTGGATTGGGATATTTTTTAAAGCGTGGTACCTCTGAGAGTGCAGAAAGTACTACAATAAGGGCACATTTTGCCAGTACAGCACACCCCACAATAATTGGGGCGTATGGCCAAGGTGCAATGCCATCATTCAATGGAGCAGGCGCAGGAGCGCAGGCGCAATGCTTCTTTTTTGGAAACTCAGCAGATCGGTACAATGGTAGGTGTGAGTATATCTATATGTATGATATAGAGATAAGAAATTATGCATGGCAGGCAATAAATGCATATAAAGACAGTAAAAACATGGGATTTTACAATATTTATATGCACAATAACAATAAAGATACAGGTGGTGAGAGCAATTTAGTGGTTAGCACCGCAAGCTATGCGGACATATTACAGTATGACCCTTATGAGTTTATCAATTGTCAGTTTGATACCGCAGGCATTAATGTTACCTCTGGAGCTTCACACATAAAAATTGGAACAAGTCCTGTAACGGTGACCAATTGTCGTTTTGGCATTTCTAATGGAGATTGTTTGCGCCTTGCAGATGGTTCGCATGGGGGAAAAGTAAAACATTGCACTTTTGATAACGGTATTGAATCTGTCTCATACGGTTATTATAATAACTCACAATGCCGGATGCACAACTCAGTATATGAAGATTGCAGATTTTTTAATGCGGCTACCGGCATAATGATGACCTCGCCTACGGATGAGTATTATATTCATCCGGATTATGTAACGATAAAAAATTGCTATTTCTATGGGCAAGGATATGCTTCAATATTCATGAATAAAAATGTAAGTGCCGATAATGTGTCAGTAGGTCATGTTTATGAGGATAATTTATTAAAAACAAAGGGATATGGAATTAGGTACAAGGATTCACAAGATTTGATTATAAGAAGGAATTCTATTGTGGGTATGGGAACTTTAGCCACAGATGGAATTATAAACGCAGACGCAGATGTTAATACTGATATTTATTACAATGTGATTTATGGATTTGTGACCAATGGGATTAATTTAACTGTTGGAAGCGGCGCTGAGGTATATAACAATACAGTTGACGGGGCTATCAGTTTATCAGGGACCACAGAAACGGTGCGGAACAATTTTTTCAAGTCGTTGACCGGCGCTGCGAATTATGACCATAACCTGGATGTTGACGATATTAGTACCGCGAATTATTTTACCGATTATGCCAACAAGGATTACCGGTTAAAAAGTACGGCCACTTTGGCTATTGACGGGGGGCTTGATTTAGACCTAACACCGGACATACAGGGAACAAGTGTTGGGGATTCCCCTGATATCGGCGCTTATGAATATGTTCCCGGAAGTGTCACTGTTACCATTACAGCCTCCGATGCCAATGCTTCCGAAACAGGCCCGGATTCGGGGACATTTACGGTAAGCCGTGGAGCGGTTACATCGGGTAACTTAACGGTTAATTATGCCAAAAGTGGTAGTACAACATCGGCAGATTATACACAATCACTAACGGGTAGCGTGACCATTTCCAATGGAAGCTCAACAGCAACGGTCACCATCACCCCGGTCGACGACGCTACAGATGAAGGCGATGAAACGGTGGTATTGACTCTGACATCGGGTACCGGTTATACAGTGGGTTCACCTTCTACGGCAACGGTAACCATTGCCGATAATGATGGATATCAAAATCCTGTTGCGCACTGGATGTTCGAACAGAACGGGGACGATGCTTCGGGGAACGGGCACAATTTGACCCTGTATGGAACTCCATCTTATGTAACCGGAGCCGATGGATATGGTATCAGCCTGAACGGTTCGGCTTTGTATGCCGATTGCAGCACGGTCGATCTGGGAAGTCAATTCACCATAACCGGATGGTATAAATTTACGGGAACGACACAGCGGACACTGGCTGCCAATAGCACATGGCAAACCCCCAATGGTTTTTGGCTGTACATGTACACACCAAGCGGGCAGTTTAGGTTTAAAACCGGGAATGGCAGTTCAACACTTGAAGCCACTTCAACTACTGGCCATCATACCGATGGGACATGGATTCATTTTGCCGTTGTGGTTAACAAAGCCACCGGCACCTGCAACTTTTACGTGAACGGGGTGAATAGAAGCAACAGCAGTCCCATCCGCACCGATTTCGTGACAAATTCCACCATTTTACTTGGAAGGACTACTGATAATCAGGCTAAATTGTATGGCAATCTGGATGATGTCAGGATTTATGATTACCAATTGGCCGGATCTGACATTTCGGATATCTACAATCTATTGAAAAGTGCAAGAGTTACAACGGGTGCGTTTAATCAGGTTGATTCAGACATAACGGTATTCCCGGTTCCCTGCATCGATTTTCTTACAATAAACGGAAGTAAGGAAATCCGGCAAATCGTTTTGGTCAACCTGCTTGGTCAACCTGTTTTGGAACAGAACAATACAGCAGGCACTTCCAATATAAAGGTAAATACCAGCACATTGAAGAGTGGTTACTATGTTTTAAAACTCATTGACCATTCCGGCAAAATTACTTCCAAAAGTATCGTTAAAAAATAACAATGAAAGGTTAAATATCAGCAAACGACACAGGCCCGGCCCTGACCGGATTTGTGTCGCTTGATTAAAGTTTTATTAGTGGAAAAATCATTATTGACATGAAAAAATTCATTTTAATCCTGTTTGTATTGGTCCAACTTGTGTGCCGTGCCGAATACGACAGTACGTATGTATTGTCGGTTGCCCAAAAGTATGCCATACCTGAGGATGTCTCCAATGGGGACCATGTGGGCACCTGGCTCAAGACTTGGACATGGGCTTCAGTCGGGACGGTCAGTTATTCGATGGAGCAGAATTTCGACAACGCTTTTTCCATCAATTCTTCGTCCGGCCTGATAACCATTACCGATGAATCAAAAATTAACGGAAAAGTGGTGCAGCAGGATACCCTGATCAACCTGATTATCCGGACAACTGATTCGGGTGTGGGATATGAGTTGGATACGGCCAGAATATGGGTAAAAGAGAATGGGTATTGTAAATTTGTAGATTTTTCAGCGGGTTCAAATGGAGATGGCACAAAGGCAAGCCCTTACAATGATCTGGATGATATTACATGGCAAACAGCTTGCGGCTACTTTTTAAAGCGGGGGACAGTAAAATATGCTGAACATACCAATATCAGTACCCATATAGCAAGCACCGTTCACCCTACAATTATAGGGGCTTACGGACAAGGTCGCAAACCGGTTTTCGATGGTACTGGCGGATTGTCCGGATCCGAATGTTTTTACTTCGGAAGCTCCTCTAACCAGACAAATGGAAGGTGCGAAAATATATATATGTATGATATAGAAATATTTGATTATACATTTACTGCAATAAAGTACAATAGAGAAAGTAGAAGCATAGGCTTTTATAATATTTATCTGCATAATAATGATAAAAATGGCCGAGAGGGACAAATGGCCATAAATACAGCAAGCCTTAATGACACCACCAATTACTGCAAATTTGAATTTATTAATTGTGAGTTTGATACATCTGGGGTTAATGTATCGGATGGAGCCTCACATGTAAAAATTGGCGTTTCCCCTGCGATAGTTACAAACAGTCGGTTCGGTGTATGCAATGGTACGCCATTACGGTTCGCAGGTGGAAATTTTGGGGCGTTTTTAAGACATTCAACCGTAGACAGCGGTATACTAAACACCGCATCATACGGTAAATATAACACCGTACAATTAAGAGACCATAACAGTATAATTGAGGATTGCCGATTACTTAACTCATCTACCGGCATAATGATGACATCGCCTACAGGTGAGTATTATATGCACCCGGATTATGTAACAATAAAAAATTGCTATTTCTCAGGACAAGGGTTTGCGGCAATTTTTATGCACAAAAATGTATCAGAGGATAATATATCGGTTGGACATATATATGAAGACAATAAAATAGTAACAAACAGTATAGGCATCCGATATAATAAAGCCAAGGATTTAACGATAAGGAGAAACTTGATTGTTGGGTATGGAGCAGCCACTAACGGTATTACAAATTTAACGCAAGATATTAATCCTGATATTTATTACAATGTGGTTCAAGGATTTGGGACTAATGGGATTTATTTAACTGTTGGAAGCGGCGCTGAATTGTATAACAATACAGTAGATGGAACAATCGACTGTACCGGTGCAAGTTCAGAAATAGCACGGAATAATTTTCATAAAGCATTGACAAGCGTGGCTACTGAATCAAACAATATTGACATTGACGGAATTGAAACGGCCAATTACTTTCAAGATTATGTCGGACATAATTACATGCTTAAACCAACAGCGATAGAAGCTATTGATAAGGGGCACAATGTTTCACCGAACCCGGATATTGCAGGGACAAGCATTCCGCAGGGGGTAGCTCCTGACATTGGCGCTTATGAGTATAAGGCAGGAGCAACAAGCAACCTTCAAATCCAAAGGAATGACCAGAAAGGAATAAAAATTTACCCGAACCCAGCCACCGGGATTGTCCATATCCGCTTTGACAATCTCACGGAGAATATATATCAATCAGAATGGTTGAAAATTATCGACCTGCATGGGCGTCAAGTGTTTCAAAAAACTTTGAGCACATTTTTTAAAGAGGACCAGGGGGAGATTGATCTGTCGGGCATTCCCAAAGGGCTTTACTTGATTTGCTTTGGAAACAGAATGATGGGAAAGCTGGTATTGAAATAGGGGCTTATGCGTGAAACACAGATATGCAAAAGATATATGATAATCAAAATTCTCTGTTCTGTTCTTTTGGCAGACCGTTCCTCCGAAATGTATAGCGGCTGGATCAATAGACCGGAAGCAGGAGACAATGTAAAGTTGTTCTTGTCTGCTTTTGCTTATGGCGAGTTCTTCTATATGGCTGTTCAAACGAACCTTCAGTACCGAAAGGAACAATTGCGGGGAACAGGACAGTCATACATTTCAGTGAAGATAAAGAATTTTACGTGTATGGGTCTTAAAAGATCGGTTCGTAGTGCGTTAAACCTAAAATTTTAAAGCATTGATTATGAAAAAAATGTTACTAATTGTTTTTGTATTGGTTCAGCTCGTTTGCCGGGCTGAATACGACAGTACCTATGTACTATCTGTTACTCAGAAGTATGCGATCCCGGAAAATGTCTATCAAAACGATCATGTGGGGACATGGATGAAAACCTGGACATGGCAACCAGTCGGGACGGTCAGTTATTCGATCGAGCAGAACTACAACAACGCTTTTTCCATCAATTCTTCCTCAGGGTTGATAACTATTTCGGATGCCACGAAGATCAATGGCAAGGTTGTTCAACAGGACACCCTCGTCAAATTGATCATCCGGACAACAGATTCAGGGGAAGGATATGAACTGGATACGGCCAGGATATGGGTCAAGGAAAATTCCTGGTGTAAGTTTATTGATTACTCTTATTCAGGAACGGAATCAGGGACCCGCTCACAACCCTATAATGATCTGGATGATTTAACGGTAACGGTCGGTTATGGATATTTTGTGAAGAGAGGGAATGTAATCTTAGGGGAAGCAAATTCATATAGGGCTTTAATCGCTTCTGCAAATCATCCTACTGTTTTTGGTGCATATGGAACCGGAAACAGACCGGAATTTAACGGTAATAATTACGGGGGGTTTACATTCATCGGCGAAATTGGGAACGAAACGGGCGGAAGGTGTGAGTATATTTATTTCTATGACTGGTATGTCCGGAATTACCAGTATCATGCCTTTAAAGCGATACGCCTGGTCGGTAATATCGGGATGTACAATTGCTCAATGACTAATAATGAACAAACGGCATCAGAAGCAGTCTGGGTCGGGGCAACAAGCAGTTACGCGGATTCAACAGCCGTAAGGCCACACGAGTTTATTAATTGCGTTATTGACACTTCCCAAAGTTCGGGAATGAAAATTGGCGTTGGGCCGGTTACTGTTACGAATTGTAGTGTCAATGGATCAGGAATAAGACTAACGACAGGAATGCATGGGAAAATAAGACATACATTGCTTACCAATTCTCCAACCCATGCGATTCAGATAAGAGGTGACTATACTACCGTAGAGGACTGTCGGATAACAGATTCCGATTATGACGGTATTATCTGTGAACTCAACGATAACCCGCACGGCCCGGATCACATTACTATCAGGAATTGTTATATTGAAAATACTGCTGTGAGGGCTATTACTATTTGGAAATCAAGTGCGGGAGCAAATATCATGCACGACTATACTATCGAAGATTGTTCCTTAAAAAGCGGTGACATGGGAATAAGGATAAATCAGGGGAGTGCTATCATTATACGCAGGAATATAATTACAGGGTTTGGAACCAACGGGGGCATACGGATCAATGACCAATACGGGACGGCTGAGGCGGATAACATTGATATGTACTATAATGTTTTCTATAACAATGGCAATGACATCATGGCATTGAATGGTAGCAACCACAAAATTTATAACAATACGTCCGATGGAAATATTAATTTAACAGGATCCACTTTAACGACGGCACGCAATAATTATTTCAAGTCACTGACCGGCGCTGCCACCTATGACCATAACCTGGATATTGATACGATCACGACCGCCAACCATTTTCAGTACTATGCCAATCACGATTACCGGTTGAGATCCATTGCCTTTAGTTCGATTAACCACGGGTTCAATGTATCATTTACTTCAGATATGATAGGCACAAGCGTTCCGCAGGGGACAGCTCCTGACATTGGCGCTTATGAGTATAAGGCAGGAGCAACAGGCAACCTCCAAATCCAAAGGAATGATCAGAAAGGAATAAAAATTTACCCAAACCCAGCCACCGGGATTGTCCACATTCGTTTTGACAATTTTTCCGAAAATACCTATCAATCTGAATGGTTAAAAGTTACCGACCTGTTTGGCCGTCCGGTGCTTCAGAAACATGTAGGTGCATTTTTAAAAGAAAACCAGGGGGCGATTGATCTGTCAGGGCTTACTAAAGGTCTTTATATCGTTCGTTTAGGTGATCATATCATTGAAAAGCTGGTATTGCAATAGAATTCAAAATATAAAGTATAATGAGACATTTATTACTGATAATGATTTTATCCTTTGCCTTGTCCGGGACAGGAATAGCTACCGTTTCAGACAGCCTGAAATATGTGAATGCAACAGAATTTCCGTTGATCGGGAAAGGTTTTGCCGATACACAAAACAGGTATGAACGTTTGCCTGTCCGACTCAAAGGGAAAACACGTCCGGCGGTGTGGTCACTGTCAAAGAATTGCGCTGGCCTGGCAATCCGGTTTCGGACGAATTCGCCGGTCATTGGGGCCAAATGGGAGCTTACCGGCAATGTGACAATGAGCCACTTTGCCCCTACCGGGGTTAAGGGTCTTGACCTTTATTGCCTGAAAAACGGAAAATGGCAGTTTGTGAATGTTGCCCGTCCGTCGGGGAAAACAAATAAAACGGTTATTATAAACCACATGGAAGGCACCGACATGGAATACATGTTGTATCTGCCGCTGTACGACGGACTGGTCAATCTGGAAATTGGGGTAGATTCAACAGCCACTATTGGCAACCCACAGGTGGATTCTCCCCGGAAGGACAAGCCCGTTGTGTTCTACGGAACCAGCACTACTCAGGGAGGGTGCGCTTCACGGGCAGGAATGTCGTACCCCAACCTGCTTTCGCGGATGCTCGACCGGCAGATTATCAACCTGGGGTTCAGCGGAAACGGGCAGCTTGACCTGGAGGTAGCCGAAGTAATGGCCGAAATTGACGCTTCCTGTTTTGTGATTGACTGTATCTCCAATGTAACAGAGGAGCAGATGAACGAAAAGTATATCCGTTTTTTGGAAATCATCCGCGAAAAAAGGCCTGATGTGCCGGTTTTGCTGGTTGAAAATAACCATTTCCCTCACATGTATTTCGATCAAACTATATTTGCCCTGGTTCAGCAAAAAAATGAAACGTTAAAGCGAATTTATGCTGAACAGAAAAAGAAAGGCGACAGCAATATCTATTACCTCAAATCTGACAAATTGATTGGGAATGACTTTGAACCGACCGTTGATGGCGCCCACTTAACCGATCTTGGCTTTTTGAGAATGGCTGAAAATATGTACCCGGTAATCCGGAAGTTAATTAATTCTACTTTGACAGATTAAAATTGAAACCGATTTTTTTCCTGATTTACCCCATCCTAAAGGGGTGTCAGGAGAAAAATCTACCTGTTCCCTTTAGGGTTCAGGGTAAAAACAGGTAGATTTTTCGAATGTGTAAAAGTAGAATTAAATAAGAATCAAAGGATAAGCTCTTACAATTAATAAAAAGTCAATGAAATCTTCTTTTTATCTTAATCAGTTACTATTTGTCTTCATCTTGTTTGTAACACAACCTTCCCTGTCTTCAGGGAATATCGTTCGCAACAAGGTAAACCCCGACACGCATGTTTCAGGTGGCAATTTTTCATCCGGCAATGAAACCGCCCGAAAGTTTGGAGTCCATGAAATTACGCTTCAAACCAACAAGGTGGCGGCAAATCCTTTTGGGGTAGGTTGCCGTGTTGTTTTTTATGCCCCTTCCGGGAAGCAGTGGCAGATAAATGCTTTTTACGATGGCGGCGCTACCTGGCGTGCAAGGGTATATGTCAACGAAGCAGGCGACTGGACATGGAAATCGGTTTGTAAGGAAAACAGCGGACTGGACAAGCTAAAAGGGGATTTCCAGGCAGAGGGTTCAGATTTGCGCGGCATGTTGCATAAAGCGCCCGGTAACCCGAAACAATGGAAAACCGATGACGGGCAATGGTTTTTAAATATCAACGATACGGGTTACCTGCTTTTCAACAGAAATGAAAAATTATGGAAGGAGTATATCGAAGACCTGTCGAAACTTGGAGTAACTTCTGTTCGGGCAGGTTCATTGGGAGGCGAAACATGGGATAAAAATGCAGAAATAAACGAGTTATTACAGAAAGCATACCCTGATTGTGCGGGTTTTACCATGGATAACTACCCCTGGGATGAAAATGATAACAGTAAGATGAACCTTGACCGGTTCCAAACCACTGATGAGCGGTTGGTCTGGATGCTCGACAATTATCCGGATATGTACATCCAGTTTATTTTGTTTGGGATGCAAACCTGGGGAACAGACGATTCAGGCCAGTTGTGGAAGGCAGTTCCTCAGGATATCAGGAATAAAACGATGAAATACATGATTGCCAGGTGGTCAGCTTTTCCCCAGCTTTTTTACCTGATCGCGAACGATATGCATTGTTCTGAGAAATATCCCAATAATCAAGCCTATGTTCGTGAGGTCGGCAGGTATTTTGCTGCCAACGACCCGTGGCGCCACCTGATCTCCACAGGTCCCAACCGTAATCAGGTATTCCCGTTCACCGGCAATGAAGACCTCGATTGGGTCAGTTACATCCATATAGAAGATATGTTCGCTCTTGATGCCCGCAAAGCTGAACTTTACGAACCGTACCCGCTCCATGTTTTTATGGGCGAGGACTGGTACGAACATACCCGGCTCGACCGGAGCAAAGATTACCTGTACAATCCTGAATATTTTTACCGGTGGCTGTTCTGGTCCTGGACATTATCGGGCGGGTCCGCCAATTATGGCGGAAGATGGGCAAAAATCCATCCGTATTTTTCAACGGATACCCTGTTGTATGTTGAACCGTTGGGCGGTTTGGAAAGAGGGGACCTCCAGCCGAAAGGCGAGTGGAATGAGGGTGCCACCGCAAAAACTTTTGTACATGCGAAGTACAATGCACAGTTAAAAGGGCTGAATTCCGTAAAATACATAACCGGTTTCTTTTCAGACCGGAAAATCGACCTTGCCGAATTTGTTCCGGATCACAGGTTGATTACCGACCTAAACCAACGGGAAGAGAAGGGATATCAGAAATTAATGAGAAAAGGATATGAGGAGTTTATTATTTACGATCCCAATGCACTGTGCGGGGGAAACAATACGCTGATCGACAAAAATAAAACGGTACATCTTCGTGTGGATTTTGGAGAGGCCAATAAAACGTACACGGTTGGCTGGTATTGTCCGCTCAACGGGGAAATAGTTGACGGCGGTAGTATGAAATGCACCGGTAAAGTTGAATTTAAAGCGCCCTGGAAAGGGATCGACATAGTGCTGCATTTACGGGAAAAACGATGACGGTATACGTGATAAAATAATGGAATATGCAGTATTGCAGACAGAGGATTCCCAATTTTATACATAGTTGTTTCATTTATTTTTTTTCATTATGGCAATATTTTATAACAAAGTAGAACGGGGGAATCCGACCAACCCGGAAGCCCCGAAAAAATGGTACCCGGTTTTGAAAAGTCTGGGTATGGTACCGGAAAAAGAAGTGGCTAAGCAGATTTCAGATGAAACTACGCTCAACCCGAAAGAAGCGGAAATCGCCTTGGCTCAATTTCAAAAAGTAATGATCCGCAACCTGCTCGAAGGCCGTACGGTCCAACTGGGGGACTGGGGTTCATTCCATCTGACCCTGAGCGGTACAGGCTCCGATACGAAGGAAGGGGTGACAAGCGCCAACGTGACGAAGATCAACATCCGGTTCAATCCGGGTAGGGAGCTAACGGAAGCGATCAGTAAGGCGCAGTTGAAGCCGGTTGAAAGCCTGACACAGCCACCTGTCCGGTGACTTTCTTTTGGCTCCCGGAGTGTTTTTGTTGCACTTCACCGTGTTGTTGTGGTGGCTCCGCCGTGTTGTCGCCACAACATCACCGAGTTGTTCTGACAACATCACCGAGTCACAGGAACAACTTCACCGCCTTGTTGAAACGGCTTCACCGTCCGCGTGGAACAACTTTTGAAAATGGGTAAACGCATGTTCCTGATGGTGCAAAAGACGATAAAAAACAGATATGATATTTCGTGAAAGTATGAACCTCTGCATCAGGGAAACTGATATTTTTTATCTTTACAACGCAATCGGTTGTTTGAATATAACTGTTTGATAGTCAAAAATAAAAAATTATAAAAACAAATAAATTTAATGAAACCTTTTTCTTACCATACTCCGTTGTTATTTGTTTCCCTCTTGTTTTTAATGCAACCGGTTCTGTTTGCAGCGAATATTGTTCGCGACAATATGAACCAGAACAAGTATGTTGCAAATGACAATTTCTCATCCGGCAATGAGACGGCCCGAAAATTTGGTGTTCATGAAGTAATTCTGAAGGCAAACAGCGACATTGCAAATCCGTTTGACATAGATTGCAAGGTCACTTTTTATGCCCCTTCAAACAGAAAAATAGCAGTAAATGCATTTTACAATGGTGGTAAAACCTGGCTTGCCCGTTTATATGTATGTGAAACAGGTACGTGGAGATGGGAATCAGGTTGCTCAGAAGTGCCGGAACTAAGTATGCAAAAAGGTATGTTTAAATCAGTAGAATCCGACTTGCGGGGTATGCTTCGCCGACATCCTGAGAATCCTAAATCATGGATAACAGATAATGGTCAATGGTTTCTGAATATCAGCGATACAGGTTATATGCTTTTCAATAAAAATGAGAAACTATGGAAAAGGTACATCGAAGACCTGTCAAAACTTGGGATAACATCTGTTCGTGCAGGCTCTTTGGGTGGACAATGCTGGGATAAAAATTCAGAAGCCAACAGGTATTTGCTTGAAACATATCCTGATTGCCCCGGTTTAACCATGGATAATTATCCCTGGGATGCGTCTGATAATTCTAAAATGAACGTAGAACGGTTTCAAACTGCCGACGAACGGCTGATCTGGATGTTGAACAACTACCCGGATATATACGTCCAGTTCATTCTTTTTGGGCTGGAAACCTGGGGCAAGGACGATTCCGGCCAAAAATGGAAATCTGTTCCGCAGAATAGCAGAGAGAAGGCAATGAGCTATATGATCGCCCGCTGGTCCGCTTTTCCGCAACTTTTTTATTTGATCGTGAATGACATGCACTGTTCGGATAAATTTCCAAATAATCAGGAATATGTCCGGGAAATCGGCAATTATTTTGCAGCCAACGATCCCTGGCATCATCTCATTTCCACAGGGCCTAACCGCTACCAGGAATTCCCGTTCATAAGTGATGAAGACATAAAATGGGTCAGCTATATTCATATTGAAGACAATATGGCCTTGGATGCGGAGCAAATTACGTTGTACGAATCGTATCCTTTGCACGTTTTTCTCGGTGAAGACTGGTATGAAAATACGAAAACGGCCAATGGAAAGGACTGGTTTGAAAATACAAAAACAACGCAAATAAGTTATTCAATTTTAAATCCTGATTATTATTACAGGTGGCTCTTCTGGTCGTGGACTCTATCCGGTGGTTCGGCCAATTATGGTGGGCGCTGGGCAAGGCTTCAGCCCTATTTTGTGACCGATTCGCTCGAATACATTGAACCTTTCAGCAAGGAAAAACTGAGATTCAGAAATCAGATGAGCGGATTGAATTCAGCGAAATACATCACACAGTTTTTTGACAGCCAAAAAATTGATTTGCCGGAATTTGTCCCTGATCACAGATTCGCAACAGATACGGACAACCGGACTGATAACGGTTATCTGAAACTGATGAGGAAAGGGTTTAGCGAATTGATTATATATCATCCGAATGCATCGGTCAAGGGAATTGGCGCCGCACCGGATACAAATAAAACAATTCATTTCCGGATAGATTTTAGCGGAACAAGCAAGTCATTCAGGGGAAAATGGTATCGCCCTGACAGCGGCGAAACGGCTGATGCCGGAATGATAAAAGGAGATAAGAAAGTAGATTTTACTGCTCCGTGGAAAGGAACAGATGCCGTGTTATATCTGAAAGAAGTTCAAAAATGAGATAAAGGATAATGACATCTTCGAATAATAACCAATATAAATTTAAAATTAAACGATAATGAAGAACAAATACAACATCTGTTTATTGTCTGCCCTGATTACACTTTTTTGTTTTTTCCATATCAGTACAGAGGCAAGCAATTACGTTAAAGTTGCTGTCATTGGAGATAGCCCAAGGATAAATAAGAATCAAGAACCGCAGAAACTTGTTGACCAGGTTATTGAATTTTGGAAAGGTCAATTGGATCAGGTACTTGCAACCAAGCCGGACCTGATTGTTCTGACGGAAGCATGTGACCGGCCTGTAGGTATGAGCCGAGAAGAACAGTTAAACTATTTTCGGGTACGGAAAGATCAGGTGAAGGAATATTTTGCATCTGTGGCCAAAGCAAACCATTGTTACCTTGCTTTTGGGACGAAACGCCAGACTGAAAACGGAACCTGGTTTAATTCCAGTTACGTGTTGGATAGGAATGGTAATGAAGCTGGTGTTTACAACAAAAACTTCCCGACTATCGGGGAATTGGAATCCGGGATTAAAGCCAGCGATGAGGTACCAATCATCCAATGCGATTTCGGGCGGGTGGCCTGTGCTATATGTTATGATCTAAATTTCCCGGAATTGCTGGAAAAATACAAGAAAGCCAAACCCGATATCATCTTATTTTCCTCCTTGTATCACGGGGGGATTGTTCAAAGCTACTGGGCTTATTCATGCCGTTCATTTTTCGTGGGGGCTTTGGGATTCAGGACTATTCCGTCTGAAATACGAAACCCTTTGGGTGAAGTTGTTGCCAGCACCACCAATTACTTCAATTATGTTGTTACAAAAATAAATCTGGATCGGCAATTGGTTCATCTGGACGGCAACTGGGAGAAATTGGCCAAACTTAAAGAAAAATACGGTGATGATGTGACTATTCATGATCCGGGGCAGTTGGGCTCTGTGTTGGTATCCAGCGAAGCCAAAGATGTAACAGTCATCCAAATGCTTAAAGAATTCGAGATAGAATTACTTGACGATTATTTTGACCGGTCAAGAGAAGTACGGCTTAAAACCGGGAATATGGTTGATAATTGATAGCGAATAAAAATATTCAAAAGATTACAGTAGGGACATGACAAATAGAGGGAGTAAATATTAAAGAAATAAAAAACAGCTATTATGGGTGAACAAACTAACAGGCAGATCAGTATTGACGTTTTGCGTGGTTTCGCGATGTTTTTAATATTATCTATGGATATTGGTGGTGCGCCAATATTTGAGACATTCACCCGGTTATGGGGTGAAGATTTTGCCAAAGCTGCTGCTGACCAGTTTAGCTACCCTTTTGTTCATGGATTAAAATTGTGTTTTATTGCCATGCCCATGTTCCTTTTTGTTGTTGGTCTGGTGATGCCTTTTTCGCTGAACAACAGACGTGAAAAAAAGGACAACAAAAAAATATACGGTCACATTGTTAAACGTTCACTGATCTTATTTATCCTGGGATTAATTGCAGGAGGGCATTTGCTGCATTTGGAGTTTGCTAATATGCCGGTGTACAATAATGTCCTGGAATACATCAGCATATCTTATCTTGTTTGTGCCGTATTGATCTTGAATACCAACACAAGGGTACAAATGATTGTGACAGGGATATTGCTGCTGCTGTACTGGTTGTTGTTCGTGTTCATACCTGTTCCAGGCGGGGGAGGTGACCATTTCTCCAAACAGATGAACCTGGCAATTTACATTGATAATATTCTTCTGGGGCCATTTCACAGTCCGGGATCCGGCCGGGTGCTGTCAACAATCAGCTTTATCGCGAATATGCTTTTGGGGGTCTTTGCGGGTCAAATAATTTTCGGCAACCGGGACAAAAAAGAAAAAGTAAAACGGCTATTTATTTACGGTGCGGCAATGGTATTGGCAGGTACTGTCTGGGGCCAGTTTTACCCGGTAATACGGGTATTATGGACAAGCTCGTTTGTGCTTGTAACCTGTGGGATATCAACGTTGTTACTGGCATTTTTATACCTTATTATTGATATTTGGGGATATTCCAAATGGGCATTTTTCTTCGTGCTGTTCGGGGCTAATTCAATTGCTATTTATATGATGGCGCACCTGTTTGATTTCCGTTTGATAGGCGATGTCTTCGTTGGCGGATTAAGCAGGCTTTTTGGCCCCAACGGTCATGACTTTATCCAGGCTGTGGGTGCCATGACGGTCATGTGGCTGATTGTATATTGGATGTACCGAAAGAAAATATTCATAAAGGTTTAGATAAATAAAAAGGAGGGTTGGCAATGAAAAATGAAATTATTCGAAAGAGATACCTTCATTATCTGCTTCTGATGTGCATTCTTTTAGCATGGACAACTGGTTCGTTGCATGCTTCCAACTATGTTACAATAGCCACCATCGGGAACAAACCACATCCGGTGGACAAGACACAGGGAATGCAGAAAATTGTAGATCAGATCAAGGAATTTTGGCATAAGGAACTGGAACAGGTTCTTCCTGATAAACCGGACCTGATTGTCTTGCCTGAATATTGTGACTTGTATCAGGGGCTGACTGATGAAGAAGAGGATGAATATTTTCTGTTCCGGAAAAGCCAGATACAGGATTTTTTTGCATCCGAGGCCAAAGCGAACCACTGTTACATTGCATTTGGTATGCGACGTGAAATGGAAGATGGGAGCTGGCGTAATTCATGCATCATTGTTGATAGAGAAGGAAATATCGCTGGTATCTACGACAAGAACTTCCCGACGATTGGCGATATGAGGGGAGGGGTGAAAGCAAGCGCCCAAACGCCGTTAATCCAATGTGATTTCGGAACTATTGGCTGCGCCATTTGCTTTGATTTGAATTTCGATGAGTTGCGACGTACGTATGTCGGGTTAAAGCCCGATATCATCATTTTTCCGTCCATGTATCATGGAGGTTTAGTGCAGTCTTATTGGGCATACACATGCAGATCTTTTTTTATCGGATCGATGTTTTCGAGGGAAGTCCCATCCGAAATACGCAACCCTTTGGGCGAAGTAATAGCCAGCAACACCAACTATTTTGATTATGCTGTTGCAAGGATAAACCTGGACTGCCAACTGGTACACATCGATTATAATAAGGATAAGTTATTTGATCTGAAAAAAAAGTATGGCGATGCAGTTACAATTACAGACCCGGACGGGAGACTGGACGCGATTCTTGTTGAAAGTAAGGCTCCCAATATCAGTGTCGTTCAGATGCTCAAAGAATTCGACATTGAATTGCTTGATGATTATTTTGACCGGTCACGTAAATTCCGGCTCGAACCGGAAAATATCATCCTCTCATCTTCTTTAGAACGTCCTGCTGATGATCTACAATCTGCAAATAACCAACTACAAAAAGAAATCAAACCTATGAAACGGTACGGAAATGTGATAAAAGTGAAACCTGAAAAGCTTGATTATTATAAAAAGCTTCATGCCGAACCATGGCCGGAAGTGATTAAAGCCATCAATGAATGTAACGTGCGGAATTTCTCCATCTATTTCAAAGATGGCTATTTGTATTCGTATTACGAATATATCGGAACTGATTACAATGCCGATATGGAAAAATTGTCGGAACTCACCAAAGAGTGGCTGAAAGAAACCGACCCGTGCCAGGTTCCTGTTGAAACGGCAAAAAAAGGGGAATGGTGGGCCGAAATGGAAGAAGTTTTTCACGCAGATTAATAGTACAAGTATGAAACGCTCAGAGATAAACGAAGCCATTAAAATTTCGAAGGAACTGCTTGAAAAGAATCATTTTAGGTTACCGCCATTCGCCTATTGGACAACCGATGAATGGATACAAAACAAGGACAAGATTGGTACCATTTTCCGGGTCATGCAGGGATGGGACATTACCGATTTTGGTTCCGGAAAGTTTCAGGAAATCGGGGCCGTTCTTTTCACCATACGGAATGGGGATGTAAACGATAACAGCATCGGAACCCCTTACGCGGAAAAGATAATTATCCTTCAGCATGAAAAGGGGCAGAAAATACCCATGCATTGTCACCGGGTAAAAACAGAAGACATTATCAACCGGGGCGGAGGAATATTATCGATTCAGTTATATGCTTCGGATGCAAAAGGGGATATCGATAAGAACGCAGATGTGGAGGTTTACATGGACGGCATTAAACACTATTTTAAAGCCGGAGAAACAATTGATATTCAGCATGGCGGAAGTATAACGCTTACTCCGTACGTGTACCATACTTTCTGGGCAAAAAAAGGAGCAGGCGACCTGATTGTGGGTGAGGTATCGTCCATCAACGACGACAATACCGATAATGTTTTTACAGAACCGGCAAGCAGGTTTGCTGTTATCGACGAAGATGAAGCCATCCTGCACCCGTTGGTAAACGAATATAACAAACTGTAATATAAATGAATATCGGCACGATTGATTTAATAATTGTCATTGTATTCCTGATTGGGACTACCTTGATAGGGGTATTTCAAATGAGGAACAAACGGGACACGAGCGACGGCTTTTTTCTGGCTGACCGGAATTTAAGATGGCCCTTGATCGGCTTGTCGCTGTTTGCTGCAAATATTTCAACCATCCATATTGTCGGTCTTGCTTCGTCCGGGTTCAACGAAGGGATGGTGTGGGGATGTTTTGAATGGCTCGCCGGGGTGACATTGATTTTTTTGGCTCTTATTTTTGCTCCGTACTATTTTAAAAGCAGGATTCAAACCCTGCCTGAATTTCTGGAACGCAGGTACGATGCCCGTTCGCGGACTGTTTTTGCGTTCATCGCAATTCTCGGGGCCTTGTTTGTCCATATCGGGCTCAGCCTTTATACCGGTGCGCTAATTTTTCAAAAATTTCTCGGGATTGACGTTTGGACCTCAATAACCGTACTATCCCTACTCACCCTGGCCTATTATCTCGCCGGAGGATTAAAAGCAGTGGTATATACACAGGCTCTTCAAACCGGGGTTTTAATTTTTGGTTCTGTTGCCTTGACCGTTGCCGGTTTAATGAAACTTGGCGTTTTTATGGATGAATCGGGAATGACAGGAAGTTTTATTGGAAATTTCATGCAACTCGTCCGGCCCGGGCAAATGGATGTTTTACATACCAACGGATCAATTGCCAGCTTAACCACTGAAATAAACAGGGAATTCTCAGCCAATAACTTTGATTCTGTCTCCGGCAGTGGACTTACCTGGTATGCAGCATTTCTTGGATACCCTATTCTTGGCTTGTGGTATTGGTGTTCGGACCAGACTATCGTACAGCAGGTGTTGGCTGCCAAAACAAAAGATGATGCCCAAAGAGGCCCTGTATTTGCAGGGTTCTTAAAACTCATTACCCCTTTTATAATGATCCTTCCGGGTATAATAGGATATATTTTATTTAAACAGGAAATTTTTGATGCAGCGCGGTCGGCTGTTCCGGCAGTTACGAAGCCGGGAGATATGGCTTTGTCTGTTTTAATAGACCAGCTTTTGCCCGTTGGGTTAAAAGGAATTTTTGCTGCCGGTTTGATGGCTGCTTTAATGAGTACCATTGCCGCAGCTTTGAACAGTATATCTACGCTTGTTTCTGTGGACATTTACAAACGAATAAAACCGGAAACTTCGGACAAAAGCTTAATAAATATCGGCAGGATAGCTGCTATCTGTATAATGGTCATTGCAGCGCTGTGGTCAACTCAGGGAAATAAGTTCTCCAGTGTTTTTGAAGCCATCAACAAAGTGGCGGCGGCCTTATCCCCCCCGGTAGCGACTGTTCTCTTGTTCGGGGTCCTTTATAAAAAGGGCACAAAAGATGCTTCCTTTATAACACTGATTTGCGGGTTAATCATGGGGATAACCGTGTTTATACTCGATTTTAAATTTACCTCGTCGGGTACCTCAATCGTGACCGAATCATGGGGAATACCTTTTATGATGCAGGCCTGGTGGCTGTTTTGTATATGCGTGGCCATTTATCTGACTGTCAGTAAATTTACACCTAAGCCCGATCCGCTTGTTATCGAAAAATATACCTGGGAAAGTCCTTTGGCAACGGTGAAAGGAAAAATTACCGGAATACGCGATGTCCGTGTTCTGATAATACTACTTGCAATCGCATTGATCGCGTTATTTACTGTGTTTTCATAGGTTTCGTTTATTGGGTTTTTAATAAAATGATTTGAACGCATGAAGGAATATACAAGTTACGAACGGGTGAAGGCAGCGCTTGAACACAAGGAAGCCGACCATGTTCCTTTTGACCTTGGCGCCGCGGCGGTAACAGGAATCAATGTAAACGCGCTGCGGGAACTGAGAAAATATCTCGGCCTTCCCGACAACGTCACGGTAAAAGATAAAATCATACAAATTGCCAATATTGGGGACGACCTGATCGGTTTGCTTGAAATTGACGTGAAATGTGTGCCGCCAAAACCACCTTCACAAAAAGGCCTTCAGCAGGAATTAGGTATTGAAGAAGGCTACGACAGGATAATTGACGAATGGGGAATGGGATGGCGGATGCCGGTTACAGGCGGACATTATTACGATCTGTACAAAAGTCCCCTTGCTGCCGCAGAAACCTGTAAGGATATTGAAAAGTACCCGTGGCCGGATGCCCTGGATCCGGAAAGATATTTGGGCCTCAAAGAACAAGCCGACTATATTGTGAATGTTCAAAAGAAAGCCTGGTTCCTGGAGCGAATGAGTTCGGGAATGTGGGAACATGCCATGTGGATGAGGGGTTATGAGCAATTTTTTATGGATATGCTGGTAGATACTAAAATGGTACACGCCATTATGGAGCATATTCTGGAAGTGAATATGCAATATTGGGAGCGGGCATTGGCCGCTATAGGCGATAATGTGTTGGTAGCTTCGTGTGCCGATGACTTAGGCTCCCAGAACAGCATGCTCATCCCCCTCGAACTTTATAAGGAACTGATATGGCCCTACCATAAAAAACTGTTCGATTTCATAAAGTCGAAGGCTAAATCCAAAGTGTACATCTTTTTCCACAACGATGGTGCAATAATGGAAACAATCCCTTTGCTCATTGAAGCGGGCGTAGACATTTTAAACCCGTTTCAGGTCAATTGCAAGGATATGGACACCAAAAAGTTCAAAAAAGAATTTGGGAAAGACCTTACAATCTGGGGAGGGAGCTGCGATAACCAGATAGTTATGCCATTCGGATCGCCACAGCAGGTACGCGACGAAACAAAACGCCGGATTGAAGATTTGGCGCCGGGTGGAGGGTTTATTTTTGCCCCCATCCACATTATCCAAAACGGGGTTCCACCACAAAATATTATGGCATGGTGGGAAACGCTCCAACAATTTGGTAGTTATTAGAAAAATTTGAATAAAAAATCAAACCAATGAAACGAAACCATATTAAAGCGATATTTCTGATGTTGGCTATCTCTTTGTTAAACCTGGGCTTTATCCCCTCAAATCAACCGGAGACTTTTAAACACGATCGCAAGCTGCGTCGTTCCGAATCGTATTGGGGCTTGCATTTCGACAGGCATGTGGAGGTGGGTGACAAAAATCTGGGAGCCACATTAACCGAAGAAATGGTCGATTCGATAATCAATCTGGCCCGTCCCGATTTTATCCAGGTTGATTGCAAAGGGCATCCGGGTATTTGTTCCTACCCAACAGAGGTGGGGAAGCAGGCGGTGAGTTACGACAAGGACCCATTGGCATTAATTCGCAAAGTAACCGACGCACATAATGTTCCGCTGTTCATGCATTATTCCGGTGTTCAGGATAAAAACTATGCAACATTAAATCCGGAGGAAGCCCGATTTGGACCGGATGGAAAACCGGATGGAAAAAATACCAGTTTATGGGGGCCTTATGTAGATAAATTGCTTATTCCCCAAATAAAAGAACTGATTGAGAAGTATCATGTAGATGGCATTTGGACAGATGGAGAATGTTGGTCGACACATCCTGATTACCAGCCTGCAGCACTGAAGGAATTTACCGCAAAGGCAGGTGTTACAGTGATTCCCCGCTCGAAAGAAGACCCAAATTACAAAGCATTTCTGGAATTTAACCGACAGAAATTTATCGCTTACCTGAATCATTATGTGGATGAACTTCACCGCTTTTCTCCGGATTTTCAGATCTGTTCAAACTGGGCATTCAGTTCGCTTATGCCCGAACCGGTAACTGTTAACCTGGATTTTCTTTCCGGTGATTTTACACCCAAGAATGCGGTCAATACAGCCGCATGGCAGGGAAGGTGCCTGGCCGGACAAGGCAAACCCTGGGATTTGATGGCCTGGAGTTTTACCGGCGACTGGTCAACCACCAACACGATGGTTACGCCCAAAACGGCGCTTCAGTTGTGTCAGGAAGCAGCCGGTGTAATCAGTATGGGGGGGGGATTCCAGATATATTTCAGACAAAATAAAGACATTTCGTTTCAACGGGATGGTTTCGGTATTATGAAAGAAGTAGCCGATTTTATGCTTCTCCGCAGGGAATTTTGCAAAGGAATGCAACCTGTTCCACAAATTGGGTTGCTCTATTCGACAGCGGGATGGAAAAACAAGGTAGATGTGGTCTATCATGGGGATACCAAAAGCCAGGAAGGAATTTTGTGTGCCCTGCTGGACGGCCAGCATGCCGTTGAAGTGCTAATGACCGCACAGATGAAAAAACGGATGAACGACTTTCCGGTGATTGTGGTTCCGGAGTGGGAAGTATTGGAACCCGAAATGATTACGGATCTGAAAGATTACGTGAAAAACGGTGGCCGATTGTTGGTGATTGGAGCCAATGGCACCCGTTTGTTCGACGATATTCTGGGGGTGAAAGAAGTAAAGCCAACTGAAAAAAGAGAAGATGGTATGGGGTACGACCACCGATTCGTGCAGGTTCATAATAAATACCGGGGGATTACCTGTTTACCGGGCACAGAACCAATTGCCGGATTTTATGCCACAACAGATTTTCAATACAGGAACGGAACTGCCGTAACGGTTTCAAATTATGGAAAAGGAATGGCCGCCGGGATTTATGCCGATTTGGGCAATACGTACCAAACGAATACTTCTCCGGTCATCCGCGATATATTGATTGACATCATGGACCGGTTTTTTGATGGCGGAATGGTGAAAATAGAAGGTTCGCACAAAGTACATGTTGTTCCGGGTAAAATTGGCGACCGGTTGCTGGTCCACCTGATCAACACTTCCGGCGATCATGCCAACCCGAATGTAGGCTGTATCGACGAAATTCCGGCATTACAGAACCTGAAAGTTTCAGTAGTTACTGACAAAAAACCAAAAACAGTGGTTTTGCAGCCTGACGGCGCTTCAGTTGATTTCGATTTTGCAGATGGGATGGTTCATTTTATAGTTCCGGAATTAAAAATTCACACAGTGATTGAATTCAAGTAACCAATGGTATAAATAAGCATTTAAATACAGCTAAATGAACAATTCAACAAAAGTATCATCAGCGCCGGTAAAAGGCAGATTGTTATCACTGGATGCCCTGAGAGGGTTCGATATGCTCTGGATCACAGGCGGAGGCTCTCTGATTGCTGTTCTTGCCGAATGGTCGGGCACCGGCTGGCTCGAAACACTGGCAAATCAAATGGAACACGCAACATGGGAAGGTTTTCGTTTTTATGACCTGATATTTCCCCT